>NZ_JARLUO010000001.1:0-1470215 GCF_037162255.1 Photobacterium sp. Hal280
GAGACAGTCTAAACTGGAGATTTCTGCCACATAACAGCAGGAGATCACCATGAAGAAGTCACGGTTCACCGAAACACAGATAGTCGCGATTCTCAAAGAAGCGGATGCTGGCCTGAAGGTCGATGATATTTGCCGCCAGCACGGGATTAGCAGCGCCACCTACTATAACTGGAAAGCCAAATATGGCGGGTTGGATGCCTCTGAGCTCAAGCGAATCAAAGAGCTTGAAGCAGAAAATGCCAAGCTCAAAAAGATGTTCGCAGACGTCAGTTTAGAAAACCAGGCCATGAAGGAGCTGTTCGAAAAAAAGGGTTGGTAGCAAGCAGCAAGCGCGATTGTGCATGTATGTTGGTGGCTGCAGGTCTTAGTGTCACCCGTGCGTGCCGACTCACGCTTTTGGGACGGGCCAGCTACTACAGAAGTCCCAAGGATTGGCGCATTGCCGACAGCGATGTCATCGATGCCCTGAACGCGGTGCTTGAGAAGTCACCCAATGCAGGATTCTGGAAATGCTTCAGGCGAATGCGACGAAAGGGAAAAGGGTTCAATCATAAGCGCGTATACCGAGTTTACTGCCGGATGGGGTTAAACCTAAAAAGGCGACAAAAACGCGTATTACCGGCTCGCATCGCTACGCCATTAGATGTGGTGAATCAATCGAACTATCAATGGGCACTCGATTTTATGCATGACAGCTTATATTGTGGCAAGCGTTTTCGGACACTGAACATTCTTGATGAATCGACCCGAGAATGTCTGGTGATAGAAGTGGATACGAGTTTGCCCGCAGGACGCGTGGTGCGCGCCTTAGAGCATTTGAAACAGGAGCGAGGTCTGCCAAAACAGCTTCGAATGGATAATGGGCCAGAGCTGATATCGTCCCAGTTAACCGACTGGTGTGAGGTTCATAACATCGAGCTGGTTTATATCCAGCCAGGAAAACCTCAGCAAAATGGGTTTGTAGAACGCTTCAACGGGTCATTTCGCCGCGAGTTCTTGAATGCCTATTTGTTCGAGTCACTTGAGCAGGTTCGGGATATGGCTTGGGTATGGATGTGCGATTACAACGAAGAGCGAACACACGAGAGTTTAGGCAATATTCCTCCGGCTGAATACCGGAGGCAACTGGAAACCTCTAGTTTTGAATTGTCTCGCTAAAGGGGAAGTGGACAAAATCCCATCACCATCTAACTGATTTAAAAATGGAATTGTCTGTTGGGCATTTGTATTGTTAATGCGAACGCATGGAAGGAAAGCCGCTCCATTACCATGAAGAAGAGAGAAATTCGACTGTAATGATTCTGATTTTAAGTCTCCAACTTCAGCATTGATGATTACTATTGGAGTGATCCCGTGTGAATTGAGCTTTTTAACAGCAGCAATTAATGGGTTAATATTTTTTCTAACCGGTTCAATAATTGGCCTGACTTTTCCCGGATGTAACCTTTGTGCAACATCTTTCAAAGCCCCTAAGTCAAACTGCTTGCCCCTTAGATATGGAAAGTACATTCGTATAACCTCTTTGTTGTTCTATGTTATTCAACAGTGAGCTTATGATACTGGTTTTTCCTTTTCTATCGATCTTGTAGCTAATCCCTATGTTTTTTAGGGATTCTGGCAACGAATTGATAAATTTGTGATCGTTCTTACGAAAATGCTTCAGGTTCTCTTTGAAAAGCTGATTGGCTTTATCAGAAGGGAGTGAGCAGAAGACTGATTTGCAAAAGTCAAAGAGCTCATAGCATGGTACTTTTGGTTCTTCGCCAAGCACAGTTTTGGCTATGTTTGTGTACTCAGGTTTGCGAAGAGAGTAGTACATGAGTTCAAGATCAAACGCTGTGTTTTGAGGAGCTTCTTTTACTGGTCGGCTTAAGTTGCCATTTTTGTTCGCTTTAATTACCCCGAAAACAGGCATTTCATCATGAAGCTTAAGAACTGAATTTAGGTGGGATTCGTGTGTAACAACATAGGTTTTATCGAACGCACGGTTGTACGCTTGGAGCTGATCGGGCAATCGTTTCAAAGAATCAAACTGGGTTTTGATTTCATAGCAAGTAGAAAGGCCATTTACAACAACACAATCAGCTTTGTTAATGCCTATGCGCAATTCACTCAACATGCTAGCAGTGTTCATGGAGTGCTTTCCGAGTAAAATGCGATTGGCAATTGTATTCTTGACTACATACTCGTTAGGGTACTTCAATCGCAGCAGGCGGTAAGCTTCTTCATAAATGTCTCGTAATGTATCAAGATCAGCTAACTCACCGTAGGACTCTTGCAGTTCTACTACAGTGCTAAAATTGCCTTTTGCAACCTTGCTGATATCTGCGCTGGTGAACAATTTTGCGAGTGGTTTGTAGTCCATACCGTCAGTTTTCTTCTCTGGGAACATATTAAATCTATAGCACTTTTAATCGTTTTCTTCGTTGTGACATGTCACAACGGTCGGTGATAATATGCAAATTACATCTGATCATCAACCTGTATACTTTGACAGTAGTCGTGTAGTAAATGTAATGATTTACAATATTCATTTCTTGTAAGTCTGATTCGTCGAAAAGGGCAAAGTTCATGTGGCTACGAGTCAAGGTAAACCCCCACCATCACACAGGAGATGTGCTGAGTACTTCAATGTGTGTTTGTAACTCATTGTACTGACAAACGTTTATCCGCAATAAGGACCCCGGCAGGAACAAGAAAGCTGGGCGCCATCATCAACCGATTTACTCTTGCTGATAATTGCGTGCTCACCGCATTGCAATAGATACGCATAGTTTTCCTAACTGCCTGACTGATAGGGTAATAGTAAGGAAAGACTGTGTTTTTGTGCATTGCTTATGTTGGTCGTTATTACAATGAGGTTTTAATCTGAGGTAAAGAGAGGTCGCACTGGATAAGCAAATTTAACTCGTTAGTCGCAGAGTAAATACAGGTAAGCAAGGACATGATAAAATTCGGGAAAATTTATTTTTGGCTGATGATTCTGCTAAATGTTGCTGTAGTTCTTAGTATGTTCGGAATGAATGTAATTACTTACCTTGCTCAAGGGTATTACGCTCTTCCTTCATTTTTTGAGCTTTGGAGCTGTGCAACCTTTATTAGTCTTATTTTGGGTGTACGTGCTTCGGTATATGAAAAACCATCGCTGACTAACAGCCATGTGATCCTGTTTATTTTAATTAATGGTATCGTTAGGCTTATTTTTCAGCTTTATGGTTTCAGTGAATCCACAATTCAGAAAAATATGAACTATGTCTACTATCTGACAGCATTTGTTCATTTACCATCTTCGTATTACATTTTTCAATACTGGCGTAAATTGGTAAATCGACACACAGTTGAAGAATGTAAATAAGGCCGCTAATCGGCCTTATTTACATCTGTATTGAAGGTTAACTACAAACCCTTTGAAATATCCGGATCAGCATTTACTTCATCCATAATCAGTTCACACACGGGAATCACTTCATCTTTCGCGTGGCTTTGTTGACTAAATCGGCTTGAACTTTTCTCACAGTCGCGATCGGATTTGATCAACGAAGCTCAATATAAAAGCCCGTTTTAGTACGAATTGCATCACTTACGCCCAAATTAAATAAATTGTGACTTCCATCCTCATCGGTTCTATCGTGGCTGATATGCTTGTGGCCATACCTTACAGATTGATGTCGTAAGAAACTTATTGTTAGAACTTATACATATAGGCAGCAATAATGAAAAAGGCCGCTGTGGCGACCTTTTTCTATTACGGCTTTTACGTTGTATTTTACTTGTCTGAACAGCGAATCACTCTTTCCCGTACACGTTATTTTCTTGCTCACGAACTCGGATAAACGTGGTGCGTTTGGTGAGCTCTTTGAGCTTCGCCGCGCCAACGTAGGTGCAGGTTGAGCGTACGCCGCCCATGATGTCCTGGATGGTGTATTCCACAGGGCCGCGGTAAGGCAATAGTACGGTTTTTCCTTCAGCGGCACGGTAGTTGGCAACACCGCCGGAATGCTTGTCCATCGCGCTCTGGCTCGACATCCCGTAAAATTTCATCAGTTGCTGGCCGTCTTTTTCAACGATTTCGCCGTTGCTTTCTTCATGACCAGCCAGCATACCGCCCAGCATCACGAAATCGGCACCGCCGCCGAAGGCTTTCGAGACATCGCCGGCGCAGGTGCAGCCGCCGTCGCCAATGATTTGTCCGCCCAGACCGTGTGCGGCATCCGCACATTCGATAATGGCAGACAGTTGCGGGTAGCCGACACCCGTTTTCACGCGAGTGGTGCACACTGAACCCGGGCCGATACCCACTTTGACGATGTCTGCACCCGCCAAAATCAGCTCTTCCACCATGTCGCCAGTGACGACGTTACCGGCGCTGATGACTTTATCAGGGAATGCGTGACGGACTTTTTCCACGTACTCGACCAGGTGCTCAGAGTAACCGTTCGCAATATCAATGCAGATAAACATCAGATCGTCGCTCAGTGCCATGATGTCTTTGGTTTTCTGAAAATCCGCATCTGATGTACCGGTAGAAACCATGGCATGTTTCAGGACATCGGCCTTGTTTTCTTTGATGAAACCGGCCCAGTCATCAACCGTATAGTGTTTGTGAATAGCGGTCATGACATTGTGTTTTGCCAGTGCTTTTGCCATCTCAAAGCTGCCGACTGAATCCATATTGGCGGCAATAATGGGGACGCCGGACCATTGACGGCCGCTATGCTTGAATGTAAAATCGCGGGTTAATTCAACTTGAGATCGGCTTTTCAGGGTTGAACGTTTCGGGCGAAACAGTACATCTTTGAATCCCAGTTTCAGGTCTTGTTCGATACGCATGGAAGTTCCTTCTTTATCTTCACTGTGACTATCGGATATTGCTCGACAGATTTGCGCTATTGGCAGATAGCAAGTTTCCTGAAGAGCAGGCACAAAAAAACCGGAGCGTTGGCAGACGCTCCGGTTTTCAGCATTATAGGCGCAGTTATTTTTTCTACAAGCCTGAAAAATGCATTTTTTTATGATATCCTCCCGAAGATTGCATCCTTACGCTTTACCCCGACGTTTCACAATCAGGTGACGTTTTGGTGAATCCTCAAGCACTCAAATCACTTCATAACCAGACGCGGATGACTTCCTGAATCCGAATGTCAAATTTATTATTTTTTGCTTCCAATCTGTTTCAATCCTTGGATAATCCTATGAGTCTCGCTGGCTAAGTGGATCGATTTACCTTGTTCAATAGAAGAAAAACAAAACAGATATTCCCGCTGGATTTTTACGGTGAAGATGGCAGCTGGCGCTTTATTCTGCGGGCATACTCGTCTGATGAAGTGCTGGATGCTATGTATTGGCGTGCATATATTTCTTGTCACCGGAAGGAGTTTGATCTGCTTCATCTGGCAATCGACAAGTTTAACTATAAGTACAACTACTCGGCCTCTGACGTCTCGGAATTGCATTTGGGAGCCGTGGGCTCTGCGATGCGGGTGAATATGATGGGGCCGATTGTGCCGGTTCAGCATTTGCTGGCTAACATTGCAGAAAGGCTGGCAAACAAGACGGGCGGCACTGAGAAAACTCAGGCCACAACGCATACCGGGCACCTCCAGGCGAAGTCATCATAAGCGTTGGCGTTTGGTCTGAATAACGGATGAATATTGAAAAGGAGCGATGGCTCCTTTTTTAATGCCCGATTTTGGTAAAAGCTTGTGGAGACATTATCTTAAGTTCGCTATGTTAGTAAACGGATCTGACAATAATCGTGTAGGTGAATCGATGAACTCATGGAAGCAGGGCAGATATGTGGCCGTATCATTGTTGCTGGCAACTCAGTTTGGGGTGGCCAGTCATGTGCACGCCACCACGGATCTGGCATCCATGTCAGAATTGGTCGGTAAGTGGCAGTGCCTGCCCGATGAAAAAGCGTCAGACAAAGAAGAAAGCTGGGTGAATTATGATTTTCAACTTGATGGCAAAGTGAATTCTAAAGAATGGATTCGCTATCAGGATCAAGGCAAAACTGAGCTGGAATTCAATTTGTTTGTCGACTATCACCTGGAGTCACTGGATGGTGAATACCGTTTAAAACCGTTATCAATGAAACGGGAAATTCTGTCAGACCCCAACCAGGCCAATCCTTTTGATTATGATGCACAGCGTGATCTCATGGGTTACCGTATATTCTTACAGCCTGTGATGAAAGGCAAAAACGCAGCGCAGTTCGAAATGTGGTATCACATCACTCCCCAGAATCATTTTTCTATGCAGTGCCAGCGGCAGGCAGCCTGACGGGCAATCAGTCTTTGCGCAGATTGCTTACACTTGAAATCGGCGTAGGAAAGCGGCTGACGACCCAGTAAGTGGACAGGATGAAAGTTGTGAGTGTTGCAGCCTGAATAAAGAGCATACCCTGATCGGAAACCAGACCGGCAGTTAAGGCTGAATAGGCCAGCAAAAGGGAAAACTCGCTGGCTTGACTGAGCCGGGCAGACAGCTCCTGAGGGGCTTTTTCGTTTGCCAGCTTCAGCGCAATCATGAAACCTGTCGCTTTGACTACCACCAGCAGGATGCCAAACAGCCCACCCCAAAGCAGAACGGTACCACCTTGCGTGATGTCCATTTTTGCGCCTACCGCGAAGAAAAATAAAATCAGAAAAAATTCCCTCAAGGGTTTCAGGTGCAGGGAGATGGCTTGCGACACCCGGCTGATGGCGATGGACAGTCCGGCGACGAATGCCCCGATTTCATAGGACAAGCCCGCCAGGTGAGCCATTTCCGCCCACAGCAGGCACCATGCCAGTGCAGTGACAAAAGTGTATTCCTGAATGACATCAAAACGACGAAACAGGGGAAGCACCAGGTAACGGACGCCTAAATATGCCAGCAGGCACAGCAATCCTAATTTCAGCAGGATGAGCACAAAGGCGCTGATCATGTCATCCGGTTCACGCACATTCAGGAACAGAATCACAATGATAGCCAGTATGTCTTGTATCAGTAGCACGCTGGTCATGACTTCACCCACACGCTGATGGTGAAGGGTAGTGGTTGGGATCAATTTCAACCCGATGACGGTACTGGAGAACATCAGCGCGGCGGCAGCCACAAGGGAATCACCAAGGGACAGGCCGATCAGCAAGCTAAACCCCAATGTCACCAGAAAGAAAAGACAGCAGGTCCCCAGTGTGATCAGCGCGCTCTCTTTAAAGAGACTCAGCAGCTTGAACGGTTGCAGGTTCAGACCCAGCAGGAACAGCAGAAGGATGACACCGAACTGGCCGAACTGGATGATCCTGTCGTTGTCATTCAGCAAGCCTAAGCCACTCGGTCCAAGAGCAATGCCGGCAACGATGTACGCCAGGATAATAGGCTGGCGGGCGTACAGGAAAATGGTGCCGATTAACGCTGAACTGACCACAATGATCCCGAGCTCGAAAATCATGGTTTGCAGTTCATTGAACATAGAGCACCTATACGACAGTCATCGGGCTTGTTGATCCCTTAAAAGCATAGATGCTTTCGTGGGACAGACACGATTGTGACAGGCTGCTTTAGCGGGACAGACACTTATATGTGCCGGGTAAATCCGGCCAGGATACTCGCCAATCGATCGATTTTGCTATTGGAGAGCTGGCGATAATCAAAGTAGGGGCAGATGACCAGCTTGTGCTCGCGGTTGAGTGCGAATTCATTATCCAGCCAGATGAATGGCACAGTTAGTTTCTCTTCGTGAATCAGCTTCTTGGCGTAGGTTCTGCCCATAATGATGTGATAGCGGGGGACGGTCTCAGTCACATCAAGAACAGGCGGATTGAATAACAGCGCTGTTTGGCTGGATTGCTGGAGAAGGAAATCATCTCTGAATGACTGCCAGCTCGGTGCATTCGTTGAGTGAGGAAACACCTTGCTGTCGAGGGCGTAAATCAGCTTAGCGTACACATTGAACACTTTTCGCCAGCCGTTGCCGCACGCCTGGCCGATAGTATGGATTTCACCTGATGTCGCCGGCTGTAATCGATCCAGATATGCTAATTCCGGCATAGGTGGCCTGTGTTCAATGTAAGCGGCCAGAGTAAAGTCGGGGCAGCCCAGTCCGATAAGGCTTCGTGTGCTATCTTCGGCGAAATTGTTTGTATTTTCAGGCATCTGTGACGATCTTCTTTTATGCAGTATGTTGCGCTTTTGTAAGCGTGATTTTACTTAAGGTTTACTTGCGGTTGACACTGCTTTACCAAGCAATATGTACGCTCTACACATATGTAGAAAAACAGGTAGTGTTATATGAAAACTCTATGGATTGGTATCTTGTGCGTGTCTCTGATTGCACCAGCAACCAGCTTTGCTCATGGAGGCAGAGATCACGGTGGCAGAGACCATGGTTATGATCATGGTTATAAAAAATACTATAAACATAAGCACAGACACCATCATCGTAAACCGGACAGACATTATCACCATCGTGAGGTTGTCGTCATTAAGGAACGCCCACGCAGGGAGTACCACCGGACCAATTTACCCGAATTGGTAACCTTTGCTGTGGTATCTGGCATTACCTATGCCATCATTGATAACGCATTTTATAAAAAATCTGGTGACAATTACGTTTATACCCCATACCGCCCTTAAGCTGCCACCAGACGGCTCCGTTTAGTATCCTCCAGATTTACAGACCTTCTGTCAGAAATGGCAGGAGGTTTTTTACACTCTGCGTTTTCACTTCCTCTGTACATGAAGAGATTATCAATATTTTTGGTGGGACACGCATCACAAACGGTATTTTATGCTGGCTTTTTGACAAGTTTACATCAGTGCCGCAGCCCGAGTGTCAAATCAGTAATCTATAAAAATCAGATGGTTATGATTTTTTCTAGCAAGGAACACTGCTTTTTCATGATGCCCTGTTAAAAACCCAGACTGTTAGGCCAGTCATAATCACTTTATTAGTTAAATATTCTTAATTTAACTAATTTAATGAAGTTTATGTCTGTTTGATCTTGGCATTGTCGAATTTTCCTTTACCCTACCTTGTAACTGAATTGTTAATCTCTTGTTTGTGGTTTGATGCAAATAGGAGAGCGTCCGGCACAGTTTCGGACGGCTAGGGATAAGGCGCTGCTAAGAGGAGCTGATGCAATGAATGTTTCACTGGATCGTACTTTTCAACTTACACAATTAAGCGGACAGGCTATCAATGAGCTTTCCCCTTCGTTTAATCATTTACCCAAAACCGGGCACGCAGATGGTGAATACCGTCTTCGCCGCTATTCCATTGTAAAAGCGACCGCCAGTGGTGTGCAGCACATGCCGGTCAGAGCTTTTGTTCAATCTGACGACATTAACCACTTTCAGGGCAATGTCAGCCGCACTTTTGAGCCTTTGGAAGACAAGATACTCTTCAGTGCCGGAATGCGTGAAATGTGTGAAGTGTTTAAACGCGCCAATGCCTTATCAGATGATCAGGAAATTGAAATTCATCAGATTCGTATTGCGACGCTGGAGGGCGAGACTCAGGTGGCGCCGGAAGGGGTTCATCAGGATGGTTTTAATCACATTGCGGTGATTGGGATTGGGCGTGAAAACATCGAGGGCGGTGAGTTTCTGGTCTACAAAAACAAAAATCAACTGCCTTTTCTGAGCATGGCGCTCGAGCAGGGTGAGGTTGCGATTCTGGCCGATGATCAGCTCTGGCATAATGCGCGTCCGATTAAGGCTGTGAAAAAAGATCAAAAAGGCTATATGGACCTGTTTGTTCTGACCGCCCGGGAGACGCAGTATGCAGTTTGATGTCTCAAGTGTTCGACAGCAGTTCCCTGCACTGGATCAACAGATCAATGATGCCCCTGTGTATTTCTTTGACGGACCGGGTGGCGCACAGGTGCCCGCCAGTGTTTTACAGGCGATGACGGATTATCTTGGCCGATACAATGCCAACCTGGGCGGTTCGTTTTTCTCCAGTGAGGTGACAGTGTCACTCATGGCAAAGGCGCGTCAGTCGGTTCAGGCACTATTGAATGCGCCGTCGCCCGACAATATTGTCTTTGGTCCGAATATGACCTCACTGACTTTTCAGCTCAGCCGTGCCATTTCACGCGACTGGAAGCAGGGGGATGAAGTGATTGTGACGTCTCTGGATCATTATTCGAATGTCTCCAGCTGGCAGCAAGCGGCAGATGACAAAGGGGTATTGGTTCGCCAGGTGCGGGTGAATGAACCCGACTGCACGTTAGACTACGAGCACTTTGAGTCTTTGCTGAATCATAAGACGCGGCTGGTGGCCGTCACCTATGCGTCGAATACGACCGGCTCGCTGGTGGACGTGGCACGTATTGTAAAAGCAGCACACAAGGTCGGCGCGCAAGTGTATGTTGATGCCGTGCACTACGCCCCGCACAATCTGGTGGATGTGCAGGCACTGGGCTGTGATTTTCTGGCGTGTTCGGCTTATAAGTTTTTTGGTCCGCATGTGGGAATCGCATATGTGGCGCCTCAGTGGCTGCAGACTTTGAAGCCGTATAAAGTTGAACCTGCGACCGATCTCGGTCCGGGACGCTTTGAAACGGGCACCCAGAATTTTGAAGGGTTGGCCGGTGTTGTGGCTGCCATTGATTATCTGGCACAGTGGGGCGATCCGCAGGACAGCTTACGCGAGCGCCTGACAGCCAGTTACACTCAGTATCAGTCTTATGAAGCAACGCTGAGCCAGCACTTTTTGAACTGGGTCAGAAAATTCAGCAACATCACTTTGTTGGGTATTGAGGACGAGAAACGGCTCGCAGAACGTACCCCGACGTTTGCGATACGTATTGATAATGTACCGCCGTCGGATATAGCTGCTCACCTGGGTAAACAGAATATGTGCGTCTGGAACGGTCATTTTTATGCGTTAGGGCTGTGTCAGCAGTTGGGCGTGCTTGAAAGTGGCGGCGTCGTCCGAATTGGTTTCATGCATTACAATACTCAGGCAGAAATTGATCGACTTTTCGAAGCGTTAGCGCCGTTTCTGGCCCCTGTTCCAAATAATAAATTACAATGATAACTGCAATTTGCAGACCCCTGTCACAGGCTTAATCCATTAAGCTGATCGAATCAAAGCCCACGTTATCTCGTGGGCTTTTTGTTGTTGAATACATGGTACGCCAGCTCAGCATCGGATTTTCTGTCAGGGGTGGTCTGACGCTGTTGGTTGAGAGACACACCGAACAAAATCAATATCATTCCCGCGATTGGCCAGATCATATCTAAAAGTGACTGTCCCTTTAAGAACAGCAAAACCAGGGAAAGTAAAACACCCACCAGCATTTGCCCGCTGATCACCAGCAAGCTTGTTCTCATTGCTCCAATTTTGGGGAGCACAAGGCTATTTATCGCCACAAACAACACACCAATGACTCCCCTGCGTACGCACTTAATGGGGTATTTTGTGGCAAAGTGAAAGAGCTGCCATGAACAAGCAGCACGAGTAGTGACAGAAAGATAAACCCTATCAGGTGGTTCCAGTAAGATGAGATCATTGCAGTTCGGTCAAGACTTAACCGACCGTTCAAAATGCGGCTTAGGCTAATACAAATACCGTTGAGTACAGCAAAAAAAATGAACCAGGTCATGGTGTATCCTCATTAATCAGGAATATTTTAATAATCAGCTTGGTGTAAAAATGATCAGCATGCTGCCCGAGAGAATGCAGCACACCACAGCTAAATCTTGCGAAGAAAATTTCCTTTTATTCGAGCCCATGAGCCCTAACACATCACTGAGCATCGCGAAAAGTGTCTGCCCCACCAGCATAAAAGCCACAGAGCCTGACAGTCCCAACGGGCTATTTACCGTAGCCGCAGCCAGAATCACGGTCAATGCACCGGGAATACCGCCCAGATAAGCCCACTTGGGAACAGGTTTGGTTGCCGGGCGAGTCGGTTTGCTCCGAAAATGACAGACGAACAATATCAAGCCAGCAAAGGCTGCCCCGATGCCATGTGCAATCCAGGAGGCCAGTAGAGGAGAGCTGTATGCGGCCAACTGGCTATTGAGCAGAATCATGAGCGACAACATGGCGCCCGCAAAAAGAGCAAGCAGCGCAGGGGACAGTTTCAGCATAGGTGATCCAATTTGTTGTGTGGTGGGTGAGATAGATTTTATATTGTGTCTATGAGGTTTATAATTGGGTTCAATAGAAAAACACTGTTGAGTAATAGTATACAAATGCGTGATAACGATGCTTTCAGTGCTATTCCTGTTTTCGTCACTGTGGTGGAATGTGGCAGCTTTTCAGCAGCAGCAGAACGGTTGGGGATCACTAAATCTGCAGTCAGTAAGCGTATCAATTACCTTGAAGCGAAACTGGGGACGCGACTGCTGAACAGGACTACGCGCAGTCTGAGTCTGACCGATGCCGGTGAGCAATACTTTGAATCTGCCAGAGCCGCTTATCAGCTTGCTCGTGATGCTGAAGATAAACTCGGTCAGTTACAGGGCAACCCCAGCGGACTGCTAAAAGTGACTGTCCCGATGACGTTTGGGCGCTTGCATATCAGTCCGTTGATCCCTGAGTTTCTGCAACGGTATCCCGATATCCGGCTGGAAATGACACTGGATGACAAAATGGTCGATCTTATCGAAGGGGGTTATGACCTCTCCATCCGTATTGGCCACATCCCTGAATCCAGCCTTGTTGCGCGGCGTTTAGCGCCTTGCCGAAGTGTGCTTTGCGCTTCTCCGCACTATTTGGAAATACACGGAACGCCGCAATCCCCTGCGGATTTACAGAAGCATAACTGTCTGTATTACAGCTATTTTCGTGGCGGTGCAGAATGGCGATTTGAAGGATCTGCTGGTGTAGAGAGCATTCAGCCCAGAGGGAATTTCCAGGCTAATAACAGTGAAGTGCTGCGAGATGCCTTGGTTGCCGGTTTGGGTATTTGTCAGATGCCGACCTTTATCGTGGGTCCGGATTTATCCTCCGGAAAATTGATTCCGGTAATGTCTGATTATGTTTTACCGCTGCATGCTGTTTATGCCATGTTCCCGGAACGTAAGCACTTACCTGAGAAGGTCAGGGTGCTGATTGATTTTCTGGTGGAGCAGTTGGGAGGCGATCAGCCGCAGTGGGATAACTTTTAGGAAAAGAAAACAGGACAGGCACTTTTGGGATAGTCGTACCTAAATGGGACAGGCAAATTAGCAGGCTAACCGGTTGAATTTTATTTGAGGTGGCTATTTGGTTTGAAAGGATTTGGACTCTTAACAAAAATGGAGCCAGATGCAGGGAAAGTGGAGGATAACCAGTAAAACTAGCAATAAGCGAGAAATGAGCAGTGATTTGAGATGCGTTGACCCGATCCAAAGTCTTATGCTGAAGCTTTGTAACGATTGACCGATCAAGGTTTAATTGGCGGGTAACTGAGTGCCGGAAATACGCTTCCGTCCCATTATTGGCAGGCCGGCTGTCATTGACGACTTTGCCCCTATGAGGCTGCCTTTCTCAAATTGTTTGTATGTGCGCAGCCAAGGTGAACCATCCAGTCCTAATCGTTTAAGAATGGGCGGCGCGTCGTGAGCAATCTGCCCCGTTTTGCCTTCATGAAAATGCCTGCCGATCCAGTCGAGAAGTCCCAGATAATCCGCCAGATGATAGGGGATTCCTTCTCGCGTGCTGCTGCTCTGGCCAATAAAAGGATACAGATAAGTAGCGCTGGTCTTGGGTTTAGACAAGTTATCGAGACGTGATTTGACTGACGTGAAGTTTGATGTTTCCGGTGTTTCAGCTATACCGGCACGGACGGGGTTTAAATCGACATACGCCATAGCTGCGGCCAGTGCTTTATCATCCAGTAGGGCCTGACTTTTGAATCGTCCCTCCCAGAAGTGTCCGCTACAACCATCTTCTTTATTGGCTTCGGTGGCAATGAATTGATTGAGCAACCGCATAAACCAGCTGATGCTGTAGAGACGTTGCCGCCAGGTCTGAATGATGGAACAGACTGCTTTGTATTCAATCTGGGTACGAATATCTCCTCGCAGGTAACGTTGGATCAAGACGGGCGGATTGTGAAACGATAGCCAGCGATCAATGACGTCACTGTCAGACAAAGAGTCAGCTTTAGCTTTGTGAATATGCAGTACAAGGTGATAGTGATTACTCATAATGGCGTAAGCACATAGGTCGATACAAAATACTTTTGCTAGTGCAAACAGTCTGTCTTCAACCCAGCTGCGGCGGTGCTCATAACTAACACCGGACCCTTCATCCAGCCCGCAGAGGAAAGCGCGACGAACACACCGGGAGACGCAGTGGTAATAGGCTGTGGCCTCAAGGCAAATTTGCTGATTTCTGGCTGTTGTCATGGATGCGCTCACAAAAATAACTGGATGTATAAACAGTATATGAGCGCGAGTTGGATGAGAAATCGGATCGTAAACAAATCGACGCAATACTCAATCTAGTGAAATTGAGAAAGTTGTAACTTTCATCTAATCCGCAGAATCTGCCTTGAAGTGTCTGTCCTTTTAGTGTCTTTTCGGTGTGCATGACCCATTTAATCGCGTCTGTCCCGTTAGGGGTAATATGCCTGTCCCTTTAAGATCGCCTCTCATCAGATCGCTCTGCGTCATACGGTAAGATACTCCCGGATGTGAGCCTCAGAAAGGCTTGCCATTTCTCCGCTGGCGACGGTTCGGCCTCGATCCAGCAGACAAAAACGGTCGCCGACTTTACGTGCAAAAGGCAGCTTTTGCTCAACCAGCAGCACAGTCAGGCCGAGCTCTTGGTTCAGTTTCAGGATGATGTCGCCGATTTCTTGTACGATGTTGGGTTGAATGCCTTCGGTGGGTTCATCCAGTAAGAGCAATGTCGGATCCAGTACCAGTGCGCGGGCGATCGCGAGCTGCTGTTGCTGGCCACCGGATAAATCGCCGCCCCGTCGGTGCAGCATGTCTTTTAATACCGGAAACAAATCGTAGATGTATGAGGGAATGCGGCGGTCGCCGCGCGGGCGCACAGGCAGGCCAATTTGCAGGTTCTCCTGTACGGTCAGCAGGGGAAAGATTTGCCGTCCCTGAGGCACATAGCCCAAGCCGCAGCGCGGGCGGGCTTCGGTTGTCAGCGGTAATAAGTTCTGTCCGTTAAAGGTAATTTGTCCACTGCGGGCTTTGATTAAGCCCATAATGCATTGTAACAGCGTGGTTTTTCCTACACCGTTCCGGCCCATCAGCACAGTACACTGACCTTCGGGGACAGACAGTTCAAGATCCCACAAAGTATGGCTTTCACCGTAAAACTGGTTCAATTTTTGTATTTCTAACATAGTGATTCCTTTTAACGTTCAGTGAAAAACTTACTGACCTAAATACACTTCCCGGACTTTGTCATTGTTCTGAATCTCTGCCATGTTGCCTTCAGCCAGCACATGCCCCTGATGGAGCACGGTCACTGTGCTGGCGATGGAGCGAACGAAATCCATATCGTGCTCGACAACCATCACAGAGTGCTGTCCGGCCAGTGAGCGCAACAACTCGGCGGTTCGATCCATTTCCTGATGCGTCATGCCTGCCACCGGCTCGTCAACCAGCAGTAGCTTGGGTTTCTGCATCAGCAGCATGCCAATTTCCAGCCACTGTTTCTGGCCGTGAGATAAACTTCCCGCCAGCATCTGGCGCTGCTCAGCTAATCCAATCAGTACTAGTACCTGTTCAATGTTGTCCTTTTGTTCGCCAGAAAGGCGTGCTCTGAAGGTCTGCCAGACCCCTCTGGGGCCGGTCATGGCCAGTTCCAGATTGGTCCAGACCGGCAGGCATTCAAAGACGGTGGGTTTTTGGAATTTACGGCCGACACCGGCAGTGGCAATCTCCGCTTCATCCATGTTCAGCAGGTTGAGATTCGAACCAAGCCAGACCTGGCCGCTGTCAGGGCGCGTTTTCCCGGTAATGATGTCCATCATGGTGGTTTTACCGGCCCCGTTTGGCCCGATGATGCAACGCAGTTCACCTTCTTTGATGTAGAGGTTGAGATCATTGATGGCCTGGAAACCATCGAAGGAGACGGAAACGCCTTCGACATACAGCAGTATGTTGTGTCGGGTGTCGATCAGCGGGTGGTGCTGAGGTTTCAGGAAGTCAAAGACTTCATGACGACGAGCCAGCGGCTGTAACGGATTGTGCGTCAGCAGCTTGTCCAGCCGTGATGACGTGGCGTGCGGGTTGAGCGTGGTGACTGTTGTCATGCGGATACCTCACGGCGTTGCAGCAGGCCGGCAAGACCTTTGGGCAGAACAAGGGTGGCGAGGACAAACAGGCTGCCGAGGGCAAAGAGCCACACTTCCGGGAACTCCACCGTAAACCAGCTTTTGGCATAATTGATCAGTACCGCACCGATGACGGCGCCATACAAAGTGGCACGGCCGCCAAGGGCAACCCACACCACGATTTCAATAGAGTTGAGCGGGGCGAATTCTCCCGGGTTGATGATGCCGACTTGCGGTACGTAAAGCGCACCGGCAATGCCAGCCAGAACGGCAGACAGGACAAAAATCGCCAGTTTGACATGTTCCACTTTATAGCCGATGAAACGCGTACGGGGTTCGGCATCACGGATGGCGATCACCACACTGCCTAACCGGCTGGCGACGACGGCGCGGCAAATCAGATAACCAAGGATCAGGGCCAGCACACTGGCAACAAACAGGGCAATTCGCGTGGTGTCGGCCTGCAAGTCGGCACCAAGCAAGTCTTTAAAATCCGTCAGGCCATTATTGCCGCCAAAGCCCATCTCGTTGCGGAAAAAAGCCAGCATCAGCGCAAAGGTCAGTGCCTGTGTCATGATAGACAGATACACACCCGAAACCCGCGAGCGGAATGCCAGCCAGCCAAAGACAAACGCTAATGCCCCCGGGATCAGCACGATCATCAGGCAGGTCAACCAGAAATGATCGAAGCCGTGCCAGAACCAGGGTAATTCGGTCCAGTTCAGGAAGACCATGAAATCCGGCAGTTCGGGGTTCGCGTACACCCCCCGGTCACCAATCTGGCGCATCAGGTACATGCCCATGGCGTATCCGCCCAAGGCAAAGAAAGCGCCATGGCCCAGACTGAGAATGCCCAGATAACCCCAGACGAGATCGACGGCCAGTGCCAGTAAGGCGTAACACAGGTATTTGCCCAGCAGCGAGACAGTGTAAGTTTCCAGATGAAGCGGATGCCCCTGCGGGACAGCAAGGTTGAGGACAGGCACGATGATCGCGGCAGCAAACAGCAGGGTCAGTAACACCTGTCCTCCGCGGTCCTGTCTGAGTATTGAGGTCAGCATAATGAATCCTTTTCTTATCCTTCAACGGCTCTGCCGCGTTGCGGGAACAGGCCACGCGGGCGTTTTTGAATAAACAGAATGATAAAAACCAGCACCAGGATTTTCGCCAGCACGGCACCTGCCCAGGGCTCGAGGATTTTGTTGAAAATGCCCAGGCTCAGACCGGCGACCAGGGTGCCCCACAGATTCCCGACACCGCCAAACACCACCACCATGAAGGAGTCGATGATGTAGCTCTGGCCCATGTTCGGCCCCACATTGGTCAGTTGGGATAGTGCAACCCCGGCAATGCCGGCAACGCCGGAACCCAGTCCGAATGTCATGGCATCGACCCACTCAGAT
Organism: Photobacterium sp. Hal280; assembly: GCF_037162255.1. Lineage (NCBI taxonomy): Bacteria > Pseudomonadati > Pseudomonadota > Gammaproteobacteria > Vibrionales > Vibrionaceae > Photobacterium > Photobacterium sp. Hal280. The sequence goes on from NZ_JARLUO010000001.1 coordinate 17,633, forward strand.
CGGACCCCCATGGCCCGGGCCATGCCTCTGTTTTGCGAGACGGCGCGAACCTGCAGGCCGAGTGAGGTTTTTTTCAGCACCAGCAGCAAGAGGGTAAAGACCAGAATACAAAATCCGATGATGATCAGCCGGTTCCAGGTCAGGCTGAGCATGGGGGTGATTTCCAGCATCCCACTCATGAAATCCGGGGTCGTCACTGAGCGGTTCAGCGGAGAAAAAATACTGCGAACGGCTTGTTGCAGGATCAGGCTGATGCCGAATGTGGCCAGCAGGGTTTCCAAAGGACGACCGTACAGAAAGCGAATCACACTGCGTTCAATCGCGACACCGATAAGTCCCGACACCACAAAAGCCGCCGGAATAGCAAGGATCAGGGCCAGTGCCGTATGCTGAGGCATGAGCTGTTGCAGCACATAGGTGGTGTACGCGCCCAGCATAATCAGCTCGCCATGCGCCATATTGATCACCCCCATGACGCCGAAAGTGATGGCCAGACCAATACCGGCCAGCACCAGCACTGACCCCATGCTCAATCCGAAATACAGGGTTTCGACACCGTTGTAGAGGCGTTGCCGCTGCTCATACGCGCTGAGCGCGCGTGTTAGTGCGCTGTGAATCTCGGGATCCTTTGCCAGGGGTTCGGCCTGAGCCAGAGCGCGTTGGGCGGCAGGGTAGGCCGCATCTGTCAGCGACTCAATTAAGGCCAGCTGGCTGGCTTTGTGGTCTGCGATGCTGCTGTTCAGGCTCTCACCGGCCTCAAGATCAGTGGCCTGGCTGAGCTGGCCCAGTCTGGCGATGTCGAGCGCCAGGTTGATGGCCGCTTTGACCGCCGGGCTGCTTTCCTGGCTCAGCTGCAGGCTGAGCGCTGCAAGGATGTCCGGTTCTGTGTTGCCCGTCAGCGCCTGGACTGCCGTTAATCGGACAGACAGATCAGGGCTGCTCACATCAAGTGTGGAAAGCCGCCGTTGAATCAAGGTGCGCAGTGCATTATTGATGGCTACTTTTTTGTAGTCACGCGGGTTATCGAGCGTCACCGGTTTATTGCTGCTCAGCAACAACGCATGATGCTTATCCTGTAACAGGACCAAAGCGTGCGTGCGTTTCTGGTAAGCAATGCCGCGATTGAGCAGGCCATCAAGTATGGTTTTGGTCTGCGGATGATGCCGGGCAATCAACCATTCGATGGCTTCGGCTTTGCGCTCGAAATTGCGTTGGGCGAAGCTGTTTTCGACATCGGTGAAGCTGCTGACTGAACTGGCGTAAGCCGTTGAAACGAACATGGGTAAGCTGATCAACAGTATCAGCAGTTGCCGAATATCAGTGATGAAAGCCTGGTGCAAAGTCAGCAGTCCCGACAGTAACTGTTTGGTCATGAGTGTCGTCCGTGAGTGCAGGAAACAGGTCCAATCGTCCGGCAATCCGGGCCGGACGGTGGAGTGATGGGGTCAGTGGTTTATTCGTTGCTGCCCGCACATTTGCCTGAGACAACATTGAAGCTGCCGCAGGACATGGGTTTTTCCCAGCTGGCGAACAAGTCTTTTGAGCCGGGCAGAAAATCGGACCAGGCATCACCGGCCACTTCGTCTTTGGTTTCCCATACGGTCACGAACTGGCCGTCATCCTGGATCTCGCCAATCAGCACCGGTTTGGTGATGTGGTGATTGGGCATCATGGTGGCATAACCGCCGGTCAGATTCGGGACAGTCACCCCAATGATGGCTTCCTGTACTGCATCGGAATCTGTCGTTCCGGCTTTTTCGACCGCTTTCACCCACATGTTGAAGCCCAGATAAGAGGCTTCCATCGGATCATTGGTGACACGTTTGTCATCTTTGATGAACTTGTGCCATTTTTCGACAAAATCGTTGTTCTGATCTGTGTCCACACTCATGAAGTAGTTCCAGGCGGCGAGGTGACCCACCAGAGACGAGGTATCCATCCCTGACAATTCTTCTTCACCGACAGAGAAGGCAACCACCGGAATATCAGCCGCTTCGACGCCCTGAGCGGCGAGCTCTTTATAGAAGGGGACATTGGCATCGCCATTAATGGTGGACACAACGGCGGTTTTCTTACCGGTTGCGCCAAATTTCTTGATATCCGAAACAATGGACTGCCAGTCGGAATAACCGAACGGCGTATAGTTGATCATGATGTCGCTGTCTGCGACGCCTTTATCTTTCAGGTAAGCCGCCAGGATTTTATTCGTAGTACGTGGGTAGACATAATCGGTCCCGGCAAGGACCCAGCGTTTGACGCCCATTTCATTCATCAGATAATCAACGGCCGGGATGGCCTGCTGATTGGGTGCCGCACCTGTGTAGAATACGTTTTTGGACGATTCCTCTCCCTCATACTGCACCGGATAAAACAGCAGGCTGTCGAGTTCTTCAAAAACGGGCAGCACAGATTTACGTGAAACAGATGTCCAGCAGCCGAACACCACATCCACTTTGTCTTTCTCGATCAATTCGCGCGCTTTCTCCGCAAAAAGCGGCCAGTTAGAGGCAGGATCGACAACAACAGGCTCCAGCTTTTTCCCCAGAACACCGCCTTTTTTATTTTGTTCGTCGATCAGCATCAGCACAGTGTCTTTGAGCGTGGTTTCACTGATTGCCATGGTGCCGGAGAGTGAATGAAGGATACCGACTTTAATGGTGTCATCGGCGGCTAACGCATTGAAAGAGAGAGTCATTGAGGCGGCGAGGGCAGCCCATTTCAGTGTCACTGCTTTTTTATCCATGATGTTTGCTCCTTTTTAGTGTTATCACAGACACAAGCAAGGGACAGGCCAGAAAAATGTCTTCAGATAACAATCAAAAGAGTCAATGAAAAACAAGAGGTTACTCTGATTGAAATGAAGGTGTGCAGAGAAAGTAATACAGAACTGTCCATGAATGGTGCAGGCTGATCAGCCAGTGCACAATTTTGAGCCAGGAGTCAGAATTGTGATTTCACTGACCCCGCACCAGAAGCGTGAAAGGCACCGACAGTGACTTTCATCTATTGTCAGCTGTAGGTCATCTTTGGTCACTTATCTTGGCTTCGGTCTTGTTTTCTGGGAGCGAAGTGGCAAGCTTACGGTCTGTGCTGGCGGTATACTGCTTGTGAATCAACACAAATAACAGTGAGATAGCTATGTTGAAATACATTGTGATTGCCCTGGTGGGCCTGGGGATTTATATCGGTGTGACCTATAAAGATCAGATTGAAGATGCGATGAATGCACGTCCGATGGAGGAGGCGCAGGACATGCTTGAGGATGTGGGCGATCAGGCCGCGGATGCCAAAGATGCGCTGAACAAGCAACTGGAGACATTACAAAACTGATTGGTATCGCATGACTTAAAAAGTCATTCAAATAAAAATGGCGACCTCTAGGGTCGCCATTGTTGTTAGGTGCTTAGGTTCTGTGTTCAGAAAAGCGTCAAGCGTTATGCTCAGGCTTTCACTGGATTAGCAGCAGCTTCTTGCGCTTCGGCAGCACGGCATGCAGCCGCAGTGAAGATAACGTCAGTCGAGCTGTTCAGAGCCGTTTCAGCTGAATCCTGAATCACACCAATGATGAAACCAATCGCAACAACCTGCATTGCAACTTCGTTGGATACACCGAACAGGCTGCAAGCCAGTGGGATCAGCAGCAGAGAGCCACCGGCAACACCGGATGCACCACATGCAGACACGGCAGCCACGACGCTCAACAGCAGGGCAGTACCCAGATCAACCTGAATACCCAGCGTATGGACAGCCGCCAGAGTCAGTACAGTGATGGTAATTGCTGCACCCGCCATGTTGATGGTGGCACCCAGAGGAATCGATACGGAGTAAGTATCTTCGTGCAGATCCAGATCTTTACACAGTTGCATGTTCACCGGGATATTTGCCGCGGAACTACGGGTAAAGAAGGCAGTGATACCACTTTCACGGATACACTTCAGCACCAGTGGGAATGGGTTCTGCTTCGTTTTGTAGTACACAATCGCCGGGTTAACCACAAAGGCAATAATTGCCATAGAACCAAGCAGTACGGCCAACAGGTGCGCGTAGCTGGTCAAGGCAGAGAAGCCTGTTTCAGCGAAGGTTTGTGAGACTAAACCGAAGATACCGATAGGTGCCAGACGGATAACAAAACGAACGATCAGTGTGACGCCGTTAGACATGTCGTGGAACACTTGTTTGGTTGCATCTGATGCAGAATGCAGCGCAAAACCCAGACCTACAGCCCATGCCAGGATACCAATGTAGTTTCCGGTCAGCAGCGCGTTGATTGGGTTATCAACCACTTTGAACAGCAGTGTATTCAGTACTTCTGCAATACCTTCAGGCGCGGCCTGATTTGCAGTACCTGCGTCCAGAGTCAAAGTCGTCGGGAAAAGGAAACTCATGGTAACGGCAGTTAAGGCGGCCATCAGCGTACCGAACAGGTACAGCATAATGACTGGCTTCATATTGGTATGTGCGCCTTTTTTCTGGTTTGCAATTGAAGATGCAACCAGAATGAACACCAGCACAGGTGCTACAGCTTTCAGAGCACTGACGAACAGGCTGCCCAGGAAACCGACTTTTAGCGCGGCATCAGTTGAGACAGCGGCTAGGACGATACCTGCCACGATACCAATAATGATCTGGATAACCAGACTGCCATTGGCAATTTTAGCTAGGAATGGTTGTGGTTGACTCATACTACATCCTGAATGTTTTGAGTTGGTGTGGAAGCGTTTTATGTTGTTTGCGGGAGGTTTTTTAACAGGATAATCGAAGGATTTCCACTACTCTTTTTAGAAACTTTTAGGTTACACAATTTTAACGTTACTGAACGCTGATATTTGTGAGCGAATTATCACTAACAATTATCTGCTTCAGTCGGAGATGGCCTGCATTTATCTTGCTCTGTGCCGTGTCCATCGAACATTGCGCTGGGGCATGGGTGCTGAACAGAAAAATCCTGCCCGAAGGCAGGATTCGCTTTCACCTCATCTTTCGATCGCAGTTCATCACAACCGTGCGGGTTGGATGGAACAGGAACTGTGAGGGCCGGCAACTGTATGAGTTAACCGATCATTTTCGGTCTGCCGCCGGTATCTCTGGCACCAGCGGCTCCAGTCCATTGGCCGTTTGCGCCTTTTTACGGCGTTTCTGCTGGTGTTGCAGCAGAGCCAGCAGATCACTATTGTTCCATGCCTGAGGGGACTCACTGTAATGGGCAGCCATCATGGCATTTACCGCCTGATCCAGCTGCTGTCGGTGTTCCGCTGTCAGGTACGATTTATCCCAGGCATTGTAGTAGGTTTGTACCTGCATAGGCTGACATGCTGTCACCGCCGCGATCAGTTTGTCTGTGATGCTGTTATTGTCAGAGGCTGAATTGACGGGCTCTGTGGTCCGTGGAGGCTGTTTTCGGCTCCGCCACCACATCATCACAGTACCAAGCCAGAGAAGCGTGATGGCCAGCGTCAGCCAGGGCCACCAGGCAGAGACGCCCTGAGCCTGCTGATTCACAGCCGCAGGATTGTTATTCTGCGGGTTACTGAGCCCGGTCTGTGGCACGCCGTCACTCTGTTCATCCGATGGACGCATGTCACCGGGAATACTGGCTGTGGCATCTGGCTGAACCTGAAGCACTTTACCTTCAACCTGGCTGATGACTTTTTCCCCTTTATCGGTATTCCACCAGTTCACTTTCAAAGACGGCAAGGTAATCGTTCCGCTCTGACGGGGGATGATGACTTGTTTCAGCGTCATGACACTGTAATCGTTCTCTTGTTTGTAAACAGGCTTTTCGCTGTATACCCGGACCGAATCAGGATAGGTCAGGGACAAATCCGGCAGGTTACTTTGTGGTGTGCCTTTCATTTTCAGTGTCAGGGTACGTGAAACCGGTTCACCCACTTTCATATTCGGCTCATCTTTGTTCCATGTCTGCTCCAGCTGAAGATCCGCGGTTGGCAGCCACAGCCCTTGATAGTCATCGGGTTCAGCAAGGACAGTCAACGGCATTGGCTCGGCCTGAATATTGACGGGGATCCGCATGCCAAATCGCCGGCTGCTGTCACTTTTGAAGGCAGTGCCAGTGAGTTTGGCTCCCTGAAGGGTGATATCACCCGGCTTGGTTGCTGTGACTCGGTACTTACGGTTAATAATGGTGTAGCGTCTGCCATTCAGTACGGTGTCTGCCTGATGATCATCACCCACCTGAATCACTTCCAATCCTTCGCCCTGAGGGGCGATTAAACTGGCTTTTTCCAGCTGTTCTCCGAGCTTGAGTTGTACCATGTAGATCTGACTTTCACCGACATACAGGCGGCTTTTGTCCATCCGCCCGTTGACCTCAATCGCAAGATCGGTGGTGGAAGCGGCAGCATCTGAACGGTCATTGACCTGAATTCGAATCGGATCTGACGCGGACGCGCCAATACGAAAGGCCGGAATGGTGAAATTACCTTTCGCTTTGGCGGCGAGCGGCACTTGCCATTGCGTTTGTCTGGTGACAGTACCGTTGACAAAACGGCTAGAAGAACGGGTGCTGGCAGTACCGACAGTGAAGTCTTTTTCGAGTGGCGATAAATCAAGCGCACTGGCGCTGACATTGTCATCTATGCTGACCGTCAGCTCAAAGATCTCATTCACTCCAATCTGGCTGGACGACACAGTCGCCACCACCTGGGCGGCATACGCCGAGTAAGAGAGCAGGCTGCCAATCAGCAGCACGACACTTAACCAGAGCTTTGTCCGGCAAAATGCGGAAAGAAAAATAACATACTTAGAATGCATTGTGAGTCCTTGCTTCTGTAACTGTCTGTGGCTACCAACGATTTTCAGGTGCGTCCGGGGCTGGTTTTTCTCTCGCCTGGAGAATGATCTGAGCCCTGAGCAGTTCACGGGTGCTGTCTGGTATCTGCTCCAGTTTTTTTAATGTCGGATGGCTTGCACTCAGGCCACTGGTGTCTCCGCCACTGTCTTCATCGTCACCGTCTTCATTATTACCGGCGATTGGCTGCTCGCTTTTCTCAGCGTTTGGCTTGGCCTGTTCACCAGCAGGCGATATGCGCGACTGGTCGTCATTGCCAGCGGAATTGGCTGAGCTTGGATCTGAACCGGCTTGGGCTGGATTTCCCGCTTGTGAGGATTGCAGACTGTCAGCCGAAGAAGGGGATGATTCTCCGGCACTGTCATTATGATGACCCGACGCCGGCTGGCTTTGTTCATCTTGCAGCGATTGCCTGTCTTGCTGCGCATCGCCAGCAGACGCAGAAGCAGTCTGGTCAGATTGACTGGCGTTATCAGACTGGCCAGTTTGACTGTTTTGCTGGCTGGATGGCTGCTGCTCTGATGCTGATTGTCCATTGCTATCACGGGATGAGTTGCCAGCTTGTTGCCCGGACTGTGAGCCTTGGCCTTGCTGACCTTGCTGACCTTGCTGACCTTGCTGACCTTGCTGGTTCGCTTGTTGCTGGCGGAGTTGCTGCTCGACGATATCCAGATTGGTTTTTGCATCTGTGTTATCCGGATCTGCGTTCAGCAAGTCCTGATAGATATCGCGGGCCTTGTCCAACTGGCCGGCTTGTGCGTACGCATTGGCCAGGTTGTAACGAGAGGCCGGGTCGGTTAAACCTGACAGGGATTCGATGGCGCCTTCATAATCGCCCGCCTGATACTTGGCTGCTCCTTGCCAGGCGGGTGACTGGAACAGATCCGCTGCTGCCTGGTAGTCCTGTTGCTGATAGTGTTGATAAGCGTCCTGATCCTGATTCAGCCAGGGAGAGGCAAAGCTTTTCTCAACCGGCAGGAAAGCGATCAGTAAACAGGAAAATGCGATGCCTTTGCGACAGGCGGGCAGAAAGAGCAGGATCAGCGGGATCAACAGCCAGAATCCGCCATTGAGTTTTTCCTCAATGGTCTTGTCTTGCGCTTGTTCTGACTGCGCGCTGAGATGGGTCGTTTCCTGAATCAGCGCTAGAATATCCTGATCATTCCCCCGCCATCGCACCATGATGCCACCATGGCTGGCAGCCAGTGTTTCCAGCCGCCGGGGATGCATTTTGCTCACGATAGTGTTGCCCTGGTTGTCTTGTAACAGCCGGCCGTCTGGCATAGTGACCGGAGCTCCTTGCGGGGTCGCGACAGCCAGAATGGACAAGCGGTATTGATTGTCTTGTAGCAACTGGTCAGTTTGCGTGGCTTCCCGCTCACTGAGTCCGTCAGTGATCAAGATCAGATCCCCCTGAGGGTGCCCGGCTTGCCTGAGCAGATCAATGGCGGCTTTCACACCCGCGGCAGCGTTACTGCCCTGTATCGGCAAAATAGCAGGTGATAACCCCGGGATCAGGTGGCTCAATGTCGCACTGTCTGCAGTCAACGGGCTGATGATGTAGCCATCTCCGGCATAAGCGACCAGGCCTGTGCTGCCTTCCTGCCAGTAGGGCAGAAGGTCCATGGCTTTATAGCGGGCCTGGGTCAGGCGGTCAGGTGGCAGATCGGTCGCGTACATGGAGTTCGACATATCCATGATAATCACTCTGGCACCGCTCAGGTGAGAGGCGGGCAACATTTGTTTTTGCCAGCTGGGACCGGCCATTGCAACCACTGCCAGTATCCATCCTATGCTGAGGAGCAGAAGCGATAGCGCGCGGACTCGCTGCGAGGAGGGTTTATTGTCGGGTTGAAGGTGCGCAGCAATCAGCCCGGACTGTGCACGGCGTTGCGCCAGCCAGGGCAAAAGGACAGCCAGCGGAATCAATGCCAGCAACCAAGAAGGATGTAAGAAAGTAAAATCAGCCATATCGCCTCCAGCGGATTGCCAGCAGGACGCTGAAGAGCAATGCCCCTGCCAGTGGGAAGCGAAACAACTCTTCTCTTGGCCGCCAGGTTTGCTGAGCGGTTGATACAGGTTCCAGATCATTGATTGACTGGTAAATGCTGGCTAATTCCTGCGGATTCCTTGCCCTGAAATACTGACCCTCAGTGAGGGCTGCGATTTGGGTCAGCGCATGCTCGTCCAAATCCTGTGAAGGGTTAACCATACGATCACCAAAGAAACTGCGCTGCACCATTTCATCGGCACCTATGCCGACTGTGTATATCCTGACCTTATTTTCAGCGGCCAGCTTTGCCGCTTCCATCGGATTGATCACACCGGAAGTATTGGCACCGTCACTGAGCAGGATAATCACGCGTTGCTCGGCGTCACTGTTGATAAAGCTTTTCGCTGCGATGCCCAGTCCTTCACCAATAGCGGTGCTTTGTCCGATCAGTCCGAGCACTGTTCTGGCTAATTGCTGCTTGACCGTGTTCAGATCGAAGGTTAACGGCGTTTGCAAGTAGGCATGATTGGCGAACAGCACCAGACCCAGCCTGTCGCCCTGACGTTTGCTGATGAAGTCGGTGACTACCTGTTTTACCGCAGTCAGGCGATCAATCGTGTTGCCCTGGCCATCGATCATATCTTCAATCGACATTGAACCGGACAAATCGACAGCCAGTAACATGTCTCTGTGTTCAGGTTGTATCTGAACCGGATCACCAAACCAGACCGGCCTGGCGAGTGCCCCTAACAAGCTGACCCAGCACAGCAGGGCCAGAATGCTTTGCCAGCGTCGAACCGGCTTTTTGACCAGATTCTCCGGCAGCACCGGCAATGTGATGGCGGCCACGGGTTGAACCGGTTTGCTAAAGCGGTAGATAAACCAAGGCAGTGGAAGCAAAATGAGCGCCCACCACCATATAAATTCAAACATGCCTGTCCCCTTTTGCTGCGTCCTCTTTTATAGCTTGGCTATGCTGAGGAAAACGGGGCGGAAGGGCATGCCTTAACCAGATCTCTGCCTGATGCCGGCAGGCATCACGAATGTTCTCCTCAGTTTCTGAGGCATACATCGCCTGTGTCCATGCATCATGCAGCAACACAAACCCCTGGTGTTGTTCAGGCAGCTGATGGTCTAAAAATGCCATCCAGTGATGGCCACTTAGCCCTGCGACTTGCTCACGGGGAAAGTAGGTGAGCGCGGCCTGTCTGAGTAAGGTATTCATTTCTGACACCGATTGCGCGTGTTTGAGTTGTCCTAATGCCTGTTTTTTACCTGCTTTTAACCCGCGTCTGGCCGTGAGGTGACTCACGACCAGATACAGCAGGACAAGCAGGATGATGATAAGCAAAGCACTTGCCCACCATCCCCAGGCCAGAGGCCAGGGATCCGGCAAAGCTGGCAAATGGAGATCGGCCAGCTGCAATGGATGCGTCTGTGTTTGTGCCATAAAAGTTACATCTTGTTCTGTGTGGAAGGCTCAGTCGCCGGATGAGGCGCTTGCGTACTCCCGATTTGTTTCAATAATGGAATGCCAGCCGAAACAGCATGCAGAGGTATTGCCAGTGATGATGCCAGTTCCGTCAGATTATGCAGATGACGGGAAAATTCCTGCGCCATTTGTTCCCGGGTTCGCTGGGTGCCAAAGTTAATCCAGGCTGACTGCTGGCTGTCAGTGACGAATTCACGGCCGCGAAAACCCGTGTCACCCTGCTCAAGAGGATCAAACAGGTGCACAAACTGTAATCGGTTATGGCTTCGTAACTGACTGAGCCGTTTTTTATCACTGGCCTGTAAAGCATAGAAATCACTCAGAATGACAATTTCACTGCCTTTCGGGCATAAGTGGTGCATGTGGCGCAGCACATCAGAAAACGTCAGTCCGTTATCTGCAGAGGCGTTCGGGTCTGGCTGATGCATGTTGATCATGGCATTGATAACCGCCAGTGGACCTTGCTGACGAGCCGTCGGTTTGCACTCACTTAACCTGTATCCGTTGTACACCAGTGCACCAATGCGATCCTGCTGCTGTACGGCAAGCCAGCTTAGCAAACTGGCAAAGTGAGCAGCCTGTACCGATTTCAGCAATAGCTGGCTGCCAAAGCGCATACTCTGACTAAAATCTATCAGTAACATCACAGGTTGTTCGCGTTCTTCGCTGAACAATTTGGTATGGGTCTTTCCTGTCCGGGCCGTGACACGCCAGTCTATCGCTCGAATGTCATCTCCGGCATGATAGGGGCGCACTTCGGTAAAATTCATGCCCCGGCCTTTTTGCCGGCTTTGATGTTGTCCATTGAGTTGAGACCAGACGCTGCGAGCTGGAGGGAGCCACTTCACGGACTGATTTTTGTACTGTAACAGCTCGGCAAGGCACAATTCATACCCGTTACTGTGCGGTGGTAGCAGAGGGGGCGTTTTCGCCGTTGCTTTTATCATGCACTGGTGACCTGTTGAATCAGTGAATGAATGATGCTGTCCGGGGTGATGCCTTCAGCTTGTGCTTCATAGCTGAGTAGTAACCTGTGTCTCAGCACGGGAAAAGCCATGCGCTGAACATCGTCCGGCATAACAAAATCCCGACCATTTAACCAGGCGTATGCCCGTGCGCAGCGATCAAGCGCCAGCGTTGCCCTCGGACTGACCCCCATCTGCAGCCAGGCTGCCAGCTCATCGCTGTAACGCTTTGGTTCCCGTGTCGCCATGATGAGGCGGATAATATAGTGTTCAATGTCTTCGGCCATATGGATCTGCAGGACTTCTTTGCGGGCACTGAAGATATCAGCCTGACTGATTTGAACGGCTTCAGAAGGTTTGGGGATGTTGTCTTCCAGTGCTTCGCCGCGGTTCAGCCGTAAAATCGCAAGCTCGCTGTCAGCATTCGGATAATCAACGTTCAGTTGCAGTAGAAAACGGTCCAGTTGGGCTTCCGGCAACGGATAAGTCCCTTCCTGCTCAATGGGGTTTTGTGTCGCCATCACCAGAAATAATGCTGGCAGAGGATAAGTATTCCTGCCTGCAGTGATCTGCTTTTCGGCCATCGCTTCAAGCATCGCGGCCTGTACTTTTGCCGGGGCGCGGTTTATCTCATCGGCCAGTAACAGCGAGTTAAAGATAGGACCGGGCTGGAACACGAACTCGCCGGTTTCGGGGCGGAAAATATCGGTGCCCGTCAAATCTGCGGGCAGGAGATCTGGGGTGAACTGGATCCGGTGAAAATCACCTTCAATGCATTCGGCAAGGGTTTTGACCGCACGTGTTTTGGCCAGTCCCGGAGGGCCTTCTACGAGGATATGTCCGTCTGCTAATAGTGCAATCAGTAATTGTTGCACCATTTCGGCCTGGCCGATGACCTGTTGTTGTAAGTATTGATCGAGTTGTTGGAAGGTCTTTGCAAGCATGTGTTTTTTATCCCTTGGAGCGACTGTTTTTCCTGCACGCTCAGAAGCGTGTTGTATACACCAATAACGTATTAAAAAGAATGACGTTATTGGTATTCGACTTTGTTCCGCCAGTGAAGTTCACAACAAGTATCAAGCAAATGATAAATATTATTTCTCTTTTTTACATTGCAAGGTGATTTTTGTCACTAATCGGATAAAAAATAAAAAGCAGGACAAAAAGAATGAATCACTTAAAACTATTTTTCGTGAGGTCAGATGTGTTTTTTTTGTTGCAGTAATGCTTCATTTGTTTGTTTGGACATTAAAAATCACTTTTCCGAAACTTATTTATGCACCAGATGAAAAATGGTGCAACCCTGCACCATTAGAGTGCGATGAATCGAGTTTTGCGGCAAAAAAATCAATCTTAAAGCGTGAAATAGCTTGATTGACAGCATTTTGTAAACTTGGCATCACTCATGCATTGAAATATTCCGTTAACAAATCGAACCTATTATGTAATCGATTAATTGTTATTGAGTTGATTCCATATAGGGATTTCATGGAGAAGATGAATTCCCTATGTTGATATCTATATGTGCATGTGTTCTTATAATAATTGTGCAATGTAAACTTCACACAAGTGACTTGTGCGGTGGATACGCTGCGTAACAGTGGTGCAGGGAACAGGTCTGGTTCAGATGTACAGCAGCAGGTTCTCTTCAGAAAAAGTACAAAACCAGCCATCAGCGAGATGCGGTTTTTGTTTTGGCAACGGATGGAAAGGAGTCTGGTAAATGACAAAGGTAGCATTAGTAACTGGCGCGAAAGGTGGTATTGGTTCTGCAATTGCTCAGGGTTTAGTAGATGCAGGTTATCGTGTTATTGCCACCTATTTCCCAACAGGTGAAGCAAAAGCCAAAGAGTGGTTTGCTGAAAACAACTACTCTGATTCTCAAGTTCGCTTATTCCCTCTGGATGTTACGGATGCTGCATATTGTGAAGAGGCGCTGACTACTCTTTTAAAAGAAGAGGGTAAGATTGATGTGCTGGTTAACAATGCAGGGATTACCCGTGATAGTACGTTTAAACGTATGACTGTCCAGCAATGGAAAGAGGTGATGTCCACTAATCTGGATAGCCTGTTTAACGTGACTCATCCTTTGTTTGCTGCAATGTGTGATAGCGGATTTGGCAGAATTATCAATATTTCTTCTGTGAACGGCCTGAAAGGGCAGTTCGGCCAGGCAAACTACTCAGCGGCCAAGGCAGGCATGATTGGTTTCACCAAAGCACTGGCTGCAGAAGGCGCACGTTACGGTGTTACTGTAAATGCGATTGCACCAGGTTACACGGGTACACCTATGGTTGAAGCGATTAAGCCAGAAGTGCTGGACGCGATTAAAGCTGAAATTCCAATGAAGCGTCTGGCGCAACCCAATGAAATATCAGCATCAGTGAACTTCCTGGCCAGTGATGCTGCAGCCTATATTACCGGAGAGACTCTCTCGGTAAATGGCGGCTTATACATGCACTAATTTAGAAGTAAGGACACTCGACACATGACCAAAGTTTATATTGTTGCAGCCAAACGTACGCCAATCGGCAGCTTTAATGGCGCACTGAAATCAGTCTCGCCTGCGCAACTCGCTGCTGTTGCAATCAAAGGTGCCATCGCTCAGGCAAATGTTGACCCCGCTAAAATCGACGAAGTGATTTTAGGTAACGTAGTGGGTGCAGGCCAGGGTATGGGGCCAGGACGACAGGCGGCAATTTTTGCAGGGATTCCAGATCAGGTTCCGGCCTACAGCCTGAACATGGTCTGTGGTAGTGGCATGAAAGCGGTAATGGACGCTGCTGCACACATTAAAGCCGGTGACGCTGAGCTGGTGGTGGCTGCCGGTGCCGAAAACATGTCGCAGATTCCGTTTACCGTACCCGCTTCCATCCGTGATGGACAGAAAATGGGTAATCTGCAACTGACTGATTTACTGATTAACGACGGTCTGACCGATGTCTTTAATCAGTACCACATGGGTGTGACGGCTGAAAATGTCGTTGAAAAAGTGGGTCTGACCCGTGAACAACAGGACAACTTTGCACTGGCAAGTCAGCAAAAAGCAGTCGTTGCCATTGAACAGGGCAAATTTGCTGAAGAAATTGTTTCTGTTGAAGTGAAAGAGCGTCGTGAGACGAAAACGGTTGATACGGATGAGTATCCGAAAGCCGATGCAACATTGGAAGGTTTGCAGAAACTGCGCCCAGCATTCAAACCTGAAGGTTCAGTAACCGCAGGAAATGCATCAGGTATCAATGATGGTGCGAGTGCAATCATTGTGGCTTCTGCTGCCGCCGTAGAAAAATATGGTTTAACACCGCTGGCAGAAATCGAAAGTTATGCGCAAGCGGGTGTGGCCCCTGAGGTCATGGGTCTTGGCCCTGTACCAGCGGTCATGAAAGCCCTGGAGAAAGCCGATTTAAACATTGATTCAGTGGGTCTGTTTGAGTTTAACGAAGCCTTTGCCGGTCAGGCATTGGGCGTGTTGCACGAGCTGGCTGACAACTTGAATACCAAGGTCGAAGACTTGGCCGAACGTAGCAATGTGAATGGTGGTGCGATTGCCTTGGGTCACCCTCTGGGTGCATCGGGTAACCGTATTATTGTCAGTCTGCTGCACGAGATGCGCCGCCGTGGAACAGAGTATGGCCTTGCCACACTGTGCGTCGGTGGCGGTATGGGTACAGCAATCGTACTGAAAAGTGTCTAAACGACTCGTTAACTAACTGGCGTCAGTATTCACTGGCGCTGAAAATAGCACTTAAATTAAGGAAACATATTATGTATACGGAAATGTTTAAATCTTTCTCTGAGCAAACTGAAAAATCTCTGGCACCTTATGTGAAATTCAACAAGCTGTTCACTAAGAACGTGGAAGAGCTGACTGAGCTTCAACTGGCAGCAGTACGTGCTTACAGCGATTTGGGCCTGTCTCAGCTCAAAGCAATCAGTGAAATCAAGGATCTGCAATCACTGACTTCTTTCCAAAGCCAACAGCTGGAAAACCTGACGAACCTGTCTAAGCAACTGGTTGACGACAGCAACAAGTTTTCAGCACTGGCTCAAGGCTTCAAAACTGAAGTAGAAGAGCTGGTCGCAGAGAATGTAAAGCAAGTTACACCCGCTTAAGTTCTTTTCCTGTGTTCATGCCGTCCCGTCTTGTGGACGGCATTTTTAGTCCAAAAGCAGAGGTCATTGCGATGAACCCGAATTTTTTCACGGACTACTTTGCTAAACTCCAGGAAATGAACCAAGCGTGGTGGAAGGAGTTTGATTCCGGCAAGGCAGCCATTAATACTCCGCTCAATAAAGCGCTGAGTGAGTTGAATCTGGAAGACACAACGGCTTGGCTGGAAAATGCATCTGCGCAGCCTGCTGTTATTGCAAAAATTCAGATGGATTGGTTTGAAAGCCAGATGAAGATTTTGCAAAACGTCACTATGTCTGGTGATAATCAGGATGTTGTGACTCCGGCAAACGATGATAAACGATTTATCGATCCTGCCTGGCAAAACGAAGCTTTTTATAACTGCATCAAGCAATCTTATTTGCTGTTCAGCAATAAGATGAAAGAGACCATTGATTCTATTGAAGGTTTAGACGATAAAGCGAAAGAACGTTTGAACTTCTTTTCGCGTCAGGCCATTAACGCACTATCGCCGACCAACTTTATTACCACCAACCCTGAGCTGGCAAAACTGACGGTTGAAACCAACGGTCAGAACCTGATTAAAGGGATGGAACTGCTGCATGAAGACATGCAGTCCAGTGCGGATGTACTGAAAATTCGCATGACAAATGGCGATGCATTCCAGGTGGGCGATAATATTGCCAACACGCCAGGACAAGTCATTTTCAAAAATGACTTGTTTGAACTGATTCAGTACAAACCGCTGACAGAAACCGTGAATGCGACCCCTGTACTGATTGTTCCGCCGTTTATCAACAAATATTACATCATGGATCTGCGAGAAAAGAACTCTCTGGCTCGCTGGATGGTGGAGCAGGGACATACTGTTTTCATGATCTCATGGCGTAATCCTGATGCGACAATGCAGGATGTGGATTTCGATACCTATGTATTGGAAGGCGCGCTAAAAGCATTGGATGTCGCTGAAAGTGTGAGTGGTGTCAATCAAATTCATACCGTAGGTTATTGTATTGGCGGTACCTTGTTGGCCACTGCCCTGGCGTACAGCTCTGCGAAACGCATGCGTAACCGTGTGAAGTCTGCCACTTTCTTTACCACTATCCTCGATTTCTCTCAGCCGGGTGAAATTGGCGCTTATATTAATGATCCGATTATTTCGGCCATTGAAGCCCAGAATGAGCTGAAAGGCTATATGGACGGTCGCTCACTGAGCGTGACCTTTAGTCTGCTGCGTGAAAACAGCTTGTACTGGAACTATTACGTCAACAATTACCTGAAAGGAAACAGCCCAATCGATTTTGATTTGCTGTTCTGGAACGGTGATAGCACCAACGTGGCAAAAGCGTGTCACAGTACATTGTTACGTCAGTTCTATCTGGAAAATAAACTGATGGATCCGAAAGGGTATAAAGTAGGCGGCGTGTATATTGATTTGTCGAAGATCAAAGTACCGACTTACTTTATTTCCACTCAGGAAGACCATATTGCTTTGTGGCAGGGTACCTATCGCGGCTCGAAAGTCCTGAAAGGTGATTCAGTGTTTGTGCTGGGTGAGTCCGGTCATATTGCTGGCATCATTAATCACCCTGACAAAAATAAGTACGGTTTTTACACCAACGATAAGGCTGAATCTGATCCCGAAGCCTGGTTGGCGGGGGCGACCCACCACGACGGCTCATGGTGGAATCACTGGAATACCTGGTTGAGCGGCTTTAATTCTGAAGAGCAGGTATCTGCCCGTGATATCGGCAATGAAAGCTTCCCACCTATAGGTCCAGCGCCAGGTGATTATGTGAAGCAAACACTGCCGATTGAGTTTTCAAACCCAAATTAATCGTTTGATAACAGTATCGACATTGCAAAAACCAGTGGCTTGCCACTGGTTTTTTTTATGGGTGAAACTGAAACGTTTTTACTCGTCTGAATCATGGGTGCCTGTCCTAGGACTGTGGGCTAAAGTGCCTGTCCCGTTAATCTCGGTTTCGAAGTTATTCGCGTGGACTAAAGTGTCTGTCCTGACAATGCTCGTCAGCGCGGTGTTAAAGTGTCTGTCCCGACAAGACTCACCAGCTCGATTCATCTCTCTGTATTTGAACACTTTATCTCTTAAGAAATCCCCCTCATTTAAGGCGTCCCTATCTATACTGGTTTTATGACGACCCAAAGTGGTAAGGATGGCATGCAGCACGAGCAGAAAACTGCAGGGATAACAGGGTGTGAGGAATGCGGCCTGGTGGTTGCTTTACCTGTGTTAGAGCCTGGGCAGCGTGCATGTTGCCCGCGCTGTGGGCATTTGCTGATGAAAACCATTAAACACCCTCAGCAGCGAACATTGGCCTATGGCATCGCCTGTCTGGTTATGCTGGTACTGAGTGTCAGTTTTCCTTTTATGTCCTTCAGTGTGCAAGGTATTCAGCAAGAAATTACCCTGATGCATTCTGCTCAGATGCTCGCTCAGTTCGAGAACAGTTTATTAGGTTTATTGTTGTTAATGACAGTTGTCATTTTACCGGCTTGTTATATCACCTCGGTGTTATATCTGTATTGGGTCAGTGCAGAGCATGGAAAGATAGACAGTGACAGTGTCAGTCACAGAGTCAAAAGTTTGTGCCGGCTGACGCTGCGTATTGAACCCTGGTTGATGGTCGATGTCTTCCTGATAGGTATTCTGGTCAGTCTGATCAAAATTGCCGCACTGGCAGATGTCGGGCTGGGGATGTCATTTTGGGCATTTTGCCTTTATACAATGCTGGTTGTGAAATGTGTTGCCATGGTTGACAGAACCTGGCTCTGGCTGCAGTTTGCCCCTATGGTGCCATTGCCGGAAGTAAAAGCGGGTGACAGCCACCACTCTCATAACCATATCTCCTGCCACATTTGCGCGCAGCTGAACCCTATGACGGATGTGCAACAGCAAAGGTGTATACGCTGTGGTGGGAAGTTGCATCCCTACCACCCCGCTAAAAACCTGCAATATGCCTGGGCGTTATTGCTGGCTTCGGCCGTTTTTTTATTTCCGGCAAATCTGTATCCGATGATGTACACGGTCAGCTTGGGCAAATCGGAAGGTTCAACCATCATTGGTGGGGTTGTGCTGCTTTGGCATCACGGATCCTATCCTATCGCCATGGTGATTTTTCTCGCCAGCGTGGTGATCCCTCTGGCCAAAATCTTTGCACTTGGATGGCTTTTCTTTGCGGCAGCACGAAAGAATGACGATGAAGACAGAAAAGCCATACGGCGTTTAAAGCTATACAGGTTGGCCGAGTTTATCGGTCGGTGGTCGATGATTGATATTTTTGTCGTGGCACTGCTTGTTGCTTTAGTGCAGTTACAGAATTTGATGGCGATTTATCCGGGGCCGGCCGCGCTGTCTTTTGCTTCGGTTGTCATACTGACCATGTTAGCGGCGATGGTGTTTGATCCGCGTGTTTTCTGGCAAAGCATGTTGCCAGGAGAACAAACAGACCCGGCAACGAAACCGGAACACGGTGCCAACACGACCATTATTCAGAAGGAATCCCATTCATGAGCGATCAAACGCCGCCAAAGGCTGAAGTCAGCCAGATTCGACAGCTGTCACTGATCTGGCTGGTCCCGATTGTTGCTGTATTGATTGGCTTTTGGATGCTGATTCAGTTTCTGGCCAGTAAAGGCCCGGAAGTAACACTGAAGCTCAATACCGCAGAAGGTCTTGAAGTGGGTAAAACTGAAATCAAAGCTTTGAATGTTAAAGTCGGTGTCATTACCAATGTAAAACTCAGTGATGATTATAATTCAATTATTGCGACAGCCCAGATGGACAAAGACGCGGAAAGAATGTTGAGAACCGACACGCGGTTTTGGGTGGTGAAACCACGTATCGGCAAGGAAGGGATCTCCGGGTTGGAAACCTTACTATCCGGCGCGTATATTGAGTTGCAGCCCGGTGTGAAGAATGATGAGCAGCGCACATTCACCGTTCTGAATATCCCACCGGTGGCACCGCTGGATGCGAAAGGTTTGCGCTTGATTCTGACCCATAATGAGGCAGGTAAACTCAGCGTTGGTGATCCGGTTTTGTACGAAGGGTTTACTGTCGGGCGGGTGGAGCAGGTCAGCTTTGATACCCAATCCAAAAAAGCGAATTATCAGCTCTTTATCTTTGAACCTTATGACGGCCTGATTCGGAAACGTACCCGATTCTGGTTAACCTCTGGTGTCGAACTGAACATGTCGGCCGAGGGGTTTAATCTCAAAATCGGTTCGGTGGAATCACTCATCACAGGAGGCGTGAGTTTTAACATTCCGCAAGGTGCTGAACCTGGCGAACTCATCACCAAACAACTTAGCCGGTTCCGGCTATATAACAATCAGAATGAAGTCCGTGAGCGTTTTTATGATCAGTACCTGGAATATGTGCTGCTGTTCGACGAATCTGTACGTGGGTTGAGTGAAGGGGCGCCGATTGAATATCGCGGAATACGCATTGGTACTGTGTCTAAAGTCCCCCTGCGTTTGCCCAACCAAACCCGCGGTTTTTCCAATCAGCAAATTCCGGTACTTGCCAGATTAGAGCTCGCGCGCGTGCAGGAGTATGTAGGGACTGAAAACCTGCAGACATTACAGGAAGATCTCAGTCATCAGTTTCGGGAAGGGTTACGCGCCTCTTTGAAAACCGCGAATTTCTTAACCGGGCAATTAATGGTGGATGTAGAGTTTTACCCCGAAGAGCCGGATCCCAGGCTGCTGACCTACCAGGAGTATGATGTCTTTCCCACCAAAGCCGGTGGGTTTGCCGAGATTCAAAAACAGGTCGCTTCGCTACTCGATAAGTTGAACAACTTGCCGGTGGAAAATACCCTCAAGGGTCTGAATCAGACCCTGGCCGCGACAGAGCGCACGTTGAAAGCTGCCGAGCAGGCTGCAAAAAGTGTGAATGTGCTGCTTGCACAGCAGGATACAAAAGCCATACCAGCAGAACTGCGAAACAGCCTGGCTCAAATTCAGGCGACGTTAAACAGTTACGGCTCTGATGGGGCGACTTACCGAAATCTCGAACAGGTGCTGATACGGTTTGAGCAGGTGATGAAAGAGTTGCAACCGGTACTAAGGCAAGTGAACGACAAGCCTAACTCGCTGATTTTTTCAGACAGTAAAGGTAAAGATCCGATACCCGCAGCAGGAGTACAAGAATGAATTTTCGTCACTGTTTACTATCTGTCGTTTGGCTGGCTGGGTTGGTGTTGTCAGGTTGCAGCAGTCAGCCTGAAGAATCGGATATCACGACTTACCTGCTACCTCAGTCGCCTGAACAAGCGGCGCCGGCGTTAGTGACACAACAGCCAATATTAGTGGTATCACCGGTTGAGATGGCGTTGCACTTAACTGGCACGGGGTTAGTTTATCAAACCAGTCACACTGCCGTGGTTCAGGCGCAGCAAAACCTGTGGGCTGAAGATATTACCCGTCAACTGACCCGGCGTATTAACGGCGATCTGCGTCTGAAGCAGTCACGTTACTGGCCGACAGAGCTATCGGCAGCGATCAAAACGGCCAATGTGCCCAGACTGCAAGTCAGGGTAAACGCCTTTAATGGCCATTTCAGCGGCTTGGCGTATTTCAGTGGTGAGTGGATCTTAACCGGGCAAACCGGAGACCTGAAAACGGTGCAGCCATTCAGTTTTCAGGTCCCTTTAAAAGAGCCGGGTTACAGTGCGCAGGTGGATGCCTTGTCGGAAGCGGTGAATCGACTGACCACTCAAATCGCTCAGCGCTTGTCAGCTGTGACTTTGTATTCCGGGGAGCGCAGCAGCCTTTAACGTTGTTGTAATCGGTAATATCCGTTCATCCAGCACTCAGGCAGTCCTTCACCCGACGGGAAAGCCAGGTGCTGTTTGTCCATTGAGACAGGATCAGCCAGATCCTCACCGGATTGAAACTGTACAGTGACATGGCGTTTGAAGGGGTTGGTGAGTGAGGCCATGTCTACCACATCAACCAGATCCCCGGTTTTCGCTTCTTTCAAAAACATAGTACCAACCTCCAGCAGTCTTCAGGTCTTGGAAGGGGTATTCTAATTATGGTCGATTTTATCTCAGGCGTGGAAAAGGACGGTTTTTAATGGATCAGTATTATTGGGGCATCGATCTGGGTGGCACAAAAGTAGAGTGTGCGGTGATGGCACGCTCAGATGATCGCTGCGTCCTTCGTGAGCGCATTCCCAGTCAGGCCGAGAAAGGTTATACGCACCTGCTGCATCGAATCAAGTTGCTGGTGGATAGCTGTGCAGAGCAGCTTGGATGCTCCCCGAATGCGATTGGTTTTGGAACGCCGGGTGTGTTGGACCCGGCAACGGGCGTCATGAAAAATTGTAATTCAACGGCCTTGAACGGGCAGCCACTGGATGCTGATCTGGCGAAGTTGCTGAATGTTGAAGTCCGGCTGGCTAACGATGCGAACTGCCTGGTGCTGGCAGAAACGCATTTAGGTGTGGTGAAACAGATCAATCCTGATGCTGAAGTCGTTTTTGGCATCATTATGGGGACTGGTGTGGGCGCTGGCATTGTGGTGAATGGAAAAATCATTCACGGCTTGCATGGCATAGCCGGTGAGTGGGGACACAATGTTATCGAGCCGCAAGGACGTGCGTGTTATTGCGGAAAATTCGGTTGTCTCGAAACCGTGATATCCGGGCCGGGTTTGGAGCAGGCTTATCATGCCAGGACTGGCGAGCACATATCTTTGAGTGACATTATGCGACTGGCGCAGCAGGGCGATGCTGATGCGAGGTCTGTAGAGGAACGATTAATTCACTATTTTGGCCTTGCCGTTGCACAGGTGGTGAATATTCTGGATCCTGATGTGATTATCGTCGGCGGTGGTGTTGGCAATATCGACAAGCTATACGATGAAGGCAGGCAGGCGATCATGCCGCATTTATTTAATTCAGTGTTTAAAACCCCTGTTGTGAAACCGATTTTAGGGGACAGCGCAGGTGTTTTTGGTGCTGCAATGCTAGTGAAATAAGTCTATTGCTCTCTGTCAAACAACAAGATAAAGGCATGCATTGAGATATCACCCTCTGCTTTTGTAAGAGATATCTCACAATGACGTGGGAGATTACGTTTATTTTATTGCTGTGAATTCTCATGGAAAATAAATTAATCTTTATGATTCAATATAGTAGGTTAAATTACTGAGTTGTTGCTTTAATTGACATGTAAAGTGTGATCTCCGTTCGTTGCGCAGAATCCTGAATCGAGTAATCTGTACCGCGTCGGAAGGAACTGACGGAACGGAACAGGAACAAGCCACGGATTTTGGCAGTCTCAGGATGAGACAGGTACATCAGGAAGGTGTATCGACAAGGACTGTGAAGGGAAGAATCGGATGGATTCGATACGGTAGGTAGGATACTTACTGGTCAGGATGACAGAAGGACCACTTCAGGAAGAAGTCAGGGACACCTCCAGGATGGAGAAGAGAGTTGTGACAGGATGTTGCAATGGGTCAAGGTAAGACCAAGTGGAACACCTCCGGGACGGAGTTTTAGGGAAACGCTGAAGGATACAGCAATATCAAGGAATGATGCAGGGAGCACATTAGTAGCTGGATTGCTGCAAGTAAGACCTAAGGGCGCAACGAAAGTTGCGCCCGCTCTTTTTTATCGGCAGAAATTTTGGATTTCCGAAAAAATGCCTGTCAACCCGCCACAATCTGCGGCTTCTGTTTCAGACTGACAATCAGCATATAAACCGCCGTGCTGGCCAAAGCAACAAAGAAGAAGTTGTTCAGTCCGTGCTCCTGTTCCAAAAAGGTACCGGCGACCAACGGACCGGCAACAGAACCGAAGCTGTAGCTGAAGAGCATGATCTGTGTTGCCGATACAATCACTGACGAATCCAGCTCATCACATGCCAGCGAGATAGCAATCGGGTACAGCGCAAAAGAAGACATACCCAACAGCGCCAAACCCACCACCATAATACTGTAACCAGGGATCAGGCTCATCAGCCCGGTTGCAAAAATACCTAACAGACAGGCCGCTGCCATCAGCAGGGTTTTACTCATCTTACAGGACAATGCGCTGACCACAGGCTGAATGGCCATGCCCCCCAGAACGGTCGAAGCCATTAAGCCACCAATTTGCTCAGCGGTCAGGTTTTGCATCTGCAGCGAAATGGGCAAAAGACCATATACCGAGCTCATGACAATACCTGAAACGAAACAACCCAGTATCGCAGGTTTGCTCAATGCAAAAATCTGGCGACCAGACAGGCTGATGTGCTGTTCGCAAACCGGTTGGGATTGCTTGCAGGCCAGCGCGGGTAATGTCGCCAGCGCGATTAAACCCAGAATACTGACAAAAGGCAGCAATCCTTCCACACCAATGAAGCCAATGCCGAATTGCCCCAGCGTGCCGCCACCGTAAAGGGCTGTCATGTATAAACCCAGGCGCTTGGCTCGCTCTTTCTTGTTATCGCCAATCAGCAGCCAGGACTCAACGACCACAAAGATGCCTGCCACAGCGATACCGGCCACAAAGCGTGCCATCAGCCAGGTTAATTGCTCTGGGACTATCGGCATAATGACAATAGTGACTGCCAGCAGTGCCAGAAAACAGACAAAGGCCATTCTGTGCCCGACACGAGCCACCACTTTTTCGACCAGCAAGGCGCCAATCAGCAAGCCTAAATAAAACGTACTTGCCAGCCAGCTTGCCAGAGAAGCAGGCAAAGCAAAAAAACTTAACGTCAGTGGGATCAGGCTCATTAGATAACCTGATGCAATAGCAAAAATCGCCAGGCCGGCAACCGGTACAAAAATACCGCCGGACTGACGCGTAGCAGTGATATGACTCACTACACTAATCTCCAAATTAAAGGGTGCAGGCCTTGCAGGGGAGCCGTTTGGGTCAACAGCTTTGGGGTGACCTGCGCAAAGACGTTACAGGCAGTACCTGTGTATTTTGCGCAGAATATGGACTGAAACACGATGAAGGTAAAATGAGAAAAAGTAATATCCAGAGTCGTTTTTTCTCACACATATTATATGGAAAAGTGGCTATTTAGAGCTGTTAGTGTTTAATCTGGTTAAATTAGTGTTAACTACAATATTTGTTGTTATGATTCAGTCATTTATGGGTGTAAGAATGGAAATTAGCCAACTATTTAGACATGTAAATATTTGTTGTCTATCAAATAATTATGGTTAATTTTTGTACACTGCCTGGGCTGACAACATAAAATAATTTCTTTTTTATCTCATTGTCAGCATTGGTCTCGTGAAAAGAGGTCCGGTCGTTCTTTTTGGTGCAAAGATTCACTTATCCAGTGCAAATTTTTAGGGTTGTTATTGGTAAACAAGCGGAAGGAATTACATCAACTCGTTAAAAATTAATGACTTATAAAGTTGGCACGATGTGTGCTTTGTTATGGTCAGGCTGTGGTGGTGAAAACTTGTTATCTTGCAAGTCACTGATGACAAGCGATCTCCAAGCCACTGCAGACTACTGAGTGTAGGTACATTTTGTCGATTGATTGACTGTGGTGCTGTTCCGCGTAGCGGGGAACAGCACCTTTTTTTATGCGGCGTTTATCGCTTGTTTCTCAGATAGCGTTTACGTCTTTCTTCTTTGTTCTTGGCTTTATCGGCCGCTTTACGTTCGTTGTCCAAAGCGACATCAATCAATTCCTGAGTGATCATTTCAGGCCGTTCCATGGTGATTTGTCCCAGAGTGCCATTGCGCAGCTCATTGATCAGAATCTCGGACGCTTTGTGTAAATCCACTTTGCCGCCTGAACGCAAGCAGCCGCGTTTGCGGCCAATGGCTTCCATCAGCTCAATTTCAGATTCCGGTAGATCATCTTCCAGCTCGTAACGCTTCTGCAAAAGGCTCGGGTAGGCGTCTTTTAAATATTCCACCGTAAAGAAAGCCACATCAATGTAGTCCATGGCGGTATCTTTTACCGCACCGGTAGCTGCCAGGCGGAAACCACTGTGCGGGTTTTCTACTTTGGGCCACAGAATTCCCGGAGTGTCAGACAGTACAATGCCGTTTTGCAAATTAATGCGTTGCTGCTGACGGGTAACGGCTGGCTGGTTTCCTGTAATGGCCACCGATCGGCCCGCGAGGGTATTGATGATGGTTGATTTACCGACATTGGGAATCCCCATGATCATGGTGCGAATGTTTTTGCCCATTTCTTCACGGTTAGGCGCCAGCTTACGGCACAGCTCCAGAATCTTGTGCACTTCATTGTGGTTTTCTGTGGTGATCGCCATGGCTTTCACATTGTGCTCTTTCTCCAGATGCGCAATCCACAGCTCTGTCATTTCCGGATCGGCAAGATCGCGTTTGTTCAGCACCTTAATAACCGGTTTATCGCCACGCAAAGACGCAATCAACGGGTTTTCGCTGCTGAAGGGGATGCGGGCATCAAGCACTTCAATAATGACGTCGACTTTTGGAATGGCTTCTTCAATTTCTTTACGGGCTTTGTGCATGTGGCCCGGAAACCATTGGATAGTTGTGCTAGACATTAGAAAATTTGACCTTATTTGTGTTTCTTGGTGGAAATCCAACATCCGCTTGTCTGAGTCAGGCCAAAAGCCCGGATGTTGTTTTAGACTGATAGATCTGCAACCCTCATGATCGCAGCCCACAAAGTCGTGTTGTTTTTTGTGATCTTAACACTATAACGCCCGCACGTGGTAGGCAGGAGGGTGCGGACCAAAGGGATATAGATGTGGCACTGCCTGAAACCTGGTTTTTTATCCAATATTTTACTTGAGCGCCGTCACACTCAGACTTATAGTGCCATGTTGGTTATTGAGTTGGCATCTTATGTCCTGGCATATCATTCGCATGTTCTGGTTATCGTTTTTTGCGCTGTTCTTCTCTGCGCAGGCGATGGCGTGCCTGGATGATCAAGGCGCTGGGGCGTCGGTAAAGCCGCGGGTCGTTGCTGAATCCCGTCTGATCAATGCCGTTCTCAGCGAAACTTCTGCCCGCCATAAACAATCATCGGACTCAGCACCGGCAACCCAATCACAGCAATCGGGTTCTGCGGTCGCCATTCTTCATTCTGTCCGCTGGAACATCTCGCAGCGATACCAAGTTCACGACGGTGATCCGGTTGATCTGACATCACCTTGGTATCCGATCAGCGATAGCCGTCTGACGCAGCGTTTTGTTCAGCCGTCAGATTACATGGCTTATCAGGATTTTCGCCCTTCTTATCGTCTTTCCGGCTGGAAAGAGACCAACGCCATGTATGTGGCACTCAACAGCCATTACTTCATCTGATCATCCCTCGTTATTGAGTGACATTGTCACATTTATTGTTTTTTAACTCGGCATATTGCTGAGGGGATATTGATGAAGAAAAATCATTCGAGAGCATCAGTGCGGGTGCTGAATCACTACGCTGCCTGGAAATATCTGGTGCTGGCGGTCACCGTTGCAATACTGGCATTGAGTGCCATTCCGACCTGGTACGGCGAGCAGCCGTCCATTCAGATCCAGTCAACCAGCGCCGATAGTGAGCTGAATCATGTGGTCAGCGTGAACCAATACCTGAAACAGCAGGGGATTGAGGCGCAGGAAATTAAGCAGCAAAACCATCAGATGGTCATCGTTTTTGACAATGAAGCGGATCAGTCTAAGGCACGCGAAGCGCTGGATAAGCGGGTGAAAGAAGGCGACAACATCACCTATTCATACGTCTCCGTGGCGCCTGAGTGGTTCGGAAAAATGGGCTTCAGCCCGATTCAGCTCGGTCTGGATTTGCGCGGTGGGGTGCAGTTTCTGCTGAATGTGGATGTTGATACCGCGTTTCAGGAGCAGCGTGCCGCCATCGTGGATGATGTGACGGAAATGCTGCGCAGTGAACATCTGCGCGGCGTACGCATCAGGCAGCAAGGTACGGATGGCTTCAGCGTTGAAACCAAAACAGAGATGAAAGACGACGCTGTGTTGCGTCAGGTCAGCCAGTATGTGAAACAGCATTATCCGGGCTGGGAAGTCAAACGGGGCTCAGACAGCCTGACCGTAGCGCCGACCAAACAAAACAAGCTTGAATTCCAGTCGGCGACACTGCAGCAGAACCTGAAGATCATGCGTGATCGTATTGAAGAGCTGGGTATTACCGAAGCACTGGTTCAGCGCCAGGGCGAGCACAGCATTCGCATTGAGTTGCCTGGAGTGCAAGACCCGTCACAAGCTAAAAATGTACTTGGTGCTACCGCCAGCCTGGCATTTTATGAAGTGAAATCGGGTTCCGCAGTTGGTTCCGCTGAGGTGCTCCGCCTGAAAGACAACCATGGTCAAACCGTGATTCTGAATAAACGTCCGGTCCTGAGTGGCGAGCACATTGTGAATGCGCGGGCAGGGATGGATCCGGTGGGGTTCTCGGAAGTGAACATTTCACTGGATCATGCCGGTGGCAAGATCATGAGCGAGTTCTCAGGCAAACATATCGGCAAACCCATGGCGACTGTCTACCGGGAATACAAAACCAATGCCCGGGGGGACACTGAACGCAGCGAGCGCGTCATCAGTGTTGCGACCATTCAGTCGCAGCTGGGAAACCAGTTCCGTATTACCGGAGCGGGTTCCCCTGAAGAAGCGCAGCAACTTGCCTTGCTGTTACGTGCCGGATCGCTGACTGCACCGGTGACGATTGTTGAAGAACGCACCATAGGCGCATCGCTGGGGGCGGAAAATATAGAAAACGGTTTTGCAGCACTGGCACTGGGTATGGCGCTGACGCTGACCTTCATGGCCTTGTGGTATCGCCGTCTTGGCTGGGTGGCCAATGTCGCGCTGATGGCAAACATGGTGTGTCTGCTGGGCCTGATTGCCCTACTGCCGGGTGCTGTGCTGACGCTGCCAGGGATCGCCGGGCTGGTGCTGACTGTGGGCATGGCGGTGGATACCAATGTACTGATCTTTGAGCGAATCAAAGACAAACTGGCAGAAGGCCGGAGCTTTGCTCAGGCCATCGATCTGGGCTTTAGCAGTGCATTCAGTACCATACTGGATGCCAACATCACGACTATGATAACCGCCCTGATTCTGTACTCGATCGGAAACGGGCCCATTCAGGGCTTTGCGCTGACGTTGGGGCTGGGACTGCTGACCAGCATGTTTACCGGCGTATTTGCATCAAGAGCATTGATTAATCTGGTTTGGGGACGCGACAACCGTCGTGATGTGAGGGTATAAAGATGGTTCGTTATTTGACATCCCGGATTCGGAAAATCCGTTATATCACCAGTATTGTGTCTGTCGCACTGATGGTGATTTCGCTGGCAGCCTTTGCTGTCAGAGGGTTGAACATGGGGCTGGATTTTACCGGCGGTATGGTGACTGAAACCCTGATCAGCCCTACGGTGACCAGCCACCAACTGCTGGACGTGCTGAAACCGGCACTGGGCGAGTCCACCTCAGTGACACCATCCGGCGCTGACGGGCGCTGGGTGATTCGCTACGCATTGCCAGAGCAAGGATCGGCGCAAGGAGCAGAACAAAGCCAGACAGCACCGGATGTCGCACAGCTGCTGCATCAGGTATCCGAAAAGGTCGACATCATCAGTAACAGCATGGTGGGCTCTCAGGTCGGCCAGGATCTGGTGGAGCAGGGCGGACTCGCACTGCTGGTGTGTGTCTTGTGTATTTTGGCTTACCTCTGCTTTCGTTTTGAATGGCGTCTGGCCAGCGGGGCTTTACTGGCACTGATGCACGACGTCGTCCTGGTGCTGGGCTTTTTCGCGCTGACCCAGATGGAATTTAACCTCACGGTATTTGCGGCGGTGCTGGCGATTTTAGGGTACTCGCTCAACGATTCGATCATTATTGCAGACCGGATTCGGGAAATGCTGGTGGCGAAACAACAAACGCCGACGCCGGATATCAATGATCAGGCGGTAATTGCGACGTTTTCACGCACCATGGTGACTTCTGGCACGACGCTGATCACCGTTGCCGCACTCTGGCTCATGGGCGGGGCGCCCCTGGAAGGTTTCGCGACCGCCATGTTTATCGGCATCATTTCCGGTACCTGGTCATCGATTTCGATCGGGACTGTTTTGCCTGAATGGTTAAAGCTGGAGCCGAAACATTATCTGCCGGCCGAGGTCGATTCGGCGCCTTAATTTAGCAGATAAAAAGAGGTCAGCTTACGCTGACCTCTTTTTTTGCTTTACCGTAGGAATCTGGTTAGCCCTGGTCATAGCCAGACTTCGGCACCTGTCTCAATTTCCTGAGTCGGTTTATCTCTACAACGCAATGATCTTGTGACAGATTTTCTCCAGCGCTATTTTGTCATGGCTGATCAGCACTAAAGCGCATCCCATCTCCTGAGTCAGTTCCACAATCAACCGGAGCGTACTGGCTGCCGTAATCGGGTCGAGACGTGATGTCGGCTCATCGGCGATCAGCAGCTTAGGTTTCATCAGCAGTGCCCGCAAAATGGCAAAGCGCTGCAGTTCGCCGCCAGAAACCTGAGTGGCTTTACGGCTCAGCAGATCCTCAGAAAGTGCCAGTCGTTGCATCAGCGGTTGAATTTGACGGGTATCCAACTGATGGTGACGGCACACATCATTGAGCAAAGTCTGCAGCGTGACACTTTTGGCAAGTGCGCTGGGGGGATCCTGATACAGTTTCAGCGCATCACCGGTTCTGAGCTGCTGTTTGTTCACCATGCGCCCCGCAGCGGGGGCCTGTAAACCCAGGATCACATCCGCGAGTGTTGACTTACCACAGCCACTGTCGCCGCTGATGCCGAGAATTTCACCTTCTGCCAGTGTGAAACTCAGATCGCGGAACAGCGTTGTATCGCCAAATTGCATCGTCAGTGATTCGGCTTCTATCAGCGGCTGGCTGATATCTGTCAGCGTTGTCTGCGGCCAGAAGCGGGGATCGGCGGCGATCAATGCTTTGGCGTAAGCGGATTCCGGCTGTTGCAGAAGGCGTTCGGCCGGACCGCGCTCCTGAATGACGCCTTTTTTCATCACGATGATCTCACCGCCTAACCGCTGGGCAACTTCAATATCGTGGGTAATGGTCAGAACAGCACCGCGTTGTTTGTGGCTGACGAGTTGCTCGATGATCTGATCTTTGCGGCTGGCATCCAGCCCTTTGGTCGGTTCATCGGCGATCAGCAGCTCACCGCCTGCCTGCGTTGCACACAGGTACGCCACCCGTTGCGCCATGCCCCCGGAGAGCTGATGCGGGTATTTCGCCATATCCTGTTTCAGCGCCACGCTGGCGAACGCGCGCTCGGTATGGGCTTGTGCCTGCGCTTTATCATTGTTGACGATCTCATGCACTTCACGGACCTGATCACCCACGGCCATCAGAGGGCTGAGCGCATACCAGGGCTCTTGCGGCAGTACCGAGAGTTTTTTCCCCCACAGCTTCTGCCGCTCGGACAGGTTCAGATCCTGCTGCGCCTGTCCGAACAGGTGAATGCGCCCTTGCATCGACAGTGTGTCGGGCAGGGTGCCGATAATGGCATTGGCTAACAGGCTTTTGCCTGAGCCGGTTTCACCGAGAATCGTGACGGCTTCACCTTGGCGCAATTCAAAGGACAGCGGATTGACCAGCATGTGATGCTGCGCCTTCACCGAGAGTTGTTCGACATTTAAGAGTACGTTCATGACGGCTTACCTTGTGCCAGCAGGTGGAAACTCATCACCAGTAAAAAGACCACAGCGATAGGTTGCATCAGCACCCAGGGCGCCTGCTGGTAGTAACGGAACAATTCCACCATCATCAGGCCCAGTTCGGCTTCAGGCGGCTTGAGTCCGACATAGAGAAAACCGATGGAAGCCAGTGCCAGAATGGCGTTACCGGCGCCAAAACAACCCAGCGTGAACAGATCCGTTTTCAGCTCTGGCCAGAGGTGGCGTTTGAACTGGTACCAGGCACCAAAACCATAAAGGCGGGAGGCTTCGATCTCCGCTGAGCGCAGCAGCACCTGCGTACGGCTGCGAACCACCCGGAAATATTCAACCCAAAGCATCAGTGAAATCGCCAGATACAGGATCATGAAGGAGCCCGGCACCATCGCGCCAAACAGCAGCACCAGAATCAAACCCGGCAACGACAGCAAGATGTTCACCAGCCAAGACAAGGTTTTATCCCACCAGCCGCCTTTCCATGCGGCGATGATGCCTGTCAGCAGGCCGAACACCGCCGAGGTTACCACACTCACCAGTGCCATCAGCAAAGATGTCGTGATGGCGCTGCCAAGACGGGCATAGTTACTGCGTCCGTAATGGTCGCGGCCGAGCGGCTCCTGCCAGCTTGGTGCGGCAAATGCCTGAGACAGGGATTGCTGCGCCGGATCGCCACGATATAGCAATGTTTCAATGGCAGTGAACAGTACCAGTGCGGCCAGCACACAGAGGCCCAGCCACTGACGGCGAGAAAGTGATGTGAATACTGTCATGCCATCACCTGTTGCTTCGCCAGACGCTGGCGTGGATCAAGCAGGTACTGTGAGATGTCGACCAGGGTATTGATGGCAACAAACAGCAGGCCCATCAGCAGGGCGGCACCCTGAATCACAGGGATATCGCGACGAAAAATCGCGTGGGATAAAGCATGACCGATACCTGGCCAGGAGAACAGCGATTCAATCATCACAATACCTTCCACCAGGCTGACCGCCTGGATGCCGACGAAAGCCATGACGGGCAGCGCGATATTGAGCTGACCATGGCGGGTAAAAGCCTGTTCGTGGCTCAGTCCTTTCAGCCGGGCAAACTGAAAGTAGGGCGCGTTCAGCACCTGATGGGTAGCGTTGCGGATCATACGGCTCGACATGGCTGCCATACTGAGTGCCAGCGCAAGTGCAGGCAATACCAGGTATTCCGGACCGCCGAAACCTGCCACTGGGAACAGGTTGAAATGCAAAGCAAAGACCAGTACGAGCAGCAGACCAATCAGAAATACCGGCTGGGCTTTAATGATAATGGCACTGAACAGCGCCGCATGGTCGCTCCACTGATTAACGCGGCGGCCGCAATACAGGCCCACCGGAATCGCAATGAGCAGCGACAAAGCAGTGGCTGCCGCCGCCAGCAGCAATGAGTGGCCTAACTGGTGAGACAGTGCCTGTATGACAGGTTCGCCGCTGACCAGAGAGTTACCCAGATTAAAGTGCAGCAAATCCCACAACCAGTTGAAATACAACTCAATGCCGGAGCGATCCAGCCCCAGTTCAGTCTGAACCGCTTGTGCCGCTTCGGCATCGACGTAGTCGTAGCCATAGCGTCCTGCTGCAATACGATAAGCGATATCACCCGGGATCAGGCGCATCAGGACAAAGGTCAGTGTGCCGACAGACCAGGCGACAAACAGCGCCTGGCAGAGCCGAGAGAACAGTATCTTAATCATTGAACTGCATCTCCGACACCCGGTAGTTGATTTCAAACGGGTCGAACGAGAAGCCGCTGATCTTGTCGTTTACCGCAACAATCTGACGGTAATAAGTCACCGGAATCAGCGGCATTTCATCGGCCAGTAAGCCGGCAGCCTGCCGGGCCAGTTGGCGGTATTTCACTGAGTCCGGTTCTGCCGCCAGTTGGGCAAGCAGGCGAGTGAAGGTCGGCGAAGACCAGTGCATCGGTCCCCAGTCTGAGCCTTTTTCAGTGGCGAAGTCATTCATCAGCAGCGGTAATGGGTCTGCCAGAGTACCGAAGTTGCGGGCGATCAGGGCCATTTCAAGACTGTTGTCATGATGTTTGGCCGGGATTGCACTGGAATTATCAATCGAAATCTGAACATCGATGCCCAGCTCACGCCATTGCGCCTGAAGTGCTGTGCCGATCAGCGGCAGTTCCGGGCGATCGGCGTAAGTGACAAGCTGAAGGCGAAAAACCTTGCCGTCTCTTTCCAGCAGGCCCTGCTCGTTCGTGCGCCAGCCTTGTTCAGCAAGCAGATGTCTGGCCTGTTCCAGATTACGCTGAGCCGTGTCTTGCTGGTTAATATGCCAGGCCCCTAATGCCGGGGAAAAAAGCTGGTAGGCTTCCGAACCCGGTAAACGCAGCACCGATTGGGCAATCCCTTCACGATCCAGGGCCAGACTCAATGCCTGACGCACCGGCTTGTGATTCAGAAACGGATGAGCGTTGTTGAGCTTTACCAGCACAGTACGCGGCATGGACTCGACATGCAGCTGAAGATTGTTGGCCGCTTTCAGGCTCTCAATACTGATAGGATCCAGCGTGTAAACCAGATCCATCTGACCACTTTGCGCCAGTAACGCCCGGCTTTCAGAACGGTGGCCTGCCAGATATTCAATGGTTTCAATGTGCGCTTTTTGGCCCCAGTAGTCGGCAAAACGGCTGGCTTTGGCTTTGTGTGGTGGCTGCAGCGCGTCGATCTGATACGGACCTGTACCCTGAAGTGCCACGATCTTGCCGTTATCGCTGAAAGAGCCGGGGATCACAATCGCGGTCGAGTAGTGTGCCAGCACTGAAGGCAGCGCGCGGAATGGACGATCCAGCGTGATGATCACCTGGTTGTCCCTGGCCTGAATCGACTGTACAGGCACCTGCCGAATGACACCCGGCTTAGCCAGTGCCTGATTGAGCGACTGAGCTGCTGCGTCGGCCGTCAGCAGGCTGCCGTCGTGGAATTTGACCCCTGGGCGGATGTTGAAGACCCAGTTCAGGCCGTCTGTGCTTTGCTGCCAGCTTTCAGCCAGCAGCGGATAGAGTTCAGCCTGTTCGTTGATGCCGACCAGTGATTCCACCGCTTGCAAGCGGGAAAACAGAAATCCGTCTTTCGACAGATCCTGGCTGTTAAATTCAAACGGGCCGGAAATGGCCAGTGTCTGGGGGCCGGCGAAGACGGTTGCCAAAAGACGAGGGCGCCAGCTGCAATTACTAAGGTGAGCAAGAAGATTTTTTTCATGTGCCTTTAAATTGATTTGTTATAACATAACAATATTCCAGCATGAGAAAGGTTCTCATGTCTAGCGGATTTTTCTGGAGTGCAAGAAAAGTGAATCATCTCGAAGACGTTAAGGTGATATCAGGGGTTGCCGGTAAGTAACCTCGAAATAACTCCCTATCTTTACGGCAAGCAAAAAAGTGCTGACAATTTATGGTCTGTTCAAGCTGCATTCAACTTTGTTGTGCGAGGCTGAGTGCCTGGATGCAGGTATTGTCCTGTTTCCTGTACCTGATAATGAGGTGACAGATGAAAAATATCCTTACTGGTGTGATCGCACTGGTTATAGGTTTCTTTGCGTTGACCTTTGCGGCAGTCATGGGACTGACGATGGCCTTGATTGCATTCATTGCTCAGCCATTCCTCAAGCGCAAGCTAGCGAAAGAATTTGCCACTTTCAATGCAGCACAAGCTGATAATACCACGCCAAAAGGGCGTGTAATTGAAGGTGAATACGAGCCGGTTCAAGGCCGATAAGATTCATACATGCCAGATACCGAACGCCAGCACACAGTGCTGGCGTTTGTTCTTTCTGTGGCTGTGATGTTAACCCCGGGACATCCTTCTTGCTGCTGTTCCACTTATTTTGTCACCTGGTTTCTCAGGCAATCCAAAAAATCATTCAGATGACCGTCTTCCAGATAGAATCGATAGTGCTTGCTAGCACTGCGCAATTCAAAACGGCCTTCATCTTCTGCGATCAGCCTGACTAAGAGGTCAAAAGCTTGCCTTGGACTCGTGCTGCCTAATCTGACCAAATGGGAAATGCTGTAACTGCGGGAAGCGTTTGACAAGTTCAGATTGCCGTAATACTTTTTCCAGTCCGCGGTAAAAATCTCAACAGGCTGGCCGGTACGAAAATAACTGAAGTTTTCAAAGCCGACTGGATAAGAGATATCGGCTTTCAGTGCGACATACCGCCGGTTAAAGCCGTGATCCGCGACGAGCGCAATCTGAAAATCCGCTGCAATGTTGTTGTCCTGATTTCTGGCCAGATGGTAAAGGTCTAACCGGCAGGA
Source organism: Photobacterium sp. Hal280 (assembly GCF_037162255.1). Lineage (NCBI taxonomy): Bacteria > Pseudomonadati > Pseudomonadota > Gammaproteobacteria > Vibrionales > Vibrionaceae > Photobacterium > Photobacterium sp. Hal280. The sequence goes on from NZ_JARLUO010000001.1 coordinate 52,994, forward strand.
GCGGGCATCCAGTTTTGTGGTGCTGGTCGGCAGAGGCAGAGGAGGGGCGCTGGAAGCAGAGTAAGCTACGAACAGCATGAAAAACACTGGGAGACGACCATACATCACTTGATTTTCCAGTTCATCGAGACAGGCATTACCCCAGTTAAACTCGAGACCTTATTGAATTGTTCGTTACTAATAGCATAGCGACTGGGTGACTATCAGTGAGGCAGGGAATGGAGCTAAGTTATTGATCTGGCAATTAAGTGATGCGAAATCTCATAAGTGAGTAATTCAGGCCTGGTAGATCTTCGCTTTGACCATATGACGGTACTGAGACGGACTCAGTGTAAACTGTTGCTGGAAACGGGTACTGAAATGATGGGCATCACGGTAACCGACCTGCTCTGCGACATCCTGAACAGATAATCCGAAATCACGTAACAGGATTTGTGCCGCTTCCATGCGCAGAGACTGTAAATATTCATGCGGAGTCTGGCCGACCTGGGTTTTGAATCGGCGTTGAAAAGTACGCAATGGCAAACCGCAATGCTCAGCCACGTCTTTTGCTGTTATGGGCCGCGATAAGTTGCGTTTGATCCAGTCCTGTGCCAGCGCGATGGATTCATCAAACTGGACCTCCCCGCCAATCTGATAGAAGGGTTGCTGATCCGACTGAGAGATTTCATGCCCGAAATGCGTTTCGACCGTTTTTGCCACGCTTTGGCCAAAATGCTCACGAATCAGGTACAGGATCAGCTCTGATTGCGAGTTGATACTGCCGGTACAATACAAACCATTGGCAACAGTAATGGATGCCTGGCGGTTCAGTACCACGGCCGGGTAGCGCGCGGCAAATTTATCGTAATAATACCAATGCGTGGTTGCGACTTGCTGATCAAGCAGCCCGGTTTCGGCCAGCCAGCACACACCTGTACCGGTTGCGATAATTTTGGCGCCTTGTTGGTACTGGCGGCTCAGCCATGACACCAGTTCCGGGCATTGCTTCAGCGCGGAGATCGGGTTGCCCCAGATAGGCGGCAGAATCACAAAATCGAATTGTCCTGATTTTTTCAGGGTCAGATCCGGTTGTAACCGCAAGCCGGATTTGACCGCTGGCGGCGAAAGGCTTTCTGCAACCACCGAAATAGAAACGGGCTTTGACCTCTGATCCTGTTTGGGCCTCAGGCTGGCAGCACTGCTCAGCATCTCTGCAGCAAGAGAAATACCTGTAATTAATGCACGCGGATAAAGGACAAAGGCAATCTTCATGGTCAGCGCTCTGTTTTAAACATCATGAGTAAGTTATTCGGGGCGATTTTTTCTGAACCTGAGCTGAAGCCGGCATCTCATCCCGACACAAATTTGTCATCTTGGGCAGGTTTGGCATTTATGTCAGCAATTATGGCGTAAAAGCCAGGTGAATTGCCAGTGGAACTTGGTAATCTGATAGACAAATAAATCATGAAGCAAGAAGCATACAATGAAATTACCTCTGATTGTCGGAATGGGCGGTATCAATGCCGCAGGTCGTAGTTCAGGTTTTCACAGTTATAAACGTATGCTGGCAGACATACTGCCGGCCAGCGATATGCATTCAACCTGGCAAGATCTGGCGCACCGAATGGGCCTGGCAGACGGTGACATCACTGACACTGTGATTGAGGCGATCAAAGACGGCACCTTAATTCGTCGTATTGAAACCTTCGATCCTAATCGTGTACTGCAGCAATATAAAACGGCGATTTCAGGCGGTAATGAACAGATCTGTTTCACGCTGCGCAAATCCAAGCTGCCCGCGCATGTGCCAGAGAACTGGCATCTGGAAGAAGAGGGTAGCAAAGTCCATATCACAGTCACTGGTGAGCTGGATGCGCTGCTGGCCGATTATGTCACTTTCCCTGTCAGCAGCGGCGGCAACATTCCCCGTGGCTTTGAACCGGGTAAGTTATATAACTCACGGTTTCATCCGCGCGGACTGCAACTGACCATTTACGGCGCTTCAGATGCGCTCAATTCCCTGGGTGTTGACTGGTCGGAAATACTGACTCATATCCGTCCCGACGAAGTGGCCGTGTATGCCGGTAGTGCGCTGGCGCAGATTGATGATCAGTCCATCGCTGGTATGGTGGCCGCACCGCTGACCGGCGGCCGGGTCAGCTCGAAAATGATGGCTTTATCGCTGGCTGAAATGCCAGCCGATTTCATCAATGGCTATGTGATTAACAGCGTGGGAACAACGGGGACCAACATGGGTGCCTGTGCAACCTTCCTGTACAACTTGCGTCAAGGCATGCAAGACATCCAAAGTGGTGCGGCCAAAGTGGCGATTGTCGGAAACGCCGAAGCGCCTGTAGTCTCGGAAATCATGGAAGGTTTTCGCGTGATGGGGGCGCTAGCTGAAGACGCACAAATCTGCGCCCTGGATGACAGCGAAACCGTAGATAACCGCCGGGCCTGTCGTCCGTTTTCTGATAACGCCGGATTTACCATGGCAGAGTCAGCCCAGTTTGTGGTGCTGATGGAAGAAGAGCTGGCCCTGAAACTGGGCGCAAACATCTATGGTTCTGCTGCCGATGTGTTTATCAATGCCGATGGCAATAAAAAATCGATTTCTGCACCGGGCGTTGGCAACTATGTCACTGTTGCGAAGGCTGCGGCGCTGGCGCAGGCCATTCTTGGCCCGGACGGTGTGAAGAAAACCTTTGTCCAGGCGCATGGTACAGGTACACCGCAAAACCGTGTGACGGAAAGCCACATACTCAACGAAGTGGCAAAGACTTTTGGCATTGAAAACTGGCCGGTGACGGCGATTAAATCTTATGTCGGCCATTCAATGAGTGCGGCAGCCGGCGATCAGCTGATGGCTTCTCTGGGGGTCTGGCAGTACGGCTGGATTCCGGGCATCAAGACCATTGATCATATTGCCGATGATGTGCATCAGTCCAATCTGAATATTCTGATGGATCATTACTTTGCCGGCACAGCGGGTGATGATATGCAGGGCGTGATCATTAACGCCAAAGGTTTTGGTGGCAACAATGCATCAGCCTTGGTGCTGTCGCCACAGAAAACCCTGGCGATGCTGCAAAAGAAATACGGTCAGCTTGCGATTGCCGAATATCTGGCACGTAATGTCAAGGTGCGTGGCGTCACCGCTGCGCATGATCAGCAGGCTTGCCAGGGTCAGGAAGAAATCCGCTATTCCTTTGGTGAGTCTGTGATGGATGAAACCTCAGTGACCATGACACAGGACAGCCTGACACTGTCGGCGTTTGGTGAAGCCATTGCATTGCCAACTGCCAATCCGTACGCCGATTACGAATAATCTATCTGTTCTCTGCAAAAAAATTCGGGCAGCGAAAAGCTGCCCGAATTTTTACAGATGTAAACGACCGCTTGTTGTCGCGGTGACGATGGCCGTGTTTATTCTTCCCATTGGATCAGTTGATCTTTTGGCCAGTTACAGCCGGTATCGTGATACTGTTTTTCCAGCAGATGACGCTTAATTTTCAGCGTAGGGGTCAGGATACCGTTCTCAATACTCCAGGGCTCTTTGATCATCAGAACCCCTTTGATCTTGGCGTGTGATTCCAGTTCCTGATTGATGGTTTCGATCGCCCGGCTCACTTTTTTCGCATATCTGTCACGGTCAAAATTAGGGTAAGCATGCGCGACTGCCAGCAAAATAGGGGCCGGCATCCCTGAACCCACCACACACATCATTTCAATGCCACAAAGTTCAAAGAGGCGTTTTTCAATCGGAACCGGTGAAACGAATTTGCCTTTCGCTGTTTTGAAGTTGTCTTTTTTCCGGCCCTGAATCGTCAGGAAGCCTTCTTCATCCAGACTGCCAAGGTCGCCGGTATGCAGCCAGCCTGCCTCATTAAAGCTTTCTTTGGTCGCAATGTCGTTTTTGTAGTAACCAGAAAACAGGCCTTTGCTGCGCACCAGAATTTCATCATCTTCGGCGATCTTGATATCGACTCCCGGTCCCGCATTGCCGACCGTGCCGATCTTGTCGCTACGAAACGGAAGATTGAGTGTGCCATAGGCATAGTTTTCCGTCATTCCCCAGGCTTCGGTGATATTGAGCCCGATGCTCTCATACCAGCGCAACAGTGCCGGTGAAACCGGAGCGGAACCACAGCCAAGTACCCGTGCTTCATTCAGGCCCAGGCCGTCTGCCAGTTTGCGTTTGATGAGACCAGACACAAAAGGGATTTTCAGCAAGATGTTCAGTTTTGCCTGTGGCAGTTTTTCCAGAATCCGCTGTTGAAATACCGTCCAGAGGCGAGGGACTGAGATAAATAATGTCGGGCGGTGCATTTTGACGTCTTCAATGAAAGTATCCAGTGATTCGGGAAATGCAACCTGCACGCCTGCCATCATTGACGTCCCCAAAATATAAACACGCTCTGTGATGTGCGCCAGAGGCAGATAGGAGAACAGACGTTCATTTTCTATGATGCCGATATGCTCGATCAGGTTCTGCGCTGAAAAAGCAAAGCCGCCATAAGAAAGAATGGCCCCTTTGGGTAAGCCTGATGTGCCGGATGTATACACCAGCGACATCACATCGTTGTCCTGATGGGACGGGCGCTCTTCACTCGGTGCGTGCGAGTCAATGAGCGCATGGAATGAATGCTGACATTCCGGGGTATTCGGGTACGGGAAGCTCACCGTGATGATCTCTTCCAGATTCTGGCAGACGCTGTTGATCGCGCGGTTATCATCCAGTTTACCGATGAAAACCAGCTTGGCTTCACTGTGCGTCAGGCAGTGCTCTATGGTGTCTGCACCGGCTGTTGGAAAGACAGGCACACTGATGTAACTGCCGAGCATCATCGCCAGATCGCAGATATACCATTCTGCGCAGTTTTTCGAGATCAACCCCACTTTGTCGCCAGGCATGAGGCCCTGAGCACGTAACGCGCTGACAAGACGAAGTGCCTTGTCGACAACTTCAGCGTAGGTAAAATCGGTAAACTGCCGGTTAATGATCTGGCGGAGAAAAATGTCATCCGGGCGCTCTTCTGCCCATTTCAACATGCGTTCATGAGGTAATGCCTGCGTCATGAGCGAATCCCTTAATGTGTCTGGCTGTAAAGGCAAAGTCATTGTAATGTTCCATTCCGTGGTTGTTATTATCTTGTTAAATAATTAAATGCGGCTTTAGGTGGAGCGTCAAGATATCACTGTATTGTATTTGCGGTAAAAATCTAACTTAGTGATCAAAAATAGCGATTGAAGTCATTGATAAAGCAGGAAGAGAGTCTGGCTGGCTGTACACCTGCAGCAGCTCTGTGAATTGTCAGAGCTGCGATGCAGTTTGCATGTGTTTTTGTTACTGAATGTAAACAGTCACCTGAATGAAGGGGATCCGTTACTGTGCTTGTGGCGCGGCAGGCGCCTGATACGCTTTCGTCCCCCACAGTGGCACAGTGGACAGGCTGTGTTTATAGCTGCCTGATGTTTCTTTGGTGGAATAAGACAAATACATCAGTGTCTGGCTGTCGTGATCAAATACCCGGCGAATTTTCATGGTTTTGAAAAAAACACTTTTTGACTTTTTGAATACCACTTCACCTGATTTCGATTTATCAATCGCGGCGATCATTTCCGGGGTAATTTCACCGGTTTGCCGGCAGGAAATGGATGAATCACTGGGATCGGAAAAATCCAGATCCGCTTCGATGCTGGCAATGTGGCAAGTGACACCAGGGACCAGCGGATCATTGAGCACATTCAGTTTGATGTCTTTGGTGGTAAATACGCCCAGACTGACGTCACCGACTTCGTTGTCTGAACAGCCTGCCAGTAAGGATGCTCCTGCGATCATGGCAGAAAAGAGCAGAGCGCGCTTCATGCAAAGTCTCCATTGTTCTGTAAGAATCGTGTGTGGAAAGGCGTCCGGAAAATAAGGACGCTTTCGCGGCGTGTGCATTCAGTTAGCGGTTTCTATTGCTTTTATTGGCTGCATGCCGTTCCAGATACCAAGATAGCAACCCGCCCAGCATGACTCCAGAAAGATTTGCCACGGCATCGGAAAAAGAGCTCTCGCGCCCAAGATGAAGAATGCCCTGAAAAACTTCAAGCAGACTGCCAAACATCATCAGCCCGACAAGCAGAGTCGTGTAGAAACGGTATTGCCGGCTGACACAAAGTGCCAGCATGGCGAAAAGCATATAAGTCAGCCCATGAAGCAGTTTATCCAGGCCTGATATGCCGTAACTGTCTAAGTCGGCCAGTGACCCTTTCTCTGCGGCCGGCATTAAGGTCAGTCCTGCGATAAAAACGCCATATAAGATAAATAGCAGCCATATCCATATCAGTAATTGCCGCGCTTTCAGTGAAACATACAGTGAGATAGGTTCCGTATGCTTGCTCATGGTCGATTGCGTGAGCTTAACAGCTGATTCAGGTGCCGAACGGGAATGGCATAAGTGATGGCGCTTGGCTGACTCAGTGCGTTTTCTTTGCTGGTTTGGACTAAGACCTTATTGATGACGGCGATGACTTCACCAGTATCCTGATGGTAGACCGGACTGCCGCTGTTTCCGGGGTAGGCCGTGGCATCAAACTGATAGACGACAAAAGGATTTTTCAGATGTTTGAGGCGCGCAACTGATAGCTCTTTTGCGGTGCGGGCCGGGACTGCAATGGGCGTGATGCTGGATACCATACCTCTGTGTGTCACCGGGTACAGGCCGAGTACGGCACCGATGGGAAAGCCCGTGAAGCTGTAGATCTCACCTTCACGCACCGGGCGGGGGAAAGCGACAGGCTGGGTAAGGGACTGCCTGTAATTTTCAGTAAGGCCAGATCGTGCTCGCTGTCACGTGCGACCACGGTTGCGGTGCGCACATCCGGCGAAGTGCCTGTCCCGACAAAGACAACAAAGCCGGTGCTCCTGTCCACTTCGATGGCCGTGGGGACAACATGATTATTGGTGGCAACCAGTGTACCATCGCCGACGACAAAGCCAGTTCCGATGAGATTCGCCCGCGGCGTCGCCAGCTTGTTATAAGTGCCGACGCCGACCACTGAAGGTTTTATTTTCGCAATCACGTCAGGCAATGCGGCTTGCGTGTTCGCGGTTGCAAGCAGCACACAGCCAAGGCAGAACAGCATTCGCATGATGAGCGGAGTGACTCGACGGCTACAGAAAAGCATGATTTTTTTGTCCTTACACGCTGGCAGAAAAGAAGGTGAACCTATCGCCCCGCATTGCGGGGCGTGAGTTTACAGCTGGATTTGTTCTTCCAGTTTGTTTTTTAACATCAGTAGCTTAGGGTCGGAGGTTGTCACGCCAACGAGAATTTCTCGTGCATTTTCCTTCATATTATTTGCCAGCAGGCTTTCTGCATAGTGAAGGGCGATTTCAGGATTAGTCTGTGCCTGTTTATAGGCTTTCTCCAGCATGGGCAGTGCATTGGCGGCCTGTCCTGATTTCAGCAGGCAATAACCGTAGGTATCCTGAATTTGCGGGTGCTCTTTCGCTAACCCTAAGGCTTTCGAAGCACTGTCGCAGGCTTGCGGATACTTTTCCTGAGACAAATACAGCCAGGCAAGATTATTCAAAGCCACGACATTATCGGGCTGTTGCTCCAAAATGCGCCGGTATTGCGCAATCGCCTGTTCAGGCTGTTGCTCAAATTGCAGCTGAGCCAGGGTCAGGCGCAAGGGAGCGGCTTTATCACCGTACTCTTTGATGACCCCCTGCAGGAATGCAATGGCTTCATCAGCTTGCTGGTTCAATGAATAAGCACTGGCCACATCGTTGGCGCTGGCGATCCCAGGTGAGGCATCATAGCGTTTCCGTTGCCACTCAATCGCCCGGGTAAAATCTTTGCGTTGCAGGTAATTCAGGGCTTGTAATCGCATGAAATAAGCTTGAGCCTTGACGTTGTCCGGCAATGCATCCAGCGTAGCCTGGCTGGCGCTGGCATTGTCCAGTTTCAGCTGCAACCCGGCTTTCATCAGTGAAAATATCGCCGTGTTCTGAAATAACTGTTCGGCTTTTTCAGCCAGTAACAGGCTGTCTCTCATTTTGTTGTTTAATTCTTTAATCTGGATATTGCGCATATAGGCTTGCTGGCTGAGTACATCTTGTTCAAGCCATTTGGTGTATGCCGGCTCGGCCTGACGGTAGTCGCGCTGACTGAAATAGATATCACCCAGCAGTCGCCAGCTTTGTGCGGTTTGCTGCTGGGGGTCAGACTCGTCATGAGACTGAGTGCCTGGTCCGGTTTTTTGCAGCATATAACCGCGGGCCAGATCTAATTTCAGTGCGGTATCATCCGGGTGTGCATCGACCTGAGAGGCGACCAGAGACACCGCCTCATCCAGCTGATCACTGAGCCGGCCATATTTGTACAATGCCCGGGTAGTCAGATTCTTTCCCGGGTAATCGGCATAGGCGGTGCGGGCATACCCGAACGCGGTGGCCATATCATTTTTGCTGGCGGCAATCTGGCCAAGCCCCAAGGTGGCTTGCAAGTTCTTGGGGTCTTTTGCCCGTACCTGCTGATAGATGGCTTGCGCCTGATCGGGCTTTTTCTCAATTTGCAGCACCAGCGCATTCAGCATCTGAGCCGTCTGATCGTCCGGATTACGTTCAAGCCAGGTCGCGACAAGTTGTTTGACCTCACTGGTCCGGCCTTGTTTTAAGTAATAATAGGCCAGACCCAAATTCGCTTCCGCCAGGGTCGGGTCGGAATCGAGAATGTGCTGGAGCGTTTCGACCCCAGTCGTATCATTACTGGCTAACTGAAGCAGCCCTAAACGAAGCTGTTTGCTGGTGGTTGGAGTCTGATTGGCTTTTTCTGCCAGTGACATCGCGGCGTCATTACGGCCGACTCTGGCAAGTTCCAGACTCATATCTGAGATAAAGTCGCTGCTTGCCTTGTCCGTGGCATCGAACTGATTCATGGTTTGCATGGCACCTTCGATGTCGCCCAGCTTAAGCTGGCTGGACGCATACAAGCGTTGGATCAGATGGTTTTGCGAGACAAAAGGTGCGACTTTTTCAAATCGTTCATTGGCCTGTTCATAATTTCCCTGATGATAGGCAACGACACCCGAAATTAAGTAAGTGGGCAGGTTTCTGGAACCGTTTCGGATGGCTAAGTCGGCGTGGACTTTTGCTTCAGTCTGTTTATCTTCGGCGTAGAGAATGGTGGCCTTCAGTTCATTGCTCAGGACGTGACCGCTTAATACCGTCAGCAGATGATCGACATACTTTTCAGCTTCCTGGTACTGCTCCGTTTTCACCAGCGCCTGTGCCAGATACAGGGTGTTTTGTAAGGCTTTCGGCGCGGTTTCTACGGCTTTGCGATAGCTCTCTGCTGCGGCTTTGTTATGACCCATGCTGGTTTCAATATGGCCTTTCAGCAGCCAGGCGTCACTGCTGGCGGGGTACACTTGTACGATGTTGCTGACCTGGCTCAGCGCTGTATCATTGAGCGCTTTGGTGGCATCTAAACTGGCTTTGGCAAGGCGGGAATAGAGCGTGATCTGTCCGGTTTGTTCGACCCGCTGAAAGGCTTGTTCAGCGCCATCTGAATCGTTATCGAGCAACAAAGCCAGAGATTCGATCGCGTATATATCTGCCAGTGCTTCAGCTTTCCGGCTCTGCGGATGTTTGGCCAGATCCATGATATCGGTTGTTTTTTTCTGTCCCAGATAAGCCTGGGCAAGCAGTGGTTCAATCGCGTCTTTCTCGTCGGCGCTTCTGAGTGCTTTATACAATTCTTTTTCGGCACTGGCATAATCGCCCTGAGCCAGGTAAATCTTGCCCAGCATAAGCCGGGCCTGGTTGGCATCCGGGTGTTGCTGTATGGCATTTTTCAGTTCAATCACCGCCGCATTGATTTGATTGCTGCTGAGATAAGTCTCTGCTTTGGTCATGTACTCATCAACAGACTGCTCTCCACAGGCTGTGAGTGTGACAGCGACAACACCAGCGAGTGCCAGCACATGAAATGTGGAGCGAGGTAAATTGGCCATATTCATCCCTGTCAGAATTTTAAGATGGACTTTTTTAGGATAGTCACATTTTTGACACTGAGACCAATCGCATTGACATAAAAACTGTTGCTGCACTTGCCATGACATGAAAAAACGCCGATCAAAGCGCCTGAAAAGTGTGTTGTCTGTTGCTCTGCTATGCTTGAGGCGAACGGATAAATCACGACGCAGGGCAAAGAAATGGAAAGCAAAAACAGTTCGATACAGTGCGAGTGGATGGTGAACCCCGATCAAAAGTGGTTAGAAAGACACTGGCGTGCGCTTGAGGCGCAGGCTGAACCGAATCTGTTTTTGTCCTGGTTATGGATAGGCACCTGGCTGGATTGTTTTGTGGACAACTGCTGTGTTGTTCTCGCCCGGCAAGAGGACAAAATTGTCGGCCTGGGCATTATCGTGATGAAAGAGAAAAAGATCGCCGGTTTGTCCTATGGCAGACAATTCTGCCTTCACCGGACAGGTATTCCCTCGCAGGATCAAATCTGGATAGAATATAACGATTTTCTGATGGAAAAGGCGCTGGCCAATACCGTTCGCCCGCTGATGACAGCCTGTGTGATGTCGCAAATGAACGGGACGGATATCTTTGAGATTGGCGCCAGTCTGGATGTGGATTTTGTCAATCATGGGCCACAGTCCGTGGCGGCGGATTGTGGCAGCGGAGGGGCTGATCCTCAGCCCGTCTTATCCGGGCTGGCACTTGCAGAAAAAGAGGTCGTGTGGGAGTCGGTCGGCTTTGCACTGGATTTTGGCCCGCTGAAGGATGAGCAGCAGACGCTCGACAGCTTCTTGTCGCGAAATGCCAGATATCAGATAAAGCGCAGCCTGAAGAAGTACAGTGCGCTGGGTGAAGTGAAAATCACGACCGCTTCTTCTGTCACGCAGGGACTTGAGTTTTTCAATCATGCGGCGGACTATCACCTGAGCCGTTGGGGCAGCAAATCAGAACAAAGTGGTTTTGCGAATCCCGGTTTTCTTCATTTTCATCACGAACTGATCCGGCGCGGGCTGCCTCAGCGGCAGGTTGCCATTCACCACCTGCAGGCCGGCGAGGAAGATCTGGGGGTGATTTATAATTTTCACCATGCCAACTGGGTGCTGTTCTATTTAAGTGCGCTGAATTATGGCTCGGGAGATAATCATCTGAAGCCCGGTTTGGTTGCGCACTATCTGCTGATCCAGGATGCCTGGAATAAAGGAGCACTGGGATACGATTTTATGGGCGGGATTGCCCGCTATAAAAAAACGTTTGCCAACCGAGAGTGCCGGTTGGCAATCAGTCAGTTCCGTTACCCGCATTTTACCTATTCAGTGAAGAAGGTTATTCGTGCTTTGAAGCGACGAGCTCTGAAGCGTCGGGTGTTGTCCGAAAGCAGTTCTGACTGTCCTTAAAGGCCCCGGCAAAGGTGTCTTGTGCACTGACCGGATTGCCACAGAAGTCCGAAAGATTCTTTTCCTGAGCCGTGACAGGATAGCCAGTGGCACTGCGGGTTAATTTGGCTTTGATTTCATCGTCTTTGGGTGAGAAATTACCGATGGCTGGCGAGGTAAACCAATCGTCCAGTTTCTGTTTTTCGGTCAGATAGTCAGGGGAAAGAATCAGGTTATGGGAGGCCGACGCTTTACCCTGGTCGCGTTCCCGTATTTTGCCGCTCACAATGTTGTTAATCAGCTCGGCACTGGATTGCGCAAACCGGACGTCGATGCCTGAGGTGTGATAGAGAATGTTGTTGTTTACCAGCGAATTACTGGATTTATTAATGTAAAGACCCACATCATTACAGTGCAGAACGATATTGTTACGCACAGTATGCTGATCCCCTTCGAAAGCGATTTGTCCTCGCCGGTTTTCCTGTTCCATACCGCCGCCACCGAGTGACAGACCAATCTGATAACCATTATGTTTCCGGCTGGTGCTGTTACAGATAACCAGGTTGTTTTCTATGATGCCTTGCTCGTTGCCGCCTTTCATGAAAGCGCCATAGCTGACCTGATTGCCACCGGATTTGATGAAATCACGAATGATGTTGCGGTCAATACGCCAGGCATTGCCATGGTCAAGGTTGATGGGCGTCACGGATCTCGAGGTGTCTCTTGGCTGAGTATTGTAAAAGTGATTGCGACGAATGGTGCCGTGATCCGGAAACTTGTCCGCCATCCGGTTGACCTTGATGGCGGCGTTGAAATCAATGAAGACATTGTTCTGAACCAGGCTGTGATCGGCATCGCCAACAATGTGCAGCGCATGATCGCAATCGGAAGGGGTTGGACAAACACCTTGAAAGGTCAGCCCTGATACCGTCCAGTAGGGCTGGTTAATCACTATCCCTTCCAATCCGTCGAGCTGCAGCAGCACTGTACCCGGTTCTTCTGCCCGTAAGACCACAGGACGCGATGCAGAGGGTGTAATCTGGCTGATATTCAGGCGCTTGCTGCTGAAAAAGTAAGTGCCTTTTTTCACGACTATGTCCTGGCCGGGTAACACCTCTTCCAGTGCTTTTTCAAAACTTTGTTCATCGGATACCCAAAGAGTGCCGAGCGAAGCGGGTTTGATCGCTTCTGGCTGAGGGCCTGCTGATGACCAGTCAGGTCCGACGGATGGCCAGTATCTTGTATCAAATTCGCGCCAGAAATAGGAAGGACTGGCGAGGTTACTGGCGACACTGGCAACGGCCTGATTGACAGGTGTCAGGCTCGGAAACTCTTGTTCAATGTGGCTGACTGACTGGCGCAAAGCGGCGGGCAGGGTCTGATTGTGTTTGCTCCAGTGTTTCACCAGAGACACACCGGCAACAAGGATGACCACGTGAGCGAGAACACCGATTGTCGCGAGATATGTTTTTATTCCTTTCGAAATCATCAGTCCGCTCCCGGCTAAAATCTGCTTTAAAAGTGTGATTAACATCAAACAATATTCATGATCGAGTATAGGTAAGAATGTTGGCATCGGGTGAAGCAAGTACCACAAATTAACCATCATTCTTCCATGTTATCAGGCTGAATATGAGTGCCGTGCTGGCGCAATCACTGAGTGGAGGGAAGCAGAAAAACTGAAATTATAAGCAGTTAGCTCAATGGCTGAAGGCGAAAGGACGATAGCTGGCAGGAATGGATTCAGAAAAAGGGTAAGACAATTTTATGATCTGACATGGTGGCACCGGGGTTCATGTGCCATTTTTAACTGAGGTATCCCAAAGAATTCATGCTGATTAAAACTGACCTCTGATGGCTGTCTGGGCAGTTCGGAATGGTGTTGTCGCAGGCTGGTATTGGAGTGAATCAGGAGAAAAGATGGACGTTAAACTACTGGTTGTGATCCATGCTGAGGAAGAATTTGAATGGGATCAGGGATTTAATAGTCGCAATACTGCCGTTACACACCATGATGCCCTGATCCCTTTTATGGGGGAACTGATTGAGACTGGCGCGAAGATCACGCTGGCGATGGACTATCCGTTCGTTGACAGTGCCGGCGGCAGGGAAGTGATCGCTCATTATCAACAAAACGCGGCGCAGTGTGTTGAATTTGCCGCGCATTTACATCCCTGGGTGAATCCGCCAGATATCGCTCATGATCAGTCTGTGACCGACTTTGAGTCGTATCCCTGTAATCTGGCGCCGGATCTTGAGTATCAAAAAATAAGCAGGCTGACAGACAAAATACACGCGGTGTCAGGGGTCGCTCCGGTGACTTATCTGGCGGGACGATACGGTTTTGGCCCTGTGACCAGTGAACATTTATGCGCATTAGGTTATCAGGTTGATCTCAGTATCAGTGCTTACTGTGATTTCAGCCATCAGCAAGGGCCAGACTTCAGTGAATATACCAATACGCCTTTTGTTGACAATGCTGTTCAGCATATACCGCATACCAGCTCCTGGTTATCTGTTTCCAAGCGGATAGAAAAGAAAGCCAATCAGTGTCCTGCCTGGTGCCGCGCTATCAATAGCAAGCGTTTTACCCGCTTCATTGCAAAGGCTTTTCGTCTGAGCAGGCACCGTCTGTCGCCGGAAGGCAATGATTTCTCTCAGCTGCAGGCCATCACACATGCGCAGATGGCAATAGGGCAAGAGGTGTTTGTGCTGTCTTTTCACTCGCCCAGCCTGGTGGCAGGGATGACTCCTTATGCGCCTACGTCTAAAGCTTGCGAGCGATTAAAATACACCACGCGGCGTTATATCGAGTGGTTCCAGCGGGAACTGAACGGAGAAATTGTCCTGGCGAAAGAGATGGCATTGGGCAAGGGATAAAGGCAGAGACCTATGGCAGATCAGTATTCCCAGGCGATATTTTCAGGTGCGAAGTGGTCGATGATCACGATTTGGTATAACCGCTGTATCGGGCTGGTCAGCACCTTAGTGCTTGTACGTTTACTGTCGCCGGAAGATTATGGCATCGCCGGTTTCACGATGTTTTTTGTGTATTTTTTCATTGCGTTATCGACTGTGGGGACCAAAAGATATGTGTTGATGGAAGATATGACTGACGAAAACAAATTGCACAGTATTTGGTCTTTGAATCTGCTGTTTCGTCTCGTGTCCGCGTTTTTTTATTTCTGTCGGCAGACTGGGTGGCTGTTTATACCAGTGAGCCAGAGATCGCGGTGGTCATTCGTGTTGTCAGCGTTATTCCCGTGATTCTTGCTTTTCATAATGTCGGCATGGATCTGTTCGAAAAAAACTTCAACTTTAAAATGGAAACCATGATGCTGATGGTCGCGAAAACACTCGGCAGTGTGTGTACCATAGCGGTTGCGTTAATGATCGGAAATTACTGGGCTTTAATTGCCGGTGTGATATTGATGGCCGTCATTGAAGTCATTACCAGCTATATTCTTTGTCCATTTCGGCCCCGCTGGTGCACACAGTACTGGAAACAACAGTGGGTCATATCTAAATGGTTATATCTGGTTTCAGTGTCTGGTTATATGCGATCCCGGTTCGATATGTTGCTTTTGGGTAATATTCTGAACAGCCGAAACGTCGGTTTTTATAATATGGGGCAGGAATTTTCCTGGCTGCCTTTTACTGACTTTCTGGCACCGATGAATCACGGGGCATTTTCCGTGTTTTCAAAACTGAAAGATCAGGACAGCTTACTGAAAGAAAGATTGTATTCACAAATGGCATTACTCATGTTTCTTGCCATGCCTGTGTCTTTTGGCGTATGCGCCATAGCGGAGGATTTTGTCTATGTCGTGCTTGGCGAAAAATGGATTGACGTGATTCCAGTCATGCAGCATCTGTCATTTTTAATGATAGTGATGACGATGTACATGTTAATCCAAACGGTATTGATCTTAAAATCCAGGATGCCGCTGTTATTTAAGTGCGATTGTCTGGCAATTTTGTTAGTGATTGGCAGTTTTTATGGTAGCGGCTATGACGATCCTGACAGCCTGTCTTTTGTTCGCTTACTGGTTGGTATTATATTTCTGGTGTGCGTAACCATTGTGTTTTTGTTTGTGATCCGGTTGCAGGCCAGCCGTTTATTGCCCGCTATTTTGGTACCATTTTTTGTTTCAGTTTTAATGTATTTCTGCGTGATGGCTGTGGTGTCTGAAATAGACAGTCATTTCTGGGGCTTACTTCTGGGTATAGGAACAGGTGTATTGGTTTATGCGGTTTGTATGCTGGTATTATTGCCAATTTCAATCCGAGTGATTCCGGAATATCGGAGTATACAAACTAAAATAGGAAAAATAATCCGAATCCCGATGTTTGATTAACGACATGACGGCAGAAAGATGGATGGATATTTCACAATAGTGATTGAGGTTTACTGAATTGATTGCATAACTATGTTTTGCAACGGATAAGCGCAGTTGATGAATGACAAATAATTCACAGTCAAAATTTTGTTGGTTCGTTCATCAGGACCTATAGTGAAAGTAGTGGTAAAAAAAGTCACAATATTGGTTCAATACGCCAGCTGGAAGCCCAGATCATCTGAGCCTTTCACAAGCTCAGATAAGGAGTTGAACAGTGGAATCAATCCTTTTCTCGATGGGTCTGTTTGTCTTGGTGTATCTTTGTGTGCGCTCAATAAGGCAGGACAAAGAATGCTCTGCAAAACAGAAAAATAATTCTAAGCATCGACGTTAGGGAGCAGGAAAATGAGAGATGTCGTCTTAATCAGCGTTTTCCTGATCCTGGCTTGTTTTGCGCTGAGACGCTCTTACATCGCGGTGTCACTCTGGTTGTGGTCGGGTTTATTTGTGCCGGCCTATTGGGTTTACGGGTTTGCCAAGCCGATCAGCTACAACACTGTGTTTGCCCTGCTGACGCTGATGACTTACCTTTTTTCCAGGAAGAAACCAGCGGTTATATTTGACGGGGTCGTCTTCATTGCGATCTTGTTTTGGCTCCATACCGGTTTAACCACTTACAACACCATTATTTTTCCTGAACTGGTTTGGCCGGAATGGGAAAAATTTTCCAAAATTTTCCTGTTGTTCATCATGATTGCACTCATCATCCGGCAAAAGCATGAGTTCGAAATGCTATTGTGGGGAATATTGATGTCAGTGGGCTTCTTTGGTGCTGTGGAAGGGCTGAAGTTCCTGGCCAGCTTAGGCGGACATAAAATCCAGGGGCCAACCGGTCATTTGCTCTCAGACAACAATCACTTTGCTGCCGCTTTATGTATGGTGATCCCTTTATGTATCTATCAGCTGAAGTCTGTTCGGGAAAGGTGGCTTCGCATCGGGCTGAGCGGCATGTTAGTCCTATGTATTTTGTCCGTGCTGGGGACGTATTCCAGAGGCGGTGTGCTTGCCCTGGCCGTAATTGGCTGTTATTTCTGGTTCAGAAGCAATAAGAAAGTCCTGACGTTATTGGGTGTGGCAATGATCGTGTCGCTCTCTGTCTTGCTGTTACCGGATAAGTGGTATGACAGGATGGAAACGATAGAAACGGCAACTCAGGATTCTTCTTTCACGAACCGTCTGACATCGTGGAAAATCCACACTTTAATGGCGTTGGAACGGCCGGTACTTGGAGCCGGATTTAAAGCCACCTACTTTCAACCGGTGTGGGACAGACTCGCGCTGGATATTTATAAAATAGATATTATTGAAACGCCGCCCCCGGGAGAAGAAAGCTGGGCCGCGCACAGTATTTATTTTCAGGTTTTGGGTGACCATGGCTTTGTCGGCTTCTTTCTGTTCATGCTGGTGATCCTGCTGCTGTTTTTGAAAATGCGCTGGGTCATTGTGACACTGAGGCGACCGCCATGGAACGACACTCACCACTGGCAGATTGATCTGGCGCGCATGATGCAGGTGTCTTTACTCGGCTATTGCACGGCAGGGGCCGCGCTCTCACTGGCGTATCTGGAGCTTTTCTGGGTATTAGCCGCGGCAATGGCGGCGTTAAGTATGCAAGTGAAAATCATGGTCAGCCAGCAGGCACGAAGAAAACCTGTGTCCGAATTACAGGGGATGTCTTCCACCTGACATCTGACTGATCAGCCCGATTGCAACCGTCTGTTTCCCGTCAGCATTCAGGGCCTGACAATCAAAGATTCAAAAATACGGACGATTTTTCGTGCATTGTCCGGCCAGGTCAGTTCTTGCCTGGCAATGCTGGCCGCTGCATTGTCACTTAATTGTTGCCGCAGTGCTTCGTCGGACAACAAACGTTTAATCTGCTCCAGCATATCGGCTAAATGACCCGCTTTGAACAGCAGGGCATTGTCGCCATCTGTCAGCAGCTCTTGAATGTTGTCGCTATCTGGCGCGACAATGGCTTTACCGCACGCCAGATATTCGATCAGCTTGAGCGGTGAGCACCAGGGGTGACCGCTGGTTGCAGAGCAATGTCAATCTGGGATATCCATGCCGCGATATGCTGACGATCAACCAACCCCGTAATGTGAATCTGGTGCTCGGCCTTGAGATCGCGTGCCTGTTTCTTGAGTGTATCCAGCACCGGGCCGTCACCGACGATGAGGAGCTTCACTTCCGGGTCGTCAGGGTTTCGTTGCCGGTTGAAATCAACAATCAGTGATAAAACATGATCTAACTGATGCCACTCCCGGCAGAATCCGACAAAGCCGACCACCAGGCTACCTGCGAGCTCAGGTTTTTTTCCTTTCCGGCAACAGGGTGAAACAAGCGGCTGTCGATTCCGTTGGCAATCACACGGATGGCCGGTTCAGCGACGCCTGCTCGCTGAACATAGCCGGCCAGTACATGGCTGACCGGCAGGGTATGATCGGCATTGCGCCATGTGAACAGTTCAGACCAGCGGGCCAGCCAGGTGAGTGATAATCCGCCGTAGGCATTGCGCTCATCGAACAACGGGGCATTAATTTCTAATACCAGTGGCACATTGAACAATTGTTTCGCCAGGATCCCGGAGGGAAGAAACAGGTTGTAGCGCTCGTAAATGGCATCTGGTTTTTCCCGGTATAAAGTGATGCACAGCTTGCCAAAATCATAAGCGCTGTAGCCAAATTCCAGGATCTCAGACAAGAAACGGGGCAGCATGCGGCGCACTTTGCTGACCCAGCCGCCGTCAGCGCCAAACTCGGCCTGATCGGACACGGCCGGTGCCACCACAACCACTTCGTGGCCTTGCTCGCGAAGGGCACTAATGATTGCATCAATATGGACATACTGGCCGTCTTTGGAAGCGACCCTGTGGTGATAGAGAATTTTCATGATGCGTCCCTGATCAAGCGGTTAAACAACTGATACTGACCTTCAGAGGTGGCAGACCAGTCGAACTGCTCGGCATAATGTCGTGTTTCCGCACGGGAAAAGGGGTTGCTCAGTCGCTGGCGGATACCGTCGGCGATAGCAGTGACATTACGCTCAACCAATGTTCCAGCCTGCGGCTTACGGACGACTTCAGGCGTTCCCCAGATATTGGTCGCCACAACAGGCGTACCACAAGCCATGGCTTCAAGCAGTACATTTGCCCAGCCTTCTCTGTCAGACGCCAGTGCCAGTATGTCAGCCGCGCCATAATAAGCGGATAGCTCTTCCTGGCTGAGTTTGCCCAGAAAGCGCACCCTGTGGCCAATGCCGTGCTGACTGGCCAGGGCAGACAGCGCTTTAGCTTTGGGGCCTGTGCCGGCAATCAGCAGCAGGGCATCCGGAATGTGACGCAGAGCCTCAATGACTAAGTGGTGACCTTTCCGCTCTATCAGCAAACCGACGGATAAGATGACAGGCACATTCACCGGCAGGTTCAGAGCCTGTCTGAGCGCGGGTTGCTGGCTTTCATCGCTGAAACTGAACAGCTCTAAATCCACCCCGTTTCTCAGTGTGCTGACTTTATCCGGCGACGCCCCGAGTTCGATCATGCTTTGCCGCAGGGCTTCACACACGGCAAGGTTATGGTTGCTGATCGACAGCACCTGCTGAATACGTTTTCGAGCTTTGGGGTAGGCGGGGATCAGATTGATGTCTGTCCCTCTTGCTGTCATGGTAAACGGTTTGTTTAAGGTGTGGGCGACCGAAGCAATGGCTACCCCGTCGGGGTAAAAATAGTGGCCGTCAATCAGATCAAATTCGAACCCTTGCCGCAATAAGCGCTCAATCTGCTTGCGCAGCGAATAGGCCAGCGTCGACGGTGTCAATGACATCCCCAGCTTAGGAATTACCAGGTATCTCGGATGATAAATACGGATGCCGTAGCGGCTCTCGGTAAAGGGGACAGACGCATATTCGCTGTATTGCCCAAACATCGGATGGCTGAATGGGAACCAGGGAACAGGCGCTATCACAGTGATTTCTGTCTGCGGATAATGTTTTTTTAACTGACGCAGCCGGGTTTCAACGAAAATGCCGTGCCTGGGATTATTTGCGTTCGGGTAGAGCGTTGAAATGGTCAGAATTTTCACTATGCCTGCCTCTCCATAAATTGGGCGAACATCAGTAAACTCCAGAGCACGACACCATGATCGCGCTGGCCGCTTTCGTGCTCAGCCACAAGGTTTCGCAGCTGATGCGGATTAAAATAGCCACAGTCCAGCATGGTGGAAGACAAGATCTGCGCATGAAGCATCGGCCGGAGCCGGGTACGAAACCAGTGGGCCAGCGGCATGCTGAATCCCATTTTGGGACGATATAAAATATCTTTGGGCAGATAAGGCTCCAGGGCTTTTTTAAAGCAGAATTTTCCTTCCTGTTTGCGAATCAGGTTCTGACTCGGAATTTGAAACGCCCACTCCAGCAGCTGGTGATCAAGCAGGGGAGCACGCACTTCAAGGGAATTAGCCATACTGGCGCGATCCACCTTGGTCAGAATATCGCCGGGCAGCCAGGTTTTTAGATCGAGATACTGGATCAATTTCAGCGGATCGTCGGTAGGCGCATTGAGGGCATGCCGGCGAAGTATTTCGCTACCTGTATAGCCATTGAGCTGATGGCGATAGGCCGGACTGAGCAGTCGCTGCCTGTCTGCGAACCTGAGTTTTGAGATCGTATTGGCATACGCATCGACACTGTTCATGGCCAGCGACTGGAAGGTCGTTTTGGCTCTGAAGCGCTGAGGTGCCCAGTCGGCTTTGGGGTATATCTGACCCAGCATGCCAAACACAGGTTCACGAATTGAAGAGGGGATCATCCCCCTGACTTTCTGTTCGGCCAGATGAAACCGGTAGCGGCGGTAGCCGGCAAAGATTTCGTCTCCCCCGTCGCCGGACAAAGCCACTTTGACCTGTTGCCGGGCCAGCTGGCAGACCAGATAGGTCGGCAATGCAGAATCGTCTGCAAACGGTTCATCGTACAGTCGCCCCAGCACTTCCACTAAGCTGACATCATCGGCGTTGATCTGGCGGTCATGATGCCGGGTTTGATATTGCTCAGCAATGCTGCGGGCATAATGGGTTTCATCAAACTGAGCCTGATCAAACCCGATGGCGCAGGTATTCACCGGATTGGATTGCAGGCCCGACATCAGGGCCACAATCGCGCTGGAATCCACTCCGCCTGACAGGAAAGCACCAAGGGGCACATCCGAGACCATGCGGACTCTCACAGCGTCCAGCAGTTGATCGACCAGTGCCTCCTGGGTATCGTGCCAGCTGAGTGTGGTCGCAGGTGCACGGAGATCCCAGTAGGCGGTGGCAGTCACCCCGGCACCCGGTGTCTGCTGAAGATAGTGCCCGGCAGGGAGCTTGAAGATGTGTTGATAAGCGGTGAACGGGTCAGGAATATAGCCGAACATCAGGTATTCTTCGGCCATTTCCTCGCGCAGGGTGCGGGACACATCAGGGTGTGCCAGCAATACTTTCAGTTCGGAGGCAAAAACCAGCTGCCCTTTGGCTGTCAGGCTGTAAAAAGCGGCTTTTTGCCCAGCCGATCGCGGGCAAGAAAGAGGGTCGAGGTGTTTTGATCCCAGAGAGCGAAGGCAAACATGCCACGAAAATGGCTGACGCAGTCTTTCCCCCATTGTTCCCAGGCATGAACAATCACCTCGGTATCACTAACGGTGCGAAATTGATGCCCCAGACTTTTCAGCTGTTTGACCAGGGCTTTGAAATTGTAAATTTCGCCGTTAAAGACAACTGCGACTGTGTTGTCTTCATTAAACAGCGGCTGATGTCCGCCGGACAGGTCGATAATCGACAGGCGGCGATGGGCCAGCCCGACAAGATCATCGATGAAATAACCTTCATCATCCGGGCCGCGATGATGCTGTATTCTGTTGATGTGCTGCAACAGCCGAGTGTCAATCAGGCCTGAATGTTGCACGTTGAAAATACCCGCAATACCGCACATAACCTTCTCCCTGGTGTGATTTCATCACCGCTGGTGGCTGTTCTTTAAGTTCACACTGTGCCTGTTTGTGCCGACATCAATGATGTCTTTTATCTGGTTATCACTCAGCTCAGTGCTCGCGATAGCGAAAACATCAGAGATGCCTTGCTGTCCGGCCAGACGATAAGACGCTTTGATTAACTTGATCGCCAGCGGATTGCTGCCGCAATATTCGTTCACACAATACCAATAGATGACCCGCATGGTCTTTCCCTTCGCATTGGACACTGACATGGATTTTGCCTGGATCCCTGCGGGTAACTCGACCGACCGGCTATTGTCGAGCGACCAGATGTCCTTGTTAAACAACTGATTCGTACTGCTGATCAATTCGCCCTCTTGTTGCCAGATGTTATAGCGGGCGGTATAGAGTTCTGCTTTTCCGTCGGCGGCGGTCAGGCGCTGGCTGCGCTCAGCGTGCGGGAATGAAATGCCCCAGTCGGTCAGCAGAGCGGGTTGCGTATGGCCGGTGCGATTTTGCTGATCTGACAGCAGGAGCCGACCCTGTTCAAGCTGCTTTGTCCACAGGGCGGCAGACATAAAAATGAGGGAAATCATGCCAACGACACCCCATGCCTGACGAGATGATGCCACTGGCTGCTGGATTGGCCGTTTGCTAAAGAGGGGCTGCGGGTCTGAAAACAGACTGGCGGTAAAAAAGATCACCAGCATGACGACACTGAAAAAGATCCAGCCGTACACCAGATGATCCGCCCCGGCGGCATACTCCATGTTGCTGAAATAACCTATCGTCACAATGCCGTAAGCCCGGATGCCATTGGCAATGATCGGGAAGATAAATGAAAAGACCACAAAGAGCGTCCGCTTGTAGACTTTGGTGAACTGCAGATAGGCGAATAGTGTGCCTAATGCCACGCTGGACATCAGAAAACGGATCCCTGAGCAGGCTTCGGCGACGTAAAACCGGCCATTGGGAATGGTCAGGTATAATCCCTCCCGATAGACAGGAATCTGGCTGATATTGAGCAGCCAGACAGAAAGATCGGCGGTGATGATCTGCAGCTTGGGAATCAGGCTTTCGCCAAAGGGAACAGCAAAGAGCAAGTAAAGCAAAGGGAACCAGAAACGGCGGACGATGGCGGTGCCCAATACGGCCCACAACAATAACTGCAGGCTGACGATGGCGGCAAAGTGCTCAAATAATCCGATACCGGCCGCCCGGCCCAACAGCCACAGCAAGCATGAGACGGCAAGCAATGTTGCTGCCGTCCAGCTGGCAGACGGCCGTAAAGGCCGAATGGCCTTGCGCTCTCGCCAGACCAGCCACAGACAGATCGGCACCACCAGAAAGCAATGCTCATAGGTTTTAGAATTGGCCCAGACATTCACCATATTGCTCAGTGAAGGCCAGAACAACCCTAACCAGCCAATGACGGGAATGGCCAGGCGAAATCCAATGCGATCAGACATGTTGCGCCTCAAGATAGGTGAGTACGGGGGATAACTTGGCCTCCCAGCTGAAATTGTCCTCAATCCACCGTCTCGACTGTGTGGCAGCACGAACAGGGCGGGCTAATTGTTCGCATACCCAGTGGGTGACATCCTGCGGGTCTTCTGCCACATAAAGTGTCTGTCCCATGAAGTTGTCCTCAACAGGATAACTCCCCGGGTAATGTTCCAGCCCTTCCATACCCTGCGGTGTGGTCAGAACCGGTTTTTCCATTGCCATGGCTTCCAGGATTTTGTTCTGGATACCCCGTGCGATTTGCATTGGCGCGATGGCGGCTTTGGCATGAAACAGATACGGGCGTACATCGTCAACCCGGCCGGTGACGACGATGCCGGGCAGCCGGCTAAGTGCCCTGACGCTGGCCGAAGGTGATGATCCGACGATATAAAATTTACTGTGGGGATGTTCCTGAAGAACCTTAGGCCAGACTTTCCGGGCAAACCAGGTCACGGCATCCACATTGGCCCAATAGTCCATGGCACCGGTAAAGACCACATAATTATCATGCTGAAGCGGGTGTTCGGTCACAGGGCTGAAATCGGCCTTCGGCGAGAAATAGCTGCTGTCGATGCCGTTTTCCAGGGTATGAATTTTATTTTGTAAGGCGGGCTCAACCATGGCCGCAAAAGACTGCCGCTCTGTTTCTGTGACAAAGCAGCTGACATCAAAATCGGCGCAAACCGCTTTTTCAAATTTTGCGAGTGTCCGGTATTCTCGCTGGTACAGATAACTGGCCACCCCCTGCTTTTTCTGGGCATACTGACGCCATTTTTCTGAATCCACATCCACGAAGTGCATGACTTTGTGCAGCGAAGGACGCGCATTGAGCAAATACTGCGCCATACTGCTGGAGAACACCAGGGCCCGCTCAATGGGATGCTGGTTCAGAGTACGCTGCACCCAGTCGGCCATTGCCGGATGAGCGTAATAAGGCAGCGTAATGGGTTGTCCTTTATACAACGCCTGCAAGCCTTTGAGGCGGGCCAGCGCCGGATGAAGGGTAATGAAACACACGTCCCGGCACAGCGCTTCCACCTTTTGACGATACTGTTGATCATGCCGATCGTCGATAAAACAACCCAGATAGACATCAAAGTGCTGACTGAGAAATTTCAGTAAATGATAACTGGCAATTTTATCGCCTTTGTTGGGCGGATATGGAATTCGGTGACAAAGGTATAGCACTGCTGGTTTCATTGTCCTGCTCCATTGTCGCTTAGCCAAGGTACTTGGAGATACGCGGTCCGATAAGCTTGCTGATGCCAACAGGCATGCTTTGCCAGGCCTTGATGAAATAACGGTATTTCGGGTTATTGGAGGACAGGTTGGGCGGCCGCTTTGCGTTCACCAGCGCGATCCGGTAGTGCAGCGGCTGCTCTTCCATGCCCCAGTGCTTTTTATAGTGGTAGGCGCCTGAATCAATTTTACTTCTGCCAAAGTCAAACACTTCAGCCCCTTTCGATCGGGCAAGCAGCATCAGCTGGTAATACATGAAGTCGTTACTTTTTAATTCCCTTGCGGCTTGTGTTCCGCCACCGTAGTAGGGCAGTACCTGGTTTTTATAGTAAAAACTCAGCACCCCGGAGACAGGCAGCCCGGAAGCATCACGGATAATCAGCGTGTTACAGCGCTCACCGAAGGTGTGCTGCAGTTTTTTAAACAGCGCGGGATGAAACACAGGCGTGCCGAGATTTCTGACGCTCTCTGCGTACAGATCAAAACACAGCTCGGGGTTATCTTGGTCGTCCCAGTTCAGTTTGTTGTTTATCGCATGGCGGATAACGGCTCTTTGTTTGCGCTTGATACCCGAGAGAATGGCCTCCGGGTTGTCGGCCAGAGTGTTGCTGAACGTGGCGTGCTGACAATGACGAAACCAAGGTTTATCACAAGGTTTTTCCTCGCGATCCCGTAACTCAATATAATCAACCTCAAGTGAGCAACCCAGCTCAAAGGCCGCCGTTTCTAACTGGTGCCTGATCTTTTCATCATCAGATAACACGCCGCCATAAACACAAAAAGGGGTTGAAATCAGCGCGTGACCAAACAGGGCGCTTTTCTGCTCGAATAACGGCAATACGCCAACCAGCTGATCGTGTTGCTGTGCCAGCAAATAGTGCGGTTGATGACCAAACACCTCTTTGATGACATCCAGCCAGCCCGTTAAATGAAAAAAACTGCCGTCCTGATGCGCATCAACGTACTGGTCCCAGGCTATGCAGTCGTTCCGGTTCAGCTTGCGGATCGTCAATTCCTGTTTCATCGTCATGTCCATTCAGTTGATAGGCCTGGCTGACAGTGCTCCACTGAAAATCCTGCAGCAAATGGTGAAGCCGTGCTGTCATTTGTTCAAGGTTGAGATAATGCCGGAAGCGCGATTTGAGCGATGCATGCGTCATTCGGGGCTGCTGTGGATCAATTTCCCAGGGATGAAAATAAAAACAGAACGGCTGTTGGTATTGCTCAGTAAAACGCCGGATAAGGTGCTTGCTGATTGCATAAGGATACAAGCGGAAATAACCGCCCCCCCGATTGGCAGATTGGTGCCAAATGCCTGATAGGTTGGAATGGGTATTTCAACCAAACCTTCATGTCGCTGATGAAGAAAGCGTGGCCAGTCAGGGTTGCCATAATGATCGTGCCTGACAGGGTAGGTGCTGCTGCTGAACGTAAAACCAAGGCGATGAAGAATATCGAATGCCCACAGATTCGTGTCGTCAATGGAAAAGCTGGGCGCACGGTAGCCATTGATATATTTACCAGAGAGATCTTCAATCAAAAACTTACTGCGACTGACATCCTGAAAAAAAGCTTTCTCCGTTTGTTGATTTGCTTTTACATGATGATAGCCATGGCATGCCAGCTCATGGCCTTGATCTGCAATGGCTTTTATCAGGGAAGGGCAAGCATCAGCCACCCAGCCGAGGATAAAAAAAGTCGCTTTCACATCATGTTCAGCGAAAATATCCATTATTTTTCGGGTGTTGTAGTCCACACGTAACGGATAGGATTTCCCCCATTGTTCTCGTTTAATAAAGGATGAAAAGGCAGACACATGAAAATAATCTTCGACATCAACAGTCATCGCATTGACGAATGAGTGGCGAACAGGAGAGTGAATGTCTTTCATGTTATCGCCCCTTACCAAACAATACGATTTCAGAAGTTCTGATCAGTATTAATATATCGAGTATTACGCTTTTGTGTTTGATGTAATAGAGATCGAATTTGAGCTTCTCAATCGTATCTTCGATGTTATCACCATAGGGGTATTTTAACTGGGCCCAGCCCGTTAAACCGGGTTTTACATATAAACGGTGATTATAATAGGGAATCTGCTGTTCAAATTGGCTGGAAAAACTAGGACGCTCAGGACGCGGGCCAACAAAATTCATATCGCCTTTCACGATGTTGATTAACTGAGGAAGCTCATCCAGCCGGTATTTCCTGATCACATTGCCGACTCGTGTGATGCGGGGATCGCGACGGCTGGCCATTTGTTCACCTTGCGACTCGGCGTCAATTTTCATGCTGCGAAATTTGTAGATCGAGAAACGTTTCCCTTTCAGCCCGACGCGCTCCTGAGAATAAAGTACCGGTGCGCGTACCCCGTCTTCCCATTTGATCATCACAACAATGGCGATCAGGATGGGCCAGGTGATCAGCAACAACAGCAATGCAATGGCGCAATTAAACAACCAGTACAGACTCCGACCAAGCTTGTTGCCGGTCGCATGAGGGTTGAAGATCACCCAGGACGGATGAATATGACTGACGGCGACTTGCCCGGTTTCCCGCTCAATGAAGTCAATAATGTCGATGACTTGAACCCCTTCCATTTTGCAGTGGAAAAGACTGTCGGTGGGCAGGTTCCCCCGACGCTCATCAGCAGCAATGATGATTTCTTTGATCTGGTTGGCTTGTACGAATGCTTCCAGCGAGCCGGCAATATCCAGAACAGGTGCCACGCTGGATTTTTCGCGGTTATCGCCAGGCATCGGCACATAACCTGTCAGCTCGACATGGACCCGGTCAGATTGCCGTCTCATGCAGCGATTGATCAGGCTGGCCCGCTCGCCTGCACCCAGAATGAGCACTTTGAGCCTGCCCAGCATCTGATAGCGAGAACGGATAGCGATAAAGCGTACAATCATCAAACCAATCAGCGCGCTGCCATACATCCACTCACGGCTAAAACCGGCAGGAAAAGGCAGGGGCGTGATCAGATACAGGCTGGTGGACAGCATGTACGCCAAACTAATGGCAACCAATATTCTGACAGTGATACCACTATATGATTCTCTGAGCTTTTCATTGTAAAGCCCGACAGCTAGCAGAGCCAGTTGAATGGGGAGTGTATAATAAATGAGATTCAGTACATTTATTATGATGTCTGGATGTTGTAAATACGCCGGATTGAAATAAAAAAGATATAGTTGAGTCCCTGCAAAAGTGCCCGAAAGCATTAATATATCTGCAAAAATAAGCACAGCATTGCTTAAATTTAAATCATGAAATCTTGAGTAAGTCATAATCACCCTTGTCCCAGGTGTAAATAAATAAAGTGCCCCTTCCTGTATTGAGTATCGGCAAGCATAAAAAATCTGCAAAATAAAAAAATCATATATAGTTAAATTAGTTCAATGACGTTTTTGCCTGCTGTAATTGCAACTTAGTTGGACGCTTCTGAACCTTGGAAAAGGTATGTGAGACACGGACTTATACGCAGGATGGATGCTGATATGACAAGAAGTGGTCACCTATTGAAGATAACCTGTTTGACGGCTGCCGCGATGGTGCTAGTCACTGGCTGTACGTCAAATTCGTTGCCCTCTTTACCTAAGGCTACCCCTCAGCCTTCTTTGACAAAAAACATCAATCAATACAAATACCTGATAGGCCCGGGAGATACCCTCAATATTTTTGTCTGGGGGAATCCTGAAATATCCGGTGCCTATATTGTCCGTCCGGACGGTATGTTAACCACATCTCTGGTGGATGATATTCCCGCATCGGGGCGTACGCCGACTGAGCTGGCCGGCAGTATTGAGGCCCGTTTGGCGGAATATGTCCGGGATCCCATAGTCAGCGTGATCGTACAGGGATTTGTCGGGCCTTACAGTGAACAGGTACGAGTGATTGGCGAAGCACAACAACCTATGGCGATTAACTATCGGGAAAACATGACGTTACTCGATGTGATGGTGGCCGTTGGTGGCTTAACGGATTTCGCTGACGGCAATGATGCTCGTTTGATCCGCGTGGTGAATGGTCAGCAAAAGGCCTATGGACTGAATCTGGGTAACTTGTTGCGTGATGGGGAGATTGGGGACAACGTCGACATACTGCCTGGTGACATCATTATTATTCCGGAAGCCTGGTTCTAATTGGAGGTTACATGCAGGAACAATTTCAGAACCTGATTGAGTATCTGCACAGTGTGTGGCTACGCCGCAAGTGGATCATCATCGCCACCTGGGTGATCTGCCCCCTTGGGTGGGCTGTGGTCACAATCTGGCCAAACCAATACACAGTTGAAGCCAGAGTTTATGCGGACACACGTTCGATATTGCAGCCTTTGCTGAAAGGCCTGGCGATACCGAATGATTCGAACCAGGAATTGAGCCTGATGGTGAAAACCCTGCTGAGCCGGCAGAATCTGGAAACCATTGCCCGTTATACCGATGCCGATCTCAAAGCCACCACCAATGAGGAATATGAAGACATTCTTGCTGAATTGAAAAAGAACATTGAGATCAAATCCGCAGGCAGAGAAAACCTGTTCAGTATCAGCTACAGCGGCACCGATCCGGTTTATGTCAAAAATGTCGTGCAGTCGGCATTGGATGTGTTTGTTGAAAATACCTTAGGCAAAAACCGACAGGATACGGATAAAGCCAGTGAGTTCATTGCGCGTCAGCTGTCCGACTATGAAAAGCGACTGGCACAAGCTGAGCTCAAGCTGGCTGAGTTCAAACGGGAACATGCCGGTTACCTGCCCAGTTCCGAAATGGGTTTCAGGGGCCAGTTAGATGCCGTGAATGGCGACATCGAAGACACCCAGCTTGAGTTGCAGGAACGGCAGACGCAACTGGAAACGGCCAAGCGTAAGCTGAACGAGGAAATGGCACAGGCTGCCAAAAATCAGGGCGCACAGCGCACTGAATATGATGACAGACTGGATGCGCTTCAGGTCCGGCTGGACAGTTTGTTATTCCGCTTTACTGACAAACATCCGGATGTCAAAGAAACCAAGCGTCAAATTGCGGAACTGGAACGTCAAAAGCGGGAGTGGCTGGCGTTGTCGACCGATGATGGCAACAGTGATTTCAGAGGCACTGAGTTTTTTCAGAATCTGAAATTGCTGATCAGTCAGTTAGAGAACGAAGTCGCCTCATTGCAGGTTCGCGAAAAGGCGCAAACAGATAAAGCGCTGTTCCTGCAGGATAAACTGGTTCGAATGCCAGATGTTGAAGCGCAGCTCACCGGGTTAACCCGGAGTTACGACATTACCAAAAATAAATATGAAGAACTGCTGTCCCGGCGTGAGTCCGCGCTGATATCCCAGAAAGTGGGCGCAGCGTCGGATGACATTACCTTCAGGGTTGTCGATCCGCCGCGAGCACCGCTGAAGCCATCCGGGCCAATTCGGCCATTGTTCTTAGCCCTGGTTCTGGTTGCAGGCCTGGGAGTGGGGGTAGGACTTGCTTTCCTGACCAGCCAGCTCTACCCGGTTGCCTCATCTGCTAACCAGTTGTACCAGCTGACAGGGTTTCCCGTACTGGGCGGTATTTCACCGACAGAGCAATCCGGCCTTGCTGCTGTTGCACGGCAGGAAAAATGGCGCTTTGTCTGGGTGAGTGCAGCACTTGTCGTGTGTTTCCTGGGTTTCATGGCGTTGAATGTCGTGACTTCAATTCATACGCTAATCATGCAGGAGATGGGTTGGATATGAGTATTATTCAAAAAGCGATGGAGAAAAAGTCGGCCGCTCAGAATCAGAAAACGGCAAAAAAGCCATCAGATAATGACCTGCCTGAGAACTCAGAACTGCTGTCGGGCCAGTCGTTCATTCAGGACTTGGTTCATGAAACCGACTCAGCCAACATCCAGAATCTGAGCCAGAACGTTGCGCAGGAAACTTTCCTGAAACCCGTTCATCAGCCTGTGATGTCAGACGGATTTCCGCAAGCCTGGCGCCGGCCGGAAACCATCGCGATCGATAGCGAGCGGCTTCGGGATTTAGGCATGGTTTCGCATACGGATAAGCAGGTCAATGCCGGTATTACCAATGAGTTCAGAGCCATCAAACAGAAATTGTTTCAAACCGCGTTCGGCAGCGGGGTTCAGTTTCAGCAAAGAGCCAATTTGTTGATGGTGACCAGTGCTTCGCCACGGGAAGGCAAAACCTTTACGGCAGTGAATCTGGCGCTCAGCATGGCATCCGAGAAAGACAAAACAGTATTACTGGTGGATGCCAATGTGCTGAAACCCGGGGTCAGTGACATGCTGGGTATCCAGGCACAGGCAGGACTGATTGATTTCTTGCAAGGCAGCGTCACTCACCTGTCGGAAATCATTTATCCGACGTCTATCCCGAATCTGCGTCTGATTCCGGCCGGTCAACCGCACCACCTCAGCAATGAGTTACTGGCCAGTAACAAAATGGAAAAACTGATGAATGAACTGGCGCATCGGTATCCGGATCGGATGGTGATCTTTGATTGCCCGCCGTTGCTTGGCATAGTCGAAACCATGACCTTGTCCAAGTTACTGGGACAGGCACTGGTTGTGGTGGAACAGGACAGATCAAGGTTGGACGATGTAGAAGTCGCGGTGTCTCAACTGAATAAGGATATGGCAATCGGATTTGTGATGAACAAAGCCGTGCGCAATGTATTTGGTCAATACAGACATGGACATGAGTATGGCGCTACAGAGGATCAATCCTAGTTTATATTTGCTGGGAAGCCTTTCACTGTTAGGGCAACCCAGTCAGGCGGCGGATGTGAAGTTAACGCCATATGCAGCAACAGAATTCACTTTTACCGACAACGTAGACAGAACAGCCAGCAACCCGCAAAGCAGTTTTATTACTGAGCTGGAAGCTGGCATTGAAGGCACCATCGAAGGGAACCGGGGGTTAATCAGCCTGGATTACGCGCTGGGGTATCTGTATTACACCGAGGGCGAAGAAAGCGATGAGCTGTATCAGGATTTAGATTTTATCGCCTACAAAGGTCTGGGGCGCAGTGGGTTTCAGGTCGATGCCAGTGCATCTATCGATAACATCGCCAGTGACATTGCAACCGATGCAAATGCTGATGTGATCAGCGGGAATACGATCCAGAGCAATGAAGCCGAAGTGGGCCTGAGCTATCAGACTAACCCGCTGAGTACCATGGATTTACGTTCCAGAATCTATACCAATGTGATTAATAACGAGGACGACATCGGTAATTACACGGGCTGGGGCGGAAATATTGTTTACGCCAATGGTCGTTCAGTACGGGACGCATTCTGGCGGTTAGGGGCATTTTATGATTACCGAAAAGGCCGCGATGATGGCATTTCCACCGAGTTTACCCGGTTGAATGAAATCATTGGCTTGCAGACCATCAGCGGATTTTCGCCCTTTTTGCGGCTGAATTATGAGAATTACAAAGGTGTAACGGATTCCTCCGAGAATGAAATTTTCAACTGGGGGGCGGTGTCCGCTATTTTATCGACCGTTATTCCTACGGTGAAGTCAGTTACAACTTCTCAGAAGATGATGTGAACAGTGATTTCTGGGCCGGGGCAATCAACTTAAATCCGACCGATAAAACGCGCCTTTATTTCGAATACGACAAGCGAATCAAAGGGGACAGTTATGCCGCTGAAATCCGAAATCAGACACGGCGCTGGACCAATACCCTGACTTACACGGAATCGCCGGACAGTTATGAAAGGGACAGATTTGTGGATGGCGGGCGCATTGACGAAATCTATCTGAGAAAAGAAGCACGCTGGTTGTCTGAACTGACACTTCGCCGCACGCTGTACAGCTTTTCTCTCTATCAGATAGACAGGGAAACGCTGGAGTCGTTGTCTGATCTGACAGACGACAACTCCCGGGGTATTGAACTGGACGTGAATCATCAGCTGTCTCGTGTGTTGTCCGGCCATATTGGCTATGCCTACGAACGATATGACTTTACGTATCTGTCAACCGGTGATGAAAGCGATGATTATCATACGTTCAGTCTGGACACGACGTACTTTTTCCGGCCTGAGTTGTTCACTCAGACAGGGGTGGAATATTACACGCGTTCATCGTCGGACTCGGTAAATGATTACGATGAAACCCGGATTTTCATCGATGTAAGGGTGGAGTTTTAGCTATGTATGAAGCGCATTTTGGATTTACGGATAAACCGTTTAAGTTAAGTCCCGACCCACGCTTTTTCTTCGCAAGTCCGCATCATGAGAAAGCGCTGTCCTATCTGCAATACGGGTTGTCTTTAGAAGAAGGCTTTATTGTGGTCTCAGGGCCGATAGGTACAGGGAAAACCATTCTGGTTCACCGCTTAATGTCCAGCCTGGATGAATCTGTCACTGCGGTCCAAATTGCGACCACCCGGCTTTCGCCAGATGAACTGGTGAAATTGGTTGCCGCTAAATTTAGCGTTCCCACAGAGGGGCTGAGTAAAGCTGATATCCTGAAGCGGTTTGAGCAGCACCTTTACGGGCTGAGGCAGCAAGGCCGGCGTGCTGTGTTGCTGGTTGATGAAGCGCAAAACCTGCCCCCGGAAACCATTGAAGAGCTGAGAATGCTGTCGAATTTTCAGTTCAATGACAAACCGTTATTACAGAGCTTTCTGTTAGGTCAGGAGGAACTGAAAGGCATTATCCGCCTGCCTGAAATGGAACAGTTGCGGCAACGGATTATCGCCTCCTGTCATTTGCAGCCGCTGACTGCCGATCAGGTGAAAAGCTACATGCTGCACCGCTTACAGTGCGTCAATTGGCGGGGAAATCCAACCCTGAGCGACGGCGTATTTGAAGCGATTACCCGATACACCAAAGGCGTACCGAGAAAAATCAACATCCTTGCCGACAGGATTTTTCTTTATGCCTGCATGGAAGGTCTGACGGCTATCAATACCATCAATGTCGAGCACGTCATCGCTGAGATGAGCGAAGAACTCCCCGGAGAAGCACCAAGAAGCAAATCCTCAGCCAATCTCAACGGTGATACAGCGACAATCCAGCCTGACACGTCACGCGGGTATTCCACATCGTATAAAAATCATTTTGATGCAGACAGACAGCCTGAAACCACCCATGCGTTTCAGGCACTGAATGACATTGAAAAGGTGCTGGATAATGTGATTGAACGAAAAATTGCCACCATCCGCAAGCTGGACCAGTTATTAATCAACAAGCGGAAAATGCTGTTACAGTCCGGCGAAGAGGGCATTGATGATGAGCTGATCCTGAATGAGGATTATCCGTCAGGGTTGCGGGAGAAGTATTGGGTGAGGAAGTTGATGGAGTCTTCTGACTAGGGAATTTGTATGTCGCGCATTTGGTTATGTGACTCATTTGAGATTTTTTGATGCGCGCCAGGTACTCTTTGTTGGGGCAAAGAGTACCCAGAAAGCCCCTTTTTGTTCTCTGGTGTGGTCCGGGTCGGTTGTAGGCGCTCCGGGCGCCGACAACCTAAAAATTCGTCCTGAATTTTTCCCTGGGTTAGTGCTTGCCAGCATATCTGTTCACGCTAATCGCTTGTGTAATTTTGGAGGTGCTGGGTATGTCGCGCATTGGGTTCTGTGGCTTATTTGACATGGGTTGATGCGCGCCAGGTACTCTTTTAAGGCAAAAAGAGTACCCAGAAATGCCTTTGAGTTCTTTGGTGTGGTCCGGGGCGGTTGTAGGCGCTCCCGGCGCCGACAACCTAAAAATTCGTCCTGAATTTTTCCCTGGGTTGTGCCTTACAGCATATCTGCTAATTCTTTTAGCAAGTGTATTTATTGTGGTTGAGTGGGTATGTCGCGCATAGGGCTCTGTGGCTTATTTGACATTGTCTGATGCGCGCCAGGTACTCTTTTGAGGCAAAAAGAGTACCCAGAAATGCCTTGTTATTCTTTGGTGTGGTCCGGGTCGGTTGTAGGCGCTCCCGGCGCCGACAACCTAAAAATTCGTCCTGAATTTTTCCCTTGGGGAGAGGCAGTATCGAACTTCTCATTTCTGCTTTTAAAGCACATGTCAAACCTGATTAAATTAATTGTAATTCAATGATTTATTTTCATTCCCGCGTAAGCGGAAATCCATGCGGCGAGTGTAATTCTGTGGTTTTTTGTGCTGGGGTAAGTGACCGATGTCGCTTTTTTCATTAGCTTATATGTCGCTGATTTTTGCGGTAAGTCATGAAATACAAAAAATAAAATAATATCAATAGGGTGGCATCAGTTGATTGAGTAAGATATACGACATGGTGTCGTGTATCTTACTGAGATGTATATCTAGTTAAGTGCGGTTAGTTTAATATAATCAATCGCTTAAGTTTTTTCTGATTAAAAGTGTTATATGACAGATTTATACGGCATGGTGTCGTTGAATAAAATGTTATGTTGTCTGGAGAGATCGTGCGTAAAGAAGATATTAATGACCCTTTAAAGGAGTATGCGTTTGATTTCTTTTATTGGTTCTCACGATTTGAGTTTGCGCTTAAAGAAAACCGTTTCTTAAAACGCAATGGCGCTGGAGAAAATGCAGAACCGGGGTGGGATGCGTTCGTAGAAAGGTACGCAGAGACGTTCGAACACACAGCGGAAACCAATAAGCTAATTGAACTTAACCCCAAAAGACAAAAGGTTGGGGAGCATTCAGACCTTCAATGGCGCGAAGTAGGCTTAGCAGATTGTAACTCTGAACTCTGTAGAGTTGTTCGTTTACTTAAAACGATCAGAAACAACCTCTTTCACGGAGGTAAACACGGTGCAGAGGGCTGGGATAATCCAGAACGAACACAAGACTTATTGGTTACAGGTAAATCAATCCTAGATCAATTGGCAAGGTTGGCTGACATTGAAGCAGACTATACCCAATACTATTAAAAACATAACAAGCAAAGGCAGCATCGCCCTGCGGGCTGGACGCGCTGCCGCGCGCCGCTGCTTTGGGCGTTATAAGTTTGAGGAAATATGACAACAATCAGAGAAGTTTTAGTTCGTACAGAACAAACGTTGGAAACAGCAAAGCATGGCTTTGACGACCTAGTTTCATCAAACAAGACTCGACGCTTTACTGGTTTAAGGAACCTTATCGTATTTGGTCGTTCGGTAACTTTTGTGCTTCAAAACTTAAGGACTGCTGTTGGTAAAGAAAGGTTCGATGCATGGTATGAACCTCATCAAGAATCGATGAAGCAAGATGTGGTGATGAAATACTTTGTGAAACTCAGAAACGAACTTGAAAAACAAGGACGTTTACCTGTCTCGACATCAGCACGTATCCATAATTTTTCTTCTGATATGATCTCACAATATAAGAAGCCACCGGGTACTGTTGGTTTTTTCATCGGTGATCAACTCGGTGGTAGCGGTTTTGAGGTTGAGCTTCCAGATGGTAGCAAGGAAAAATATTACGTTGAAATACCAACCAGTGTTGCAGAGGTAACGCAACATTTTAACGAATTACCTGTGCCTGATGACGATGAACTAAAATCAAAGACTATTGAGCAACTTTCTGAACATTTCCTCAAATCTTTAGAGGCTCTTCTGGATAACGCAAGAAAAGAGTTTCTTGACCAAGACACACAAATCATAAATGGACGCCGGTTGCCACCATACATGAGAGTGGTGAAATAAAACTTATAACAAACAATTTAAGAGGGATTCCCAACGCTTGGTATTTTTGATTCTACTTCAATTTTAGTGGTTACGGTACAATGCTTTAGGTTGGGTGGTAGCGTTGATCACCCCTTAATTGGGCGTTAACTGGCTAGCGGTAAATTAATTTGGAGTTATGATGTATCTGAATACAAGAATAAAAAGTCACCATCATGTACTTACCGACAGTGCATTTGAACTGTTTTCTCAGGAACGCTATTCATTTCGAATCTCTCAAGTTACAGAAGATGCGTTCACTTTAAGTATCAAGAGTGTTGAAGGAGAGGAGAAAGAAGCTTTTGTCGCTCGATCTCATTCAATAATTTCCTTTTATCTTGTAGCTTTAAATGTAGCGACGATGGGGCATTTTTCTTGGGATTTCCAAATGGTATCCCCCATACCATACTTTTATTCAGAAAAGCCAGATGACCTACAGAACTACTTGATTTTACATAAAGGAACTGACTATTTATACGACGAGGAGAAAATGGATATATCCTCTGAATTGGTGTGGCGCTCATTGAAAATAATGTTGGCACTAGCAAGCGAAAAAGATGATGTATTTATAGGTGAGTACATCAAAGGTATTTACTCTCTACATAATGATTTTTTCAATATTAAATTTACAGTTGAGTCATTCGCTAGTTTTTACAGGGCGTTTGAGTACTTTTGCACTGTTAAGGTTTTGAAGCAAAAAAGATTAAACAACGAAAAAAAGCAGCTCAAAACTATTTTGGCAGATTTTGGTTTCAATGATCTTATCTTAGAAGACTTTGACCGAATTTATAAGGTTCGATGTACTAAAGTTATGCATGCTCAGCGTCAACTATCCGAGCAAGTCGATGTTGACTTAATCATACGGTTAAAAATTTTTCTGGACGCTCTATTGCACAAGCATTACGAGCCAATATGGGGTAAGTCCGCCAGTTAACAATCTGTTTAAGAGGGATTCGCAACGCGTGGCATTTTTATTATGCGCTGCGTTTAGTGTTTAAGGTGGTATGCGGTAGCATCGGTATTGCGTTGCTCACACCTTAACAGGGCTCTGGCGGATCCCCTCATAATTTCCCCAACCCACAAGTGTGCGTAAGGCGTTGATATTCGAACATCGCCCAGTGATATTGGGACTCTTTAATCTTGTATCGTCGATGGCTCCTAACCTCTTTTCCTAGCCTTGGGATTGATAAAACACGTCGATGCTTGATGGTGTTGGCTTGGAAGTCATAGTGCCATGTTGCTTGTATGGCGATTAACGCATTCCACCACATGATGATTTCAGCCAGTAATACCATGAGCAGTAAGATGTCGATGCGTTTGTTACAGCGAGTGCGATTATGACGAAGTGCTTGGCCGTAAGCAGGGCTTGCAGCTTGTTGAGGAAAAGCTGATGACTCTTGGGGGAGTTGTAGTTTTTATATTCAAATGCCTGTTCGTAAAGGGTGACGCTCGTCCTTTCATGGCAACTGAAGCGCGCAATGTCATATGGCGAAGTTGTTCGCGAACATCAGACCAATCAACGAGGACGACAGGAAAAGGGTTGGCACGGGTAATAAACGAAGCATGCCATTTATAGATGGCATCTTTTTCTCGGTGAAGATTTTGATTCCCGAGCAATCGGTCGATGCGTTTGATGGCATGTTTGACCGTGGTACCAGTATCAAGGGCGCGTCCGATTTTGGTGAGGGTGAGATCGGAGCCATCGAGCACCGTTTTGGTGGCAAGCATCAGAGATCTAAGTCGTTTTTTGTGAATGCCAGGGCATTGATTTTCAAGAGTTTACTGTAGAATTTGAACGTCGCGCATCGTTAGGGTTCCCTATTAAATCCTTTTAATCCGGTGTCTTTTTGGCGAAATTCATTAGATCAGAATGAGCGATTCGCGTCTACTCATTGTTTTATAAAGAAATTATGAGGGGATTCGTTAGAACGCGGCGTTATGCTCTATGCAAAAATTCCTAGACAAAACCGAATATCCTTACGTACTAAAAATTTCATGTTTAAAGGTACCTTTATGGAAAAGCAATTAAGAGATGAGTTAGAAAAAAGCTTGAGTACTGAGCAGTTTAAAAAGATAGATGGCAACTGGATATTTATGAATCAAGGAGGTAATGCTCCATTCTATTCAAAATGTCGAGGCGTTGGCATCGGTTTTAAATTCCAAGGTAATAGAATAAAAGTAGAGCTTTATGCTACAGAGACATTTTCTAATAAATCTGAATTCAACGACGTATTAAGCAACCTTGAAAAGGCTAGAAAAATGTTCCCTATGGCTAAAGTTGAAAATACAGTGAATGCAACACATAAAATGTATAAAACCATTTTTATATCTCCAAGCGCAGCGGCAAACTTTGCATATGCGCTTACGGTACTCTGTATGGAGTAGTTGGTTTGAAAGAAGCATAACAAAGCGTTCAAGAGGGATTCATGCCGCGTGGCATTTTTGGTATGCGGTGAGTTTATTGGTGAAAGTGGTCTGCGGAAAGTTGGTTTAGGCGGCATTCACCCCTTAACGCGGCGTTAGGCATTAGGAGAAAGAACTGGTGAATCATTCAAATACGAAAGAGTGTATTGATCTTTTGGAAAGCAATTTGACAGCGGCAATTACTCACCTATCAAATTTGCCTTACTCGACTCAAAATAGCGCAATGCTTGGATTGTTTAGAGAAGCTCATAGGGAAACACATCGCCTACTAGCGTCGTTCAACGACCTTACTTTCTCTAGCCTCGCTGTACGAAATATATTTGAAATCTACCTTATTTCAAAACACATATCCTCCGATCAAAAAACTTTATACAGTTGGTATGGACAATCCCATAAAGATTCAAAAGAAGTCCGCGATGGTTTTATAAAGTTAATGGAGAAAAAGGGGTTAGATACTAGAGAGCTGAAAGACATTCAGTTGTTCGAGGATCAAGCACTAAAACAAAGCCCGTTTGAATCGAAAGGGTCGTTTCAAGTGAGAAACTTAGCCGAAAAATATGGTTACCTTGACGACTACTTGTTCATATACAAATTAAGTTCAAAATTAATCCATCCTTCTTCTATGAAAATCATGATCTACGATGTTCTCATAGAAAACTCAAATTATCAGAGTGTGGTTTTTCAGGTTGGTGCTTATTTCAGTAATAGATTTAGTACTTTATTGGAGTCGGTGGTTGCAAATGCCTAACAAACTGTTTAAGAGTGATTCGAAACGCGTGGCATTTTTACTATGCGTTGGTTTTAGTGTTAACGTGGTATGCAGCGGCATTGCGTTGCTCACACCTTAACAGGGCGTCATACGTCATGATTAAACGAACCATCGCAACAATATTATTGGTATTTTCAGGATTTTGTTTAGGGGGAGCTGTGCAAGAAGGCAAAGAAGAATCTCAGGAATTAATGGACGCAGTATTACCGCTTGCAGAAAGACTATTGTCCGAATATGGTGAATTCTTTCCGTATGGCGGTGCAATGACTCCTGAAGGGAAAATTATAAGTGTTGCAGCATATGGTGGCGACGAGCATCCTGCCTCATCAGAGGTAATAGACATGCTTCATAAGGCGTTTCATACGGCAGCTAAGAATAAGGAATATAAAGCCACTGCTCTTGTCTATGATGTTAGGGTTCAATTAGCTAACGGCAAACCTTCAGATGCATTAGCTATTGAGCTGGATCATGAGTCGGGTTATTCCATAGTTGTTATGCTTCCCTACATTTTAAGCAATGGCCAGCTTCAATACGGTGAGATTTCCGCGCAAGCAGGTGAAGGTAATGTCTTTAAATAGCAAGCAACGTGTAACAAGTCAAAGCACGCGGACGTGGCAAAGCTGTCACCTTTTGTGCAAAAACACGCACAAAATCCGCCAACTTTACCACGTCGGTGTTTGAGGCGTTAGTTCGCAATGTCTTCGATAGTAGAGGTAGAAATTGAATAAACAAGCAAAAGTTATTTTGTGGTCTTTGTTTGTTGTTTTACTAATGCCAATATTGGCTTACATATACAAGTTTGGTCTTGGGCTTTGGGATAAACCAGATGAATGGTCCGATTTAGGAGGTTATGTCGGGGGAGTATACGCTCCAATTCTTTCGATTGTTACCTTGGTTGTCATCTCGATACAAATATTTATACAACATCAACAATATCAGTATTCATTGATTCAGCATCAAGAGGAACAAATCAAAGAGTACATAGCAGCTCTGGAACAAGCATTAGACGTTAATGTAGGGAAGTTAGCTCGCGAGATTTTCTTGTAAGCCTATGCCGAGATGTATCTAAAGATTCCATCAACGTGATTCCTGCGGAGTTAATTATGGATTTTAATCAATGTAATCATAGACATTTACTCAATGTGGTGTGAGGTCATGAAATGCCTCGCGGTTTTGGAGAATATCTCAAACCAAAATGTTTATAACAAGGTCGTTTTTGCATCAAACAAAAATAAAGTCATAGCATACCTAAACCCTCAAATATGCAGAATACTTGATAGGTTTCACTTTATATTTCTTTGTAAATGTGAAGAAATTAACGTCCACATCGATACTCAAGGTCTTAAATATTACTATTCAGATCTGAGAACTGGTGGGTAGCGAACAAACATACGACTAAGGCGGATACACAAAGCGTGGCGCTATTACTTTGCCATTCTGGTGGCGCTATTTAGTCAGAATAAATGAAGATTATCGAAATCAAACTCGAACGTTAATAGTTCAAAATTGTAGGGTAAAAATACATGGATGTATTTTTAGGTTGTCGGCGCAGGGAGCGCCTACAACCGGCCCGGACAACACCAAAGAACAAAAGGCATTTCTGGTTACTGTTTGTGCCAGCAAAGAGTAACTGGCGCGCATCAACAATGCTGAGAAAAACAGCGAACTCAAGCGCGACAAACTTACTCAGCCTTAGAAATCGTACTCGCGGTTTGGATTCCCGCCTGTCGCGGAAATGACGGCTTAACAGCGTACATTGGTGACACAACACCAGAGAAACAAAGGCATTTCTGGTTACTGTTTGTGCCAGCAAAGAGTAACTGGCGCGCATCAAACAGTGGCAAGTGAATCACCGAACTCAAGCGCGACAAACTTACTTAGCCATGAAAAATCGCACTCGTTGAATGGATTCCCGCTTTTCGGTGCCGGGAGCGCCGACAACCGACCCGCAAGAGATGATGTCCTTCAAATCGCTGCTGTAGATCAACCCCTCACCTTGGTGATCCTCGCCGTGGGTACTAAAGTTATGTTTGGTTAAATCAATGTCATAGACGCACTTTGACACCAAGCGAGGAAAATCGGATGACTAGCATTGATATTGGAATAAATAGTGAAGATAGACAGAAAATCGCGGAAGGCTTAAAACGCCTTTTGGCTGACTCATATACCTTGTATCTACAGACACATAATTTTCACTGGAATGTGACCGGACCGCAGTTCCGCGAATTACATCTGATGTTTGAAGAACATTACACCGAATTGGCAACGGCTGTAGATGATATCGCAGAGCGTATTCGAACTTTAGATGTACCTGCTCCGGGCACTTACAAAGAGTTTTCAAGACTCAGCTCAATCAAGGAAGTGGAAGGCGTGCCGAGTTCAGAAGAAATGGTGGACTTGTTAACCAAAGGACATGAGCAGGTTGTGAAAACCTCACGAGAGGTCTTAAAGTTGGCGCAGTCTGCAGACGATGAATCAACGGCAGCGTTAGTCTCGGATCGAATGCGGATTCATGAAAAAACATCATGGATGTTACGGGCCATCAGGAAGTAAGTGCATCCGGCTCCTGTTCGGGAAATGGATGCTCCATTGCGATAGCGTCAGGCTGCGCAGTATGGCTGACATCATGACCGTGTCACGTATTACGCGTGTTTGGCTAAATCAATGCCATAGACATTGTGACATGGTGACCTCCGGCCAGAATGAAATCAGGCTGACTAAATTTGGCGAAGTCTGAAGGAGGAGCCATGTCATTTGTTAGGTGCGATGGGAGCAGGCCATGCTGACGCTAGTGGCTTTCAAGGCGCTGGTCATTTGGGTTGGCATCCTTGTTCTGGCTGTGGCCAATGGCGTGCTGCGCGAATCGGTACTTGTACCCAGGTTCGGAACGCCAGTCGCGCTCGTGCTTAGCGGTATGCTGCTCTCAGCTTTAATCATCGGCGTGGCGTACTTTTCCCTGCCATGGTTGCATGTTCGTCGGCCCCTTGAGCTCTATACTGTCGGGGCGGGCTGGCTTGTTCTTACACTCGTTTTCGAGTTTTCGTTCGGGCTTTGGCAAGGCAAGTCGTTTTCCGAGTTGCTTGAGGCCTACACATTCAAGGATGGCAATATCTGGTCTGTTGTTGTTGCAACCACAGCTTTTTCGCCATACATCGCTGCCTGGCTGCGAGGATGGGTCTGATGCGTCTAACCAGGCCCGTCACGGCGACACCTGCTGGCTGGCTAAGTGTAGGGGAAAGCTGAGATAATTTTCGAACATGTTACTTTTTGGATCAACATTTTGTCTTGCTGATTATTGTCATGGATACTGTATCTAAGTTTTGCTAAATCAATATGATAGACAGATGGTAATAGGGTCTCCGGTGTGTGTGTGGAATCACATATCAAATGCGGCTAAAGCTGAGAAATGCGAGTCCTTGTCATTCATCTAAGTATTCGGAGGCATTTTGAGAGTAACCTTGTTGATGATATGTGCAGCTTTGCTTAGCGGCTGTATGGGGATGCCCGAATCAGTAAAACCTGTGTCGGGGTTTGAACTGAACAATTATCTGGGTAAATGGTATGAGGTGGCACGCCTTGACCATTCATTCGAAAGAGGCCTCAGTCAGGTCACGGCTGAGTACAGTATGCGAGAAGATGGTGGTGTTTCGGTACTCAATCGGGGTTACTCTGAAGCTGATAACGAGTGGAAAGAGGCGGAAGGCAAAGCTTACTTTGTGAACACCCCAACAGACGGTTATCTCAAAGTCTCATTTTTTGGTCCATTTTATGGTTCTTACGTTGTGTTTGAATTGGATCGTGAAAATTACAGTTATGCTTTTGTGTCTGGCCCGAATACTGACTATCTATGGTTACTGTCACGAACGCCAACAGTCGAACCTGAGGTGATAGAAAAATTCATTCAAATGTCGTCTGAGCGAGGGTTTGATACAAATCAACTGATTTATGTTCAGCAGAAGTAACGACCCTACAAGCGATTAAGGCGGAGACATAAAGCGCAGCGCTTTGACTTTGCCACTGCTGATGGCGTTATGCATCAGGGCAACAGGAAGATGATGGTAACGAGTTTTAAAATTAGCGCAGTTATTGGATTATTGATTGGCTTTACAATGTGCTACTTAGGTTGGCAGCACAATCCTCATTGTGAGTTTCACTGTGATGGTTCTGTGGATTGGTTTGCTCTATTTATTCTGTGGGCGAGTTGGTTTGTTTCGGTAGGTATAATTGGTGGTGCGTTGATGAGCTTAATTTTGTTTATTTTCAATATCGCACGCAGAGGTCATAATATATGACAAGCTATCGAAATGGATCTTTTTATTTCACTACGTAACAAGTTAAAGTTCTCGGACATCAAAGCTGTCATTTTTTGCTCTTAAAAATTCGACAGCTTCACCAAGCCGGTGTTCGGCGCGTATCAAATCGTGCGAGACAAACACCGAACTCAAGCGCGACATACATCCGCCTGAGATGATATTTTTATAGTGGTTCCAAGATTCATGACAGATATCCACCTTGCCTTGATGATCCTCACCGTAGATACTGTAACTATGTTTGGCTACATCAATGCCATAGTGAAATTGTGGCATGGTAAACTCCGGTAATTTAACTCTGGCACTGGCATCAAGTGTGGAAAAATCTGATGTAGGGAGCCATGTTACTCTTTAAATTTCAAGGAATTATCGTGCAAGAAAAGCGAAAGCTAAAAGATTACTTAACCGATAGACCAAAGCCAAAGGGTATAGATATACATTGTGGCTTAAAGCATTTTGCGATTATTACTTATGCTGTTCCGGCTGAGCGTTTTCAAGGGATTTTACCTGAAAGGTTCCAATTGGATACTGTCGACATTAACGGTAAAAAAATGGGGTTAATATCAGTCGTTCCATTTATTGATGTTGATTTTACTTCGGCTGTTTTCCCATTCCCCAAATTTACCATGGGGCAAACGAACTATCGGATATACATCATCGATAGCAAAACGGGTGAACGTTGCGTCTGGTTCCTGGGTACAGTTTTAGATTCCTGGACACTAACTGTGCCAAAATATTTATGGAATCTTCCCTGGCATTCAGGAAAAATTAGCTTCGATTGCACCTTCAATGAAGCGACTGGTTTGTACGATAAATACCATATGGAAACACAGTCGAGTTGGGCTGAAGCATCTGTCGATTTAGTCCAATCAGAATCTGATTCATTTGACTTCCCGGGATTCCCGGATACCGAGTCTGCATTAGTTTATCTGACGCACCCTCTGGCAGGGTTTTATTATCGAAGAGACAAGAATCCAGGTACATATCGCGTGTGGCATAAACAGCTGGACGTTAAACCAGCTAAGTTACTGTCAGCAAAATTTAAGCTTCTGTCTGATCTCGGTATCGTTCACGAATCTGAGCAACAGTCTCCGTACAGTGTTTTAATTGAACCGATAAATGAATTTACGATTTACTTGCCCCCAACAGTTGTAGGGTAGAAATACATGGATGTATTTTTAGGTTTTCGGCGGCACGAGCGCTTACAACCAACCCGGACCACACCAGAGAAACAAAGGCATTTCTGGTGAC
Source organism: Photobacterium sp. Hal280 (assembly GCF_037162255.1). Classification (NCBI taxonomy): domain Bacteria; kingdom Pseudomonadati; phylum Pseudomonadota; class Gammaproteobacteria; order Vibrionales; family Vibrionaceae; genus Photobacterium; species Photobacterium sp. Hal280. Next base: position 97,873 of record NZ_JARLUO010000001.1, read on the forward strand.
TGTTTGTGCCAGCAAAGAGTCACTGGCGCGCTTCAGACAGTGCCAAGTGAGCCACTGAACTCAAGCGCGACATACCACCACATCATCAAACCCAGACATCCTCTCAAAGCACAATGACGAGATTACACATTTCATTCGAATCACTCTTTGATTTGATTAGATCCCTTAAATGAATCATAATTTGATTCGATTAAGGTGTTTTATTGCATTATGGAGTGACAGATGTGGATATGGCAACAACCCGACTGGCCGAATTTTACGTGGGATAAAAGCCTCATTGAACCGCGTCTCAGAGAGGTTCGCCTGAACCAGGGGATCTTGCTGGGCAAGATGATGAGTCAATCGCAAGACAGCACTCAAACTCTGCTCGACACGCTGTTAGCCAATATTCTTCACTCCAGCGCGATAGAAGGGGAGAAACTCAATGCGTTCTCTGTTCGCTCATCGTTAGCCAATAGGCTGGGGATTAGTGAGAACAAACCATTTCCGACCACAGAGCAGACTGACGGATTCGCTGAAATTATGCTCGATGCCGTCGAGAATTCAGACGCTCCGCTAACGCTGGCGCGTATTTTACATTGGCACGACAGACTATTTCCCGAAGGCTATACGATGTTTAACCCTGTCATTGGTGGCCGGCTAAGGGGAGAGGCGCCGATGCAGGTTGTTTCCGGCAGGATTGATCGCCCGGTGGTTCATTTTGAAGCGCCCGGCAGGGAAGTACTGGAAGGGGAGCTCGGTCAGTTTATTGAATGGTTCAATGTATCCAAAGCAGATCCTTCCCTTGATCCCTTATTAAGAGCCGCGATTACGCATCTATGGTTTGTCACGCTGCACCCGTTAGATGACGGGAATGGTCGTATTACCCGATTACTGACAGATTTAGCGCTGGCTCAGGCGGAACAGCAGTCAGTGCGTTTTTATGCTATGTCTGTGGCAATTCTGGCGAATCGAAGCAGTTACTATGAAATATTAGAGCAAACCCAGAAAGGTGAACTGGATATTACCCTTTGGCTACAGTGGTTTTTCAATATGCTGGATGAAACCTTCTCACAGGTGCTCAAAGAAATCGATCAAACCATTTATAAAACGAACTTCTGGCGGACAGTCGACCAGACCAGTCTCACATCAGAGCAGGTTAAGGTGCTGAACCGCATGTTGGATGGTGACTTTGAGCAGGGAATCAGCGCTGGCCAGTACCATAAAGTGGCGAAAGTGAGTAAACCAACAGCCACCCGGCACTTAGCTGCATTGGTTGAACTGAAGTGCCTGGTCAAGTCAGAGTCAGGTGGACGAAGCACTCGCTACCACCTGCCATAAGAAGCATCGGCGGACCATACATAGTGCCAGCTCACTGTATGGATTTCCGCCTGTCGCGGAAATAACGGCATGAAAATGTATATTGGTGACACAACTCCAGGGTAAAAATTCAGGACGAATTTTTAGGTTGTCGGCGCCGGGAGCGCCTACAACCGACCCGGCCCACACCAAAGAACAAAAAGGCATTTCTGGTGACTGTTTGTGCCAGCAAAGAGTCACTGGCGCGCTTCAGACAGTGCTAAGTGAGCCTCCGGACTCAAGCGCGACATACTGACTCAGCCTTTAAAATCGCATTCGTTATGTGGATTTCCGCCTGTCGCGGAAATAACGGCATGAAAATGTATATTGGTGACACAACCCCAGGGTAAAAATTCAGGACGAATTTTTAGGTTGTCGGCGCCGGGAGCGCCTACAACCGACCCGGACCACACCAGAGAAACAAAGGCATTTCTGGTGACTGTTTGTGCCAGCAAAGAGTCACTGGCGCGCTTCAGACAGTGCTAAGTGAGCCTCCGGACTCAAGCGCGACATACTGATTCAGCCTTTAGAATCGCATTCGTTATGTGGATTTCCGCCTGTCGCGGAAATAACGGCATGAAAATGTATATTGGTGACACAACTCCAGGGTAAAAATACAGGGATGTATTTTTAGGTTGTCGGCGCCGGGAGCGCCTACAACCGACCCGGCCCACACCAAAGAACCTAAAGGCATTTCAGGTGACTATTTGTGCCAGCAAAGAGTCACTGGCGCGCTTCAGACAGTGCCAAGTGAGCCTCCGGACTCAAGCGCGACATACCACCAAGCCCAGACATACCATCCACCAAATGGACTACCCCATACAAACTTACCCATGCTTCACCGTATACTTATCCATCAGCGAGTACAGGGTTGGCCGCGTGATCCCCAGGATATTAGCAGTGTGAGACATATTCCCGTTACTGAGTGACAGCGCTTTTGCGATGGCCTGTTTTTCAGCTGCTTCTCTGACCTGGCGTAAATTTAACGCCATGGGCTCGGGGCCGTCTTCGAGCGGTTGAAGCGCTAAATCGATTGAGCTGATGAATTTGTTATCCGACATGATCACCGCCGATTTCACCTTATTTTGCAGTTCACGGATATTCCCCGGCCAGTTGTGCTGCAGCATTGCGCGTATAGCGTCGTCGGTGAAGCCGCTGATTTTTCGCGGTGATTGCTGATTGGCCTGCTGTAAAAAATAGCGGGCCAGGATGAGGATATCCTGATCACGTTCGCGCAGTGGCGGGTTCTGAATGGTAATTTCACTGATGCGGTAGAACAAATCTTCCCGGAATGTTTTGTCTGTCATCATCTGTTCGAGGTTCTGGTGGGTCGCACAGATGATTTTCACATCGACAGGAATTTCATGACGGCCGCCGACCCGCTCAATCACTTTCTCTTGCAGGAAGCGAAGTATTTTAGCTTGCAGCGGATAGGGCATGTCGCCGATTTCATCGAGGAACAGGGTGCCGCCGTCGGCGCATTCAATTTTTCCGGCCGTGGTTTTGTGTGCGCCGGTAAATGCACCTTTTTCAAAGCCAAACAGTTCACTTTCAAGCAGATGTTCCGGAATCGAGGCGCAGTTGATGGCGATGAAAGGTTTATCCGCTCTCGGCCCTTTCGCGTGAATGGCGCGGGCGATCACTTCTTTGCCTGTGCCGCTTTCACCCAGGATCAGGGTGGTGATCTCCGTGGGGGCGATGCGCTCTATCATCCGGCAAACTTGTTGTATTTGCGGGCTGTTGCCAATGAACCCATTGGCTTCCAGTGAGGACTGGCGCAGATTGAGGTTTTCCGACTCCAGTTTGGCGACCACAAATGCCCGGTCGATAATCACGGCCAGAATGTCATCATCAATCGGTTTGTGATAGAAATCGTGCGCGCCCAGTTCAATGGCTTTCAGTGCATTGGCTTTGTCGTCATTGCCGGTGATCACGATAATTTTCGTGTCGGGAGCCAGCGCCAGAATCTCCTGCAATATCGCCAGCCCTTCTGACGCATTGGCTTCATCAGGCGGGAGCCCGAGATCCAGGGTAATGACTTTGGGCTCGTACCGTCGTAATGCAGTAATCGCCGATTTTCTGTCATCAGCCATCACGACGTCATACTGCGGGAAGCACCATTTCAGCTGCTTTTGAATACCCGGATCATCTTCAATGACAAGTAATGTATCCATATTTCGTTCCTTTCTGGCGAATGCTTTGTCCCGGGGGATCAGGCTGTCACAGCAACAGGCAGATGAATCGTGAAGGTTGTTCCTTTGCCTGGCTCGGACGCCACGTCTATATAGCCACCTAATTGCTCAATCAGGTTTTTTGCGTCATAGGCACCAATTCCCATGCCTGCGTTGCCTTTGGTGGTATCAAAGGGCTTGAATAATCTGTGTTCGATAAAATCGCGGCTCATCCCGCTGCCGTTGTCAGCGATGATGATCTGGTAATAGTGATCTTGGCGTGCTGTCGACACATGCACATAACCGTGTTCACCGGTGGATTCCTGCGCATTCTGAACCAGATGAGACAGGATGTTGCTGAAGCGTTCTCTGTCTGTTTTCAGGGTAAACGGCAAACTGGCCTGCTCTATGAATTGCGGGGCAGGGGTTCGGACGGCGCGGGTATCGCAGACTTGTCGGATCAGATCTTCTATGTCTGTGTCTTCTTCAGACTGGCTTTCCACTCGTTTATTGTTGAGCTGGTTCAGTACTTTTGTCAGCCGGTGAGCAGCCGAGTCAACAGTATCAAAGGCATCACTGATAAAATCCGGGTTATCCCGGTGTTTTGTTGCATTTTTGCTGAGTAATTGCAGTTGCGCTAACACGTTTTTCAGGTCATGGACCAGAAAAGCAGACATGCGGTTGAAGGTATCGAATTGCTGACTTTCCGCGAGTTTCTGATTGGTTTCAAAAACATTGAGATACACAGACAGCTGTCGGCTGATCGCCTTCATTAAATCCCGGTCTTCCCAGTTTACTTTTTCTGTTGAAGTGGGCCTGGAAAGCAGGCACACGCCAAGCGTCCCACTGCTGCTCGACAAGGGCACGATATAAGACAACGCTTGCACAGCGGACAGTGAGGCTGCATCTAACCGGAAAGGTGCGGGTTCTTTGCCTTGACGGGCCGCGTCTATATCCACAATCCACTGATGCTCAATCGCCGGCAGCGCTGCTGTGCTGAGCAGCATCTGAATATCCGGATGCTGGCTGTCAATATTGTGGCAGGCCCGGACTTTCATGTGCGGGCCTTGTCGGGTGGCTAACACACCGCTGTAACAACCAAACGGGTGCAGCATGGCACGCAGGGCTGTGTCGTATTGTGTGCCTTCAGGGTGTTCGAGCGCGGTGGCAAAACGCATCCATTCTTCACGGTATTCGTATTTGTTGGCAAAGAAATGTTTGGTGATAAAGACCATGATGTTTTTGCGAAACGTATCTGACAGAAAGAGGCTGGCCAGCACCAGGGCACTTAAAGCAAAAAACAGGATCTGAACCGTCTCGCTCCAGCTTTCGCCCATGGATTTAATATAGAAACCGGCAAGCGCCATGACCAGCAGATACCCTGCTGCTACGAGTAGCAGCGTGCTGTGATAAATAATATCGCGCGAGACGTACACCCGGCTTTGCCAGTGCTTGATCCGACGGGCGGTCAGCAGGATGAAAGGCAGGGACATCAGGGCTATCCAGCCTCTGCCGAGCCAGAAACCGGAATCCAGGATATTGGTAAGAAAGGCATCCGCATAAAGCGCAAAGTGGTAAGCAAAATAGACACCCAGTCCCAGACAAATTGGTTTGACGGCCCAGCGTTCGTCTTTGTGGGTTCTGCGAAAGCGCAGTTCGACAAACCACAGGCCGATGATCGCCTGACATAAGTGCAGAAAGAGGAAAGTACGCTGTCCGAATACAGGCCAGAAGAAGCGTGCCAGTTCAAGCAGTATGGTGGCCGCGATGAACAGGCAAAGCCAGCGGGGGGCTTTTTCCCGGAGGATGTCTTTCACCTGCACGGCATCGGTTAAGCTGCTGGACACCAGCAGACACCAGCCCAGTGTCAGTAAACTCTCAGCCAGCAACACAGGCAGAATTGAGAGCTGATAGCGATATTGAAGAAAGGAGGTGATGGCCCAGGCCGCGCCAAGGAGACAGGTGAGCTGTAACAGCCTTTTGGGCATGCTTTTTTCTTTCGTTGTCAGCAACAGCAAAAAAATGAACAGAAAACCGGTTGCGGCTGACAGGTAGCCAATGTTGCCAAGCAATGTATCCAAATATGCATTCCTTTATTCAACGAGGAACCCCAGCGAAAGTCACCGCTGAGTCATGCCTGAGTCACTGGGAGTGCAGCCTTCGCTCAGTAGGACATTTTTGCGATTCCTATTGAGAGAATAGTTCAGAATTGTGCAAAGAGGAGGGGTCAGTGACTGATATCAGGTTGTGCTGAATAGCAAAGGGTATGCAGGGAAACTTGCGGGGCATGGTGCAACCAATCAAGCCAGTCTGTCATGCTGATTGAACAGAGCGCTGGCATGAAGGCTAACAGCAGAATGAATAATGGTACAAGGTTAAGTGCCAGTATCAGCATGAGTTTTTTCACAGCAGCTCATCCTCTTTCCCAGCCACCTCCATCCTTTGGGGGTTAGATGATCGTTTGAGTTATATAGAGAAAGATAGCGTCATAACTCCCTCTGCTTTGGCTTAATGTTAAGAACGCCACACTTTCAGTTTTTTGCCCTGCTGATTCCGAGGATGTGAAGCCGGTGCCTGTTCATCAAACTGACGTATTTCTCTCATCATTCTGCCGCAGAACTGACACGGTTGAGTCACACATTCTTTTCATACTCGTATCGAACACCAACTTCGGATGGAGACAGTATGGAAACCGTAAGTCCTTTTCGTTTGCCACGGAAAACCCCGTTTGGGTTCGGTGAGAAACTGACTGAGTGGGCGACAGGGTTGCACAGACTGAGTCGCTTTTATGCTGACAGGCCTGTGGGACAAGACACCGAGTCGTTTCTTCGTTATTCCCTTGATGTGCTGGGGATAGATTTTCATGTTGTGAAAGGGAGTTGTCAGAATATTCCCGCTCAGGATGCGGTTGTGGTCGTGGCGAACCACCCGCTTGGATGTGCCGAGGGCATCATTCTGGCCCGGATACTGCGAGGAATCCGGCCGGACGTGAAGATTCTGGCGAACCATTACCTCAAGACGGTTCCTGAACTGGATTCACTCTTTATTGGTGTGGATGTCTTTGAAGGGGACAATGCGGTTCGGGCCAATGTCAAAGCCTTGCGTGAAGCTAACCGCCATTTAAGTGGCGGGGGATTGCTGCTGGTTTTTCCGGCCGGTGAAGTGTCGGCCTATGACAGGCAATCCAAACAGCTTCGCGACAAGGAGTGGAGTAAATCGGTCAGCCGTTTGATTCACAAACACAAAGCCACCACGGTGCCGGTTTTTATTGGCGGGCGTAACAGTCGCCATTTCTACATGGCGGGAAAAATTCATCCGATGCTGCGCACCCTGATGCTGGGAAGAGAAATGCTGAATAAGCAGGCATCACCCATTCCGATTGCCATCGGTGACAGCATTCGATTCAGCGAAGTGAAAAATATCAGCAACGACCAGCACCTGGTGAATTACCTGAAGTTCAATACCTATTTGCTGGGCAGCCAGGCGGGTTTGATCCCCGCAAATGCATCGGCTTCACTCGCAGATGCGCCAAAAATGGCCGCTACAAATGAACCCATTGCTGCGCCTGTCTCTTTATCCTTACTGAAAAAGGATATCGCCAATCTCGGCGAGGACGAATGGATGCTGAGCAGCGGTGAGTTTGACGTTTACTGTGCCCGTGCCGCGCAGATCCCGGCCATCTTGCAAGAGCTGGGGCGCATTCGCGAGATCAATTTCAGGGCGGTGGGCGAAGGCACAGGAAAAGCGAGCGATCTGGACCGATTTGATGAGACCTATCTCCATCTGTTTGTCTGGGATCGTCAGGCTGAAAAAATTGTCGGCGCATACCGGTTGGGACTGACGGATGAACTGATGGCTAAACATGGCCTGGAAGGTCTGTATTCCCGTACCTTGTTCCGTTACGACGAGCGTTTCATCAGCCAGTATGGCGCGTCCATTGAACTGGGGCGCTCTGTGGTGGCAGAAGAATATCAGCGTAGTCTGAGTGCCTTGTTGTTATTGTGGAAAGGCATCTCAGCTTTCGTGTGTCGTCATCCTGAATACACGCATCTGTTCGGCCCGGTCAGTATCAGTGATGAGTACAGTCATGAAGCCAGACAGTTACTTGCCGCTTGTATGTCAGTGCATCATACCGATCAAAACAGTGCACGGCTGGTGGCGCCGACACATCCCTTGTCCAGCAATCACCGGGTGTTCTGGCAGCCTGAAATGTTATCGGCACTGGCGGACGTCCAGTTGCTTTCCAGAGTGATTTCACGGATGGATGCAGGGAAAAGCGTGCCGGTATTATTGCGGCAGTATCTGGGTTTAAACGGAAAGCTGGTCTGCTTTAACGTTGACCCTGAGTTTAACGATGCGCTGGATGGATTGATCGTCGTTGATTTAACTCAGGTGCCGGAAAAGACCTTAGGCAAGTATATGACGCCGGAGAAAGCCGCAGCGTATCTGGCCTGGCACGGTAAGACTGACTGCTGAACCGGCCAGTCAGGGGGTTGTGGGATCGAGTGGCACGGACAGATCTTTGGGAACGAACGTCAGTACGTGCTGCTCCGTAGTCAGCGATAAGGTATCACTTTCAAGCGCCGTGGTATTCCACTGCTGCAAGGCACTGATGATGACTGCCTCAACAGTGGCAACTTCATTCTGGATGCAGGCCATCTTGGTGGATACAAGTGATGTGATACGGAACTGGTTACCGTTCTTCAGCTCCGCCAGGCCCATGAACTGATTGCAGCCACTGAATCCTGTCGCTTTAAACTGGCTGTCCAGGCTCATGCTGATAGGAGTCCGCGTTTCTATCTGAGTGATCTCTCTGCCATCAATTTTGGATAATACCCAGTCTTGCTGCAAATCGCTGGCAGTAAATCCTGCTTTGGGCGGTGGGTTGCAACCCAAAAGGCTCAATAAGACCATAAACAGTAGCCACTTTTTCATGTGAGCTTCACTCTCAGGTGTACGGCAATGTCACTCTAATAGTAGCAGTTAACCGTTTACAGCAGTGGCAGACTCGCGAGACAGGCACGACAAACACACTTGCCTTCCGGCAGGCTGCTGGTATCACGTCTGGCCAGCTCAAAACACCAGCATTGGCTGTTGCCATCCTCAATCGCGCAATAAGCCGGTTGCCCACAACGTTCACAGCTATGTGTGGTTTCATCCCCCTGGATCTGGGCGATGGCTCGGGTGTGCGCGTCATCATTCATTAATCGCCATTCTCCGATTTCTTTCATGGTCCGCAGGCAACCACTGCAGATCCCTTCCTGATTTTTACACTTCGCCACGCACGGTGTTTTCACTTGCCGATACTCACTTCAAAAAGCGGCTAGTTTACCCCAGACCAAATGAAATGTATCGGTCCGGGGCTGGCAAGTGAACAGTAAGATGCACCCGCTTGTGGTTAACGTTTCCGCCAGATGGTCATCTCAGACACAGTGTGCTGGAATTTTCGTTTCGTCTCGCGGATCACAAACGGAATTTCTTTCACAGCAATCAGTTCGAAATGCGGAATCAGCGTTTCTGTGAGCCCGTCTAAAGTGGTGAAATTCTCGCCATTTACCTTGATGCCTCCCAGCCACATGTCTTTGGGCGTATAGTCTTCCAGCCAGGTGTAGGGCGAGGTAATGACCAGATATCCTCCCGGTACAATCCGTTTGGCAATACTGTGAAGAAATGCCTTGGGATCCGCCAGCCGGTCAATGAGATTAGAAGCATAGACCAAATCATAGTCGGTAAACTGGGGTTTGAGATTACAGGCATCGCCCTGGCTGAAGTGAATGTCTCCTTTCAGGTTCTGGTAGCCTAATTCGTCAAGGGTGATACTTTTGAATTCAACCAGATCGCCTTCAGTTGGAATGGTATAGCGTTTCTCCCCCTGCTCAAGCAGGGCATAGGCTTGCTGAATAAAGCGGGCGGAAAAGTCGATACCGTCTACGTGGTCAAACCGTTTTGCCAGTTCAAAGCTGGCTCTGCCAACGGAGCAGCCGATATCCAGCGCCCGTTGCGTACTGTGTAATGAAATTTCCTGCAGGCACTGCTTCACCCCGTTGACACAGAAATTCGGGACAGAGAAATACTCATTCCCATAGTGAAACTCCAGGTATTGCGCGATTAACTCATTGGTCTCATAAATATTCAGATTTTCCATACTGGCTGGATCCTGCTCAGAGGCGACATAGCGGAATCCCGCATGCTGATAGAAATGGCGACGAAAAGCGTAGCGAGATTCAGGAATCGTCTCATTACCGGTTGAAATCCATGAACCGCCTTTCATCAGGTTATGCTGGCCGTCAAAGGTTGGGGTAGAAAAATCATCGTATAACGGATGGACTTTAAACCCCTGGAAGCCGTCGATGGCGGATTCTGTCCATTGCCATACATTGCCCACAATGTCGCAAAGGCCATTATGCTCGAAGCGGTCAACCGGGCATGACGAGGCAAAATAAGCCAGCTCGGTATTACCAGGCGCTTCTCGCCACGAGGGGAAGCCGTATCAAGGCATTGCCTCAGGATGTACCATTCGGCTTCGGTGGGCAGCCGAATGGATTGCTGAGTCTTGTCGGCTTTCCAGTTACAGAATGCCTTGGCTTCAAGTTGATTCACTTCTACCGGCCAGTTCAGCGGCAGCGGGATTTCCTGTGTCAGGTTACGTTGTAACAAGTTACCGTCGCGCTCAAGCCAGAATCTGGGCATGGTGGCTTGTGTGTAGGCCAGCCAGGCCAGGCCTTCGTCCGTCCAGTATCTTTTTTGCTGATATCCGCCGTCCTTCACGAAATCCAGATACTCCTGGTTCGACACCAGGTATTTACTGGTTTTGAAATCATGCACTTTATACTGCTGGATACCGTATTCATTGTCCCAGCCATAGGTCTCGGCATCTTCGGATTTACCCAGCGAGATCGAACGGCCCGCCATAGCGATCAGTGGATTAGAAGGCGCGGGTCCTGATTCCTGACAGGCCTCCCAGGCAGAAGACGGCGTCAGGTCAGCAACAGGGAGCTGGCGCATAATCACAGAAGAGGTTTCAAGGTGGATGCGTTCATGCTCAATGCCCATCAGAATCACCCAAGCAGGATCTTTGTCAGTAATGGGCAGAGTCAGAGGCATGTCATCAATCACTTGGTTGACCGTGTCTTTTACCTGCTGGCGATAGGCTTTTACCGCATCAACGCTTGGCCAGTCGTAGTGGGCGTCATTGAGATCGTCCCACGACATTTCATCAACACCAATCGCAAACATAGACTCAAAGTGAGGGTCAATCCTGTTTTCTATGTATTTGCCGAGCTTTAACTTGTTGATATAAAAGACCGCTGTATGGCCGTAATAAAAAATCAGCGGATGCCGGAGGGGTTCGGCTTTTTTGAAATAGGCTGAGTGGTTGTTAATCAGGGAAAAAAGGGATTCGTAAAGTGCCCAGGTTTCATTAAAAGCTGTTTTTAATTCTTGTCGTTTTTTGTGTTCTGATGAGCCTGTCAGTAATACGCTTCTCGTCGCTGCTGTCGAAAAATCAACCATGACTGTTTACTCTCCTGTAACAGTGATTTCTTATTTATTGTGTTTGATTTTATATTCAAAGTGTCTCTCTTATGTTGCAGTGAGATAAGATCAAGTTCAAGTCTCTGTTTTTTGCACGACAAAAACCAGAAGGCTCCCGTTCGGGAGCCTTCTTCTTAGCGACTGTACTTAGTTTTTACGTGAACCAGTAAATGCATAACGAGATGATTTCTGGCCGTTTTCAGTCGTGGCCTGGAATTTCACTGAGCGAGAAGAGTTCAGCTGCAGTGGGATGAATACACGACCACGTTCATCGGTGGTGTACGTTTTACGTTGTTGAGGTACGTTCGCAACAGATACAGATGCGTTGGCAGCAGGTTGACCATTTTCGGTCACAGTGACCCAAGCACCGTTATTCGCATCCGTCACACGAATATCAGCAAGAGCTGATGTCGACATTAGCAGTACAGCGGTTGCAGTGAGTACTTTAAAGCTAGTCATAATATTCACCTCATCTATCAGTGGCAAAGCCATTGATTAGGTTGTGCCTAAGTATCTTAGGGGTATCAATAGTTACAGGGCTCTCACTTTTAGACCTACCTGTTTCCAAAAAATTTCACTCCTGTGATAAGTAAACCCCGTTTAGGTTACAACGTCCTGTTTTCTGATTGGATAGTATGCCTGCCCCACTCATTACCCTTATGAATATAGTGATTCATAACTTAATCGTTACTTAACCGTCACCATTATTATAGTAACCAATGTATTTTACGGGTGATAATTTCGTTGCAGACTATTAACGAGGTGAATTATTCTGTGGTAATTTTTTGCTTTCTGGTATGAAATTGTCATCAGAGAAGAGGGGTCAAATCTCAATGAGGCTGGGATGAGTGGCTTCGTAATAGGAGAGATCTTCGGTGATTCTGTTGACACGTGTGGCATCCGGCTTGACGCGGACAAAGGTAAGACCGGCACGTTCAAGGACTTTTCCCGGTTTGGGATCGAGACGCCTGTGCTGAGCAAATATTCTGCTGAGTTTCAGATCAAAAAAACCAAAATCGACTAATCGGCGGGCAGCTTCGGCACAATAGCCCTGACCCCAGAATGGAACACCTAACCAGAACCCTAACTGCGCATTGTGCTGTTTGATATTGTGCAAGCCTATGCATCCGATTAATTGCTCTGTGTCCTTCAGTGTAATGGCAAAGATGGCCAGCGTACCATTGTCCCAACCAGCTAATGATCGGCCGATCCACTGTCCGGCCATGCCAGAATCATACGGGTAAGGCACATTCGTGGTTCCCAGAGCAATTTCAGGATCACCTGCCAGCTTTTGAATCAACGGTGCATCGGCAAGCTGTAACGGACGCAGCAACAAACGTTCCGTCGTTAAAGTTGGTTGTCTCACCTGAGCTTCTCCAGCCTGATCATTGAAAGAGAAACTATATTAACCCTGTTTCATTACCGTTTATTTTATCTGGATCAAACAAATGCCAGTTATCCGATCATCGTGTGTGGCCCGGGGGACCGAACAGGCAGTATAAACGTGATTTGAATGACAGGTTGGGGGCCAGTGCGCGACTGAAAATGTGTTGCCAGTGATGGAAGGTTGCCTGGATCGGCCGCCAGCCGGTGACATCTTCCCGAACGCCATAGCGTATGACGATACTGTCTTGCTCAGGTACGAAAGTGCCAAAGAGTTTATCCCAGATAATCAGCACCCCAGCAAAGTTCTTATCAATATACTCAGGGTTGCGGGCATGATGTACACGGTGGTGAGACGGGGTATTGAAGATGCGTTCCAGCCAACCTAATCGTTTGATCACTCTGGTATGCACAAAAAACTGGAATCCCAAATTAACAGAGACGACCAGAAGGACTGTTGCTGGTGGATAACCGATTAAAATGAGTGGCAGCCAAAAGATCCACATACCCGAAACCGGATAAGTCAGGCTTTGTCTGAATGCGGTGGTGAAGTTCATGTGCTGAGAAGAATGATGGACGATGTGTGACGCCCATAACCAGTTGATATGGTGCGAAGCCCGGTGAAACCAGTAGTAGCAGAAATCTTGCAGCAGAAATGCCAGTGCCACAGTGGCCAGGGACATTTGGATATCGAACAGGCGATACTGATAAAGCCAGAGGAAAAAGGCATCAGCAATAAGGTGGCGATGAGATCGGCACTCTGATGAAGACCTGCCAGGGTGAGGTTACACGCCAGTTCTTTCCAGTGATAGTCCTGGCTGTTTTCCCGGCGTAAACGCCTGTACTCCCATAGCATTGAGATAAAAAACAGCGGACTGATGGCCAGTAATATCAGCACTTCCATTTGCTTTCACCATGCTGGGCAAGATTGACCAGCGCTTTTCGGATGCTTTTCTCCAGTATGAGTTTGATCAGCCAGCCGGTGCCTTTAATTTTGGGGGAAAAGCTGATGCGGTACTGAATGTTACTTGTGCCAGCATTCAGGCTGTGCACCTGAATCCATCCGCCATGCTCAACAACGGGGCCACCGCTGATAATACGATAGTGCAGGTGTTCATTTTCTTTGTAGTCAATGATCTTTTCATCAAAGGTAAAAGGGCCAGCCGAGACTCTGCGTATGGCGCCAATGCCGTTTGGTTTGGGTTTACCGCTTCTTATCAGATGGTAAGAACCATCAAAAAATCGCCCCAGGTTCTGATGATCTGTTAATAACTCAAACAAGACTTTTCTCGGTGCCTGGGCAGATTGTTCTATTGTGATTGTGTGCGCTGGCATGATACGCCCCTGTTAATTTAGTAACATTATGTTAACAGTGAATGAGTATCTGTCAAATGGGAAAATATTGATAGAAAGCTTATTTTTCAATGTGTTCTGAGCAATCTCAGTCTGATCTGCTCAGAACATTGCTCAAGTATGGTGCAAAATCACACGAATTGATGTTGTGAATTTGTAGTAAATTGTTAAGGGGTTGATTCACAACACTTTGTAACTCTGATGTGTAACGTATGAGAAAAATGTGAGCATAAACTCACAAAAAAGGTCAAAAATGGTATTGAAAAATGTGTCAGACACTCTTATATTGATTTTTGTTGATGTGGACTAGATGGTGATAACTCTGAAAAAGCGTTGGAAAACCGAACCTCGAGTGAGGTAACTGAATCTAAGGTTAACGTTCCCCAAACGTCAAAAAGATCAGTGTCGGAACAGAACATTCAGTAACAATCCATCTCGCTTCATGTTTATTATTCTCCAGAATCTGAGCATAAAGGACACAACAGTTTTGTTGATTATGCCGATCAGTATTCGTCATTGGAGATAGTAACGTTAACGATACTTCAATGTCATTCATCTGTAATGAGTCTTTGAGTAAAGTTAAACGGATTAGGTAGCAAAGGTTTTTTAGTAATACTTGGCTTGTTATCTATGTTTTATCGAGAGGTGAATTATGACAAATAAAAGCCGTAGACAATGGTTCTATTATCAATCACAGTCTTCTAAGTCAAAACTGAAAAGTAAATGAACGCACTTGGTGCGAAAACGACGAAAAAGATAAAAATCAGATTGATAATATAAAAAAGTAAGTGAAGTTAGCCAGAGACACTCATCATGTGTTTCTGGCTTAAATGTTTTTGTCAGGTGAAAAAAATTATTTCAGCGCGCAGCTGATTGTATATGTCTATGCTATTGATAGATATTCCCGCCAACGCGTAATGTTTCCGGAATGGATTTCAACTGAATACCCCCTAAATAAATATCACCTTTTACCGTGATATTGGGAGGAAGCTCAGTAATCTTGGTATGAGCCAGATAGAGATCACCGCCGACTGACAGGTAGGGAGGCAATCGCGTAATTGGCATGCCAATCAAGCTTAAATCGCCTGGTATCTTAAGATACGGACTCAGCCGGGTAATTCGGGTGTGGGCCAGATTGAGATATCCCGCCACTTCCAGCTTTTTAGGCAGTGAAACAATGTTGCTATAGGCCAGATTGAGATTCCCATCCACGCGAACAACGCCGGGTAAATAGTTGATATCACTATTTTCGAGATTCAGGTTACCTTTCACGTGAAGCGGGTTGGGCAGGGTGATGCTCCGTGAATGCCGCAGCGATACGTTACCGTAACTGTCGGTATAATTAAGCAGCTTGATTTCTGAAATGAACTGGTTCGCGGCAACGGCCTGACTGAATATCAGGAAAAAGCTCAGAACCGCTAACAGAGAAAATGGCTGGCGTTGCTTCAACATACTTATCACGACACATGCATGTAATCATTCTATTCCTGACGAATTGTAATCCGTACCAGAAGAAAAGACAGCACTCGCTGATGAAATGGGAGTAGTATCACCAAACGATCAGAATAAAATATGCGATGACATAACTATCAACGCATATTTGAATCCGGGTATCGTTATTTATCAAATTGCTTGATCAAGACTGACGTGTCTGCGCGGTTAAAACCTCTTTCCTGAAGTTTCGCGTATTCAGCATCAACCTGACGTGCGAGCGGAAGCGGAACAGACAGTTTATCGGCGGCATCGAAACAGATAGACAAATCTTTTCGCATCCAGTCGATGGCAAAACCGAAATCAAATTTATCTTCCGCCATGGTGACGGCGCGGTTTTCCATTTGCCATGAACCCGCCGCACCATGCTTCAGAACATTGGTCATTTTCTCAATATCTAATCCCGCAGCTTTCGCAAGCGTAATGGCTTCAGATAAGCCCTGAAGAATACCGGTAATGCAGATTTGGTTCGCCATTTTGGTGATTTGACCGAATCCGACATCGCCCATCAGGGTCGAGGCTTTCGCATACGTGTTGAAAATAGGCTGGGCTGATTGAAACGCTTCTTCGCTGCCGCCGACCATGATGGTCAGACAGCCATTTACAGCGCCTGCCTCACCCCCAGAGACGGGCGCATCGATGAAGGTGGCAGATGCACGGTTTGCCGCTTCTGCCATTTCACGGGCAACATCGGCAGAGGCGGTTGTGTGATCCACCAGTAAGGTGCCCGGACGTATGGTTGACAGGATCCCCTGTTCTCCACAGTAGACTTCACGGATATCGTTATCATTGCCGACACAGGTCAGGACAACATCGGCCTCTTGTGCGGCCTCTGCCGGCGTCAGCGCAAGCTTACCCGGGTAAGTGTGAAGCCATCTCTCTGCTGTAGCTGTCGTGCGGTTGTACACCACGACCTTATATCCCGCAGTGGCTAAGTGCCCGGCCATAGGGAAACCCATAGTGCCTAATCCGATGAAAGCGATAGTTTTGTTGGTCATTCCTGCGCATCCTGTTGCATTGTTATCTTGGCATGGTTATCTGGCGGGAATGATATCACAGAGGTTCGGTGGGAATGGCTGCAAATAGCCATATCGAGCCGGATTTTTTACTCGATATGGCCATGGTATGAAGAATTATCGCGGAGCCAGTGAGCGGGATTTAAGATCGAATATCAGTTTTTCAGCACTGCATTCAAACTGCAGACTGGCGGTCATCGCGGTTTCGTCGTCACTGTAGCGCGTCTGGCATTGCACCTGGTTATTGACGCTTCTTGCTAATGCCAGGTAAGGCGCAAACTCTGCCTCTATCGCGTCTTTGCCTGAACCATGAAATGAAAGCGTTGAGACATCGTCTCCTTCGCGGATGAGAAAGCCAATTTCAGCCGCGACACCACAAGCTTCACAAGGCGCTTCAGTATGTTGTAAATCAGCCATCGTGTTTCCTTTACTAAAAAAGATTCTGTGAATGAGTGTATCTCCGGACAGGCGAATGCGCCATCGGAGTCAGTGGTCATCGCTTGTCACAGATCAAGGTAAGCTCAGGAAATGCGTAAAATGCCAGGTGGTGATGAAAAGGGGAGTCATGTCGGGGGAACAGGGGATCTGACTGGCCTGACAGCCAGACCAGTCAGTCCAGTGGTTATCTTTCTTCGAAGCGCTCGGCCAGTGCTTCAAAGTCGTCGACTTTAGACCTGAGTCCTGCGCTTGATTCCTCGACCAGCAGTAACTCTTTAAAG
This sequence comes from Photobacterium sp. Hal280, assembly GCF_037162255.1. NCBI lineage: Bacteria > Pseudomonadati > Pseudomonadota > Gammaproteobacteria > Vibrionales > Vibrionaceae > Photobacterium > Photobacterium sp. Hal280. Next base: position 114,877 of record NZ_JARLUO010000001.1, read on the forward strand.
TTCTGCTCAGATGCTGCAGCGATCGAGTGAATGTGCTGGCGGGTATGGTCGGTGAGTTGAACCTGGCCCTCGGCCGCCTGGGCCATCTTACGGATCAACAGACTCATTTCTGCCATGTTGGCTTCCATGGTTTTCAGGCTTTCAGAACCTTCAGCGGCTGTTGATACACACTGATTGGTCTGATCGCGGTTGCATTCAATCACAGAGCGCCACTCGTTAATGGTATTCAACATGTGCTCAATACTGTTTTGGATCTGCTCTGTCGCCGTCTGAGTTCGTGAGGACAAAGCCCGGACTTCATCGGCCACCACAGCAAAACCACGGCCATGCTCACCGGCACGAGCAGCTTCAATCGCCGCATTTAAGGCCAGCAGGTTCGTCTGATCGGCAATGCCGCGAATTTCATCCATCACTGAGCTGACTTTCGCCGCTTCGTTACTTAATTGCAATGTCGTGGCCGTTGCCTGCTCTGCTTGTGCAGACAGCGTTTGCAGATTTTTCTGAGTGTTATTTAACTGCTCTCGGGTCTGGTCACTGTAATTTTGGGTGTTCAGTAACAATTGCTCCGATTGATCAGCATGCTGGTTGACCGTTTGTGCTGAGTCAGTCATGTCATCCAGAGCGTTGGCGACATTGCGGATATTGTCGTTCTGATGTCGGATCGCCTGATTAACACGAGTGGCTGTTTCACTCAGCTCTTCAGCAAGTTCCTGAAGCGGGTGGGCGGCATCTTTCATTCGGCCTAAAACAGTACGAATTCTTGCTGAGGCCATTTTGAGGTGATAATCCGCGACAGAAAACGCACTGTCGCCGGAAAAAATCAACCGGCTGATACTGTCATAACTCTGTTTCAGGTCATTTAACTGTTGCGGCGTCTGAAACAGTTCCTGACGGAAGAAAAGCAGCAGCACCAGAAGCGGAAGCAGCGGCAGTAGCGCGGCGAACGAGAATCCGCCCTGCACCAGACTATAAATCACTGGCAGCAGCATCGCGGCAGCCAAGAAGCCGTAACGCAAAGAAACCGGCAGCGAAAGCGATACACTGGTTTTGCCTTCACGCTGGCGTAATGTTTTGTAAGCCTGACTGGCGGTTTTGATCATGTCGGGGGTGGGTTTTACCCGTACCGATTGGTAACCCACGATTTTACTGTGTTCGTAAATAGGCGTGACGTAAGCATCGACCCAATAATAACCGCCATTCTTGGTCTTGTTCTTGACGATCCCCCGCCAGGCGTTCCCTTTTTTCAAGTGCAACCACATATCGCCAAAGGCAGCTTTGGGCATATCGGCATGGCGGATCACGTTATGCGGTTTACCCAGTAATTCGTCCTCGGTATAACCGGCAACCTGACAGAAGCAGGGGTTGCAATAAATGATATTGCCTTTGAGATCAGTGGCTGAAACGAGTTGTTCGCCTGCTGGGAAGGTGACTTCACCGTCCTTCATGGTGTGAATGGATATAGCGGACACGTATAACCCTTGTTTTAATAAGATTTTTTATCTGCGAATAAGAGCATAGATGCATTGGGTTTATCAATACTTGGATAGTGAAATACGCTATAACCGCACAAAAAATAATGGATAACAAGGTTAACAATAAGCAGCCGTATGCAGTGTTTAATCTTGCGTCGCCGGTACAGGCAGAAACAGGTGTTCATGCCGCCCCTTCGGGATGGGGGCTGGCCTGATCCGTTTGGGATACCTTTACGCAAAATTAACTATATTTATAGTGATAAGAATCTTGGCAGGTGGTGCAAGCATATCCACTTGTTCGATAGATCTGTTCTCTTTAAGACGTTGAGAGGGTTTGATTATGGTTCTGTCTGAATGCCGGGAAATGTTAATGAAGCACACTTTGGTGGAAGCTCGGCTCGTCCACGATTTTCTCAGTGCGGGCTGGAGTGTGAATTTTAAAGATGAAGCCGGGAATGATTATCCGCTGACAGATGTTTACGGGATACCCTGCAGTTATGATTCGCTGAAGCAGGCGCAGGATGCCGTCCATGAAGCAGGTGACTGCCCTGTTAAAGTTGACAGTCTTTTTCATTTTTCAGAGCGGTAAAGCTGAGTCGTCAAAAGTCACTCGGTGATTGATTGAGTTATTCTGTCGTGCCAGTCCTTGTCATTCTGCGACGGATAATCAGCGCCTGTAACCACCAACAGGGCCGTTTCAGGTGATCAAGAGGAGTCTGGTTGGACCTGACTCTTCTTGCATGAAAAAGAACGATCGTGCTTTAATCAGCTTCTTGTAACGGAAGGAAGTGTCATGAGCAAAGGGCGGGTCACCCGGGAACACATATTGAGAACGGCATTTGATCTGGCCAGCCGTGATGGTTTGGACAGCCTGACTGTCGGGCAACTGGCGAAGGCATCCGGGATGTCAAAAAGCGGGCTGTTTGCACATTTCAACTCAAAAGAGAATTTACAGGTCTCTGTATTGCAGTTTGCCGGCGAGTACTTTGCTCAGCATGTTATCCAGCCGGCACGCCTTGCTGGCTGGGAGTCAGTCGAAGAAAAAATCAGGTTATTGTTGCAGAACTGGTTAGCCTGGAATCATTCCTTTCAGGGCAGCTGTATGTTTATCGACGCCTGGAAAGAGGGCCGTTGCAGCGATGATCCTGTTCAGCAGGAACTGGACATGATTACCCGCCGGTGGATGGACTATTTGTGCCGGCAGGTTGAGCAGGGGAAAGCATGCGGGGAGTTCCGTACAGATTTAGACACCTGGCAGTCCGTATTCCGTCTCTATGGTGCTTACCTCAGTAGTCAGCTCTTTCATTCCTTAGGTCTGGAATCTGATGGCAACCCGCGATTCTGGACGGATGTGGACCTGATACTTGCCAGTTGGCGGTCAGGCAGCGAGTCAGACTAATTTTATTAATTTCAAAAAAAGCACGTGCGTGCTTTTTTATACAGGCCAAATCATGAGTAGCAAAATTTATTTCAACACTAAGGGTGGCGTGAATGTCAGACGCCGTGCAATTAACATGGCAACCCGTGCCTATCACCGTATTGCCCCTTCTCATGCCCGCAAAACCGCGCGGAACTTGTTGTTAACGCCAGAAAGGTTCGCTGTCAAAACGCAGGCACCTGAGGGTTTGCAACAAAAAGCGATCGAGACATCCGAAGGTAAAATCATGACGTATTCCCTCGGGAGCGGCCCCACATGGCTGCTGGGGCACGGATGGTCCGGATCGGCCAGTCAGTTTTATCCCCTGATGGAACGTATTGCAGCCTCAGGCTTTACTGCGCTGGCATTTGATAATCCTGCGCACGGTGCGAGTGAAGGACAGCACGGACATTTGCCCGGGTTTGTCAAAGGGCTGGAAGCTGTATTAGAGCAAGAAGTTGATACGCTTGCCGGCGTTGTTGCGCACAGTATGGGATGCACCATGATGCTTGAGAGCAAGCACAGCAAGCTGGCCGGCGTGCCCATGCTGCTGGTCGCGCCGATCCTGAACTACAAAGATAACTTGTACCGGGTTGTTGAGGGCTCGGGTTTCTCACTGCGTTTGTTTCAGGATGTCATTCGCGACGTTGAACAGCAGTATCAGTATCCGATTGACAGTGTCGATAGTCACCAGCGTCTGGCTGGCCACCAGGGGCGTGTCGTGATTGTTCACGATACGGGCGATCGTTTTGCGTTATTTGAACAGTCGAGGAAAGCCAATGCCCTGCCGCGGGTCAGTCTGATTGAGACCAGTGGGCTGGGGCATAACCGGATTCTGAAAAGTGAGCCATTGCTCAGCGCATTTGACGCGTTGAGCAATCATCAGACGCCTGAAAGCCATTAACCTGTTTTTGCTACGACTGCCGTGGACTGGGTGTTGAGTGTTGCCACTTCAGCATCCAGTTTCGCGATGTGATTCAGCATCATTTCACGGCAACGCTCAGCTAATTCCCGGGCATCGTGCATCGTCATGTCAGACGTATCAATCGGATCGAGGTACTCGGCAATCACAGTACCGTTATCCCGCTGATTCAGGTCAATTTTGTGATGGGTACTGCTGACAACCATCGGCACGATGGGCACGCCAGCCTCAATGGCCATTCGGAATGCACCGGTTTTAAAAGGCAGCAGACCACGCCCTTTGCTTCGGGTGCCTTCGGGATACATCCATACCGACAGGTTGCGCTCGTGAATGGTATCTGCGACTTGTTTGATGGTATCGCGGGCTTTGGCCTTATTTTCTCTGTCTATCAGTATATTCCCTGTGATCCAGTACAAAGGGCCGAAGAAGGGAATCCACAACAGGCTTTTTTACCGATTGAGACGGTTCTTGGCCGAACCATGCCGGGCGAGGTCACAAAGTCAAACACGTTCTGATGATTGGAGATATAAACGGCGCGGCCAACGCCTTTGATCCGCTCTTGCCCCCTTTCAATGATGTGCACATTGAGTATTTTTCTCAGTATCTTGAACCAGCGGCTGAAAAAATAGACATGCTTCGGATCTCTGGGGCTGAAAAGACAGTACACCAGAGCAAACAAACAGGTGAAAACAATAAAAAGGGCAGCCAGTAACAGGCGAATGAAAGCGAGCACAACAACTCCTTAAAAAACACGAACTACTTTCTTAGATTAATTCAGCAGAGAAATTTAGCAAAAGTGGCAGCGCTTTTGATATGCAACAAGTCACAAAATTCAAAAGTTAACCGGTTGAAAACTAATATATAAATAGTGACCGCGCAGGTTCCGGGAATCAGGCTCTTTTTACATCTTGATATCCTTGCGATGCAATGAATGATGAGCAGACGTACTGGCCGTCGCTGACGGGTGGTTTAAGATTAACCAGGCAGCACGCCAGACAGTGCATCAGGCTGTGGCTTCATGCATAATCACTTCTTTGTGGTACTTTTTTACGCAGAGGTTGATATGGCTGGAACAAGAAAGCGTGTCGGTTATCGCCAGCAACGGCTGGTTTTGATGATCACATCAATGGTTGTTCTTAGCGTGCTTACAGGCTGCAGTACCACAACGCAAGTGCCAGCGGAAACCCGCGAAATTCATGCCGCGGTTCATCAGCGACCTCAGCCACCCCGATCCATTGCCATGAAACCGCCAACGCCCACATTTCTGGATGTATACCAAAGCTGGAAAGGCACACCTTACCGTTTAGGGGGAAGCTCCAGACGGGGAATCGACTGCTCCGCATTTGTCCAGCTGACCTATTCTGAGGTGTATCGTCATATGCTTCCCCGTACGACCGCAGAGCAGTCGCAGTTGGGCAAGGCTGTCCCTCGCACGATGGCAAAAAAAGGCGACCTGGTTTTTTCAGAACAGGGCGGCGAATGCGCCATGTTGGCATCTATTTGGGGAATAATGAGTTTCTCCATGCTTCAACATCCCAAGGGGTCGTTGTATCCAGCTTAGATACCCCTTACTGGCAACGGGCATTCTGGCAGATCCGTCGGATCCAGTAAGTTGTTCGCCTGCCTTTACAATCACCCATGAAATTTATGGGTGTGAAGTTCGCAAAATTGCCGCACCCCTTTCATACTTTGGCTGTAGGGCGTTTAGCCCGAGCGCTGGATTTCCAGGAGGTGATTTATGGCGATGGCTATGACAGTTGGGCAATTCCTCAACAGCCATAATGTGGATTTCAGTCTGACGCACCACAGGCATACCGATACATCATTCAGTTCGGCGGTCTCTGCACATGTTCCGACTTCCCAAGTGGCGAAAGCCGTTTTGCTTAAGGATCAGCAGGGCGATTACCTGATGGCCGTAGTGCCCTCTAACCGCCGGGTCATGATTGATAAAATTAATCGCATCATGGGCAAGCAGTTCTTTTTAGTGGGTGAGCATGAAATAACCCAGATCTTTCAGGACTGCGAACCTGGTGCGATCCCTTCATTGGGACAGGCTTATAAAATCAACATGCTGGTGGATGATTTACTGCTTGAACAGGATGAACTGTATATCGAATCTGGTGATCATGAAAACCTGATCCACTTGGATAACAAGCAGTTCCATAAAGTGATGCGAGATGTACCACACAGAAACATTTCAGGCTATCGGATGTTGTTTACCCAGGAGCATGACGGTCGTCATTGGGAGTGGGAATAGCTACCGGAGTGAATAGCCTGCAAATAAAGATGCGCTTACCCATGACGGAAGCGCATCTTTTTATGGGCCGGTTAATTGATGCAGTTCAGCATGAAGTTAATGATGGGATCGGTGTCCGTCTTCATGTTGAGTGCTTTGGGCAGGTACTGAGGCGGCTGCAAAATCTCTCGTTCAATCAGCTCATCAAGCAATGGTTTAAACTCGAAGCCTGTTTTACCAATGAAAAGCGAGGTCAGGTCTGTTTCTTTATGTAGTCTGAGCGCATCTTTCAAACCACGAAGATACAGATAGTCTTTGGTGAAACCACCGCCACGGTATGCACGGGTTGTAATGGTAAACGCAGTATCATTGGACAGGCCGTAATCAAACTTCAGCGTATTGAAGGTTTCATTAAAGCTGCGTTTATTGACCATCATATCGACCGCAACGACACGTAACGCCAAAGTTTTTAACCTGTGTAACGGGAAATTACCCGACAGGTGCTCGCACAGAATCGCCAGACCTTCCTGGGTATGCGTATTCCCCGGTAAGCCAAGCTGCAAGACTTTGAGCGGCTGGGCTTCGGCGTTCACGCTGGTCACCATGTGTACGCCCATTTCGTGATGAATCAGCGCAAACAGATCAGAGGGAGTGAAACGGCTGTTGAGGTTGATCTTGACGGTACGGCCACTCACCATGGCACGGGCAATCAGCTTAGTCGTGCCCTGAACTTTACAGCTGAAGCCGTAATCGTCGGCGGCTTCATTGAATGCAGTGACTGCTTCCTCTGCACTGATGGTCGCGGTTTCGGGCTCTGCATATTCTCTGGCATGCAAAATGAAGTTGGCATTCGCGATATCGCTCTCATCGGGCCGGCCATAATAGCGAAGTGAGTTGTACAAAAACTCTTCGTGGCCCAGGCTGGTCAGCAGGTCAATACGAACGGCCAGCTGATCAATGACTTTGCGGTACATCGACTGAATACCCGCATCGCGAATGTCTTCTACCGGCAGACGGTATAATTGTTCGCGAAACTTATAGGGATCCAGATCTAACTGACGGTAGGTAAACTGCGGATGATACACATCACGGTTATGTAAAAACCGGCGCTTTTCCTGTTTCAGGTTGATCGGGTTGATGTAACTGAGCGTATTCAGGCCACGGGCAAATTTGTACAGCTGGCGGTCCAGCAGAACAACTTCCTTTGGCAGTTTTGAGTCCAGCACATGGGCGTTCTGCCGTCGACGGGCAGGTTGCTGTGTACGGTTTTGCATGACAAAAGCCGCATGGCCGGTCAGCGTATCTTTTAATTCTGTTTTCAATTGCTCAATGACTAACGGATAACTTTCACCACCTGTTTCATTCATATACACCTTCTTGATCTCAATGGGTAAGATGAGGGTGCGGGAGAAATTATCTCGAACAAAAGTCGCCTGATATCCCATACCCTGAAAAACAAGATTTTCACCAGCTGTCACCGCCTGGTTCGGCAGTTGGATCTGTCCTAGCCGGGTCAGAAGATTGCTAATTTCAGCCTGCCATGCTTTGCGATCAATCTGCGCCGTCCCCAAATTAAATGTCGGACAGGGCTGTGATATGCGCTCGTGATTATATGAGTGCATGTCATATATTACACAGTAGCCGAACTTGCGCTCGAGAGACGTGATCAGTGCACGAAAAATACGGTAATAGCAGGCATGCTTTGCCAGAGAGACCTGCTTTTCAGACTCGGTTAGTTTGGCGTGCCAGACATCTTTCCCCCAGGCCTGCTGATAAATACAGGTTTCCGGACTGCGGTTCAGGTCGTACTCATATCGAGAGTCTTCACCTTGCAGCACAATCGGCAGGGAAGTGATGAAATCGCCCGTGTACGGGTCTTCCTCATAGTACCTTTCCGTTTCTGAAAGGTGGCATTTTGCCACCAGTTCAGGGCGTAACCGACTGCCGTTGTGAATGGCCGTTGCAACAATCGGCTGGTACTCGGTGATGCGAATGGTGACACTCCCGTCAGCCAGCTGTCCCTCAAAAGGAATGTGCTGCTGGATGAAGGACAGCACATCACGTTCAGTTAGTTGACGCATCTTCGATAACCTGACGGAATTTATTTTTGCGAGCGATGCTGATGTCTTTGGCTTTGACAACACTCTCGACGAAATCAATCACCTCACGCTGAAGCTTGGTGCGGTTCAGACGGTTGATACGTGTAATACCACCAGGGCTCAGTACATTGACTTCAACCAATTTGCCATTGATGACATCCAGCCCCACAAAGTAAAGGCCGTCACGCACCAGTTTCGGGCCGATATGGCGACACAGGCGTAATTCCTGCTTGGTCAGGGCGTGCTTGACTTCCTGACCACCGGCGTGAATGTTTGAGCGGACGTCATCTTTGGCCGGCACACGCTTCATCGCGCCAATCGGCTCGCCGTTCAGCATCATGATACGCACATCGCCTTTTTCTGCGCCTTCGATGTAGTCCTGCAAAATCACATAGTTGTGGTCGTCACCGATATAAAAGTCCAGCAATGAGCGCACGCTGGATTTGGCGCTTTTTTCAACCAGAATCACGCCTTTGCCGCCATAACCGTTCAGCGGCTTCATGATCATGCGATCATTGGGGTTCTCTTCCAGAACGCGCTCAAGATATTCACGGTTTTTCGACACGTGTGTCACGGGAATGAACTCGCGGTTAGGATCCGGCAAAGAAGCGGTATAGAGCTTGTTGTTGGCTACACGCAGGCCGTCGATGTCATTGAAAATGAAAGTATCGTCACGTACTGAATCCAGAAAGTTCAGCGCCATGGTATCCAGCGGCGGGTTTGCACGCATGATGATGGCGTCAAATCCTGCCAGCGGCAGTTCTGCTTTGCGAAACTCCGCTTTGCGGTAAAAGCTCGGCACATTGTTAGACACTGTCGACTTTTTAAGCACCCGACAAAAAGCGATGGCCATGCTGTCACGCATAGTCAGGTTACTCGGGGTAGTCAGAGCGACAGTATGGCCGCGACTGGCAACTTCATGGATCAAACGCAGGGTAGAGTCTGTCTCAGGCTCTACTCTGCTCCATGGGTACATAACGAAGCAAATTTTCATTTCAATTAACCAGTTTATTGCCTGGTTTATCAGGCAAAAAGAAAAGAGCCATGCGCGTTGTGCGAATGGCTCGGTAAAGCATGTTGCTATGGCGATAAATGACGGATTAATTAAAAATCCATGTCGTCATCGCTACCGCCATCATCGCTATCATCGTCAAAGCTGCTTGCTGATGATTTGCGAGGTGAGTTACACAAGGTGTAGCTACGTGTTTTGGTAGACGTTTGTTTCAGGTACTTAACCCAGCACTTAGCAAAGTCTGAAGAGATTTCCTGTTGCCCTGTTATTTCAGCAAAAAACTGCTCTTCTTCCGGTGTTTCAGGCTTGAGTAAACCATCGTGGATGCCACGCATGGTTTTGCCGTAACTTTCCAAAATGCTGGCTTCACCCACAGTGAAGACACCGGAGCGGTTAAACCCGCGCGGGAAATGTTTATCGTCGTAAAATTTACCTACATTTCTCATCTGATCACCTGCCATGTGAGATTTTCGCAGATATTCTTTCAGGTTTGTCGAGTTGTAAATCAAAGCTTTTTCGTCGTAACGATAAAACTTTTTGATGATAATGGGGGAGGGGCAGTGTACTATCGCTAAGGGGATATATACCCAGAGTCCCACTCTTCATAATGTAGGTTTACTTGTGGACACCGAACTACTCAGAACATTTCTAGAAGTGACGAAAACACGTCATTTTGGCCGTGCTGCCGATAACTTATATCTGACTCAGTCTGCAGTCAGTTTCCGGATACGCCAGCTGGAATCCCAGTTAGGTAATGCTTTATTTTCACGCCAACGCGGTAATGTTCACCTGACTGCGGCAGGTGAACGTCTCCAGCCGTATGCAGAAGCAATCTTGCAGACATGGAGCAGGGCGCGTCAGGATGTGGCATTGTCAGACTCACGGAATAATCAGATCACGCTGGGTGCTTCCGCCTTAGTGTGGGAGTTTGATGGCCTGTCAGACTGGATCAGCCGTATCTATGGTGCGATTCCAGAATTGGCGCTACGTCTGGAAACCGTTCCCCGTCAGGCTCAGGCCAAACAAATACTGAATAAAAGCGTGGATGTGGTGATTACCAGTGAGCCACCGAAAATTGACGATCTGATGGTGAATAAAGTCAGGGATTATCAGCTGCAACTGGTTTGCCATCAGTCTGACTGCGGTATGTCTGACATCAAGGACTTTCCTTTAATTTATCTGGACTGGGGGACACGGTTTGCCGTTGATCACAGTCGGATCAATGAACTGCAGAAGACACCTATCTTACATACTCATTCCAGTAAGATGGCATTAGAGCACTTATTGAATAATGGCGGAGTAGGCTATTTACCTTCACCCGTGATTGCACACAGTGTGGAGTCCGGTGAACTGCACCTGGTGAACAACGCACCGGTTATGGAGCAGTCTTTGTACTTAGTCTGGCGTGATGACAATGAAAAAGTTGAGCTGCTGAACAGCTTGCTGGATGTCGCGTTTAGTGAAGTCAGTGAGCGTGTCTAGGCTAATTTCTTTAAGCAGAATATTTTATTGTCTTGATTAAAATATCTTGTTGTACAGAGATTCGGGCTTTGCATTAGTCTCGCTGCTGAAGGGGTCGGTTCAGTACACTTCATCGCTGTTTTGGCTATGTACGGCGATAGAACTGACCACCTGACTGTAACACTAAGCATTTGTGTATTTCTGAATCGTTACCCTATGCTTAGTGGTGATGGTTTGCCACTCATGGCAGCCTATATACTCAATGTTTTTATCTGGTTGTGTGTCAGGAAACAAGCATGGCAAAGTTAGATGAGAAGTTCCGCAAAGGGTCTAAGTCCAAATTCAAGAGTGACTTTAACGATGACTTTTTAGATTACAATCAGCAGGCGCGGAAGAAAAAACGCCGATCAACGCGTCAGCGTCAGGACAGCGGTGAGTACATCGATTTCGACTACGAATAATTACTGCTTTTTTGACGACATAGCCCCCCAGTTTGGGTAGCCAGACATGAAAAGCGCACTGATGAGTGCGCTTTGTTATATCAGACAGGCAACAAGCCTTTCGCCACTGATTTCCCGCCGTTACCTGAAGTCACTCCATTTAATTGAGTAAAAGACTCGTCAGCTCATCCAAATGGCGCACCGTATAGCTGGGCCTGATTCCCTCAGGTGCTTGCGCATCGTGGTGATTGAGCCAGCAAGTATCCATTCCAGCTTTGATGCCGCCCAGGATATCTGAATGCGGGTTGTCTCCCACCATCAATACTGTATTCGGTGCAGGATTGCCAATTGCATTGATGGCATAGTCAAAGATGACTGGGGAGGGTTTGGCGGCGCCCACTTTTTCCGAAATAATCAGCGTTGAAAAATAATGCTCCACGCCGGTTCTTTGCAGGCGGATATCCTGCAGCTCAGTAAAACCGTTGGTGATGATGCCCATTTTGACGTGAGGGTTGAGGCGTTCAAGCAGGGTGGCTGCCCCCGGTAAAAGAGAGCAGGTATCTGCCATGGCTTCGAGAAAGGCACTGTTGAGGGTCGCAGTGGTCACGCCCAGTTGCTGCGCCCAGAATTCAAAACGCTGATGCTTCAGCTGTTGTGCGTCGATATCGCCGTTTTGGTAGTCAACCCAAAGCGGTTGATTGACACGCTGATATTCGGAGAAATGCTCTGGCGTGAAATCGACCTCAAAGCGTGAAAACATCAGCTTCAGGCCACGATAAGCGTCAAAGTGAAAAAGAGTTTCGTCGGCATCAAACAGAATCCACTGGTATTTCATACATTAAGCCTTTGAAGTTGCAGAGGCACACATACTACTCTTTTACCGCTCCCCCAACAAAAGGAAATGGGAAAACCAGTGGAAACACATTGTTGACTGAAAGTTTACGCTGCCAGTTGATCGGTCATCATACCCACTGGTTCGTTGTAGAGCTTGATGACCAGCGTCAGCGTTTCCTTTCTGATGTCTTCTTTGATGGTATCGATGGCATAGTATTGCCCGTTCTTATTCTCAAGTGATTTATCGATAAGCTGGGCGATGCTGTCGTCGATATCGCCTTTTATCTCAATGGTTTCAATGAGCTGAAAATGCCCGAGGTTTGCTTCATCGGGAGAGAGCAGTTCTGGATTGGCGAAAGCGGTGCTGGAGGCGGTTAGAATAATGGCACTGAATACAATGCGCTTGAACATGGTGTTAATCCGTTACTGATAGCTGGAGAAAACTGGTTGCGGCAACTGTGCCATAGCTGCCGCAGTGAATGTCAGTTTTTTGTTAGTTCGGACTAAACGGTGTAATTTTTTTGAACTTCAGCCAACATTGCTTTCCTGGTGATGGTGCGCACCGCGAAGCATGGCATGGATTAACTCATTGGCTTCAAATTTAGTCAACGCTTCATGGGCACCGACCTGATGCGCCTGGGAGACACTGATCTCACTGGACAGTGAGGTATGGAGTATGATGTAAGTCCCAGTAAGCTTTGAATTATTTTGCACTTCAAAGGCTAACTCGTAGCCATCTAAGCCAGGCATCTCAATATCGCTGACCAGAATTTCAAATGGCTGGCCTGCATCGGCTGCCTGATTGAGCATTCTCAGTGCATCTGTCCCTGTGGTGGCGATGTGGTAGGGGATGCTGACACTGTCCATAGCCTGACAAAGCTGACGCCGTGCAACAGCCGAATCATCGACCAGAAGGATTTTCAGTGGCCTGAGCGTTTCTCGCTGAACATCCGTGAGCACCGGGTGCAGGCTTTCAGGGGAGTCAGGAAAGACTTTAGAAAGTAACAGTTCGATATCCAGCAGCTGAACGAGCTGATTCTCGATATTGGTGACGCCGGTAACAAAGATGTTTCTGCCAAGGGATGGCGGCGGTGCATCGATGTTGTGCCAGTTACATTCAGTGATTTTATCGATGCCACGCACCAAAAAACCGACCAGCTTACGCCGGCAGTCAGTAATAATGATGTAGCATTTCTTGAGTTCTTCCTGAGTCAGCGCCGGGTAGCCGATCGCTTTAGCCATGTCGATGACAGGCAAAGTATCGCCGCGCAGGCTCGCTGCGCCTAATACGGTTGGGTGGGACTGCGGAATGGCTGTCAATGGCGTAAAGGGCACGATTTCTTTGACTTTCAAAGTGCCGATAGCAAATAGTTGTCGGGAATTCAGCCTGAACAGCAGCATCCCCTGAGATTGATTCGTTGCGGTTTTGAGCATTGCAGCTTCCCTTAATCCACTCGTCGGATTGCCTCATGTCTGCACAGAGGAAGACAAGAAATGTATTCCGATTATAGTAGCCTGAGCGTCAGGCAAAAGGAATTCATCATATTGATTTTATTCTTAGTACTGGAAATTAGAGACCGATCCAGCTTTTACCGGCTCGCTGTGAAGCGGAGCGCGTGTGGCTTGAAAGCCACGTACTGCTTCTATTGAAGCTATAGTTAAAGTCACAGAGAGGGCTTCAGGGAAAGTTACACATCAGGGACGGGATATCAAGTAGGTGACAGAGATAGGTACGGTTATGGAATTACGTAATAGATCTGGTGATATCGCCCATCTGGCGGATAACCTGACATTGAAAGAAATTGTCGATATGGGTTTTTCAATCGACCTGTGTGATGAAAATTACGATCCAAATGAGCACTGGACAATTAAGCGTTCTCGTCAGAGAAAAGAAAGCGAGTATCCTGCCAGCTAACGGGTTTTCAGCCAGAGTGGTTCGCTCTGGCTTTTTAATTGATGTGTCAGAAAATGAGAAGTAACAGCAGTCTTGTCAGCAGGATTGCGGCTGTCTGTTTAATTACAAACTAAGCTCAGCAAACTGACTGAATATGATTGCAAGCAACCTGATATGCAGTTAGTGTCTTGGGTATGAAAATAATCAGCTTAACGCTTATTCTCTCCATTCGTTGGTGGCGCTCTTAACAGAGCGGCACTGAATTTTCACGTTCATTTGCCGCCATACTGGCTGCTAATGAATGCACTACGTTTCTTCTGAATGCATGTTTCCTTAGTGGCCACTGGCGTTTACTACACTGAGGAAAACAGATGAAAGAACAAATCCTTACGGGCGACAGACCAACCGGCCCTTTACATTTAGGGCACTTTGCCGACTCCCTTCAGCAACGGGTCACGCTTCAGCATTCCCATCAACAGACCATACTGGTCGCTGACTTACAGGCGTTAACCGATAACGGGCATAAACCGGAAAAGGTGGCAGAGAACATATTGAATGTCGTGGCCGATTATCTGGCCGTGGGTATTGATCCAGATAAAACCACCATCTGCCTGCAGTCTTCATTACCGGCTCTGCCTGAGCTCGCCATGTATTATGCCAACCTGGTGTCCATTGCGCGCCTGGAGCGTAATCCGACGGTAAAAAATGAAATCCATGCCAGAGGATTTGGCAGGGCTATCCCCGCAGGGTTTCTGACTTATCCAATCAGTCAGGCTGCTGATATTACAGCATTTCGGGCGGGCCTTGTTCCGGTTGGTGACGATCAATTACCCATGATTGAACAGACCAATGAGATCGTCCGACGCTTTAATCATATTGCAGGGCAGCAGGTTCTGGAGGAATGCAGCCCTTTGATCAGTAAGGTCCCCAGATTGCCAGGGCTGGACGGGAAAGCGAAGATGTCAAAGTCCCAGGGGACGGCCATCACGCTTGGCGCAAGTGCAAAGGAAATACGTGCAGCAGTCAAAGCCATGTACACCGACCCGAATCACTTAAGGGTTGAAGATCCCGGACAAATCGAAGGCAATGTGGTGTTTACCTATCTGGACGCATTCCATCCGGATCCTGCTTACGTACAAACACTGAAACAAGCCTACCGTCAGGGCGGATTGGGAGACGGAGAAACAAAACAGATACTGGAAGATTGCTTACAAACCCTGCTGGCACCTATACGGCAGGAAAGGGAGCGGTTACTGTCAGACAAAACCATGCTGTTGGATGTGCTGAGAAAAGGGACGGAGAAAGCCAATTCGGTTAGCCACGAGGTGCTACATGATGTGAAACGTGCGCTGGGGATAACCTTGTTCTGAAGAAAACAGAATGCAGAAATAAAAAATCCGGCTGGGAAAGCCGGATTTTTGAAGCAATATGGAGTCAGAATTACTGACGTACACCTTCTACATGCAGTTCCATGTCTGCGTAGCTGGAAGTGCCCATGACCTGAATACCAAAGTCAGCCAGCTCAATGCGGGTTGTGCCCATGAAACCGGCACGGTAGCCGCCCCATGGATCTTTACCTGCGCCGACAAATTCAGCATCAATCGTGATAGGTTTCGTCTGGCCGTGCAGCGTCAGGTCACCATCAATAGCCAGTTTACCGTTGCCTTTGTCTGTGACTTTGGTACTGGTAAAGGTGGCTTTCGGATACTTGCTGACTTCCAGGAAATCTTCGCTGCGAACGTGCTTGTCACGATCAGCCTGGTTGGAATCGAAGCTGCTGGTGTCAACGTTTACTGTAACTTTTGAAGCGGCAATGTTTTCAGGGTCATAGCTGAAAGTACCATCAAAGGTATTGAAACGTGCTTTGATCCAGCTGTAGCCGAGGTGGCTGATTTTCAGGTTCACAGAGGCGTGAGCGCCTTTGTTATCAATGGCATAATCGGCGGCATTCGCAATGCCAGGTAAAACAAGGGCCGCAGCCAGGCTCAACGCGGTAAGATGCTTCTTCATTTTTCCTTAACTCCCAACATTTTCTTTAAGGTATTATCTTTATTAACAAAGTGGTGTTTCAATGCAGCTACCGCATGCAGGGTAGCTAATCCGATTAAGGCGTAAGCGAGGTACTCGTGAATTTCGCCTGCCACATCGGATTGATCCGGAAAGAGTTCGCCCATTGAAGGAACGGTTAACCAGTCAAATACGTCTATGCCGCGTCCGTCCGACGTTGAAATGAGATAACCACTGACAAATAAACCGAACAACAGAACATAAATGATCAGGTGCGCCAGCTTAGCGAGCGCTTTTTCCCAAGCCGCCCCTTCAATCGCCGGCTGTTGCTTCACAGTTTTCCATAGCAGTCGGAACAGGGTTACAGCGGCCAGTGTTAAACCGACTGACTTATGCCAGTGAGGAGCAACCGTGTACCAGGATGAGTAGTAATTGAGATCGACCATCCACAGGCCGACAGCAAATAGTCCAATGATGACAACAGCACTTGCCCAGTGCAGGGTTACTGAAACCCAATCATAATGATTGACTGCTTTTTTCATGTACTTGGGTACCCTGATTAAAAACTACCTACCTATTCTAGTGGTAAATATTTCAAAAATCAGTGTATTAACCTGAACAACCTGGTCAAAGAAATTGAACAAGGTCGAAAAAGAGTAAGAAGATATTTCAGCCCTCTGTTTTTAAGGGCTGAATAGCAAAAATATGCTTACAGAAAGGTTATCGCTGAATGTCGTTTTCGTGATGCCAGTTCATGATGGTCCATTCCTGCATTTGCGCATGTAATGCAAGAGCCGGATCAGGATTCACAGCAAAAGGATGATCAACAGCCTGAAGCAGAGGCAGATCATTA
The DNA here is from genome assembly GCF_037162255.1 of Photobacterium sp. Hal280. Lineage (NCBI taxonomy): Bacteria > Pseudomonadati > Pseudomonadota > Gammaproteobacteria > Vibrionales > Vibrionaceae > Photobacterium > Photobacterium sp. Hal280. The sequence continues at coordinate 131,524 of NZ_JARLUO010000001.1, forward strand.
ATCGAGTCGGTATAACAATACAGCGCATTAAACGAGCCAGCATGCGCTTCCAGCCAGGCTTCTAACCGAACGACTTTACCTTCTCTGTAGCTTAAGGTGCCAACTGTATTCCCTGTCAGGGTGTTGTTTTGGGTTTCGAGGTTGATAGCCAGTGCGTCATCGACCTGCAGCAGCTCAGCAATCGGTTTGACCAGATGTTCGCCGGTTGCAGAAATAATAATGACGGTATCACCACGGCGTTTATGCCATTCAATACGCTCAATTGCCGCCGGAAACAGGGCGGGACGAATGCATGTCTGAATAAATTCTTCGATGAACGGTGTCAGTTCACTGGTACTCATCCCTGCAATTGGCGCTAATGTCGCAGTCATGTAGGACCGCATATCCATACTGCCTTTCGCGTAATCTTTCATCAGGTTTTGTTCTTGTTCGATGAGACGCGGCGATGCCAGCCCTTTATTGACAATAAACCTGATCCACAGTGAAGCAGAATCAGCGGCAATAAGCGTTTCATCCAAGTCGAAAATGGCAAGATTGGGCAATTTAATGATGGGTTGTGTGTTGGATAGCAACGTGTTTTTCCTTTTCATTGGATCTAAGGCCACAGGTTAGGTGTAAATCATGACACTAATGTTTCAGCCAGGTGTCGTTTTGAAGTCAGAAGTATAGGCAGAATACATAAATTTAACTTTTTTGTGACATTTTCCTGAGGGATATCGCATAAAATTATCATGTCTCAATTTTAAGACAGTTTCTGGTCGCTAATATCGATATATTCGGCATTTTTTGTTTAGCGGCGCAGGCCGTAACAGGCGACCTGCTCAATGTATGCCTTCCCGTTTTCGTATGAAGAGATGATGTGTGAGTAAAATTATTGCCACATTGGATGAGATTAACAGGCACTTAACCACAGAGGCTGATGGCAGTTACAGTGCTGTGTATGATGCTTATCATTTGAAGACGGCTTTTCAGCCCATTCACCAGATGAATGGCGATCTTTTCGGGTTTGAAGCCCTGGTCAGGGTGTTTAATGAATGTGGCGACGAGCTGAACACCGAACCTTTTTTTGCCCCTGAATACTATGATGAAACCGATCAGGTCAACATGGACAGGTTGGCCAGAGTGATTCATGTGAAAAACTTTGCTCAGTTTTTCGCATCTTACGCCTTGTTTATCAATATGGTGCCGGATGCGTTGCTGATTCACAGCAAAAATGTGCCTGCCGCACTGCTTCATCAGCGCCTGACCGCATTAGGATTGAAATCTGAGCAGGTGTTTTTTGAGTTACTGGAACACGACTGCTCCAGTAATATTGAGCTGTTAGACATATTGCAGCAAATGCGCGCACAGGGGATGAAGGTAGCGTTGGATGATTATGGTGTGAAAGCCTCATCTGAATGCCGAGCCCGTTTTCTACAGCCTGATATCATCAAAGTGGATCGTTCATTGCTGGCGGATTTTCTCTCCGGCCAAGAGTCGCCTTTGCGCAAAGTGGTCGGGCTTAGCCGGGAGCTTGGCGCAAAGCTGCTGATTGAAGGGGTAGAAAATGCAGCGGGATTGAAAGTGGCCAGAATGCTACAGGCAGATTATATCCAGGGCTTTTATCTGGGACGGCCACAGTTGCTATCTGAGATTTTACTGTCAAGGGTCAGCTGAGGCTGACCCTTGGTATTTATGATGCTGTTGAACGCTGCTCAGCAACGATATGGCATTCATGCTCAATATTAATGGGCAACACCGCCTGTGGTGAGCTTCTGCGGGTCAAGCAAACGCTCAAGCTCCTGCCGCGACAGCTCGGTTTCTTCTTCCGCGACATCCAGAATATCTCTGCTCTCTTTATAGGCTTTCTTGGCAATCTCGGCCGCTTTCAAATAACCAATGACAGGGTTAAGCGCCGTCACCAGGATCGGGTTTTTCGCCAGCGCTTCCTGCAGTTTATCTTCTCTTACATTGAAACTGGCAATGGCTTTATCTGCCAGCAGGTTGAAGGCATTCGACAGAAGTTCAATACTTTGCAGCAAATTATAGGCAATCACAGGTAACATCACATTGAGCTGGAAATTCCCGGACTGGCCAGCCACTGTGATCGTACTGTCGTTGCCAATCACCTGGGCGGATACCATCGCCGCGGCTTCAGGTATCACGGGGTTCACTTTACCCGGCATGATGGATGAACCTGGCTGCAGTGCTTCGAGCTCGATTTCCCCCAAACCGGCCAGAGGGCCTGAATTCATCCAGCGCAGATCATTGGCAATTTTCATCATGGCCACAGCGGCGGTTTTCAGCTGGCCAGACAGGCTCACAATCGCGTCCTGGCTGCTCAGGTTGTAGAAAAAGTTATCGCTGCTGGTAAACGGAATTTCTGCCGCTACTGAGAGGTTATTGGCAAAGACGGCCGCAAACTTAGGATCGGCATTGATCCCGGTGCCGACTGCCGTTCCCCCTGAGCCAATGCAGAAACATTGTCCAGGCTATGCAGTATGCCCAGACGAGCTTTTTCGATCTGCGTTTTCCAGCCAAGCAGCTCTTGCGCGAGTGTGACCGGCATGGCATCCATCAGGTGTGTCCGGCCGGTTTTGACAATATGGCCGACCGCAGAGGCTTTCTCATCCAGGGTATGACAGATGTGCGCCATCGCAGGCAGCAGTTGCTCGTGGCATGCCAGCGCGGCGCTGACCTGAATGGTGGTTGGGATCACATCGTTACTGCTCTGTCCCATGTTGACGTGATCATTCGGGCTGACTACATGCCCCGCACGCTTTGATGCGAGCGTGGCGATGACTTCATTGGCGTTCATATTGGAGCTGGTGCCGGAGCCGGTCTGGAAAACATCGATCGGAAACTGGTCGAGGTGCCGACCATCAATGATTTCCTGACAACTGTCGATAATGGCATGGGCGATGTCTGAATCCAGCAACTCAAGGTCGAGATTACTTCTTGCGGCGGCCTGTTTGACAAATGCCAGAGCTTTGATGAACTGGACGGGCATTGTCAGCCCGCTGACGGGAAAGTTGTTCACGGCTCGCTGGGTCTGCGCCTGATAAAGTGCCTCTTTCGGGACGTTCACTTCGCCCATGCTGTCTTTTTCAATACGGTAGGATGTCGACATATCCGAGGTTCCTTATAATCCGGAGGAATGATGTAACTGTAGAAGGCTTTGTTTCAGCGACAGGAATTTATTAACGTGATTTTCGCCATAACATTTTTTCAGAGCGAGTAAGGGGCAATGCAGATAATCCAGGCAAATTCGGCGAAACACACGGGATTGGTGTTTATCTTCAACACTGTTGCACAAATGAAAGAAAACACGCCTCAGAAACAGCTCCTGAAGCAGTGGGTTGCGCAATGCGTTCTGTTGCCCGTAGTACGCTGCCAGATTCATCCCGGCCTGCGTCATGTCAACAATGACATCCTGTTCGAACCCTGGAATCAGCGGGTGATTCAGAAAACGCTCTTCTGCCAGAAAGAACTGTCGGTACAGCGTACTGGATCTGCTCATCAATCGCTCCACGCTCAATAAACTTAATGATAATTATTATCATCATTGTGACTCAGTTACAAGCCTGCGCCTGAAGTTTATACAAGACCCTAAGTGTAGGAGATAAGAAGAATGCCTGTGTTTTAGGATGCCGGGATGAGGATCATCATAGAGACGGGCCGGACCAGGCAGTCTGACTGGTGAATATTCCGAGCGGAAAGGTGTTCCTCGGCGGTATCAACCAGACAAGTCCAGTTGCCCTGTGTCGGTGGCAAGCCAAAGCGTACCGGATAATCATCAGGGTTAAGCAGATAAAGCAGGGCGTTGTTTTCGTCGGCCTGAACCAGACAGGAGAAAGGCTGGCGCGCGGCCCAATTTTGCTCAGTCATGGTTGTTCCTGCGGGGGTGAGCCAGCGAATTGAGGCTGGTGCAGACGTCTTGTCTGCCATTGCCGCCATGATCGCGGGCATCACTGCCTGACGTTGCCGGATCAGTGACTGCAGCCAGATCCTGAAGGTGTGCGCTTCTTTGGAAAGTGACCAGTTTACCCAACTGGTGTCATTGTCCTGACAATAAGCATTGTTGTTGCCCTGCTGGCTGTGCGAATGCAGGTCTGCGCCTAACAGATGGGGCATGCCCAGGCTGAACAATAAGCTGGTCATCAGGTTGCGTTTTTGCTTTTCCCGTCTTTTTTGAATCGCGTCAGTTGCAGCCAGGCCTTCTGTCCCTTGATTATTGGAACGGTTATCAGGATGACCGTCACGATTATTTTCGCCATTGGGGTGATTATGCCTGTGATTGAAGGACACCAGATCCTGCAGGGTGAATCCGTCGTGATAACAGAGGTAATTGATGCTGTATTTATGCGGCCAGTTTGGGGCAGGAAACTGTGGTTGCGAGCCTAACAGGTGAGGGGCAACCGCAGCAGCAGGGGCATCATGCAGCCAGAAACTGCGCCAATGGTCCCGGAACTGGTCGTTGCACTCATGCCAGCCGGCCGGAAAAGCACCTGACTGATAGCCATCCGGGCCGATGTCCCAGGGCTCGGCAATCAGTTTTACGCTGCTGAGCACCGGATCATTACGTATTGCGTCAAAGAAAGCTGAGTCTGACGAAAAGTGGTCATGGTTCCGGCCCAGCGTTGCCGCAAGATCAAACCGGAACCCGTCCACCTGATAATTCAGCACCCAGCTACGCAATGACTGCAGGATGGCCTGCAGCATGGGCGGGTGGCTGACATTCAGCGTATTGCCACAGCCGGTATAGTTTTTGAACAGTCCCTGCTCGTCCATTAAATAGCTCTGATGGTCGAGTGCTTTAAAGTGATACACCGGGCCGCCATTTCCTTCTTCAGCGGTATGGTTGTAGACCACATCAAGAATGACTTCGATGCCGTGCGCATGCAGGGTGCGAATCATGGTTTTACACTCTCGCACCGGATCGACTGAGGCGAAACGTTCGTCTGGTGCCGACCATGCAATCGGGTTATAGCCCCAGAAATTGGTCAGAGATTTGGCAGCGAGGTGCGTTTCATCTGCTTTTGCCGCAATCGGCATGAGCTGCAAGCTGGTGATGCCTGATTGCCTGAAATGGGCCAAAGTAACAGGGTGGCACAACCCTGAATAAGTGCCGCGCAGGTTAGCGGGAAGATCCGGATTGGCTTTGGTATAACCTTTGACATGCACTTCGCACAGAACGGTTTTCTCCAAAGCGATGGCAGGGCGCTCGCATCCTTGCCAGTCGAAATCATGGCAAGTGGTGTAGGCTATCCATTCCGGCGCAGCGACCCGATCAGAGCCAGAATGACGTGCCTGATGATGCTGTACTCTGTGTGCATGGGGGTCAAGCAGCCATTGCGCGGATGAGCCAGTTGCCGTGGTCACCCAAAAGGCATAGCCGGTGTTTTCACCGATACCCGGGATGAAAACAGCCCAGTGATCGTTTGCTTGGCGCTCAAGACGATGAAGTGCGGTGGCAATGCCTTCCTTATCGAATAGCACCACCGCCAGCGTAAGAACATCCGGCCCATATAAACAGAAATGGCAGCCTTCGCTCGTGAGCGTAGCGCCAAAGCCAACGTCAGTTTGCTGCATGAAAGACACGTTTGTGATCCCCTAAAAAAACAACAGCCAGTCTGGGACTGGCTGTTTTTTACGACACAGGATTAGTGTTTGATTACCACCAGGCTTCAACCTGAGCACCAATGTTGTACTCAGTGTCGTTACCTGCGCCGAAGGCATTGTCGTTATCGTAATCAGACAGGTAGCTGGCGTAGAAACGCAGCTCAGGACGTGCCCAGAAGCTTGGTCCTGCTGTCAGCGCCTGAGCGATCGTCAGCTTGCTGCCAGACTTGTCGACGCCAGAATTGTCTTCGTCGTAGTAACCGGCTTCGAAGATAGTCTTCACGTTATCGTTCCACTTGTATTCAGGACGGATAACGGCACTGATGATTGTGTGATCATCTTTGCTGTCATAGCTGGTGTTTGCGTAAACCAGCTGGTGGCCAATTTCCCAGGTAGAAGAAGGTGCAATCACGCCCCAGTTGATCAGACGGTAACCCTGCGCACCATCGTTTGAAGTGGCGTTGAAGTAGTGACCCGCACCCAGGCCGGCCATTTGCTCACCGTAACCTTCGGTACCAAACTGCAGCGCGGTTTTGTTGAAGCCGTTCAGGAAACCATTTTGAGTCAGTTCAGCTGTCAGCATCACACCGTTGTTGAAATCACTGGCGGCATCTTGATCGTCTGTTGCGTTCACCAGGCCATAGTTCACACCCAGCTCCAGGCTGGCATCGCTCCACAGGCCCAGACCGGCATAGCGCAGATCTAAGTTGTTGACGTTCACATCGCCGGAATCATCACGAATGACCGCAAAAGACATTTTGCCCGGACCGACACTCAGGTTTTCCAGACCGGCACCGGCGCCTGAAGTGTCCCAGTAGTAGAAGTCAGAAATATGGATGTCGTGGCGCTGGTAGTAACGCTTACCGGCCCAGAAAGCGGCATCTTGATCGCCTGCAATGAAACCTTTTGCGACCACATTGAACTGGCGCAGTGCTGCGGTGAAATCATCTTTACAATTAACTTTCGATGGGTCATTGCTATCGACTTCGCAAGAAGGTGATGTTCCTTCCCAGTCATTTGAACCATTTGAGGTGACAGCAAGCATTGAATCTAAATAGAAACTTTTGCCATTTTCGTTGTAGACTTCCTTGCCCAGACCCAACTCGCCATACACGTCATTTTCGTTGCCCAGACGGCCGACTTTGTTTTTCTCATAAGCGACAGTTGAACCGTTTTCACCGCTCACACCGACACCCGCACGCATATAACCGTGAAAGTCCACTTCTGCATAAGTTGCGGCAGACATCAGTGCTGCGGAGACTGCAGCGGCTGTCAGGCAGATTTTGTTCAGTTTCATTGCTTAAACTCCTTGATGGATGCGTTTTTATTATCTTGTTTGCCTTCGGCTCCGCCGAAAGCAGTAATCAGAGTGTTCAGGTACAGATAATGCACACCCTGATCAGCGCGTCCTTTCGTCAACGTTGCACTGTATGAAATTAATCCTAGTGCTTTTTTTGATCAGGATGCGTCCGTAGTGGATGTTTTTATTCTGCGCCTGCAATAAAGACGTAACATCCTCCCTGAAGCGATTGATTTATGGAGGAGCTGGGGGGCTGAGTGTGTGGATCACACTTTGTAGGGGGGAATCAAAAACATAGGTTCAAGCGTATTTTTTGAACATCTGATCACAAAATTTCACCAATGCGATGTTATCCAGGTTAAAAATGGATAGTGAGATCACGCTTTGTCCGGGAGGAGAGCAATCGTCCGTCAATCGTGTCGGTGAACAAAAACATGAGTGCTGTTTGTAACTGATTCGTTTGTTATCGGATTGAAGGTTTGACGCTGCCTATACTTATGATCCTCTGGGACGCCGGATCAGCAAAACCGTGAATGGTGAGCAAGCGCAGTTTGACTGGCTGGGGAACACTTTACTCCGTGAATCTGGTCCTCAGGGTCAGAAAGATTATACCTACGGCGCCACAGGTTATGCCCCCGTTACTGTTGATGCAGATGGGCAGGTTGCAGATGTGCTGAGTGATCACCTGTCCGCCCCGGTCGGGCTGATTCAGGCACAAAACCTGATCTGGCAACAGGCGAGGAGTCCGTTTGGGGTTACTTTGGAATCAATACCACAACCTATATTGTTGAATATCGGGTTACCTGGGCAGTACAACGATTCTGAGTCAGGGCTAAGTTATAATTTATTTAGGGACTATGACACTAGAACTGGACGATATGTTCAGTATGATCCAATAGGGCTTACTGGTGGGGTAAATCCATTTATTTATGTGGTTGGGAACCCACTAAATTATGTTGATCCTTTAGGTCATTCTGCAGTTGCTGTTGTTGGTGGCTGGATTAGCACAGATACAGCGATACCAGATCCAACAGATGCAGCTTGGCCCAAATGGGTAGGGTACGGTATAGCCATAGGAGGAGCTGCCTTAATTGATTGGATTGTTTATAATAATGAGGAGGGGAGTACCGGTGACTCCAATGTTTGTCCTATTCCTGATTTTGACTTTGATGATCCAACAAAGTCTCCTATAGGTGAAGACGGTGAGGAATGGGTTTGGAAGGGAAAAGAACCTCAAGGTGGTCCATATGGAGGTTATAAGAACCCAAATGGTCCAGAGAGTTTACATCCTGATCCTGATCTTGATCATGGTGAGCCTGTTGGTCCGCATTGGGATTTAAATGATAGGAAAGGTCCAGGGTGGAGGATTTATCCAGATGGAACAGTTAAACCAAAATAATAACATTAACATTGATATTATTAATGTTGATATTGAAATAGTCAGAAAATATATTAGTAGCTACTTAAATGATAGTAATGAGTTTTATAAGAGCTTGATTGAAAAAATAAGTAATAATATTTATCCATGCTACGTAATTGTACCTAAGAATTTTAATGCTATTTCTGAGATAAATCTCAGTTCGGGTGGTGTGTTTAATGTGAATTCAAAGGATAATCAAAATGACTCTGGAATAGTGAAAGTTGTTGATTCAAGTGATTGGCTGTCATTATTTATTTATGATTTAATAAAAAGGAATGATTTGTGTTGTGTTTTTGATGATGTAATGGCGAGTGAAAATGAAATAAATGACTTTAAATCTCGGGGTTTTTTATATAATGGCGATGCCTATCATTATATAAGTAAACAGATGGTTGATTCAGATAAAGATTTACTTGAATTGATTTACGCAACCAAGCTAAGTTGGCACTTTGTATGTGTTTTATTCGAATGTTTTAATTCAAATGGCAATGTAGATGATATGAATAATTTTTTTCTAATATGTTGAAAAAATTGAATTTTATTATTCTTGGGATATTTGATGGTGAGAGTTATTTAGTTATTAATTTAAAAAAACAAATAATCTAGATAAGACCGATATTGGCGAAACACTCTAATTAAACAATAGCATTGAAACCTTCACCTACAATGACGCAGAACGTTTAGTTGGTTACCAACGAAGATGCCGGAAATGGTGAAACCATACTGCAATCCAGCATCGAAGTGACCGCTGCCTATACTTATGATCCTCTGGGACGCCGGATCAGCAAAACCGTCAATGGTGAACAAACGCAGTTTGACTGGCTGGGGAACACTTTACTTCGTGAAAGTGGGCCTCAGGGGCAGAAAGACTATACCTACCGGTGCCAATTCGAATGTGATGACTTAAGTTATGTAGCGGATACCGGGACGTTGGAAGCCGTTTATGTGTTTGGCATCTTTCCAGCTAATTCAGACCCGCCATTTCCAGAAATGCTGGTGAATTCTGGTTATGATTCGCCCGGCCATCATCTGGCCGGGCTGAGGAAATATGACTGAGGGTAATCACTCCCCGTCATCGGGATAGAAGCGACCTTCCGGGGTGTAAGGTTCTTTGTCATCCACAATACTGCGCTGGCCACGAATTTCTTTCAGTTGGTGTTCAAGCATTCTTACCTGCTGATAATCTCCCTCCTGATAGGCGGCTGTGAGGCGTAGTTCAATGTCTTCAATGCGTTCTCGGATACTCATTGTGACCTCCGGCTCAATCGCTGTGACACAGTGCCAGTCAGTGTCTTCCTGACACGTTCCACTAACAAGCATACTGTAAATTCTACCACCAGTTTATTTCTATCTTGTATAGATTTGCTGCGTATTAGAAGTATGAGAAATAAAGAAACCGGGAAGCATGACTGGCTTCCCGGTGCTTAGCGGTGAAAATGGTGTGGATTCAGTTTTATAGCCAAAGTGAAGGCAAATGAACTGATGCTGGACGGATTGAGATTACACGCCAAATTCCTGGAAGAGTCTGCGGCATGCCTTGCCGTCGCGATGGAACAGGTGGCAGCGATGCGCCGGAATACCAACTTTGAGCACCTGGCCTGCATCGACATCCAGTATGTCAGGCTGGCGGTAAACGAAATCGGCATCAACCCCTTTCAGGTTCAGATACACCTGAGTTTCGTTGCCCAGCTTTTCGACCACCTGAATATCACCCTCGACTGTGGCATCCCCTTCATCACCAGAAAGCAGGTGTTCAGGACGAATGCCCAGTGACATACGATCCCCGCGGGTGACAGTGGTGCCATCGACTGGAATCCAGAATGTGGTGCCGTTCGCCAGTTGAACCATCACACGTTCTTTTTCAACCTGCTCGACAAACACGCTGATGAAATTCATTTTCGGTGAACCAATGAAGCCGGCGACAAAGCGGTTCTCAGGGTAATGATATAACTCAAGCGGTTTACCCACCTGAGAGACGAAACCGCCGTCCAGCACTACAATTTTGTCTGCCATTGTCATGGCTTCTACCTGATCATGGGTCACATAGATCATGGTGCAGCCCAGTTGCTTATGCAGTTTGGCGATTTCAATCCGCATTTGCACACGAAGTGATGCATCCAGGTTGGACAAAGGTTCATCCAGCAGGAAAACATTGGGTTGCGCGACCAGAGTACGGCCAATTGCGACACGCTGGCGCTGTCCGCCAGACAAAGATTTGGGCTTACGGTCTAACAGGTGGCCTAACTGAAGAATGTCAGCAGCGTTTTCAACCCGCTTACGGATTTCTGCTTTATCGGCTTTGGCCAGCTTCATGCCGAACGACATATTGTCGAACAGGTTCAGGTGTGGATAGAGCGCATAAGACTGAAAAACCATCCCCACACCGCGCTGGGCTGGTGGGATGTCATTCATGCGCTGTTCACCTATGTATAAATCCCCGGAGGTAATGTCTTCCAGACCAGCAATACAGCGTAACAGCGTGGATTTACCGCAGCCTGATGGCCCGACAAACACCACAAATTCTCCTTCAGCGATATCCAGATTGACGTTTTTTGAAATCAGGTTATCGCCATAAGCTTTACTAACATTGCGTAAAGTGACACTCGCCATCTGGCTTCCCTCTCTGTTTATCTCTGGCCCGCACCATGGTAGATGCCATTCTGCGTACCAGTAAAGTCGGTGTAGAAAAAACAGGGTAGCGCCCAAAGTACAGCGGCATTGGAGTGGCTGCTACCCGTAAACTGCGAAAATGACTTCCCCAACATTCTCGCAGGTGTGACGATGCCAAGTGGTGGACATCAATGTTGCTTCATGCAGCAACAGTCAACAATAAAAAGACAGTTTACCGTTGAACACGCTCAAGCCTTGCTGAGGTCGATACCATTGTGCGGAAAACAGCTGTGTACAACATCCTCCCTGAACTATTCTTCTCAGGGGGATGAGTGGGGGAGGAGTATTCAGATCACATTTTCTCAGGCCTCATGCTGCCTGTTGAAATCATTGCAAGTAGTATGTGCTCTCTGTCACGAATGGTTATTGTTTTTTGAACTGGGTCACCCTCGTAAATGATAAGGATCACGATTTCCACTTTGCATGATGGGGGGCGTAGCGCTTGGGATGATGCTGCATAGGAATGACTGATAGATGATAGAGGCTGGAAAATGTGTTGCCGATTGAAAACGCAACGATAACCATCTGGAAGGATATAACAATGAAGAAAGTCCTCAGTACTGTCGCACTCTTTACCCTTGCCGCACTCAGTTCTGTCTCAGCGTATGCTGCCATTGAAGAAGGTCAGATCACGATTTGGATTAATGGTGATAAAGGCTATACCGGCCTGGCTGAAGTGGGTAAAAAGTTTGAAGCTGACACGGGCATCAAAGTCACGGTTGAGCATCCTGATAAGCTGGAGGAGAAATTTCCTCAGCTGGCATCAACCGGCGACGGTCCGGATATCGTACTCTGGGCACACGACCGTTTTGGCGGCTATGCTCAGGCCGGCCTGCTGACAGAAGTGAAACCTTCTGATGCTTACCGCAGCAAGTTTGCCGACTTTACCTGGGATGCCGTGTCGTACAACGGTAAGTACGTAGGTTATCCGGTTGCGGTAGAAGCATTATCATTGATTTATAACAAAGACTTACTGCCTGAACCGCCAAAGAACTGGGAAGATGTGGTTGCCCTGGATGCTGAGCTGAAAAAGCAAGGTAAACGCGCCATCATGTGGAACCTGCAAGAACCCTTCTTTACCTGGCCCCTGCTTGCAGCTGACGGCGGCTATGCCTTTAAATTCACAGCTTCCGGCTACGACGCGAAAGATGTTGGTGTCAACAACGAAGGTGCCAAACGTTCAATGAGCTTTGTGAAGAGCCTGGTTGATAAAGGTGTGATTGCACCAGATGTCGACTATGCCATCGCTGAGGCCGGCTTTAACAAAGGCGATGTGGCGATGACAATCAATGGCCCCTGGTCTTGGGCAAACATTGATAAAGCAGGCATCAACTACGGCGTTGCTATGCTGCCGAAGTTGAATGGCAACCCGTCCAAGCCATTTGTTGGCGTACTGACCGCGGGTATCAGCTCTGCTTCGCCAAACAAAGATCTGGCTGTTGAGTTTCTTGAAAACTACCTGCTGACGAACGACGGCCTGCGTACCGTCAACAATGACACACCGCTGGGCGCGGTTGCGTTGAACTCATTCCAGGAAGAGCTGAGCTCGGATGCCCGTATTTCCGCAACCATGGGGAATGCGATGAACGGTGAAGTTATGCCGAATATCCCTCAGATGTCTTCATTCTGGTATGCAGAGAAAGCAGCGATTAACAATGTGGTTAACGGGCGTCAGTCTGTGGAAGACGCATTAAATACTGTTGCTGATCGAATGACCAAGTAAACTTACCTATCGGAGCAAGCACCTGCTTGCTCCTTCCTCAGACGTACTGCGAGGAACGCTGATGCAGTCTCATCCTGTTGCCGAACTGGCCCTTGACGCTACCGATATGACCATGAACTCAAAAAACAAACCTGCCCTGCGAACCTGGCTCAAGTGGGCTGCGCTGGGCGGAGTGAGCGCCATAAACGGTTATGCCACCATACTGATGTATGCACGTGCTGAATATGCGTTTGCATTATTGACCCTTATTCTGACTGCGCTGGGCGTGTATGTGTTTGCCCGCAAGAGCACCTATGCGCATCGCTATATTTATCCGGGTGTCGCTGGGATGATTTTGTTTATCATCTTTCCTCTCGTGTATACCGTTGGCCTTTCATTCACCAACTATAGCGGGAGCAACCAACTCAGCTTTCAGCGCGCCCAGTCAGTGTTAATGGAACAGTCCTTTCAGACCGGTGAAAGCTATAGCTTTTCGCTGTATGGCGAAGAGGGGCGCTACCAGTTAGCGCTCAATACTCAGGATGGTTGGTATCTGAGTGAACCGGTTGACCTGAAGGCATTGCCTGAATCGTTAAGCCTGTCTCTGTCCCAGCAGCCGTCGACAGATGCGGCACCTCTGAAAACAGTGATTCAGAACCGTCAGCAACTGAGTGCCCTGGTCGTCAGCCTGCCAAACGGCGATAACCTGACAATGTCGGGCTTGCGTAAGTTTGCCGCCAGTCAGTCGCTTTTTGCACTGCAGGACGATGGTGAAACACTGATCAACCAGCAAACCAAGCAGGTGTACAAACCCAATTGGGAGACGGGTTATTATCAGGAAGTGAACGAGGCAGGGCAGTTTATCGGTGACTCCATGTCGCCGGGCTTTATCGTCAACAGCGGCTGGGATAACTTCACCCGGATATTTACCGATCCCGGTATTCAGGGGCCTTTTGTCAGCATCTTTATCTGGACCATCCTGTTCTCGGCTCTGACGGTTGTGTTCACGCTGGCCGTTGGTGTGGTCCTGGCGCAGGTGGTGTCCTGGGAAGCCCTGAAAGGGCGTGGCCTGTATCGCGTGCTGCTCATTTTGCCTTATGCCGTGCCCGCCTTTATTTCGATTCTGATATTCAAGGGTCTGTTTAATCAGAGTTTTGGCGAAATTAATCAGGTACTGCAAGGTCTGTTTGGCTTGAGCCCGTCATGGTTCACCGATCCGTTCCTGGCCAAAACCATGATTCTGATTGTGAACACCTGGCTGGGATACCCTTATATGATGATTCTGGCAATGGGCCTGCTGAAAGCCATTCCCGATGATTTATATGAAGCGTCCGCCATGGACGGTGCCGGCCCGCTGGATAATTTCTTCCGCATTACGCTGCCGATGCTGGTGAAACCTATGGTGCCACTCTTGATTGCCAGTTTTGCTTTTAACTTTAATAACTTTGTATTGATTCAGCTGCTGACAAACGGCGCGCCGGATATGCTGGGCACCAGCGTGCCTGCCGGCCATACCGATCTGCTGGTGAGTTATACCTATCGCATTGCTTTTGAAGGTGCGGGCGGACAGGATTTTGGTCTGGCTGGGGCAATTGCGACCTTGATATTCTTGCTGGTCGGCGGTTTGTCGTTACTAAATATGAAATTTACAAAACTGGATGCTGAGTAAGGGGAAGACTCATGGCGATGGTACAACCGAAATCTTTAAAATATCGCGTCTGGGCGACGCATATTGCAATGTGGTGCTTTCTTGCGCTGATCATGTTGCCGCTGCTGATGGTGGTCGCTATTTCCTTCCGGGAAGGGAATTATGCCTCTGGTGAACTGATCCCAAGTGACCCGTCACTGGAACACTGGAAACTGGCGTTAGGGATTGCCGTCGAACATGCCGATGGCAGTAAAACATTGCCGCCGTTTCCGGTACTGACCTGGCTTTGGAATTCTGTGAAAGTTGCCGGGCTCACTGCCATCGGAATTGTGGCATTGTCCACAACTTGCGCTTACGCTTTTGCCAGAATGCGCTTTGCCGGTAAAAGCCAAATTCTGCGTGCTATGCTGATATTACAGATGTTTCCGCCAGTTTTGGCATTGGTAGCACTGTATGCATTGTTCGACCGCCTGGGCGCTTATGTTCCGTTTCTTGGCATGAATACTCACGGTGGGGTGATCTTTGCTTACATGGGAGGGATTGCGCTGCACGTGTGGACAATTAAAGGGTATTTCGAATCCATCGACAATTCACTGGAAGAAGCTGCAGCCTTAGATGGGGCGAGTCCGTGGCAGGCATTCAGACTGGTTTTACTGCCGTTATCTGTACCTATCCTGTCTGTCGTGTTTATTCTTTCGTTTATTGCCGCTGTAACCGAAGTTCCTGTTGCATCCTTGTTATTACGTGATGTAAATTCCTACACATTAGCTGTTGGAATGCAGCAATATTTGTATCCGCAAAATTACCTGTGGGGTGACTTCGCAGCTGCTGCTGTCTTGTCCGCATTACCGATTACTCTGGTATTTTTGCTGGCTCAGAAATTTCTTGTCGGTGGTCTGACTGCCGGAGGGGTAAAAGGATAACTATAAACAGGCCTGCTTTCACTTAGGTGCAGGCCACTCCCGAGATGAATACTTAGCTTTGGTTTGGCCGCCGATCTGTTAAGTCACTTCTCTCACATTATTGGCGTTGCTGCATAGCTGGACCTTCTCTCTGTTTTTTAACAGACAGTGGTTTGATTGGTAACCATAGCCCGGTGTTCTCACTGGGCTTTTTATTATTGACACAGCCAATACCATCATAATCTCTATGGCCTTTTTCAGGCTTTTACCCAACCATTTTTGATGTTCCTGCTGATTATTTCTGCACGAATACCCATCTGAAAAATATGCCTTTTATTCATTCAGTGAATTCTGGATATTGAACTTTTTTGCTTGCAATAATTTTACTTGTGTTTGTGGCTGAGAATATTAGTCTAATATGCGACTCGTTTTTATGTAAACGTGTTGTTATTGGCGAATCAGGCTTCAGGAGCAGGGAATGGATCCAATATTTTATATTGAGATTGAGGGTGTCATCTGGAAAGTGATGCCAGACGGAAGCTGGCAAAGACTGGCACCAGATGAGCAGATGGATCCAGCCATCACGCTGGTAGAAGATACCGGTCAGGTTGAGCAAGCCGTGAAAGTGGGCGAGTCGGATCCTGACTCCTCCGCGCCTGCGTCTGCTGATATGAATACACCTGTATCATCCCCGCCAGCCTCCTCCGATAATAGCCAGGATCTCTCCAGCGACAGCGCGGGTTTTGTCACTTATATCGCGCCAGACTTACCTGAAGTTTTGCCGGAAGCCGGTTTCGACACTCAACCGACATTGTACCGGGCTGAAGCCAATTCCCCGACCGACGGTGTACTGAATCTGTTAAGCACAGAAGCCAAACTGACAGTGCGCATTGATGACGGTGGTGATGGTTACGAGAACCGGTTTGAAGTGCCCTCGGTCACGATCAGTGGTGAGGCCATCGACATCCGTGACGGGTGGACAATTACCGTCACTGTCACCGATGTGAACGGAAAAACACTGTCGTTATCAGCAAGGGCCAAGGATGAAAGGTACGAGATTGACAATGTTGATTTGAGCGTCCTTGCCGAAGGCCCGCTGGACGTTTATGCCGTTGCCACCGATGTGCTGGATAACCGCGTTGATGCCTCATCAGGTGATAGACCGCGGTGAATTTAAAGGCAGTTTCGCCTTTGATAACGTGAGTTTTCGTTACCCGGGTTCAGAGCTTGATGTCCTGGAAAAACTGACCTTCAGTGTGAAAGCTGGCGAACGGCTTGGCATCATTGGAAATGCGGGGTCGGGAAAATCCACCCTGATGGCGCTCATCGCCAGACAATTACAACCGACACACGGGCAGATGTACTACGAGCAACTGGACGCCAATTTGTGGCCTCCCAGCGCGGTACGCAATGCGGTTGGCTGAGTCGGGCAAACGCCAGGATTTATCTTTGGTACCGTTTACGAAAACATCACCTTTGGTAATGACGTCATTGATGAAACCCGGCTGGAAAATGCGATTGAGCTTTCCGGATTAAATGCCTACATGCCGCGTTTGATGCAGGGCCTGGAAACCCAGGTCGGTGAAAATGGCCGGCATCTTTCTGGCGGTCAGAAACAAGCGGTTGCTATCGCCAGGGCATTTTATCGCCATCCTTCTTTGCTGCTGATGGATGAGCCCACCACAGGCTTGGACAAACAGGCCACCGCACAACTGTTTCGCAGTCTCCAGAATTTACCGAGGAATATGTCCATCGTTATTTGTTCCCATCAGTCATCATTTTTGTCGCTCTGTGATCGTATCCTGGTGCTGGATAAAGGCAAGCTGGTGGCCGACGGGAAGCCGCAGGACATTTTGTCCCTTCACGAAAGCAGGCAAAACAGCCGGATTCGTTCCGTCAGCATCGTGAAAGGGGTCAGCATGAGTAGTCAGATCATGTGGTCCAATAATCGTCAGGCTTACCGATCCCGAAAACTGATCTGGTTATGTGTGCGCTGTGTCGACAACCCTGATCTGGGCCAGTTGGACCAGGCTGGATGAAGTGGTGGTGGGGGAAGGAAAAGTGGTTCCCACACTCTCGGTACAAAAGATTCAGAGCCTGGAAGGCGGGATTATCAGGCAGGTATTAGTGAGTCAGGCGACCGGGTGACTAAAGGCCAGCTGTTGATGATACTGGACGATACCCGCTTTCGTGCCGCCAAATTTCTCTAAGCTGGTGGATTGCGGCAGTGATCAATATCTGGCTACCCAGTTTCTCAGCAGCCATGATGAAATGAACGATCAGATCAGTCGCGATATCAATGCAATTGGCTACTCGGTATTGCCTATGGTTGTCGGCGGTTATAAGTAGGTACTGGACGGAATCGACGTAAGCACCTTATCAAAACGATAAGGTGCTTACGCTCTTACACAGAGAAGGAGACGGGTATGTTATACAACCTGGTTTCGGCCGTTTTGCTTCGCTTTATACAGTGCTTTGTCTGCCACTTTTAGCACATTAGCGGTTCTGGAGTCTTCCAGGCTGTCTGCAACACCAATACTGACGGTAATTTGTACGACTTCGGATTGCTTGCTCTTCCCGCGTTTTCGTTTGCCGTCTTCATCATCAGAAGGCCGTTTCTCAAAATCTCTGATGTGCATCGGGTAACTTGCTATGGCTTCCCGCAATTCTTCAAGCGCATCCAGACACTGATTTTTGGTTTTTCCCTTGATTAAGATAGTGAACTCTTCACCACCAAAACGGTAAACATCCGCTTTGATATTGATATTCAGGAGTAGCTGTGCAACTAAACGCAGGACATCATCGCCTGTCTTATGTCCGAATTTATCATTGAATTTCTTGAAATGGTCGACATCCAGCATCGCCAGTGTGTATGTACGGCCAAGGTGCTTCAACTCAGTTTCCATTGCCCGGCGTCCGGGTATGCCGGTTAGCGGATCTATGAAAGCCAATTCATGCGAACAGGAAATCAGATTCAGCAATAGCAGGCTGGAAGCGGCTGTAAAGGCAATACTGGAAATATAGGGTTGCTGGAACTGAAATAGCGTTAGCCCGGTAAACAACAGACAGATGAAGGTTGCCTGATCATAGCCTTGATTTCTTTTCAGAATAATAGAAGCGCTGGCACAAACCAGAGCCACAATCATTGTAATCAAGAGCAAAGGCAACGGCGAATACTCACCTAAGGTATAAAAATACATCTGCCAGGTGGCGTTATAACGTTCAGGATTTACGTGTTTTATCAGTAACCAGCCCCAGCAAAGCTGCAGGCCCAGCACGCTGAGGTAGATCAAACCAAAGCGCGAGAAAAGCCGCCTTTCAGGAATGAAGTGAAGTTGGAACAGGTTAAGCGGCAGCAGTACTGCCAGTAAAATATACGTCAGCCCGGTTTGCGACTGAGAAAGTGGTGCCTGAAGGTTTTGCTGGATCAGGTAGTAGGCAAGCAGCATCAGCATCGCACTGATCCCTGTCTTACTTTGGTTGAATGGCTGACACAGCATCATGACCAAACTCAAGAGTATATAGGGGAGCAGCAGCAAAACATCAACGTGCTGCGACATGATAGCAACGATGTCACTATGAGCCGCAAAAGTGCCTGCCACAAGGGCCAAAGGCAAAGCGAAACGCATTTTGGCGTTTCTAAATACTGAAAATGAGAGTGTATGCATTACAATATTCCCTATCAAGGAGATATCATAGCTAACTTAATGCTTAATCCCAACACATTTGAATGCTTACACTCGATAAGGTTGGCCAATGAGTTTTTTTGATTCATAGGTTAGATGTATGGAATTAATAAGCCCTGCTTGGTTATCATTTAGGGTTTGCTAAATAAAAACGGGAAAAGACGACGAACGTCTTTCTCAGATAATGCATTCATTTTTTCAATATTGCGCTCAGGTATTCCTTCAGGATCAGGATAGTGAGCCAGTACTTTTTCCATACTATCTTCACGGATCAGGTGAAAGATGGGGTATGGCGCACGGTTTGTCAGGTTTTCCGCATCATCTGGTTGAGTCCCGTAAAAATAATAATCAGGGTGAAAACTGGCGACTTGATAAATACCATCCCGGTCGCACTGTCTGATCAGGGCGTCTACCATATCAAGAAACTGATTGTACTCGTCAAAATCCTGTAAAACGTTAGGGCATACGACAAGGCTTGTATCAAGATCACACACTGGTGTCTCATCTAAACGTATTAATTCCTGATAGATATTCTCCATCAGTGTTTCCAGAGAATCCGTCTCATAAATTGCAATACGAATTTGTCCCTTTCTGCGTGGTTTTGCAGCGAACGGGCACAGATTTAAACCAATGACGACATTATCAAGCCATTGTTCAACGTTGTGGAGATACGACATGGAATACCAGAGTGTATGTATGACTAATCAGATTGGAGAGTGAAACCAGGTTGGAGCGTGCCAACCTGGTTTTTGAGATGATCACGCTTTTTCGGTTTCAGCCTGATTTTCTGCGGGTTCCTGAGGGTTTATTTCAGGGAATTGCTTCACAGGTTTGGCAACCAATTGACGTGTTGTTTCACGGACTTCAGTCAGAACAATGTCGAAGTGATCACCAAGCTGGAACTCACGCACTTTATCAATATTAATGATACCCAGATCACCGTTACATTCGATGCGTTGCTTGTTGTCCAGAATCAGTGGCGCAGGAATAAAGGCCGAGGCTCCGTTTTCAAGCAAGCGGACACGCATGCCGGCGCGGTTGATGTCGAACACTTCCGCGGTAAAGACGGTACCTTCCTGAACGGCGTCTTTGAGCAGGCGAACATACAGCCAGTCAGCCACATCACGTTCAGCCATGCGGTGATTACGGCGATGTGTGGCAATTTCCTCACCAATATTGTCATCTGGCGTTTGCGCAGGTGCATTGCCGGAAATGACCGCTTTCAGCATCCGGTGGTTGATCATATCGCCATATTTACGAATCGGTGATGTCCAGGTTGCGTAGACATCCAGGCCCATTGCGAAATGCGGAGCAGGCGTGTTGCCCACTTCACTGTAAGCCTGGAATTTGCGCAGTCGGTTATCCAGATAAGTCGTATCCAGCGTGTTCAGCCAACGGCGAAGGGCGCTAAAGCCTTCCAGTGTCAGCAACTGCTCTTTTTCGAATGGCGCTTCAGCATGGGTCAGGAAGTCCATGGCGGTATCGAGTTTTTCAGGATTGAAACCAGCATGGGTGTTATAAACACCTTTGCCGAATTTTTCCTGAAGCATACGACCGGCACAGATATTTGCGGTGATCATGGCTTCTTCAATCATTCGGTTCGCCGTACGACGCGGATCGGTATGGATCGCGATCACATCGTTGTCTTCGCTCAACTCGAAACGGTAGTCCGGACGATCCGGGAACACTACGGCGTTTTTGCTGCGCCAGTCGCTACGGGCATTGGCAAAAGCCTGCAGGGCTCGTACCTGCTCATTGATAACTGCTGAAGGAGACCAGTTTGCTGAGCTGCCATTTTCCAGATAGTCGGAGACATCATCGTAGCTTAAACGGCCTTGCGAACGGATCCATGCCGCAAAGAAAGTAATGTCGTCGCCAATCACACCGTTTTTATCAACCGTTACACGGCAACATAGGGCAGGGCGTTTTTCATTCTCCATCAGAGAACAAAGCTCATCACTCAATTCGCGCGGCAACATGGGGATGTTGCGGCCTGGCAGGTAGATTGTGAAGCCGCGTTCGCGAGCTTCTTTATCCATCTCATTACCAACTTCGATGTAAGACGTCGGATCGGCAATCGCTATGGTGATCTCGAAGCTGCCATCTTCTTTCGCTACGGTATAAATGGCATCATCCATGTCTTTGGTTGATTCGCCATCAATCGTAATGAAAGGAATCTCAGTCAGGTCTTCACGTGTCAGGCCTTCGTCCAGCATGTTCCAGCTCGCTTGCGGCGCAGGTTCAGCATTCGGAAGATCATGGCGTGCCAGCGTGACCCACCAAGGGGCAATTTTATCTTCGCTATCAGTAATCTTTTCTTTGATTTCACAGAAGAAAGTCTTGTTATCGCCAACAAGGGGGTGGCGAGTCAGATGAGCGACAGCCCAGTCACCTTCTTTCAGGGTTTCAGGGTTTAATCCCTTGACTGTGCGGGCTTTGATGGCTTCTTTCAGCTGTGGATGATCCGGAACAACATTCAGGCGATCTTTGAACAGCTTGACGCGGCCGATAAAGCGAGTCATGAACTGTTCAACCAATTCTTGCGGCTCAGCAACTTCACGCTCTTTTTCTGTACGAATCACAGCAACAACACGATCGCCGTGCATTACCTTTTTCATATAGTTAGGTGGAATGAAGATACTTTCTTTTCCATCGACTTCCAGAAAACCAAAACCGCGGTCAGTGGCTTTGATTTGGCCTTCCTTCTTAGGAAGCGATTCTTGAATTTGTTTTTTCAGTTGTGCTAAAAGCGGATTATCTTGAAACATTATGCCTGGTCCCGGATTATGAACCGTCACACTATACGTATTAACAGGCTCAAAACCAAGGGTAATCCGACTTTTCCGGCTTTCGGTGCCAAGAAGGGCAGTCAGTGCTGTTGATAAAGCGATTCATCTTGCAGAAAATCAGGTGATCAGGATGCGAACAATCATTTGCCGGAAAAATGTCAGAACGGCTTAATATACAGTGATATATGTATCAATAGGCAGGTGGGCTTTTCTGGCGGCATAACGGACATTAATTGTTCATATTAATGATTGGTCACAAATGTTGCAGAAAGTTATCCTTCAATTTTCGAAGTGTGCACCTGAGGTCGTTATTATTTTCAATCTGGAGTATTTTGTACTCTGTTCTACCCACGATGAAGTGATAAGACAGATAATCGCGTAAGGAAAAGCATGTCGTTTAAACTCAACGATGAGTTGGATAAACTCGTTGATACGCTTGCCCGTCAGGCAAACATGGAGCGTTGGTGCCATCGTTTGCTTTCAACGCTGCATCATATGCTGGATTTAACCTATCTGACATTGCTTGTTGAACATGAAGGCCAATCGAAAGTGCTAGCAAGCTGGATGGGTAATGAAGAGTTTAAGTACTACCTGCATCCTTTACCCTTATCGAATTACAATGGTGTACCGTCAGAGTTACTTTTAGAATCCAAACAGTCCCGTAAGAGCGTTTCTGCACAGTCTGCGACACCGTTCAAAGCCATCTGGAAAGATCAGTCAGGTGATTGGCGCCGAGTGATTTTTCCGATCATTATGCACGAAAAAGTCGTAGCCTATTTATACGCAGAAACGCCAATTCCAGAACGACTGGATGACAACCTGAAAGCCTTCGAGCGAGTGCTGTTATTGATCGCGTCTGATATCAGCGTACACATGCTGCGAGAAGAAGCACTGACGCATAATATCAGCCGGCGCAGTGTTGAGGCAGAACTGGAAGTTCGCAACTACTCGCTCAGAGAGTATTTGTCTCTATTAAAGCAGTTACATGAAGTCACGCTGGCACTTGCAGAATCTAACGATCTGGATTGTTTGTACAGAACCGCGATAGAGCTGGGCCGAAAAAAGCTGGGCATCGACCGGTTAGCTATCTTTCTGACTGATATGCAGCAGTACACCATGCAAGGGACGTATGGCACTGATCCTCAGGGTAACGTTGTGTCACGCCGCACTTTCGTGAACGATATTCCCGATCATCCGCTGGTCCATGAAGCACTCAGTCGCAAAGACGTGGTCGTCGTTAAGGAAAATGCGCCGCTTTATTATGGTACGCAGCAGGTCGGTACAGGCTGGAATGCCATGATATCCATGTGGAACAGTGACAACTGTATTGGCTGGATTGCAGCAGATAACCTGATCAGCCAGCGAAGCCTGACTGATCACCAGAAAGAAATCATGAAATTATTTGGCGCGGCGCTGGGCCAGCAAATCGTGATTAAGCAAAGTCATGAAGCATTGACCAAGCTGAATGCTGAACTTGAACAGCGCGTGCATTTGCGTACTCAGGAATTACAGCAGACCAATAAGGCATTAGAAGATGCGAACCGTCGGCTGGAAGCCTGGTCCATGCAGGATGGTCTGACTGGCGTGGCGAACAGACGCTTTTTTGATTTGACGTTGAAACGCTACTGGCAGGTGGCTAAACGCAGAAAGTTACCGCTGAGCATTATTATTCTGGATGTGGATCATTTTAAGTCTTTTAATGATACCTATGGGCACCAAAGAGGCGATGTGTGCCTTAAACAGGTCGCGGTGACATTAGACAATATAGCGAACCGCTATGAAAAAGCGGTATTCAGCCGTTATGGCGGCGAAGAGTTTGTCTGCCTTGTACCGGAAATGCATGCTGAGGCGCTCAGGCTGCTGGCTGAAGAAATGCTTGAGGCCGTCAATCAGTTAAAGATCCCGCATTCTGGTACGCGTCAAGGGGTTATCAGTATCAGCATGGGTCTGTATTCCAGAGTGCCGACGGAAGATATTCAGGAAGAGGTGCTGTTAGCCGGTGCTGATCAGGGGCTATATCTCGCAAAACAAGGAGGCAGGAATCAATATTTTCAATGGGATGAGAATCAGTATGTCTAGAAAACTTGTCAGAGTGTACATATCGCAAGCTGTTTGAATAATAAATAATTGCTTAAGTTATAATTTGTGACAGCAATCAATTTTTTCTGGTAATTTCGACTTGAATAGCGCACAATGCGCGCCTTAGTCGAGGCCCATGCTTGTGGATACAGTTGCTGAACCGTGTTAAAGGCAAAGGGGCCCCGTTTACGTTCGATTACCTATTGGGATCCCAATGCAAGAATCTGTTACAGAATTTCGCCAGTTAGAACTGGCCGACACTCTTTTATCCGCACTTGATGCGATGGGCTTCGTGGCACCTACTCCAATTCAGGCTGCTTCCATTCCACTTCTTTTAACCGGTACCGATGCGCTGGGTCAAGCTCAGACTGGTACAGGTAAAACAGCTGCATTCTCTCTGCCACTGCTGAACAAAATTAACCTGAAGCAACATAAGCCTCAGGCAATTGTTATGGCGCCTACGCGTGAGCTGGCTATTCAGGTTGCTGCTGAAATTAAGAACCTGGGTAAAAATATCCAGGGTCTGAAAGTATTAGAAATTTACGGCGGTGCGTCTATCGTCGATCAAATGCGTGTGCTTAAGACTGGTGCTCACATTGTTGTTGGTACCCCTGGCCGTGTCAAAGACCTGATCAGCCGTGATCGCCTGCACCTGGATGAAGTTCATACTTTCATTCTGGATGAAGCCGATGAAATGCTGAAAATGGGTTTTGTTGACGACGTTACCTGGATTCTGGAGCAAGCGCCAGAGTCAGCACAGCGCGTCCTTTTCTCTGCAACGATGCCACCGATGGTGAAGGAAATCGTTGACCGATTCCTACGCGATCCTGCACGCATTGATGTTGCGGGTGAAAACCGTACCGTAGCGAAAGTAGAACAGCAATTCTGGGTCGTAAAAGGCGTAGAAAAAGACGAAGCGATGATTCGTATGCTGGAAACGGAAGAAACCGATGCATCAATCGTCTTCGTACGTACCCGTCAGGATACTGAGCGACTGGCTGATTGGCTGTCTTCCCGTGGCTTTAAAGCCGCTGCACTTCACGGTGATATTCCTCAGTCTCTGCGTGAGCGTACGGTTGATCACATCAAACGTGGCGTGATTGATATTCTGGTTGCTACAGACGTTGTTGCACGTGGCCTTGATGTACCACGTATTACGCATGTATTTAACTATGATATCCCGTTCGATGTTGAATCTTATATCCACCGTATCGGTCGTACTGGCCGTGCTGGACGTAAAGGTAAAGCGATTCTTCTGGTTCGTACAAACCAGATCCGCATGCTGCGTACCATTGAGCGTGTAACCAAATCGCGTATGGAAGAGATTCAGCTTCCTATGCGTGATGACGTGGCTCTGGCGCGTTTGGATCGTCTGGGTAAAGAGCTGGAAGAGCAGAAAGAAAGCGCCAGCCTGGAAGCATTTGTTGAGCTGGTTGAGAAACTGCAAGGCTCAGTGGATGTTGATGCAACCACTTTGGCAGCCATTCTGCTGAAACGTCAGCAAGGTAATCGTCCTCTGTTCTACAAAGGTCCGGACCCTATGATTGCTGCGATCGAGCGTGAGAAGCAGCGTCGTGATCGTCGTGGTGACCGCCCGGAACGCGGTGAGCGTGGCGAGCGCAGTGAACGAGGCGAGCGTCGTGAGCGCCGTCAGTCCAACAATGCTGATTGGGATACTTACCAGTTGCAAGTTGGCCGTGAGCAAGGTGTTCAGGTGAAAGACATCGTTGGTGCTATCGCGAACGAGCTGGGTCTGAGCAAAGACTATATCGGTGCTATCAAACTGGCTCCTGAGCATACTTATGTTCAGTTACCGAAGAAGATGACCCCGGAAATCATCGCTCAACTGAAGAAACTGCGTATTCGTCAGAATGATGTGAAAGCCGTGGTTGTTGAAGACAACGTTCTTCGTGAACACCGTCGTGGCGGCCGTGATGGCGCTCCACGTGATGGTGCACCGCGCGGTGGACGTGATGGAAACCGTGGCCGTCGTGAAGGCGAGCGCCGTTTTGACCGCAACCGTGGTGGCGACCATCGTGGCAGCTTCCGTGGCGAGCGTAACCACGCTCCGCGTCAGGAACGCAGTAAGCCAAGCGCTGAATAATTTCTGACTGAAATGTCATGAAAGAAAAACCGGGGTTTCCCCGGTTTTTTTATGCCTGAAATTTACCGAAAACACGATGACAAAAGATCTATGGCAGATTTAGATTGTTACCCGTATTTTAACTGGGTCGGGCAATCCCAGAGATTTTTTATTTATTTTGTCCATTTCCTCAACGCGCCCAATTAAATAGTCTTTAAAATTGACACAACGTACAGGCATATATTTACGGGGTTTAAAGTAAAGATTCAGTTCAAACTGGCTGCTGACATAATTTTTGAGAACAGCTTGAAGTTGGCCGTTATTTAATTCTTCACTGACAAGACTGTAAGGCAGATAAGCAATCCCCCTCCGGCAAGCGCAATATTCTTCAGTATTTCACTGTCGTCAGCTTCAACGGTTTGGGCTATTTCTACTGAGTTGTATTCTCCATTTTGCTCAAATATCCATTTATTGCCTCCGACCAGTGTCGTAGCATAAAGACAAAAATGCTGCTTTAACTGCTCGGGGAGGCGCGGCTCACCGTACTGTGCAATATATTTTGGTGAACAGCAGGCGATCAATGGTTCACGGATGAGTGATCGCTTTACCAGCAAACTGTCTTTATCCTGAAAACCTCTGAAGGTTGCGTTTGCACGGATAGCGAAGTCAACTTCATGAACATGATCGACTTCAAACGCTGTTTCAAGAACAACAAAATTAATAGACGGATGGAGCTGGACATATTCACCAATAATCTGGCTAAGGTAATGCTTAGCAAACAGAGGCGTGCTGGCGATGCGTATCTGACCTTTATCTTCATGACTCAGATTTTGTACTTCATTGAAGACGTCATTGATTTCAGCGTTTATCAGGTTGAATCTGTCGTATAAACGTTGTCCTGCCTGGGTCGGTGAAATTTTTCGTGTCGTTCTTTTCAGCAGACTAACACCCATGCTTTCTTCCAGCTCATTGAGCCAGCGGCTGCCTGCAGACGCAGAAATCCCGTATTGCTTTGCAGCTTCACTTAACGAGCCATGTCGCACTACGTGTAGAAAAAAACTACTTTATCAAGCATGTCTGCATCTGATCCTTGCGCACTTCCCTGATACATTTATAGCAAATGCCGTCTTCATTACCAGTGAAGAGTTCATGACGAGGGAATGAAAACGACTAATTCACTGTTTTATATGAAATAGTACAGGATGCTCAGAGGAAAAATGCGATGTGTGTAATTTAATGTCATATTGGTAACAAACTGTCTTGATAAAGTTGATGATTATCGCTGCGGTATTCAGCAGGGCGAATTGATTAATCGATTCATTAGAGTGGTCGCAAAGGTGAATTGCAGCATTGAGGGTAATCTTTTGATTTGTTTCATCTAAAATCAACATGATGGAAGTGAGCGGTGAAGCAGTGTGCCCGCACTGGATTCGATTTTCGCTTCAGTTTTTTGAACTAAGAGGGAATTATGTATGTTGAACAATAAAGTTTGCATCGTTACGGGAGGCGCACAAGGTATAGGCCGTTGTATTGTCGAGACCTTTGCCAACCAGCAGGCTGAAATGGTCTATGCCTGCGATATGAATGCAGCAGCAATGGCTGAACTGGAGAAAACTTACAAAAATGTAAAAGCCATTGAGCTGAATGTCTGTGACCGGGAGTCGGTAAGTCGCTTTGTTGGCAACATTGTAAAAGATTATGGCCGTGTAGATGTACTGGTAAATAATGCGGGGATCACCAGAGATAACCTGATTGAGAAAATGACTGAAAATGAGTGGGATATGGTATTGGACGTGAACCTGAAAGGGGTGTTCAACATGACGCAGGCCGTTGCACCTGTCATGATGGCGTCCGGCGCAGGATCAATCATTACCATGTCATCTGTGGTAGGTACCGATGGTAATATCGGACAAAGCAACTATGCCGCCACGAAAGGCGGCGTGATTGCGATGACTAAGGGCTGGGCTAAGGAATTTTCACGAAAAGGGGCTCAGGTGCGAGCAAACTGTATCGCCCCTGGTTTTGTGGAAACGCCGCTGACTGTTAACCTGCCTGAAAAAATTCTGGAGTATATGAAGTCGAAAACGCCATTGCAGCGTATGGGTAAGCCAGAAGATATTGCAAACGGTGCGTTGTTTTTAGCCAGTGATAATTCAGCGTTTATCACCGGGCAGACGCTGAAGATTGATGGTGGTCTTGTCATTTAATGCTCAGGATTCTGCCGTTGCTTTGTTCACAGAAGCCTTGAGAAATCGAGGCTTTTTTGTTTTTAAGTCTTTCAAGTGAGATCTCAGTCCAAGGATGTATTTCTGGTCTTTTGTCCTAATAATTATGCCACTCTGAGTGAATGTAAATGTGTATAAATCATCTTTAAATATTCCGTATAACACCGTATTATTCCGGTCGTTGGCATATTTTTGAGGTGAGTGTGTGCTTTTTGGTTATATTGCACCAAGTTTGCTGCTTATCGTTGTAGGGTGTTTGTTCACGCTTGCAATGGCATTGCATAAGCAATGGCTGTGGCTGACTCGTCTCTCGCTGATTGGCTTGCTTCTGGCAGCCGCGATGGTCGTTAAATATCAGTATCAGGATCTGCAATCAGTAGGTTCCTGTCTTCATCGCCTTGAAAATCCTCGTTCTGTGCAGCATGGCTGCATACGGATGGACTGATCCCGTAACAAACAAGAAGCTTGTTTTTTATCGCGTTATGCTCTGAGGGTATTTCTCTGCTCGCCATTGTCATCTTGCTGTTAACTTTCGTAGCTGGTACTGCTTTGACTGCAATAACTCGTTAAGCTTGCTCAAAAAGCGAGTGGAGCAGTGTAATGAAAAAACTAATCTTGGCTGGTGCGGTCAGTATGCTATTGGCAGCTTGTGGTTCAGATTCCGATGACCAGTCGACGGGAAAAGTTTCCCTGGCCATGTCTGACGCCCCGGTTGATGGTTTAAAGCAAGTCTGCGTGGCATTTGACAATATTACGGTTCATCACACAGGTGGCAGCGAAGCGTCTTGGGGAACAACGTCTTTTGCCGCGGATCAAAGTTCAGCATCGTGCGTGCCCGATGGACTCTCTATTCCAGAAGATGCGAACGGAAACCCTGAGTTTATGGTGATTGACTTGCTGGATTATCAAGGTTCAAATGCCCTTCAGGTGCTGAGCGATGAAGTATTACTTGCCGGTCAATACACACAGATGCGCCTTTCTGTGCTGGAAAATGGTTCGTATTCTGACGGCACACCCTATTCACATGTTGTGACTGACACAGATGCTGTGGAAGGTATTCGCGTGCCGAGCGGTGAACTGAAACTTGATGGCTTTACTGTCGAGGCTGATTCAACTCAGGCTTACACCATAGAATTTGATTTACGCAAAAGTATGGTACTGAATGCCAACGGCTACCAGCTGAAACCTCGTGGTGTCCGTGTGGTTGATAATACAGCAGTCGCTGCCATTGGCGGCACGGTTGACGCATCGCTGTGTAGTGGCGACTTGTCTGATGCATTTGTCTATGTGTATTCACTCGCCAATGGCGGACAGTTCGGTGATTTAGGTTCTGAAAATGAAGCTCTGGCATCGGCAGCTGTTGATCCTGTCACGGGTCAGTATGAGATTGGTTACTTGCCATTAGATACTTATGACCTGAACCTGGCTTGTAACGGTAATGAAGATGACCCGGAGCAAGCCGGTGATACCCTGATTATTGATACCACACTGCTGGACCAAATACTTGGCACTGATGGTTTGACAGTGAATTTTTAATCAGCTCATTCAAAAAAAACCGCCTTCATGAAGGCGGTTTTTTTACACCTGATTATTCCTTTGCGCCCAACTGCCAAGAAAGATGAAAGTTCCCAGTATGACGGTAAACAGCCACACATTACTCATCCCGCTCAGTTGCCTGGCTAACCAGGGTGCGGCAGCAATGATCATAAAGCCATAGCCGAATGCATTGACAAAAATGAAGGCACAGGTGCGCAGGATAAAGTTCGTTCCCGACAGATAGCGCCGCAGGATCATATTGATATCTGAGCCAAATACTACAAGCAGGCATGCCATCATGGCCATTGCGATGTCGCTGATCCAAGGACGTAAAAACTGGCCAGACTCTGCGATATACCCGAGAAGAATATTCATAACCGACTGTTGTAAAACATAATGATTTTTGATGACGACAGGATACGATCACTTAGGGATACCATGAATCCCCACGCAGGCGAGATGTAGAGCAGATCACATATTGAAAGGGTTATCACGCTGGCTTATTTGGCTTTTCGCTGGTATTTCAGTCTTCAGACTCAGATAATACCCGTAGGGAAGTCCAAACGATTAAGTAGTTATGTTGCATATATCGAACACAGTACAGATAGCAGACTGGGAAATAGAAATTACTGCCATTCGCGCTCAGGGAGCGGGCGGGCAGAATGTCAATAAAGTCTCCAGTGCCATACACCTGCGTTTTGATATTAAGCGCTCCAGTTTGCCCGATTTTTATAAAGAAAAACTGTTGCAGCTCTCTGATCAGCGAATAACCAAAGAGGGTGTCATTATCATCAAAGCTCAGCAGTTCAGGACGCAGGAGCAGAATAAAGAAGATGCGCTGCAAAGGTTGCAGGCCCTGATTCAGTCGGCAACAAAGCAAGAGAAAAAACGTCAGCCCACAAAGCCGACCAAATCCTCCCAGCGGCGTCGGGTCGATAAGAAAACCCAGCGCGGACAGATCAAATCGATGAGAGGCAAGGTAACGGATTAAACGCTTGAATACTTTTGCTTTAAATCCGCCTGTTTATTCGTTTGTTTGCCGCGAAGAAGGCTGGCATACTGAGATTCTCTTCAAGTTTTCTGATAATCCGAGTGGTGATGATAAGGATGAAAAGCATTAATTCTGTAGCAGTTGTGGGCGGCACTCATGGGAACGAATTCAGCGGTATTTACCTGCTGCGCAAATGGCAGCAAGATGCCAGGCGTATTACCCGAGAGAGCTTCACGACGCAGACTCTGTTTGCTAATCCCAAAGCGCATGAAGAGAATAAACGCTATGTTGACAGCGATCTGAACCGCCAGTTTGCGGTGGACGATCTGGCCAACCCTGAGCTGGCAAACTATGAGCAAAGCAGGGCGAAGGTCATGAATGCAGTTTTGGGGCCAAAAGGGGATGCCAAAACAGATTTCATCATTGATTTACACAATACAACCAGCAACATGGGGCCAACGTTAATTGTGCTGCAATCGGATGACTTCAATATCCGAATGGGCGCGTATGTGAAAGCGCACATGCCTGAAGCTGTGGTGGTCTTTGAAGATCAAATTCCGCTGGCTGATCATAAGTTCGTTTGCTCGATTGCCCAGCAGGGCGTGATTGTGGAGATTGGCCCTCAGCCGCAATCTGTGATTCGCCAGGATGTGCTGGATTGGATGGAGACAATGACGGGTCATATCCTGGATTATGTCGATTTGTATAACAAAGGCCAGTTGCCGGAACTGCCGCCGACCTATGAAGCATTCCGTTACACTGAAACCTTAAAACTGCCGGAAAACGCGCAGGGTGAGCGAATCGGCATGGTGCATAAACATGTACAGGATAACGATTTCAAACTCCTGCATCGCGGCGATCCTATCTTTACCCTGTTTGACGGCAGTGAGATTTGCTGGGACGGCGATTATGAAGCTTACCCGCATTTCATCAATGAAGCCGCGTACTATGACAATAATCTGGCCATGTCGCTGGCGGAAAAGATCACCGTCGAGCTGTAAAAATCGCGGTGTGTACGGGTAATTGTTTACCCAGCCAGCGAGCATGAATCGTGTGATCATTGAGCTCATTCGCGGATACCGGGTGGATCAGTACAGACAGACCTTCTCTGTGCTGATCCAGCCACTCAATCAATCCTGTCTGATTATCGGCAAAATGCATTTCAAACATCGGCTTGTCGTGCGGGCCTACCAAGCGTGGCACCAGCGGGTAAATCGCCAGAATATCGGCTTTTCTTTCTGCGATAATGCGCTGGCGCACCTGCTCCGCTAACTCCAATTGCGGTAAATCAAAATAGACGTGAGCATGAAACATAAGGACTCCCTCTCTCGCAGTAAATACCTTTCAAGTGCCTTCATCTTACCTTGACCATGGC
This sequence comes from Photobacterium sp. Hal280, assembly GCF_037162255.1. Classification (NCBI taxonomy): domain Bacteria; kingdom Pseudomonadati; phylum Pseudomonadota; class Gammaproteobacteria; order Vibrionales; family Vibrionaceae; genus Photobacterium; species Photobacterium sp. Hal280. The sequence goes on from NZ_JARLUO010000001.1 coordinate 163,531, forward strand.
ACAGCACCAGAGTGCCAGAATGAATAGATCGTTCGAAAAAGTTGAACTAGCCTGAACAATCATCGTGATACCAGGATTGTTAATTTATGGGTTTCACTGCATATTGTGCATTTGCTGACTGATTATTTCGGTCAGTTTTCTGCCACACAATCATGTAAGGACACACGATGAAAACAGCCGTTCTGGTGATCGACGTACAGCGTATCTGCTTTGAACCGCAACCTCAGCCATTTGAAGCAGATGCCGTGGTGGCTCGGATTAACCAGCTCACCACATGGGCCAGAGACAAAGCCTTGCCTGTGATTTTTGTTCAGCATGAAGCGCCTGATACAGAGATAGCCTATCAGACCGAGGGCTGGCAGTTGCATACTGATTTGATCACCGCAGAAGGCGATGTTTTTGTCCGTAAAACGACGCCGGACGCCTTCCATGACACCCGACTGAAAGCCACTCTGGATCGTCTTGAGATCGAACAGCTTATCGTCTGTGGCTATGCGACGGATTTTTGTGTGGATACCACCACACGGCGTGCGGCGGTTATGGGTTATGAGATTGAATTAGTGTCAGATGCGCATACAACCCATGACAAGCCGTATGCAACTGGAGAATTGATCCGGCAGCATCATACCTTTGTGTTGTCGGCAGCACAGAGTTTCCCGACCAAGATTCAGGCAGTCACCACCGCTGAGCTGATCGAACGCTGAGTAACTGTTGAAAGTGCCGGGGATGAGTGAAGGGGAGGAGAGTCTCCCCCTATATTTGGTCCCGGCTCATCAAGAGGCCTGATAACCCATCAGGCTAAGCAGTTCCTGAGCGGTTTCAATGGCTTCACTACGATTGGCGATGTTGAGTTTCTGATACAAATTACGGATATGGGTTTTTATCGTCGTGGCAGCGACATCCAGTTCAGACGCAATTTGTTCGTTGCTGTAACCGGTATAAATTAATCCCAGCACTTGCCATTCCCTTTGTGTCAGCGGGCTGGTTCTGATCAGCTCGGGCAAATCAGGTAAATTGAGCAGTTTTTCAACAAAGGCTTCATCAAAATGGACCAGCCGGTGGCGCTCTTTACTGTTCATTTCACGCAGCAATTGACGCGCTCTGTGTTGCGACAACTCGTTTAATAATTTTTCATCGATCAGTTCTTGCAGTAAGTCCTGAATTTCTTCGGCTACAATCAGGAAGTTGCCGACCATGCCAGTGCTGTTGGTCAGTCGCAGTGCTTCAGCAAGATGGGTTAACGCGGCTTTGCGATCCCCGGCTTTTTTCCTGATCACAGCCTGGAGGATCAGGTTCCGGTTTCTGTCCGTGACCAGATGATGCTTGTCGCAACTGTCCAGCAGCATACTGAGAATATGCTGGGCCTGGTCAATCTGACCCAGCATCAGGTGCGCCATCGCCAGATTGCGCCATTGTTGCTGCTGGAAATGGTTGCAGGCGCCTTCAGGCTGCTCTGCTTGCGACAACCAGTGACGGACACTCTCCAGCTCTTTGGTTCGTTGCCAGTAAAGCAGATTCGCGACATCGGTATTCGCCCGCCAGTCGATGTGGAAATCTGCAGTGTCCATCAAATCGTTGCAGCGTTGCAGATAACGCGCGGCTTTGTCCTGTTCACCCCGGGTGATCGCAATCCGGGCCAGCATAGAGTAGGCCTGCAGGGATTTCGTGTCATCATAGGGGGCCAGCACATCCAGGCTTTTCAATGCGGCTTCTTCGGCTTCATCAAGCCGGTTCCAGCACCAGAGTATCTGCGATTTCAGGCGCAGCAGAAATTCATGCATAGGAACTTGCTGTAACTGCTGCTCACGGACTAATTTGAATCCTTGTTCCAGCAGTTCAAAGGCGGGCTGGACGGATCCCTGCGCCAGCAGGATTTCACTTTGCTGTAATAAGGCCCACAGTGCCTGATGATAGACATGGTATTGACGCGCCATCTTTTCAGTTTGCTGCATCATCGGCAGCGCACGGCTCAGATTGCCGAGACAGTGATGCACTTCGCCGACCACAGAGGTGGCGACGATGCGGCTGCGATAGGTGTTGGCCGGCAATTGTCCCAGCGACTGCTCAGAGAGCAACAGGGCTTCTTCCGGTTTGCCTTGATTAATCGCTACCTGCGCACGCAGCGCATTAAACTCGCCCTGAAGTGCATCATTAAAACTGATGTGATTACTTTGCATTTCAGCTTCAGATTCAGCAATCAGATCACTCACTTCGTTATACCTGTGCTGGCTTTGAACCAGCCAGAGCCGGAGCAGGATCAGGCGCGGGCAGCTAAAAAGCATGTCGCGATCTAACGTTGCGATGCACTCTTCCAGCAGTTTGAGTTCACCGTGGTGAAACATACTCCAGCCATGATCGCTGAGAATAGATACCATCATTGTCTGGTTGTTGCTTTTTCGCACGTGGTAAAGTGCTTGCTGCGGACTGCTTTGATTCAGCCAGGCCCTGGCCGCTTTGTTATGGAGATCCTTCCGCTGTTCTGGAATGTGCGAGTGGCGCTTGTGGCGCAGAAATTCTGCAAATAAGTGATGGAACCGGTACCAGTTATCCGCTCCTTCCAGCGGGGTGATAAAGAGTCCGTAGCGGTTCAGGTACTCCAGCTTCACCAGTGCATCGCTGCGTCCGGTTAAGTCAATCACCAGCTCGGCGTTAAACATATCCAGTACCGAGCATTGCAGCAGGAAGGCTCTTGTGTCTTCATCGAGTAAATCGAAAACCTCTTCGGCCAGATAGTCCCAAAGGTGGCTGCGGTTAAAGTTGGCCAGAGACAGCGCTGATTCAATCAGATGGTTCGGTCTTTGCTGTGCATGAAGGGCGATGAGCTGCAAGGCGGAAGGCCAGCCTTCTACCTGAGCACGAAGGCTGCTGAGTGCACTGGTTTCGATCTCATTGGCGACACGTTTACTGAAAAATCGTGTTGTTTCCTCTTCATCAAAAGCTAACCATTCATGGTCGACTTCGATCAGCAGATCTCTGACTCTCAGGTTTGCTGTTCCCAATGGTGGCAGGCTGCGGCTGGTGACCACCAGAGTCAGTTCATCCGGCATGTTTTTCAGGAAGAAACGCATGCCGTCGTGGATGTCTTCGTTGTTGATGACATGATAGTCATCCAGCACTAGATAGGTCTGGTGCGGGTAATCCTGCAGCTCGGCAAACAACTCGCTGAACAGGGTACTGAGGCAGGCGAATTGGCGGCGCTCAGCCATCGCCCTGGTCTTCAGACAGGCATCTTTTGTGGCCTTATTGAGGGCTTGTAGCAGGTAATTCGCGAAACGAAAGGTGTCATTATCACTGTCATCAAGGTTAACCCAACCCGTATGCGGATGTTCATTCAGCCATTGAGAAGCCATGGTGGTTTTGCCATAGCCCGCCGGAGAGCGGAAAAGCACCAGGCGATATGAGGGGGCCTGATGCAGCAGGTCCAGCAACCTGGGACGCATAATCGCATTGTGCAACCGTCCGGGACGGGTAAGCTTTGAAGGTATCCACATAATTATGATTAATCTTTATCGTCATGAATGATTGTGCAGGCGTATTTATCATTACCCGAGTTACTCACTAAATCATCAGTTGTTATACCTCTCATCCCCGGAAATCAGGGGTTGGTCACACTTTCGTAACAAGTACCGTTATTTTTATCACTTCCCTGTACAAGCGCATTGCCAGCGATATTTGTGATAAACATCAGAACCGCAGTGGGGGATCTCCCCAAAAGTCAGCGGCTTGTCACACAATTCTCGCGAGCGGATCACTACGCCCTCGAGCTCCTCCCTCCACCTCCACGGCATGGGATGATGTTTTTCCGGTACCGCGCAGGCAGCATTAGCCTCAACAGTTTTTCATTTTCTACAATGACAACCCGACAGCGAGAAACGAATGATGCAAACGCAAACCAAGATGCCTACCTTTGATAAGGCGGCTTTTCAGGCTTCGGTTGAGCAACATCTTCTGGTGACTTATGCCCAGACACCTGCGACAGCGACATCACGCCACTGGTATCTGGCCATGAGCCGTGCACTGGCAGACATCAGCACAGGCAACCTCATTGAGACCGAGCAGCAGTTATCTGCCCAAGCCTGCCGCAGTGTGAATTACCTCTCACTGGAGTTTTTGATTGGTCGCCTGACCGGTAACAATCTGATCAGCCTGGGCTTGTATGAGCAGGTGTCCGGCGCTATGGCTGCGCTGGGTCAGAACCTGACCGATTTACTGGAAGAAGAACGCGATCCTGCGCTTGGCAATGGCGGACTCGGCCGGTTGGCGGCATGTTTTATGGACTCACTGGCCGCGCAGGAATTTCCGGCTGTGGGTTATGGGTTGCACTATGAGTACGGGCTGTTCAGGCAATCTTTTGATCATGGCCGCCAGATGGAAGCCCCGGATGCATGGCGTGGTCAGGAAGGCTATCCGTGGGAAGTCCTGCGTCCCGAGCTGAACCAGAAAGTCGGTTTGTATGGCCACGTCGAGGTGTACACCGATGAAGCTGGCGCAGAACGTCGCCGCTGGGTGCCTGGCATGCAAGTCGACGGGATCGCCTGGGATCTGCCGATTATCGGTTATCAGAATAACAGCGTTTATCCTTTGCGCCTGTGGGAATGCCGTGCGCCGGCACCCTTTGATCTGGCGCTGTTTAACGACGGTGACTATACCGGGGCGCAGCAGGCGGCGATTCAAGCCGGTAATGTCACCAAAGTGCTGTACCCGAATGACAATCATGAGCAGGGTAAAACCTTGCGTCTGATGCAGCAGTATTTCCACTGTGCCTGCTCGGTGGCCGATATTCTGCGTCGTCATCTGGCCGCAGGCCATGCGATTGAAGATCTGGCCAAGCTGGAAACCATTCAGCTGAATGACACCCACCCGACAATCGCAATTCCCGAACTGATGCGCATTCTGCTCGATGAGCACTTCATGAGCTGGGACGATGCCTGGTCTGTCTGTAATTCAGTCTTTGCCTATACCAACCATACCTTGCTGCCGGAAGCACTGGAGACCTGGAGCGAATCACTGATTGCTAATCTGTTACCGCGTCACTTGGAAATCATTTTTGAGATCAACCACAGATTTATGGATCTGGTCGAGGCGAAATGGCCGGGCAATGATGAAGTGAAACGCAAGCTGTCTGTGATTCAGGAAGGCAACGAGCGTATGGTGCGCATGGCAAACCTGTGCGTGATTGGCGGTTATGCGGTGAACGGCGTGGCAGCGCTGCACTCGGAGTTGGTTAAGCGTGACCTGTTTCCTGAGTTCGACGCACTGTATCCGGGGAAACTTCAGAATGTCACGAACGGTGTCACCCCGCGGCGCTGGCTGAAATTCTGTAACCCGGCGCTGAGTTCACTCATTAATGAAAAAATCGGCACAGACTGGCCTGCTAAACTGGAACAGTTATCGTCACTGGCTGACTTTGCCGATGATGCCGAGTTCCAGCAAGCTTTCATGGCTGTGAAAAAGGCCAACAAACAGCGTCTGGCCGACTGGGTGGCTGACAACATGGGGATTGAACTGAACACAGACGCCATCTTCGATGTGCAGATCAAGCGCCTTCATGAATATAAGCGCCAGCACCTGAACCTGATCCATATTTTGTCGCTCTACCACCGTCTGCTCAGTGATCCGAAATTTGAGATGCAGCCGCGCGTGTTTATCTTTGCAGCCAAAGCGGCGCCGGGTTATGCACTGGCGAAAGACATCATTTTTGCCATCAACAAAGTGGCAGACAAAGTGAACAATGATCCTCGCCTGGGTGGCAAGCTGAAAGTGGTCTTTATCCCTGACTATCGTGTCAGCCTGGCGGAGATCATCATCCCGGCGGCCGATGTGTCGGAGCAAATTTCGACGGCCGGTAAGGAAGCATCCGGTACCGGAAATATGAAACTGGCTCTGAACGGTGCGCTGACTGTCGGCACCATGGACGGCGCCAATGTTGAGATCCGGGAAGAAGTCGGCGATGACAACATCTTCATCTTTGGCTTGCTGGTCGACGAGGTGATGGAACTGGTTCAGAAAGGCTATCAGCCAACCCGTTACTACGAGTCTGACAGCTTGCTGAAAGCTTCACTGGATCTGCTGCTGGGCGAGACCTTTACACCGGGTGAGCCGGACGCATTGGCGGGCATTCGAGACAATCTGCTGGAAGGGGGCGATCCGTATCTGGTACTGGCCGATTTCGCTGATTACGTCACGGCTCAGGAACGTATTGACCACGCTTACCGGGATCAAGCCGGCTGGGCGAGAAAAGCGATCCTCAATACCGCGCTGGTCGGCAAGTTCAGCTCAGACCGCAGTATTCGCGACTATGTAGAAAACATTTGGCAACTAAAAGCGGTCAAACGCTGATATTTATGCCGGGGCTGACTAGTCCCGGCGTTATTGTAAGTAGTGACATAGGCTGAATCTGTGGGAGAGACAGTCAGCCTTAACCGTGTCACGGAGAAGAAGAATGAGAACAGAAAAGGTTGTGAAAGAGATTGCCGGACAGGTCGGGCTGGCTGACAGCTATATCAGTGCCTGGGGCGATGAAACATCGGTGAGTACGGAAACACTGAGCAGCTTACTGAGCGCGCTGGGTTACGATACCAGCAGTGATCAGGCGCTGACAGCCTCAGCGGCCAGATTACAGCCAAGAGAAGTGCTGGCGCCGGTGAAAGTGGTCCGTCGCGGTGAACCTGTGCAGATCGAGCTGACTTTGGGGCGCAGTGCCCGTATCAGCGATTTCAGCTGGCGGCTCGAAACCGAACAGGGCGAGGTGATGGAAGGCTGGCTGCAGTCGCAGCTGGTGACAGATGACCGTGAGCAAGGTGGCGGGATGACATTCGCGTTGCCTGAACTGGCGCTGGGCTACCACAAGCTTGAGATTTTCCGTAAACGCCGTCAGTCACCCTATGAGATGACGCTGATCGTCACCCCAACGGCTTGTTATAAGCAGCCGGCTCTGGAAAAGGGCAAGAAACTCTGGGGTGCCAGTGTCCAGCTGTATTCAGTACGTACCGGTCATAACTGGGGGATTGGTGATTTTGGCGATCTCAAACATCTGGTGTCTGATATTGCATCCCGTGGCGGCGATTTTGTCGGCCTGAACCCGATCCATTCTTTGTTTCCGGCCAATCCGGAAGGGGCAAGCCCGTACAGTCCGTCTTCCCGCCGCTGGCTCAACATTATCTATATCGATGTGTGTTCCGTACCGGAATTCGCTCAGTGTGATGAAGCGTTGCAGTTAGTGGGTAGCGATGCATTCCAGCAGCGTCTGGTGGCGGCCCGTGACAGCAACTGGGTGAACTACAGCGAAGTGGCATGCCTGAAAATGCTTGTGCTGCCGATGCTGTTTCACACCTTTCAGCAACGCCATCTGGCGTCACTGACCGCCCGTGGCCGACAGTTCCTGGATTTTGTCGAAACCGGCGGTGAAAGTCTGCTGCATCAGGCCGCGTTTGATGCCTTGCACGCTGAACTGAAAGCGCAGAACGACCAAATCTGGGGCTGGCCGGTTTTCCCGGAGCAATATCGTCATTTTGATAATGCAGCCGTGAAACACTTCATTGCCGCCCATCCTGAGCAGGTGCAGCTGTATATGTATCTGCAATGGCTGGCTGATACTCAGTTGGCAGAAGCGCAGCAGCTTGCCGAAGAAAAAGGCATGGTGATGGGGCTTTACCGGGATCTGGCCGTCGGCGTGTGTGATTCCGGCGCAGAAACCTGGGCCGATCAGGATGCCCTGTGCCAGGGAGTCAGTGTCGGGGCGCCACCGGATATTCTTGGTCCGCTGGGACAAAACTGGGGATTGCCGCCATTCAATCCGCAGGCCTTGCGCAAAACGGCCTATCAGCCGTTCATTGAACTGCTGCGTGCCAATATGCGCCATTGCGGCGCGTTACGGATCGACCATGTGCTGGGACTGCTTCGCTTGTGGTGGATTCCAAAAGGTGAATCGGCCAAGCAAGGCGCGTATATGTACTATCCGGTTGATGACCTGATGGCGATTCTCGCGCTGGAAAGTCACCGCCATCAATGTACCGTCATCGGTGAAGATCTGGGCACAGTGCCGGATGAAATCGTCGATAAACTGGCGAGCGCCGGCATTCACTCTTACAAGGTCTTTTTCTTCGAAACGGCGGAAGACGGTGGCTATTATTCTCCGTCGCATTATACCGCGCAGTCGATGTCGGCCCTGTGTACCCATGATATGCCGACACTCAGAGGCTTCTGGCATTGCGACGATCTCAAGCTGGGCCGGGAGCTGGGTTTGTACCCGGATGAACAGCAACTGCAGGGACTGTTCGACAGCCGTGCTGAGAGCAAACAGCGCATTCTGGACAGCGTCAACTGGCATGGCTTCCTGCCGAAAAATGTTGGCCGCGACGCGCAGTATGTCCCGATGGATCGCACCCTGGCCGAAGCGCTGCAGTTACATCTTGCAGCCGGTGCCAGCGCATTGCTGAGCCTGCAACTGGAAGACTGGCTGGAAATGGATAAGCCGGTCAATATTCCGGGCACTGTGGATGAATATCCGAACTGGCGACGTAAACTGGCAGTGAATCTTGAAGATCTTTTTCACCGTCAGGACATCATGGATCTAACCAAACGGTTGACGGATGTACGCCGTCAGGCGGCTGAGAAGCAGGAGTAACACGTGGGCGCCGGACGTGTAAACATCAAAGACTGGTTGCCGGATGTTGCTGAGCTGGCGCATCCTTCAAGCCAGTATCATCATATGGGCGCGCAACGCTTAACGGTTGAAACCGGCGGCTTACCAATCTCCGGCGTCCGTTTCCTGGTATATGCCCCGAATGCCTCTGCAGTGAGCGTGGTGGGTGATTTTAACCACTGGGACAGCCGCGCCCATCCGTTATCCGCACTGGCGCAAGGCTATTGGGGCTGTTTTGTCGAAGGACTGCCCACCGGGGAGCGCTATAAGTTTGAACTGCGCGATCCATCGGGCAACAGCCTGCCGCATAAGGCCGATCCCTGGGGTTATGAGGCGGAGCAGTATCCGTCGTTTGCATCCAAAGTGTATGACCACAGTACCTATCGCTGGCAGGATGCACACTGGCAGCAGCGGCAGGTGACAGCCAAACACGAACAACCGCTTTCCATTTACGAGCTGCACCTGGGCTCATGGCGGCGGCAGGCATCCGGTGAAAGCCTGAGTTACCGTCAGCTGGCGGCAGAGCTGATCCCTTATCTGACAGAGATGGGCTATACCCATGTTGAGCTGATGCCGGTGGCGGAACATCCTTTTTACGGCTCCTGGGGCTATCAGCCGGTAGGACTGTTTGCTCCGACAAGCCGCTATGGCTCGCCGGATGATTTCAAGTATTTCGTCGACCAGTGCCATCAGGCCGGGTTAGGCGTGATTCTCGACTGGGTGCCGGCGCATTTCCCGGCCGATGATCATGGTCTGGCCTTTTTTGACGGCACCGCCTTGTTTCACGACCCGGATCCGCGTCGCGGCTGGCATCAGGACTGGCAAAGCTATATCTACGATTACAGCCGTGAGCATGTGCGCCGTTTTCTGGTCGCCAATGCCCTGTACTGGTTTGAGCATTTCCACATCGACGGCCTGCGGGTCGATGCCGTCGCATCCATGCTGTATCTGGATTACTCACGACAGCCCGGAGAGTGGATACCCAATGCCGAAGGCGGCAATATCAATCATGATGCTGCCAGCTTATTGCGCTGGATGAATGAAGAAGTGTACCGCCTGTATCCCAATGCCATGACGATTGCGGAAGAGTCGACAAGTTTTCCCGGTGTCTCACGGCCAACCTATGAAGGCGGGCTGGGGTTTGGGTTCAAATGGAATATGGGCTGGATGCACGACAGCCTGAGTTATATCCGCCAGGATCCGATTCACCGACAGCACCATCACGATACGCTGACGTTTCCTTTGGTATACGCCTTCAGTGAGAACTACGTGCTCTCGCTGTCACACGATGAAGTTGTCTATGGCAAAGGTTCGCTGCTCAATAAAATGCCGGGTGATGAATGGCAGCAAACGGCCAATCTGCGTGCTTATATGGCGTATATGTATGGTCAGCCCGGTAAAAAGCTGAACTTTATGGGCGCAGAAATCGCCCAGAGTGCGGAGTGGAATCACGATGGGGTGCTGGAGTGGCATTATCTGCAGTATGATCGCCATACCGGCGTTCAGCGTTTAATGCGGGCGTTAAATATCCTGTATCAGTCGACCCCGGCTTTGTATGAACTGGATTGTGATGCGGCTGGCTTTGCCTGGTGTGTGCAAAATGATGCGTCCCGCAGTGTGATCGCGCATGAGCGTTTCGCCCGCAATGGCGGCAAGGTGCTGGTGGTCAGTAACTTTACCCCTGTGCCCCGGCAGAATTACCGAATTCCGGTGCCGCAGCCAGGCCAGTACCGGTTAATGCTCAACAGTGATGACAGTCAGTACTGGGGCAGCGGGATGCCGGTAGAGCAAACGGTGAATACCGTCTGGGATGAGGCGTCAGGCAGTGAAGTGCTGATGATTGATCTGCCGCCATTGTCGACCTTGTTCTGGCAATTTATGCCGGGTTAAATCGCGCGACGCGTTTTTCAGAGAGTACAGCAACCCGAATGGCGCAGAGCGGATGGTTGCGATGAAACAGAAAGGGCCATTTGATGGCCCTTTTTTTATGTCAAACGCAGCCTTTGACGGCCAGCTTGTTTTTGTTGTCCCGGTTCGAGACGATTTGCTGGTGATCATCAATCGCACCCAGTGTTTTGGCTAATCTGTCATACAGGACCACATTGACCGTTGCTGCCAGATTCATGCAGCCATTGGTAGGCACATACACAACATGATGGGCTTTATCGACAACCTCTTGTGGCAGTGAGCTGTCCTCCGGGCCAAACACATACACGGCGTTTTCCGGATGGGTAAAGCGAGGCAATGCCGTTGCGCCAACCACTAATTCAACACAGACAATTTCTACGTCGTCCGCTAACCCGGCGGTGAGATCGTCCATCTCGACCAATTCAATACGCTCATGGCTGTTGTGGGTATCGGTGTGAAATTTTGCCGCGCGGTTATAGCGGTTACCGTTATAGCGCACCTGGGTCGCGTCATAGCAGCCTGCGGCACGCATCACTGCGCCAACATTCGTCGGGCTTTTGGGGTTGTACAGTCCAATAATGACCGTTGACTGTGTTGTCATTGTGTTTGATCTACTTTTGTATTGCTTTAAGGGGAGCGTGTTGGACACGTGAGTGGGGGGATTATGGCCTTAATGCAGCAGAAGTGCTATTGCGGGGTAACATTTTTTGGGATTCGGTGAGTATGTCGCGCTTGAGTTCGGTGTTCATTTCGGCATGGTTTGATGCGCGCCAGGTACTCTTTGTTGGGGCAAAGAGTACCCAGAAAGCCCCTTTTTGTTCTTTGGTGTGGTCCGGGACGGTTGTAGGCGCTCCCGGCGCCGACAACCTAAAAATTCGTCCTGAATTTTTCCCTGATTTTGTACTATCAATGCACATTATCAAGCTGTCATTCCCGCGACAGGCGGGAATCCATAAAGCGAGTTAGTTTTTGGTGGCTGGGTGAGTATGTAACATGGCTACGGCTTCCTTGCACTTAGTAAGTGATTGATGTCACTTACTTACAAACATAGCGTTGCTGATTTTTGGTGTAAGTCATGAAATAGAAAGAAAGTAAAGAATATAAATTGGGTAGCAGCAGTAGTTGAAGTAAGATATATGAGATGTTTATCTAGTCTCGGGAATATCTGATATTTGAAGTAAATTAGGACTATGTTTACATTTTGGGAAAGTGTTTGTTTGGGTGAATATAGTTTGCGAAAATCAATAAGTGATTCGATAATTGAGCGATTTATTATAGTTGAATTACTTTTATTTCAATAAAAACAATTCACTCATCAAAGAAGGTTGCTATATTACGCTATGTGTAACTATTAGTAAATTGTTACCTTTTTAAATATGGAATACTCTAAATTCATGGATATACAAGAATATTTTTCAAAGCTTAATAGTGAATCTCAGAATGTATTTACCAAAACGATTTTAGAAAAAGAAAAACTAGGTACACTTCACCATTTGGCTTCATGTATATTTGAGTTTTCAGATTGCTTACTTGATCCTCAAGAAAGGCAAATGCTAGTGACGGTTAGTACTCAGCTCGAATCGGCAACGCTTAATTTAACTTTAGGGTTATATCGACAAGCATTTTCATCCTTAAGGTTAGCATTGGAAATGGGCTTGGCAACAATGTATTTTTCTGTTAATAAGATGGAATTACATGAATGGCTTGATGGTAGGACTGATATTAAATGGTCTAAGCTTGTAGATGAAGAGAATGGAGTGCTATCCAACAGATTTACAAAAGCATTTTTCAGTGAATGCGCTCCGTATACTAGTGGCTATCGTGATAAAGCGATGTCCACGTATCGAAAATTATCAGAATATGTACACGGAAATAATGAAACTTGGGGAAAAAGTGGTCTTAAAGTAAGCTACAACTCGAATCTATTAAATTTATATTTAGAAAGCTATAAAAACACATCTGAAGTTATTTTGTTTGTTGCTATATGCCGGTATACAAGATTACTTGATGATGCTGCTCGCGAGTCACTTCAGTTTATACCTGAAGAATTTAGTCACATATCTGAGGTTAGAGAGATTTTTGGCCGTTCATAGGAATTGAAATGAGTGAGTTTTATCTTCGAACAGAAAGTATTAAACAGGCTGACATATTAGATTTGTCCGTAGTTAATTCTTCGGATAGGAATATATTGAATGCTCTAAAATCAAATGAGCCATGTTTGCTAGAAGGATCCAGGGGAACAGGAAAGTCATTTTTAATGAGAGTGGCTGAATTGGAATTAGAAGCTGAAAGTGATAAAAATATCACTGTATTTGTTCCTTTCAATATGAGTTCATTAATAACTACTGATGACGACCTCCAGTTCTACCATTGGATGCTAGCTAAAACGCTAAAATACTTGATGAATAAACTTAGAAAAAAAGGGATAGTAGTATCGGGCCTAACTGCAAACCTTCTAAGTAATGATGAAAGTGATACAGAAGATGGTGTTCATGTTAGTTTAAAGGAAATTGTAAAGATATTTGAGGATTCATATAAAGGGAAATCAACGTTAAATATCTCATCTCTTCCGGATATTGAAGACGTTAAAGAGGCTATTCAACTAATATGTGAGGGTAACTCTTTAGAAAAAGTAGTATTCTTTTTTGATGAAGCGGCCCATGTTTTTAGACCTGAGCAACAGAGACAATTTTTTAATCTTTTCAAAGATCTACGATCTCCATATATAAGTTGTAATGCTGCCATATATCCAGGTGTAACGCACTTTGGTGATTCTTTTGAAATAATACACGACTGTACTTATAAGAAACTTGAAAGGAATATCTCAGATTCTGATTATCTTCAATATTTTAAAGATATTGTTTTTAAACAGTCTGATGATAAGTTAAGAGCAGATATTGATAGGCAACGAGATTTATTCAATACATTAGCTCTTTCGTCAGGTGGAAATCCTAGGATGTTGCTAAGAACTCTTCAAGATTTATCAAAGTTTAATACATCAAATGTTAATTCTGTTATTAAGTCATTTTATAGAAATCAGATATGGGTAGAACATACGGAGTTGGGAGAGAAATATAAAGGACACCAAGGTGTAATTGATTGGGGGCGAGATTTCTTGGAAAATTCAGTTATTCCAAGAGTTGAAGAATATAATTCTTCTAGAAAGGAAAAAGGCATAGACGAATCTACGATATATTTCTGGATACATAAGGATTCTCCAGAGGCAGTGAAAGAATCTTTAAGATTATTAACATATACAGGAATTATAAGAATGGTTGATAGTGCTATGAGGGCTACTAGAAAAGAGTTGGGTACAAGGTACGAAATAAAATATGGATGTATGATCTCACTAGAAAGCAGTCCTCACGGAGAATCTTCAGATTTTTATAAAAACTTATCAATTAAGAAGTTTCCTGAATTTGGTAAAAATCATGCTTCATACTCAGGCAGTGATGATCTTCTACAGACTGATGATGAGCTTCAGTATAAAGAGTCTTTGAAATCACTGTTGGAAAAACCAATTGATGTTTTAGTTCTGCTTACGCCATGGCAAAAGGAAAAGTTAAAGTCAGTTGGTATTCAAACAATAGCAAATTTACACACTAAAACAGAAGATAGTTTAATTGAGAGTATTTATGGTGTTGGGCCGGCAAGAGCACGACTGATGAAAAATGCAGCGAATGCTGAGCTTTTAGAATATATCTCTGGATAAATTTAGAAAGCGATTGTTTTAGATAGGGGTTAGCTGATGATATAATCCTATCGTAAATGAAAACTGCATTTCCTGCAGTAATTCATGAAATACATGAATTAAATAATATCAATTGGGGGCTATGAGAATCGTTAGTATGATAATTGAAATGGCGTTATGTAAATCACTTGTTTTTATATGGCTAAATTGAATTATAAAAACAAACATATTCCTAATCGGTTTTTGTCAGAAATTGTTATGCGACAGAGTGATTCGATTCGCTGTCGTATAACAAAAATTTAGTCCCACAGAATTAAGGATAATTGGTGAATATCTATTGGAAACCCAAAGCATGGGTCGCAATACTTTTAGGCGTGTTTCTACAAGCATTCACATTTTTATACCTTAATCGACCCAAACTATTTTGGTTGTATTTTATTCTTTCTTGTATTGCTTCATTGCTGGATTGGAGATATCAAACGTCATTTATAGTGAGCTTCTCCTTACTCTGTCCAATTCATGCGTATTTTGTAGTAAAAAAATATGACCACTCTTTTAAAAGGGCTTGGTATTCAAGGTGGTGGGGCATACCTACAATTTATGGAACCTTCTTCATGATGGTCTTCCTATTACGCTCCTTCTTGTATGAGCCATTTGTTTTCCCTGCAGGTTCAATGGAACCGACAATAAAATCTGGAAATAATATCCTTGTACAAAAAATTGGCTATGGCACATACGGGACGTATGGTTTCACACTAGTCAATGAGGAAATATCGTCTACTGATCTAATGCAAAGAGGTCAGTTGTATGCATTTTATCCGCCGGAAATAGATTTTCCTGTTGTTAAGAGATTAATCGCATTACCTGGAGATACGCTGTCTATTAGAGGTAATGAAATTACTGTTAATGGTTCAGTCTTAACTACGGAAAAACTATATGATACAGACAGAGAAACAATCTTTAAACAACAGTTAAATGGAGTTACATACTTCATTCAACGGGACAGTATGCGGCCATCTGCTGATGTGGATGAAAAAGTATTACCAGAAAAAAGTTACTTTTTCATGGGTGATAATCGCGACAATTCAGCGGATAGTAGGCATTGGGGGTATATTACAAGTGACAGCATTATCGGTGAGGTCGTCTATATTTTTGATTAATGGCCTTACAAACGGCTCAAGAGAGACTTTCAACGCATAGCGTTTCCAGTTCTTTTGACCCGCGATGGTTATGTCTATTGTGATTGAGCTTTGTGGTAATGCATGCCAGCACTTTAGCTGGGTAAGTGCGTCATATTCATAACAAAGGATTGGAGAAGATAATGATCCCTAAATCAGCAAAACTTAGAGTCGCTCGCCCAACGGATAATCTGGCAAAAATTACGGAAATGTACGTCAATGGTTTGGGCTTTAAACTATTGGGTTCTTTCGAAGATCATAATGGCTTTGATGGCTCAATCATTGGTCACGAGCTTCATCATTATTATCTAGAGTTTACTCATCATAAAGGTACGGTAGTAGGGCAGGCTCCCACGCAAGATAACCTGCTTGTATTTTATCTTCCTGAACAGGATGTTTGGGCTCAATGTTGCGAACAAATGGAGAAAGCGGGATTTGTCGTCGTACCTTCTTATAACGATTACTGGGATGTTGTAGGGAAAACGTTTGAGGATATCGATGGCTATCGGGTTGTTCTTCAAAACAGAGAGTGGTCATCATAAGCCACGTATAGCAAATGGCTCAAGAGGGACTGTCAACGCGTTGCGTTTCCAGCCCCAATAACTCGAAGTGGTTAGGGCTGTTGTGATGAAGTTTGATGTAGTGTGCTGCCAGCGTCTTAAGGAGAAACTTCTGATGTCATCTGTACCTGAAAATGATTGGAAAGTGTTGAGTGGTCTCAAGGCGAACCTGCTCAATTCGGTATGCGAGACGATCTTTCAACGCATCGACCAAGTATCATCTGACCGAAAAGGTCGGGAACATGAAAGTTATTTAGAGCTCTGGAAGTTAATGAGCAAAGAAGATGACGCCATCGCTGAGATGTTTAATGATCTCAAACGAAGTAATGCATTGTTTAAGATTGCAGCTTTAAAGCATTATGGCGTGTTAACTGATGAACAATTGACGCTGTTTTCACCAGAAACACAAGATGAAGTAGCACGTCTTTTAGGAAAAACATGGGACGCAGAAGAGAACTAGGTAGTATTGCAAGCGGTGTTATCGGTTCGTTTAATAGCAGAAACAATGATGTCGATGGCTATTGGGGTATTGGTAAGCTATACCTGTTCGTAGCGACTCTTCAAAGCAAGAGTGTTTACCTTGATCTTTGCTCCCAACAGATTATCCCGTACTCCCCGAGCTTTGACCCCATGACTAAGCATTATTCAAAGATGTTTAAGCGTTTACTTATAAAACGTTCAATCCCACTTGAATGGGTCAGTTCAGCTCACGTTTACGTAGAATTTGAAGCGGACTATGAGGAACGTCATCATTATTGGCGAAGTGCATTGGGCAAGCCGTGTAATCTAGTTTGTGTTGTCGTAGATGATAATGGTAGAACTCATGTGGCTCGTTCTTATACAAATTGTTTGCCACATGACCCTAAAAGAGAAATTCGAAGCACTAGGTGAGTAAAATTTTAACAAAGCTTTGAAGAAGGATTGTACTGATTTAATGAAGCCGGGGTGTCTTCATTGACATTTGAGTGTTGTTTACAATCCCTCATTCATTAGAAAGTATTATACATGCCCGCCGCATTCTCAGAGCATCACAGATAAGGAATATTGGTGAAACTAAAGCAAGTGAATAAGGAAAATTGTCTTGATCTCCTCTCAATTTTTATTGAGCTTGAAAAGTATTATTTCGGGGATAAAGCTGCGTCAGAGAGTGAATTGGTTAACTACTTAAGCCAGCAAGTGTTTTCTGAGCACTCTGGTGTGAAAGTGGTTGCGGCCTTTGATAACGATAAGGTTGTTGGATTCGCGACCTATGCGATGATGTTTCCCGCCCCAAAACTCTCTGGCCAGATGTATATGAAAGACCTGTTTGTTTCTGCTTCAGCGCGGGGTAAAGGTGTTGGTCTGAAATTGATGAGGCACCTGGCTTCAATTGCTGTGAGTCATGATTGTCAGCGTCTGGATTGGACGGCAGAGCGTACGAATCCGACAGCAGGCAAATTCTATGTATCTATTGGGGCCAGTTTGGTCCAGGAGAAAGAGTATTTCCGTTTTGAAGGCAAAGCGTTACGTGACTTTGCACAGTCTTTATAACAACCGGCTTCGCGGGATTGTGAAACTGTGGCATTTTCAGGATATGATTTATTAATATGCTATACAAATCATACCTTTAAATAGGTTTCGTCATGACGGGTTCCTCTAATTTCAGTATCAGGCTTGGCTGTTTTGGCAAAGACTGCTGAGGGCAGGGCATGTCATTCATCCGCCAGTATGGAGCTTGCTATACTCTAAGTGATAGAATAGTATCACTTTTGCTTTTTCTTGGAGTGGTTCGAATGAAAGTAGAACTGGTGACATCACTGAAGCGTCAAGCGACTAAGATCCTTGCTGATCTTCATGAAACAAAAGAGCCAGTGCTGATTACTGAGCACGGTAAGCCGTCAGCTTATCTCGTTGATGTTGATGATTATGAATTTATGCAAAATCGTTTAGCAATCCTTGAAGGGATCGCTCGTGGTGAGCGCGCATTAGCGGACGGTAAGACTGTGAGTCATGAAGGAGCGAAGGACAGAATGTCAAAATGGCTGAAATAATCTGGACGGAACCAGCGTTATCTGATCTTAACGAGATTGCTGAATATATAGCCCTTGAAAATACTGATGCTGCCAAAGAACTTGTTCAAACCATTTTTGCAAAAGTTGGACGCCTGGAAACCTTCCCGGAATCAGGACGTGTACCGCCTGAACTGGATTATTTAAATTACCGTGAAGTTGTGATTAATCCCTGCCGCATTTTTTACAAGTATGAGGCTGAAAAAGTGTATATCTTGTTTGTCATGCGAGTAGAAAGAGACTTACGCCGTTTCTTATTAAGAAAGTAATATCAGGAAGGAAACTGTATTGACTAGGCTGTCAGGATTACTCTGCTGGTTGACAGAGCCTGATGTGGGAGGAATCCATGTCATCTGTTAGCCGTTTTGGGAGGTTTTTTGAATAATCGGGTCGTTTTTACGGGTGGTCCTGGCTCAGGGAAAACCTCAGTGATCAAGTTTTTAGAGCAATTGGGATACCCAAGTGCGACAGAAGTTGGCCGTAAAGTCATTCAAACACAGGTTGAGCGCAATGGGCTCGCTTTACCCTGGAAAGATAAAGCGGCATTTCGTGATGCAATGGTTCTTGAAGAACTGAACAACTACAAAGTACACGATAATACAGTTTTGACCTTCTTTGATCGGAGCATCATCGATTCATATGGTTACAGTCAACTTGAAAAAATAGCCGTTTCAGAACTCTTGTTAAGAAGTTGTCGCGAACTGACTTATCACAAAAATGTGTTTATTTTCCCACCTTGGGAAACCATCTATGAAAATGACATCGAGCGTAAACAAGATTTTAATGAAGCGGTTGCGACATATCACGAAATGCTGAACGCATACAAAAAGTTCGGTTATGAACTGATTGAAGTTCCAAAGTTTTCAGTTCGAGAAAGGGCTGAATTCATCTTAGATATTGTAGGTATCGGCCGTTCGGCTTGAGTTTGATCGCAATGTGTTGCAGCACCTTAATCCGGGTGTAATGAGTAAAAGGGAATTACATTGGCGGTATATTTAGATTCAATAAGAGTT
Source organism: Photobacterium sp. Hal280 (assembly GCF_037162255.1). Classification (NCBI taxonomy): domain Bacteria; kingdom Pseudomonadati; phylum Pseudomonadota; class Gammaproteobacteria; order Vibrionales; family Vibrionaceae; genus Photobacterium; species Photobacterium sp. Hal280. Next base: position 182,573 of record NZ_JARLUO010000001.1, read on the forward strand.
GCTCCAAGAAGAGATTTTTTAAAATTCATAGATGAGTATTCTTTATCTTCTGTGAGTGTTGATTTAACTGATGCGATTCGCTTCAAGTTGGTGGAATTGCTTCCTTTGAGATCGGCATCGGATGCAGCAGAGATTGATACGAAGGATGTATCTTTGGTCGTTCGTGTTCCATATCACAGGAGAGGAACTTTGTTTTTCGGCCTTGGATTTCTGTTTGGGTGGAGGCCGTTGGTAACCATTGAATTTGATATAATTTCTTTGTCTCAAGAGAAGCAACTCGAAACATTACGTTCAACAGAAAGGTTGAGCTGGGGAAATTACATTAAAGGTCTGCTGCGTTTTAATTCAATCTTTCATTTGAAGCCTGAGTTTGGCTTTCTTGATCTAAAGCCTCTCATCGAAAAGTCAGTATTGAATCTACTTGTTGATATTCGTGCGAAGTACTCATAATAAATGTTCAAAGTTTCAACGAGTTTATACCCTAAGAAACCCACAACCCCAGGGGAAAATTCAGGACGAATTTTCAGGTTGTCGGCGCTGGGAGCGCCTACAACCGTCCCGGGCCACACCAAAGAACCAAAAGGGCTTTTCTGGGCACTCTTTGGCCCAACAAAGAGTGTCTGGCGCGCGTCACACAATGCTGAGAGATACACCAAACTCAAGCGCGACATACTTTTCGTCTTACCTGAAATCGCTTTTTTATCGTCTGCGTCACATTGACGTAATACACTCCCCAGGGGAAAATTCAGGACGAATTTTCAGGTTGTCGGCGCCGGGAGCGCCTACAACCGTCCCGGGCCACACCAAAGAACCAAAAGGGCTTTTCTGGGCACTCTTTGGCCCAACAAAGAGTGTCTGGCGCGCGTCACACAATGCTGAGAGATACACCAAACTCAAGCGCGACATACTTTTCGTCTTACCTGAAATCGCTTTTTTATCGTCTGCGTCACATTGACGTAATCCCCAACCCCAGAGAAAAACTCAGAACAAACCTCAACCCGCCGGCACGGGCGGTGCTTTCAGATCTAACGTTTCTAACGGGTTAGGGCAATACTGCCGGGTCTTCTCCATCACCTGTTTTTGTAACGCTTTATCAGCGTCGATCTCTGGGTATTGTTTCCTGAGATCTTCCACGCAGGTTTGTGTGGCTGCCATCATCTTTGTGAGCTCATCTTTGGAATTCATCAGACCGGACAGGTCATTGCCCTTGTCTGTTTTCACTGTCTGTAAGGCTTTCTCAAGTTCGGCATAGGGCTGGGCGAGGCAGCCGCAGACATCTTTTGCAGCCTGTTCCAGATCATCGGCCAGTACAGGAAGGGCTGTCAGGGTGGCAATCAATAAGGGGGCTATCAGGGATTTCATCTCTGCCTCCTGGCATGTCCATAAAAAAAGAAAAAGTTTGGTATTAGGCATCAGATCCAGTGTCAGAAAAGTAAATAGCCTGACTTCAACGAGTTGCTCAAGAATGTTGTGTCCATTACATACTGAAGCGTAATACTTCGAATCGCAAAAAAATCGTAGTGTTATTTTTGCGACACTGCTCAAAATTTCACCTCCCTATACTCAAGAAGCAAGTATTTGTGACGATGTATTAGATACGTCTAATAAAGGCGTACGGATAACATAAGCGTGTAGTTTAGGGGGCTGTATGAAGAGCGCACATCGGTGTCGCGGGGTCGGGTTGTCTGTTGTGGTTCTGGCAGCCACGTTACCCTCAGTGACATGGGCAGACAGCAGTCAATTCAGCTTGGTCAGCTCGGTATCCGACGAGGTCATTGACTCGTTATCGTCAATGGCCAGCGATGTCAGGGTAGATAAACCCAGTAAGAAAGAAGCCCTTCACCCAGCCGCCAGTCTGAGTGCTTCATCTTTTGCTTTATACCCGGGTGATGTCAGTTCGCGCACAAGCAGTGTCAGGGAAGATAACCGTCTTCGCTCATTCAGCGCAAGTGATTACACTCATTCATCGTATTTTGAAAATACACCAAGTGGTTTGGGCACTTATATGCGCGTTGAGCGCTCTCAGCCTCAGTTTCACTTCAAATCGTCCCCGGTTGATCGCACCTCTCCTGCAAATAACAGTTATTCGCTGACCATGGGGGGCGATTATCTGCTGAATAATAATTATCTGTTTGGTTTGGCGTTGGGCATGCCTTCTTACCAATCTTCTGATTATGAAAATGAAGGAAGTAGCGATATCGACGGCTTGGTCGCGTCTGGCTATTTCAGCTATTTTGAAAACGAATGGTTTCTTGATTTCACTGCCAGCTATGCACTGATTGATACAGACATGAGTCGTCAGGTGAATATGTATACCGATCCTGTGGTCAGCAGTATGAATGATGCCGATTCTGACGTGTGGGTGTTTATGCTGGGCGGCGGTTATGTGATTGATTACCCCTACGCCAAAATAGCGCTGGAAAGTTCGGTGCAGTACACCTTATCAGACAGGGACAGATATACCGAGAGGCTGTCGAAAGGCAATTCAAACTATGTGATTTCACAAGTTGATGATGTCAATAAACTGGAAGGCACTACCTTTATTACCGGCGCAACGATTTCTAAGCCCTTCCGTACCAGCTTAGGGCTTTTCCAGCCTTATGTGAAAAGCTACCTGCACTATGACTATCAATACCATTCAGACCGTATTATCAGTCAATTCAAATCCATGTATTCCAGCAGTGACCTGCCTGTGATTACTCAGTCTGACGATCAATTTTACGGTCGCTTTCACCTCGGTGTCTCTGGCGCCTTCAATGACAAGTGGATCGGCTACGCTGAAGCGAGTACGCTGGTCGGACTCAATGATATGAACCCGACTTTATACAGCATGGGTGTGATTATCCCATTTAAATAAAGGTCGGACTGCGGCTTAGCAAGCAGCCTTGAGCGCCATGAGGCATATATTTACCTTCAGGCGAGGTACCTTTGTCCATACCGTTTCGCGTTACCAGCGCTGTGGCAAATGATTGCTCAGATAATCAAGAAACAGGCTGAGTTTACGGGATCGCTTACTTTTTTCTGCCGATACCAATGCCACGATATTGGCTTTGGGGAGCTGATAGTCAGTCAGTACCGGGACCAGCAGACCACAATCGATTTCTTTCCTGACATCCCATTCCGAGCGCTGAATTATCCCGTAGCCATCCAGGGCCCATTGCTTGGCAACCTGTCCGACATTGCAGGACAATTTGGGTTCGATCCGAATACTGATCGTTTGCTTCGACGGAAGATTGAATTTCCACATCGTGACATCCTCGTCATTCTCTTTCAGAGCGATACACGCATGATGATGAAGATCTTCCGGTGTTTTCAAGGGTGGCGCTGAAGCAAGATAGCCAGGAGAGGCGAGAAGAAAGCGTTTGTTCTCAACCAGGTGAATACAACGGAGTGATGAATCTTTTAACCGGCCGATATAGATCATCACATCCGGTTTGATAGGGTGCGACCAGCTCGGTTTATCGGTGAGCGTTAAATCAATGATCAGTTTGGGGTACTGATTCTGAAACCTGGCGATGAGTGGCGCAATATGGGTGGTGCCAAATCCCAGCGGTGCAAGAACATTCAGTTTGCCTTCAATCATTGACTGGTTCGACAGGAGATCATTTTGCAGTGCTTCCAGTGCCAGCAGTATCTCTCTGCCTTCTCGGGCAAGCTTTTTTCCTTCCTGCGTCAGCTTGGTGGTTCTCAGATTTCTGTCGACTAACGTGACGGACATTTTCCGCTCTAATGCCTGCAGGCGCTGGGTGACACTGGGTGGCGTCACATTGAGTTTTCTGGCGGCAGCAGCCAGGGAAGGACTGTCTGCAATCACACTGAAAAATTCAATATCCTGAGAATTTATCATTAAGCTCAATCTTAATATGGCAATAAATAATGATTAATTTAACTTAATATGCAACCTTGTTACAACTATGTCCGCTCCTTCTAACTGATTAAGAGTGGAATAATTACAATGACTCGTCTTGACGTAACAGTTGCTTCATTGGCTAGTGAAGCGAAGCCCCTGGCTCCAAGCTTTGGTTTGGAGTTTACCCACAAACAACTCGCTACTTTAGTATCAGAGCAGTTCGACGAACTGTACTCGACACTGGTTCGGCATAAGTTACTCATTTTCCGCAAGCAGGACACCTCGCCTCAGCAGCTGATGCAGATTGCGAAACGGCTCGGTGACGTGCAGCGCTATCCGTTTTCCAGCGGTATTGAAGGCTTCCCGGAAATTGTCGAAATCCGTAAAGAACCTGAGCATAAAAATGTGTTCAGTGGAGTGTGGCATGTTGATTCCACTTACCTGGATTCTCCTCCCGATTTCACTTTACTGGCGGCGAAGCAAACCCCGGAAGTTGGGGGAGATACCGTATTTTCTGATTCCCAGAAAGCGTTTGCCGCTTTGTCGGAAGGGATGCAGAAGTTTCTGCTGTCTGAGAAAGCGGAATTCATTTCAAATAAAATTCAGGAAGCAGGTAACAAAGCCCCGCATCTGGTGAATTTTACAGATATCGCAATGGCTAATACCTTCTTTAGTGCCTCACATTTTGCGGCCAAGCGACATGAAGAATCAGGGATCCCTGGGATCTACGTGAATGCTGAGCACACCAGCCGCTTTACATCGATGTCCGCGGAAGAGAGTGCACCAATTCTTAATTATCTCTTTAGCCATATTACCCGTGATGAATTCACCGCAAGGGTGCGGTGGGAAAACGATACGATTGTGTTGTGGGATAACCGTGGTCTTCAGCACCATGCCGTGAACGACTATTACGGTCAGTTACGCGTGATGCACCGTATCATTGTTCGTTCGGCAATGCGTTAAACAACATACATGTACAGCGCCCGACAATTTGTTGCAGCGCTGTACATGTGGTTGATGAATGAAGTAGTTGAAAAAGAAAGGAAAAAATATGTTGGAATCCATAGCCTTTGTCCCCTCAGACAGTGTATTCATCATGCTGTTCTGTGCGGCATTTATTGCCGGTATTGTCGATGCGATTGCAGGTGGTGGCGGTTTAATTACGGTGCCGAGTCTCTTGCTGGCCGGTGTGCCGCCGCTGACGGCGCTCGGTACGAACCGCTTGCAGGCCGTGATTGGTGAACTGACGTCTTTCGTGACTTATTTATGGCACAAAGAAGTGAAGCTCGCCGGCCTGCTTCTTGGCATGATCGCGACGGCAATCGGGGCAACGGCGGGTTCTTTTGCTGTCAGCTTGTTCCCGGCAGATATTCTGAGGGCGCTGCTGCCCATTCTCATGGTTGCCATTACGGCTTATTCGATTTTGTCTAAACGCCTGAAGAATGTTGTTGCGCAACAGGCGAAGGTGTCGTCCCGAACTTTTATGCTGTCAATGGGGCTGATCATTGGTTTCTATAATGGCTTTTTCGGGCCGGGTACAGGTGCGATCTGGATGATTGCGTTTGCGATCTTACTGGGATACACGATCAAGCAGGCCAGTATTGCCACTAAGCCATTAAACCTGATGGGCAATCTGGTGTCGTTGATTTTCTTTATCTCGATCAGCAGTGTGAATTATCAGATTGGTCTGGTGATGGGGGTCGCCCAGGTGCTGGGGTCTGTGCTGGGCAGCAAAGTGGTCATTCGCAATGGCGACAGAGTTGTGCGGCCGATCTTCATCACGGTCACTTTATTGATGACGATGAAACTGATTTATGAAACAGGCACAGGACCTGTGCTGGCTTTCGTGACCGGGCACTGATTGCCCAACGGGAATCAGTGCTGAAAAAACGGACCGTCACAGTGAATGACGGTCCGTTTTTCATACCGAATGGCCTGATGGCTGAGTCAGCAGCTCACAGTCAGCCGTTTAGTGCCAAGAATCAGCGTAAAGCTCTGGCCCGGTAAGAGCGGCTTTTGATTTTATCGCTGGTGATCTTCGCAAGCGCTTTTTTCATGACTTTTCTGTCAACGGCAACATAAGCGCGCAAATCTGTGATGTGGATTTTTCCGACTTGCGAACCTTCAATACCGTTATTGCCTGTGAGTGCGCCCAGAATGTCACCAGGGCGAAGTTTTTGCTTCTTGCCGCCATCAATCTGGAGAGTGACCATGGCAGGGACTGCCGGTCTGTTATTCAGTAACGTCACTGGCGGCAATGGATCGCTGGTGATCTCGCGCTCGAAATGATCAGCCAGTAACGCCATCTTGTAGCCATCTTTTTCGCCATAGAAGGTGTACGCGTTACCCTGGCTGCCAGCACGGCCTGTTCGACCGATACGGTGAATATACACTTCGGTATCGTGGGCCATGTGATAGTTGAAGACGGCGTCCAGCGCATCGATATCCAGCCCGCGGGCTGCAACATCTGTGGCCACCAGAATACAGGCACTCTTATTGGCAAATTGCAGCAGCGTCTGATCCCTGTCTCTTTGTTCCAAATCGCCGTGCAGCGATAACACGCTGAAACCGGCATCGGCCAACTCATCCGCGACTTGCTGTGTTTCGCGCTTGGTATTACAGAACACCACGGCGCTTTCCGGCTGTTTGTCCAGCAGCAGCAGACGCAGCGCCTGCATGCGCTCTTTGTTATCTTCCAGACGGAAAAAAGACTGGGCAATGGTGCTTTTTTCATGCGTCGAGGCGACTTTCACCATCACAGGTTTGTGAAGGATTTGTTCCGCAACCGACTGGATCTGTTTGGGAAACGTTGCGCTGAACAGCAGGGTCTGCCGCTGTTGCGGCGCTTGTTCAATGATGGCATCCAGCGCGGGCTGGAATCCCATTTCCAGCATGCGATCGGCTTCATCAAGCACCAGCATATTCAGATTGCTCAGGCTTAAGCGTCCACGCTCTAAGTGATCGAGCACCCGGCCAGGCGTTCCGACGATAATATGGGCACCGTGTTCCAGCGAGCCGATTTGACGGCCCATAGGCACACCGCCACACAATGTCAGCACCTTGATATTGTGAATACCACGGGCCAGAGTACGGATGTCCTGCGCGACCTGATCGGCCAGTTCGCGGGTAGGGCACAGCACCAGCGACTGCACTCGAAAACGTTTTACATCCAGCTTGTTCAGCAGACCTAATCCGAAAGCGGCGGTCTTACCTGAACCGGTTTTTCCCTGGCCGATAACATCGCTACCGTTCAGGATTGACGGCAGGCTTTGTGCCTGAATCGGCGTCATAGAGGTAAAACCTATTGTGGCGAGGTTTTCCAATAGTTCAGGCTTTAATGACAGTGCGGAAAAAAGCAACGGGTTGTCGTTCGACGGTGTCGAGGCAATGTCGGCATGGCTCAAGGTATGTGTCCTGTAATAGGTGGTTAATATGACTAACCACGAAGAAATAGGGGTTAGCACGATCTGCCATTAAAATTAGCTGTGTTCATGATAAACGTCGAACCGTGCTGATCGGCATCATGGCCGCTATTGTATCAACCCAGGCTGTGCTTCGCCTTAACTATTCGTTCTGGTACTGATTTGTTACACACTGGATTTGTGCGGTTTACTCTGTCGTAACATCAGGGCTTGGGTATGCTGCGGTAAAGCTGGTTAAATTGTCGGTTTTTGGTGAAATACAATTCTATTTCGGCCAGAAGGCCTGGATTAGCTTTATAGTCATACTCTTCCTGAAAGTTGACTGTGGGAGTTAATTTCATATAAAGCCAGTCTTTATGCAGTCGTCGTTGCCAGCTGAATGATAGCCAGGCGTTCTCCACGCTTAAGTCCGGGCGGCTGTTGGCACTCATGCCGATCGAATAAGTGAATAAATTACGATTACTGATACGGTCATAAACTTCAGCCAGGTTCACAAATTGCCAGTTATGATCATTATCCAGGAATTGTGCGCTTGAGCCGATTCTCAGAATCGTGAGTTCAGCAGGTTCCAACGTGTAGTAGAAATCTGCCGAAGTGACGCTGCCAGGCCCTTTGCGGTGATAGTAAAACACTTCTTGTCTGACGAGCGAAGTCCATCCATCAACGAGTCTGTCCACCCGGCGAAATTGAGCCCGGACGAAGGGATCTAACGGTAAGCGAAGTTTTAAGCCCACATCAAAATCGGCATACCACTCACCAAACTGGCGGCTTTCAAGGCGGACACCGCCAATCGCACCTTTGTTTTCCGTGCGGGTTGTGTCAACCAGGCCACGCTCTTTATCTTCCAGGCTGCCGTAATCTTCTGGATCTGTTTCAAAAATCAGTTTCCAGTCTTTTTCCGTGTGTGGAAGATCCATACGTAAAGAGACACTGGAGTCGAAATTAAAATAGTCTCTGTGGGTGTAAGACGGTTTGATGCGAATTCGCAGATAGCTTTCATTGACCATCGGTTCTTCATCATCCTCAAGGCTGAGAAACTGATCAATGTTGGTACTCATATCAGTAATGGTGTCGGACAGAGAAGTTTGTGTTTCGTCCAGCCAGCCTGAAAAAATAATGTCCTCCGGACCGTCTTCGATGAGCAGACGGGGATCGATGTCCGGCGGGTCATCTGCCAGACAAACCGCAGGTAAACAAAGCCAGATAACTGATGCCAGAATTGTTCTGAAAATTGGCAGACACCGCATGTAAGCCCTCGAAACCGAATGCTAACAAATTGAAACTCAAGCCAATTAAGTATAGCCACTGAAAATGGGATTGAGTGATTTAATCATGACATATAAAAATTCGAAGTTGATCTAAGTTTTGGCAGCAACAAATGAAAATGATCAAAGTGCCCCGTGTGGAAATGGGAGGAAATCGCTTTTGCAGCGGTGGGTTATCGCAAATAGGAATGATTTGCGAATATTTTGCCCTTGAAATGGCAACTTTATTGTCACAGAACTGGGCTACACTAATCTGGATTAGAAAATCTATACAAGTCTGTATAGGTTATTTGTGGTGAGGTGTAAGATGGATATGTCAGATTTTGATGGAATCAAACGTGATATCTCACTAAAAGTAGAACATATTTTCGAAGTCTACGAAAAAGAACATTATTGTATGCCGACGATGGAAGAGTTTCGGACCATGTTTAATGAGCATATTGATCAATATGTCGGGCCTGATGATTCGCTGAAAGGCGCCGGATTAAACATGTCATCGGATACCAAGCAACGACGTGAGCAGAAGGTATGGCGAGTGGTGAATGAGCTGGAAGCAGAACAGCGATATTTACGTTCTGACTGAATTGCCTTCACCGGAGTAGAAAGCATGGCCAGCAATCGGGTTGGCCATGCTTTTTACATTTGATCAGTGATTGATATCCGACTTGCCTGCTAACAGTGCCATTGCTGTATTTGAAGCCGTGGGCTTACCCAGCTGCCTGCAAATGAAATCACCCGCCTGAGCCAACTTCATGAGATCAACGCCTGTTGATATACCGGATTGTTCGCACAGGTAAACCACATCTTCGGTTGCCACATTACCGCTTGCGCCCGGCGCATAAGGGCAACCGCCAAGCCCGGCGACACTGGCATCCACAGTGCTGATCCCCATCAAAAGCGCCTGGTAAATATTCGCCAGCGCCTGTCCCCAGGTGTTATGGCAATGCACGGCCAGTGCATCGGCAGGGATATGAGAGAGACAGGCATCCAGCATACGTGCAAAACGCAGTGGCGTGGCTTTGCCGATGGTATCGCCCAGTGACACTTCATAACAACCCATCTGGTACAGCAGCCTGGCGACACTGGCAACTTGCTCTGGCGTTGTCTGCCCGTCGTAAGGACAATCGGTGACGCAGGAAAGATAACCGCGGACACGGAGATTGCGCTGTTTGGCATTCAGTAACACAGGCTCGAACCGAACCAGGCTTTGGGCAATACTGCAATTGATGTTCTTCTGGCTGAAGCCTTCGGATGCGGAAGCGAAAATGGCAATTTCATCGGCACCGGCAGCAATGGCGAGATCAACACCTTTGGCATTGGGCGTGAGGGCTGAATACACAATGCCCGGTGCTCTGTGAATGCGGCGGAACACCTCGGCCGAGTCGGCCATCTGCGGCACCCACTTCGGAGAGACAAAAGACCCGGACTCAATGTGCGTCAGCCCGGTTGCTGACAGCATATCAATCAACTGAATTTTATCGCTGAGGCTGACATTGGCTTCATTCTGAAGTCCGTCTCGCGGGCCAACCTCGACGATTTTTACCCGACTCGGCAGATCGCTGGTGGCAGGAAAAAAGCTGTCATTATTTACACACTCTGGTTTCAATCGGCTGAATCGGTGGCCGGGCTGAGCTGAACCAGCTCCTGGCCATGCTGTACCTGATCACCTGCGCCCGCTAAAACAGATAACACCTGGCCCTGATGGGGAGCGCGCACTGTGTATTCCATCTTCATGGCTTCAATCACAATCAGTCCTTGATCTTTGTTTACCTTATCTCCCGGCTGACACAATACGTCAACCACGATGCCATTTAGCGGCGCCGTCGGACTGTCTTTCTCGGCTGACTCATGCGGCCCAAAGCTTGGGCGAAGCTGATAAACGCACTGTTCCTGTCCGGTGAAGGTCATGACACTTTGCGCTGCATGATCGAACACCAGACGTATCTGCTCGTGTTTTCCTTCAACCTCAAGCGTGACGTCCGTGACCGGTTGAACGGTTCTTGTCGCCAGCAAGCGCAGGGACAGCGGGGATAGCACGGGTTTTTCATCACCAACATGCTGCGATGGATCGACTGAACATTGGGTGAGATGTAACTGATTACGATCGGCTTGATCTGTCACGAAACGAAAGGTGTTAGCCGTCATTTCTGCATCATACAGCGTGATCAGGTGTTGTGCTGCCTGGTTAAGCCGCCAGCCGGACTGCTGATCCGCCTCGTTTTGCAGCAGGCACAAACTGGCAGCGCTGAGTACTAAGTGACGGGGTAACTGATATTCAGCGCCGTCCGGTGTATGTACAGAAATCGTGCTGACAACCTTTGCCAGCAGGGCGTCTTGATGATGTTCGATGAAATGTGTGCTCAGCTGGCCCTGGATAAAAGACGGGTGAGCCAGAATTTGCTGCAGATATTGGATATTGGTGGCAAGCCCGCCAATCTGATACTGAGACAAGACAGACTGTAACTGATGGAGGGCAGAAGCTCTGTTATCCCCCCAGGCAATAACTTTCGCCAGCATCGGGTCGTAGTGGGTAGTGACAGTGTCACCTTTCGTGATCCCACTGTCGATACGAGCGCCGACTGCGTGCACCTTGCCCGCAGAGAATGCGGCAGAATCCGGTTCGCTGAGAAAGTGAATCAGGCCAGAGGCCGGCAGGAAGTCTTGCTGCGTATCTTCTGCATAGAGCCTGGCTTCCACCGCATGCCCCTGATGTTGGATCTCAGACTGAGTCAGCGGTAAGGGCCGGCCTTCGGCCACCCGGATCTGCCATTGCACCAAATCCTGACCTGTGATCATTTCAGTGACCGGATGCTCAACCTGCAACCGGGTGTTCATTTCCATGAAGAAATAGGTGTGTTGCCGGGCGTCATACAGAAATTCGACCGTGCCCGCCCCAACATAGTCGATGGCCTGTGCCGCCTGAACAGCCGCTTCACCCATCTGACGGCGAAGTGTGTCGCTGAGGCCGGGCGCAGGTGCTTCTTCGATGATTTTCTGGTGGCGTCGCTGAACAGAACAGTCACGATCGGAAAGATAAACACAGTCGCCGTGCTGATCAGCAAAAATCTGGACTTCAATATGACGGGGCTCGGTGAGGTATTTTTCTAACAGTAATTTGTCATTGCCAAAAGCGGATTTTGCTTCCCGCTTCGCAGACAGCACTGCCTCGGCGAGATCGCTTTGCTGACGCACGATTTTCATCCCTTTGCCGCCACCGCCCAGCGCCGGTTTGAGAATGACAGGATAGCCGATGCGGCTTGCCTCGGCGGTTAAATTTTCAAGGCTGTCGTCATCGCCATGGTATCCGGGTAACAAGGGGACACCAGCCGTTTCCATGATGGCTTTCGCATCTGATTTGGAGCTCATCGCCGCCATGGCATCCGGGCCGGGCCCGACAAAAATAATGCCGTGCCGGTGACAGGCTTTGGCGAACGCCACATTTTCCGAGAGGAAGCCGTAGCCCGGATGAACAGCGTCAGCCTGGCTGGCTGACGCGGCGTTGATCAGTTTGTCGATGGCCAGATAAGAATCCAGCGCAGGGGATGGGCCGATATAGAGCGCTTCGTCCGCCATACGGACATGCTTGGCATGGCGATCTGCATCAGAATACACCGCAATCGTGGTGATCCCCATAGACTTGGCGGAGTGAATGACCCGACAGGCAATTTCTCCCCGGTTGGCAATCAGTAAGCGACGGATAGGGGTCTGCGCGGTGTCCATTTCACTTATCCTTGTGTGTTGGGCATGATGTGCCGGATGCTCAGAAACGGGCTGCAGCAAGTCCTCGGGTTTACTCATTGTGCTCTCCTTGCCCTGTTGTATTGTGTTTCACCCAGGCTGGCAGACGCTGCTCAAAAAAGGCGTTCAGTCCTTCCTGCCCCTGAGGGGAAATCCGGATATCGGCGATCATTTCACTGGTTTGTCGGATCAGAGCCCCATCGATTGGCCGCTGTTCACAAAGCTTACACAGGGTTTTGACCTGAGTCATCGCGGCCGGACTGTTCGCCAGCAGACGAGCAAGGGTTTGTTCCAGCAATTCATCTAGGCTTGCAGAGTCGGTTGTCTGCTCATGATTTGTGCTGCTGACCTCATGAAGTATGCCAAGCTGACGCGCCATGTCAGCATCGATAGTTTCAGCGGTCAGCATGAAGCGTCTGGCCTGCCGTTGTCCTATGGTACGGCAGACGTAAGGGGCAATGGTTGCCGGAATCAGTCCGAGCTTGACCTCGCTGAGAGAAAAGCGCGTCTCCTGACTGCCCAGGGCGATATCGCAACAGCAGATCAGGCCCAGCGCACCGCCAAAAGCGGAGCCTTGCACCACGGCAATGGTCGGATGGGGGAAGGTATCCAGCTCATTCATTAAAAAGGCCAGCGCCTGCGCGTCGTTCAGGTTGTCATGGCGTCTTTTCTGTCCCATGGCTTTCATCCAGCGCAGATCAGCACCGGCCGAGAAATGTTTGCCCGATGCGCGTAACACCAGCACGGAGACATCCGGATGACTTGCCAACCGCTGCAGATAATGCCGGATTGCCGCAATCAGCTGATCATCAAAGGCGTTGGCTTTCTCCGGGCGGTTCAGTGTGAGTGTGGCAATCCCCTGACGGCTGATGGTACAGAGCACCGGGTCACTGGCGGTCGCATGGAGAATTTCTGCGGTATCGCTGTATTGAAATACAGGGGTCATCTTAGAAGTCATGATCCATCCTCACAGATGTCAGCGGTTACATTCGGAATATGCCAAATTGTGTGCTTTCGGCAGGCGCATTGGCTGCCGCTTGCAACGCAATACCGAGTACGTCACGGGTTTGCGCGGGATCGATAATCCCGTCATCCCACAGGCGGGCACTGGCAAAATACGGTGATCCCTCTTGCTCATAGCGTGCTTTGATCGGGGCTTTGAAGGCTTCTTCCTCTTCAGCAGACCAAGTTTCGCTATGACGCTGTTTGTTGTCCCGCGTGACCTGTGCCAGTACACCGGCTGCCTGATCACCACCCATCACGGATATCCGGGCGTTTGGCCACATCCAAATCATGGTGGGATCGTAAGCACGGCCGCACATGCCATAATTCCCTGCGCCATAAGAACCGCCGATGATGACAGTGAATTTCGGCACATTGGCACAGGCAACCGCCATTACCATTTTGGCACCATGCTTGGCGATGCCTTCTGCTTCATATTTCTTCCCGACCATAAATCCAGTGATGTTTTGCAGAAATAACAAAGGGATGTTGCGCTGGCTGCACAGTTGGATAAAGTGCGCCCCTTTTTGCGCAGACTCGGAAAACAGAATGCCGTTGTTGGCAACAATACCGATGGGGTAGCCGTGTAAACGGGCAAAGCCGCAGACCAGGGTGTCGCCGTACAAGGCTTTGAATTCATCAAAATCTGATCCATCAACCAGCCGGGCGATCACTTCACGGACATCAATTTGCTTGCGCAGGTCGGTGCCGACAATGCCATAGATCTCGCGGGCAGGGTACCGGGGAGGCAGAACAGACGTTGGTTGTTCTGTCAGTGGTACAGGGCGGTGACAACTGGCGACCGCCTGTCTGGCGAGCGCCAGTGCGTGGTACTCATCATCGGCGTAATAATCAGCAACACCGGATGTTTTGCAGTGCACATCGGCGCCACCCAGCTCTTCTGCGCTGACATCCTCGCCGGTTGCCGCTTTCACCAATGGCGGACCGGCCAGAAAAATGGTGCCCTGATTTTTCACCATAACGGCGACATCGGCCATGGCAGGCACATACGCACCACCTGCCGTACATAAGCCAAGGACGATGGCAATCTGAGGGATCCCCTTGGCTGACATTCTGGCCTGATTAAAAAAGATCCGCCCGAAGTGTTCTTTGTCCGGAAAAACTTCAGCCTGATGGGGCAGGTTAGCGCCGCCTGAGTCGACCAGATACAGGCAGGGCAGGTGGCAGCGTTCGGCGATTTCCTGTGCCCGTAAATGCTTTTTCACCGTCAGCGGGTAATAAGTGCCCCCTTTCACGCTCGGATCGTTGGCGATGATCATGACATCAGTGTCTGACACGCGGCCAATACCGGCGACAACGCCCGCACAGGGGATGGCCTCGTCATAGACTTCCCAGGCCGCAAACTGGCCGATTTCAAGAAAGGGACTGCCTGAATCAAGTAAGTTGTCGATCCGTTCTCTGACCGGGAGTTTGCCTTTTTTGCGTTGCTTCGCCTGTGCGTCTTGACCGCCACCCTGCACCTGAAGAGCAAGGCGCGTGTGGAGCTCATCGACCAGCTCAGCCATGGCCTGCTGGTTGTGCCGGAACTGTGAGTCATGTGTCTGAATATGACTGTCTAAGATTGCCATGATGCCGTGTCCCTGTTGACTGTGTTCTGGTGACTGCGTTCAGTGAATCGCCTTTAAAATCCTGTTTAACGGCTTTGCTCAAATAACTCCCGGCCGATCAGCATGCGACGAATTTCCGATGTCCCCGCACCAATTTCATACAGCTTGGCGTCCCGCAGCAGGCGGCCGGTCGGAAATTCGTTGATATAGCCGTTACCGCCCAGCAGTTGTATCGCATCCAGCGCCATCTGGGTGGCCAGTTCAGCGCAGTAAAGAATGACACCCGCAGCATCCTGGCGTGTGGTTTCACCGCGATCACAGGCCGCAGCGACTGTGTAAACATAGGCCCGGGCTGCGTTCATTCGCGTATACATATCCGCGATTTTGGCTTGTACCAGCTGGAATTCCCCGATGGATTTTCCGAACTGTTTTCGGTCGTGGATATAGGGCAGGCAGACATCCAGACAGGCGCGCATAATGCCCAGCGGCCCGGCTGCCAGAACTACCCGCTCATAGTCCAGCCCGCTCATCAGCACTTCGACACCTTTGTTGTGCGGGCCTAACAAGTTATCAGCCGGTACTTCGCAGTCGGTAAACACCAGTTCGCAGGTGTTGGAGCCGCGCATGCCTAATTTGTCGAGCTTCTGGGCGCGGGTGAAGCCGGGGAAGTCTCGTTCGATGATAAAGGCGCTGATCCCTTTCGAGCCTGCCTGAGTATCTGTTTTTGCGTAGACCACAAAGGTATGGGCATCCGGACCATTGGTGATCCACATCTTATTGCCGTTCAGAATGTAGCGATCGTCTTTTTGGTCTGCCCTGAGCTGCATGCTGACCACATCGGAGCCCGCATTGGCTTCACTCATGGCCAGCGCGCCGACCTGTTCACCACTGATGAGGCCAGGCAGGTATTTTTCTTTCTGTGCCTGGGTGCCATTGCGGAAAATCTGATTGACACACAGGTTGGAATGCGCACCGTAACTCAGTCCAACAGAAGCTGAAGCGCGGCTGATTTCTTCCATGGCGACCACATGCGCCAGATAGCCCATACCGGCACCGCCAAATTCGTCACTGACAGTCACCCCCAGCAAACCCATCTCACCGAGCGCCGTCCATAAGTGAGACGGAAACTGGTTGTCTTTGTCAATTTGTTCAGCAATGGGGGCAATGGCATCGGCGGCAAAGTGGTTGACGTGATCGCGTAACATATCCAGCGTTTCGCCAAGGCCGAAGTTGAGCGGGGTAAACAGGTCTTTCATAGGATCTCCCTTCATCCGTTGACCGGACTGGTCCTGAGAAACGGCTGTATTCTCAACAAGGTGTTGTCATACCAGGTTGGCGGTTCGCCAACGGGTCATTGTTATTTCGCTTTACCGTTCAGTGCCAGCTTACACCGGCTTTTTGCGGCATTGAGTTCTTCCATCACGACTTTGATGTCATCTAACTGACGTTGAAGCTTGTGCTGTTTTTCGTCGATCATTGTGATCATTTGCCGCAATTGACCGTCACTCTGGTTGGTATCGTACAGGTCAAACAGTTCACGGATTTCGGCCAGCGAAAACCCCAATCGTTTTCCCCGCAAAATTAATTTCAGCCGTGTTTTGTCCCGCCGCTGATAGATGCGTATGGCACCTTCTCTGTCTGGCTGGAGCAGGCCCACATCTTCGTAAAAACGAATGCTGCGGGTGGTGATACCAAACTCTTTGGCAAGTTCACTGATCTTAAAGGTGTTCACCACGCTGCTGTCCTCTCGTTGCGGATTAAGCGGGACTGAATAACCGACTGTCACAGAGTGGTGTCAGAACGCTGGCCTGGCCGGCATCATGGCAACAATTCTGTACGCCTATCAACCAAATAGAAGTGACATTGTTGTTGTTTTGTTTCTTAACGTTTACGTAAATGTTAGTGCTATGCTTACGTAAACGTCAAGAAAAGTGGAGCCGGGTCATGGAAACCACCACCAAGACAGCCGCACCCCAACGCGGCGAGTCTCAGCAGCCTGAAAAGGAAGTCTGGATCGTGTCTGCCAAGAGAACCCCACTGGGTAGTTTTCAGGGGCAGTTTTCTTCTTTATCAGCAACGACACTGGGGGCGTATGCGATTAAAGGCGCTCTGGAAAGTATTGGCATTTTCGCCGATGAATTAGCGCCTGATCAGCCCGGTGGTCTGAACATCGATGAAGTACTGATGGGTTGTGTACTACCGGCAGGCTGTGGTCAGGCGCCAGCCCGACAGGCGGCATTGAATGCCGGTTTACCCATTTCTACCGGTTGCGTGACCGTGAATAAAGTCTGCGGATCCGGAATGAAAACTGTAATGCTGGCAGCGGATATGATCCGTGCCGGCAGTATTCACACTGCGGTGGCCGGTGGCATGGAAAGCATGACCAATGCACCGTACCTTCTCCGGCAGGCCAGAGGCGGTTTTCGCCTCGGGCATCAGACAACGGAAGATCATATTTTTCTGGATGGTTTACAGGATGCTTACGAGGGTGAGTTGATGGGCGTGTATGCCCAGCAGATTGCGGATGAACTGCAATTCAGCCGTGAAGACATGGATGACTGGGCCGCAATGTCAGTGGAGCGGGCGCGTCTGGCCATAGAGCATGGCTGGTTTGATCAGGAAACCTGTCCGGTGGTGGTGGCTGATCGTCGCGGAGAGCATCTGGTCAAAACAGATGAGCACCCCAATGAAGTGGATCCGGCAAAAATCCCGCAGCTGAAACCGGTATTTGCCAAAGACGGGACAGTGACCGCCGCCAATTCCAGCGCTATTGCCGATGGCGCCGCCGCGTTGCTGATGATGGACAGTGACACTGCCCGCCATCATGGTTTGGCCCCCGTAGCGATCATTCGCGGTCAGACAACCCATGCCCGTTTGCCGTCTGAGTTTACCCTGGCACCTGTCGACGCCATCCGTCAGTTACTGGATCGTCTGAACTGGTCAGTCGAAGAGGTGGATTTGTGGGAAATCAATGAAGCGTTTGCAGTCGTGACGCAAATTGCGGTGCGTGAACTGCATTTAAACGCCGATAAGGTCAATATTCATGGCGGTGCCTGCGCCCTGGGGCATCCGATAGGGGCCAGTGGTGCCCGCATCATTGTCAGCCTGATCCATGCTCTTCGCCGCAAACAACAGGAAGATGGCGCTGCCAGCAAAGGCATTGCTTCTTTATGTATCGGTGGCGGGGAAGCTACAGCGATCGCTATCGAATTACCGGCTCAGTGATATTCGTGTCTGGCAGCGGTAACGCCAGCAATGGAAAGACAGGTGAGAGGACGTGAAAATGATTGAGAAAGTACCTCTGTTTATTGAAGGAAAATTTTGCCAGTCGCAGTCAGATGAATGGATTGATGTGACCAACCCCGCGACCAACGAGGTGATCGCCCATCTGCCATGCGCACTGACAGCCGAGATTGACCAAGCCATCGCCAGTGCCAAAGCCACCTTTGAAAAATGGAAAACGGTGCCCGTGCCTGAACGGGCCAGGTTGATGCTGAGTTACCAGCAACTGCTCAAAGCGCACCATGATGAGCTGGCCTGTTTGCTGTCCAGTGAAACCGGAAAAATTCTGGCCGACGCAAAAGGGGATGTCTGGCGCGGGATTGAAGTGGTTGAACAGGCAGCAAACATTGCCAGCCTGATGATGGGTGAAACCACTGAAAATGTCGCCACGAACATCGACACTTACTCTCTGATTCAGCCACTGGGTGTCTGCAGCGGAATCACGCCATTTAATTTTCCGGCCATGATTCCGCTGTGGATGTTCCCGCTGGCTATCGCGGCCGGTAATACCTTCGTTCTTAAACCGTCCGATCAGGTGCCGCTGACATCAGTCCGGCTGGCGGAATTGTTCGAACAGGCCGGTGCGCCTCCCGGTGTGCTTCAGGTCGTCCATGGCCGCAAAGCCCAGGTGGATCATCTGCTGGAGCATCCGGATATCCGCACTGTGTCTTTTGTCGGCTCCGTGCCGGTCGCCCGCTATATCTATCAGACCGGCACACACAATCTGAAACGGGTTCAGGCGTTCGCGGGTGCGAAGAACCATCTGGTTGTCATGCCTGACGCGAACAAAGCACAGGTGATCAACAATCTGGTGGGGGCGTCCGTCGGGGCGGCCGGTCAACGGTGTATGGCCATATCAGTTGCTGTATTTGTCGACGGCGCAAAAGCCTGGATACCCGAGCTGAAAGAAGCCATGGCCGCCATGAAGCCCGGCGGCTGGGATGAAGAAGATGCCGCTTACGGCCCGCTGATCAGTGCGGAGGCCAAAACACGGGTTCTGCGACTGATTCAGGAAGGGAAAGCACAGGGGGCGGTGTGTGAACTGGATGGCACTGAATGCACAGTGAAAGATTACCCGAACGGGAACTGGGTCGGGCCGACCTTATTCAGTGGCGTCACCCCTGAGATGAGCATATACCGCGAGGAAATTTTTGGTCCTGTGCTGGTCTGTGTCGAAGCGGGCTCGCTTGAAGAAGCCATTGCGCTCATCAACAACAACCCTTACGGAAACGGGACGTCTATTTTCACCGCCAACGGCGCTGCGGCGCGCAAGTTTCAGCATGAAATTCAGGTTGGTCAGGTGGGGATTAATGTGCCGATTCCTGTGCCATTGCCATTTTTCTCATTCACGGGCTGGCGCGGCAGTTTCTATGGTGACTTACATGCTTATGGTAAGCAGGCCGTCCGTTTTTACACAGAGACCAAAACCGTGACAGCGCGTTGGTTTGATGACGACATCCCGAAAGGGCCTAATCTGACGATCAATATGGATCATTGATGACGACCTGTACCGGAGTGAGCGATGGATTTTGAACTCAATGAAGATCAGCGTGCTTTTGAAGATGCTGCACGTCAGTTTGCCAGGGAGCAGTTATTCCCGATGGCTGCCAGTTGGGATGAAACGTCTACCTTTCCCAAAGATGTGTTGCGTCAGGCCGGAGAAATGGGTTTTCTCAGCCTGTATACACCGCCGGAACAAGGGGGGATGGGGCTGAATCGGTTGGATGCCTCTGTTATCTTTGAGCAATTAGCCATGGGCTGCACCTCAACCACAGCGTTTATGACCATTCATAATATGGTGAGCTGGATGGTCGCCAGTTTCGCGACAGATCAGGCCCGAGCAGAATGCTGTCCGAAACTGAGCAGCGGTGAATGGCTCGGATCTTACTGTCTGACTGAAGCCAACGCGGGTTCTGATGCGGCATCACTGACGACCAAAGCGGTGCGTCAAGGGGATCACTATGTGATCTCCGGTGCGAAAGCTTTTATTTCCGGCGCCGGAGATACGGATTTGCTGATTGTGATGGCCCGAACCGGAGAAGCCGGGCCTGACGGCATCTCGGCGTTCATTGTGCCGGCCGATGCTGAGGGCATCAGCTATGGCCGGAAAGAACCTAAGCTGGGCTGGCACAGCCAGCCAACACGCGCAGTGACATTTGAGAAAGTCCGGGTTCCGGCCTATTACCTGTTAGGTGAAGAAGGCCAGGGATTCCGATTCGCCATGAAAGGCCTGGATGGCGGCAGGATCAACATAGCCACCTGCTCTGTTGGGACTGCGCAGCAGGCGCTGAATCTGGCCCGGCAGTACATGACAGAGCGTAAACAGTTCGGCAAACCGCTGGCGCACTTTCAGGCTCTGCAATTCAAACTGGCAGATATGGCGACTGAGCTGGTGGCGGCCCGTCAATTGGTGCGATATGCCGCCAGCAAACTGGATCGCGGCGATCCGGAAGCGACGGCTTATTGCGCCATGGCAAAACGCTTTGCAACCGATGTGGGATTTGCTGTTTGTGATCAGGCGCTGCAGCTCTATGGCGGTTATGGCTATATCCAGGAATATCCGATTGAACGCCATTTCCGTGATGTGCGGGTGCACCAGATTCTGGAAGGAACCAATGAAATCATGCGCTTGATCATCGCGCGTCGTTTATTAAACGATGATACTGCACTGCTTTGAATCATTGTGCTCAGTCCACAGTCAAAATATCACGCAAACTTCGTCATTACAGAGTTCGCAATTCCATCGTACGCAATTAAAGAGAAAGAGGGCGGGATGATGCATCCACTGACACAAACAGGCGGTTCGATTGAGGTGAAGATTGATGGCCATGTCGCGGTACTGACCATGAACAATCCGCCAGCCAATACCTGGACCGCAGACAGTCTTCATCAGCTGAAATCTCTGATTGAAGCGTTGGACAAGGACAAATCTATCTATGCCTTGGTGCTGACGGGAAAAGGTGAGAAATTCTTTTCAGCCGGTGCCGATCTCAAACTCTTTGCCAGCGGCGATAAAGGCGTGGCGGCTGACATGGCGTATTGTTTCGGCGAGGCTTTCGAAACCTTGTCGTCCTACCGGGGTGTCTCGATTGCTGCGATTAACGGTTATGCAATGGGCGGTGGCCTTGAGGTGGCGTTAGCCTGCGATATCCGTATTGCTGAGGCCCACGCGGTGATGGCTCTGCCCGAAGCCAGTGTCGGTCTGCTTCCTTGCGCTGGCGGCACGCAGAACCTGGCCTGGCTGGTGGGCGAAGGCTGGGCAAAACGGATGATTTTGTGTGGTGAACGGGTTGGCGCCTCGCAGGCGCTGGACATTCGTCTGGTTGAGGAAGTCGTGGCTTCAGGGCAAGGGCTGGAAACCGCAATGAAACTGGCTGCAGAAGTGGCTAATCAGTCACCGACAGCGGTTACAGCCTGTAAAACATTGATTCAGCAGGCAAGGTTTGCGCCTTTACATCAGGGGCTGATTCAGGAAAGGGAACGATTTGTCCGCCTGTTTGAGACCGCCGATCAACAGGAAGGGGTGAATGCGTTTCTGGAGAAACGCGCACCTGTCTGGAAAAACGAATAAGACAGAAAGACTGGATGTCGTGTCCGCCACAATGGTCTTGGCGGACACGCAGGATGAAAAGATCATGAATGGAGAGATCATGACAGGAACAATGAAATTTAACGAGCTGGAATGCGCAGACGGTTCCCGCATTGGTGTTGCGGCGCTGGACAACCCTGCCGCACTGAATGCACTGACCCTGCCTATGCTCAAGCAGTTAAGCATTCAACTGGCTGACTGGGAAAATGACAGCAACATCGCGTGTGTTTTTCTTCACAGCGAACACAGCAAAGCCTTTTGTGCCGGCGGTGACGTGCGCGCTATGTATCATGCCATGATTGAAGCTGATGCTCACAAGCAGGCTGGTGAGAGCGGTGCTTCTCCTGAAGCGTTTCTGACCGAGTATTTCAGCGTCGAGTATCGTTGTGATTATCAGATCCATCAGTACAAAAAGCCGCTCATCGTATGGGGTGAAGGCATCGTGATGGGCGGCGGTATCGGCCTGTATATGGGGGCGAGCCACAGGGTGGTGACGCCGACCAGCCTACTGGCCATGCCGGAAGTCACGATTGGCTTGTATCCGGATGTTGGCGGGACCTGGTTTCTGAATCAGTTACCTCCCGGCATTGGATTGTTTCTGGGGCTGACGGGGGCACGTGTGAATGCCAGTGATGCGCTCGATCTGAAAATGGCCGACTATATTTTGCTGGCAGAGCACAAAGAGGCCGTGCTTTCAGCTTTGCAGGCCATTAACTGGCAGCAGGCCGGGGAACCCGATAAAGCGGTCACATCGTGCCTGAGTCAGTTGGCGGAGTTGGCGAAACCATCATGGCCACCCAGCCAGATGATCCCTTACTTCCCTCAGATCCAGGCTGCCAGCGTCGGGCGTGATTTGAATGAAATCTGTCAGCAAATTCAGGCCATTGACGGCTTAGGTACCTGGCTGGAAACTGCAAAATCGACTCTGAAACACGGCAGTCCCGTTACCGCGCATATATGCTACCGGCAAATGACAGACTACAAAACCCTTTCGCTGGCGGATTGTTTCCGTCTTGAGCTGGGTTTATCTGTTCGCTGCGGCATGCTGGGCGAGTTTCAGGAAGGTGTCAGGGCGCGATTGATTGATAAGTGCGGCGAACCGAAATGGATTTTCCCTGATGTGTCGGCGGTAGACAGCAGCGTGATTGATGATCTCTTTGCTCCGATGTGGAGTGATGATGAGCATCCGCTGCGTGACTTAGACGCAGACTGATATCTCCACCCTACACATAGATCCGGGCTTACAGAGTCTGAACAGGAGTGTGTTATGGCAGCAATTGCATTTGTTGGATTAGGCAACATGGGCAGTCCGATGGCGAGAAATTTACTCAGCGCGGGCTATCAGGTCAATGTTTACGATATCAATACAGACGCGGCTCGTAAGCTGGAAAAAGAGGGAGCCAGAGTGGTGTCCTCTTTAAAAGAAGCAGTCACCGGCGCGGATACCGTGATCACTATGCTGCCGGCAGGTCAGCATGTCCATGATGTTTATCTGGGGCCAAAAGGACAGCCTGAAGCAGGCCTGCTCAATCTGGTTTCAACCGGCACGTTTCTGATTGACTCTTCCACCATTGATCCTGCAACAGCAAAAGAAGTGGCCCGTCATGCCCGGCAACACCAGCTGGAGTTTGTCGACGCGCCTGTCTCTGGCGGTGTGGCCGGTGCAGAAGCCGGTACGCTGACATTCATCGTCGGTGGCACTGATTCCGCTTTTCATCGTGCAGAAACGGTTCTGCAGCATGTGGGCAAAAACATCTTCCATGCGGGACCAGCCGGTGCCGGGCAGATGGCCAAAATCTGCAATAACCTGATGCTGGCCGTCCAAATGGCCGGCGCCTGTGAAGCGATTAATCTGGGTATGGAAAACGGACTGGATCCCAAAGTCTTGTCTGACATCATGCTGCAAAGCTCTGGCCGCAACTGGGTACTGGAACTTTATAACCCTTGTCCTGGGGTGATGGACAATACGCCAGCCAGTCAAGGCTATCAGCCTGGGTTTATGAGTAAACTGATGCTCAAAGATTTGGGGTTAGGCATGGATGCCGCACTGCAAAGTCAGACGTCTGTGCCTATGGGGGCGCTGGCTCGCAATCTGTATGCTTTTCACAATGCAAACGGCAATGAACAGCGCGATTTTTCCAGCCTGTTTGAGTTTTATCACAGTGAAGCAAAACAATCTTAAAGTGAAAGGAGATCAGTATGGATCTACGAAATGCTGTGATAGCAATTACCGGTGCGGGCCAGGGTTTAGGGCAGATGATGGCCGTGACACTGGCTCAGGCTGGTGCGGACTTAGCTTTGATCGATCTGAATCAAGAAGGTCTCGCCCAGACGCGGACGCAATGCCAGATGTTAAGCAGTAAAGCGTTAACGTATGAAGCAGATGTTACACAGGAAAACCAGGTCGAGCGGGTATTTGATCAGATCATTGACGATTTTGGCCAGCTGGATGGTTTAGTGAACAATGCCGGTATTTTGCGTGACGGCTTGCTGGTCAAAGTGAAAGATGGCGAGTTAACGAAAATGTCGCTTGAACAGTTTAATGCCGTGATGACAGTGAACAGTACAGGGACTTTTCTCTGCGGGCGGGAAGCCGCTGCCCGTATGATCCAGACCCAACGCCCTGGGGTGATTATTAATATTTCCAGTGTTGCCAGAGCCGGAAATTTTGGTCAGAGCAACTATGCCGCCTCTAAAGCCGCAGTTGCCACCATGGCTGTTTGCTGGGCAAAAGAGTTGGGGCGTTATGGGATTCGCGCTGCGGCTATCGCACCGGGCGTTGTCAAAACGGCAATGGCAGATCAGATGCCACAGGAAGCCATAGACAGACTTGAAAAAATGATCCCGTTAAAGCGTGTTGGTCAGGCCAAAGAAATTGCGCATGCGGTGAAATTCATTCTGGAAAATGACTATTTCACCGGACGGGTACTGGAAGTGGATGGCGGGATGAGAATGTAGATACTGCATTGTTGTATTGACGGAGATTCCAGATATCACGGGCCGTCATGGCCCGTGAATGCTTGCAGATAAACTAGGGGCCGTACACGATGGCGTACAATGCGAGTCCGCCACCAATGACCAACATCAGCAGCGACAGGTAAACAGTGATTTTCGTCAGGATTGACATCCATTTAGGCTGGTTTTCAGGCATCGTCTTCTTGTCTTCGGATTAATGTGTGGCGGTTTCTGTCGCGGGACAATGCCACAAAACAGACGGGCAGGCGAGTGCTATTCACATTTGATTGCAGTTTTCATCATTGTGATTCCATGCGGTTTTTCTAAAGGCTGTGAATCACATTGGATCACTGGCGGATTGCGCTGAAACGCATGGCTGATCGATTGAGCCTGCTGAGCGGTCAACCGGGACTGTGACCCGGATGCCAACGCCAGCACGATATCAATATTCGGCAGTGGTGGCAGCCAGTCGGTATGAAGAACCTGTAAATCCGGCGCCATACTGCTGCGCGCCATTGCCCCGATGGCCAGTCCGGCCCGAACCATTCCGCGTTGTGCGGTCGCACTGCTGCTGCAACTGATCAGCTCAAAACTGATTTCCTGCTTTATCAAGCCATCCAGCGCCGCGCCATGAAATTTACAATCTGCCTGAAAAAGCGCAATCGGCAGTGGACGACGATGAAGTAAATCGACCTGTGATGTGCCATACCATACGCCTTGATCGTGCATCAGAAAGTGGCCTTCTTCCGAGTCCGGATGGCGTGTCAGCATGGCGGCATGGAGCTCGCCTTTATCCATCAATTGTCGTAAACGCGCACTGGACGCACAGGTGACGTGGATTGGTACCGGGCCAAGTTGCGCGCGAATCAGGAAAACAAGGTGCGGCAGCAAGGTTTCTGCATAATCATCCGGGCAGCCGATCAGTAAAGGCTGGGTGTCAGTATTTGATTTCAGGCTGGACACGGCCTCGTCATGCAGGCTTAACAAGCGGCGGGCATAGCTGGCTAACTGTTGCCCTTCGTGGGTTAACACCAATTGACGACCTTCACGCTGAAACAGGCACTTCTCTAATTCCTGCTCCAGTTTTTTCATCTGCATACTAATGGCAGACTGTGTTCTGAAAGTCTGTTTTGCTGCCCGGGTGAAACTTCCTGTATCGATAAAAGCGAGAAAGCTGCGCAGCGCATCAATATCCATAAGCGTCCCTGACGAAAATCCATCGACATGTAAGAGTCAGGCAAGCATACAGCGAGTGTGGCCAAAATGTCACGAAGCGAAAGCCAGTAAACAGTACAGGCAGCCCTATGGGGCTGCCTGTGTTCGTGGCTGTGAGGGATAGAGTTAAGAGGCAGACTATTACAGCTTTTCGGATGCAGTATCGGCAGTTTCTGTTGAAGGTGAACTTGCAACGTTATAAGGCGCGTCTTGTTCAAAATAAGAGAGATCACGGACATTTTTCTGAGTCACAATTGCACTGAACAGCCCGAGAATAAACGCAATGGCAAAAAAGCCTTTTTCATTCAGTGCAAGTGTATCGGCGTTCCACAGACCAATGACCATCAACGCACAGGCGATAGCTACGCAGGCAATCACCAGCATTTTATATGCGCTGGTGACTTTAATGCCTTCCATTTCATCCCGTACCGTCTTTTGTAAAGTGATCACACTGAACAGGCCAAAGAGCATGACCACAAGATAGTAGCCTTTTTCATTGAGCTGCAGGTCTGCATTGAGTAATCCTACGGCATAGGCACATAGCGCAATCGCAAGTGCCGCCCAAGAAGTGAAGACGAACGCTTTGGTTGGCTTTAAAGATGAGTTCATTTTGTACCTTTTTGTAAGAAAACAAGATCGATGCGATGAAACGGTTTATACCGTAATCAGCTCTTTCAGATAGGCGACAGCTTAGTGAATGAATGTTTAATGGTTTAGATACTTTTTAAAGGCATCATGTAAGTGTTTATTTGTCATACGGCGAGCCTGGAAACGGCGTATCGGAGGCCTCGCCAGTGCCGTCGAAGAGTACGACAACCTCTGTGGTGTTATCAGGTGAGCGAATTACCCAACCATTGGGGTCAGCGTTCTCTCTGGGCGTGCAGTCATCCAGTTTTGAAAAGCAATTCATTGTGTAAAGAAGGCGAACGCGCGGGCCGTCTACAATTAATTGCATTGCAGTATTTGCTGTTTTAAAGCTCTTGTAAAAATCTCGAAGAGCATTAATTTTCAGCCCTGCAAGCTCGTTGTCTATTTGATTATTGATCCTGTAAAACGCTATGAATTTATTTCCTTCGGCATTGTATTTCGCCCAAAACCCATTGATTTCATCAGGTATGCTGATAGCACCTATATCTGCGCTTTTTCCGCTGTAACTGCTTACTGCACCATATCCAAAGCCAGCATTTACACCTGTTGTATCTTTTACGTTCATAACCCTAATACTGTGGTATCCGGTGGTGCTGCCTGCCGTGCCAATCGAGGTTACCGGAGTTAAGCTAATTGAACAGCCTGTAAGCAGGCTGCAATACATGAGCAGGATGAAGGGCTTGTCGTTCATTTATCGTATGGCGAGCCAGGAAACGGCGTATCGGAGGCCTCGCCATTGCCGTCGAAGAGTACGACAACCTCTGTGGTGTTATCAGGTGAGCGAATTACCCAACCATTGGGGTCAGCGTTCTCTCTGGGCGTGCAGTCCATACGATATGAATAACAATTCATCGAATATAAAATACGAACTCTTTCACTGTCTACGACAACTCTAATCCTTGTATTCAATGCTCTATGGTTTCTGTAGTAATTTCTCAGCGCTTCAATTTTTTGCTTTGCCAGATTACTGTCAATGGATGTTGAAATACGATAAAAAGCAATTAATTCATCTCCGTCAGCATGATATTTGGCCCAATAACCGTCAATGTGTTCAGGGATACCAATGCTACCGATATCTGCACTAGCTCCCGAGTAGCTATTAACTGCTCCATGAGCAAAACTGGCTCCTCCACCTTGTGTATCTTTTATGTACATCAATTTGATACTGTGATAACCGGTTGTACTTCCTGCCGTGCCAATTGAGGTTACCGGAGTTAAGCTAATTGAACAGCCTGTAAGCAGGCTGCAAAACATGAACAGGATGAAGGGCTTGTCGTTCATTTATCGTATGGCGAGCCAGGAAATGGCGTATCTGAGGCTTCGCCAGTGCCGTCGAAGAGAACGACAACCTCTGTGGTGTTATTCGGTGAACGCTCAACCCAACCGTTAGGATCTGCGTTTTGTCTGGGTGTGCAGTCATTAAATTTTGCAAAACAGTTCAATGTGTAAATGAGACGAACACGCGGACCATCAACAGCAAGTACCATTGCTGCCAGATGATCCCCGTGATTTTTATAATAGTCTCTTAATGTACTGATTTTATTTTCTACCAGTTTACTGTCGATAGAAGCCGTAATATGGTAGTACTTTTCATAGCTATCCCAGCCTTTTGACCAATACCCCTGAATGAAGTTAGGTGTACCAATTGATCCAATGTCTGCACTTTTACCTGGATAACTACTAACAGCACCATAAGCAAAATTTGTCCGGCCGCCATTTGTATCAGTTACAGTCATCCGTTTAATAATATGCGGACCGGTTGTACTTCCCGCATTGCCAATCTCTGCAAAATTTTCAGCATAAGGTGAAAATGAACACGCAGAGAGAGCTATGCACGAAATCAATAAGGTGGATAACCATTTAAGCATTCTCAAATATGTCCCTTACTATTTTATCGTCGTCGTTACGATTAGGTTTATTCACAAGCCACTCATAGACCTCAAAGTAGCCGGGGTTAATGAGTGCATCATGTGGGCGATGGATCCATTTGTGTCCGTGTTTTTCTATGTTGGCTTGCCAGTGCTCTTGTGAGATGCTCCCTACCGGAAGAGCGGCTAGTTTCTGCCAAAGTTGCTGAATGTCGTCGTCTGTGACAAAGTCTTTGGGTTGCTCGTAAGCGGATGCAATCCATTTGATTCCGATGCTTTCCGCCTGTTGTTTCATGCGTTCCTGAGTGAGACCGGATAGTGCGTTGTTAACCGGTTGCAGGCGGTAATAATGCAACACGGCTTTATCTCTTTTGATGGCACCATATTGCCCATACGAATCCTGACAGTGCTGTATCCAACCCGGCTCTCTCTCGGCCATTAAGAACTCTAGGTATGGAATTAATTTACTGTCTGGGTTTTCGGGAACCGTTCTCACTCCGTCACTGGTCTGAATCACTTTACCAACCAGTGATTCAGATTTGATCCATTCTCTGTTGTAAGTCGTGAGCATGGGGAACTCATATCGTTCGTCCAGGCCCTTTTTATCATACTGCTCAATGGAGGAATAACCACCACCGACATCTGAGTGTGCACCAGGGAATACTTCCTCATAAAAGTTGTCTGGTAGTGTACCTTTGGTCTTTAGTGTCGTTAATGGAAAATTCACACGAAATTCGTGATGTGCGCACAACTGCACAACGCTTTGCGCACAATTCGGTTGCAGTACAAGTTGGAAGTTACCCTCATCGGCATTGCCGGGCCAGTAAAACGATCCGACCGTGTCGAACAGTCCGACAAATCGGACACTGACCTGCCGTGAGGTATCCAGTTCATAGCCTTGTTCACTGTTAAACCAGTGAGCGTCTTCTGTACCTAACAGGTTGGGAGTGATACCGAGAGAATCTCTCCCTCGACGACTGCGAGTGTAATCGGGAAGGCCCTTTAACGCGGCATTGACAAAATGGCGGGCTAAAGCAGCGCCTCGACTGAAGCCGAAGACATCAAATTCAATATGGGTTATTGCAGCATAAGAGCCTTCTGTATCTAACTCTTTGATAATGTTAGCAAGCTGTTTGAGCAAGTTTTGCCATTTGGCGAAGGCTCCTGTTGAATCAAAGACACCTAATGCTTGGCCAAAGGTTTTTTCATCATCGCCATCATCAATCTCACCAGGATCTTGATGGGCACCATCAACAGTACCAACTCCTGATACATAGATAGCATACGATTCTTCCTTGATATCAGGATAAGCATCGAATAATCGCCCAATATTCGAACGGGACTTGTTGCCATAGGTCTCTTTGTACAAGTCATTGTCTTTGTTCTGGCCCGTTCCGTCGAAGAAGACGCCGATTCGCAGGATGCGCTGTTTTACCTGCGTGGTATTCACGACAGGGGTTTGGGCGAGAATTTTACTGTTCTCCTGAATATGCAGCAGGTCAGGCATCAGGTAGCGCTGAGTGTAGGTGCCCCACACATTGCCAAAAGGATAGCCTTTTCCGGTTTCAATGTTGGTGAGCGGAGAGGGGATATCGGGTTGTTGAGGTTGTGAGTTCCTGTTCAGCTCGGTGATTTGCAAAGCATCGCCGATTTGCAGTTTCAGGGGATCGTCGTTGTACTGCGGATTCAGATCCAGTAGCTGCCTGGCAGTCAGACCGTATTGTGCCGCAATATCCGACCAGCTTTCACGTTGTCGGGTATCTGGCTGCATTTTGACGGTGTGATGTGTTTTCTCGGCGGTGTTTTCTGGCGGTGTGGCTTCGTGAGTGTCGCGTTCAAGCAGTGCCTGTGTACGGCTGGTGACAATGCTCTGCATATCCAGCGCAACGGCATGCTCTGCCAGCCATGCCGGTGAAATTGTGGCAAATTCGTCGTCAGAGAGCTTTTGTTTGCGAAACAGGATGTACTGATCGGAGACGGGCTGCCTTTCGATTTTATAAGGCAGCAGCAGGCTGCTGTAATGATGTTCAGACAATAATTCGTCGGTCAATGTGGTGGCGTCTGAACGGGTGAACTGAAAGCTCCACCTGTCTTCACCGGTCAGCTTACATTCTTTGACCAGCTTGCTGTCGCAAAAATAATAAAAGTAGCCAAGCGTTGGCCAGCCAAGCCATTTTTCTGACTGTACGGCTAACTTTACCGGGACAAATTCTGCGTTGATATAACCGGTATTGATTGGCTGAGGGTGAATCGTATAAGAAGATGCTAATCCCGCCTGCTGGAAAACCTCGTGCAGAAGCTGCTTGTCTTCCTGTTCAATACAAGATGCCGTCAGCAGACTGTGGCCGTTTTTCCACGGTGACTTTTTCCAGGTCGTTACCGCGTTCTCCGCGTCGGTACGTTTCAGAGTCCAGCTGCCCACTTGCAGCGCTGTCAGTTCTGACGGTGAGCAGAGTATCAGCAGATTACATTCAAACTGCGCTGTTTCCAGTACGGTTTCACTTAATGTTTTAATCGGCGGCTTACTGGAAACTATTTGATTATCCAGTGGTTTATAACCCGCTTTTACGAACTGTTTTGGTTTGTTCCGATTGAATGACATTGTGATAGTAATCTGTGATTGTTTTTTGTGATTTTACAGTTCTAACCTATTGATGTGAATCAGTTATTCTTAGGCTATGCGTCGTATTGGCCTGTCATTTTCACTCTTTTTGCAGACGATTTATTAATTGCGGACTAGTTCGCAAATAAAAATTTAATGTGGGTCAGGTTAGGGTGTGCGAAACAGTTCTGAACTATCTCTGCATGAAGGCCTGGGCTGATGTACCGTTCACATCAGGAAAATTGATGAATACCCATTCGGAATCCTGATAGGTCATATCAAAATTATGCGTTAGTCAGCTGAGCAGCAAAGACGTAGGGTATACGGAAACGTTAGGTTCTATCTGGGATGAGGACAAGAGATGCAATTGATTATTGGCAATAAAAACTATTCAAGCTGGTCTTTTCGTGGCTGGCTGATGTTGGTTCAGAATGGCATACCTTTTCATGAAAACAAGCTCACGCTGTTTACTGACAATTTTTATCGCACGCTGGAAGTTTATTCACCGGCTGCGAAAGTCCCTGTGTTAATCGATGGTGATGTGACGGTTTGGGATTCGCTGGCAATCTGTGAGTACATCAACGAAGCTTACTGTCAGGGACGAGCCTGGCCGCAGGATAAAATTGAACGTGCAAAGGCGCGGGCAATCAGCTGTGAAATGCATTCTGGCTTTACAGCACTGCGCAATGAAATGCCGATGAACTGCCGTGCCCGACGACAAGTTGAGTTGTCTGAGGCGGCCCAGAATGATATCGCCCGGATTGATCAGATCTGGCGTGATCAGATGTTGAAATACAGTGACAATGGCGGCTGGCTGTTCGGTGAATGGAGTATCGCCGATTGCATGTATGCGCCTGTCGTACTTCGTTTCAAAACGTATGGTATTGAAGTGTCCGATCTCAGCAAGCGCTATATGGATAAAGTGTTGCAGTCGGCACCGGTGAAAGCCTGGCTGAAAGAAGCTTTGCTGGAAACCGATATTGTGCCGGAAGATGAAGCGGGAACAGACCTCGTCTGAAGGGCTCGGTTTCCCCCTCGGTTTCCCTCTCAATGATGGATGAGGGAAATCGGAAGATAATTCTGCTCACTGGTCAGCAGACTCCGTGGTAAACTCCCGCGCTTGATGTAGGGCCTGCTCTACTTTTACCGCGTTCAGATCAACCAGGGGCGATACATGCCATTTTCTACTCTCGGACTTAGTGCACCACTGAATAAAGCAGTGGCCGAGCTGGGTTACACAAAACCGACAACGATTCAGGCGAAAGCCATTCCTGTGATACTGGAAGGGCAGAATCTTATTGCTGCCGCCCAGACAGGTACAGGTAAAACAGCCAGTTTTGTGTTGCCAATACTGGAAAGGCTGAGTCAAGGCCAGACCCAGCGCAAAAAGCGCGTTCGTGCCTTAATTCTGGTGCCGACCCGCGAGCTGGCGATGCAGGTGGAAGAAAAAGTTACCCATTATGGTAAGCACCTGGGTTTGACGTCGCTGGCAATGTACGGCGGTGTGGATGAACAGCAGCAAAAACAGCGTTTGATTGACGGTGTGGATGTGCTGGTGGCAACGCCGGGCCGTTTGATTGATATGTATGGTCAGCGTGCTGTGTATTTCGAAGAAATCGAAATGGTGGTGCTGGATGAAGCCGATCGGATGCTGGATATGGGCTTCATTGAAGCCATCAACAAGATCCTGGATCGTCTGCCAGACAATAGTCAGTTTTTGCTGTTTTCTGCCACTTTGTCGAATAAGGTGCGGGATCTGGCTAAATCGGTCGTCAATAATCCATATGAAATTAGCATCGCGGCCAATCAGGCATCTAAAGCGAATATTTCACAATGGTTAATCACGGTTGATAAAGATAAAAAATCTGCGCTGTTAAGTCATCTGATTCAGGAAAACCAGTGGGATCAGGCGTTGATCTTCATTGAGACCAAGCACGGTGCAGCGAAACTGGCTTCTCAGCTGGAAAAGCGCGGTATTGAAGCCGAAGCATTTCACAGCGGGCGCAGCCAGGCGATTCGTGCTCAATTGCTGGCCGATTTTAAAGCAGGCAAGATTAAATACCTGATAGCAACTGGCGTCGGTGCCCGCGGTATCGACATTGAAGAATTGTCACGTGTGGTCAATTACGATTTACCATTCCCGGCAGATGAGTACGTACACCGTATCGGTCGAACCGGACGGGCAGATGCGGCCGGCGAAGCGATCTCTTTTGTGTCAAAAGATAACTTCAAAAACCTGTGCATGATCGAGAGTCGTCTTGGGCATTTGATTGAGCGCCGGGAAATCGAAGGCTTCGCACCGAAAAAGCCTGTCCCTGTCAGTGTGCTGAACTACGTTCCGAAAAACAAACGTCCTAAAAGAGACTGATGCAAGACTGATCTTGTCGTCAATGCTTGTTTGTATGCTCTGGCCTGACAGCCAGGGCATATCAACCATTTTACTGACTTTGAACCACTGACTGACTTTCCCGAATCGATTCCAAAGCCCGGACACGGCGGATCTGGCTTGCGGAAAACGAGGCCTGCCTGAGTTCATGCAACGCCTGCTGCGTTTGTTCTCTTGCCAGGTTGTTGTCCGCTAAAATCGCATCCCGTTGCTGAAAATATTGCTCCAGCTTTGTTTCAAAATCTGCACGTGCTTTGCGCAAAGTCACCAGTCTGTCTGCCGCTTCAGCCCCCACTAATGCTTGCTGTTTCAGATACCTCTCCTGTTCGTCTAACGCATTTGTGGCTTGAAGTTGCGACAGTACGGCTGCATTTCGGTAGCTCTGCTGCATGACAGGTGGAAGCGTATTGATTTCCTGCTCCCAGGCAGCGTCGTAATCGTCCTGATGGATCATGCGATCTTTTAATTCAAGTTGCCGTAAGGCGAGTTGTCGCTGCATATTTTCTTCACCAAACAGCTTTTGCTGTTCTTCGGCACTGAAAAAGGCTGACTGGGTTTGCAACACCTGATCGTTCAATCGCTGCAGGCTTTCTGTGTTGAATGGATGTTGGTTGTCGGGGGTAAGGTTGCTCAGCGACATCCGATATTGAATGAATCGCTCGAACAAGTCGTTGTCCAGCTGATAAGCATTCGGCTGACCGGCATTGTAAGTGTTGAAATGTGTTTTTAGTGTTTCAAGATCTGCTTCGCCAAGCCCTGACAGAAAATAATCAAACGTATCGCGAGAAGAATAGGTATCTACCTTGGTGTCTTGCTGGGAAGGCACTTGTATAGCGGGTGCATCGGAGGTCGTTGGGTTGTAGAAACAGACCGCACTTGCCGCTGCTGCTACACCGATGAGTGAAAGTACGGTCTTTTTCATTATTTATAGGCCCTGTAGCTGTAAACGGTTCGCATGCTGGCGGTAAAGTGTAGTGGGCGCGGTTTCGAACAAATGCGTAATGCCCAGCAAGCCGTTGATTTCATCGAGATGATTCATTTGATAATCATCCCGTATGACTTTGCCCAGGTGAGAGCTGCAACGACCCACCAGTCCATCATTCGGCTCGTCGAATACCAGGCCCAATACAGTCATCGCAGCATCGGTCGGGTCCAGCGCATTGGTGAAATTCCCTGTACCGCTCCACGAGAAGTAATACACACCATTGTCAGCGACATAGTCTCCTTCACCGCACCGGGTGGTGGGGATGCCTTCCGGATATTTCCGGTTAAATGCCAACGAGCCTTCAGTGGTGAGCGCAGCCAGTGAGGCAAGCGGGTCTTGCGGTAATGCACTCCCGCCGGATAACAGGTTGATCAAGGTAACCAGTCCCTGTGCCAGTTCAACGGCGACGCCTTCCGGCAGCGAGCCTTCCGGTATGGTGCCCCGGACAATATCAGCAATGCGCGAGCCTTTGTTCACGCCGCCGATACTGGTCACAGAAGCGACCATTTCTGGTGCAACGGCAGCGACATAGCGGGCTGTCGGGCCACCGTGGCTGTGTCCGATCAGGTTCACTTTTTCAGCGCCGCTGATGGCCAGAACATCTTCTACTTGCGCCAATAGCTGCTCACCGCGTAATTCGCTGCTGTTTGTGGCAGAGACCTGAGCAACATAAACGGTCGCGCCGTCTTTATTCAGTGCATGTGGTATACCGTAGAAATAATCGATTCCTGCCAGGGAATCAAAACCAAACAGCCCATGAACCAGTACGATGGGATATTGGGTTTCGGTATAGCCTTTTCCTGCTACACCGGCAGTACTACTTCCTGCCTGACAGGTAAAGGTTGCGATACAGCAGATGAAGAAACTGATGAATTGTTTCAATGTAACTCTCCTTGTTAGACCTCCGATGAGTAGGAATCATAGTGGCAAAATTCAGCCTCGATTTAAGAATGTTATTTATTTGTGATCATTGTTTTAATTTTGTTTCATATCTGTCTTTGTAAGAGACGGCTTACAAATCGTCAGGGTGATAGTTTGGGAGTGCTTTCTATCTGTCTTCACTCAACTTAGAATCACTTTGCTCAGTAAACTCTTCGTTGCCTTTAGTTACAAAAAGGAACCTGTTATGACTTCTATTGATGTGGAAAAGCTTAAGGCTGACTACCCATTACTGAATCAATTGATCGCTTTGGAGGAAGTGTGCTGGTTTAACCCGGCTGTCACCCGTGTCAGTGAAGCCTTACCTTACGTCGGTTTAGAGGTTCAGGACATTCAGGATGCCAGTGACAGGCTGGCGAGGTTTGCACCTTTTCTGGCCACGGCATTTCCTGAAACGGCAAAGACAAACGGTTTGATTGAGTCTGAGCTGGTTGATATCCCCGCGATGAAGCAGTGCCTTGAAGCGTATTATGGCACTGAGATTGCTGGTCGTTTGATGCTGAAAAAAGACAGTCATCTGCCGATTTCCGGCTCGATCAAAGCGCGGGGCGGGATTTATGAAGTGCTGACACACGCTGAAAAGCTGGCGACAGAAGCCGGGCTGTTATCTGTATCTGATGATTACAGCCAATTGTATTCAGATACTTTCAGGGATTTTTTCAGCCAGTACAGTATTGCGGTGGGCTCGACTGGGAATCTGGGGATGTCGATTGGCATCATGAGTGCCAAACTGGGGTTTTCTGTGTCGGTTCATATGTCAGCGGATGCCAGGGAGTGGAAAAAGCAGAAGCTCAGAGAGCATGGCGTGAATGTGGTGGAGTATGAGCAGGATTATGGCGTTGCGGTCGAAAAAGGGCGCAAAGAAGCCGAGAAAGATCCGCGCTGCTTTTTTATTGATGATGAAAACTCCCGTACTTTATTTCTTGGTTATTCTGTCGCCGGCGAACGGCTGAAAAAGCAATTCGAGGCGCAGGGAATTGTTGTTGATGAAGCGCACCCGCTGTTTGTGTACCTGCCCTGTGGCGTCGGAGGCGGGCCGGGTGGCGTTGCCTTTGGATTAAAAATGGCGTTTGGCGATCACGTCCACTGCATTTTTGCTGAACCGACTCATTCTCCCTGTATGTTACTGGGCGTGCATACAGGATTGCACGATGCAATCTCTGTCCAGGACATTGGCCTGGATAACTTAACGGCAGCTGATGGACTTGCAGTCGGTCGGGCGTCTGGTTTTGTGGGACGGGCGATGGAGAGAATGCTGGACGGGTATTTCACGCTGTCTGATGCGCACATGTACCGTTTGTTGGGGCAGTTAGCGCAAAGCGAGGGCATTGAACTCGAGCCGTCTGCTTTGGCGGGCATGCCCGGTCCGGTGCATGTCATCCGGGACAAGGACTACGCTGCCCGAATGCTGTTTGATCCCCAGAAAATGCACAATGCGACTCATCTTGTCTGGGCTACGGGCGGTGGCATGGTGCCACCGGAAGAAATGGCGACGTACCTTGCCAAATCGGGTGTGGATACAGTCTCTTAAACAGATGATATCTGAAACCTCAGGGGGCTGGACTCAGCCCCCGGTTGCCCGCCCGTCATCGTGATGTTGATGCGGGTTTTATTGTGAATATCAAACCCTGTCAGACTCATGTTCATATTGATAGGGTGTATACGCTTTCCTTGTGATGTTCGCAGATCTGCGGCGATATAAAACTCGTCTGTCAGCCGAAACGACGTGTGGCAGTGGATACTGAAAGCATGACCCGCAATGACACGATTATTCTTCAGTAACTGAATGCCTGTATATTTATTGTCCGTCGTTTTCCTCACGCTGATCATCCTGGTGTCCTGAGTAATGAGCAGCCCATGTTCGTCGTGATGGGGGAGTTTCTCCGGGGATAAATCTCTGGCAACGCTGTAATTCCCCTGGTTATCACAGAGCCGGTAGCTGTAGTTCGTCTCTATGGTGAAGGGATGACTCCATCTGTACTGGCAGTGCGGTATGACTTTCCATGCGATGCATCTTGCTTCTTCATCCAGATAGTTTTTCTGGAAGATGGTGACACTCGGTAAATGAGTGTTCAATGACAAATTGCGAAAGCAAATATCCGTTTGCATACTTCCCCCTTAGCCGGACGGCGAACGTATTAGTCGTCACTTTTCAATAAAGCACTGAAGCCCATAATGTAGCCGAGTTCTTCTTTTTGAAATGGCTCAAGACCGTATGTGAAGTGAACCCGAAGAAAAATATCCATGGTATTACTTTCCAGCGCCACCCATCCTTTCACGGTAAAATCAGAATTGTCTTCATTGCTTGAATCAGATTGTGCAACCTGGTTATTTTCCGGCGCCGTGCTGGTTTGTTCAGACGTGGCGTCAGCTGTGGTTGTCTCGTTGTTCTCAGGCGTAGACTCGGGTTCTGAAGTTGAAGTTTCACTGCTTTTGTCAGAGTCAGAATCAGCGGAGTCGGTCAGCGCTTGCGGTGCAGGAATGTCTGTTTGCCCTTGTGCGGTTGTTAATGCCTGAATATGACTGCTGATACCTGCCGGATTATTTGTGTAATCTGCAATAGTAATGGCCGCTGAGATAAATGTGCCGTTATCACTATATTGCGGAATACCGGTGATCTGAACGCCATTATACGGAGCCTGAGTGTTGGTTTTTTCTTTCCAGTCGCCAGACTGCCAGGTGTGTGCAGTTGCGGGTGTTTGATTATCAGTCATCATCGTGCCTCTTTGCAGTAGAAGGAATTGAAGCGGGTGTTACAGTTACAGCTGTAACACCCGGGCTATTCAGTCTTACTTGTTGATGTTTTCCAGATGGAATTCAAATGGTGAAGCTGTTGGCCCAGAACCACCACCAGTCATTACAAGATCGGCACTTTGAATGCCGAACAGGTTAATTTCAGTGTTTACTTGCTGGATAATCGCTGAATTCATCACTTCGCCTTCAACAACTTGTGAGACAACCCCGACGAAAATACTTGGATGGAACTGGAAAACCCCTTTTTGACCAGGTGACACATTGGTTTTAGCAGCCAGTAGCTTTCCGTCACGATAGATATTGGCATTAATCGAACCACTGCTCAGGTTATTACGCACTTCTACTTCTTGTTGAGATACGGCGGGCGTGCTGGCAAGCCGCAGGACATCACCGGAAGTATCTTTGACCATTTCATAAGCCTG
The DNA here is from genome assembly GCF_037162255.1 of Photobacterium sp. Hal280. NCBI lineage: Bacteria > Pseudomonadati > Pseudomonadota > Gammaproteobacteria > Vibrionales > Vibrionaceae > Photobacterium > Photobacterium sp. Hal280. Next base: position 221,063 of record NZ_JARLUO010000001.1, read on the forward strand.
GCCGTCGTAAGCCGTCATCTGTGGTGTGTAGTTACCATAGGAGTCGCTCGCACAGACTTCAAATTTCAAAGGATAAACGAAAGGATGGTTATCATTACGTCCACAGTTTTGGATAACACGCCACGCAATGGCTATTTCGTCAAAACTCTCTGCGACATTTTTCTGGAAAATAACCACTTCGCTGTTGTTGACATCATTAGAGCGGTTAATGAAGTTTAAGTTGATTTGTGACTGTGACATATTATTTTCCTCATAGATTAACTGACGTTTATATTCGTTGATTAAGGTGCTTGAGTTTTCAGGCACAAGTTAAAGGTAATGCTATTTTGTACGAATAACCTTTGTTTCATACCTTATTTTCTTTTTGATATCTTGGTATTCGGTTTCTAATGTGATGGACTTTGTCCTTTAAATAAAAAAGCCCATTGAATGGGCTTTTTTATTTGTGACGGGAGACGGATGGGCTATGGCGCTGTACCCGTAACCTGATAACTGTTAGCGCTATCAAAGCTTTGATTCAGTGCTGATTGCACTTTTCTCAAGACTCCCTGTTGATTGGGCTGATCATTAGTCATGGTTTCTTCAGACACATTGACATGAGCAACAGTGCTATTGCCATTCACGCCATTGACCTGAACCTGAAGGTTATGAAAACGATAGTTACCTTGCATAAAGGTGCCCTGCATGTCCAGACGCATGATTTGGTTTTGGACAATTGTGCCTGCATTATTACGGTAAATATCTGCATAGGTCAGTTGTCCGATAACATTGTAAACCGCTTCCTTCTGATTGTTGTTAAACACATTGGGTGAGCCAGGGAATAAATTATTGATGGGGCCTGTTTGTTGTACGTTAATTGCCATGATGAATTTCCTTCTGACGTTATAGTGGATTTTCCTATATTGTTCTTTGACGTTGAAAATGGCTGTCTCAGAACAATATAATTGTTATGTCATCTTGACCTGTTTTCCTTTTGTACAATCACCTTAAACTTTGCGTGCAGCATAGTTTAATGGGTTAATCCTGCATGGAGGACTTAAATTGCTTTCTGAACTGACTCGGACAGTGATGGTAGATACGCTTAAATGCAGTTGAGAAGTTATTCGAGTCCATATATCCCACTTTTTCTGCGATTTGAACAATGTTGAGTGATGATGTTTCGAGTAACTCTGCTGCTTTGTACATCCTTTGTTTTCGCAACCACTCGAAGACAGTCATGCCTAAATGATCTTTAAACACCTGGTTAAGTTTGTTTCTGTTTGTGCCAAGTACCCGACAGAGTGTCTCTAATTTGACATCTTCAGATATCGCACCATTGAGGTGTGTGATGCATTTTTCAATTAATATAAGCTGTGAGTCCATGGAACGACTATTCGTACCGATGTCTCTTTTCTCAGTGAAGGGATGATTATTTACATGTGTGTTTTTTGTATTTTTTTCTGCATGCAATATGTGTTTTATTCGATAGTTTATCTCTTTGCTGATGAATGGGCAGCTGATGTAATCAGTAATACCAATATCAAATAACTGCTTTTTTCGCTCAAATTCACTATGAATGATCGCAATGAACGCTGGTGGTGTTGTTTGTTGCAGAATAAACCGAAATGTTAACGCGTTTTTTGTGAGCTTTATGCGTTCAAAATCATTGTTGATGGCGTCAATGATGATTAAATCTGGTGTGTCTCTGAAGTGTAACTGTCCAATGTTATTGATGCTTTTTTGTATGAAAAGTATGTCCGTATTGAGTAAATTCTCTTGCAGTTCTATGGCGTAAGTGGACTTTTCACTCATTACCCAGGCCAATGCAAAGTATTTTTTTACAGTTTGTGATATTCATATCGATATTCCTTTATTAATTTATTCTTATGTTGGCGTACTGTGAAGTAACGCTCTGACGTTGTCTGTGTTAGCCATTTTATTGCTTTCACATCAGTAACTTTAGGGAATTATATCGACACTGCCTTTGAGAGAATCACTGACAGCTTTGTATGACGCACTATGATTCTGCTGACATTGATCTGAACGTTTATCACTATTGCGATTGGTATTTTCTTCTTTTGTGAATGCTTATGACAAAGGTGTCATTGCTGTAATCTATAGTCCGTAGAGCCGATAATCTTTCTGGTATACATTCAAACAGAACATTGATTTAACATTTTGACTTGAAATGAATAGGGTAATGTCCTGTTCAAATCTGTTTGAAGATACATATTGCTGTTTCAGGCGGATTATTCGAATTTACGTTTTTTGTCGTGGCGGTACGGCTTTGCACTATAACTGGACACCATGGTTTCAGAGACAGACTTATCGATGGAAGCTTTTAACCCTTCCATCAACAGGATTTCATCAGAGCGATTGATATAATCTTTGATGTTGTCTGCCAGCCTCTCAATGATCTTATCTGCCTGCCGAATCCTGAAACTGGTGGACTCAGCCAGTTTTAACAGATGGTGTTTATCCGGGAAAACTTTGCTGTTCGCCATCTTGAGTGCCATTTTATTGTCAATTGTGTCGTAAATCAGGGTATGGGTGATATCAAAAGGCGGGGAAACAAAGATGTGTTTCATGTCTTGTGTGTATTGCAATGCGAAATTTTTCAGATGTGCATCACCGTTGCCAATCAGGCAGTTAAAGACAATGTATTGATACATTTTCTCCACCTCAGCCAAACTATTGGTGTACAGATGGGTTGCTTTGAGCAGCGTTTCGTAGCTGCCGGTATATTTGGCATCCGGGTTGTTGGGCTTTTTCAGCAAGGTGGTGAAATCTTCATATCCCAGTAACTGGCCATCGGGTTTATCAAAACGTTCGACAATAAAGGTTTCCATATTGTCGGACAGATAAGTGGCCGGCGGTTCTAATCCGCAATAGCGTGCCGCTTCCATACAGACATATTCGTTGACTGTCAGCAACGGAAACTCCGAATCAAACGATTTAACGATCAGATCTTTTTGTTCTACCGTGCGATCGGTTTTGGGAATACTGACTTTAGGTTGCACACCGGCCAGCGCATTACGCAGATAATATTTCTCGAGCAGTTGCGGAAACAAAGGCGTGCTGCCCTGATAAGTCAGAATGTCTGTCAGGGATACCGAATCCGCTTCCGGAAGCTGCAACTCACTTCGGTAGCTGAGCATACCTATACTGTGTTCACCCTGCAGCGCGAGCAGGTACATGTCGTTGACCCGGGCATATCTTGCCAGTTTTTCAGCAATGAACCGGCGATTGAATCCCTCAGGCAGATTCTGCGCAAAAATAGGGTGTAATGCACCGGAGGAATAGCCATCCAGGTTGGATTTTGTCATGGTGAGGGAGACATGGCGCTGAGTTTGTATTGGTTGATAATGGTGAACAGAACCGTGCGTTAATACGCCCAATTCATCTTCATCCAGACACACAGTTATCTTTTCTATTTTGGCGGGCAGGTGATCCAGAGCCATGTTCAATCCTCATCAAACAGTGTGTCGATATCATCCCAGTCAGGTAATTGATGTTGCTTCGGTGATACCTGTAATTGCAAGCCAACGGCATCCAGGTAGCGCTCGAAAATGTCCAGAGAGCCGGTAAAGCGGCCGTTTTCAATTTCTGACAGGGTGGTTTTGTTAATGCCCGTCTGTTTTGCCATGGCTTTCTGTGTCGCGCCCCTGGCTTTCCTCGCCGTGGCGATTGCTTTACCTATGCTCTCTCGGTTGGCCATCTTGATATCCTATTTGCTATATAGCAAACAGTGTAGTTGATTGTGTGAAAGTTATCTATATAGCTAACATAATGTCGGTGATCACGCTTGTTAGCTATATGGCTAATTCAGATGATATGAAATGTAAAGCAAAGGGTCTGAAACACGAAAATGACTGATTGTCAGATCAGCCCCATGACCTGTAATTTCAGAAACACCGCCAGTGTTTTGGCATCCTGAATATTATTGCTGACCACTTTTCCGGTGAAAGTTTCAACAGACATAGTGACGACTTCGAGGATTTCATCTGCATCAAGATCCTCTTGAGCCGGAGACAGGTTCTTAGCCAGAAAGACATGCTGCACTTCATCACAAAAGCCGGGAACCGGCAGAAGTTCTCCCAGCGCCTGCCAATGACTCGCGGCGAGCTGGGTTTCTTCAGCTAGTTCTCGTTTCGCGCAATCGGCGATATCTTCCCCTTTTTCCAGAGTGCCTGCGGGGAACTCCAGAATCCAGCGCCCGATTGCAGGGCGGTATTGGCGTAACAGAACCAGTTCCCCGTGCGCCGTGACAGGCACAATAACCACAGCGCCCGGATGGCGTACTGTGGTAAAAGTGATGTCGCGTCCATCCGGCAATTGGTGCGTGCCTTGTTCTACGGAAAAGCCTTTCCATTGGCACAGGGTCTGTGATTTCATATTGCCTCTATGTGGTTTCATCACTGAATGTGTCAGCCAGTGTAACACCGAACGCCAGGCAGCGTGTTTATTGCAGTGATAAACATGCTGGCGTTGATAATCAAGAAATTATCGATTTCTGTGCGATGAGAGAAGCGCAGCAATCATGCGTCAGATGACGGTTGAAGATTCTCTGATATACTCAGCATCTGCAGCATAATGAAGCACTAAAAAACAAGGAGATTGTATGCGCGTTCTGGTCACAGGCGGTATGGGGTATATTGGCAGCCATACCTGCGTACAAATGATAGAAGCGGGAATGACCCCAATCATTGTCGACAACCTGTACAACAGCAAGAAGACCGTGCTGGAGCGAATTGAAAAACTGACCGGCGTCAGACCGGCATTTTTTGAAGGCGATATTCGTGATCGCGCATTTCTGGATAAAGTATTTCGTGAGAATGATGTTGAATCCGTGATTCACTTTGCAGGCCTGAAAGCCGTTGGTGAATCGGTTGCAAAACCGCTGGAATACTATGACAACAATGTTCACGGAACGCTTGTGCTGGTTGAGGCAATGCGTGAAGCCGGTGTGAACAGCATCATCTTCAGCTCTTCAGCGACAGTATACGGCGATCCGGCAAGCGTGCCGATCCTTGAATCATTCCCGACCAGTGCGACTAACCCTTATGGCCGCAGTAAGCTGATGGTAGAAGAGTGCCTGACGGATATTCAGCATGCTCACCCTGAAATGAGCATGACACTGTTGCGTTACTTTAACCCGGTAGGGGCGCATGAATCCGGAGAAATGGGCGAAGATCCTCAGGGGATCCCCAATAACCTGATGCCGTTTATTGCTCAGGTCGCTGTGGGCCGACGGGAATTCCTGTCTGTGTTTGGCGATGACTATCCCACAGTGGATGGTACAGGTGTGCGTGATTATATCCATGTTGTCGATCTGGCTGATGGCCATGTGGCCGCACTGACGCACAAAGGCAAAGAAGCCGGTTTGCATATTTACAATTTGGGTACTGGCAATGGCCTGAGTGTTTTGCAAATGGTTGACGCCTTTGCAAAAGCTTCAGAGAAAGCGGTGCCTTATCAGATTGCACCGCGACGCCCCGGTGATATTGCAGAATGCTGGGCTGATCCAGGTAAAGCAAAGAAAGAACTGCACTGGACGGCATCCCGTACTGTAGAGCAAATGACGCGGGATACCTGGCGCTGGCAGTCTCAGAACCCACAAGGGTATCCGGACAGTCACTGACAGTTATGATATTTATTGCATAAGCGGCCTTTCACGGGCCGTTTTTTTATGCATGTGTAATACGTTAACTCACTACTTTTCAATGCTTTTTCATCGTTAAGACATATATCTTTCATGCGTTTGTAAGATTTAGTGCATATGCTCCGCTCGTTAAATCTATTTGGATATGCGAAGAATAATAAGGAGCATACGATGTGGAAGCGTGATGAGCAGGACTCGCAACTCACTAAAATGATTGAAGCGAGATTATCGCGCCGTCATTTTCTGACTGGAACCGCTGTCGCCGGAGCAGGAGCATTTCTGGCATTAAATCCGGTGGCGAAAGCCGTAGCAGCTTCACCTAAATCCTCCCTGTTGAATTTTGACGCCGTACCTGTTTCCACAGCAGATACTGTGATTGTGCCGAAAGGCTATAAGGCAACACCACTGATGTCATGGGGTGACCCTATCTTTCCGGGGGCGCCTGAATTTGACCAAAGCGGAAAACAGGATTCACGAGCACAAGAGCGCCAGTTCGGTGATAACACGGATGGTATGAGCTTTTTTGCGATCAGTGAAGATCGCGGTGTGATGGCCATTAACAACGAATACACCAACTATGAGTATTTGTTCGATCACAAAGGTGACCGCATGACAGCTGATGATGTGCGTAAGGCACAGGCAGCCGTCGGCGTGACTATCGTCGAAGTTGTGCGCAAAAACGGACAATGGGCTGTTGATCAGAGTGGTAAACGAAATCGCCGTATTACAGCGAATACCCCGATGATGCTCACAGGGCCTGCCGCAGGTCATGCACTGATGAAAACGAAGGCGGATCCGACAGGCATGAAACCATTCGGGACGTTTAATAACTGTTCTAACGGTCAAACCCCCTGGGGGACCTATCTGACTTGTGAAGAAAACTTTGATGATTTCTTCGGGAGTGATGACAAAGGGGAGGTCAACGCCGATCAGGCCCGTTATGGTATTTCGGCATCACCCAGCGATTACAAATGGCATCAGCACGATGAACGTTTTGATGTGCTGAAAAACCCGAACGAAGCCAATCGCTTCGGCTGGATCGTCGAGATCGATCCAAATGATCCGCAGTCAACACCGATGAAGCGCACGGCATTAGGCCGCTTCAAACACGAAAATGCGGCGCTGACGCTGAATAAAGACGGCCATGCTGTGGTGTATCTGGGGGATGATGAGCGCGGCGAGCACCTGTACAAATTTGTTTCTAAGCAACGTTATCAGCAAGGCAATGATGCAGCGAATCGTAAGTTGCTCGAAGAAGGCACACTTTATGTTGCTCAGTTCGATATGAATGACGACCAGCTGAAAGGTCAGGGCAAGTGGATTGAACTGACGTTCGGCAAGCATGGTTTAACGCCGGAAAATGGGTTTAACGATCAGGCCGAAGTGCTGATTTTTGCCCGTCGCGCTGCGACTCAGGTCGGCGCCACCACGATGGATCGCCCTGAGTGGGTCGCCGTGCATCCAGACAATAAGCACGTATTCTGTACACTGACGAATAACAAGAACCGTGGTAAGGAAGGCCAGCCTGTGGGCGGACCGAATCCCCGGGCGAAGAATCACTACGGTCAGATTTTGCGCTGGATGCCACTCAATGGCGATCATACCAGTGAAGGCTTTGTCTGGGATTTGTATTTGATTGCCGGCAACCCTTCTGTTCACCAAGGTGATTTGTATGCCGGCAGCGACAATATCAACACGGGTAATATGTTCAACAGCCCGGATGGTATCGGGTTCGATAGCGCTGGCCGCTTGTGGATTCAGACCGACGGCAATTACTCGAACAAAGGCGATTTTGCCGGGCAGGGGAATAACCAGATGCTGTGTGGTGATCCTATGACGGGTGAGGTTCGCCGGTTTCTGACCGGGCCAATCGCCTGTGAAATTACAGGGCTGGCATTCTCACCTGATTACACAACGATGTTCGTGGGCGTTCAGCATCCGGGTGAAGAAGGCGCACCATCGCATTTCCCTTACGGTGGTAACACCAAGCCGCGTTCGACCATCATGATGATAACCCGTGAAGATGGCGGCGTGATCGGTGCCTGATGGTAAGACAGTAACCGCGTAATGATAACCAAAACGAAAATGGCCTCAGTCTGACTGAGGCCATGTTGTGTTGAAATTTCGTAACCTCTGGCAGCGCTTTTGCACCGTTGATCGAATCAAAACGTGTCGTGCTATGTCCTGCTATCTTGTCGTGGTTAATCAAGATAATTATGGTATAATCCGCCGCTAAATTTTCTCCCGGCTGTGAGACAGATCACAAGCAAACCACGGGGAAAATAATCTTATTTTTAGAGCGTTTTACCGGAGCAATACTTTGCACTTTAAAGATCTTGGTCTTGATCAGCGACTGTTGAAAAAATTGAACCACATGGCCTTCTCGCAGGCGACAGAAATCCAGCAGCAAGCGATTCCTGTAGCGATTGCCGGAAAAGATTTGCTGGCTTCCTCGAAAACCGGTTCCGGTAAAACTCTGGCATTTCTGCTGCCGGCCATGCAGCGCATGTACCGAGGTAAACCCTTTACCAAGCGTGATCCGCGCGTGGTCATTCTGACGCCGACCCGTGAACTGGCAAAGCAGGTTTATGCACAACTACGTACGCTGAATGCCGGTACACCTTATGACAGCACGTTAATTGTCGGTGGTGAAAACTTCAATGATCAGGTAAAAGCGCTGCGCAATGACCCCATGTTTGTTGTTGCAACACCTGGCCGTTTAGCGGACCATCTGGAGCACCGCAGCACGCACCTGAACGGTTTGGAAATGCTGATCATGGATGAAGCGGATCGTATGTTGGATCTGGGTTTTGCGCCAGAGTTGCGCAAAATACATCAGGCCGCTGATCACAGACGCCGTCAGACTTTGATGTTCTCCGCCACGTTAGACGATCCGGAAGTAATTGATATTGCATCGGAAATGCTGAACGAGCCTAAACGTATTGCCGTTGGTCATGCGGCGCAGGATCATGGTGATATTGAACAACGTTTTATCTTGTGTGATCACCTGGATCACAAGCAGGCTAATTTGGATCGCTTACTGGAGCAGGAAAATTATGACCAGGTCATTATTTTTACCGCGACACGAGAAGACACGAACCGCCTGACTGAGTTGCTCAATGAGCGGAAACTCAAAGCGGTAGCCTTGAGCGGTAACCTGAATCAAACCCAACGTAACAATATCATGAGCCAGTTTGAGCGGAATGTTCACAAGATTCTGGTGACGACGGATATTGCCTCGCGTGGTTTGGATATCAGTAAAGTCTCACACGTGATTAACTTTGACATGCCTAAGCATGCTGAAGAATATGTTCACCGGATTGGTCGTACTGGCCGGGCCGGCAATAAAGGCGATGCGGTGTCGCTGGTGGGGCCGAAAGACTGGAAAAGCTTTAAGAATGTGGAAGCTTTCCTGCAGAAACAAATCAGTTTCACCGCTCTTGAAGGATTGGAAGGCAAGTTTAAGGGGCTGAAACCAGCACCGAAGAAGGCCTATACACCGAAGAAGAATACCAAGGCGAAACCTCAGCAGGATAAAGCCAAGGCGACCTCTAAACCGAAGAAGAAGCTGGATAAACGTTTCTACGACAATATGGCGGTCGGGGATAACGTCTTTATGCCGAAGAAGAGAAAACCGGTAGAACCGTCAGCAGATGACGAATAACGCAAGATAAAACGGAAATAAGACAGGCCAGCTTTGCACTGGCCTGTTTTTTTATGTGCTAGCCATGCGGCTTTGACAGGTGCTGGACAAGGGCCCTGACAAACCGGGCAGCTTCCCCGCCTGTGCAGGCTCTGTGATCAAAGGTGACCGACAGCGGCATGGCTTTCACAGACAGCGGCTTATTGTCCTTCATCACAAGTTTATCAATGAGCCGGCCTGCGCCCACAATGGCAACCTGGGGCGGGGTGACCACAGGTGTGGCATAGATCCCCGCAATCGCACCGAAATTAGACAGTGTGATGGTGGCATGCTGAAACTCTTCCCGACCTATTTTTCTGGCCCTGATCCCTTCTGCGGTTTCGTCGATCCAGCGCCGGATGGCTTTGGGGTTCAGGCTACCTGCATCTCTGAGTACCGGGACATACAGACCGTGAGGGCTGTCGACCGCGATACCGATATTGACTTTATGGTGTACGCAGCGCGTCATGGTTTCGGCATCAAACCAGGCATTCAACGCCGATTCCTGTTCGCAGGCAGAAACGATGGCCTGAATAATACGGGTGGTGATGTCTTCGTCTTTCGGCCATTTATCCAGCAGCGCTTCTTCTGTGATGGTCACAGCGGCGACTTGCTGGTGGGCTTCTGTCATGCTGCCGACCATCGTCCGGCGAGCGCCCTTTAGCACTTCAGTCCCCGGAAGTTGCTGATCGCAAGCCCGATAGATGTCAGCTTCAACGATGACACCATTCGGGCCGCTTCCGTTGATTTGTTTCAGGTTTACCCCCAGTTTTTGAGCCAGCATGCGGGCGGCAGGTAAGGCGCTGATATGATCAGAGGATGGTTTTACCTGACTACCAACCCAAAACTCATCAACACTGACGCTTTGCGCATGGTGGGAGACGTTGCCCACCACTGTGGCGGCATCGGCACGCTGGTTTTTTTCCGGTTGGTTTGTGTCTTTGGTATTGGCATCGGTCGAATTTGTTTCGTCAATCTCCAGCAGCAAGCTACCAATGGAGATGACATCACCTTCATTACCGTGCCGGCTGACAATGGTGCCACTGTATGGCGCAGGGACTTCAACGGTGGCTTTGGCTGTTTCAACGGTCAGCACGACCTGGTCGACTTCCACGGTATCACCGACACTGACATGCCATTCAATAATCTCAGATTCGGCGAGTCCTTCGCCCAAATCCGGCAAGGAAAACGTCTTCATTTCCACCCCTCCACAAGTTGTTTGGCCGCAATGACAATGTCGTCTTTATTGATCATGAAATACTCTTCATTGCGGTAATAAGGCATGACGGTATCCATACCTGTGACCCGAATCGGTGGCGCTTTTAACAGGCACATTGCCTTCTCAGACACTTGTGCCAGCAATTCTGCACCGACACCGCAGGTCTTACTGGCTTCATGCACCACCAGCAAGCGACCGGTTTTTTCCAGTGAGGCAATAATGGTGTTGATGTCGATCGGTTTAATCGATGCCAGATCAATAACTTCGGCTTCAATGCCCATTTTGGAAAGTTCGTTCACGGCTTCAAGACTTTCGACAACGCAGGCCCCCCAGGTGACTACTGTTAAATCTCGCCCTTTACGCAATGTGAAACAGGTATCCAGCGGAAGCGCTTCACCGTTGTCGATGACATCGGATTTCACTGTCCGGTAGATACGTTTGGGCTCGAAGAACATCACGGGATCGTTGCTGCGGATTGCTGCGAGCAGCAGGCCATAAGCACGTTTTGGCGATGAAGGGATAACCACTTTTAAACCCGGCGTATGGGCAAAAATGGCCTCAACACTTTCTGAGTGGTGCTCCGGGGCATGAATCCCGCCGCCGAAAGGAGCGCGAAAAACGGCCGGGCAGGTAAGGCGGCCACGGGTACGGTTACGCCAGCGAGCCGCATGGCAGATCAGATGTTCAAGCGCAGGAAAAACAAATCCCTGAAACTGGAACTCAGCGACCGGGCGAAGCCCCTGGCTTGCCATCCCGATGGTGACACCACCAATCAGTGACTCAGCAAGCGGGGTGTCAATCACACGCTTTAAACCGAATTCTTTCTTCAGGCCAACAGTGGCACGAAATACACCGCCGTTATCGCCTACATCTTCCCCCAGGATGACCACATTTGGATCCCTGGCCATTTCGTGATGCAGTGCGAGGTTGACGGCTTCCAGCATGGTCATCTCAGCCATGACGGCCTCCCTGCATACGCATTGCTTTATTGATAATCGCATCCCGTTGGGAATGCATGTCATCAGTTGGTTGTTCATAAAGATAATCGAAAGCTGACTCTGGCGGCTGAGGTGCAATGGCAAGATAACGTTCTACGGCATCTTCCACGACTTTACGACAGTGCGTCAGCCATTGTTTTTCATCGTCTTCAGACCAGGCGTTTTGCGACACGAGAAACGCTTTCAGGCGTTTAACTGGCTCATACTGCCAGGCTTGTTGCAGCTCATCTTCATTTCGGTAGCGGCTGGCATCATCAGCGGTCGTGTGATCCCCTAAGCGATAACTGATTGCTTCAATTAAGGTGGCACCTTTTCCTTTTCGTGCATGATCCAGGCTTTTGATCACGATGTCATACATGGCGATGATGTCATTGCCGTCGACGGTGATGCCGGGTATGCCAGCGCCTTTGGCTTTATCGGATAACAACTCGGCGCCGCACTGCAACTTACGGGGCACGGAGATTGCCCACTGGTTATTGTTGATGACAAAGACCAGCGGGATGTTCCAGGCCCCAGCACAATTAATGGATTCTAAGAAATCGCCCTTAGAGGTTGCGCCATCACCACAGGTGACGAGTGCAGCATGATGTCCGCCCTGAATTTTCAGTGCGGCGGCAACGCCAACGGCATGGGTGCATTGCGTGGCAATCGGCACACAAAAGGGAAGATCACGGCAGGGCTGGTCGTTAAACGCAAAATCGCTGCCTCGCTCGTCACCGCCCCAATACTGGAGGTTTTTTTCCATTGCTATTCCGCGCGCCCACATTGCAGGCATGTCGCGGTAGTAAGGTATAAAGACATCGTCTTGTCTGAGGGCGCGGCCAACAGCGATACCTATCGCCTCTGATCCTAAATGGGATGGGTAGGTTCCGAGTTTACCTGTGCGCTGCAGCGCGACAGCTTTGTTGTCGTAAACTCTGGTCAGCACCATGTCCCGGTAAAAGCCTTGCAGCGTTGGGATATCCGCCCATGCCGGAAGCGGCGAGAGCAGTTGTCCCTGATAATCTAAGTAGCGGTGCATGCTTGTGGCTTGAACATTCATATCAAGCTCCTTCTGTCACTGCCCGAAACCATAAGGGCAGAAAAGTCACTGTTGTTAATTGCGTATTGCTAAGCCTGGCTATCCCTTCATCCTCAGCGTTGCAATTAGTTTCGGTGCAACCTGGCATTTTTGGGTATAGTAGGTGCATTACATACATGGAGTGGCGAACACTTCTAATTGTAATCAAAGTGTTAAAAAATGCGTTGGTCGCACATTGCCAACTTAGTAAAGAATTCGGTACAGCAGGTAATTTTCCAGTGTTTAATGCTGTATTTTTATGAGTGTCAGGGAGATGTTTGGATGAAGTTGATTGGAATCGCCAGACGTAAAGCGTCACGTGCTGTTATGGAAGAATTAAATCAAGCCAATGTAAGCTGTGAAAACGGTGTGGAAGGTGACTTTCGTGGGAAACCCGGTAAGCGACAGGTGACAGTATTGTCCCTTGATTCCTGGCAAGATGCCTGTGATGAAGTGGGGGAGACATTGCCCTGGACCCTCCGCCGGGCCAATCTGCTGGTGGAAGGAATGCGCTTTTCGGAACTTAATGTCGGTGATGTGATCTCAATTGGGCGTTTGCAGCTTCAGATTACACGAGAGACGGATCCCTGCCCCCGTATGGATGAACAATTTCAGGGCATGACTCAGGCACTCAGGCCGGAATGGCGCGGTGGAGTATGCTGTCGCGTGTTGTCTGACGGCGATATTCAGCTGGGGGACAGCGTGCAACTTGTTACTCAGGTTGAGTCTTAGTTTTCTCGGGTGTCGGTTTCTGTATCATAGGTTTCACAGACATAGTTTTCACAGACATAGTTTTCTCAATAGATAACAAGATGTCTCAGTGCTAAGAAATCGCGGTCTTTGGCCGTGTTGAACAGGGTATTTCAGGCATACTTTTCTATATATTGAAGGGCAGCAATGTGCTGACGCTGCCCGGATTCTGGAACGGGAAGTGTGTGGAATGAAGTTGTATTTTGTTGTCTTTATTGCCTGCTTTACGGCATCCGCCTGTTCTTCACAACGAGGCAGCGATAATGTCTATGCCCAGCAGGAGAGATATGTGCAGCAGGCATGTTACAGTCATTCAGCGATAGACAGCTACGCAGAGAACTTCAACCTATTCCTGACTGAGCGAAAACAGGAATTGAAAGTTCTTCGCCCTGAGTTAAGTTCGGAGAATTACCGGCAGTTGGATACAGCGTTGAATCATTTTGCCGACTATTGGAAAACGCTGAACGATGAGCGGGATCTTGCTTGTGAAGAGCAGGCGGCCTGCGAGTTCATGCAGCTGAAATCGCCCCAGATAAAAGTAGCCGATTCTGAAATGTGTGATGGCTCAGAGTTCATGTACAGTGTCAGCCGGGCAAAGATCATCTCATTTTTTAGTGATATTGAACGGCTTCAGTTGCAGCGCACTGATTTTTGAGTTTGCTGGCAGAAGCAGCGACTTGTCCCGCTCTGTGATATTGAGTTAAGTTAACGGGGCTGGCACTTGCCGTTATCCTGGTTTTTTATAAGTTGTGGTATACTGGCGAAAATTTGTATCAGATGGCCTGTCTGAACAACAAAGAACAGGCCGGGAAATAGGAAAAACATGCCAAGTTTTACTGTGAGCTGTCCGCATTGTCAGAAGGCAGTGTCTCTGCAGACCACGTCATTATCCAATACCGTTTCTTGTTCGCATTGTTCTAAAGCTGTATTGGATGGCAGCCCGGTAGAGGCAGACAGTAAGAACTTTGCTATGCTGATTCAAAGTCCCAAACCTGTGATAGTGACGTTTTGGGGCAATAATTGCCCTCCTTGTCAGGCATTTAAGCCCGTGGTTGAACAAGTCGCTAAACAGAAAAAGCAATACCGTTTTGTCAGGGTGAATGTGAATCAGCATCCGGACTTGGCAAAACGTTACAGAGTAAGAGGTGTTCCGACTGTTCTGGTTTTCAGAAAAGGGCGCCAGCAGGCTACCTTGAACACCGCATTACGAAAACCTGCGTTTTTGCAATGGCTTGAAGATGCACTTGAATGAGTGCGCACGACCAGAGCGAGTTTCGCCGGTTCATTAAATCGTCATGCTTCAATGGTTGACTGGCAATAGGTCAACCGTTTAAAGCTGATACTGATATCAACACTTTAGGAAAAAATGAGGAGGAATTTATGGCTATCAGCCGTAAAATTAGTAAGGAACGTCTGGCACTGAAAATGTCTCTTGCCGGTACGGTCCTGCTTGCCACTATGGGTATAGGTTATGGGCTGTATGTGGGATCTAGTGCGATTCTGCTCGACGGTATGTTCTCTTTTCTGAGTATGGGTATGACAGGCCTGAGTCTGTATACCGCCTACCTGGTCTCAAGACCGGACGATAACCACTTCCAGTTTGGTTACGCCCACATCGAACCTTTGATCAATGTCGTCAATGGCTTGCTCATCTTGGTAACCTGTTTGTTTGCACTCGTGAGTGGTGTGCAAACCATTGTCAACGGTGGCCATGAAGTTGTGCTGGAACATGCAATGGTATACGCAGTGTTGTCTACCATCAGTTGCTTTGGCATCTATTTCACGGAAACTCACATTGCCCGTAAGGTAGACTCCGAACTTGTTCGGGTCGACTCACAGGAATGGTTGGTCGATGGCATCTTGAGTGCCGCAATTTTAGTTGGTTTTATGCTGGTCATGGTGTTCGACAAAATAGGCTATTCACATTGGAATGCTTATGTCGATCCCATTTTGGTGTCTGCAATGGCGATTGCTGCGTCGGTCCTGCCGATTAAGGTGTTACGCCGTAACCTGCGCGAGGTGCTATTGGTCGCTCCGCATGATCAGGTGCAGAATCGGGTGGATACCGTGATTGAAGATCTGTCTAAACAGTATAACTTCGATGACTATACTCACCATTTCGCTAAAACAGGCCGTCAGTACGATCTGGAAATCAACATCCTTGTCAAAGACGATAAGTACTGGACCACAAAACGCCAGGACAAGATTCGTCAATTATTGTGGGATAAATTGAAAGGCGAACTGGGTGATACATGGCTGTCTGTTACCTTTACCGGTCAAAAACGCTGGTTGTAATGCATCAGGCAGATAGATAAATGAAATGCGGTCCACTCGGGCCGCATTTTTTATTAGTTAAACTTATATCAAAACCAAAGAATCATAAGGCAAATTTTGCTGGAACTTTGTGCAAATTAAGCGCAAAATACGTGTGGCTAAAAATTAGTCGCCGGAATGTTATAGCAAACTTTCAGTTGGAAAGCCGGATTTGAACCTTTTTCTCAGTATGCTATTGATACTGGGTCCCTTTCGGATGTGCTGCCTGAACTGATAACCGCCAAACCGGAGACGGAAGAACTACTTTTGTGTAGGTTTTAGCTGCTCTGTTTATTTTTTCTTGGCTGGTCGTTTAAGACTGCAGTGATTATCTGAATTTGGGGAAAGTTATGTTCGAGACACTACTGGTTATGGCATTTATTGTTGGCGGGATTGTGGTTGTATTAAAAGAAAAGAAAACCTGCAAGAACATTAACTACTCCAGTAAATCACTGTAAGTCGGCACAGAGATTCACGAGCACATGGCGGCATAAGCGCGCCTCCTGACACATCAATCCCTGAGCACTGCTCGGGGATTTTTTTATATTTATCAGGTAAAAAAGCAGGCGATGAATTGTACGGAAATTCACCTGTTTGGTCTCAAATGCCTGCCAGTGATTACCCCCGAGCTGGTAAGTGTGGGCATGCAGACCAAAAGTGAAACACTGGAGTTTATGTAATGAAGTGTTTTCGATATTATTGCCATGAATGCAAACTTTTACTTTTCATAAACATCAAGGATAAGTCGAGATGGCAGCTAGTTCTCGAAAAACGACAAAGGGAGAGCTTACCCGACAAAAAATCATTGAAGCAACATTGGATTTGATTGCGACGACAGGCTTAAACAGCTTGTCACACCGAAATATTGCCAATGCTGCTCAGGTTCGGTTATCACTGACCAGTTATTACTTTGAAAGCATGGATCATTTGATCCTGAGTGCATTTGAAGAATTTGCCAGACGAGAAGTGAAACAGATTCAATGGATTCAGGAGCAGGTGGACACGATTCTCAGAGAATACCTGGCAAAGGGAGTCAACGAGGATCGTGAATCATGTGTTCTGCAGCTAACCGAATTGTTAACACAGTACATTTCGACGGAGTTGACAGATGAGACGCGCCGTAAGCAGCTGACAATTCGCTGCCATTTCCTGTTTGCTCTCGGGCAGTCTGAGATGCTGGTCAAGCGAGTCAGTGAATATAAATTGCAAGTGCTGCGTTTGATCGAAAAAACGGCTGAACTGATAGGCAGTCCGTATCCGGAAATTGATGCCAACCTGGTCATTTTCACCTTCAGGGAATTTGAGTTTGCTTTGGTCAGTGGTGATCAAAACTTCAATCAGGAGATTGTATCTAAAACGTTAAAACGATTATTGTCGACACTTATTGCTACTGAATAACTCTAACTTTAGAACTGACTTTTCTCATTTCCTTTACCTTCTTCTTTTTCGTAGCTTGACCGAAAACAGCCGCTGTGTGTGATGACACAGTGGCTTCTTCACTGTATGCCGCATGTTCACTGACTTCATCAATCTGAATTGTTTGAATCATCGTCACATCTCAGGGCGATGTTTTTGTGATCAACTATCACTTACTCAAAATAATCGGACGTATGACCTATTTATTGTGGACGTTCAGCTTTGATTCAGATAACCTCATTTCGAAACAAAATAATAACGAAGTGTTAACAATCTTGTTGAGAACTTCGAAGATAAAACGACAACGGATGTCTCGTCTCACCGCAAACAGATAGCAGGGGGATTGTTAACCGTGATGGCTCACGACTGTTCTTAGTGCAGTTCAAGCGGGTTAGCAATAGGGGGAGTTACCCTTGTTATCACACTGAGGTGAGCACGGGTTCACATGTAGAGGTATTCGAACAATGAAGCTGAAGTATCAATCATTACTCGTCGCAATTTTGTCAGCAACGAGCTTTTATTCTCATGGTGCGGCCTATGAGTTTGGACGCTATAGCTACAGTAATTTGTACAGTCCCGATGATAAGGTGGCTGTCTCTTATTCCTATTTTAACTACGACATCCAGGGTAACCACCCAAATTTTGGTAACACAGGTGATATCTTCAATGATACGAACTATGTCCAGGGTGCAGTGAATTACTTTTTTACGGATAAGTTCTCAGGAAATGCGCAGTATTATCTTTCAAACAATATTGATACTCAGCACACGGGTGGTTTTTGGCAAGGTTCGAGCGCGAATGTAAAAACCCGCACCGTGGCCTTAACGGGCAAGTACCAGATGACCCCCTCGTTTTCAGCTTTTGCAGGCCCAACTATCAATCAAACTGAAATTAATGCCAACTTTAACACCAACATGAATGGTGGTTTTGGTGGTTTAGATTTGGATCTGGGTGATGATATCGGTTTCGGTTATACAGTGGGCGCGTCTTACCATATTCCTAAAATAGCGTTACGCGCCACTGTAGCGTATCAGTCGGCGGTAGAGCACTCGTTTGATACGACCGAATCCGGTGCTTTAATTGTGAATAAAACCGGGGGCAAGGCAAGCTCAGTATCAAGCCAGTCGGAAATTGAACTACCGGAGACGATAGATTTTGATTTCCAGACCGGGGTTGCAGAGAATACGTTAATGACTTTCTCAGCTCACTGGCGCAGATGGAGCGAGCATGTGATAAAAACCCAGGTGCGTGGTGAAGTTGTGACCTTTGATCGCGACAGTGTCACTTATGCGCTGGGACTGGCTCGCCAGTTTACGCCATCCTTTGGTGGTGGTATTGAACTGAATTATGCCGAAGGAGCCGGTGAGGGTAATCTGAATCCTCTGGCGCCAGGAAACGGTGCAAAGGGTGTGCAGGTCGGAGGCAAGTATTCCTTTGGTAACACCTCGCTGTTTGGGGCCGCTCAGTACAAAATGGTCAAAGACGGTAAAGATATTTCCGGCACTATCTATCAAGATAACAGCCTTTATGGCCTGACAGTCGGGGTTGAACACAAGTTTTAACTCAGCAGCATGTCCTGTCTCGAGAACAACGCCCGGTCTTCCGGGCGTTTGTGTTTAGCCGATTTGAACAGAACACCAGACAGTTAAAAACGATTAGTGCGTTTTTTCCTGCCATTCTTGTTGCAGTCGGCGAATGGCTTCAGAGCGCTGCTTCCATTCTGCCGTTCTTACCATCTCTGCATACCGTGCAAATGGCTTTTTGAGTAAGTTATTCAACACGGGAGTCTGCGTCTGCGGTAATGCTTCCAGCGCCTCAATCGCTCCACTGCGGTTATTACATAACATCACCATATCGCAGCCAGCTTGCAGAGAAGCAACAGCACGGTCGCCGTAGGAGCCCAGTACATCGGCACCTTTCATATTGAGATCATCTGAAAAGACAACCCCTTTAAAGTGAAGCTGTTGCCGAAGCACGTTCTTTAACCAGTATTCAGAGCCGCTGGCGGGTTTATCGTCGTAGGAAGGATAAATCACATGGGCTGGCATCATGGCATCCAGTAATTGTTCTTCAATTAATGCTTTAAATACCGACATATCACGAACGGCAATATCATTGCGCTCATCAACAGGGGTTTCATGATGTGAATCTGCAATAACGCCACCGTGTCCGGGAAAATGTTTACCTGTTGCTGCCATTCCCGCTTCTTTCATGCCGCGGATAAACGCACTGGCAAATTGAATGATTTGTTCGGGCTGATCTGAAAACGCACGGTCTCCAATGGCTTTACAGTCAAAGCCGATATCCAATACAGGTGCCAGGCTGAGATCGATATCCATAGCCAGTAATTCTGCGGCCATTAACCAGCCCCCCTGACGGGCAAGATTAATTCCATTGTCGGCCGTTGCAAATGCCCGGGCAGGAGGCAGTAAAGTAAAACCATCACGAAAGCGTTGGACTCGTCCGCCTTCCTGATCCACCGCAATGATCAAAGGACGCTTTGCTGCCTGACGAATGGATTGTGTCAGAGCAAACAGTTGCTCTCTGTCGTGGTAGTTGCGGGCGAAAAAAATGACTCCGCCTACTGTGGGGTGTTGAAGAATTTCACGCTCTTCGGCATCAAGTTCGAAACCTGACACATCTAGCATTAAAGGCCCCATGGTGGCACTCCGTTTTGACTGCATCTCAGAAGAAACATAGGTTTTAGAAAGCATTAAGTTATCACAAGCTGATCAGAGTCAAAACAGCATTTTTCTGATTGAATCTGGCGTCAGTTAGCTGATTACTGTGTCACTGTTCACTGTATAAAACATTGTGTTTCATTTATTTCATTTGATGTGTGATTTGCGTCAATTTATTGGGCGGGCAGAGTGATTAGACTTCTTCCTTCATCGCATCGAAGATATCAAGTTAGCGTTTTCAGAGGTCTTAACATGTCAGCATTAATCGCTATAGCAATAACAACCGGTTTGTTATCTGGTTTGTGGGGCTGGGTGGCTGTTTCACTTGGCTTATTGAGCTGGGGCGGATTTCTGGGGTGTACCACCTATTTTGCGGCACCTCAGGATGGCTTAAAGGGCGTGGGCATCAGTATGGCGACCAATTTGAGTGGTGTCGCCTGGGCAATGCTGATCATTCACGGCTCAACATGGATAGGCATGGAGCTGTTCGGCTATATTGCAACCGGCATTGTTTCATTTCTGATGTGTGTGCAGGCAAAGCGCGAGTGGCTGAGCTTTATTCCGGGGACATTTATCGGCTGTTGTGCGACATTTGCTGCCGCGGGTAACTGGCAACTGGTGATCCCTTCGCTAATGCTCGGAGTAGTGTTTGGTTATGCGATGAAAACATCGGGTTTGTGGCTGAAGGCGCAAAGTGAAAAACGTGCGCAGAAGGCAGCGTTTAAGTCTGAACTTGCACCCGCTGCTGCCCCTACAAAATAAACAGTTACAATGAGGGAAGGACCTCCCCCTATGCTGCTGACAAAAAGCAGAAAGTGATGCAGAAGTCCTTCCTTTTTTGACCAGAATACAGACGCGGACAGCCTGGCTGAGCAGGGCATCCGCTGTTTGCAACAGATTCTCCTCACTGCAAGCTTCACGATCAGCATCTCTGCGACAAAGATCAATGAAACCAGCCTGACTTGCTTCATCGGTGTAAAGCACCATTTCAGCCTGCTGCATCAGTCTTAATGCTTTCAATGTCAGCATTTCAACATCGGTACCGGTTTCTACAATACAGACTGACCCCGTCGCCTGATTGCCCTGATCCAGTAGCTGGACAAAAGCCGCTTCAAGCACCTCAACAGACTGGGCATTTTCTACCTGAGGCAAGCGGAAGAATTGTTCCCAAAAGTGTCTTCGTTTATCAACGGTATCGTAATGTTGTTTCAGGCGGTTTCTTTGTTTGCCTGCGAAATCGGCCAGCAAGGACAAATTTTGCGCGAGCTGGGTTTCCAGTTTTTCTCTGAGATAACGTACGAGTACAGGTGATGCACCGCCACTGGATATGGCGACCTGGATCGGGGAACGATCGATCATGGATGGAGTAATAAAATCGCAATGGGCAGGATCGTCGACGGCATTGACCCAAATTTTCTTCTGCTGGGCATCCTGAAAGATACGCTTGTTTAGATCGCGATCGTCTGTTGTTGCCCACACCTGATAATACCCTCCCAGACTTCCAGGCTGATAAGATTCCGCTAACCAGCGCAGCTTTTGCTGGCTGGCCAGCTTTTGTAGTACAGGATGTAAACGTGGTGAGATCAGTGTGATAGCTGCTCCGGCCCGTAATAAAAGATCGACTTTACGGCAGGCCACTTCTCCGCCACCAATGACCAGTACCGGTTTGTTGTGTAAATGGGTGAAGACTGGAAAATAGTCCATATTCGCGTCCTTGCAAAATCAGAAAAGTGCGGGCACCGAGTTCAGGGACATTAACCCGATGAACAATCGGATTCAAGCTCGGACTGCTTCTGTTTGCTGCGGCAAGTGGCTGGATTCCAGAGAAAAAGGTTTAGTCTGGTCGTATTACCTGCTATCACTATCACAATACAAAGTTGATAACCAAAGTGACTGTGATGAATATGGTTATTTGGTTTAATACAAACAGCTGAATTTCATAGGGATAGGTGATTAAGGTATGACAAAGAATGCATTACCGTCGTCTGTTGTCAGTGCTGACTGGCTGCTGGAACATGCCGATGCGGAAAATATCGTGATCCTGGATGCGAGCTGGTTCATGCCGGGAACTGGTCGTGATGCCAGGGCTGAGTGGGAGAGTGAGCGCATTCCAGGGGCTGTTTTTTTCGATTTCGATCAAGAGATATGCGATAAAGATTCCAGCCTGCCGCATATGTTGCCCGGTGCAGAGCAGTTTGCCAGTCAAGTGTCGGCATTAGGCATTAGTAATAAAGATACGCTCGTTGTGTATGATTCTCACGGACTGTTCTCTTCACCGCGCGTGTGGTGGATGTTCAAAGTAATGGGACATGACAAGGTCGCGGTGCTGGATGGCGGATTGTCCGCCTGGAAAGCAGCCGGCGGCGCTTTAGAATCAGGGAGCGTCACTGAAGCACCTGAAAACGGGCAATTTTCTGCCAATTTCAGATCCGAATGGGTGACTGATGCGCAGACACTGCTGGCAAAATTAGCCGACCCTCAGGTGGTTGTGCTGGATGCACGTCCGGCAGCGCGGTTTTATGCCCAGCAACCAGAGCCGAGAGAAGGCATTCGCAGTGGTCATATGCCAAATGCCAAAAGCCTCCCGTTTGGTCAGTTGGTGAAAGACGGCAGGTTAGTGCCGCAATCCATACTGAAACAACGTTTTGATGCGTTTTCAGAACAAGAACAGCAGCTGATTTTCAGTTGTGGATCCGGGGTAACGGCGTGCATCCTTGCGCTTGCCGCTGATGTAGCCGGCCGGAAAAATCTGACTGTCTATGACGGTTCCTGGACGGAATGGGGTGCAGGCATGAAATACCCGGTGGTATCCTGATCGAGCTGTGGCTTACCTGAGTGATCAGGTAAGCCAGAGAGAGTGTGTTGGTTAATGCACAACCGGAATGTAACCGCGATCATGCAGTAATTTCTGGCTGTTTTCAGACAGGAGATAATTGAGGAAGTCACGACCATCTGAAGTGAGCTTTTTGCTTTTATAAAGCATGATGAAAGGGCGGGAGATTTGATACTGACCCGACTCCAGGTTTGTCAGGCTGGGTAATACACCTTCGAAAGCCAGGGGTTTTACTGAATCATCAACTGAGCCAAGTGACATATAGCCAATGGCGTGCTTGTTTCTGGCAATCAGACTTTTTACCATGCCGTTGGTGTTCACCACCAGCGCCTTCGCATGGATATCAGAAACGCTTTGATCACCGATGGTGCGTGTCAGGCCCATAAAATCTTCAAAAGAAAATCGTGAGCCGGAAGCGTTCTCTCTGCTGACGACCGCAATGGGGAGGTCATCGCCACCGACTTGTTTCCAGTTGGTAATCTTCCCCTGGTAAATCTCCATCACCTGTTCTTTGCTCAGGGTGTCAATTGGGTTGTTTTTGTTGACGACCAGCGCGATACCATCATGCGCTATTAATGTGGTGGATACATCCGGACGTATCTCGTTCTCATTCAGAAATCGCGAACTCATTCCAAGCTCAGCGGCCTCTTGTTTGACTGCAGAAATACCAGCAGATGACCCTGTCCCTTGCACAGCAATGGAAGCATCGGAATGTTGCTGCTCATATTGCTCTGCTAAAACCTCAAGTATATGACTGACAGATGTAGAACCGGATACAGTCACGGTTTTGGCGTTAGCCTGAATGGGTGACAGGGTAATAATGGCTAATAAAGAAGCCAGGCGAAGCAACATTGCGTCTCTCCAAATTTGAACTACAGGGGTAGCCGCTATGGTATGACGAGGATATGACAGAATTGTGAATCTGAATCGAGGTTACTCGATGCGACTTTTTTGCTCTTTTTCCTGATACATGGCGGTATCTGCTTTAGCGAGCAGTAAGTCCGGATCACTGAGGTTGCCGGGATGAAACGGCACAAGGCCGACACTGATACCCAGTTTGAATGTCTCTCTGAGTTCTTGCGTTTGCTCATAGAGCTGGTCAAGCCATTCCTGGCTTTGACATTGGTCTTCGCTAGGCAGAAGAACAATGAATTCATCACCGCCTATGCGGTAGACCTGACTGCCGGTAGGTGAATGCCTGAAGATAATGTTCGCTATTTCAATCAGTACCAGATCGCCCTGACGATGACCAAGACGGTCATTCACTTGTTTGAAGTTATCTATATCAATGTAAGCCATAATGCCGCGATTAAGGTTAATCGCCATGTGATCAAATCGTCTGAAAAGTGATCGTCTGTTCTGCAATCTGGTCAGATCGTCTTGCAAGGCCTGCCGGCTGAGTTCCAGCTCCAGTTGACGGGATTTAGCAATTTGCTGCTTGAGCTTTTGTATTAACTCGCGGCGTTGATGCAAGAGTTTAATGAAGCAGAAACACAGTAAAAAAACACCAATATTGCTGAACACATCATCGGTGCGTGTCAGCAGCCAATGATTGGCAAGTTCCGGAATGTCATCAAGAAGATCGGCAATTACACCAATCCCGTAGGTACAGGCAGACAGAAGTAATAAAAACTTCATTTCTTTACTGGCGACTTCGCGGACCAGCAGGATAATCAGCACTAGTGTCAGGCTTGAAGTAACAGCATCCAGGTTACCTTGCATGGGGATAAAGGTGGTTATCAGTACCCCAAAACATACAAAAATTGTCAGCCCGACAGGCAATTGAGAGATCTTCTTCATAATTGACTAAAATATTATCACGATGATTTGTGTTGAGATAGCGCTATGTCGTAACAAATCGAGACATAGTCCGCATCCCGAAGCCTGCGGCACAATCCATTACACTCTGTGATCTGGTGCTCATCCTGAATGCATCAAAAATGAAATCAATGATTGACCTATGTTGGTTGGCTACCCAGTTTGATATACCCTGTTTGTAACAATTTATGTATATTAACATACTTGTAACAACGTGTTTTTTACGGCTATTCTGTGGCTAGAATGAGATTTTTAAGCGCCACCCATTTCATTGCTACATCAGACCTTTTTGCCTCGAGGAAATGACCAATATGCTATCTATGGCGGCCAATAGTCTACCCAATAAAGCGCTGCTTGCTGAGCGGGTAGAGAAACTGATTCAGGCTCTGTCAAACGGGGTCTATGAAAGAGAGCATACCATTCGACTCTGTCTGTTGGCGGCACTGTCTGGTGAGAGTGTCTTCCTGCTTGGCCCTCCTGGAATAGCAAAGAGCCTGATTGCTAAGCGACTGATTGAAGCTTTTGATGGCAGCCGCTTCTTTGATTATCTGATGACGCGGTTTTCGACCCCGGAAGAAGTGTTCGGGCCTTTATCGATTCAGGAGCTGAAAGACCACGGTAAATATGTTCGTTTGGTTGATGGCTATTTACCCACGGCCGAAGTTGTTTTCCTGGATGAAATCTGGAAAGCGGGTCCTGCCATTTTGAATACGTTACTGACTGTCGTGAACGAGCGAACGTTTAAAAATGGTCAGGAAACACTGAACGTACCAATGCGTTTGCTGATTACGGCATCTAACGAATTACCGGATGAAGACAGCGGTCTGGAAGCTTTGTACGACCGTATGCTGGTTCGTGTGTTCGTCAATCGCATCCAGGAAAAACAAAATTTCAAAGCCATGTTGCTGGGTGAAGGGCCAGAGATGGCGAGTTTGCCCGCTGAACTGAAAATTAAAGCAGAAGAATATCAGCAATGGCAGGTATTGATCGATCATATCCAGCTTGATGAGGCGACATTCGAAACCATTTATCAGCTGAAATCCATGATCGAGGAGAAAGTCGAGTCGGGCAGCAGCGAGCTTTACATCTCAGACCGGCGATGGAAAAAATCGGTCAGGCTGCTCAAAGCCAGTGCTTTCTTTAATGGTCGTGACAGTATCAACCCGCTTGATTTGCTGTTGCTGCAAGAATGTTTGTGGCACAGCCCGGAATCCAGACAGGATATCCGAGAGATCTTACGTGACTTTGCCGTCAACCAAGTCTTCGGACAGCAAGCCGCCACTCAGCAGGCCGATACTGCGCAACATCAGATAGAGGAAGTCCACCAGGCGGTTGCCAGTAAACTTTGTGTGACATTCGGGCATGACACACTGATGGGCAAGGAAAGATACAAGTACGATTTTTCCGGTGCCAAGCGGTACACGGTCAATAACAATCCGCGCATGATCAAACTGGTGATGCTGCAGCATAACCCTTCTGTTTCTGAACAGGAAACCGGCGATAGCCGCTGGGTGTATGTGGATGGCGATGAATTCGAGAAAAAGATCAAAGCAGGACAATGTGATATCTATGGCTTTGTGAATAAGAATACGCATTTATGCCGGCTGCATTTTGAGATTGATGCCACAGACCGCCTGGTGATCAAAGACATTGCCAACCGGAATGTGCTGGTCGGCATGGCCGGAGATTACGGCGTCAGTCAGGAACAGCTGGTTGGCTGGCAGCAAAAAGTTGAACAAGCCACGGATGCCATCAGTGAGGCGGCTCACTTACTGAAACTGGCACGGAGCCGTTTTCACGGGGCATTGCCGCACAATTTTGTTGATCCTGAATTTCCGGTACTGATTGAACAAAGTCTGGCGACTGCAAGTGATGAAATAGCGACGATCCAACGACATTTGGACAAGAGTGCGATGCGGTTAACCCGTCTGACCGAATATTTCGCATAGCGGGAGGGGAGCATGCCAGTCACCGAAGGGATTAACCTGGCTCTGATGCTGACTGAGTCGGGTATCATTGAAAATGCAGTGAACGAGCTGATGACCCGGCCACAGTTGATGATGGCAGCGGACTCCAGTCCGGGAATTAAATCGTCTATGAAGCTGCAGGTCAGTAAGTGGCGCAGCTATGTGCAGCATCGCATCGCAAAAGTAGATGTGGCCGAGCGGTTCAGCCAGGAGCTGGCTTTATATCAAAAGGTACGGCAATGGTCTGCGGACACGTTTATGGACAATGCAGAGCAGGTCGTCAGTGAGCTTGAAACGACGTCCGGTTTTTATTTTAAAGCGCGCCGATTGCTTGATCATGACCAGAAAAAACATAACCCAATGTTTCACAGCTACTTTTGTCATCAGTGGTATGAACATTTACAAGTAGCACTCAAGAAAGCGCAGGAATCTGAGTTAGAGCATCATAAAGAAGCACTGTTGAAAGACCTGTATCAGCGCATTGAAACCATGCAGCAAATGGAGAAAGTCGATGAAGCGGGCGATGAAAAGCGTGCTGGCCGGCTTTGGGATATGGCGAAAGCCAAACTGACCAAAACGGATGTGGAGCGTTTAAAATCGATCGCAAGATTTCTTCAAAAAAATAATGAAATTCAGGAGATTGCCGACAAATTGGGCCGAATGGCTAACGAGGTTGATGATCCGAGCCAGGCCAGGGTTCAGACGGAAGAGCTGAAAATGGTCGAAGAAAAGAGTGACAACGTCACTGATGACATCGTGGGCGTGCATCCCAGTGATGATCTGGCGCGCTTACTGCCGAACGAGGCAATGTTTCTTGCCTATCCTGAGCTGGAGGTGGTGTTCTACAAGCATCTGGTTGATAAGCGTTTAATGAATTACAGAATGCAGGGTGCCCAGCGCAAACTGCGTAAAGTGAAAGCCTACAGGAAACAGAGTAAGCAGGTAGAACAGGACAAGGGGCCGTTTATCGTGTGTATCGATGCTTCGGGTTCAATGTCCGGTTACCCAGAGCAGTGTGCGAAAGCGCTGGCTTACGGATTGATGCAAATTGCACTTGCTGATGACAGAGACTGTTATGTCATGCTGTTCTCTACCCAGCACATCACCTATGAACTGACCCGTCAGGATGGTTTGAGTGAAGTGCTGAATTTCCTTTCATACTCCTTTCATGGCGGTACGGATCTAACGCCTGTGCTGGATCAGTCACTGATGCTGATGAGCGGCGATCAATACAAGAATGCAGATCTCATCGTGCTGTCCGATTTCATCGCTCCGTCGCAATCGCCGGAAATGCAGGAGCGTGTGGCAAAACTGAAAGCACATAAGAACCGCTTCCATGCCGTTTGTCTGTCACGCTATGGTAATCCGGCTTTGATGGACATGTTTGATACACACTGGTCTCACCATCCCTCGGCGTTTGGCCGACTTTTCTCTCGTCATATTTCCTGAGTTACCAGCCGCTGTGCAGGGTGGCTTGGCTCTGCACGGCGATCAATCCTACACCGAATTCTGTGCGCTATGCTTAAGGTGGTGGAAAACCAACGCTTAAGCGTTCAGGTTTTTCTATCTGGTTCAGTCTGGTACACCTACTGGGAGCATGCGTCATGAAGCTGTTTTCCATTCTGACATTATGGTTGGCTGCGCTTTGGCCAATGTGTTCTCAGGCATCCGATGTATGGATAATTGATATCAACGGCGGAATCGGACCTGCCGTCAGTGATTTTGTATCGCGTGAAATTAATCATGCACAGGAAGAACAGGCTGCACTTATCGTGCTCAAAATGGACACACCGGGCGGTTTAGATACCTCAATGCGGGAAATCATCCGCGCGATCACCACATCTCCGGTTGCAGTGGCCAGTTGGGTTGGCCCCTCAGGCGCCAGAGCGGCCAGCGCCGGAACCTATATTCTGTATGCCAGCCACATTGCTTCGATGGCACCAGGCACAAACCTTGGTGCAGCGACCCCGGTATCACTGACAGGCGGATCGCCAGGCGGCAAAAAAGACAATCCTTTTGATGACTCAGACGAGCAGGAATCGGCTGGGAAAGATGGCGCGGCGAAACAATCAGAGCAAGGAACACAACCAAGTGAAGAAGTAAAAGCTGAAACAGCGATGGAGAAGAAAGTCATTAATGATGCCGCAGCGTATATCACCAGCCTGGCCAAATTGCATGGCAGAAATGAAGTCTGGGCAGAGAAAGCGGTGCGGGAAGCGGCAAGCTTGGATGCCGAAGGGGCATTGAAAGAAAATGTCATCGATTTTATGGCCACAGATCTGGATGATCTGGTTAACCAGATCAATGGCCGTACCGTGCTGATTAACGGGGTACAACAGACATTATCGCTTGAGAATGTCGCGTACGTAGAACGCCAACAGGACTGGCGGTTTAAGTTTCTTGCTGTCATTACCAATCCGAACGTCGCCTACATACTCATGCTGATTGGCATCTATGGTTTACTGTTAGAATTTTACAATCCCGGCGTGGGTTTACCTGGTGTGCTCGGCGGTATTTGCCTGATTCTGGCGATGTATTCGCTGCAACTTTTGCCCGTCAGTTACGCGGGACTGGGATTGATTCTCCTGGGGATCATTCTGATGGTGGCTGAAGCCTTCAGCCCCAGTTTCGGCATATTGGGGCTGGGTGGTATCGTTTCCTTTGTGATTGGGTCTGTCATGTTGATGGATACCGAAGAACCAGGGTATCAAATTGCCGTCCCTTTGATTGTAGGTCTGACAGCCACTTCCGCGCTGTTTACTTTAGTCATTCTTACCTTATTGCTAAAAACCCGCCGTAAGCCTGTTTCAACCGGGGTAGAAATGCTCCTTGGCGATCACGGTAAAGTGGTCAGTGGCTTTCCCGGAGAGGGGCGGGTGTTGGTAGAAGGTGAAATCTGGCAAGCCCGTTGTGATACGCCATTGCGAGTGGGTCAGGAAATTGTCGTTAAGCAAGTCGAAGGCTTGTGTTTGCATGTTGCGGCCAAAGAGAAGGAATAAACCATGATTACGTATTCCCTGGCAACTATCGTTGTGCTGGTGCTCGTGCTGATTATCAGCATGTTCAGAGTGCTGCGTGAGTATGAGCGTGCCGTCGTCTTTCTGTTGGGGCGCTTTTATGAAGTAAAAGGACCTGGGTTGATCATCATTATCCCAATCATTCAACAAATGGTTCGGGTTGACCTGAGAACAATTGTACTGGATGTGCCAACACAGGATCTGATCACTAAAGATAATGTCTCGGTTAAGGTTAACGCTGTGGTTTACTTTCGGGTGATTGACCCCAAAATGGCGATCATCAATGTCGAAAATTATCTTGAAGCCACCAGCCAGCTATCCCAGACAACATTACGTTCAGTGCTTGGTCAGCATGAACTGGACGAATTGTTATCGGCAAGAGATACATTGAATAAAGATTTACAGGGCATTCTTGATATGCACACTGACAACTGGGGCATCAAGATAGCTAATGTTGAAATTAAGCATGTCGATCTGGATGACAGCATGGTGCGTGCATTAGCTCGCCAGGCTGAGGCCGAACGTTCACGTCGTGCAAAAGTTATTCATGCCACGGGTGAGTTGGAAGCCTCTAAAAAGTTGATGGAGGCCGCCGAAGTGCTGAATAAAGCCCCGAATGCGATTCAACTTCGTTATCTGCAGACATTGACTGAGATTGCCAATGACAGGACATCAACCATCGTATTCCCTTTGCCGATTGACTTAGTCGACAAAGTCAAAAATATAGCTAACAGGAATACCGAGTAGGTTTCGGTATAAAAAAACATGATTACGTCAAGCGACTTCGCCCTGATTGGTTGTTTTTAACTCAATTAAAATGGGCGGATTTTTTAAAAAGTGGATTTTGAGCTAAGAAAATGTAAACAAATATCTTTTTGCCGCGTATAAATTGAAATATAGCTTTAAGTTGTTATGATTTTGGACGCATAAAAGTGATGCAAGCAATTTGTGTTAATTAAGTCTAAGGAATAACAATGAAAAAAGTATTTGCAGTGGCAGTTTTCGCGGGCATGATGCCTTTCTCTCAAGCAATGGCTGATCAGGACATCGGTTGTGGTCTGGGCTCTATGGTTTTTGCTGGCCAAGAAGGCAAAGTATTTAAAGTACTGGGTGCGACAACGAACGGTACTTCAGGTAACCAAACTTTCGGTATCACTTTCGGCACACTGGGTTGTGACGGCAACGGCGTGATCACTTCTCAAGAAAAACTGGCTATGTTTATCGATGGCAACATGGACAACCTGGCTCGTGATATCGCACGTGGCGAAGGTGAAACGCTGGCAACTCTGACTGACGTTTGGGGCATGAGCGAAGAAGCAAAAGCGGAATTTAACGCGACTGCTCGTAATAACTATGCGTCTATCTTCGCTTCTGAAAATGTTACTTCTGCAGATGTTCTGGCTAACCTGAACACTATGGTTGCTGATCAGAATACGCTGGCAGCTTACGCTCTGTAATTGATTACAGGTGTGAACCGCTCAGATACAGCGCCAAAGGGCGCTGTATCTTTTTCTAATCTGGTGCCTTGTTCATTCAACGCGCTTGACTGAACCTATTTGATCCCATCGATGTTTTCATGAAGTTCTGGTTATCTCTGCTCCCTCTCAGCGTTTTCAGCAGCACAGCTTTTGCGTATACCCAGCAAGATCTGGTGCAGCTTTCCACCTCTGATTATTGGCATACCTTGGGGCATTATCAGCCCACACTGACGGGCTCATACACAAGCCTGGTCGATTCGCCTTCTTTCTTTGTCAGCCCGCAGGGAAAAGATGATCCTCTGGCCGAGCTTAATGCCACCGTCGAGGGATTTGAACGCGAAGCGAAACAGCCCGATAGCTCACCCAATGATCAGAGCTTGAGCTGCCGGTATCCGGCCCGTTTCCATTGGTTAAAACAAAAATTAAATACAGATTGGCCCGCAGCCGTTTGCCCTGAGCAAACCCTCTGGAAGCAGGCACTGAATCCTAAAGGCCTGACACTGGTTTTCCCGACAGCATTTATGAACAGCCCATCGTCGATGTTCGGGCATACCTTGCTGCGTGTTGATGCCAAAGATCAGAATCGAAACCGCGAATTAGTGGCCTTTGCCATCAATTTTGCCGCCACGCCAGAGAGCAATGACAATGCATTTTTGTACGCGGCAAAAGGGTTGTTCGGGAATTATCCTGGCGCCTTCAGTGTCATGCCTTATTATCGAAAAGTGCGTGAATATAACGATTTAGAATCAAGGGATATTTGGGAATATGCGTTAAATCTGGACGAGGAAGAAGTTCAGCAGGTCCTGCGCCATCTCTGGGAAATGAACGGTGTTGAGTTCGACTACTATTTCATTGATGAGAACTGTTCTTATCAGTTGCTGGCACTTCTCGAAGCGGGCAGGGAAGGGTTGGATCTGACATCCGGTTTTGATTATCGGGCAATTCCATCAGACACAGTTAAGGTGCTCAGAGAAAACGGGCTACTCGACGCTGCCAAATACCGGGCCTCTTTTGGTACACGTTTAATGCATTATGCTGAGCAGCTGGATGATCAGCAGCTCTTGTCAGCACGGGCTGCCATGTCGGGCCAGTACCCGACTGAAGGCTCACTGAGTGAAAGAGCCGCCATTCTGGAAATGGCCTATGAGTGGCTCAACTTTGAATTTTATGATCAGGCGCTCGCCCGGGAAGACATTGCGCCTCAGCTACAGAAATTGTTGATTGCCAGAAGTAAACTCAATACCTCTTCGCCATTTTCTGAACCGGCAAGACCTGCCATGTCCCCCGATGAAGGCCACAATTCAAGCCGGTTTGGACTGGGATACCGTTACAGTAATCACGACGCTGATCAGGCTTTGCTGGAATGGCGCGTGGCCTATCATGATTTATTGGATAACGCAGGCGGTTACATTCCGGGGGCGCAGATCAGCTTTTTTGACCTGCAACTAGGGGTTGACCAGGATGGCGATGTGGATCTGAACCAGCTTTATCTGATCGATGCCATGTCGCTGGCGCCTGATTATCGGGTATTTGATTCTTTATCCTGGAATATCCGTGCCGGCTACGACCGACAGCCAGATACGACCGGTTTGACGGGCCGATACTTCATGCAGGGCGGGTACGGTAAATCCTGGGGAGATGCTAACCGTCTCCACGCTTATACGCTAGTGTCGTCAGAGCTGAACTATTTTGATGCTCAGGGTGAGAATCTGTCGCTGGGTTTGGGGATGGAGTCCGGCTTGGTCTGGCAGGCTAACGAAGCGCATAAGCTGGCTTTGTCGGCACAGGGGTTGTATCAGTGGGATACTATGCGCTGGCGTGCGGAATCTCAGGCAAGTTGGCACTGGGCGCTGAGCCAGCAACTGGGATTACGCACCGAAGTTACCTATCAGCAGTGGCTACGTGATGAGCTGTCCTCCACCTTGCGGCTGTTTATCTATCTGTGATTGCCTGAGTGAGATTGTCTATAGTGATAACACCTTGCGGTTATTTGCCGCACGGTGTTTTTAGTCTAATCAGCTCGTTATTTTTTGATTGATTCACTGCATGCTTCAGCTCTCAGTATGTGCGGAAACGAACTGTGAGATTGATCTGTGTCATGTGATGATTTTGCTACCATAAAATCCGTAAACCCATTATTCTTGGCGCCGCTTGATTCCCGTGTCAGTGAATACGTTCGTACAACCTGTTTTTTACTCATTTTTTGAACGTCATTTTCTGTTAAACATTGGGATGTACATACATATGATCACCGCATCAATCGCCATATTGCTGGGATTTGCTCTTTTAGTCTGGAGTGCAGATAAATTTGTCGACGGGGCTGCGGCCAGTGCCGGCCATCTGGGTATGCCACCATTGCTAATCGGCATGGTTATCGTGGGCTTTGGCACATCAGCACCTGAAATGGTGGTCTCTGCCATGGCATCGATTGACGGTAAACCGGACTTGGCCCTCGGGAATGCCCTCGGTTCCAATATTGTCAATATCGGTCTGATTCTGGGTATTACAGCAATCATTGCACCAATTGCCGTTCAGTCGAACATCATCAGAAAAGAGCTTCCGCTCCTGATCCTTATCGGTGTCCTCGCAGGCATTCTTCTTTGGGATGGCGAGTTAACGCGCATTGAAGCGGTTGTGTTGCTGACTGGGTTTTTTAGCTTGATTGGCTGGTCGATTTATTCTGCGCTGAAAGGGAAAGGTGATGCGCTGGAAGCAGAAACCGAAAGCGAGCTGAAAGCACATGACATGCCTTTAAAGAAAGCCGTGATGTGGCTGCTGATTGGTTTGGTGCTTTTGGTGGTGAGCTCCCGAATTCTGGTTTGGGGTGCGGTGACCATTGCTCAATCACTCGGTGTCAGTGATTTGATCATCGGTCTGACAATTGTGGCGTTGGGGACGTCATTACCTGAACTGGCGGCTTCTGTGGCTGCGGCACGTAAAGGCGAACACGAAATCGCTATTGGTAACGTTGTCGGATCAAATATGTTCAATATACTGGCAGTGATTGGTATCGCTGGGGTTATTTCTCCGATCAGCGGTATTGGCATTGAAGTATTTGCTCGTGACTGGACTGTCATGATGGGTCTGACAATAGCCCTGGTTGTGATGTGCATGGGCTTCCGGGGGCCTGGGCGCATCAACCGCTTTGAAGGCTTGTTGTTACTGATTGCAGTGGTTGCCTATAACTTATTTTTATTCAGCACTGTAACGGGCTGATTATTTCATCTACAGTAAAAAGAAAGGGGTATTTAAGCCCCCTTTGGTAACTCCTTCGCGTTCCTCCTTTCAAAAGTGATCTTTCTTCGGTCTTTCTGCATATGTGTTGTATGTATTCATCATAAAGTGAGAGTCTGCAGAGGATTGTTTTCAATTCTTTTCTGTCTTATTTATCATGACTTAAAAAGTCGTCCATGATTGGTTTGGATAATTTTCTATCTGAACTAAGTAAGTATCTCTTTGGGAAATCTTCATTTGAGAGAATAAGGACGTTAACAATGCGAAAAACCCTCGTTCATACGGCAATTGCATTGGTATTGGCGAGCCCAGTATCGGCCTATGCGATTGACTGTACAGCTTTTCCTGTCTGGGCAAGTGGAACTCCATATAACGGAGGGACACAAGTACAGTATCTAGATCATGCCTATCAGGCGAATTGGTGGAACCAGGATAAGGATCCCGTTCAGTATTCTGATCCCTACGAAGAATGGTCTTTGCTGGGTGTGTGTGATGCACCAGACGGTAATCAGCCCCCGACACTGACTTTGACGTCACCGTTGAATAATGCCCAGTTTGGTGTCAACGAAGCCATTGCTTTGACCGCCAATGCGGCGGACAGTGATGGTCAGGTGATTGACGTTACATTTAAAGTGGACGGCAATACCGTAGGCATTGATGATACCGCCCCATACTCAGTGCTGTGGAATACGGTAGAAGGTAGTCATTCTGTCTCCGTTGTGGCGACCGATGATAAAGGGGCGAGCCGAACTGATTCCGTGACAATCACCGTGGTGGCCGAAGGTAACAACCAACCCCCTAGTGTGGCACTGACGAATCCGACGACCGTTTCACAAATCAAGGAAGGTGACCTTGTCACTCTAAGCGCTGATGCCTCGGATCAGGATGGCGCAGTGACTTCCGTTGAATTTTATGTGGATGATCAACTGGTGGGGACAGCAAGTTCCTCGCCCTTTGAATCTGTCTGGTCTGCAACCGCGGGCAGCCACGAATTTAAATCAAAAGCCACAGACGATCATGGTACTGTGACCTGGAGCTCAGTGGTTACTGTTGCGGTTTCCGGTGCTACCGGTGGCGGCTGTGCTGGCGTACCTGTCTATCAGGCTGGCACCAGTTATCAGGTGGGTGATCTGGTTCAAAGTGCAAATTACAAATATCGCTGTGATGTGGCTGGCTGGTGTTCGTCAGATTCGGCCTGGGCCTACGAACCGGGAACCGGCCTTTATTGGACCGATGCCTGGACAGAGCAGGGAATCTGTGCGGTTGTGCCGACTGTCACCTTTAGCTCTCCGTCCGATAATGCAACCGTGCTAAATGGTGACGTTGTCACACTGACGGTGGACGCAACAGATGCCGATGGCTCGGTGTCGCAAGTGGAATTCTTTGCGGCTGGACAAAGCTTAGGCATCGATACGGCAGCGCCTTACAGTGTTACATGGACAGCAACAGGAACAGGGTCTGTCAGTTTGTCGGCTGTGGCAACAGATAATGAAGACAATCAGGGCAGCGCGGGCGTTTTGGTCAATGTCAGTGACGAGCCATTGGTGGTTACCCTGACAACGCCGGCATCAGGCACTTCTGTTGGCTTAGGTAATTCTGTTGTTGTGTCTGCAGATGCTGCATCACTGAACAGCACGGTGAGCAGTGTTGATTTCCTGGTCAATGGTGCAGTCGTTGCGACGGATACCAGCTCGCCATACAGCACCAACTGGACGCCAGGCGCTGTGGGGAATTACACCGTCTCTGCAAGGGCCACAGATGCAACCGGTTTGGCCGTCACGTCTGCTGCCTCTACCGTCAAGGTGCTTCAGCAGTCAGTGAAAACGCATAAGCTGATTGGTTACTGGCATAACTTTGTCAATGGCGCGGGTTGCCCTATCAATCTCAGTGAGATGTCAGATGCATGGGATATCATTGATATTGCCTTTGCTGAGAACGATCGCAACAGTACGGGCACTGTCCATTTCAATCTGTACAGTGGTGATATGCACAGCAGCTGTCCGGCACTGGATCCTCAGAAATTCAAGCAGGATATGGCCGCACTTCAGGCTCAGGGGAAGAAATTTGTTTTATCTCTGGGTGGCGCCGAAGGAACCATTACCCTCAATACGGATTCTGATGAGCAGCATTTTGTCAGCAGCCTGACTGCGCTGATCAACGAATGGGGATTTGATGGGCTGGACATAGACCTTGAAAGCGGCTCCAATATGGTGCACGGCTCTCAGATTCAGGCTCGTTTGCCTCGTGCGCTGAAGCAGATTGAAGCGAACATGGGTGGCGATATGTACCTGACTATGGCTCCTGAACATCCGTATGTGCAAGGAGGTATGGTGGCGTATTCCGGTATCTGGGGCGCTTACATTCCACTGATTGATGCACTGCGCGATACCTTGGATCTGCTGCATGTGCAGTTATATAACAATGGTGGTTTGCCAAACCCATATCTGTCAGGTGCGGCGCCAGAAGGCTCGGTGGACATGATGGTGGCACAGTCCAAAATGCTGATCGAAGGGTTCACGTTAGCCAATGGCGAGCAGTTTGCGCCACTGCGTGATGATCAGGTCGCCATAGGTCTGCCGTCCGGGCCCAGTTCTGCCAACTCAGGTCAGGCGCCGACTCAGAATATTCTGGATGCACTGGATTGCCTGACTGTCGGTACGCATTGCCAGACTGTGGTTCCTGCGTTTCATTACAGTAATTATGCCGGGGTCATGACCTGGTCAATTAACTGGGATAAACACGACGGTTATAACTTCTCCGGCCCGGTAGGTGCCAAGCTGGATGCGATGAACGCACAGTAACATAGGCCTTATGGCTTTAAATGAAATACGGGCTGCTGTTGGCAGCCCGTATTGTTTGTTGTCATACCTGACTCGTTCTCTATACGGCAATGTTTGTTTAGTAAGCTTTTACGTCCGTCACAAACCCTTTGGGCTTGAGGGCCAGAATGGAACATTTCGTGTTCTGGATAATGTCTTCGGCAGTATTTCCCATAATAAATCCGGGTATGCCCGATCGGGCAACTGTACCCATAATCAACAACTCAATACCTTCGCTTTCAATGATGTCGGGGATACACTTCTGCGGAAGACCTTTGGGGTGGAATTCTTTCACTGGTCCGCCAATGCCAGATAGCGTGATCAGCGCTTTCAGTCCATGAATATGTTTTTGTTCCGCTTCTTGGATGGATTGCTGAAGCTCTTGCTCAGGCACATGAATAAACGGGTTGCCGGCAATTTCTTCGTATGGGAAATCCCAGCAGGAAATGATGTTCAGGCTACCGTCACAGTTGTCTGCCAGTGACCGGGATAACTGGAGCAGCATCAGATCCAGATCTGTTTCTTCCTTGCTATCGTTTTCAGCGTCAATCGCCACGGCGACATGAACTTTCCTCTGTGCATGGGTAATGGGACGGCATAGCCAGACCGGGCAGGGGCACTGCCGGAGTAATTCCATATCAATTGCTTTCAATCCAGCTTCACTCTGATTGAAACTGGCAGATTTGATCACCATGTCATAATTGTCTCTGAGTACATGCTGAATAATTAAGGTGGAAGGTTTTTTGCTGCTTTCCGCCAGAATAATTGGCATCACGGACTGTTCAGACAGAGACAACGCTGATTTTGCCTGCGCAAGCTGCAGTTTCGTGTTCTCAATGAGTGCTTGTTCCCAATTACCCTGGTAATTCTCCAGCGACTCAGGTAATTCAGGATAAATAATCAGCACAGTCAGGGTGCTGTGGTGAGCTTGTGACAGGCTGAGCGCCTGTTTCAATCCATCCAATTCATCCTGCACACCATCACTGATAAAAAGCAAGTTTTCAAATCGACGCATACGCAAGATCTCCGGTGCTTACAAAGGATTACAGAGGTGTATTGTTAGCCTAGACCAAAGTATCGGGATTGATTACATCGGGTTGATAATAACCGACGGTATAAAAACTGTACTTTAACTACTTATGGTTATAACGAAACCTGCTTTCTTAGTGTGATTAGGTATTTTTATCTGCAGTGGTGCTTAAACAATAATGAGCATCAGGAAAGATAAAAGCAGTAATGACTCAGATGGAAAAGACAAAGAAATGGGTAGCACTGGTATTGCTGCTGACATTAGGCGCAACAGTGACAACGGGCGGCTGGAGCGCTTTGCTGAGTCTGATGGCTTTTTCGCTGCTATTTTATCAGGTTGCCACAAGAGCCTGGTCTGGCAAAAGGCGCAGCAGCGAACAAGAATCGGCACCGCAATGGGATACCGACTAAGCCTTTCAAGCCGCCCCGAGCAAAATAGCAAGCAATGAACCCAGGCCAATAATTAACCACAACAGTACACCCAGTAACAGTGGTTTAAAACCGGCCGCACGCAGTTTCTGTACTGTAATTCCTGCCCCAATCATAAATAAGCACACCACCAACAGGCGTTTTGAGAGGGCGAAGATCCCCTGATACAGTTCAGAAAATTGGGGGAGCCAGTGTGCCGTCAGCATAGCGACACAATAGAAGATGATGAACATTGGCACGGTGAGCTTTTTCTCTTTCCCCCGAAACATCAGCGCACTGAGAAATGCGAGCGGGATAATCCACAAGGCTCTGGCTAATTTGAGCGTGGTGGCTGTTTTCAACGCCTCATCGCCATAAGCCCCTGCAGCACCCACCACTGAGGAGGTGTCATGAATGGCAATCGCAGCCCAGACACCAAACTCATGTTGCGTCATATCCAGCAGATGGCCAACCGAGGGAAACAAGAAGAGTGCTGCTGAATTCAGGATGAAAACCGTCGCCAGTGCCAGCGAGGTCTGATGACTGTTAGCGCTGATTGCCGGAGAAACTGCCGCAATTGCGCTACCACCGCAAATTGCTGTGCCTGAAGCAATCAGATGTCCTGTTTTGCTGTCAATCTTCAGCCATCGGGTGAGTAACCATCCCATGGCTAAAGTCACGACAATGGAAGCCACAATGAGTCCTAAACCGGCCTTGCTCGCTGCAATGGCAACATCAAGCTGAATGCCAAAACCCAGGCCGATGATCGCCATCGACAGCAATTTCTTTGTGATGGCAGCGACCGGAATATCTGCAGGGACAAGTCCTAAGGTGGCGAGCGAGAAACCCAGAATCAGTGCCACCGGGGAGTTGATGAATGGCATCAGGCAAATCAGCGCACCGAGCCAGAAAAGGGGATAGCGCGTTAATTGTTGTTTCAGTAAGGCTGGTTGGAACGGCATCTTTCTACAGCACACAGAAAATGAGAGCTGAAGTATACCTCTTTTGATAGTGAATATGACTGAAAATTTCAGTATGAAAGGCGTGTTATCTGTTCGGGGTGACTGAATGGTATGCTGAAACTATGCTTACTTTTTGACCCACAGGCCGCTTGGGCTTTGATAAAAATGGCCGCTTTCGGTTTTTTCTATCGCTTTTTTGTAAGCGAGGCGGCTGACTTCGGGCAAAGTCAGCCCGTGTGAAACGGCGATACGCTGGTAACTTTCTTTTCGTTCACTGTTTACAGTTTGAATCAGCTGGCGTACTTCCGCTGAAGGTGACGGTGCCAAAGCGGCGATGAAGCCATTGTTTGCTTCACCGACTAAGCCTTGTGCTTTCGCTTGTTGTAAATCGAGCGCGAATGCATGTGCGCAAAACAGCAACATTGCCAGATAAGTCAGTATGCGTTTCATAACAGGCGCTCCGCCTTGTCAGAAGACATCATCGTCACTGAAAAGATCATCGATTTCCTTATCCACTTTAATCCTGATTTCATGTTCAATTTTCACGTTCAGATTGACTTCTATCGGCTTGTCAGACGCCGCAACCTGTACTGTAGGTGTGCATCCGACCAAACCAGAAATCATTAATAAGAATATCACTGCGAAACAGCCTGTCATACAGTAATACTTAAACTGAATATCCATGGGCGTCGACCTTTTCAAGTCATTTGCAATAAATTCAGCGCAAAAGTCTAATTTTCAAGACCAAGTTGCTTCACAAAAATCCGCTCAAACTGAGATGTATTGATCGTGTTGAGCGTTTTGATCAGTGCTGGTATATCATCTTCAATGTTCAGATTGATGTTGACCGATCTTCCATTCTGAAAGTGAGGATTCCGGCCTTTGAACCTGGCACTAGCATTTAATTGACCCTCTTTGGAATAGTCTATATCAACCGCAAGAGAGTCGTATTGATAATTTCTGAGAATCCTGGTGATCACTTTGAGGTTGTTTTCGCCTCCGGCGCTGACGTTATCATCGATACTTGCCCCTTCTTTATATCTCAGAACACCACCCGGACTTCTTGAAAATAAAGCACCTTTTTCAATGACGGGATTTCCGTTCACAATGCGGATCGGCAGTAATCCATCCAGTGAACCCGTCAGCTCCACATCTTCAGGGTTAAATAAATCCATTAATTTCTTAAGATTGAGACGTTGGATACGCAAGGGAATCTCGTCAATATTGGTCAAAGAATGGCTCACTACATTGCGGGTACTTAAGTGGCCATCAAGCACGTTGGCGGTTGCTCTGTGCAGTGTATAGAGAGGCTCACCGGTGTTGAAATGAATGCTGGCCGTTACATCGCTAAACAAGGTGCCGAAATGTAACCAACTGGCGTGAACTGTCAGCGGCTGACGGCTCCGGATCGTATTGTTGGTTATCGAACTGGTCAATGACACGTTCAGATCGGCAAAGTGGGTGTCTTTGATATGCCCGCTTAAATGTGTTGTGAAGATATCCAGCGTGCCAGACCAGAGAGCATTCTTATAGTTCAGATCCGCGCGGAGACTCACGCTGCCATTGTGCAGATCTGCACTGACAGGTAACGGCGCGAGATAGTGCTTCTTAAGGCTCTGCTTTGCGGAAAAAACAATGGGCTTTTGTGCTATCTGAATACGGCTGATCTGACTTTTCCATTCCTGAGTAAATGAAAAATCTAACCAGGGCTGACTTTGCGCAGTACTCAGCAGACCAGTTATTGCGAGTGCATCTGAATTGAGGGTCAGTTTTCCCTGGTTGCGGATGACTGGCAGCGCCTGATGATTCAGGCTGAGCGCCAGTTGTGTCGAATAATCGCTGGAGAGCATGCCTGCCTGTGTGTTTTTCTCTGCCCTTAAGCCGTTTAACGTGATCGTGAGATGACCATCAACTTGCTGCGCGGGGAGAGAGCGTTGATCTTTTCTCGATTCAGTGTCTGCAGTCATCGTGCGTAAACTGCTCAATGCCGCATTCAGTGTGGCTGGCGATTCACCGATCATGCGTAACCCAACTTGCGATGAATTCACTGGCGCTGATGAAAAGAGATTGTCCAGCTGAATGACTGTGTCGGGTATATTTAGGCGAACCTGACTTAACTTGTTTTGCTTTTGATCAGCATAGTCAGGCAAAGCGATCGTTTCTGCGCTGATCCGGGTGTTTTCCAGATTCAGTTTGAGTGCGTTGCCAGTGCTTTGTATGTCGATGTGCTGAGATAACTGCAGATGACTGATGTTGAGTGGGTCAAGTTCAAGAAGAGGTGCCTGCGCGGTAAGCGTATTGGTGCCGTGGCATTGAGGCAGGGCGGCCTCTGTCTGCTGCGCCGGAATTGTGAATGACGCATGGCAAGAAAGGGTATTTATCACGAGTTGTCCCTGCGCACCCGGATTGGCGATGTTTATGTCTAACTGTTCCGGGGTTGTTAATCTGAGCTGTGCCTGTTGCTGATCAAACGACAGTGCCCATGTCCAGATACCGTCATGGTTGAACGCAATGGTACTAAAATCGTTTGGCCCGCTGGGCTGATGTGAGCGGGGGAATCTGAATTGCATGCTGCCGGGCGTTTTTATCTCAATCGCATAGTGCCATACCGGCGAGTGCGAATCCGGGACGGAGGCTGAATCCGGCTGGTGATCTTTTTCCTCTGGCTGCTTTTTCTTTGGTTGCTTTTTCTCAGGTTGATTTTTTTGGGGT
The DNA here is from genome assembly GCF_037162255.1 of Photobacterium sp. Hal280. NCBI lineage: Bacteria > Pseudomonadati > Pseudomonadota > Gammaproteobacteria > Vibrionales > Vibrionaceae > Photobacterium > Photobacterium sp. Hal280. The sequence goes on from NZ_JARLUO010000001.1 coordinate 263,100, forward strand.
TGATTCGTTTCTGTTAGCTTTGCCACAAAGGCAGCCTGCTGCAAATTTGGATCAGGCAGTGCAATCGACTGGACAGCGAAATAATTCAGCACTTTAGTCACGTTGTCACTTTTACAGTTAAGCGACTGTGGCATGTCTGACGTCAATTCCCAGCTGGCATGACAGCTCACTAAATCAGCGTCAGAAGAACTTGTTTGCTCTGCATCAGTGAGCTGTACAGTAAAAACAGCCGGTTTGTTTTCAGAAGCCATCAAGTGGCTGGTTACCGGTAAGAACGTATTCTTGGCCGCTTTCACTTTCCCCGTTAATTCAAACCGTGTGTTTTCTGTCTGTCGCTGAAAAATAAATCTGGCCTGCGACAGGTAATCGACGATCGTCATCGATGCGACTTCAACGTGTTTCACCGGAGCAAGAAATAGCAGGCGGGTCATTTGTCCAATGTTGGGAAAGTTGATTGATGCAGGGGCTTGTTGTTGAGATAGCAATAGCGCGGGATTCCAGCGTAACCTTTTGATGGACAGTTCAAGTGAGTGTTGTGGTGATAATAAATCGACAGCCAGGGTTAATTGGCCGATCTCATCCCGGTCAGATTCGTCTGAAGATGCTGCTGCTGACTCGATGTGATCAATGGAGACCGAAAGCGGCAAGCTGTTATCCTCAGCCGGTAACAGCGCAAACGAAAGCGCTTTAAAAGTGACAGGGCGACTCTCTGTCGTTAAAGCAGCCAAAGCAGGTAGCTGAATCTCACCACGCCCGATCGTACCACTGAGCTGAAGTTTCGGGGTCGCTGACACGCCAATGCTGATGTTCTTTAAAGACTGCGGGTAGGTTGTCTGCGATGAAGGCGCAGCCAGTATGGCATTCGCATGATCGGCGGTAATCACGAATTGTCCTTCGGTCAGTGCGCCCTGAGTCGTCAGTTTGACTTTGTCGAAAGTAATGCGGTCAGCGATGAAGCCATTTTCAAGTAACGTTCTGCGAAGTGCCGGCGGAATGACCACGGCCAGCCTGGCAGCTTCAACTCTCCAGCCGGCAGCAAGAGAGTCCTGAGGGGAGTCCGGCATGTTCGGCTGCTGTTCCCCGGTATAGCGGTGCAACAGCAAAACATTGTTCAGCACAAACTCATTCTCTTTGATCTTGAGACTCAGTTTTTTAACCGAGATGCCTTGTTGCGACAGGCTGATGCCAGAGACAGATCCTAATTGAATCCCTTCACCGGCTAACCAGAAAGTCACACCTATGGCTAAAGTGGCTAAGGCGCAGGTGGCGAATACAAAAGCCCATAGCAGACCCCGTCGAATCCGACGCAGCACACTTGAAGAAGAGGGAGCTTGCGTGCTGTCATTGTGTTTAGCTGTTGGCATAAAGGCTCAAGCGACTATGAAAAACTGATGGTGCTTTCTTTACAAGCATAAGTCCTGTCCGGCTGGAATGGGGAATATTTGGTGTAAATCATCGTTTTATGGTGGGTCAGTGCCATGTTTTTTCAGGCTGGATCGCTAGCGTGCCTGGCAAGCAATGTTTTTTTTATCGTTTTTTTATCAAGGTTCATAAAATTTACTGATGCAAATGTTATGAGTGGGGAGTGACATATGCTTTGGATGATGGCTTTTCAGCGCTTATCACTAAATCCCCTCTAAATAGGGGATTGCACAACTTATTTAAACCTGAGACAAAGAAGCTCATTACTATAAAAAACTACACAGGACGTAATTGAATGTCAGACACAGTATCTATCCCGCCGCAATCCAGACAGGGAGGTGGCATCAAGCAGCTAATCAAATCGTTAGGTCCCGGGATCATGATGGCGTCGGCCGCAGTTGGCGGATCACACTTGGTCGCATCAACCAAAGCCGGTGCCATCTACGGCTGGCAACTGGCCGCGATTATTTTGCTGGTCAACCTTTTTAAATACCCATTTTTCAGGGCTGGCATTCAATACACAATGGGAACAGGCAAAAGCCTGGTAGAAGGTTACGATGAATTAGGACGTGGCTATCTTTGGGTCTTTTCAGGGCTGAACCTGTTATCCGGTATTGTGAACACAGCAGCTCTGTTGCTGTTCAGTGCGAGCCTGCTGGGCTATTTTATGCCGGGCAATTTACCTCTGCCGGTTCTCTCTGCCATTGTGCTTGTCGCATGTCTGGCCATATTGATGGCTGGTCACTATAAAGCACTGGACGGACTGTCAAAAGTCATTATGTCGGTGTTGGTTATCGCGACCATTTCTGCGGTTGTGATAGCCGCAGGCAATGGTAGTGCTGCCCCCGCTGAGTATCAGGGCCCTTCCGCCTGGACGTTGGCTTCTTTTGGTTTCATTGTCGTGATGATGGGCTGGATGCCGGCCCCGATAGAAATTTCATGCCTGACATCACTCTGGCTGAAAAGTCAGCGTAAGGAGCAAACAGTGACAACGCGTTCGGCGTTGTTTGACTTCAACGTAGGTTACATTGGCACGGCAATTCTGGCGGTTGTGTTTCTTTCACTAGGTGCCTTGGTGCTCTACGGAACGGGTACTGAACTGAAAGCGTCAGGAATCGGGTTCTCTCATCAGTTAGTGAGCATGTATGCGTCGACGATAGGTGAGTGGTCTCGTTACCTGATCGCGGTGATTGCATTCTTCTGTATTTTTGGCAGTACGATTACCGTTATTGACGGCTATTCTCGCGCGCTTGCTGAAGCACAACTGGTCATTCAGGAAAAACCACTGGAGCAAAACAGTTATATCAATGCCTGGATGATTGTTGTCAGCGTGTGTGCGATGGCGATCATTTTGTTCTTCACCTCTGCACTGATGCCCATGATGGACTTTGCTATGATACTGGCCTTCATGACGACACCGGTCTTTGCTTATTTGAACTATCGCTTGGTGTCTACCGCATCATTGCCAGAAGATTTGAAACTGACGAAATCAATGAAAATTCTGTCATGGGCGGGTTTAACTTATCTTTACGGTTTTCTGGCCATCTTTATCTGGTGGAAATGGTTGATGTAAGCCACATTCTTGGAATCAAGTGTCAAAGCCCTCAACCGAGGGCTTTTTCTTTTGTTATGCTTTTAAAACAATATCTTGTGATCTGGATGTAATTAAATATTTCATTGAAGCTTGTAAAATAGAGTATTTGCTCTAATATGAGCAGTCATTCTTGAGGTCATTAAGGATATATGATGAATGTAAGGCCGACTCTGGCTAAACCCATCACCCTGGCGCTGCTGATAAGTTCCGTGTGTTTTCCTGTGAAAGCAGCGACTGTCAGTTTCGACGATGCGTGGCGAATGGTTCGAAACCATAACGATGAACTTGCGGCAGAAAAAAGCAATGTCGAAAAGGCTGAATACCTGCAAGAGGCGTCTAAAGCACTGTCTTTACCCAGAGTCACGGTGTCCGCCAACTATACCTATCTGGATGGTCCTATTGAAATTGCGCCTTCTGATTTGATTGCGAGCACCCCAGCCGGGCGGAGCCACGCAAACAGTTTAGGAGGTCTTGCCCAGCTCATGGGGATGACCCCGGGGCAGTTCGACAAAATGTTTACCTCACAGCTGACCGACAGAGATATTCTGACCAGTTCAGTGCGCGCGATCTGGCCGGTATTTCTCGGGGGAAGAGTGATGGCGGCTCAGGACATCGCGAAAGGTAAAACCCAGGAAGCCAGGTATATGCTCGAGATGAAAGAGCATGCCAAATTTGAAGATCTGTCGACCTATTATTTTGGTGTGGTGCTCGCGCAACAAGTGCTGGACACGCGTTTGGAAGCAGAGCGTGGGTTGGAAAAGCATTACAACAATGCCCTGAAGCTAGAATCGCAGGGACAGATAGCCAAAGTCGAACGTTTGCAAGCACAGTCGTCTTTTGATAAAGCCCGCGTTGAGCGTCTTAAAGCCCAACGCGATCTGGAAATTGCACAAGTTGCTCTGACACGCTTACTGAAATTACAAACTCCCGCCATACCTTCAACGTCCTTGTTCGTGAATGAAGGGCTACCGGCAATGAATTCCTTTATTGATAAAACCCTGAGTGATTACCCCGGTCTGCATATTCTTGATGCAAAGAAAACACAGGCGAGCGGCGTGTTAGATGCAGAAAAGGGCAAATACTACCCGGAAGTTTTTCTGTACTGGAATTACAACCTTTATGAAGAAGATACGCTGGCAGCGAAAACAACGCCGGACTGGGCTGTAGGTGTAGGTGTCAGTATACCGCTGCTCGACTCTTCAGGCCGCTCAGACAAAGTAAAAGCGGCTCACAGTGCAATGACACAGGTGAATTACCTGCGCGCTCAGGCAGAGCAGGATCTGAGCGTACTGGTTGAGAAAACATACCGGGAAGCTTCTCAGGCACTGGAAGAATATGACGGACTGGCCTCCAGTATTGCACTGGCCGAGGAAAGTGTGGCGTTACGCGAGAAAGCATTCAGTCAGGGCCTGTCGACATCTCTGGATGTTGTCGATGCCGAATTGTATCTGGCGAGTGTAAAAACGCAGCGCTTCGCAGCGGCATATCACTATGTCACAGCATTGTCGCGATTACTGGCTGTCAGTGGTGATATCAATACCTTCGACCAATATGAAAATTACAAAGGACTTAAGGTTAACTGAAATGAGTAAGTTCAAAACTCTTGCCGTGGTATTACCCGCTGCTGCGCTGGCCACTTGGCTGGGATACCGATTCTGGAACGCGTATCAGCCTGCTGCCGAGCGTTTGCAGGGACAGATTGAAGCTCAGCAATACAATATCTCCTCGAAAGTGGCCGGCCGAATTGATCAGGTGCTGGTGCGTAAAGGGGATAAAGTCACCGAAGGGCAATTGATCTTTACCTTACTGAGCCCTGAAATTGACGCCAAACTCGAGCAGGCGAAAGCCAGTCAGCAGGCCGCCGGGGCTCTGGCAGACGAAGCGCAAAACGGCGCACGTGCTCAGGAAATCTCGGCTGCCAGCGACCAGTGGCAAAAAGCCAAAGCGGCTGCAGCGCTTGGTGAGAAAACCTATCGCCGGATCAATAACCTTTATCGTGACGGCGTTGTCGCAGAGCAGAAAAGAGATGAGGCCTACACCCAGTGGCAAGCGGCCCGCTATACAGAGCAAGCCGCTTATCAGATGTTTGAAATGGCCAAAGAAGGGGCACGGGAAGAGACCAAACGCGCCGCGCAGGAAAAGGAGCGTATGGCTGCCGGTGCTGTCGCAGAAGTCGAAGCCTATGCGGCGGATACGAAGATCGCCAGCTGGCATGATGGCGAAGTCAGTCAGATCCTGCTTCATGGTGGCGAATTAGCACCACAAGGCTTTCCGGTGGTCAGTATCATCGATATGGATGACGCTTGGGCGGTATTTCATGTCCGGGAAGACAGGCTGGCCGATTTTTCCAAGGGCACTGAGTTTGAAGCCAAGGTGCCGGCTTTGGGGGATCAAACGATTCGCTTCACTGTGACGCATGTTTCCGTCATGGGAGATTTTGCGACATGGCGGGCAACAGATACCCAACAAGGTTTCGATATGCGCACTTTTGAAGTCGAAGCGCGTCCGCTGCAGCCCGTTGACGGATTGCGTGTCGGTATGAGCGTGTTGGTTGAGCGCTGATATGTGGTTCAACACAATGCAGCGAGAGTGGCAGATCATCCGTCAGGAACCCTGGCTGAAGGCGATGCTGATCTTTTTGCCTTTAAGCCTGTTTGTGCTGATGTGGTGGATATTCTCGCAAGGGATCGCGCGCGATCTGCCTGTCGGTGTCGTTGATCTGGATCATAGCCGTTTGTCTCGCGGATTGATCCGATACTACGATGCCAGCCCGACCTTGTCGGTTGCCCGGCAATTCAGCGAGGTTGAAGCGGGCACAGCGTTCATGCGCAACGGTGAAATTTATGCGCTGGTGGTGATTCCTGATTCTCTGGAAAAGGATACATTACTCGGGCGCTCTCCGTCTGTAACTGTCTTCTATAACGCCCAGTTTATTCTGATTGCCAAGCTGATAAACAGCGCTTTCGTATCGGCGCAGACGACTTATGCTGCCAGTATCGATACGGTAAGCAATATGGTGTCTGGTACGTCAGTACCGCTACAGGCACTGGGGCAGGCATTGCCAGTCCGCAATCAGATCACCCCGTTATTTAACAGTAACTCGCACTATGGGCAGTTTCTGGTCTCGGCCGCGATTCCTGCGATGTGGCAGATCTTCATTATTGCCACAACTGTGATGGCGCTGGCTGCAGAGCAGCGGCGGCAGGGTTTACTGGCCTGGCTGGGACAACATCCGGTTCAGCAGTTAGTCTGCAAGCTGATACCTTATGCGGCTGTTTTTATTCTGCAAGGTGTGTTGTTTCTGTGGGGCATGTATTCGCTGCTGGGCTGGCCTATGCACGGTAGCTGGATCATTTTGCTGGTGGCGCAGTGTTTGATGGTCATTGCTTGTCAGAGTGTGGCCGTGCTGTTCTTTTTCCTTGCGATGGATGTCACCCGGGCAATGAGCTTCGTGGCCGGGTTTTCAGCACCGGCGTTTGCTTTTATGGGAATAACTTTTCCCGCGACAGACATGCCAGCCATTGCGACAGGCTGGCGGGCGCTGTTGCCTGTCAGTCATTACATTGAAATTCAGGTCCAGCAGGTGAACTATGGTACCGGCTTAGTGCAAGCGATGCCTCAGATGATGGCGCTTATGGTATTTCTGCTGGCTATGGGGTTAGGGGTGCTGAAAATGCTTGTCTGGCGTAAGCGCCAACCGGAGGGCGGGGTATGAGCTGGCGTCAATTGTTTCTGAGTGAATTGAAAGCCGTGTTCACCAATCCGGCGATCATTTTCACTGTGTTTGGCGGTGTATTAATGTACTCGCTCATTTATCCTTTGCCTTATTCAAACCAGCTTCCGCGCGAGCAGCAAATTGCGGTTGTTAATCTCGACAACAGTGCGGTGAGCCGTACGCTGATCCGCATGGTGGATGCGACACCTCAAGTCGCTGTGACGAAAACAGCCGCAAGTATCGAAGAAGCAAAACACTGGATTCAGGCACAAGAGGTGAAAGGGATGCTCGTGATCCCTGAGCACTTTTACCGCGATCTCCTGTTAGGCATCAGTCCGACTGTGTCTTTTGCCGGTGATGCGGCGCTGTTTCTGGTTTACGGTACCGTTATTGAAGGGCTGGCAACCGCAACAGGAACGCTCAGTGCGGAAGCAAAAGTGGCCCGTATGATTTTCGAAGGCGATAACCTGTCTTTAGCTTCGCAGCAGTACACGTCGCTCAAACTCAATATGCGGCCGGTCTTCAACCCGACAATGGGCTACATTAATTACGTTGTTCCGGCAGTGTTCGTACTGATACTCCATCAGACACTGCTGATTGGCTCTGCATTGGTTGGTGCGGCTCAGAATGAAATGCATCGTTCTTCGGGGCCGGGTTATTGGCATACCTGTTCACCCTGGCGAATGATTTTTATACGGATCTGCTTGTTTACCTTGATCTATCTGCCTCTGGCTGCTTATTACTTCGGGCTGAGCTTTGAGGGTTACGGTATCAGTCGTCAGGCTTCAATCGGCGATATGGTGATGCTGACCCTGCCGTTTCTGATTTCAGTATCAGCGTTAGGCATCGTCATTGGTGAGCTGATCCCCCGCAAGGAACTGGCAACGGTGATTGTGCTACTCAGCTCACTGCCTTTGGTTTTCTCGGCTGGTTTCGTCTGGCCCGTATCTGCACTGCCAGCACCAGTGTACTGGCTGGCACAATGGGTGCCTTCTACGCCAGCGATCAACGGATTTCTGCGGTTAAATCAGATGGGCGCGAGTTTTAGTCAGATCAGCACCTGGTGGTTTCAGCTTTGGGGGCTGGCTGTTTTGTATTCACTGACCGCTTTGGGTTTGGTGTACCGAAATCGCCGCCGTCGAGGACGGCTGTCTGAGGCGCCGGAAACAGTTTGAACCTGATGCATGGAGCGGTATGCACAAATAGGCATTTTCAGGTGAATGTGTTAAAACAGCCTCATCATAAATGGCTGTATTGGCACAGGGATTGAAAGTGAACCGGTTATTATCCTTTGAAGCATTGATGGTTTTAGATGCGATTGAGCGTCGTGGCAGTTTTGCTGCGGCCTCAGAAGAACTCGGCCGAGCGCCATCTTCCCTGAGTTACCAGGTTCAGAAACTGGAACAGGATCTGGATCTGGTGATCTTCGATCGCTCCGGCCATAAAGCTGCATTTACCAAAGCGGGCCGGCTGTTGCTGGACCGGGGGCGGTTGTTATTATCCGCAGCGGATGAAATGGTCTCTGATGCAACAGCGCTGGCACACGGCTGGGAGTTAGATCTGACCATTGCCTATGACGGCTTGATTCAGCTCGAGCTGATGTTTCCACTTGTAGATGCACTTGCGAAGAAAAGTAAGACCCGTCTGAAATTTCGGGAAGAAATTCTGGCCGGATGCTGGGAAGCGCTTGCGCAGGACAGAGCCGATATTCTGATTGCTCCGCCGCCAAGTGTCGCGCCACCGGAAGTGAAAATTCAGCCTCTTGGCAAAATGGATATCGTCTGGGTTGCTCATCCGGATCACCCGATACATAAACATGATAACCCGCTCGATCCTGTTATTCGTCAGCAATATCGCGGGATAGCAGTTGCCGATACCGCACGGAATCTGCCGCCGATAACCCACAATATTCTTGAAGAGCAGCCGTTACTCACAGTGTCCAGCATGAATGACAAGTTGAATGCCTTACGTGCCGGCCTTGGTGTTGCGACGATTCCCAGTTTTTTCATTCAGGATGATTTAGCGACAGGGAAACTGGCCATGGTGGGAGATAACCCAGTCAGAGAATTTGAACTGGTTCTGGCCTGGAATCGCAGCCGCATGGGTAAGGCAAAAACCTGGGCGATCAAACAACTTGAGCAATTATGGAAAAAGCACCTGAACTGATGCCCGTTTGTGCCAACGTTTTTCAATCAGATCGTGGACTGAACTGATTTTGAAAAAACAGGCTGACCATAAGCCACAGGTCAGCCTGTTTATTGTCACGCCTGAACCCACCCCTATGGCGGTGGTGATGGGTTAACCACCGGCAGAGCTGTCATCCTGTAACGCCAACAGAAGTTCTGCAGTTTTATCTTCAAAATGAATCTCGACCTGAAAGCCGCTCTTTCTGGCGAGTGACAACATTCCCTGGTTATTGGGCATGGTGATTCCGGTCAAGCGCTGTAAACCTCGTTGCTTACAATATTGAATGATGGTGTTAAGCAAGATGCTCCCCAGCCCTTGCCCCTTGAGATCCGAGCGAACCAACACCGCAAACTCTGCTTCTTCGTTGTTGGGGTCAGAAACCGCACGGCTGACACCAATAATGTCGGTTTCGGTGTGTGAATCAGGCGCAAGTCGCACCGCAATAAAGGCCATCTCACGGTCGTAATCAATCTGAGTGAGATTCGCCAATGCTTCGTGATTGAATTCACCGACTTCAGAGAAAAAACGGCTGTACAGGTCATCATGTGAAACCTGTGCAATAAAGGCTTTATGGCCGGGTTCATCTTCCGGACGAATCGGCCGCAGTAAAATCGGTGATCCGTCTTTGAGCGAAGTGAAAATTTCCAGCTCTTTTGGATAAGGCCGAATCGCCAGCCTTTGTTGTGTATCGCCATCAAAGGGGTGAATGGTCATGGAAGCATCAATCACTGTCATGTCTTCACCCGCCGCCAGCAAGGGGTGTATATCCAGCTCAATAATTTCCGGGCAATCAATGATCAGCTGCGACAGTTTCACCAGCAATTTGCAGAGTGCAGGGATATCCAGCCGATCCGGCAAACTGCGCTGTTTTATTTTACCTGTCTTCAGGGCGTTGATGACAAGATACCGCGCCAGCGCCATATTCAGCGGCGGAATAGCGACGGCGGCATCCCGATGAATATCCCACTCTGCAGCTTCATCACCAATTAAAATGACAGGCCCGAACACGGGATCGGTGTGAACGGCAATCCGTAACTCCTGCGCGCCGGAACGGTTAGCCATACGCTGCACCAGTAAGCCATCGATGCGGGCTTTCGGGTAATTGTAGGAAACACGATCCAAAATCGCCTGAGAGGCATTGGCCACCTCTGCGGCCGTTCGCAGATGCAGCATCACACCATGCACTTCAGATTTATGGCGAATATCAGGCGATCGCAACTTAACGGCAACCGGATAGCCGATCTGCTCGGCAATATGCGTGGCTTCTGCGGGATCTGACGCAATCCAGGTCGGCAGGGTATGAAAGCCATAGCTTTCCAATACCGGGCGCACTTCATGTGTTTCCAGATGACAGATGTTTTGATCGAGCAACTGATCCAATAATTGATGAACCAACCCAGGATTACTTTGGGTCTCACCGAAAGAGGACGGGGTTTCCATCAGCTGTTTCTGGTTGCGCCGGTATTCTACCAGGTGCATGAAGGCGGTGACAGCACTTTCCGGTGTTCGGTATGCAGGAAAGCCGGACTGTGTGAAAACTTGCCTGGCTTTCAATGCCTGATTCTCTCCGGCCCAGTTACTGAGAATGTTGAAATGCAGGGTACGGGGGTGTTGCTGTAGCACCCTGACCATGTGATCCGCTGTTTCTTTGCTCGGGGCGATGGCAGAAGGCGAGTGCATAATGAGCAGGGCATCAAAATCGTCGCTGTCTAACAGAATCTTGGTTGCCGCTTCATAACGGGCGATATCGGCATCCCCGACGATATCAATCGGGTTAGATTGAGACCAGCTTGCCGGCAATACTGCCGAAAGTTTAGCGATAGTCTCCTGGCTCAGTGTCGCGAGTTTACCGCCACGTTCACTGAGGGCATCAACGGCCATTATCGCAGGGCCACCACCATTGGTCAGAATCGCTAAACGTTCGCCTCGCAAAGGCACTGCGTGAGCCAGTGTCTCCACAGCCGCAAACAGGTCGTGGGTGTTGTGTACCCGCAGCATCCCCGATCGTTTGATAGCGGCATCATAAACGGCATCCAGGCCGATTTCTCCACCGGTATGAAGGTGAGCAGCGGCACTGCCAATTTTTGTCCGTCCACTTTTCAGCACCAGTATGCGACGGGTCCGTGCTGCCGCTCGTGCGGCGGACATGAAGCGTCGAGCATCACGGATTGAGTCGATATACAGCAAGATGGCTTGTGTTTTACTGTCACGGCATAAGGTATCTAACAGTTCAGCGAAACCAATATCGCAGGTATCTCCCAGCGAAATAAAGGTCGAAAAGCCGATATTCTTGTTCTTGGCCCAGTCCAGAATTGTGGTACAGACCGCCGCAGACTGTGAAATGAAGGCAATATTACCTTTGTTGGCGGATACTGGTGAGAAAGACGCATTGAGATTATGCCAGGGTAATATCATCCCCATACTGTTTGGACCGATAAGTCGCATCCCGTACTGTCTGGCTGTTTCATACATGCGCATGTCTTTTGTGACACCGTCACTATCGGGGTCTATGTTCATTCCAGCCGCTAATACGATGGCCAGTTTGACGCCTTTGCGGCCTAATTGATCGATAATACTGATGTTTCTGTCACTATTGGTGCACAAAATGGCCAGGTCAGGCACGCGAGGCAGACTATCGATGTCTGGATAGGCTAACACCCCTGCAACAGCGTCATATTTTGGGGTTACTGGCATGATGGGCCCATGAAAATTACCGGACAACAGGTTTTTGATAACCACATAACCGGCACGCTTGGGATTATCCGATGCGCCGATAATGGCGACAGAACGTGGCTTCAGTAGTGACTCGAGTCCTTTCATGGCATTTTCTCTCAGTATTTCGTAAAGAAGTAACACTCAGCGGCAGACAATCATTTTTCTCGCTTGGTTGCATGATGGGGTAGCTTTTCATTCACTGCTGTGAGTGTAATGGAACCCATTCGACATTGTTGGAAAAAGAAGAAGGTGCCGTACTCCATTCTGAGTACTTTTATATTGCACAATTTCATTAAAAACTGGAATTTACATAAAAAATCAATCTATTATTGAGATAACTTTGAACCTGTGACGTAACGCCAATTCTATCGCATACAGAGTGATGCAAGCTTGATTGGCATCAGGTCGGGGTGCAGAATCTTTTTAAAGACAAATTTGATCAGGCACGATGATAATGAAAAAAATTGCCTTAATGGTTGCAATTACATCAGCTTTAGCAGGCTGTGCGCTAGATAATGAACGTCAGACAATGAATGGCACTGTGGTTCCAACATTGGATGAGCAGGAACAAGCGGCAATGACCGTAGAACAGGGCGCAACGGCTGAGCCGATGGCGGTTGAGCAATTGAATGAACCCATTCCGCCGCTGAACCCAGTGGATATAGCAATTACAGATGAAGTTGTCCCCCTTGATCAGGAGATTGCCCCCGTAGACGCCCCGGCAGCTTCTCAAGAAAAATCAGTAGCTGCAATCGCACAATCTGAGCCAATGACGGGCTCTGTCGCGGCTGCTGCTCAAACCAACAAGTCACAAACGGAAAAAGTCAGCTATGAATACGTGACGGAACCTGTCTCGGGTTTCACCGTTCAGGTGCTGGGTGTCAGTAAAAACAGTGGTTTTGCTTCATACATTGCCAAGTTGCCAGGGCAGCAACCTGTGTGGGTGAATCAGAAAACCTTCCATGAAAAGCCTTGGTACACGTTACTTTACGGACACTTTGATACCGTTCAGCAAGCCCAGGCTGCCATCAAAGATTTGCCTGCAGAAATCCGTTCATTCGGTCCCTTTGTCCGTAGTCTGGCCAAGATTCATCAGTCACCTGAGCCTAAGCTGACCAAGATAAACTAATACACCCGATAAGCTCTTCCCTGGAAGAGCTTATTTTTTGCATCGTTGACCGCTTTCGCGGCAGGGAATCAGGCCAATCGCTTGATGCCTGCTAGATAAGATGCAATAGTTGATGCCCTGAAGGCTGCCGGGGGCGCTTTGTAATATCATCTTTCAGAACCGATGAAACCCGGTGGTGCAAACAAATTTCGGCCTGCCATGATCGGCAGGTTAAGTTTTACAAGGGATCAAAATGAATCCAATTCACGTTTTACTGCTTTGTGGCGGTGGCAGCGCAGAACACGAAGTGTCTTTGGTTTCTGCCAATTTCATAGAACAAAACTTGCAGGCGATTGATGGCATTCGCTATATCCGTATCGAAATGCAAAAAGACGGCTGGTTTGACAGTGATGGCCAGCGCTGGCAGTTGAACCTGGATCGCAGTATCCAGTCTGAATCTGGCGAGAAACTCCCCGTTGATTATGTCATTCCGTGTGTCCACGGCTACCCCGGCGAAACAGGCGATTTGCAATCTTTACTGGAAATCGCGGGCGTTCCTTATTTCGGATGTGGTCCTCAGGCCAGCACGAATTGTTTTAACAAGATCACGACCAAATTATGGTTTGATGCACTGGGTATTCCGAATACACCTTATGTGTTCCTGAGCGAGCAAGACGAAGAGTCGTTCCGTACAGCCGAAGACGCATTAGCCCGGTGGGGAAGTGTGTTTGTCAAAGCGGCCTGCCAGGGATCATCCGTGGGCTGCTATAAGGCAACCGACAAGGAAAGCCTGGTCGAATCACTGAACAAGGCGTTTACTTTTTCAGAGCAGGTTTTGGTTGAGAAAGCCATCAAGCCCAGAGAATTGGAAGTGGCTGCGTATCAGTATGGCGATGAATTGATTATTACCAAACCAGGGGAAGTGACTTGCCCGGACGGTAAATTCTACACTTACGAAGAAAAATACAGCACAGAAAGCCATTCGACCACAACTGTCGAAGCGTCAGGTATCACAGAAGAGCAGATCGAAGCGATTCGCAGTTATGCCAGAAAAGCGTTTGTGCATATGAAATTAAAAGATCTGTCACGGATCGATTTCTTCCTGAGTGAAGATGGTGAGATTTTGCTGAATGAAATCAATACTTTCCCGGGAATGACGCCGATATCTATGTTTCCTCAGATGCTGGCTCATCATGGACACCGTTTTACCGACTATCTTGAGCATGCGGTCAAAAGTGCTGTTCATCCAGCCAATCAGTGATTTTCCGGTTTCTAAAACGCCAGCCTGACTGGCGTTTTTTTCATTGGCTGCAATACTGACGATGAGACTCGAAAAGAACCCTATGCTGACGAACAAACAGAAAGCTGCGCGTTTTAAAGCGATGCAGAATAAGAACTACAGAGCCAGTTTAAAGCTGGAGGGCTTTGAATTCGACGGGACGCCCGGTACAGAGCCGCTACACGAACCAGCCTTGTCTGAATATGAACAAATCGCTCGGTTAAAGAAGCATTATGCGAGATAAATATGGTGTTCAGCAGGATCCTGATTGCTACCCCGGTTCTGCTGTTCTCATCAACTTACTGAATATCGAAGATGAAGATGAACTCGCTCTGGCTGAGCGGGATTTCACCCGGGTTCGGGCTGAGCATTTTGTTCCTGAGTTTGACCGGTTTGATTTAGCCTATCTGAAGCAAATACATTTCACGCTGTTTCAGGATTTATACCCTTGGGCTGGTGATATACGGCGAGTTGATATCACCAAAGGCCAGAGTCGATTTTGTCATGCCAGGAATATTGAAAGGGAGGCGGAACGTCTTTTTGCTTCACTTGCTGACGAATCGCATCTCTGTGGACTGGACTTTGATCATTTTATCCGCCGCATTGCCCATTATTACTGTGAATTGAATGTCATACACCCATTCAGGGAAGGGAATGGGCGCGTTCAGCGTATTTTCTTTGAAATTCTGGCCCTCAATGCCGGATACGAAATCTGTTGGGAAGGCATTAACCTCAAAGAGTGGGTCGACGCGAATCAGGCCGGTTATTTTGGCATCATGGCGCCTTTGCAAGGCTTGTTCGAACGAATCACACAACCGATTCATGATGTCGTTCAACCTCAGTGGGCCGCCGGGCCTGGCGGTTAAATCTTCACTCACTTCTCCCAGTCTTTTTTCTTTACGTATTTCGCAATTTCCGTATCGTGCTTATCTTTGTGACCCGCATATTGTGCCGGCATCGCTGGACTTTTCCAACGACCCTGGGATTGAATATCCGGAATGGATACGCCCGCATCGGAGAGGTCTTTGGCGGCGCCGACTCTGGGTGACTGGCCTGAAAAAACACTGTCCTGGCTGAGTCCGAGTTCTTCACCTGCGCGGCGAAACACCCTGTAGATGGATGAGTGGTCAAGCGGTTGCTCGCCAATATTGCCATGACGGTCAATTCTTCGAAAGACAACACCTGATTCAATCATGCCTACCGTCAGCCAGCGCTGCATACTACGAGATGCAATGGCACTTAATGCAATTGTGTGCTCCTGGATATGCAGATGAATCAGCCCTGAGGTATCAACCGATATATTTTCAATGGTCAGTGCTGCCAGTTCACTCCGCTTTAACATGGCTTCAAACATAACAGCCCAAATTGCCAGATCACGAATGTCTTTGGGTTTGGCAGAGAGAGAGAAAGCGTCGACCAACTGTTGCAAGTGATCATCCCTAAAGGCGTTCGCATTCTTGTAGTCGTCTTTTTTTCTACGCAATATTTATTCAGTACCAGTCTGACTTCAGTATGACGGCAAGGATCGGGCAGGGCATGACAGCGGTGCACCAGTCCGATTGTGACGATGTAACGTTTAAGACTTGCCAGTTTGCGTTTCTTAGCCATCGTATCAATAAACTGATGTACCGTTTTTACCGTTGCCGGCAAAGGAATGGCATGCTTGTCCAGGCAATATTGAAGGAAGTTATTCCAGTCATTTTTGAAAGCAAGCAACGTGTTTGGTAAATACTGCTTATGTGTTAAAACTTCCCATATTTCAATGTCTTCTATTGGAAGTGTGAAAACATTGATACTGTCTCTTTGCTTATTTTCATCTGAGATGGGTGGGATTTTCTTCATTTAATGCACTATAACTTATTTTCTGATGAGTATAACTATATACGAAGCCGCCTCAGAAACAAGACGGCATACAATAAACATACAATGCTAATCAAAAAGAAGGGGAGGCTAGTCGTCTTCATCTGACTTTTCTACATCAACCAAATAGTCACCCATCAACCAGTTTCTGCCGAGTAACAGTTTGTATTCCAGTTTACTCCGGTTTCGCAAGTTTACAGTGACTTGTTTATGTTCACCGTTCCAGCTCAAATCCATCTTTACTGCATACCGGCGTTCCACACCTTGAGCATTACGGATTTTACTGACTTTAACTATTTTTGCTTTGTGGGTGGTTGTTTCACCTTTCTCATTCTTTGTCTTAAATTCCACCATGTTGCCTAGATTTTCACGCATATCCTCACTTTTATCGCCTAATACACGGATATCGTAAGCATTGATTGAAGACGTGTTCGCGCCAGTATCAATTCGGGCTTTATATTCAAGGTCCAAATCCTTGACGTTGATGGTTTCAACCTGACCTACAATGGATTTTTTTTCGAGAGGTCGACTGTCAGCCAAGGAAGAGGGGCTGTTAAATGCAAATACAACGAACATTAACGGAATCAATGCTTTTTTCACGGAACCTCCAAGAAAAGTGCCAATAGTAAATATGATTACTATAAACATATGTCAGGTCTGTTTGTTCAGCTTAAAGTTAAAGGTCTGATGAGGTAAGCTTAGGTTCAGCTAATCAACCTTTAGTCTCAATGCTGAGCGAATCTGTTGATAACAAGCAGGTGTAGGTGAAAAACGAATGGCCGTAATGCCCAGTTTTCTTGCCGCGAGTACATTTTCCTCATTGTCATCGATAAAATACGTGTCTTCAGGACTAAGCGCGTATTTTAACATAAGTGATTGGAATATTTCAGGTTCTGGCTTCATCAATAGCTCTTTAGCTGAAACCAGACCACCATTGAACAATGCAATGAAATCATGCTTCTCGTAAAGCGTGTCGAAAAAGGCGCTACTCATATTCGTGAGATAGTACAGGTTAAAATCCTGTGCCAGTAAGTCTTCAAGTAACTTTTTCGACGCTTCGATCACAGTCAGGCTGTTTTGAATGTGATCGATGAAATCTTCCATCCTTGCCTCTGGAAAGCCGGTACGAGCAGCAAATTTGGGGATAACTTCGGCCATCAGCATCGTCCCGCGATCCAAAGCCAACCAGTCAGGGTGCTGAAGTACATGCGTCAGCAGTATGTCCTGTTCGTATGTAGACTGAGTGAAAGTAGAGACGATTTTGTGCGGGTTCCAATCAAACAGCACAGCACCAAAGTCAAAAACTACGTTATGAATCATATGCGTTTCCGTTAGAGGCCTATTTATTGATAATATTCGGGCTTAGCCTGGCCGCAAGCCTCTATATTCAACCTGATGGCCAGGTCACACTTTTAAAGCAGTTATTGGGGTCGATTTCATGAGTGATAACAGCCGATTAGTCTATTCAACAGATACAGGCAGAATTAAAGAAGAGAAAACAGCTCCGGAGCGCCAGAAAGGCGATGGCGTGGTACGAATCCAGCGTCAGACGAAAGGCCGTAAAGGAAAGGGAGTCTGTATTGTCACAGGGTTGGATATGAATGATGCTGAACTGAAGCTTGTGGCCGCTGAGTTGAAAAAAGTTTGTGGTTGCGGAGGCTCGGTAAAAGATGGAACCATAGAGATTCAGGGCGATAAGCGCGATCTCATCAAAAATACACTTGAGAAAAAAGGTCACACAGTCAAATTAGCCGGTGGTTGAGAGACTGACATCAGCCTGGTAATCCTGCTTTCAACAGTCAGCCAAGATCTAATCAACCCAATCTTGCAACGGGTGCCAAAAATGTTTGCATGCTGACAAGATTACCAGCGCACTTTTAGGAATCCCGACGAACACATCGGTGTTCGTCGACCTTAGGTAATTTCACCTGACATTGAAGGACCAGGCAAACTGAACATTTGCAGCAGGACTTAAATATAAGTGTGAATTACCTATTTTATGGTAAATCAGCGTTATGGTTAAATGACGCGTCTTAGCCAGCCAGATAGGCAGAGAGAAGGGAGCAGAAGAACTTTAATGCATCGGTTCTTATACCTCCCATACCCATCATTTAACATAATCTATGTTATGCGCACTGAGGTTGTAAGATCTAGTTAGAAATGTCAGTTTGAGCCTGATTGCTATAAATTACTTCCCTTTATCTTTTTTCTTGTTCTTATCATGGCCTTGACCTGGATTGTCATTACCTTGGACACTTCGGTTATCATTGTTTTTATTTATTTTATTTTTTGTATCGCAATCATCAGAACGAATCTTGACGTTATTGCTGTCTATCCGAATGCAGTCTCTGTTGATTTCAATGTTCTCACCTGACACAGTGACTTCTGCAACAGCCACTGAGAATGGTACCAATGCCGAAATAATATAGAGGGAAAACTTCATCGTTGTTGCTCCGAATCAATTCACAATAACAATCATATTAATGTAGACGAAGCTGTACAAAACAAGGGCTTTAACACTTTGCCACTGGTATTTCGTCCAGCATCGTGGTCCATCGGTTTGAGCGGAACGCTTGGCGCATGTGCCAATTGCTGGTTGCGATAACGGATGCTGGTTTAAGGCCATTCTTATAACGCGTATTGAGCCTGTCGGTGATGAGCATGAGATCGCGGCGTTTACTCTCTTGCAGTGCATCTCCGCTAAACATGTCTAACTGCAGTTTATTCTGACTCACTGGACTGAGCTCATTCAGCATGACGCCAATTTTTTGATATGCATAACCCGGACGATACATTTTAGCCAGTTGTGCTTGTGCGGAAATGATCAGCTTTTGTGTATCCTGAGTCGGACAAACCAAGGATTCCATGCTGCTTTTATTGTGTTGAGGTAACTGTTTATAGCGATTTGTGCGTATGTAAACCCCAACAGAGGATGCTTGACTCCCCTGTTTTCGCAGTTTTTCACCGGCACGATGGCAATGGAAAGCAAGCGCAGATTGCAATTCTTGTTGATCCGTAATACCGATACCAAAGCTTCGACTCGAGAGAATTTGCTTTTTAGCGACGTCGATATCTCCTGGATCAATACAACTGATACCCTGAAGCTCTAATACGGTACGAGTCAGGCCTACATTCCAGAGTTGACGCATAAACGCAACATCCTGATTTGCTAATTGCCACGCTGTAGTTATACCACTGGTTTTCAGTCGGGTGGCCAACCGCGCTCCAATCCCCCACACATCCTGAACATCCATTCTTTCCAGCAACCACTGCCTTTGCCGTTCTGTTTGAATATGAAGCACGCCATGCACTCTGTTTTCGTACTGTTTGGCTGCATTGTTTGCAAGTTTCGCCAGTGTCGGTGAAGTACCAATGCCAACACGCACCGCTAGACCCAGTCTCATACTGATGGCTTCAACAATACTTTTACCATAACTTGTCAGTGTTTCAGTTGCTAAACCGTCTAAGCGTATAAAGGCTTCATCAATGGAGTACTGCTCAACCTGAGGAGAAAACTGCCTCAGCTCGTCGATAAAGCGTTGGCTCATATCAGCGTACAGAGTGTAATTTGAACTGCGTACTTCGACACCAGCGCGCTTCGCTTCTCGTTCAATTTTGTACCATACTGCCCCACGTTTTATTCCTGCCGCTTTTGCCTGCGCATTAATCGCAACGCAACAGCCATCATTGTTCGAAAGCACGACAACAGGTTTGTTTGCCAATTTGGGGTCAAATAATTGCTCGCAGGCCGTGTAAAAACTCTGAACATCAACCAGTGCCCAGATCTGATTCTTGTTTCCAGATACTGTTTGAGTCATTAGCGCTCCAGTAAGTTATGAATATTACGTGTAACGACACCAAAAATCTCAGAATCCTCCGGCATCGGAAATGGCTTCATCGCCGGGTTTTCAGCTTTTAACCACCAGGCATTTTTATGCCGAATGAGACGCTTACACGTGAACTCATCGAAAATGCGGGCAATGACAATCCGGCCCGGCAGGACAGCTTCAGCACGGTCCACAACCAATAAATCGCCATCATAAATACCGGCACCTGTCATAGACTCGCCAGACGCTTTCAGTACAAAAGTGGCATTGGGATGGCGAATGAGATAATCCATCAGTTCCAGTGATTCTTCATGCCCATCAGCTGGTGAGGGAAACCCACACCGGACAGATTCAATAAACAAAGGTAATACAGCCATTGTTACCCTCTCAATAAATACTGTATATAAAAACAGTATAAAAGGTAATTGGTGTACTGAACAGAGAAAATACGCGGCATGAATCTGAAAAGTTCAGAGTGATTCTAATGCACTGAAATATTGAGATAAAATGTTCAACACTTTGTCTCACATTGTGGCGAACTTGGTTGGAACTGTTTTTATATACAGTATCGTGGTACGATGGCGACCATAGCAATCATGCTGGTATATATGTGCGAAAAAACGGGCAAGTTTGCTTTAAAAAACAACAAACTCAACGCTAATTTAGGGATTTATCCGATCGTCGGTTTATCTTATTGCTAAACTGGCCGCCTGTTGGTGACAGGGATTGGAATTGGAGAAAGAAAATGCGAAAAATCATCATGATTTTAGCACTGGCCGTGCTCAGTGGCTGTGCTTTACAGCCTGACCCGCAGTATCACACTGGGCAGTGCGTCGGAAAGATGACAACAGAAGAAGCGTACGGGCATCTGGACCCGAATCGTTACACTATTCAGGTGCTGGCTCTGAGTGAAGAACGAGATATTCGCGGCTATCTGCGTGAAATTCCAGGGCAGGATCCCATCTGGGTTAACTGGAAACACAGTTTAGGTAAGAGCTGGTACGCTGTTATTTATGGCGATTTTGCCACTAAACAAGAAGCGAAGCAGCGTATTCAAACATTGTCGCCTCGTATACTGGCGCAAGGTCCATTCGTGCGCAGTTTTGCGGAAGTACAAAGTGATAAACAAACTGACGTTTTTCGTATGCGTTAAAGAAATGCGCTCAGACTATCTGGGCGCACTTCTGACCCTTTCACATTAAAGCTTTTCGATGAGCTCAGGTAAGATCTCAAACAAGTCACCGACTAACCCATAGTCAGCGATATCAAAGATTGGTGCCTCAGGATCTTTGTTGATTGCGACAATCACCTTCGCATCTTTCATCCCAGCCAAATGCTGTATTGCGCCTGAAATACCCACAGCAATATACAGCTCTGGCGCAACAATTTTACCGGTCTGACCCACTTGCAGATCGTTTGACACGAAGCCCGCATCAACAGCAGCTCGGGAAGCCCCAACTGCGCCCCCGAGTTTATCCGCCAGCCTTTCTATCATTGCGAAATGTGCTTTATCTCCAAGACCCCGGCCACCGGAAACGACCACACGTGCAGCGGGTAATTCTGGCCGGCTACTTTGCGTAATTTCACTGGACACATATTCAGAGCTCGGCGATTCGATCACTTTTTCCAGCTCGACAATTGGTGCTGCCTCTGTGCTTGTTGCTGAAGCGGCAAATGCTGAAGCCCGCACAGTAATCAGCTTTTTACTGTCGAGTGACTTCACTTTGGCTAGTGCATTCCCAGCATATACCGGGCGGATTACGGTATCGGCAGACTCGATACTGACGATATCTGCCAGTAACCCAACTTCCAGAAGGCCGGCGACACGCGGTAATACGTTTTTTCCGGTTGTCGTGGCTGCCATCAGTAAGTGAGAATAATCAGCTGCTACCTCAGCGATAAGCGCTGATATATTTTCAGCCAGCCAATGCGTGTACACGGAATGATCAGCCAGAAGCACTTGACTCACCCCCGCAACACCAGCGGCCTGCTCCGCAACAGCCGGGCACTGATAACCTGCCACCAAGACATGACAATCACTGCCCAGTGACTGACTCGCAGTGATCACCTTGGATGTCTCAGGTGACAGCGTATGATTATCGTGTTCTGCAATGATAAGTACACTCATGAGATCACCTTGGCTTCATTTTTTAATTTATCAACCAATTCAGAGACTGACCCTACTTTTGTCCCCCCTGGCGAGCAGGTGGCGGTGACACTGCCAGTATTTCCTGATTTTGTGACAGCGTCACACCCAGGCTATCTAAGCTGATCACTTCCAGCGGTTTTTGTTTCGCCTTCATGATATTGGGCAATGAGGCATATCTGGGCTCATTTAACCGGAGATCTGTACTGACGATCGCAGGCAGACGCAATCTCAGCGTTTCCAAGCCACCATCAATTTCTCGGGTCACCTTGATAAAACCGTTTTCGACTTCAATCTTTGAGGCAAAAGTTCCCTGAGGAAAACCCGATATGGCAGATAACATTTGAGCGACTTGATTGTTATCAGAATCAATGGATTGCTTGCCCAGAATCACCAGATCAGGCGATTCGCTTTTTACAAGGGCATCAAGAATGCGGGCAATATTCAGAGGTTCAGTTTGTGCGGCACTATCAATATGAATCGCTCTGTCTGCACCAAGTGCTAAAGCAGTCCGGAGTTGCTCCTGGCAACTCATGTCACCCACGCTGACGACAACCACCTCACTGGCCGAACCAGCTTCTTTCATTCGAACGGCTTCTTCTACAGCAATTTCGCAAAAAGGATTCATGGCCATTTTTACATTATGTTGCTCAACGCCTGAGCCGTCGGATTTAACACGAATCTTCACATACGGGTCTATCACCCTTTTGATTGCGACTAACACTTTCACTGGCGGCTCCTTTGCAAATCAATATGTTAATGAAGAAATACGACAGGATGACTGATTGACAGGCTCCTAATCGGACATTCATAAGCCGAGAGATGTCTTTTGCATTGAGTGTGGTTCGGGTTTACGTTTACGTCAACTGGACTACAGTTACTTATAGTCTTAGTAAAAGGGACACGGGGCATGGAAAGAGAAAGCATGGCGTTTGATGTGGTCATTGTCGGAGCCGGTCCAGCGGGGTTATCAGCGGCATGCAGGCTGATGCAACTGGCAAAAGAAAGTGAGAAGGCTTTATCGGTTTGTGTAATCGAAAAAGGGGCGGAAGTCGGTTCGCACATTATTTCCGGTGCCCTGTTTGAACCCAGATCTTTAAATGAACTTTTTCCTGATTGGCAAAGTCGTGAGGCACCACTGAATACTCAGGTTCAAGACGATAAGGTGTATTGGCTCTCCAATCAGTACAATCAGTTCTGCCTCCCTTCAATGCTTGTTCCTTCCCCGCTTCAAAATAATGGGAATTTCATTATCAGTCTGGGCGAATTATGCCGCTGGCTGGCGCAACAGGCAGAAGCGCTGGGCGTATCCATTTTCCCGGGATTTGCTGCCGCTGAGTTAGTTTTTAACGATTCTGGTGCAGTGGCTGGGATCACGACGACGGATATGGGGCGCGACAAACAAGGTAATGAAAAACCAGGTTTTCAGCCGGGGATCATCCTTGAAGCAAAATATACCCTGATTGCTGAAGGCTCGCGCGGTCACTTAGGAAAAGCCGTCATCAATCGTTTTGAACTGGATAAAGGCAAAACACCCCAGCATTACGCCATTGGCTTGAAAGAGTTGTGGGAAGTTCCGGCTGAACAGCATCAGAAAGGCCTGGTCGTACATACTGCTGGCTGGCCACTAAGCCAAACTCACAGCTCAGGTGGGGGCTTTATGTACCATCTTGACGATAACCTTGTGTCTGTCGGATTAGTGGTCGATCTGAATTATCAACACCCTTATCTCAGCCCGTTTGATGAGTTTCAGCAAATGAAACACCATCCGGTTTTCGCCTCTGTGTTAAACGGCGGAGAACGACTTTCTTACGGGGCACGCGCTATTACAAAGGGCGGGCTGCATTCTTTGCCGGAGCAAAGCTTTCCTGGCGGAATACTGATTGGATGTGATGCGGGGACCCTTAACAGTGCAAAAATCAAAGGCTCTCATACTGCAATGAAATCTGGCATGCTCGCGGCTGAGGCAGTTTTTTCGGAGTTAGCCGTAAATCACTCGCACGCATCACCCGATTACCAGTCGTTGTTCGAAAATTCATGGCTGAAAGAGGAGCTGTTTGAAGCCAGAAACTTCACTTCGCAAGTGCATCGCCTGGGGACATTCCTTGGTGGGGCCATCGCAGCGTTAGAATACAATGTGCTGAAAAAAAGCCTGTTTTCATTTCGGGATAATAAACAAGACTATCAAACCCTGAAAACGACCAACCAGGCTGAACCGCTTTTATACCCGAAACCAGACGGAAAACTCAGTTTTGACCGGGCATCCTCTGTCTTTTTGTCGACCGTCAAACATGATGAAAACCAGCCCTGCCACTTGGTACTGCAAGATCAAGAGCTGCCAATTAAAATGCACCTGGACAAGTATGCTGAGCCGAGTCAGCGATACTGTCCGGCGGGTGTGTATGAAATTGTAGAAAATAACGGGCAGAAACGATTCCAAATCAATGCCGGAAACTGCATCCATTGCAAAACATGCGATATAAAAGATCCGTCCCAGAATATTGTATGGACCCCACCCGAAGGCGGTAGCGGGCCCAATTATCGTTCAATGTGAATGTCATCAGCTCACGGGTGCGTCTCTGCCCGCACCCAATCAAGATAGGCGTGATAACCGGCTTCAATGGGCAGGCAGATGATTTCCGGCGTTTCATAGTTATGATTCGCCAGGATATCGGCTTCGACTTCTGAATACTTGTCTTGTGTTGTTTTAATAACAACCAGCTTTTCTTTATCAGACTGGATCTTGCCTTTCCAGTGATAATAACTGTCAATACTCTGCACCTGAACGCAGGCAGCCAGATGTTTATTCAACAGAGAATGGATGATTGCCTCACCCACCTTGTCATCTGAAAACGTTGTCAGCACGACACAGTACTCTTTCGCTAACATCTGCCCACCTTAATGTTCAAACGGCTTAACGCTGCGTCAGTGCGACTTTGGCACTGAGCGCAATCAGCAAACCACCAGAGACTCCCTCAATCGCTTTCGCATACCCAGACATCTTCGGGTTACCAAAAACAAAGCTCCCCAACATGGCATACAGTAAGTTGATGCAAGTAGCTAATACACTGAACAGTAAACCAAGGATCAAAAGTTGTGTTGTGACCTGGCCGGCGCTGACATCAATAAACTGAGGCAGAAAGGACAGGAAAAACAACGCAACTTTTGGATTCAGAACACTGACAATTACGCCCTGCATAAACACATTCGATGTTGATTTTACGGTGGCGGTAGCGATCAGCTGGCTCTTCCCGCGAATACTGTTTCTGATTGACGAAATACCCAAATAGAGTAAATACGCTGCGCCTAAATATTTTATGACGCTAAATAAAAAGGCTGAGCTGAGTATAATCGTTGAAAGCCCAAGCACTGCAGCCAGTGTATGGACCAAATACCCTATCCCCAGCCCCAGAGCCGCTTGAATGCCTAATTGCATTTTTCCGCGCATCGCGTTCGACACAATATAGATAACATCTGGACCCGGTACTAAGTTGAGGCTGATTGAGGCCAGAGCAAAAAGTAAAAGCGTTTGAAATTCCATTTTTATCTTCACCTTAACGTTGTGAGTATTTGATTCCCCACACAAAGACCATAACTAAAGAAAGGTTAATGAAGTGATGATTTTTCTGATTAACGACTGAAATCACACCGAGCATAAGTGGATATAAAGCATCAAATTTCATAAAAAATCAAGAATCTCATATCTCATGCTGCAATTAGCAACGAGCCTGAATATTGACACTTCTATTGGTTATTCCTTTTAAGAACAAAAAGAGCAAAATACAAATCATCTAATAACAAATAAGTATACCTTTATGGCAACTTTGTGTTTCCTGTGAATAGATTGTGTAACATCTGTGTGTTAGTGTTTTCTGGTACTGCAATAAAAACACGAAAAAAATAGTTCGCTTGCTCAAACCTTGTAGAGGGGACCAGATATGGATGTCAATACACAGGAAGTAAGTAGCTTTGATACTGATGTTATTCATTTGTATTTGCAGGAAATCTCGCATAAATCACTACTCAGTAAAGAAGAAGAAGTTCAATACAGTCGTAAAAGTCTGGCTGGCGACCCACACGCAAAATCTGTCATGATTGAGAGTAATTTACGTTTGGTGGTCAGCATTGCTAAGAAATATCGTGGCAGCACGATGCAGCTTAGCGATTTAATTGATGAGGGAAATATTGGTTTAATCACTGCTGTGGAAAAATTTGACCCTGAACGTGGGTTCCGTTTTTCGACGTACGCAACATGGTGGATTAAACAAACCATTGAACGTGCGATCCATAATCAGGGAAGAACCATCCGGCTGCCTGTTCATGTATCGAAGGAAATCAATACCATACTTCGTACGCACAAACAGCTGATGAAAAACAGCAATCAGGAACCGACTCACGAGCAGGTTGCTGAAAAAATGCAGAAATCTGTAGATGAAATTTCGGAAGTTCTGTCTTACGACACACCTGTCGTGTCTATTGATCAGTCTTTGTCGGACGACAGCAACTCTAATTCCATTGCAGCTTTCATCGCTGATACCAATATGACAGCTCCGGATGCCTCGATGGATCAGTCAGACATTCATGCCCTCGCCCTGACTATGCTGAAAAGCCTGAATGAAAGAGACAGAGAAATATTGTGTCGCCGCTTCGGGTTACTTGGCTATGAAGCGCAGACTCTTCAGGAAGTGGCGGAAGAAGTCGGTCTTACCCGTGAACGTATTCGTCAACTGCAGGTAAGCTCGCTGAATAAGCTGAAAAATGCCCTTCAGCGTGAGAATTACAGCCTGGAGATGTTGTTTTCTGAAACAGCGTAATTGACTGATTTTACACCAACAAAGCCTGGTAATCTGCCAGGCTTTTCTCTTTTCGCAGTATTTGACAAAACTCTGACACCTTTCTCTAACCATAAAGCAAGAATCCTTACTGTCAAATTGCTTGGCAGACATTTGTATTTTACTCATAATTTGGGTTAACCCATTCAGTTAGCAGTGTAGATATCATGATATTCAGAAAACTGTGTTTCCTCGCTTCCGTCGTGTTACTGACTTCTTGTGTCAGCTATAGTATTACCGAGCAAGAAGTACAGAATTACCTTGATAAACAGGCGCGTGTTGAGCAAAAGGTAGGCTTTGGCGGATTTGTACAGGCTCATGTTTTGTTTAACGATATCAAAGTCGGCATTGGTCGTTCGGCATCGGATCGGATTAATCTCGAAGCAAACTCTAAAGCAGATATCAGTATCAAGGGTCAACCTCAGCAAAAAGTGGCTATCAACGTCAATTTCAGTGCAATCCCCTATTACGATAAAAGTGAAGGGGCGGTTTACCTGAATAATCTGAAAGTAGAATCTCTGGATATTACCCCGAATACGCTTGGTCCTTTCGCCAGCAGCCAGGTGCTTTCGCCTTTAATCGAGATCGTGGGACAATATCTGCTGAAGATACCTGTCTACAAACTACAGGAAGACGACTTTAAGCAATCGCTTCTGAAAACGGCCAGGCCGGAACTCAAAATCAAGAATCATTCTCTGGTGATTCAAATCTGATCAGCCGGTATTGATGTAATGAAAGCACTGCGGAATGTGTGTTGTCTCAGTGCTTTTATTTTGTCTCAACCAAATAAGTTATAGTGCATTAAGGCATGAGACGCCACCATTGGTGACGTCAGACAAAAGTGTTAGATAACAAAGCTGTAGCCAATAAATAGCATCGCCAGGCACCACACAGGGAACTGCCTTTTCAGTAAACCAAAGCCGATAACGATGACCAGAATCTCCCAGCCGTTCGTGATTGAAGATGTGATAACCGGGTCGACCCATGCTGCGGCTAACAAGCCAACAACAGAGGCTGTGATTGTTTTAACCGAAAGACGTAAACGGGGATGTTGTAATAAGGATTGCCAGGCAGGTAAAAAGGCAAAAAGAAGCAAACTACCCGGCAAGAAAATCGCCAGCGTTGCCAGTACACTGCCCCAAACAGCCATTTCAGGTAAAGACGCAGCACCCAGATAACTCGCCATGGTAAACATTGGGCCAGGAACAAGCTGTGCAGAGGCATAAGCGCTCAAAAATGTATTGGCATCGATCCACTGCTGGACTAAAGGTTCCAGCAAGGGAAGAACGACGTGCCCTCCTCCGAAGACAAAACTGCCCGCCTGGTAGAAATTGTTAAATACTGCCCATTCTTTTGAGATAGCAGCCAGATACGGCAGTCCCAGTAAAAGCACCAGGAAGACGGTAAGCATGACGAAATTTGGCTTTCCCGGTGAAGACGGAAGCGTCGTTTTGTCAGCCGGTTCTTTTTGCATGAAAGACAAAATGAAACCTGTGGCTGCAGCCAGGAGAATCGGTAATAACTGACCGCTTAATCCGTGAGTGAAAAAGACACTGATTGCTGTTATAGCAGCAATGCAAACGGTCAGTTTATCTGTCAGGTTTTTCTTTATCATGCTGAACAAAGCATCAGCCACAACCACGACCGCAAGCATTTTTGCTGCCTGAATCACCTGATACACCCATTCTGATTGGTCGCCTCTGCTCTCCAGAATGGCAAGCACAGTTAACAAGGCGGCAGACGGTAACGTAAAACCGATAAATGCCGCCAGTGCGCCAATATAGCCGGCTTTTCGGTACCCAATGAACATACCTAGCTGGCTGCTGGCGGGCCCGGGTAAGAACTGGCATAACGCCGTCGCCTGAGAGAATTCAGAATCTGAAAGCCACTGTTTCTTCTGTACAAATGATCGCTGGAAATAGCCGATATGGGCAATAGGCCCACCAAAGCTGCCTAATCCTAAAACAAGAAATGAGCAGAACACCTGCAATACGGGTTCAAATGAAGAAATTAACCTTCTTTTAACTGAATCTTGGATCATAACTACCGAATCAAATTGTGATTGTTTACACTAGCAAACAGTGAGACTAAGTATGACAATTTTATCTCTTCTTTATGTATGAAGTATTACAGGTAAACCCTTGATGTTAGAAAATTTGCAACAAATGGTGATCCTGGCAACGGTCAGTCACGAACAGAACTTCACGCGTGCCGCTGAACGCCTTGGCATTTCTAAATCACAGGTCAGCAAGCAAATTCGATACCTTGAAGAACGACTGGGTTGTCAATTAGTTCAGCGCAGCACGCGCACAGTTGCGCTCACTGATATTGGCTTGCAATATGCCGAATTTGGACAGCAACTGCTTGATACCGTAAAAGAAGCAGAAGCTTTGGTTGCCGGCTATCGAAATGAAATAAAAGGAGTGCTCAGAATAGGGGTCGCCCAGTCATTTGGAAACACCAATATCACACCGGCAATGGTCGCTTTTCAGCGAGCTCATCCTGAGCTTGAGCTGGAAATCAGTCTTTTTGACCATCGCCCTAACCTGCTGGAAGAAGGCTTTGACTGCTGGCTGGCTATTCACGAACACCCGCCCGAAGGCATGGTTGCGAAAAAACTCGTCGATTGCGAATTCATCGTTGTCGCTTCTCCGGACTACATCGCTCTACATGGCAAACCCAAAATTCCTGCTGATTTACGCAAACACAATTGCATTACCTATGAAAGCCGGGAGCGAAAATATGTTCAGTGGGACTTTTCTAAAGAAGGCGTAAAAGAATCAGTCCGGGTCACAGGCAGTTACCGAATCAATAATGCCCCGGCCGTTTTAGAGGCAACCAAAGCAGGAGCCGGTATCGCCTATCTGGCCACCTACCTGATCCACGATGAATTGGAAACTCAGCAGTTAACCCAAGTGTTGGCAGACTGGAAACCAGAATTAGCACTGCCCATGTACGCTGTCTATCCGCGCCATAAGTACCTGGCCCCCAAAGTAAGAGCCTTTATCGACTTTATGGCGGAATGGATGACCAGCCATCCCTTCCAGCCACATCAGTAGTCACTGTACTGCTACGTCTTAGAACTGCAGTTGAGGAACCTGACTTACTGTTCTACACCTATAGGTAGTTCTTACAGGTGAGCCGCCATGTTAACTCTTTCAGCTTACAGTCGAGATAAATGTCTTCACATCATACTTTTATCAGGGTTGCTGATCATGGCTGGCTGCGCCACTCAGGAAGAAGCTGAACCGTCTCCGGCAGTAACCAGCACACCGGCAACCGTTGAAGAAGTGACTGAGCCGCCACCGCCACCCAAAGCAATCCTAACGGAAATCCCTGAAGTCAAAGACACCGTCTTTTTTGACGAAGGCAGCTTTGAAATTCCGCAACGTGAGCAGCTGAAAATCGATCCTATTGCAGTCAGACTCAGGCAGCATCCTGACAGTAACGTCATCATCATTGGTCACAGTTCAGAGAGTGATAACGAAGAAGATAATATGGCGTTATCGTATGAACGGGCGTTCAGTGTCGCCATTTATATTGCATCTGTGTTTGGGATTGAAGAAGAGCGTATTCAGGTCGTTGCCCAGGGCAACGGTGATCCGGCCGTATCCGGGTCGAACAGCCGGGTTGAAGTCATCTCGCCCGAGACTGTGGTCAGAACATTAAATGCCTCAGATGAGGACGGAAAGTTCTGAACCACAGCTCATTGCGGGAAATGTGTCAATTTATCCCTGTTTTTTCAACGCCGGGAAGGCGTACATTTTCTTGATGATGTCTGCCACGCCTTCCGGCTGAGAAGCCAGCTTGCTGTTAAACTTCGCTTCTTCACTGTCGGTGACTGAATCGTCTTGAATGCCGGCAGCAATGTAATTTGCAGGGAATAAATGATAAATACCCGTTATCTGGCGGTCGATTTCTTCAGCCAGTTGCTCTGGAGTTTCGAACGGTTGATCGATCACATCGCCAAAGCTCACATGAACTCGTCGTTTTTGTCCGACTATGCCCTGTACAATGCTTTCGATATCTTCAAACTCGCCTTTCTCATAGCTCCCCGTTGTCTGCTTGGCATTCAGTTCGATTGCCTTCGCTAAATCGCAGGGATCATTCTCATAAGAAATGGCCACAGGCACAATATTGAGCTGAGTCATGAACTCGGGAAAAGACTGTTTGCGTTTGCGTCCTTCCATGTAAAACATTTTCAGTAACGCAGGATCCGTCTTGTCGTTCCCGTCTTTCGCACGCCCCTCTTTCTGAGCAATCCAGATCGAGTGACCTGTTTCGATAGAGTTGGCAATATAATCTGACAGCAGACCCAGTGCTTTCATCATTTCACGTGGCGCTTTTACCGAACGTTTCACAATAAAGCTTTTGTTTAAACGCATCAGCTCTGTCGCGCAGGGCTTTTTCAGAAGATTGTCGCCAATCGCGATACGGACTGTGTTCAGGTTATTGTGGTAAAGGCACCAGTTCACCATAGCCGGATCCATGGCGATATCTCTGTGATTGGAGATGAACAGATACGCTTTATTGGGATCCAGTTTATCTAAACCTGAATGCGTGACACCGTCACAAGAGTGTTCGATGGTTGCAGCCATATACTTGGCCACTTGTAGCTGAACGTCTTCTACTGTCTTAACACTTGACCATTTGCGGACAAGAAAGCGTTTAATCAATGGACGCAACAGCCAGCCAAACACACCCGATAACTGTGGAAACCGGTAGTTGAGGATAGCGTTGATGAATTCGTCATCATTGATTAAGCGTTGAATCGCACCACTGACTTCATCGTCATTGTAAGGGCGTATATCTTTATAAATATCGTTATCTGTTTGCACTATGTTGCTTCATCTAATGTTAAAATCGCGCCATTCTACGCAGATTTGATTGATTACCCAATGATCGACCCCTAACAGTTTAATGGTTGGAGGTCTGACCAGCAAACTTTCTTCCTACTGACCCGACTCTGACCGCCTTGACCCCGAAGGTAAAACCGAACACTATGTGCGGGCTTTGACTCAGAGGAACAAGATGAACCAGGCAATTGAATATACAAAGGTTGAACAGTCTCTGCTGGCCGTGGGCGCTCGCAGAAAAAATGTTACCGCATACCTGATAACTGTCAATGCAGGTGTCGCCCTGCTACGACTGGGCAAACATGAGTTCGCATTAACCACAGGCAGCGGATTTTGGGTACCCTTTGAGTGCCTTCATGCTTTAACTGTATTACCGGGCTGTCGTTATGACATCATTCATTTCTCTGCCCGCCTCCGGCAACCGTTGTGTCAGCAAGCTGGCTTTGTGACGGTAACACCACTTCTGAACGCTTTGCTGCAGGAGCTGAACCAATTTCAAGAGCAGTCTCCAACCAATGATAGCCCTATGGGAAGGATACTCGCAGTCATCGTTGATCAAACGGCAAAGTTTTCACCTGTAACGCAGCAACTTTGTCCGGCTCTGACTGACAAACAACAATCTGTGCTGAGAAACCTGCTCCAAAGGCGAACACCTGCATTTGATGAAGACCTCTCATCAATCGAAGCGAATCTGGGGATGAGCGCGCGTGAGCTTGAAGCGTGTCTTATCGTCCGTGAAGCGATCAGGCTTTCTCGTTCCGGAAGAAATGCCGAGCAGGTCGCCAGTGAACTTGAGTGCCAATTAGACCATTTACAAGCACTTGGCCAAAGTCTTGCTGACTACCAATTTTAATGCTTCGGCTTAGCTTCACAAAACACAACCAGCTACCTGGTACAGGTAGCTGGTTGCAGATAACCGAGTGAGTATAAAAACGACTGTTACTGAAGTGGAATATCAACCTGCAACATCACACCATCCCGCTCATCTTCATGCCACATGTAATCGATTCGGTATTTAGGCGATTGACCGTCTTCTGACCCAAGCCCAAAACTCATCATAACACCGTGCTTCATGACCCACTCTTTAGCATCTTGCAGCGTCATGATATCCAGGCCTTCATATTTTTTAGGTAGCCACAAGCCCAGGCCATAGAAAGCGGACGATGAGTTATCTTTCAGCATCGGACCACTGGAACCAGATTGCCAGTCATCCCAAAAGGACGCGCCTCTATCATGATGCACTTCTGCTTCATCCCAGCGCATACTGTCTCCGGCTGACGGCAACGTCTGAGTGGAATAAGCCCCCCTTTCCCCACCGTCAGGGGCTGAAAACAGGTCAGCAAGTAGGCCCCTCTGTCGTCTTCAGACAAACTTTTAAGCTGTTTCTGACTATAAAAGTGGCAAGGTAAAGCGGATGCAGAATACGAAAAAGACAACAGCCCGATCTGCAATAGAGCAACATGCAATTTTCGAATAACCCGATTCACGAAACACCCTTAATAATAAAATTTTCGTACTTTATGCTTATAGGCGACAGAAACACCAATTGGTTTATTTTTGACCATCACTCGCAACATAAAAATGCTGTGACGTTATTATTCTAACCACACCCGGGGTGGTTAAATGTGAAATCGGCCTGTTTTTGACAATATTATCACGAACATCAGTACTCCGAATGGGAACCGTTTCAGGGCAACTGAGAACCTGCCAATGACTTAAGATGTCTTTAGCGCGATAAAACTTTGAAAAGCTTAAAAAATTATCAGGTCCGACAACAAAAGTCAGCTCCGCATTCGGATGTTCATTTTGCAGGGAATGCATCACATCATAGGTCGTCACTGGTTTATCATTTTGTGAGATTGCTTCCTCTATTCGACAAAGAGATAAATTGGAAAAATTTAAATCTTCGATAAAAGCAGCAACCATAGTGCAACGAGAGTCATAATTAAGCATGACTTTTCCCCAGGCGTGAGAATAACTGGGAACCAGTAAAACGTGATCAAAATGGGACAGCCGTTCCAGCACAGATTTATGCCCTAAACTGGGCGGATTAAATGCGCTGCCAAATACTGCGATCTTTTTTGTCATACTCCTGTTGCCTCTTTCCCCTCTGTACGAAATAAAAATACCAATTTCTTTCTCAATCAGCATTGATCCTACTTAAGAGTTATCGCATGATTTCGTCAAAGGTTTAATACATTTTACCGCTTTCACCAGTATTCGGTATTGAATGTCCAGAAATTGGTCAAAGCACAGAGGATTCATGTCATGGAACAGCTTATCCGTGCAGAAATGCAGGTACTCCCAGTGATAGACGCTGAGTTTGAAGTTCAGCGTCGCGTTGCTTTTATTCAACACAAGCTAAAACAAGCGCATTGCAAAGCTTTAGTACTGGGTATCAGTGGTGGGGTCGACTCCACTACCTGTGGCCGGTTGGCTCAACTGGCAGTAGACAGCCTGAATGCTGAGTCAGCATCTGAAGACTATCAGTTCATCGCTGTTCGTTTGCCTTATGGCCAGCAACAGGATGAAGATGAAGCCCAGCTTGCCTTACAATTCATCCGCCCTACCCATTCAGTATCGGTTAATATTAAGCCAGGTGTAGATGGCACACATGCAGCCACACTGGATGCACTGAACAGTACTGGCCTGATTCCGCAAGATGATGGCAAAGTCGATTTTGTGAAGGGAAATGTGAAAGCGCGGACCCGTATGGTGGCACAGTATGAGATCGCCGGTCTGGTTGGCGGGCTTGTCCTGGGGACCGACCACTCGGCTGAAAATATTACCGGCTTTTATACCAAATGGGGCGACGGCGCTTGCGATTTAGCGCCACTGTTTGGTCTGAGCAAACGCCAGGTACGACAAATTGCGGATTACCTTGGTGCGCCGCAAGAACTTGTTCACAAAGTGCCAACTGCCGATCTTGAGTGCCTGACACCTCAAAAGACGGACGAAGAGGCGCTACAGCTAACTTACGATGAAATTGATGATTTTCTTGAAGGCAAAGCTGTTAGTGATTCTGTGAAGGAGAAGCTGATCGGTATTTATAAAGCCACGCAGCATAAACGACAGCCAATCCCGACCATCTACGACCAGGACTAAGCGAAGCAACGCTAAAAAACAAATGGGCTTTGCGTGGATGCAAAGCCCATGTTATGAGTCTGACTGTAATGATTACTGACTCTTATCCGCACTCTTACTCTGGCGAATCTGTTCTGCAACTATTTGAATCGCCTCTCCACTGCTGATGCCTTCTGCCATCAGCGCATGAATTCGCTCTGCCGCTTCTTGCTGTTCTTCGTGAGTTAAAGAAATTGACGAATCACCAAACATAACGAATCCTGTACATTGCTTGAAAGGGAGGCCATTCTAACGACTCTTAATCAACCTGTCATTGATAATTCAAAAGCCCTAGCCCGGATGCCCGTCAGCACGAGCCTGAGTGAGTATCGGCCAGAACACAAAGCAAAATATCCCAAAGGCCACCGCCCACAGTAATGCAGAGAGTATGTAAGCGTGTTGCATTAGCCCCGGAAATATCACTATCAGTAACGTTCTGACTAACACAGCCATGATCAAAATCACAAAGGCAGCCAGAATCCGCTTCCCTGTCTGCAGTGATCTTCCTGTATGCCCTAATGACACCCGGACAACCATCGCCAGGATCATGCCTCCTATACCACCGACGGTGATGACATGCAGTGCAATACTGTAAGGCAATTGCTGAGGATAAACCTGACTGACCCCTAACAGAAACACTCCCAGAACCGTAACGTAATAGGCGAAATGAAGCATCCACAACAATGGAATACCAAACGTTTTGCCTGTTCGCCAACGCACCAGCCGCGGAATTTGCGCCAATGCCGCGAACATGCATAAGCCGCCAAACCACATTGAAGGCAGCACTGGTGAGAACAGTAATAATGACAGGAATACAGCCCACATGGGCCATAAGGCTGAATGCTCACGCAAGGGTATACGTGTGATGGGTTCAGTCTGTGTGCCACGCGCCGTAAAAAATGGGATAACACGACCCCCCATGACAGTCATCAGCACAGCAATTAACAAGGTCGTTTGCAATGCCACTGTGCGCAGCGGTACATGACTCCAACCCAATACAGTTCCATGCATAAGAGCATTTAGAAACAACAGCAGAAACAACACTGGCAGAAAAAGCACATTTCGCCATTGGCGATTCCGGACGATAGGTATCGCCAGGAAAAGGATCGCCATAGCCAGCCACAGCAGGTCAAGCATCATCCAGACTGGATGGGGAGCCATAACCAGCAGCGACACTCTCGCTATCAGCCATATAGCAAACACCAGCCCCAGCTTCCAGCCGCTGATACCAGGTATCCCCGTCCAGTTTTGTACTGCAGTCAGCAAAAACCCAACAATCACTGCACCGGTAAATCCAAACAGCATTTCATGGCTGTGCCACCACACTGGGTTGCCATACATAGGGAACAGCATGAAACCAGACCAAAAGCCCGCCCAGATTAACATTGAAATAACGGAGAACAGACCGGCAGCAAGGAAAAAGGGCCGAAACGCCAAACGTAAAAACGGGGGGATCTTCAGCGCGGAAGCTTTATCAACAATTTGCATGTGCTTTCACTACTTAAAGTAAAAAAGACATCATAGACAATGATGAGAAAGACAGGTTGATGTAAAACAATAAACCAAGACACTGGGGTCTTGGTTATAGGTGCTCAAACCTGCGCTATCGTTTCAGGTTCACGCTGCGGGGTTTTACTCGGCTTGCGCTGTTAAAAATCAGGATAATCAACAGGCCGGGTTATTCTCTGAATATCCAAAATAGAGATGTCTCCCTGCCAGCGGCTTTCAACCAGCCCGACACTCAGCCAGTAGCGGCCATCCGGCACATCAATCGCCGGCAAACTTGTCGGTAGCTTGCCATCGACATCCTGAGTCCAAATCGGACTCCAGTTTGTGTCGTTCAAATCAAACAAATTCATCGACAATACAGGCGATGGGCAGGTGGAATTGGGTAAGACTTCACGTTCAATACGCCAGTTTTTACTGTCTTTCCAGCCAATTTTCTGTTTCGGATCCGGCTTGGTCAGTATGACCCAGGAGTTCCAGCTGTGCTCCTTGCCTGCCGTTATTTTCAACTGATAAAGGCCTGCAGCTAAGGGCTCATCTAAACGGCGAGATTCCGAGACAAACTGGCCATTCTCAGAAATTGAAGCCGCTGGCATGCTGAATTGCGTATCTGGCCAGCGGGAAAACGTTACTTCAAGCTGCTTAGCCTGTGTAATTCCCGTAACAGATAATCTCAGTAAGACCTGGTTCAGGTTTTGGATCACTTCACGTCGAACAGCCACTTTAGACAACCACTCAGGTAGGCTTCGCTGTTTCAGACTGAAACCGCAATCTTCTGTAATGGCCAGCTCCAGCAAATCGTTCAGGTTTGCCTGCTGCTCCTCAGAAGGCAGCTGCTGCCAGGCCTGAACCATAGTCTCGAAACTGGCAGCTGTGTTCCCTTCCAGTAAACGCTGGTGCGCGACAGTGTAGAGATCCTTACCCACAAACCATTTAGCCGATGCCTGAGGGACCATGAACAGACATGTCATGATCCCAAAGACAGGCGTTACCCACAGCGATTTCATTCTTGCGGCGCTTTCATCCGATAGCCAACACCGCGCAGCGTTTCTATCTCAATGCCAGGCAGCTTCTGACGTAACTGCAGGATATGGGTATCAACAGTACGGGTTGTCGGATAATGGTTATAGCCCCACACCTGATCAAGCAGCTCGTCTCGGGTGAATACCCGGCCTGAATGTTTTGCAAGGAAAACAAGCAGTTCAAATTCGGTGCGAGTCAGGGTGACAGAGTCCCCTTTTTGCTTCACTTCGCGGCTTTCCAGGTTGATCAGTGTTTCACCAATCGAAATAAGATTCGCGTTTTGCGATTCAGACTCACCATTTCTCAAGTGAACACGGATACGCGCCAGCAGTTCCTCTTCGGCAAAAGGTTTCGTCAGGTAATCTTTGGCGCCTGAGTCCAGCCCGATCACTTTATCATTCACGGACACCATTGCTGTTAGCAAAATAACAGGAACCGATTTCAGCTTTAACCAACCGTCAAGGTAAGTCAGCGAGTCTCCTTCGGGTAGCTGGCGGTCAAGAACAACCAGATCGGCTTGCGCCCACAAAGATTCAACATTGGTTGCACAGTCAGCATACAGGCACTCATAGCCTGCTTCTTTCAAACATTCGAGCAAACCATCAGCAAGGTTGCGGTCATCTTCAACCAGTAGCAGAGTTTGATTCACACGGTATCTCCAAAATAAAAGTGGTTGGCGGACCTATTAATTTCATCCGCCCACCCATTCGACGGATCATCGATTCAACGATTGTCAGTCCCAAACCCAAGCCCTTTTCACTCACAAAGGGTTTTCTCAGTCGGGCCCAATCCTTACTACCTAAATTTCCCTGGTCTTTCACTATGACAATCAGTTTTCCATCTTTGAACGATGATGTTAATTCAATCGGGGCCTGGCCATATTTATGAGCATTGGACAGCAAGTTATCAATACAGGTTCCAAGCCAGTACATATTGACCTTGACGCCACGGTCCTCAGAAAGTGACAAGGTCACATCATAGGGTTCTGCAATAAATTCAATCCATTCATTAAAAGACTCCAGATTCTGAACACTCAATTCTTGATGATTCGCCTGCAGGTAATCTTTACTGGCCTCAGCCAACTGCCTTAATCGGCGTGAATCTTCGGTCAATCGTCTGAACTCATCATATAGGGTTTCAGGCAAAGCATCAAAGTGACGACGAAAACCTTCCACCGTCATACTCAGACTTGCGATAGGTGTCCGCAGCTCGTGAGTCAGGATTTGCAGAACCAGCATTCTTTCCTGCATCGCACGCCGGCGGATTCGCCAGCGATACATCACCCAGCCCATGAGCAAGCCAATATTGATAACCAGCAAGCCTGCAAGCAAATATGTCGTCAGGTACGACTTATCTTCTTCCTGCCAGCAAATGTTGCCACTTTTGACTAAGCAGAAGTCAGTGGCAACCAAACGCGTGAAGTGCAGATCATGCTTTGCCAGTGCCTGCGCCCAGGTCGGCTGATCATAGACATGGTATTCATTGCCATTCCGGATCCAAAGCTCACCATTAGATATAAAGGCTTCCGCACCGGCAATAAACACGCGGATTTCTTCACTGCTCATTCGCTGTAATCGTCCCAGCACTGTACCTGTCGCCGCTAAATCACGTTCCTGAATGTGTAAGTAGCTTTCCAGTTCGTTTTTGCGGTTTGGAAACTTTTCCAGATAACGCGCCGCATAACTCCCACCGCCTGGATGAATATAACCAGAACGTACAAACCAGCCTCTTGGTAACACAACGCTGTTACACATTGCACGTGTAAAAACGACAGGATGTGTTACCAAAGGGCTGACTGGCCAAGGGCCCTTACAGGTTTCCGCATTTTGATACAGGTGCCGCAGCGCCGATAGCGGGTACTTGGCTGATTGCGGCAACAAACTGGATGGCAGCAGCAAGGGTGTCGGGTAACGACTTTGTAACTGTCGAAAATCGTATGTGGCCAAAGGTTTACTGGAAAGCAATTCAGCACGAGCCGCTGACATACGATCAGGTAAACTTTCCGTCTCCGCTTGAAGGGAGCCTGTAAACAGAAGAGAAATAATTAGCACATACTTTTTCATAGCGCGGAAGTTTAACATTCACCGAT
Organism: Photobacterium sp. Hal280; assembly: GCF_037162255.1. NCBI lineage: Bacteria > Pseudomonadati > Pseudomonadota > Gammaproteobacteria > Vibrionales > Vibrionaceae > Photobacterium > Photobacterium sp. Hal280. Next base: position 302,382 of record NZ_JARLUO010000001.1, read on the forward strand.
TCAGTATTGTCAGAAAATTGTCATTAGATCAGATAACTATAAATGGATTACGTATTCTCGCCATCCTAGCAGGTCAATCTGCCCCCAGATTACAGACGATTCATTCGGTTTTCTGTTGAAGCTTTCGCACCAGGCATCAAAAAGAAAAACGCCGCTCAATAAAATCAGCGGCGTTTGATGAGTGGTTTAATGTGCTAGTTACAGAAAACGGGCTATGTTCTCCACACTCTCTTTGGCATCGCCAAACAGCATCTGGGTGTTTTCTTTGAAGAACAAGGGGTTTTGAACACCTGCATAACCGGTATTCATTGAACGCTTAAATACGATTACGTGCTTCGCGTTCCACACTTCCAGAACTGGCATTCCGGCAATCGGGCTACCAGGGTCTTCCATTGCTGCCGGGTTAACCGTATCGTTAGCACCGATCACCAAGACCACGTCTGTCTCTGAGAAGTCTTCATTGATTTCGTCCATTTCCAGAACAATATCGTAGGGTACTCTCGCTTCAGCCAGCAGAACATTCATATGACCAGGTAAACGACCGGCAACCGGGTGAATCCCAAATCTGACCTCCACGCCTTTTGCCCTTAGCTTCTCTGTGATTTCGTGAACCGGGTATTGCGCCTGCGCAACCGCCATACCGTATCCCGGCGTGATGATCACTGAGCGCGCATCTTTCAGCATCTCTGCCACTTCTTCCGCTGAGGATTCATGATACTCGCCCACTTCTTCATCACCGGTAGAAACGGAGCCATCGGTACCAAAGCCACCTGCAATAACACTGACAAATGAACGATTCATTGCTTTACACATGATGTATGACAGTATCGCACCTGAAGATCCGACTAAAGCACCCGTCACAATCAGCAGATCATTCGCCAGCATAAAGCCAGCCGCTGCGGCGGCCCATCCTGAATATGAGTTCAGCATTGACACGACAACCGGCATATCCGCACCACCGATCGATGCAACCAAATGATAACCGAATGCTAAAGCGATAATTGTCACAACAATGAGTGGGAATATCGAAGGATCCGGATCCACAAACAGGGTCAGTAAAACAAGAGATACCAGAACAGCCAGCAAGTTCAGTTTATGGCGATGAGGCAACATCAAAGGCTTAGATGACATCGTGCCGCGAAGTTTACCAAAAGCCACCACTGAGCCTGTAAAGGTCACCGCACCGATGAAGACGCCGATAAAAATTTCAACCAAATGAATGGTTAACATCGCACCAGTCAGTGCTTCACCATGGTCAAGGAAAGTATTGAAACCAACCAGCACGGCAGCCATACCCACAAAACTGTGAAGAATAGCAACCAGCTCTGGCATCTGAGTCATTTCAACTTTCTTGGCGTAGTAAATACCAATCGCCCCCCACAATCATGGCCAGAATAATCCAGCCGGTTCCAGCTGATTCCGGACCAAAAATAGTAGCAATCAGTGCGATGGCCATTCCTGCCATACCAAAGTAGTTACCTGACTTTGCGGATTCCTGTTTAGAGAGTCCTGCCAACGACATGATAAAAAGGACAGCAGCAATAATGTAGGCCGCTTGAACAATTCCTGCAGACATTGATAACAACTCCCTTACTTATCTTTACGGAACATTTCAAGCATCCGCTTAGTGACGGTAAAGCCACCAAAAATATTGATACTTGCAATCAAAACAGCAATAAAGGCAAAGAAGGACACAACGCCAACTCCCTGACCAATCTGCAATAAGGCACCGACAATAATGATACCGGAGATAGCATTGGTCACTGACATCAGTGGTGTGTGCAACGCATGCGTCACGTTCCATACGACGTAGTAACCCACCACGCAGGCCAGTACAAATACCGTAAAGTGGGAAAGGAATTCAGCAGGTGCATAATTCGCGACCCAGCCAAACAATAACGCCCCCGCTGCCATCAACCCATACTTTCTGGCTGGCGACATGGGCTGTTTTTCTGGTTTCGCAACAGGTGCCGCGACGGCTTTTTCTTGCTGCGGAGCAGCAGAGACTTTAATGGGCGGTGCCGGCCAGGTGAGTTCACCTTCTTTAACCACGGTTAAACCGCGCAGCACTTCATCATCAAAGTTGATATTGATGTTGCCGTCTTTTTCTTTACACAACAGCTTCATCAAATTGACCAGGTTGGTCGCGTAGAGCTGAGAGGACTGATTCGGCAGACGGCTGACCATATCGGTGTAACCGATAATTTTGACACCGTTAGGCGTCGTGATCACTTTATCGGCTTCGGTATAGGCACAGTTTCCGCCATTGGCCGCAGCAAGGTCGACGATAACGCTGCCGGGTTTCATGGAATCAACCATTTCCTGGGTAATCAGGCGAGGAGCCGGACGGCCGGGAATCAGCGCGGTCGTAATAATGATGTCGACGTCTTTCGCCTGCTCTGCGTACAAACGCTCAGCGGCCTTGTTAAATTCGTCTGACATTTCTTTCGCGTAGCCATCTCCCGTGCTGGTGTCTTCTTTGAAATCGACTTCAAGGAACTCAGCACCCATAGACTGCACTTGTTCTTTCACTTCAGGGCGTACATCGAAGGCGCGTACAATGGCACCCAGGCTGCCCGCAGCACCAATCGCGGCCAGTCCGGCAACCCCTGCACCTGCAACCAGCACTTTCGCTGGCGGCACTTTACCGGCAGCAGTGATTTGCCCGGTAAAGAAACGACCAAACTCATGGGCAGCTTCAACGACAGCACGATAACCGGCAATGTTTGCCATAGAACTCAATGCGTCCAGAGCCTGTGCCCGTGAAATACGCGGCACCGAATCCATCGCCATGACATTGATATTTTTACTGGAGAGTTTTTTCAGCAATTCTGGATTTTGCGCCGGCCAGATAAAGCTGACCAGGCTGGCCCCTTCTTTCAGAAGAGCAATCTCATCATCACTGGGGGCATTCACTTTAAAGATCAGATCTGACTGCCACACTTCTTCCGTAGACACGACCCGAGCGCCTGCAGCTTCAAAAGCAGCATCATCAAAACTTGCGTGAATACCAGCGTCATGTTCAACAGCGACACTGAATCCCATTTTTAATAGCTGTTCGACCGTTTTCGGCGTCGCAGCCACTCGCGTTTCATTCGCGAGTATTTCTTTAGGCACACCTATCTGCATCGTTATTCCCTGAACAGTAGCAAAAATGTACACATTTAGTATCCAGTTCCCAGTATCGCAACGGCTGAGAATGGCACCAATCCAACACTCTTTACTTGAGATTAAACAACGGATGTTATTGACTTGCTTGAAGTTAATGACACCAACAATTTAGGGCAATCCCAGGATTTGTAACCCGTTTCACTTATCAGCAAAAAAACTGAAAGAGAATGAACTAAACTCCAAGATTTGCCGTTTTCTCCCAACAACAGTCAGGGTTTCCCACCAGCCATGCCAAATAATATAATGAGCAATCACCGGGGTCCGGTTCCCTGATAAATAAGTACCGGTCTCTAAACATTCATTTCAGTGCAGCGTCTTTACTCCTTCAGACAATGCACTCAATTTACCGGAACATGGTATCGCCAGTCTGATCGATGAACATCTTGGCTTTATTCACCATCAATGTTGTCGCATCCGCTTTACTTGCCAGTAGATCTGACCGTATGAAAGTGTGTGTTTTCAACTCACCTTCATATTCTTTGCAAATCCTGCCAGCAATCCGAAACTGCCCGCCTTCGGAAATAGGTTCAGGGTAAATGAGGTACCCTTTATATTCCTCAGGTGTCACTTCAAGCGTTTTCGAATCTGTCGTTTCTCTTCCAAAGAGCTTTGACCAGAAACCCACGAAAGCACTCCTTTCCGATATATTGAATGACACTATCATGCCATATGCCTATGTAAAATAAACCCAAACAGATTAAAAACTGATAATTATGATGAAAATGTTCTAACTCAGTTTTACTCACTGCTGATTTACACCACATTCACATAAGAAAAAATAACAAAAAAACGCCGGCTTTCTGGCCGGCGCTTAGAGTATCTAGCAAGTGATATTGCTTATCGGATCAGACCAATGTCTTTCTGCAGATGAACTGGCAGATGAGAAACCTGATAAGTCTTAACGGATACCTGCTGACGTGGCAGCAAAATATCCAGTGCGTGTGCAATCAATCCTTTGATGTTTAGCGAATAGGCTTTCTTCTCCATAACGTCCTGATTTGTAATGGTGTCGAAGTGCATTGCCTGTGCCATGATTGCCTCATTATTAATTGGTTAGATGTTGTTCTACAGGGCAAATACTAACCGGTTGATTTTTGAACTGAAAATGACATTTCTTTCAGGAATCCATAAAAAAATCTAATCTGTTACACAAAGGTTTCAATTTGATTGGCCGTAAAAAATATATACGCTGAAGAGATGAATAATCTGTCATGAAATGGTATCAATTAATGCCTAAATAGCGCGTTATCAGATCAACCCCGACCATAATTCACAACCAATTAACAATCACACAGGACGTAAGATGTTATCCCTGCTTGCGAGACACTCATCAGTACTTTTATTACTTGCCGCTTTAATCGGGTTTACCTTTCCAGCGATTTCTACTGCAGTTTTCCCTTATTTGCCTTACATTCTTTTCTTTTTAATGTTGTTTACTTTGATTGGGATAAAACAAAACGCTTTAATCAGCCTTTTATTTCAGCCGAAAATCTGGGTGTACGCTTTTTATCATGCTGCACTTCTGTCAATGCTCTCTACCTTCATTGCCTCTGTTTTGGGCGCTTCATCATCACTGATCCTGGCGATTTCAGCGGTTGCGGCAACCGGCTCATTATTTGCCACACCAGCCATAGCACGCTCAGTTGGGCTGGATGTGATGACCGCCATGGCGATGACAATTGCCACCACGCTGCTGATGCCTGTTGTTCTCTGTATCAATCTCTACCTTTTCAGGCATGACAGCTTCAGTCTTGATCTGATGACTTATTTCCAGCGACTGGTCATTTTCATTTTTGGTCCTATGCTGCTATCAGCACTATGTCATCGTTACGTTTCTTCCCACATTATCCAGCGAACTCACAGTAAAATTGCGCAAGTGACTATTTTACTGGTCCCTGCGTTTCCACTGGGCCTGGTGGCTGATTTTCGTGAATTTGTCGATCAGTCATGGCAGCAAGGATTACTTTACTTTGGTTACGGTATCGCAATTTGCCTGCTCTTCTTTACGAGCGGTTTTCTTCTGTTTATGCGGAAAAATATTCAGAATGGTCTTCTTGCGGGGATCACTTCTGCAAACCGGAATGTTTTACTGACTTATACCGTTGCCGGTGCCTCATTAGGCCCTGACTATCTCATTCTTGTTGGTGCGCTTCAGCTTCCGATCTATGCCATGCCTTTAGTAGTAAAGTGGATGAGCAACTTAATCAATAGCAAGAACCCAACGCAAACGTCCTCTGTCAACTGACTTGATGAGCAGAAAACAAGCAGTTGTACCGATTCCAAAGAGAATTATCCTTTAACGTGATGCCAGTCTTGCTCTTTGCGCATTGATTTCATTATTATCGACAGGAATTCTCAGGGCGGGGTGAAATTCCCCACCGGCGGTAACTGACCGAGGCAGGCAAGTAAAGTCTAGCCTGTTTCGGCAGAAGCCCGCGAGCGCTTCATCGCAATCACACTCAGTGTGGATGAAGGTCAGCAGATCTGGTGAAACTGCATGTTCAACTTCATGCAACGAGTCCAGAGCCGACGGTTATAGTCCGGATGGAAGAGAATCAGCGGATTTGTTTCTTGCTTTTACATTCTGTTCAGCGAGCTTTTGGCTTGCCTGTTCACACATACCTGTAAAGCTATTTCAGCCTGGCTGAAACGCTGTTTTTTTGCGCCCTGATTCTGGTAACGTTAATGTTAATAATGGAGTAAATACCATGAATCAGTCTCTGCTTTCCCCTTTTGGTACCGCTTTCGAGCGCGTTGAAACCGGCATCCGCGCGATTCGTGAAGGCCGTGGTGTTTTGGTGGTTGACGACGAAGATCGTGAAAACGAAGGTGATATCATTTTTGCCGCCGATTCACTCACAACAGAGCAAATGGCACTGATGATTCGCAAGTGCTCAGGCATTGTCTGCTTGTGCTTAACCCAAGAGCGCATCGATCAACTCGCGTTACCCATGATGGTCGACAAGAATACCAGCGTCAATCAAACCGGTTTCACGGTAACCATCGAGGCGGCAAAAGGAGTCACCACAGGCGTTTCTGCCGCTGATCGTGTCACCACCATCAAAGCAGCCATTGCCGATGACGCACAGCCGGAAGATTTACACAGACCTGGTCATGTTTTTCCGCTGAAAGCGAATTCTGAAGGCGTGCTGGGTCGCCGGGGTCATACAGAGGCAACCATCGATCTGATGCGCTTAGCAGGCCGCAAGCCATTCGGCGTGCTCTGCGAGCTGACCAACCCCGATGGCACTATGGCCCGTTTACCTGAAGTGATTGCATTTGGTGAACGTCATGAGATGCCGGTTTTAACCATTGAAGATCTTGCTGCCTACCGATTAGCGCATCTGTCAGCGCAGACCGGTGAGGGCCAGACGACTTCCGAAACCGTATTCGCTTAAGCATTCCTGATACGCAAAGAGGTATTCAGCTGAATACCTCTTTTGTTCCTCGCTCAGATCCCCGTCACGGGTACCCAGTATGTCAGGGCACTCCAGGCCACAATCCAAACACCGATTAAAATTGTATCCAGCCAATCCCGATTCATACCCGACTCTTGCTTGATTACCTTATCAGTGATCAGTCGACCGCAGGGTTTGCATCATTAAATAGAAAATTGGCAGATAAAAAAGCCTGACGTATTGTCAGGCCTGATATCAATAATCACGAAGAATACTGCACTTTATGCTGCGCCATGCTCGTGAACGGCATGGTCACATTCACAGGGAATGTAAGTGATCAGATCGTCTTTCGGTGCAGAAAGCTGTTGCTGATAACGCGCATAGTTTTCAAACGCTTCAGCCATTGTACAATCGAGTGATAAAGGCGCCATTTCACAGTCCAGCAACGCCTGATAACCTTCTTTCCCTGTCGCCGTATATCCGGATGACACTGAGGTATAGACAGCATCGTCTTCAAGAGGCAACCAATCCCCATCTTTGAAGTAAGCGAGCTTTTCGATCCGCTGACCTTTCGGCAAACAACAGCGATAAGTAAAACGCAGATGGGCCGTATAGGGGAAGCTGCCCGTTCCTGTGCCTTCAACGCCGTTATCGACAGCGTTGTCTATCGCACCTTCCAGTGCCTCACGCACTTTGACGCCTCTGACTTTATAAACCATCAGCCCAATGGCGAATGGCAATAAACGCCCGGCAATATCGGCAGTACTGATGGGCCCAGGGTTCAGCGAGGTTCTGACACCACCAGCATTGTGAATGCCAAAATCAACCTCAAAGCCCATCTGTCTGCCATGATGAACAAAACTTTCCACCACCAGCGGGGCGATGGCACTGGCACCATGGCTGTCTGGCACTCTGACATGTCGGAGTGATTCAGTCACCTCTGCCACTTTATTGGTCTGGCGTTCACGCACCGCCGGACGATAATCCAGATTCAGAATATGCTCAACCACCAGATCCTTAGCGCACATCGTGATATTTGGCTGTTGCTGAAGATAGTGTTTTACCACTTCGTGGCAATCCGGTTCTAAATGCTCATTGCGTGTGGCATCCAGGGTAAATTGACTGCCAAGCAGCAACTGGTTACCACCAGAGACTTGTTCAACACTGCCATCAGCCGCGAAATCGATTGAGACCTGTCCTAAAGCCAGAGCATTGCAGCCGGCCTGCACCACACAGGTTCCCTTAATCTTGACGGCATACTGATCTTTTTTGCCGTATCCGACATTGGTGAAATCCCCTTGCATGGTATGAGTATGACCGCCAATGATAAGGCCTATCCCTTCCACTTTTTCAGCCAGTTCAAGATCACGTTCATAACCAAGATGACTGAGCAACACGATTTTGTTCACGCCGTGACGGTGTAACTCTGCAATGGTTCTTTCTGCCACAGAAACGACCGACCGGAAAGAGGTATCCGGATCCGGATTGGCAATTTTATCCATATTTTCAATGGTCAGGCCAAAAAAGGCGACTGGCTCGCCCTGCACGTCTTTCAGCAGATAACGTGCACACCCTGTGTCATTGTTATAGGCCAGCAGGTTTGACTTGGGTCTCAGGGGATTACGCTTGCTTTGATCTTCCTGACTCAAATCCCAGTTACCGGCCAGCATTGGAAAGTCGACCTGATCCAGAAAATCGGCAACCAGCGCGTTGCCCATGTCCAGTTCATGATTACCCAGTGCCATCGCTTCTACACCAATCGCATTCAGCAGCCTGGCATTAGCCTGCCCTTTAAACAGAGAGAAATACAATGTGCCCTGAAAGCAATCGCCGGCATGCACAAACATAAACTCACGGCCATTTAAATACGCTTGCTTTCTTGCCTCTTTCACCGCCGTCGATACCCGCGCAAACCCACCACAACTGGCATACACAGTCGTCTCATGCGCATACTCGCCGACAGAAAGTCCTGGTGTTTGGATTAACACATGTTCAGGCAGAGTCAGCTTGATGGCAGAGGGCTCAAAGTGAGAGTGCGTATCGTTGATATGGGCGATGGTAATTCGGGCTTGAGTGTGTCGGGTCATAAAGGCTTAGTGTTCTCCGTGAAACATTTCAATCGGATATGATTCTAATCACATTGTGCATATCATCATACAGGAAAGGGTCGTATCCAGGGATGAATATCTCATCTGTCACAAAAATATCACCATAAACAGTCAAGAAAAAGCCAGAAAAGGCAGCGTTAATGCTGCCTTTTCATACACTTGTCAGTTTATATGTTAAGAATATTACTGATAGTGCCCGTGCCGCTGCAGGACTTCAATTTTGTAGCCATCCGGGTCTAAGACAAAAAAGAAACGTGCCAGTAACTGACCTTCACGAGAAAATTCTTTAATATCCAGTGGCGCATACCCCAAAGACTGTAGCTTTTCGTGTTCTGCATCCAGGTCATCCACTGCCACGGCAATGTGCCCGTATCCGCTGCCGTGAGAATAAGGCTCAGCACCCTTGTTCCAAGTCAGCTCAAGCTCCATATCATTCTCATCGTTACGCAGATAGACCAGGCTGAAGTCATCAAAATCCAGTCGGTGTGCCACATCTAAATCCAGTGCCTGTTTATAAAAAACAAGGGACTTATCCAAATCATGTACCCGCACCATGGTATGAATTATTTTTGCCATCAGCCAACTCCTGATAATTTTGGATTGATTATCCCAATAGGTGTTTGATAATCCTGAGCCATGACTCAGATTTCTGTTTGGTCCGGACTATAACAATCCCATCGATTCATCACAAGCAGCCACCGGGATTCAATTTCAATCACGATGGAAATCAACAGCTTCTGTAAATTTTGTGGGCATATACATGAACACACCGTCTCTTCATGCTATAGGCTTACAGTAAGCAAACACAGCAGGCAGGTAAAAAATGCATTTAAGCAGAATCGAAATTGCAGGTTTCAGAGGGATCAAGCGCTTGTCTCTGACGTTCAATGAGCTGACAGTACTCATCGGTGAAAACACCTGGGGTAAATCTTCCTTGCTGGATGCTCTGAGTATCGCACTCTCACCGGACGCCAAATTTCATAACTTTCATTTTTCAGACTTTCATGTTGACTACTCACTGGGCCATACCCAGGTCTCTCAGATACAAATCGTTCTGAACTGGGTTGAAGATTACCCGGGCGAGCACAAAGCGCGCCGCTACCGCTCCTTCAAACCCGTGTGGGTCAGGAACGGCAAAGACGGTAAGCAGTTTTACTATCAGATAAGCAGCGAACGTGAAGACGACAAAGTGATCACAGAACGTCATTTCCTTGATGCCGGCGGCAATATCATCGACTGCACGGATAGCGACAAGCTTGCTAAACAACTCATGGTTTTACACCCCATCGTGCGAATCCGCGATGCGAGACAGCTGCGGCTTGACACAGAGCAGCTGCAGGAAGATCTGGATCAGGAACAACGAACTGCCCTCAACACCCGAATAGAGCGACGGCTGGATAACACCTGCCGCCGCCTGCTGACCCGCCCCGGCCATGTCAGCAGCGATGAAATCAAAAGCAGTATCCGTGCACTGCGGACGCTGGTTGATCATTATTTTGCGTTTACACCACACCATAAAGCGCCCCACCGGGATCACAGGCATTTCCCTGAACGCAGCCACTTTTCCCCGAACCCCCTGGAAATGCTCGCCCGTCCGGAAATGACCAAGCAAAACAAACTGGTGTTGATGGGCCTCATCAATGCCTACATCCGTGCCCGGGGGCCAGTAGAACTGAAGCGTATATCACGCCCCATCATGATCCTTGAAGACCCGGAAGGCAGGCTTCATCCCATCATTCTTCATCAGGCCTGGGCTTTTGTCGTTAATATGCCGATGCAGAAAATTCTGACCACCAACAGTCCGGAACTGGCCTCTGTTGTCCCGTTGAACAGTATAAAAAAACTCAACAGAGAGCCCGATAAAACCCGGGTCTATAGTTTGGATAACCACAGTCTGAGCCGGGATGAACTGCGCAGAGTCGGCTTTCACGTGCGGTTACATCGCCCCGGCGCACTGTATGCACGGGCCTGGCTGCTTGTGGAAGGGGAAACAGAAGTCTGGCTGTTAAATGAGTTTGCTTACCGGTGCGGGTATAACTTTGCCTCGGAAGGCGTGCAGGTGATTGAATTTGCACAAAGTGGCCTCAAGCCAATTATCAAAATCGCTAAACTGATGGGCATTGAATGGCATGTCGTGACAGACGGCGATGCCGCCGGTAAGAAGTATGCAGAGACGGTGCGTCATATGCTTGGCAGCGAATCGGATAAACACAGGTTAACCGTCTTACCCGATCTTGATATCGAACATTTCCTGTTTCACCACGGATATGAACCGCTGTTCCGTAAGCTGGCCAGAGTGTCAGATGACCACCCGGCTCCCCCAAGAAGATCATACAAAAAGCGCTTAAGCATCATGCCAAACCTGATGTGGCCCTGGCCATGGTGGAATTTACAGACAGCGAGGAAATTGATCATATTCCAACCTTGCTGCGCTGGCTGCTCAAACGCATGGTTGCTCTGGCTCGCGCTTCAACCACCTGAGCCAGAGCATACACAGCACTAAGGTGACGGTGTCACTCAATCGGACTTTGCAAAGAAAAGCGTTACTGTACCGACATGAACGCCCCATTTACTCATTTTGGCAATGTTAAACATGCGGGTATCGTCATGCAGGAACATCCAGTCATCAAAAGCGATGTCATAGGTGGTGTCCCCGACAGGTACCCTCAGCGTGTATTGCCAGTTCAGCGCATTGCCTGAGACCTTGCCGGTGGCATTTCCTACCACATCTCCCGCCGTTCCGGAGTAAACACCTTCGGACTGACGCTGTATTGTCCAGATCCGTTGCTGTTTCTCTCCGTCATCGAACACAAAGTCTTCTTTGAGCGTCAGCGTATTGCCCTGAACGGTTCCGATAATATCAACGGAAAACCGCCGTGTCTGCTTGCCGGATCTGTCCTGAAGCATCCCCCAGGCTGTTACATTGCCATTGAAATAACTGAACAGATCCAGTTCAGGGCGGTGATATTTGTGATCCTCAACGGATGCAGAGCAGCCACTGATGAACAGCACCGCTATCAGCCCGGTCACTTTCAGCCAGTTCACCCATCCGGTGTTGTACATGTTTCTCATCCTGATTCTCCCGTCATCTCAGACCCGCCCAATGAGCCGTTTTCTCAGCTCGGGATACTGGGTTTCAGGTGATAACCAGATCCCCAGAAAAGCGTCAGCCATTTCCCTGTCCCGAACTTCGCCAATCACAGTGTTGTCCCGGTAAAATGTGCCTCCACCAGCGTGAACAACAAATATCAGCCGATCACCTTTACGGACATTCGGCCAGATATTATCGAGCACAATAAGCCATCGCTGACGTTTGGCTGCCGGTACTCCCAGCTTCTGCCATTGATCATCCGTGGCTTCCAGTAAGTCATCTTTATCGATGTCACGCTGATACTTGATCACCAGCGCGGTCGAATCCGCCATGTTGGCATTGTACCGCCCGGACGGCGTACGAAGCTGAGAGTCATAAATGACCCAGGGCCCCCATTTTAACGTGGCCTCTCCGACAACCGGCCAACTTTGCCAGGGGCCGCGGGCCAGAGCCCAGGGCGAGACCAGCAGCAAAACAGCAGTGAAAATCGTTAGCAGACGCATCTCATACCTCCTTATCGATACAGATTCGTATCCACAACAAGAGAAGTCCTGAAAAAACCAGCCAGCACACTGTGACGATCAAAAGGGTCTGTGTGTCGCCAGCAGGCCAGGACACAGCACCCAGTTGTTTTCCCGCCAGATAACTGGCTGCACCACCGATACTGCCCGCCAGCAACACCAGCAAAGTTGGATACCTTGCCAGGTTATGACGCAGGAACCACACAAAGGTGGCAAATCCTAACCAAAGCAGAATCAGCCAGGCTGGCAGGAAACTACTTTCAAACTGATAAAGTCCCGTAAAGGTCAGTAATCCATCCATCAGGCAGCCCGCCAGTGCCATAGCCAGCACCCTTTTGACCGAGGCCGGATAACACCACCAGACGACAGCCAAGATACAGCCCAGCACCGCGATCCAGTCGTTTTGCCCCAGCACCGCCAGCAGCCAGAAGCCGTTAAATATCAGACCGACGACAATTAATGCCTTGGTCGTGAGGGTTCGTGTTCCGTATCCGTCTGGCGCTTTCATGAGGTTGAACCTTCTCGTGAGTAAGCCGATTCGTTAGTGCCAATTTGGTCTGCTGGCTATCAGCTGCACTGTGCTGATCGTTTTTTCTTTGAATCCACCCTCGCAATAGCACAGGTAATAGCGCCACATACGAATGAAACGTGGATCAAAACCCTGCTTGCTGAGCTGATCGGCACTGGCATTGAACAGGCGGTGCCAGTCGGCCAGCGTGCGTGCGTAGTCCAGGCCGATGTCTTTCAGATCCCGGATAACAAAATCGCTGTATTGCGTCAGACTTTGCGCCAGCAGTGTCACAGACGGCAGGAAACCACCCGGAAAAATGTGTTTCTGGATGAAATCAACGCCTTTGCTGTAACTCTCAAACCGCTGATCAGCGATAGTGATTGCCTGAATCGCCAGCAGCCCCCCTTCTTTTAACAGCGACTGACATTGTTTGATGTAGGTCGCCAGATAGCGTTTACCGACCGCTTCGACCATTTCGACAGAAACCAGTTTGTCATATTGTCCGCTCAGATCGCGGTAATCCTTGCGCAGTAAAGTAATCCGGTCCGACAGGCCTTCCTGCTCGACACGAGACTTGGCGTATTCATACTGCGCATCAGAAATGGTTGTGGTAGTCACACGGCATCCGTACTGTCTGGCAGCATGAATCGCCAGCGCCCCCCAGCCCGTACCAATTTCCAGCAGGTGATCATCCGGCTGTAAATCCAGTTGCCGGCACAAACGATCCATTTTGTTGAACTGTGCCTGCGCTAATGATTCTGAAGGATCGTGATAGATCCCGCACGAGTACAGCATTTGCGGGTCCAGAAACGTCCGGTAAAAATCATTGCCCAGGTCATAATGCGCCAGAATATTTTGCTTTGAACCGGCTTTATTATTGCGGCGGGTAAAGTGTTGCCATCCTTCGGCCAGACGGGTCATCCAACTGGTTTTTGACTCCAGCTTATCCAGCATGGCTAAATTTCTCGCCAGCACCTGGACAACGGCAGTGATATCGGGAGAATCCCACCAGCCATCCATATAAGCCTCGCCGGCAGCGATACTGCCGCCTTGTAACAGGCGCTGGTAAAGCCCTGGCTCTCTGACCAGCACATGTGCCTGACAATCCGACGTTTCATCCCCAAACCGATGTGTTTCGCCCTGGCTGTCCACCAATGTCAATCCGGCATGGCGTAATTGCGCCAGCAAAGCAAAGACCAGACGGCGAGCCATTGTTCCTTTTTCAGCTTGAGTGCTATAGCTGCTTTTCGTTTCTGTGTTCGACATCGTCTACCTCAGCGTTCCGGTTGTTTTCTTTTGAAGGCTTGTCAGAAGTGAAGCCCTTGACTGTCTCTGTATGAAAATGCGCGTCCTTCTGGTGATCATTCGGATAACCATGAAACGGCACTTTTTTCCACCATAGCTTGATGGCCTGCCAGTAAATGCCGGTGACCACCTTGAGTGTCTGAACCGGTGTCTGCCGTAACAGACGCCAGAGTACCTGAGTGGTGAAAGCCTGTTTACGCAGTGCCATCGTGGCATCCATGACGGTGTTGCCCGTGTCGTTACCAACAATGTCCAAATGTACATATACCTGACTGACAGGCGGTTTCAGCCGCCAAAGATAATGCTGAGCCATCGGATTGAAGGGTGACACGTGAAAAGCCTTGCCCTGTAACCACGGCTTTTCATGCCAATCCGACACTGCAGGCACAGCATAGTAATGACGCTGGTTCCATGGGGTATTGCTCACTTCCGCCAACAGCCAGCGCCACTCACCCTGTTCATCAAAACAGTAATAAAGATTCAGCGGACTAAAATAGAGCCCAAAATACCGTAACTGGCACAGTTGCTTCACTTTTCCAGCGAGCCGTTCACCGGTCAGCTGAAACAGCTTGTCCTGAACCCTGAGCTTGAGCGGCCCCTCTCCTTCTGCCCGCAGATAATCTTCCCGTCGCCACCGCGCGGGGTGATACCAGCGACAGCCAAAACCCACAACCTGCTCGCTCAGTGAGGTCACTTCATCAAGATCAATCAGGGGCATAAACATGGGATAGCTGAACGCATGTTTCACCGGGGTATAACGACGATGCCTCACCTGTCCGACGCACAGGCCGCTCTGTAAATGAGACAGGGTCATGAGACTAATTCCATTCGCGGATGGCGCTTGTCATTGCCGATTGTCTCAATGGCATTGACGACATCCAGTGCACTGCGCACACCGTCTTCATGGAATCCGTTGTACCAGTAAGCACCACAGAACCAGCAGCCGTGCTGACCGTTAATCAATCCACGCTGCCCCTGTGCGGCTATCGACTGAGTATTAAACACGGGATGTGCGTAGCTGAAACGACGAATGATACTTTGAGGATCGATATCGTCAGTGCGGTTCAGCGTGACGCAAAATGTCTCGGGTGAATCGATCCCCTGCAGAATGTTCATGTTGTAAGTCACACTGGCCAGCTGGCGCTCACGACTGGCATGATCCGGCAGGTGGTAATTCCAGGCCGCCCAGGCGCGCTTAGCTTTGGGCAGCATGTTGCGATCGGTATGTAACACCACTTCATTCTGCTGGTAAGGGATGGCACCTAAGACCTGCGTTTCATTGACCGTCGGGTCAACCAGCATACGGAGCGCCTGATCACTGTGACAAGCAAAAATCACCTGATCAAAATACTGCTGTCCGCGGCCTGTGCTGACTTCTATCTTAGGGCCTAATCGCTGCACACTCAGTACCGGCTCATTGAGGTGAATCTTGTCAGCAAAATCGCGGGTCAGGCTGCGCACGTATTCTCTCGATCCCCCCGGCACCACATACCATTGCGGCCGGTTCGTGACTTCCAGCAAACCATGGTGACGAAAAAACGCACGAAGAAAGGCAACGGAAACGCCCGCATATCTGACAAGGTGGATGACCAGATAGCAGCCCCCATGGGCAAGATGTAGTTCTGACAGAAATACTCACTGAATTTGTGGGCAGCGAGAAACTCCCCTAGCGTTGTTGCTGCCAGTTCATCCAGATCCGCTTCCCTTGCCAGTTTGTTGAATCTCAGAATGTCACGGATAAAGCGGTAAAAGTCAGGACGAAAGAAGTTACGGCGCTGGGCAAACATCGACAGCGCATCATGGCCGTTGTATTCCAGTCCAATTGCGTCATTCTGCACACTGAAGCTCATCTCAGTCGGCTGACGGCCAATGCCTATCTCTTTGAGTAAGGCTTCGAACTGAGGATAGGTTCTGTTGTTAAAGACAATAAACCCGGTATCAATCGCATAACGGCCGCTGGCTGTTTCAACATCCACTGTCGCGGTATGGCCACCGATGTACTCATTGGCTTCAAACACAGTGATGTCATGCTGTTGGTGCAGTTTCCAGGCACAGGTGAGTCCCGCAATGCCGGTGCCGATAATCGCAATTTTCATTTTGTTTTCCCTGTCATTCTTTTTACGATCGCCAGCTGTAACGGCATAGGTAACAGCGACAGTAGTTTGAGGCACCCGCTGAACAGCGGCGGGAAATGCACTTCGGATTGACGCTTGGCGATCCCTTTGCGGATTTTTGTTGAGGCATAGTCCGTGGTGACTCGCATTGGCATCGCAAAATCGTTCTTGTCAGTCAGTGGTGTTTTGACAAAACCCGGCGACACCAAGGTCAATGTGACACCGTCACGGGAAAGATCCATTTTCAGCGTATTGACCAGATAACTCAGTGCGGCTTTTGAGGCACCGTAGGCCTCAGCCCGAGGCAAAGGCACATAGCTGGCCGTTGAACCGACAATGGCCAGATGGGTGGTTTCGGTAAACTTGGGCTGCAAGGCTTCGATGCAGTTCAGTACCCCGAACAGATTCACATCGAACACACGCCTGAACAGAGCCACATCCACTTTGCCCTGTTCGATGTATTCGCAGGTCCCTGCATTTAAAATGATCAGGTTTGGCCGTACCGATGACTCACCCAAAGCGTCCTGGGTTGCCTGATAATCGGTGACATCAAAGGCAAGCGGAATGATTTTCTCACTGGTATCAGCAAGGTGCTGCAGCTTTTCAAGCGAGCGTCCGCATGCAATCACCTGCCAGCCCTCTGCGGCATAATCTTTCGCTAACTGGGCGCCTATGCCAGAACTGGCGCCAGTAATCAGTACTGTCGACATCATTACAAACCTGCCTTTATCTTTTTCACCACATGGCCGAGAACCGGTATTGCTTCGTAAAGCATTTCGCCCAAATCGAAATAGTCCCTGTGTTTCACCACACGATTCTCAAGAAAGGTCAGGTGCGAGCACCCTTTCACCGCGCGAAGTTCACCCTTTGATAATTTCGGATGCGCAAACGTCATGGTCCACACCACATACCCCTGATGCGCATCACTCATGCTCTCTTCAATCGTGAAGGTACACTGGGTGACATTGGTGAACAGACGACGGAAATACGCTTCCAGCGCCGGCCAGCCTTCCACTTTGTGGGCGGGATCCTCAAACACCACACCCGGATGGTAGAGCGATTCAAGACTGGCAAGCTTGTCCTTATCTAACTTGCTGTATACACAGATAAATCTGTCCAAAACCGAGACTTCGTCAACGGGATTGCCGCTTGGTGTCTCAGTCAGTGAAGTATGTTCGCTGTCCTGCTCTTTCATGATGTGGCTTCCTTCCTGTGTGTCGAATTAACCCGCTTCTGCTGTAGCTTTTGCCTGTTTAAATGCCTCAATGGCGTGTAATCTCGCCAACTTGTGATCCACCATAGGCATGGGATACGCAAGGCTGGCTGCCCCGGGCCATTCATGGGGGATGTGAATATATTTGTCAGGCACTTTTTCGAGCTCTTTTACCCATGTACGAATGAACTCGCCGTTTGGATCAAACTTTTTTCCCTGCGTGGTCGGATTGAACACCCGAAAATAAGGCTGAGCATCAGTGCCGGTTGAAGCCGCCCATTGCCAGCCACCGTTATTGGACGCCAAATCCCCGTCGATCAGATGAGACATGAACCACCGCTCACCTGCCTGCCAATGGATCAACAAATCCTTGGTTAAGAAGCTGGCGGTAATCATCCGCAGCCTGTTATGCATCCAGCCTGTTGCATTCAGCTGGCGCATGGCGGCATCAACGATGGGAAACCCGGTTTCGCCCTGTTGCCAGCGTGCCAGTGCGGCTTTGTCTGAATGCCAGGGCACTTGCTTTGTCCAACCGACAAATGGCTGGGCCCGGCTGACCTTCGGGTAGGCTTCAATGAGATGGCGGTAAAACTCGCGCCAGATAATTTCATTGAGCCAGATAAAAGGGCCAGCATCCTGCTTCTCAAGCGCCTGCGGGTGCTCATGTAAGATCGCAGAGACACATTGCCGGGCAGATAAAGCACCAATGGCCAGATAAGGTGATAATTTGCTGGTGCCTTCCACAGCAGGAAAATCCCGCTGCTCACCGTAGTCCGCGACATGCTCGATACAAAAATGCATCAGCGCGTCGCGAATCGTGTCTTCTTCAACAGGCCAGTGACGGCTGTCTGCCAGCGGATAATCCATCCATGACTGACCGGGGTTGGTCTCAATCACAGAGCCAAAACGGTCGGCACATTCACTGGGGGAGACAGGTGGCGGCACAGGTTGTGCCAGCGCCGGGCTTTGCTGGAACTGACGTAACCATTCGCGGCGAAATGGCGTATACACCCTGAAAGGCTCGCCCTGACGGGTCAGAATCGTGCCGGCTGGCAGCACACAGGTATCTTCCAGAGCGCTGAATTTGATCCCCGCTTCTGCCAGCGCATGACCGACAGCCACGTCACGTTGGCGCTCATTCCATTCATACTGCTTGTTACAGAACACATGCTCTGCCTGCCAGTCGCGAGCCAGTGTTGTCAGGCAGTCAGGAACCGCGTTAAAGTCAGCGACTGCCTCAATGCGCAACGGAATATTGAGTTCAGCCAGCTGAGACTGGAGCACAGCTAATCGACGACGAATAAAGTCGATCTGGATGGGCGCAGCTTCGTGACTCGCCCACTGTTCAGGTGTTGCAATGAACACCGCCAGCGCAGATTGATACTTTTGACATGCCTGAATCAGGGCCGTGTTATCAACCGTTCTCAAGTCTGCCCGAAACCACATCAGGCACCGATGTCTGTTATTCGCGGCCATTGCTCAGAGCTCCTTTTAACTGCTGCACCCATTCAGCATGGATAACGGCAATACTGCCTCTCAGCGAGACCGGGCACTGAAACTCGCTGTCTACACGCGCAAGTTGCTTTAAAATCGCCTGAGGAAGCTTGCTCTCTCCAATCACAACCACAGATTCAAATGCCTGCTGCGAGACTGCCGCTTCCAGACCGTGCAATTTGCTGTTAAACGGCAGATTATTTAACAAAGTGACACTGTAACCATCATTACTCAGTGACAACGCCTCAAGCCAGATGTAATGCGTGATACCATCCTGTGCCGGTTCAAAGCTCAGCAGCATGGCTTTGCGGCTGCTCCGCTTACGTGTTTTGGCGACCAGACTGACACATTGCTCTATCAGGGTGGATTGCCACAGTGCTTGCTGAATCGCCCGCAGCGGATTTGCCGGGTCGTTCACCTGCGTGTCTACAGGCACGACCACTTTTTCGATGAACATGGGCAGCGGGTATTCTTTCATCAGCTGACTCAGCAGCTGTTCGAGTTTTTCCGCGCCGGCAATCTGATAAAGCACTCAGTATCGGTGCAATCCCATCACTGTCTTCTTGCTGACTGACGGCGTCACTCACCTGGCCTTCGAGCAAGGGTCTGACCTTGCTGATGGCAACGCCTTTCTCAAGCCAGGACAGGATCAGGCGAATCTTTTCAATGTCCGCCTGGGTGTATAAACGGTGACCTTTTTCTGTGCGCTGTGGCTTAATCAGCCCATAGCGGCGTTGCCATGCGCGTAAAGTGACGGGATTCACGCCCGTCATTTCAGATACTTCTCGGATAGCGAATAACATAACTTCAGAGGCCATAACGTAATTTCAACTCCTCCGGATACGGATTAAGGAAGGTCTGCAACTGCAGATACGGATCCGGGTATTCTTTCAGGTAATGTTTGATCAAAGCCAAAGGGACCAGAATAGGTTGATGACCCAGGCGGTAGCTTTCAATCAGGTCCAGTAATTCCTGCTTTTGTTCGCGGGTCAGGTTACGTTTGAAATAACCCTGCAAGTGCATGAGCACATTGGTGTTGTTGCTTCGACGCGCATGTTTGCTCAGGGCATCCATAAACTGCTGACGGTATTCAACGAAAAACTCAGTCAGATCCCAGTCTTTAATGCCGGCCACTAAGCGCCCCATCTCTCTGTACGCTGTCGGGCTGTGTGCCATCAGGACAAATTTATAGCGTGAATGAAATTTAACGAATGCATCCATACTCAGGCAGCTTCCCACGTTTTGATAAAAATCGTGTAAGGCATGAATACGAAACACGAAGTTTTCACGCAGTACTGGATCTTGCAGCCGCCCGTCCTCTTCGACGGGTAACCAGGGCATGGCCGCCATCAGTTTTTGGGTAAACACACCCACTGTGCCTCCCGGGACCGTGTTACCGTTCGGAATATACAACTTCACCCTTTCCATGCCGCAGGTGGGTGATTTGGCACAGACCACAAAGCCACACAGGGATTGAATGCCGCTGATGTGTTGTTCAGCAAAAGCTTGCATTTTTTCGGTGAAATCCAGCTCACCGCCATTGCTGTCGACAAGACGCTCTCCATTTTCCTGCTGTACCAGCCTGATTGTTGGCCGTGGAACAGGCAAACCGATTGCCATTTCAGGGCAAACCGGGCGGAACTGTACAAATTTTGCCAGTTCGTCCGTCACGAAGCGGTTTCTTTTGTGTCCGCCATCAAAGCGCACTTTCTCGCCAAGTACACATGCACTGATACCTACCGGGATACTCATCTCACACCTGTACAAAAAATTATCTTGTACAATGATGTTAGCTAAGCTCAGCAAGTTGTACAAGAAAATAAAATGTATAAGTTTGTAACTGCCGCGATTTCAGACACAAAAAAAGCTGCCTGATATTCACAGGCAGCTTTTTAAACTTTGAAATAAAAGGGAAATTATTCGGTTTTGGCGTCTGGCTGTTCTGTACCTGTCGAGTCATTTCCTGCTCGCCAGGCTTCATAATCATCCAAATCCTGTTGTACAAGCTTGAGACAGACGGCCAGAATCAGTGCGTCATCCGTCAGCCCCAGGAAAGGAATCACATCCGGCAGAACATCCAATGGGTTAAACACATAGAGCAAGGCCGTGACGATGGCAGCGATGGTAAACCAGGGGATCTCCCGGTACTCTCCTTTCCAGTACGCCTTCACGAGACCATACATGGATTTCACGACATTAAAATACTTCCGCAGCGAGCCACTTTTCTGCACTTTTTCTTCAATGTCCTGCTCTTTTTCCAGGACTCGCTCAATGTCTTTATCGGTCACCTTTTTTGAAGATTTTTCCAGTTTTTCTTTGGCATCCTGTTCATTCATTGACTGACTCATCCTCTTGCCTCAAACAGGCTTTCTCTGCTTCAGTTAACTATGGCTTTTCTGAGAAACATTGTCACCTCATTCCAAAGAGCCAATGACCGCAAAAAACAAGCCGGGAGTTCCCGGCCTGCAATTGTGAATGTTCATCGCGCCTCAGAGCTTTCTGCCCAGACGCTTCTCAACCTGTTTCTTCTCCCAGTCCGTGCTGAAAAAATTAAACCACTCATATGTACTTGCAGCCTGAATGGCGACCCCGATCCCCCACCCCATTGCTGGCCACCAGGCCCAGATATAAGATGGATTTGTGACGAAGTTGATGACAAACAATAAGCCGATCACCAGACAGTAAGTGATCAGATGTGAATAAAATGCCTTGATATCGCGCACATAAGCGAGCGCACGTTCTTCTTCCGTGCTCACCGCGTTTTCCTTGTCCATGCCTGGCTCCTGTTTCAGTTCAGTGATATCGATGTCGAAAACAGCCGCAAAGGACTTCAGGGTCTCCAAGCTGGCATTCCCACCGCGCTCAATTCGCTGAATGGTCCGGACACTGATGCCACTTAATTGTGCCAATTGTTCCTGAGACCAGCCACGTTGTAACCTGAGTTTCCGAATGATCATCATTCAATTCCCTTTTGCTGTTTCACTTCCAATCCTACTGAATCTGACACCTGACAGGCCACGACATGGACCCGACACTAAGCCGACAACCTTTGTTTTTCAATCAGTTAGATCGACATTAAAATTCAACCGCATCGAAATGCGCATTGGGCTGTGTTGCTTCCATGCTTGCCAGTTCATCCAGTACAACAATTTGCAACCCAAGGTTGGTTTGTAATGACAGGCACTCCTGTCTGTCACTGTTTCGGACGGTATCTTTCGCATGTCCTTCCACGAGTTGGCCATTTTTCAGGGTCAGCCTGACCGGCAGCTGATACAAGCAGGCAATTTCGATATAGTCATATTGCTGACAAGAAATCATCTTCACTCCTCCTTCGCGATTCGTCTGGGTCACGATCCGTCACAGTTATCGCATTTTACTTCTTCACCCAGTACATACCTTCCGAATTTGGCCTCGACAGTTTGAAACCAAACTTTTCATACAATTCAGGGACGTCGGCCATCAGCGATACATAAGATCGGGGAAAGGCTGCCTGGTCGAGATAGGCCATGATATGTTCCATGATTTGACGCCCGAGGCCCTTTCCCTGATGGTCGGGATCAACAGCGACATCCACAATATCAAAATTAATGGCGCCGTCACCCACCACTCTTCCCATGGCGACAGGGATGCCGTCATAAAGAATATGGATACCATAAAGGCTGTTTGGCAAGCCTTTCACTGCCGCTTCATAAGAACGGGACGATAATCCGGAGATGTCGCGTAAACGTAAAAAATCATCAGGGCCAACCACTTGCTCAATAACCTGATACATCAATATTCCTTTGTCTCAACAATTAATTTGCAGTCATTCCAAATCACCTGAGTCAGTTCACTCTTTGAGATGATTCGCACGCATCTTACTTTGATATTCAATACATTTGATATGCCATTGAAAGAATCGTGATCGTCTTCAACGGAAATAAAACCTGGTGGTTTGAAGGCAAGCACAGACGTATAAAAAACCCGCAATACTGCGGGTTTCAGGGGATCAGACTTGCTCTTCCTGTATCGGAACCGACTCCGTTTTTTCACGGGTGATCCACCAGCACAGGATAGAGGCGAAAGTCACCATCATCACCCCCTGCCAGAAAGTCGCAGTTAACGTCAGTCCCAGCAACTGCGCAGATAAAAAGGTTGAAAACACAGGAACAAAATATGACAAGGTTGCCAGCAGCACCATGTTGCCACGCAGAATGCCGATATTCCATAACGCATAACCACCGCCCATCGCCAGACCCGCCAGCAGCAGATCCCGGATCACCGGAAGATCAAACGCCATGGGCGGTTCATTCGTGAACATAAACTTCACCCAGAGTGCGACTGCAGTTGCGGCAAAAAACCAGGTGATGGCATTCTTGCCGCTGGCCATGACCCGGGTAACGTTGCAATAAATGGCCCAGATGAACGCCCCGCTCAGCGCCAGCGTATAACTGACCGGGTTACTTTGTACATTTTCGGCTAACCGGGAGACAGACAATCCGCTATCACCCGCGACCGTCCAGGCAACACCAAAGAATGACAGAATTAAGCAGGGATACAGCAGCCAACTGACTGACCGGCGTGAGAAAATAACCGCAAACAGGACCGTCAGACACGGCCAGAGGTAGTTGATCAACCCCATTTCAACCGCTTGCAATCGATCGTTTGCCATCCCCAGAGACAATGCCAGACACATTTCATAGCTGACAAACAGTAAGCCGCCGATCAGAAGGTATTTGCGGGAAAAAGAAGACAACCTGGGTAAACCCACAGTCAGCATAAGAATAAAAGTGCTGACGCTGTAAATCATAGCAGCACCGCCCACAGGGCCAAGCTGCTCGGTCACATTCCGAATCAGGGCAACCACACTGCTGAAAAGACAAATTGCGCCGCACCCGGCCAGGGTAAATTGATGACTGCGTACCACGGTTGACCCTTGAATATAAACACCTGAGAATCCATAACACTGCCTGAGAATTGCAGCGAAAACAATCCCAAACCAACTGGTTTACGGCCCCGGTGCGTACCTCAGCAGCATAACATCCCGATTCAGTCTTCTGGCATCCAGCAACATTAATCTTTGCCATACGTTGGCACCGTCAAACGCTTGCTTTCCCTGTGTGCTGATAAAAGGCTCCAGTAAAAACTGATATTCATTGATCAAATTTGCATCGGCCAGTGAGGCCGCCAAAGCAGGACTGCCAAACAGGACAACATTGCCGTGTATTCCAGACAAGAATTGCCGGGTATTTTCAGTATCCGGCCCTTTCAGAACCTCGGTATTTTGCCAGGGAAGCTCAAGTGGCCGCGTTGTCACCACTCGCTTGGGAATAGACTGTAATTCCATCGCCAGATACTGCATAAACTTGGGTAAATCCTTCCTCGTTGCTGCTTCAGGCCAGAAAGCCGCAAAAAGATCATACGTGTGGCGTCCCAGTATTAATGCTTCTGCACCATGCAGTAATTCAAGGGCGTATTCATGATGCTCCTGATCCACATCAGCATCTTCATGATAGTAGTGGCCGTTCAATGTTATGTTTAAATAATAAATCAGATTTGCCATGGCAAAACCTCTTGTCGTGAAACGCACGCAGAGCCTCTCTGCAAGACTGCTTTCATGAGTATTTGCAGAGAGACCGGGATTTGCCAGTTTTCGTATCAGAAAAAGGGTGAATACGCTTGATTATTTGTTGATAAATCAATAACTACTGTTCAGCTCGTGCTAATAACACACCCATTGAGACAAACAGAGAACCAAAGACCCGGTTCAGCGCTTTCATAGTTGCAGGACTGGCTCCCAAAATTGGCGGTCTCAGTGATAGCCGCTTTTCAGCTCGCTATCACTGTCTTACTTTATTTTTGCTCTTGAAGCGTAAAATAACTGTTCATCAAATTTCGGTAATCAGGAATCTCCCCCTAGATTCACTATGAATCAAGTCCGGGCCCCTTTCCCATAAAAAGAAAGTGGGTTTGAGAGAAGTATCGTTGCCAACTACACTCAACATCATAGCTGCAACCTTTGAGTACTGAAGACAAACAATTTTGCAGTCTGAGTGCTTGAATCTCCGTCTTGAAAAGTGCCTCAGCCACTCATCTTGTTGATCCGGATGAGCGTTAGGATTTGGTCACACCTGTTGAACCAGAGGCGCCTGGTAGTTGATTTGATAAAGGTGCGAATTATGGCTAATGACAAGCGCAATACACCACGAGGTCTCTTTGAGTTTTACGAGAAAAATCCGGAATCAGCAGATAAAAAGGTTTTTGGCCGGGTCAGTTTTCCGGACAGACGCGGATTTTTGAAAGGCGCAGGCTTAGCGACAATGGCTGCTGTGCTTGGCGGTGCGATTCCTTTTCACCGGAACATGCCCGCTGGCTTGATCCCCGCCGCTTTCGCGGAAGGCCTGGATGATGTGGTGATAGAAGGTAAAGACGGCTTAACGGTACTGAACGACAGGCCGATGAACGCAGAGACCCCACCTCACCTGCTCAATGACGACATCACGCCCACCGCGCGGCATTTTATCCGCAACAATGGTATCCCGCCGACGGAAGTGAACCCGGACGCCTGGAAATTAACGGTTGACGGTCTGGTCGACAAACCAATGACACTCACCATTGCTGATCTGAAGAAAAACTTTGAGGTCGTAGAACAGCAACTCGTGCTGGAATGCGGCGGGAATGGCCGCGCATTCTTCGAACCCAAAGCGACTGGGAATCAATGGACCTACGGCGCCGTGGGTTGTTCCGCCTGGACAGGCGTGCGACTCGCCGATGTGCTGAAAGCCGCCGGTGTGAAGGATAACGCCGTTTACACCGCGCATTACGGCGCGGATAAAGACCTGTCCGGCAAGGAAGGTAAAATCCCCATTTCCCGCGGCGTACCGATAGCCAAAGCAATGGGCAGCGAAAACCTGATTGCTTTTGCACAAAACGGCGAAGCACTGCATCCGATGAATGGTGCCCCATTACGGCTGGTTGTGCCCGGCTGGCCCGGCTCCTGCTCGCAAAAATGGCTGACACGGATTCAGATCCGGGATCAAATTCACGACGGTCCCAAAATGACAGGCACGTCGTACCGTGTGCCCAACCGTCCTGTTGCACCGGGTGAGAAAGTGGACGAAAAAGATTTTGAGATCATCGAGCGAATGCCGGTGAAATCGCTGATTACTTCGCCGCAAACCAACGCCACGGTGTCTGGCAGTGAAGTCCCGGTCCGGGGTCATGCATGGTCTGGTGATCGCAAGATAGAGAAAGTACAGGTATCCATCGACTTTGGCGCAACCTGGATGGATGCCGATCTTGCTGCCCCGGCCAATGAAGGCGCCTGGCAAACCTTCACGACCAAGGTGAAATTTCCTCAGCCCGGCTACTACGAAATCTGGGCCAAAGCCACAGACGATCAAGGCATCAGCCAGCCTTTTGCCATTGCCTGGAATCCCAAAGGTTACCTGAACAACACCTTCCACCGTGTTGCGTTAGTCGTGAACGGATAACCGCATGAATCGAGCAAGCTTCATCGAGCGGGTTATCCCGCTCTCATTTTCTCTGCTTCTGTTTGGCAGCCTGCCGCTTTCAGCCAATGAAACCCTGATTGCCGCAGGCGAACAACAAGCTTTGGTATGCAAAGCCTGTCACCAGATGGGACCTGAAGGAGTGGCAGCCATCGGGCCGCCACTCTGGGGTTTAGCCGAACGCAGTATCGCCAGTGTTGAAGGTTTCCAATACAGCGAGGCACTCAAGCAGCTTCAGGGGCAGTGGGATGCCCAAAAACTCGATGCGTTTTTGTCCTCTCCCTCAGACTTCGCACCCGGCACCAAAATGGTTTTTCCGGGCGTGAAAGATCCGGGGGCACGTACTGCGATCATTGCCTGGCTGGCAACCCAAAACCCGACGCCGCCGGATTGGATCACTGAATCGGCTGACGAGCCGGTAAAATCCCCCGGTGAAGGTATTCTTGCACCGGGAAAAGACATGGCGCTGGTGGCATCCGCCTGTTCGGCCTGCCATTCGCTTTATCTCGTTACGCAACAAGGGCTCAGCAAAGAAAGGTGGGATGCGTTACTCACCTGGATGGTTGAGGAGCAAGGCATGGATGAACTGGCGCCTGACGATCGCGAAGCGATCCTTGTGTATCTTTCGACCTATTACGGGATGTAGGTGTGATTGCCCTTCGAGCAATCGGGAGTCCAAACAGGAAGTACAATTTCAGATGTGTTGTTGGTTTGTCGCGCTTTCGTTCAGTCCCAAACTCAGCATTTTCTCATGCGATCAGAAACACCGGACTTAAGCTCAAGATATAAGAACCATCAAGGATGGTTCACAATATCTCTGCCCCGTGAAGCCTCTTCACAACGTGTTCATGCGATGCACTATCTCGCTCCTTGTTGAAGCCAGGTTATGACGAACCGAGGCTTTCCCACTCAGTCAGCAACTGCATAATTTGATAAGAATCTTGCCAGGTCGCACATGGCGCCACCAGCTCCTTTCGCCCGGCTTCTACCGCTTCACGCACTTGACGTACCTGATAGAAGAAGCCGTCGCCTTGAGCACTGACTGCGATATCACGCTTTGACGTTTCATAAATTTCTACGCTGATATGATTGTCTAAAGCCGGTAACCATGGATTCGATGCCATTGTGATACAACCTTTCGTGCCAAGCACAGTGAAATGGTGCTTCAAGCCATGATCTTCGGCGGTATGGACAAACGCCGTATTATTTTCACCAAAACTCATCAGCAGGCTCGATTCGCAGATATTGTGATCCTCTCCCCTTCGGCTCATTGCCTTCATCGTACGATTTTCAAAAGCTTGTTCACCCAACAGGGTTTTCACAACCAGATACATCAAAGATACCGGGTAGCAACCCAGATTATATAATGCCCCTTTGCTGGCAGGATTGACGAATTGCGCAATGGATGCAATATACGAAGTGTGAATAGAGCGCAGTTCACCAATCTCGCCAGATTCGAGTATCGCAACCAGCTCACGAATCAATGGATGATGCAGGTACATCAGCCCTTCGGCAAAAAACACCTGATGTTCTTTTATCGCATGCAGCGCCAGCTCAGTTTTCTCCATGTCAATGGAAAGCGACTTCTCACACAGAATCGCTTTGCCTTGTTGAGCCGCTTTCATTATAAAGTCATGGTGAAGGTGATTCGGCAAAGCAATATAAATAATATCAACCAACTCATCACTGATCAGCGCGTCATAGTCTGAAAATGTTTTCTCAACGGCGTACTGTCTGGCAAACGCCGATACATTGTCCTCTGAACGGCCCGCTACCGCATACAATTCGCTTTTATCATCACCTTTGATCGCTTCCGCCATCACTCCAGAGATAAAGCTGGTTCCGAGAATTCCCCACTTCATGATGACATCCCTCCTTTTTCCTGGGTTTCAAACGCCTGAACCAACTGAGCCACATCCGATGCAATCAACGCTCGGGTATGTGGCATGCAGAAATGTGCTTCAATAGTGACAAAAATCATTTGGCTCATCGTGACTCTCTTGATGATTCAGTCTTCATGTTCAAGGCCAACTTTAATTAACCCCGCTCAATTGATAAACTTTTCTTCAGTTAATTCTTTATGAACTTATAGTGCGCAATGGATAAGTTAACCAGTATGAAAGTGTTCGCGTATGTTGTGGAACACGGCAGCTTTCGTCGCGCAGCGCATCACTTTGCGATTTCACCCACTATGGTTGGTAAGCACGTCAGCTTCTTAGAACAAAGCTTGGGTACACAACTGATTCATCGCACCACAAGAAAACAGTCACTGACCGAGGCTGGCAAACTTTACTATCAAGAGAGCCACCGAATCACTGAAGATATAGCGAATGCAGAAAACCTGATCCAGACACTGATCAACCGCCCGCGAGGCACAGTTAAAGTGAATTGTCCGGTTACTTATGGACAGATAGTACTTGCTCCGATAGTCGCAGCCTTTCTTGCTGAATATCCTGAAATCAATGTGGAATTGATACTCGACAATCGTTTGGTCGACCCATTTCAAACCGATGCCGACGTGATCATCCGGATTGGTGAATTAGTTGATTCTTCCCTGGTCGCGAGATATTTAGGTGATTACGAAATGACATATTGTGCCGCGCCTTCTTATCTGGAAAAGAACGGACCAATTCACTCGCTGGACGATCTCAGCCATCACAGCTGTTTAGGCTTTCAATACCATCAGGGGAGAGCCAACAGGTAATCAACCTGCCATCCAACACGTTGAGTCATAGCAACACCAGGCTGACTTCAAATAATGGCGATGTATTGAAGTTTGCCTCAATTCAAGGCGCAGGCGTACTGCTTCAACCCAAGATGCTGGTAGAACATGAAATCGAATCAGGACGCTTGGTGGAAATACTCAAAGACGCAGTGCCAGAAGCCAGGCCGATCAATCTTCTTTACCGATCAAAGCACCTGTCTTTGAAGAACCGTACCTTTGTTGATTTTCTGCTTGATGCTTCAGGTTTTGAGGTGCCGCACTAAAGGGGAAATTATCAATGCCATGTTTATTGGGATAGCTTCGTCATGAGCGCCACTTCCGTTGGAGCCGCCAACCAGTTCTTGAATTTTTCAGCGACCGTTTGAGTATGTTGTTCTTGATGATGGTTATCCAACGCAGCTTTGTTCTTCCATTCTTCGTACAGATAAATATATCGACCGCAATCTGATTCATGCAATTCGAATTGGATACACCCCGCCTCATTTCTTGTGGCATCAAGCATTCCCAATAACTCACCCTTAGCGTGTTCAAAATATTCTGTCTTGGGAGTAATTTTTGCAATTACGAAAGGATGTTCATTTAACATTTTTATTCCTATATCATCTGATGTGAGCGATAACGAATGACGTGGAGGCCTCATCAGGCTTTGCCAAACATAACATCAGTATCCACGGCAAAGATCATCAAGGCAAGGTGTTGATTCACAAAATAATAACGCACACCAAAGTTCTTGAGTCGCTCGCGAATATCCCACCCGAAATTCTCGGGCTGGAAGCATGAGGTGCCACTCATTACTGGGGTCGAGCGCTGGTTAAACTCGGCCAAGCGACAGAGATCATGTAACTAACTGAAGTGATGAGTCACCCAGTTGTCACCAGAACGAAAGAGATCGGGCAAGACGCTGTGCCCGATCTTTTGGCAATGATGCACCGCCACGGCAGGCCGCAGGATATTACCCCGCAGCCAGCGCATCAATCATTGCATCAAGCTTCACCGTCCCAAGACGGCGCTCAATGCCCGAGCTGTCTTGAAAAGTGATATGACCAGAGTTAAGACCCTGAGTCATTTCGATAAATCCGTCGATGGCCGCCGCTGAAAAGCCTTGGCCAGCAATTGATTGTACCCAGTCTGATTCCGGTATAGAAACAGGCTGTATCGCTTCTCCAAATTTAAGGGATACGTACTCCGCGACATCATTCGGGGAATACTTATCGGGACCTTCCAGGTCAATGACTCGTACGCCGAGCCAGTTTTCACAGAGCGCTTCAGCCGCGATACGGCCAATATCTTCTGTTGCGATCATCGGGAACTTTTGATTCAACGGCGAAAGAAAACTGGGTAATTGGCGCTGGAGTACAGCCATCTTAACGAGCGGCCTCCAGTTTTCCATAAAGTAGGCTGCACGAAGGAATGTTACAGGCAATCCTGTATCGATGAAACTCGTCTCAAGCATACGATTCATGGCGATCCAGCCGGTTCCCTCAGCTTGTTCAGCACCGATTGATGAGAGAGCAACAATCTTGGCTAACTTCGCCTCTTTTGCTGCCGCTGCAATGGTGTGAGCCATCGCTCTAGCCTGTGAAAATAGATCCGCTGATGAATACTGAGGTGGGCTGACGATGTACGCACCGTCCGCACCAGAAAAGGCCCGGCATAGGGCTAAGTAATCTGAGAAATCAGCCACAGCGACTTCCGCTCCGAGCGTGCGCCACACATCCCCTATAGATTCATCTCGCACCACAACCCGCACACGTTTTCCGGCATCGATTAATGTTTTTGCAACAGCAGATCCTGTGCGGCCTGTCGCGCCTGTGACAACATACAATTCGTTAGTGCTCATCAATCCTCTCCTCGTTCAGAACCATAATGGATTCGATGTGAGGAATGCTATACTGCCCACCAACATATGAAAAATGCATGCAGGCTATATTGAGAATGCAAAAAGTGGATATAGGTAGAGTCGATCTCAATCTTCTCAAGTTGTTTGACGCCTTACTGAAAGAAGGCAGTGTGACAGGTGCGGGCGTACGATTAGGGCTGAGCCAGCCTGCGGCAAGTCGAGGTTTAGCACGCTTACGCCGATTATTGAACGATCGGATTTTAGTTCGAACAACCAACGGATGGGAGTTTACACAAAGAGCACTCGCATTATCGGCACCGGTGACCAAGTTATTGGATGATGCTCGCGCAATCGTCGCACCGTCGGAGTTTCATCCAAGCACCGCATCAGGGAAATTTACTGTTGCCACCGCAGATCATTTAGCCCTCTTACTAATGCCTGAGCTGGTCGCTAAACTTGCCTCGTTGGCACCCGGAATTGATCTCGTTATGCCAGCAACAGCGGGCGACAACGTTGATTTGATTGCTCAGGGTAGCGCCGATCTGGCAATTGGCTCTTTTGAAGGGCTTCCTGCAAGGTTTTACAGCAGGCGACTCTATGATGAAGATTTTGTCTGTGTGGTACGCCAAGGTCATCCGATCATCAGCGAAGAGCTGACACTCGAGAAATTTGTCTCGTTGTCGCATCTTTCGGTGATTATCACCGGCCAGGGAAGGAGTGCCGTGGATGAAGCGCTGGCGCAACACGGGCTCACCAGAAGAATTGCGGTACGAACCCCTCACTTCTTGGTTGCTCCCATGATTGTGGCCGAAAGTGATTTGATTCTGTGCATTCCGCGAAGATTGGCCCATCAGCTTGCCAAGTCGGTTGCTATAGAAGTACTTGAACTCCCAGTAGAAATACCGTCATTTACTCCATCAATTATCTGGCATGAAAGGCAACATGATGATCCTGCCCACATATGGCTTCGCAACCTGATTGTAGAAATCGCCCGGAAACTGTGAACAAAAGTCCTCGTTGTGTTTGGCTTGGTTAACATGTATCCATCTTGTTGATTGTTCCAAGAGAAACCGCAACCAGTTTTTCTTCGTTATTTGTTTTGGCGTATACCTTACATTCACAGGTAGCTTGACGCTTTCCTGAGTATAAAACGGTTGACCTTGCAATCAATCTGTCTCCGATGGCTGGCCTGACATAGTTCACTTTATATTCTGAAGTGACGCAGCTTCGCAGTACTGATGCTCCGGCAAAGGTAATACAGTTATCAGCCAGATAGCTAACGACACCACCATGTGCAAAACCATTGTTTTGCTTGAGATCATCTCTCATCTCAAGACTCAATTCAGCAGTGCCGGCCTCAAAAACTTCCAGCTTTGTCCCCAAAAGCAAACTGAAAGACTGCTGTAACAGGATCTCTTTCCCTTTCTCTAACATAGTGCTCAATTTTTATCTCCTTACCGTTCTTCCGAAAATCTCACGCTGCAACCCGCCGCGCATTTGCTTGTTAGACGTCTACCTCGACTTTCCACCATTGAGGTCTTTTGGAGATATAGGAATGACCTTTTGGAGCGAAGGCTTTAAGGTTAGGACTATCAAAGACCCCCAAAACAATAGCAATCGTTGGCGCATCATCAATCGCACCAATCGTACTACCACAGGCAGAACAAAATGCTCTGGAGGAATAGTCAGAAGATCGCCATTTTGAAGGTTCACCATCAATACCCGTCCAAATGATATTTTCTTTAGGAAATTCAACCCATGCCTGGGTTAAAGCCCCTGAATGGCGCTGGCATTGTCGACAGGAACAAGTGTGCGGTTTTAATGCAGGACCTTTGGCAGAAAACCGAATGTTCCCGCAAAGGCAACCTCCCTCATAAATTTTAATTTTCAAAAGTTAAGTCGCTCCTATAGGTTGCAGCAATATAGTCTGACGCCCACGCAAAGCAAACGAGGTAGAAACGTCGCATTTGTTATGCCTGTGCCAAGGTTTTCAATGAACTCGGGACAATCAGTTTGTGAATTGGAGCAACAAAAAACATGTACACTTTGCCAAAAAAATTATGTACATGCACCACAGTGGTTGCATGAACTATCACCTTGTCGCCTTCTACGTCCAGCAAAAACGACACTCTCACATCAAGGTGCTTGTCACTGTCCTC
This sequence comes from Photobacterium sp. Hal280, assembly GCF_037162255.1. Lineage (NCBI taxonomy): Bacteria > Pseudomonadati > Pseudomonadota > Gammaproteobacteria > Vibrionales > Vibrionaceae > Photobacterium > Photobacterium sp. Hal280. The sequence goes on from NZ_JARLUO010000001.1 coordinate 335,522, forward strand.
CAGGACGATTTCAGTATCACTGTTACTGTGTAACGTGAAAATACCAATCCGCTCACCAAGGTTCATGTTTGTTGGTTTTTTCGCTGCAACAGCATCCTGAAGCCGGCCTAAATGCTTTAATCCAAGCATTGATACAATACGATTTCTCGTTGCCATTAAGAAAGAAACCCACGCTGGCGTTTGTTTCGCTATTTCAAGATAAACATCAAGTGCGGTCTGATTTTTGTTGGGAATTTCGCGTGAAAAGCTATCAGAGAAATAAGCCCCTTTCGCATAATCAAACAACTTAGAATGTTTTGGAATTGCCATGTATTTCTCCCAAAGGTATAACGAATGACAAACAAGTTGCAGTATCCACGCAGAAGATCACCGAAGCAAGGTGTTGATCCACGAACCACTTTAAAAGAACATCAATTCTTGCGGATCATATGTCGCGCTTGAGTTCGGTGTTTTTCTCAGCACCGCTGGATGCGCGCCAGTTACTCTTTGCGGGCACAAAGCGTAACCAGAAATGCCTTTAGGTTCTCTGGTGCTGTCCGGGGTGGTTGTAGGCGCTCCCAGCGCCGACAACCTAAAAATTCGTCCTGAATTTTTCCCTGTTATTGTGGATAACGCTGGTTTATTACTCGTCATTAGACTGATCTGATCCAATGTTTTTGGACACAGCGAACAGGACAGGGAGAATGGCAACCACACCGCAAGCGGAGAAACGCACTACAACCGCAATAAAAATCATGTAACTCACTGAAGTTTTAGTCATCTAATACATTAGGCAGTTATTCTGCCTGATAAAAACAACCCGCATCACCGCACTACAGTGCTCAACCAAACTATTTCCTGAATAATGCCGCTTCGGGCTTGTCCAACACCCAGATAAAGTATCGGATGCGTGACACTTCTCGTTATTTGTTAGCAGCCTTGGGTCAACCTACATATACACGCTTAAAGTACTCTACTCGATCTAGAGTCATTCTTAGCTTACATTCTTCAACTTGAACCCCTTGCCAAGGTGACGGAGTTGAAGAAATACCTGCAAATTCACACTCGGCATCTCTGTATTTTAACCAAGCCCGTTGAGCTTTTCTGAATGGTGCCACCAGTTCGGTTTTTGACCACGTATTCCGCAATAATGATTCTTCCTCACTGATTCTATCTATTGCTTCCTGATAGGTTTTATTGAGTTCCATATCTGCGGTTTTCATTTTCTCTCCGACACACAGATAACCTGCCGTAACTCCTCCACCTTGTACATTACAGGGGTCTTCAACACTATCAGAAGCCCAAACAAACGTAGATACAAACGCCAATAGCATAATTGATTTGTTCAAATTTACCTCCAAATACCTAACGAATGACATGCCCCCCTCATCAGGCTTTGCCACACTTGGCAAATCTGACTACGAAATTACCGGAGGTCCCCTATCACAATCTATTTATGGCATTGATTTAGCAAAACATAGCTTTAGTATCCACGGTGAAGATCGCCAGGCTGGGTGTTGATTCAAAAAATAATATCAAGCCCAAAAGTTCTCTCGACATTTGACAATATCCCACCCGCCTATATCGTGACTATCAACGACTTCTGGCTGAAAGAAAACCGAAAAACGTAGCCATCATTACATGCGTCAGGAAGATGGTTGTCATCCTCAATGTGTTGCTACGGGATGGCGCCCGCTGGGAAGAAAAAATGGCGTTAATTAAATGATTGACGCCATAGTCGTTTGCTAGCGGAATTTTACTTTCGATATTTTTGGTACAAAGAATCGATAGAGAATTCAAATAGTTCTTTGATTTGGTGTTTGGCCTCTGGTATCGAAACAAACTTAAAATCTACCGAAACAGATTTGCGACCAAATATCCCAATAAAACCAGGCTTAGAAACAACTTGCAAATCCAACATTCCTCTGTCACTTTCGACTGGTGTAAATTGATATGAAGCAAACTTGCCATCCATGTCGCCTAACATGAAAAAGAACCCACCTCCTTCACCAAACTCTTCAAACAACTTCAACTCTTTTTCCCAAGGGTAATTGTCGATAGTTTCACAAGCTTCTCGATGAGATTTTAGATCTCTTTCATGATTAACAAGCTCAGTACCATTTTCTCTATGTTGATAAAAAACTTTAATTAGACTCATTGAATCATCCTTATTCTGCTAACGCCGGTCACAGCGACTGGAAAAGTGGCGCGTAATTGCGCCAGCAATTTAAGTGACACTTTTCCAGTCTGTTGCCGCCCTTGTTAAGCGTCTAGTCATATAAGTACCCTAAATGCGCTTTTTGCATGGACGATTGTGCTTGGCTTTGCTTTGCTATACGCCTTCGCAAATAACTCCCATACAACTTTCGATAGTTTTTGTAGATATGTCTATTTGGCAGTTTTGGCTAACAGCGTTTTCAATCTGAATCATCACTGTTCTGATCTTATCAATTTCAGATTGGGGAGGACGGCGATTGATATCAATGTATGTATGTTGAAACTCAGCGATGCCTTCGTAGTTAGTTCGAAAATAGTAATTTCCGTTTAAACCATTGTAGATGTAGAAAAACCTATCAATAATTTCTGGTTGCTGTACACCACCGAAAGTTAAATCTCGACTGCCTTCCTCTGTCCGGTGCTCCACATCAGAAACACCAGCAACAGATTTTGTCGCCTCTACCATACATTCAATAGGCAGCCTTACAGCGCCAACTGGGGAATATCGAGAAACACCGTATATAATGTCGCAGCCCCCTAAAATAAATAGGCTAAAAAGCTGTAAGTAGTAATTTTGCTTCTCTCATGATCTGAACTCTAAATTCGTATAACGAATGACATGAACTCCCCCTCATCAGACATTGCCACACTTAGTAGTGTCTGATTACCGAATCCCTGGAGACCACCATGTCACAATTTGTCTATGGCATTGATTTAGCCAAACATAGCTTTAGTATCCACGGTGAAGATCATCAAGGCAAGGTGTTGATTCAAAAAATAATATCAAGCTCAAAAGTTCACTCGACATTTGCCAATATCCCACCCGCCATTATCGGGATGTAAGCCTTTGGCGCCACTCATTACTGGACCAGAGATAGCTAAGTTCGGCCATCCTCCAAAGAGGATGTAAGATTCAGGCCTTTTTGCGGGAAAACATGATAATGCGGCGGGCACTTTCGATGCCTTCTAACGAATGAGGAACTTCAACCGCGCAGTGATGGCATCGATGCCAATAAACAGACCATATGTAGAGCGGCATTCCCAAACCTTGCATAATCTGACGCTATTGTTGACCGCCGAGGGAATCCATGTAGCCTCGTTATGTGCAATCCTCGTGAGTAATTCTAATATTGGTTATCGCCTTAACTCCGTTAGCCGTAACATCAATTGAAATCCACTTACCATTCGCTAACCATTCACTCAGCCCTACACTATTGCATATTTTTTCAGGCAGGATTTCCCTCGAGTTCTGGGCGATAGATTCCTTATTTGTTTCATTTATTTCCACATTTGAAATATTAACCTTTAGCGCTATGACCTTCTCTTCCATTCTTATTGAAGTAACTTTGACTTTGTTATCTTTATCAAATAGAAGACTCTGAAACTGTTCTTTTAAATCTTCTAGCTGCTGATTTTCCATAAAGCGAGGGAAATATTCTTTACCTACGATAATAACAGGCAACAAGAATAACAACACCAACTTCAAACCTTTCATTTGAACCCCTTGCGAATAAAAAACATAAATTCCCCCTCATCAGGATTTGCCACACTTGGTAAGTCTAATCCTGTAACTACAGGAGGCCACCAAATTACTTTTTGTCCTAATCACTGCTACACAAGCTCAAATTCTGGGCATGGTGTTCCTTGGTGGTATTTCATTTGCCAATTCTGCCCAGTGAACACCCAGATAGAAGAGCGCTTAGAAAAAGCTCCGATTTCACCTGTTTCTGATACCCAAGCAGATTTATACAAAAGTAACTGAGCGGAAGGCTCTAGCTGAATACAATCGTATTCTTGTGAGTGAATATAGCCACTTGAAGGCTCTTCACTTTGCATCATTTCTACGATAGAAGCATAGCCGAAAGTACGTCCAGAACGACCAACCTCCTTGAAACTCGGATGAAGTAACCTTGTTACTTCATCAAGATTTTGCCTAGTTTCATATTGATGTAAGGCTATTTCCTGCTCAATTAAAACTTCCACAATATCTCCAATCCTGAAAAACATATACGAATGACATGAACTCCCCCTCATCAGGTTTTATCACACTTGGAAAGTCTGACTACGAAATTACCGGAGGCCAACATATCACTATCTGTCTATGTCATTGATTATGCAAATCAAGCTTCAGTATCCACGGTGAGGCTCATCAAGGCAAGGTGTTGATCCATGAACCACTTTAAAAGAACATCAATTCTTGCGGATCATATGTCGCGCTTGAGTTCGGTGTTTTTCTCAGCACCGCTGGATGCACGCCAGTTACTCTTTGCTGGCACAAAGCGTAACCAGAAATGCCATTAGGTTCTCTGGTGCTGGCCGGGTCGGTTGTAGGCGTTCCCAGCGCCGACAACCTAAAAATTCGTCCTGAATTTTTCCCTGGGGGTTGTGGATAACGCTGGTTTATTACTCGTCATTGGACGCTCTGATCCAATACTTTTGGACACAGTAACAGGACAAGGATAATGACTACCACACCGCAAGCGGAGGAACGCACTACAACCGCAGTAAAACCATGTAACTCACTGAAGTTTTAGTCATCTAATACATTAGGCAGCTATTCTGCCTGATAAAAACAACCCGCATCACCGCACTACAGTGCTCACCAAACTATTTCCTGAATAATGCCGCTTCGGGCTTGTCCAACACCCGGATAAAGTATCGGATGCGTGACACTTATCGTTATTTGTTAGGCATCTTGGCATCACAAACTACTTACCCCTTTTTAACCTCACTAACTTCCTCAGTGAAAGCATGAAAATAGCCAGCGATGATACAATGTGAATCATCGGTATAGCCCTCTCGAAGAGGTAAACCTCTCCCAAATGAGAGTCGAATACTTTGCCACACAAATGATGACCTTCAATGGTTGTTTCAATTACCAAAGGTACCCAAAAATAAGTCACCAATATAGCAACTAACAAAGCAATTAAAGGGCTAATCCATATGAATACTGTATATTTACGTCTACGTTGAATCGCGACTACGATAGGTAAGAACAGTAATGAACCATATATTAGCGAAGCATAAAACCGCCCAACATCTCCCTGCGTACAAGTCCCCGCCACTGCACCAAGTGAGACCAAAAGACCATACAATACTATCAATATCGAACTGTACATTTGTAACCTTTGATGCCTAACGAATGACATGGACTGTCCCTCATCAGGCTTTGCCACACTTGGTCAGTCTGACTATGAATTACCGGAGGTAGCCCTATCACAATCTATTTATAGCATTGATTTAACAAAACATAGCTTTAGTATCCACGATAAAGATCACCAGGCAAGGTGTTGATTCAAAAAATAATATCAAGCTCAAAAGTTCACTCGACATTTGCCAATATCCCACCCGCCATTATCGGGATGTAAGCCTTTGGCACCACTCATTACTGGACCAGAGATAGCTAAAAGTTCGGCCATCATCCAAAGAGGATGTAAGATTCAGGCCTTTTTGCGGGAAAACATGATAATGCGGCGGGCACTTTCGATGCCTTCTAACGAATGAGGAACATCAACCGCGCAGTGATGGCATCGATGCCAATAAACAGACCATATGTAGAGCGGCATTCCCAAATCTTGCATAATCTGACGCTATTGTTGACCGCCGGGGGAATTCATGTAGCCTCGTTATGTGCAATCCTCGTGAGTAATTCTAACATTAGTTATCGCCTTAACTCCGTTAGCCGTAACATCAATTGAAATCCACTTACCATTCGCTAACCATTCACTCAGCCCTACACTATTGCATATTTTTTCAGGCAGGATTTTCCTCGAGCTCTGGGCGATAGATTCCTTATTTGTTTCATTTATTTCCACATTTGAAATATTAACCTTTAGCGCTATGACCTTCTCTTCCATTCTTATTGAAGTAACTTTGACTTTGTTATCTTTATCAAATAGAAGACTCTGAAACTGTTCTTTTAAATCTTCTAGCTGCTGATTTTCCATAAAGTGAGGGAAATATTCTTTACCTACGATAATAACAGGAAATAAGAATAACAACACCAACTTAAAACCTTTCATTTGAACCCCTTGCGAATAAAAAACATAAATTCCCCCTCATCAGGATTTGCCACACTTGGTAAGTCTAATCCTGTAACTACAGGAGGCCACCAAATTACTTTTTGTCCTAATCACTGCTACACAAGCTCAAATTCTGGGCATGGTGTTCCTTGGTGGTATTTCATTTGCCAATTCTGCCCAGTGAACACCCAGATAGAAGAGCGCTTAGAAAAAGCTCCGATTTCACCTGTTTCTGATACCCAAGCAGATTTATACAAAAGTAACTGAACGGAAGGCTCTAGCTGAATACAATCGTATTCCTGTGAGTGAATATAGCCACTTGAAGGCTCTTCACTTTGCATCATTTCTACGATAGAAGCATAGCCGAAAGTACGTCCAGAACGACCAACCTCCTTGAAACTCGGATGAAGTAACCTTGTTACTTCATCAAGATTTTGCCTAGTTTCATATAGATGTAAGGCTATTTCCTGCTCAATTAAAACTTCCACAATATCTCCAATCCTGAAAAACATATACGAATGACATGAACTCCCCCTCATCAGGTTTTATCACACTTGGAAAGTCTGACTACGAAATTACCGGAGGCCAACATATCACTATCTGTCTATGTCATTGATTATGCAAATCAAGCTTCAGTATCCACGGTGAGGATCATCAAGGCAAGGTGTTGATCCATGAACCACTTTAAAAGAACATCAATTCTTGCGGATCATATGTCGCGCTTGAGTTCGGTGTTTTTCTCAGCACCGCTGGATGCGCGCCAGTTACTCTTTGCTGGCACAAAGCGTAACCAGAAATGCCTTTAAGGTTCTCTGGTGCTGGCCGGGGCGGTTGTGAATAACGCTGGTTTATTACTCGTAACTGGACTGCTCTGGTCCAATACTTAAGACACCGCGAACAGGCCAAGGATAATGGCTACCACACCGCAAGCTGAAGAACACACTACAACCGACAGCAAAAATCATGTAACACACTGAAGTTATTAGCCATCCCATAGCTTAGGGGCTGACTCTGCCTGATAAAAACAGTCCACATCACCGCCCTCCGACGTTCAACCAAGTTTTTCCTTAATAATGCCGCTTCGGGCTTGTCCAACACCCGGATAAAGTGTCGGCTGCGCGACACTTATCCTTGTTTGTTAACTGCGTATCTCAAAGAGTCCCATAAAACATTCAATACTTGGAGAAATACGCCGCCAATAGACGTCATCCCACCAGATTACGGATGCTTCATGACCGTCACGAAAATCTAAACAGAAGGGCGAACCATCAGATGAATAACCAAAACAGACAATCTTAGAAAAGTCTGTAATATCACTAATTTCGCCAGGGTAACCACTTAGTTCGGAGCTACCATAGAAACCATCAGGCACAAAATTACTCTTGAGAGCGTCGGTGCAGCACTGCACTTCATCTTTAGATGAGCATATATGACCTAACTCTGTCTCTAGATGATTACCATAAGAATCAGACTCCTGCTTAAGCTGAAGACTACCAACTTCTAATTTGTAGATACGAGACCCCATAACTTCAATTAAAAAATCAGGTAGTACTAATCTCATTATTCATCCAAGCAGTCAACGCCGCGTTAAGTAGTGAGCGACGCATACAAATTCCCTAAACCATTGCGCCGTAAACGCAAAAACCAAACAAAACTGAAATTGCCAAGCGTTGCGAATCTGACTTAAACGCTTTGTATGTGTTTACTTCAACGCTCGCCATTTTTCTATAGCCTCAATAGCCAGAGTGGAGAACTGTTTAGTCACATCTCGACCTTTAAACTCAGACTGACTTCCTTTAACGATAGGTACCGAATAATGAATATCTTGAGAAAGTCGGTTGAGATACTCTCTACCTTCGGAATGATATAGATATAATTCAGTCTCGTTGAGTTCAATCATATATGTATAGCCCAAAAAACTATGATTACAGTTGGCATCTAAGTAGAGCATATTTTCATGTTCATATAAGAACCATCGCTGCTCTTCAGCATCAATTACTTTCATTGCTTTTCCTTGAACACATAACGCCGCGTTAAGGGGCGCAGACACGCAATACAAAAGTAACCGCATCACACCTTAACCACTGAACTTACCGCAAACTGAAAATGCCACGCGTGACAAGTCCCTCTTGAACGCATTGTTATGTTTTAACTATCAACCCTTGATTAACTGTCTGCTTGTCAAAGAAAGCAATCCAAGCCAAAACTCTATCCATATTTTGATATATGTTATTACCAACATTTATTTGTTGAATATAGTGAGCAATGGACATCCAAGCTTTAACATGCCGATCGCTTAATTCAGAACAAACCGGAGATAAAGCGAGTATTAGAGGTAACTCTGTCAAACATACTTCAAGCAGGTTTTCTTTAAAGGTGTCACTATGGATCTCATCTACTAGAGCATTTTTAAATTCGTTAATTGTTTCTTGATTCTTCTCATGTTCAGCTGCGTGAAATAAAAAAGTATTACCCATAGTACCATTTGGAAGCTCAACATCATCAAAGATGCGTCGAATCAAGAACCTTAACTGAGCTCTCAATCTCCGTTCTAACATAACTTGTTTGCGTAAACTTTCTAACCTGTCAGCTTCTTATTTACGAGTTCGCTCTTTACCTTGGATTGCATCGACAACAAAAAAGATAACAACTAACTCGATAATCATACCAGTTAGTTCTGGCAATAGATTTCCCGCTGCATATTCTGTTAATGTTGGTTCACTTTCTGAAGAGTATATTGACAAAGTCACGCGCAATAAAAAAACTGAGACTAAAGATACTGCAATATAAACATTCTGCATGTGACGAGTAGCGTTCGCAAAATGTTCTAACAAGGATTTCATATTAAGAACTGGTCAAAAAAAGAAATTCTAACATAAGAAGTTACTTGCTGTGCAAGTAAAACATAACATTTTATTCAACGACACCATGTCGTATAACGCTGTCATAAAACTCTTTCAATCAAAAACAATTTAAGTAATTGATTAAATTGAATTAAATGTACTCATCCGGATAAATCTATCAGTAAGACACACGACATCGGCCACTTACCCAGTTCAAAGAAACCATAGAGTCGCACTCGCTGCATGGATTTCCGACTGCGTGAGATTCAAAATAAACAATTGAATTATAATAAATTATCTAAACTTTAGCGTATATCTTTAAAGCAGGAATGAGAAGTTCGATGCTGGCCTCTCCCCAAGGGAAAAATTCAGGACGAATTTTTAGGTTGTTGGCGCCGGGAGCGCCTACAACCGCCCCGGACCACAACAAAGAACAACAAGGCATTTCTGGGTACTCTTTTTGCCTCAAAAGAGTACCTGGCGCGCATCAAACAATGTCAAATGAGTCACAGAACCCAATGCGCGACAAACCTACAAAGCCACAAGATTTGCACTTGCAGTAAAGGAATTGCACTTAATGTAAGGATCGACAAAGCAAACAGAAATTTGGGTCAGTACCAACCCAGGGAAAAATTCAGGACGAATTTTTAGGTTGTCGGCGACGGGAGCGCCTACAACCGTCCCGAACCACACCAGAGAACAAAAAGGTATTTCTGGGTACTCTTTTTGCTAGAAAAGAGTACCTGGCGCGCTGAGTACACTGCGAATGGATGCTTCAGACTCAAGCGCGACATGCAAACGAATTCAAAAGTGTTAATGCACCACTTACGTGCGATATAAAACCTTAATCACATGATACCCAAACTTGGTCTTCACCGGCCCGATCGGTTCCAGCACTTTGCCGGTGAACACGGCTTTATCGAAAGCCGGCACCATCATGCCTTTGCGAAATTCGCCCAGATCGCCGCCTCGCTTGCCGGATGGGCAAGTCGAGTATTTCTTTGCCAGGGTCTGAAATTTTGCGCCTTTCTTCAGTTGCTGCAAAATATCGTCAGCTTGTTCTTTATGCTTCACCAGAATGTGGAGTGCCGCTGCGGTAGAGGCCATAATACCCGCCTTTTTGTCTGAATCTTGATGGGCGGCAAGTGTGCGACAAATCACATCATCTGGCAAGTTTTCGCTTATTTCTGCGCGCTCAGCGCCACCAAGACTATGGCCAGAAAACCAGATTCACCATTCTGAGGATGATCGCCAGAATGACAGCGGCCACCCCGGAACGGTAAAACTTGAATTCAATAGCTGTCATACTGACGCGCTTATAGAACATCGTCATGACCCCACCCCAGTTGCGGGTGCGTTTTCCGTACTGGAGCATACTGGTTAAGATTAGGATCACGCCGCTGAGCAGCAATAGCCATTCGGCCGATTTTGATGCTATTTCCAACATACTGACTCCTTCAATAGCGTGGCAAGTCTCTTTTCTCACCACAGTGACGAAAACCCGGTACGCGAACAATTAGACTAAGGTTTGAATGCCTGATAAGCGGGAGCTGGATCACCGAATAACATGCACATAACTGCGCTTTGGTGTACACTCCTGCCCCCAATGTTTATTGCCAGTGATATCGAGTGACCATGGACTTACTAGAAGCCAGACTCAAAAAATTGACCGTCGTAATTACCGCAGCTATTCCAGCCTGCGGGGTCAGTACAACTTTGTTGATTACGATTTCTTTATCGATATCCCTCAGTCGGATCCTTTCGCGCCCGCAACCCGTGTTCGTGCACGACGCCAGTGGTCACTCACGGATCTGGCCTGGCTGAAAGACCAGTCGGCAGATTATCAGCGTGCGGCGCGTGATTTTATCGCCCGTCAGTTTGCCGATCTGGCCAAAGAAGTGAATGAGATTCAGATCGACCGTCCGGGACAGGCGGTTTTGGATCGCACTGCTGTCGTTTTCGATGACGATGCCATTGAACTGCGTTTTCGTGTTGACCTGCCTGCAGATGGCCGCACCATCATTGCCAAGAAAGCGCTCAACCTGCTGACCTTCACGCTGCCGAAAATCATCCGTCGTGCGACGATTGCGCGTGAACTGCCGATGGACGATCTGCGCCGCCATTGTGAAACCGTTGAAGATCAGGTGGCACTGCGCGCGCAGCTCAAAGAGAAGAAGCTGATTGCCTTCGTGGCCGATAACAGCGTGCTGCCACGCCTTGCCGGTAACAGCGAGCAGCCGATGCCTGATGCTGTGCCCTTCATCAGCCCGGATAGCCTGGCGGTTGAATTAAACGCACCTCACGCTGGCAAACTGCGTGGTATGGGTATCCCCACCGGCATTACCATGATTGTCGGTGGCGGCTTTCACGGCAAATCGACCCTGCTGAATGCGGTCGAGAATGCTGTGTATGATCATGTCCCGGGTGATGGCCGCGAATATGTGGTCGCCGATGAGACTGCCAGCAAAATTCGTGCAGAAGATGGCCGCTGTGTTCACAGCGTCGATTTGTCGCCCTACATCAATAATCTGCCTATGGGTAAAGACACCACCTGCTTTAGCACGCAAAATGCCTCCGGTTCGACCTCGCAGGCTGCCTGGTTGCAAGAGTCGCTGGAAGCTGGTGCGCAAACCCTGCTGATTGATGAAGACACGTCCGCTTCGAACTTTATGATCCGTGACGAGCGTATGCAGGCGCTGATTGCGAAAGAAGATGAACCGATCACACCGCTGGTCGATCGCATTGCTTTGCTGCGCAATCACCTGAATGTGTCGGTCATGCTGGTGATGGGTGGTTCCGGTGACTATCTGGATGTTGCCGATACCGTGATCCAGATGCACAACTATGAAGCGGTTGATGTCACCGCGAAAGCGAAAATCATCGTGCTGTCGCACCCGACGCAGCGCCAACCGGAAGGCAGCGATACGATTGAGCAACCGCGTGTTCGTCAGCTGAACCGCTCCGGGCTTCAAGCCCAGCTGGAAGAAGGTAAGTTCCGTATTCAGGTCAAAAACAAGCAAAGCCTGCGTTTTGGCCGTGAGTTTGTTGATCTGCAGGCCTTAGAGCAAATTGCCGATGCCAGCCAGTTGCACACCATCGGCTGGTTATGGTGTCAGCTGGCACAAATCAAAGGCTGGGAAAAACAACCCGTCACCGCTTTCCACAAGATGCTGCAAGATGAGTGGTTCCGTAGCATGCCAAACTATGGTGATTTGGCCAAACCGCGCGTTGTCGATGTGATGGCCGTCTTGAACCGGATGCGCAAAGCCGAGTTTAAATAAATCGCGCTTGTTCAACCGCAACACACTGTTTTCATCAGGCATACTCAGGTATGCCTTTTTTATTCAACGCATGCAGCTCTTTCAGTCCACTCTGATGAGCTGTTCTTGCTCCCCTTTTGATGAAAATGATTCTGAGAAAGTTTTCTGTGAGCCGATAAAAGGCGGCTTTTAGGAGAAATCATAATCTTACCCTGAGCGTGTTCATACCGCTGAACCACTAAACCAGAATGAACCGCTTTCCATTCAATCGTCAGGAAGGGTAAATGATGAATAACCAAAATTTAGCTTATATGATTCTCAATGATTCAGCACGAATCACAGAAGCCATTACAACCGGTGCTGCCTGGGAAATATGGATGCAGGTCGAACTGATTCTTCTTTTCCGTCAGGCTGGCATACAAGCCACTCGTGAAGTGCCTTATCCGCCGCCCAATGGAAACTGGCGCTTAGATGCACTGGCTCAGGATAATGACGGAAGGTATGCGATTGAGCTTAAAGTTGAAAGTGCAACGAACGCAGGTGCGGCACTCCTTGCCTCGGCTCAGCAGGACATGAATAAAATCGTACATTATCCTGCGCCGAACCCCGGTTCGAGATGGGTAGTCGCGATCGGATATAGCGCGACTGCAAGGCATGCCCTTCAGGACTATGCCAATAACCCGAATCACCACTCGATTTATCACGAACAAAACGCCATTGGCGTATTAGTGACCAACGTTTGACGGATTCAGTAGCGTGTCTGAATCATCAAAAATAAACCATGAAACTCGGCAGATTCAATTTAAAAAAATAAAGGGCATCACACGTATGCCCTTTTATTTCTTCGCGCAGCTGGCATCCAATGAAACCAGCGCTGAGCCTCGTTTTTAAACCAAGGCAGCCAGTGCTTTTTTCACTTTCTCGATGCCTTCGGCAAGGATCTCGTCTTCAATCGTCAGGGCCGGCAGGAAACGGATCACGTTTCCTTTGACGCCACAAGACAGCAGAATCACACCTTCTTCCCGCGCCTGCGCCACAAGCGATTTGGTCAGATCCGCCATGGGTGCACCTGTTTGCGGGTCGACAAACTCGACGGCGATCATCGCGCCCAGATTTCTTACCTCGCCGATCACCGGGAAATCAGATTGCAGCGAGCGGAAATGGCTGGTCATCACTTCACCAATTTTCAGGGCTTTCTCGCACAACTGCTCTTCATCAATGATTTTCAGCACTTCCAGACCCGCGGCACAGCCAAGTGGTGAACCGGCATAGGTGCCGCCCAGACCACCCGGACCGGCAGCGTCCATGATCTCGGCTTTACCCACCAGGGCTGAGATTGGGAAACCACCGGCAATCCCTTTTGCCATAGTCATCATATCCGGCTCAATACCTAAGTACTCAGTAGCGAACATTTTGCCGGTACGGGCAAAACCGGTTTGAATTTCATCGGCAATCAGCAGAATACCGTGCTTGTCACACAGTTCACGCAGCGCCAGAGCAAACGCAGGCGGCGCCTGATAAAAGCCCCCTTCGCCCTGAACCGGCTCGAAGATAATGGCGGCAACCCGTGACGGTTCGATATCGCAGGCGAACAGATCGTCAATGGCCTGCAGACTATCTTCAATGCTGATGCCATGGAACGCATTCGGATAAGGGGCATGATAAATTTCGCCCGGGAAGGGACCGAAACCCGCTTTATAAGGTGCCACTTTACCGGTTAGGCCCATGGTCATATTGGTCCGCCCGTGGAAACCGCCTTTAAACGCAATCACACCGCTGCGCTTTGTGTGCGCACGAGCCACTTTGATGGCGTTTTCGACAGCTTCCGCCCCTGTGGTCAGAAAGACGGCTTTTTTCGGCGTGTTGCCGGGTGCACGTTCAGTCAGTTGCTCCGCCAGTTCCACGAAGGACGTGTATGGCGTGACCATGGCACAGGTATGGGAAAAATTATCCAGCTGTGCTTTGACTGCTTCGACAATACGCGGGTGCGAATGACCGGTGTTGTTCACCGCGATACCCGAACCAAAATCAATATAACGATTGCCTTCGATATCCCAGATTTCGGCATTCTTTGCAGTTTCTACGTACAGCGGGTTCAGGTTACCCATGCCCTGTGCGATCACTTGTTGCTTACGTACTTGCCATGCTTGATTGCTCATCACTTGCCTTCCTTATGCTTGAATGCCGCCAAAACAGAGGTATTTAATCTCCATGTATTCGTCGATGCCCTGCTTGGCACCTTCACGTCCGATACCGGATTGTTTCACCCCGCCAAACGGGGCAACTTCGGTTGAAATCATGCCTTCGTTAATGCCCACCATGCCGTATTCGAGCGCTTCAGCCACTTTCCAGATCCGGTTGATGTTCTGGCTGTAGAAGTAAGAAGCGAGGCCATAAATGGTGTCATTCGCCATGTTGATCAGCTCGTCATCCGTGCTGAAACGAATCACAGGTGCGATCGGGCCGAAAATCTCTTCCTGCACGATATCCATGTCATGCGTGACCTCAGCCAGAATGGTCGGCTGCACGAACAGGCCGTCCAGTTGCTCTCCGCCTGTGACCAGTTTTGCCCCCTGAGCAACGGTGTGATCCGTTAAGTGCATAATCTTCTCTTTGGCCGACGCATCAATCACAGGGCCGATTGTCACCCCTTCATCCAGACCATTGCCGACTTTCAGTTTCTCAACTTCAGCTTTGAATTTGGCAACGAACGCATCATAAACTCCCTCTTGCACGTAGAAGCGGTTAGCGCACACGCAGGTTTGACCGGCATTACGGAATTTAGAGGTTACCGCGCCTTTGACCGCCAGATCGATATCGGCATCGTCAAACACGATGAAGGGCGCGTTGCCGCCCAGCTCCATCGATGTGCGCTTGATGCTGTCGGCACATTGCGCCATCAGCAGGCGGCCGACACCGGTCGAACCGGTAAAAGACAGCTTACGAATCAGCGGACTGCCGGTGAACACCTTGCCGACCATGCTGGACGAGGCATTGACCACCAACTGAAGCACGTCGCGCGGAATACCGGCCTGATAGCCTAATTCAGCCACCGCATAGGCAGACAAAGGCGTCTGATTGGCCGGTTTACAGATAAAGGTACAGCCTGCCGCCAGCGCGGGTGCGGCCTTACGGGTGATCATCGCAATCGGGAAATTCCAGGGCGTGATCGCACAGGCCACACCGATAGGCTGCTTGATCGTCACGATGCGTTTATCCGTGGTTGGACCCGGAATGGAGTCGCCATAAGTGCGTTTGGCTTCTTCTGAAAACCATTCGATAAAGCTGGCACCGTAGGCGACTTCACCTTTGGCTTCCGCCAGCGGCTTACCTTGCTCCAGCGTCATCAACCGGCCCAGATCGTCCTGGTTTTGCATGATCAGATCAAACCAGCGACGCAGGATCCCGGCACGCTCTTTAGCGCTGGTTTTTGCCCAGCTCTTTTGCGCGGTATTCGCACGTTCAATGGCAGAGACAATTTCCGCTTCATTCTGAGTCGGAATATGGCACAGCACTTCACCATCAGCCGGATTGGTCACAGCCAGTGAGGTGTCGGATGGCTCGCAAACGAATGCGAGCAGAGTACGGTTCTTAATTTGCTGCATAATAAAACCTTTTCATTTGACCAGGCTTTCAGCCTTGTTTGCTGGCAAGTGCGCCGGGGATCTGCTGCGTAATGCAATGGATATTGCCACCGCCCAGCAGCACTTCACGAGTCGGAATGCCGATAATCAGGTAGTCCGGCAAAGCCGCTTGCAGAATATCCATGGCTTGCTGATCACAAGCTGAGTCCAGCAAGGGCAAAAACACCTTTTTGTTACACATCAGGAAGTTGGCGTAGGAGCCGCCCAAGCGTTCACCGGCTTCGCGTTTCATGCCGCCTGAAGGCTCAATGCCCGCCGCTTCCTCCTGTGTTAAATATAGCGGACCCGGGATCGGCAACTTGTGCACCCGAATACGCCGTCCTTTGGCATCGGTGCTGCTCTCCAGTACATCAAGCGCCCGGCGGGAGATCGCATATTGCGGATCCTCAGGATCGTCACACCAGCTCAGGACCACTTCACCCGGCGCAATCACGTGCAGCAAATTATCAACGTGGCCATTGGTCTCATCGTTAAACAAGCCCTCCGGCAACCAGATCACCTTGCTGATGGACAGGTAATCGGCCAGATACGCTTCGATCTCTGTTTTACTGAGATGCGGATTCCGTCCGGCAGACAGCAGGCATTCTTCCGTCGTATACAGGGTGCCTTCGCCATCGGTGTGAATGGCTCCCCCTTCCAGCACGAAAGGTGCGCGATAGTAATCCAGCCCGAGGTGGTCGCAAATGGTCGCTGCCACCTGATCGTCGTCATTCCAGGGCGCATACAGGCCATCCACCTCTCCGCCCCATGCATTGAACTGCCAGCTGATCCCACGTCGCTCACCGTGATGGTTCACCACAACGGTCGGGCCGATGTCTCTCATCCAGGCGTCATTGAGCGGCATTTCAACAATCTCAATGTCTTCCGGCAACATGAGTGCTGCCGTCAGATACTGACTGGGGCTGACTGCCACGCAGACTTTGGTATGTTGGCTGATGGCCGTCGCAACCTGAGTAAAAGCGTGCTGCGCTGGCTTCGCAGACTCACGCCAGTTATCAGACCGCTCCGGCCATGCCAGCCAAACCTGTTCCTGCGGCGCAAACTCCGCAGGGAAATAATAGCCGTGCTCTGAAGGGGTGCCCTGTCGTTCCATGGCAGACTTCCTTTATTGAATCCGTGTGAATTACTTGCCCGTCAGGGAATTGATACGTGTGTACAGATCCGGACGACGGTCACGGAACAGCCCCCAGCTGTAGCGGGCTTTGGCTGTTGCTTCCAGATCGATGGTGGCATAAATGATGGTTTCTTCATCACGCCCCGCTTCGGCCAGTTTCTTGCCGGTATGATCGGTAATAAATGACGAACCATAGAAGGTGGTTTCAATGCCATCGTCGGTTTCCACACCGGTGCGGTTAGCGGCAATCACAGGCACAAGGTTGGCAGCTGAGTGCCCTTGCATGGTGCGCTGCCAGTGATCACGGGAATCCAGCGTCGGATCCTGCGGCTCAGAGCCAATCGCGGTCGGATAGAAAATCGCTTCTGCGCCTGCCAGCGCCAGACAACGTGCCAGCTCCGGGAACCACTGATCCCAGCAGATGCCTACACCGAATTTACCGAACCGGGTTTCCCAGACTTTGAAGCCGGTATCGCCAGGGCTGAAGTAGAATTTCTCGCTGTAACCCGGGCCATCAGGGATGTGTGATTTACGGTAATTGTCCATCACAGTGCCGTCAGCATCGATCATCACCAGAGAGTTAAAAAAGCTGTTACCTGAACGCTCAAAGTAACTCACCGGAATCACAACATTGAATTCACGCGCCAGCTGGCTCATGTGATCAATCAAGGGGCTGTTATCGGTTTCTTCTGCCAGATCGAAATACTTGGCGACCTGCTCTTTACAGAAATAAGGGGCAGCAAAAAGCTCCTGCAGCACCACAACGTTCGCGCCATTGTCAGCGGCTTCTTTCACCGCCTGGCTGATTTTTTTCAGGTTATTATCGATATCCCACGACATCGAAAGCTGCACTGAAGCAAAAGTCACTGTCTTTGACATTGTTCTCTTCCTTTTTCCGATCCTTAGATAGCGAGCTTGTCACGTAAGTTGTAGTAAGCGGCCCCAAGCGCCGTAAACGGCACCTGGAAATGGCGCCCGCCCGGGAAGGCGTAATGACGCAGAGACGCAAAGGCATCAAAACGCTCAGCATGTCCGGTTAACGCTTCGGCCAGCAGTTTGCCGGCAAGATGCGTACAGGTAATGCCATGGCCGCTGTATCCTTGCAGGTAGTAAATGTTGTCAGCAAAACTGCCAAATTGCGGCATCCGTGAATACGTCAGCAGGAAGTTACCGGTCCAGGCGAAATCCAGTTTCACGCCTTTGAGTTGAGGAAACACTTTTTCCATCTTCGGACGGATCAGTTTCTCTACGTTGGCCGGATCACGTGCGCCGTACACCACACCGCCGCCAAACAACATGCGGTTGTCGCCGGTAATGCGGAAGTAATCGAGCAGGTAGTTGCAGTCTTCAACGCAGTAACGTTGCGGCAGCAGCTCGTCACACAGGGCATCAGACAGTGTTTCCGTCGTCACCACCTGTGTGCCGCATGGAATGGCTTTATTACTGATGTTTGGCGCCAGCCCCCCAGATACGCATTGCCGGCCAGTACCATATATTGCGCTTTGACTGAGCCCTGGCTGGTGTGAGCAACGGGCTTGACGCCTTTTTCAATGCGGGTGACGGCTGACTGTTCAAAAATCTGCCCGCCCATCTGAATAATGGCTTCGGCTTCGCCCAGCGCCAGGTTCAGTGAATGAATGTGACCGCCACGCATATCCAGCAAACCGCCTTCGTAGACGTCCGTGCCCACCATGGTTTGCAGCTCGGCTTTATCGAGCAGAGTCAGCTCGTTATTGCCATAACGCTCCCAGTTGGCTTTGTGGTGTTTGAGCCCTTCAAACTGCTTGTTATTCACCGCAGTAAACAAGCCGCCCTGACGATGATCACAGTCAATGTTAAATTCTTCAATCAGGCCGCGAATGATATCGCCACCTTCAAAAATCATGCTGCACAGCGCATCTGAGGTCTTTTTGTCGTAACGTTTCTCGATGACATCGACATCGCGGCTGTAGCTGTTGACGATTTGGCCGCCGTTACGACCTGTTGCGCCAAAGCCCACTTTGGCACTTTCGAGAACCACCACCTTGAAGCCTTTTTTCGCCAGGTGCAGCGCCGATGACAGACCGCTGAACCCCGCCCCCACGATACACACATCGCACTCGATGTTATCGGTCAGGGTTGGAAACTCGCGCGTATAGTTTGCCGTCGCGGCGTAGAAAGAACCGGTATGATTAATCACAGTAAACTCCTTTTAGTACGACTCAAGACGAAGCCAAGTGGTTTTCACCTCTGTGAACTTCTCCAGGGCATGCAGTGATTTATCCCGACCATTGCCGCTTTGTTTAAAGCCGCCAAACGGAACTGTCATGTCACCTTCGTTGTAGTTATTAATCCAGACCGAACCTGCCTGAAGCTGACGGGCAACCCGGTGCGCGCGGTCCAGATCGGACGTCCATAACGCGGCACCCAGCCCATAGGGGGAATCGTTGGCGATCGCAATCGCTTCTTCTTCTGTGCTGAACGGGATCACGCACAACACAGGGCCAAAGATTTCTTCACGGGCCACAGCCATGTCATTGCTGACATCCCCCAGCACCACAGGGGCAACAAAGGCACCGTGTCCTGCAACATCACCGCCACAGAGCACTTTGGCGCCGGCAGCTTGTCCTTTCGCAACATAGTCCAGCACTTTGGCTTTGTGCTCCTGATCGATCAATGCACCCATTGATGAAGCCGGATCGAGCGGATCTTTCGGGGTAAAGGCTTTCGACGCTGCAATCACTTTTTCAACGAATGCATCTTGAATGCTTTCGTGCACCAGCAAGCGGGTTGCAGCAACACAGACTTCACCCTGGTTATAGAAGCAACCTGCGGCAGTTTCCGCTGCGGCCTTGTCCAGATTCTTGTAATCGGCGAACACGATGTTGGCATTTTTACCGCCCGCTTCCGCCCAGACACGTTTCATGTTGGATTCACCGGAACAAATCATCAGTTGACGGGCAACTCTGGTGGAACCTGTGAACGTAATACAATCCACATCTTCATGGCGCGCTAAAGCATCGCCCACTTCATGGCCGAATCCAGGTAACACTTGGAACACGCCATCAGGAATACCTGCTTGTTTCGCCAGTTTGCCAAGATGAATTGCGGTTAACGGCGATTTTTCTGAGGGCTTGAGGATCACGCTGTTTCCAGCCGCCAGTGCTGGTCCCAGTTTCCAGCACGCGAGCCAGAGCGGAAAGTTCCAGGGCACAATAGCCGCCACAACACCGATGGGCTGATGCGTGATATAGGCATGCACATTGACTTCCGTGGGCGCCACTTCGCCGTAAGTTTTGTCAACAGCTTCGGCGTACCAGCGAATGGCTGCGGCAGCGCCGGGAATATCAGTACTGAAACTGTGACTGATCGGTTTACCGGTATCCAGGGTTTCCAGCAGCGCCAGGGTTTCCTGCTCCTGATCAATCAGGTCAGCGAACGCCAGTAACACCTTTTTTCTCTGTGCCGGGCTCTGATCTTGCCAGTCTCCGCGGTTAAAGGCACTTCTGGCCATCTCAACAGCAATTGCTGCATCCTTTGCGTCACAGCGGGCAACATCAACCAGATGCTCATCTGTCGCCGGATTGATCACGGCAAAAGTTTGGCCGCTTTGGGCATCCTGGTATTCACCATGGATGAATGCTCTGGCTTCGATGTCTATCCGCTGCTTGAGTGCTATCCATTGCTGTTGAGTGTTCATACGCCTTCCTTTCGGGGTTGGGACGTTAGAAACTTGCCGGGGTATGTGCGCTGACAATCCGGCAAAGTTTGTCCGTTCTGTTGGTAAACTTATGAGGAATACTGGTATCAAACAGGTAACTTTCGCCTTCGCCGATGACATATGTTTTTTCACCCAGCGTCAGTTCGATTTCACCTTCCAGTACCGTACCGCTTTCCTCACCTTCGTGTTTGATACTAATCAGGCCTGTACTTGAGTGAGGCTGGTAGACCTCAATCAAAAAGCCCATTTGTCTGTCTTTGCGGCCGTCGCAGACCAGTTTCATTGACACTTGTTCGTTGCCCATTTCAATGAGCTGATCAGGTTTAATCACCACCGGACGCTCATCAAATGCCTGATCTTGTGTAAAGAATTCAGACAAGGACATATCGAACACTTTCACTATCTTATGTAACGAACTGACAGACGGACTCACCTTGCTGTTCTCGATCGACGAGATAGCGCTGTGGGTAATGTCGGCTTTTTCTGCCAGTTCACGTTGCGACAGTTTGTATTCTTTTCTTAGCTGTGCGATTTTTTTACCAATTGAGTCAGTTTCCATCATGGAGGCTCCTTCGTTTTGAAGCCGATATCATAAACTGATCAAACAAAATTCGTGAAAAATGGTTTTCAGTCGCTTGCCATTCTGGGTGCCACTGCACACCGATAAAGAATGGATGCGCTTGTAAACTAAAGGCTTCAACCAAACCATCCGGTGCAACCGCTTCCACGGTAAGACCCGGTGCTAATTGATTCACACCCTGACCGTGCAGCGAATTCACCTCAATATTGTCCAGCGGTGCCAGCCAGTCGGCGAAGGTGCCGTTGTCAGAAATATTTACCGGGTGAGCCGGTGAATACTTGATGACCATATCATTGAGCGGGCTTTCCCTGTGGTCGTTCAAGCCTTCCACTTCATGCACTTTCGGGTGCAGTGATCCACCAAGCGCAACATTCATCTCCTGAAATCCGCGGCAAATCCCGAGAATCGGCACGTTCTCTTTGATACAGGTGTCTATCAGTGCAAATGACAAGGCATCACGGCCTTCATCTTTTTTCGGTTCGTCATGTTCTGCACCGTAACGGGCTGGTGCAACGTTCGAATGGCTGCCGGTCAGCAGCACACCGTCGACTAATCCAATCAATTGCTGAATTTCTTCAGCCGTAGAACCCGACGGGAACAGCACAGGGTTGGCACCAAACTGTTTGATTGCATGGAGATAGAACTCATTCACACTTTGAATGCCATAGCCTTCCAGTGATTTTTTACAGCATACAACGCCAATTACCGGTCCAGCTTTTGTTGAGTTCATCATGGTCTCTCCTGCCATCAGTGTTCGATTTATTGAACAAACCTAGCTTAGAGCACTAAGGGAAATCAACCTTAAATTTACAAAAATGTTACTAAAATTTGATCAACGCTCGATATTTCGAACAATTTGAACACAATTATTGCCATTTTGCGTTCATCTGTTAAATATAAGTTACAGGATGTATCCACACGAGGTGTTTCGTGAATGAACGGATTTAAAGAAGAAGTTAAAAATTTTAAACAAAAGTGGCCCGAGATCAGGTTCGTTGATTTGCTCTTTACCGACATCAACGCCACCCCAAGGGGCAAGCGTATTCCAGTCGAAGCCGTTGAAAAAATAGAGAAAGGCGTTTACTTACCTCTCTCGACTATCTCGCTGAGTATTGAAGGGAATGTGGTTGAGGAAGCAGGACTCGGCGAGGCACTGGGTGAACCAGACCATATTTGTTACCCGGTGCCGGGCACACTGACCACCACCTTTAATCCTGAAGTCGGTCAGGTCATGCTGACCATGATGGATGAGTCTGGCAGCCAGCCGACAGACCTTTGTATACGGTCCGTTCTGGTGAACTTGCTTGAGCAGCTTCACCAGCGCGAGCAGTTTCCTGTGGTCGCCATTGAGCTTGAGTTTTATCTGCTGGATAAAAACCGCGGGGTGAATGGGACAATCCAGCCGCCGCTCAATCCAATCCACCATGACAGAGAGTACCGCTCAGACGTCTACAACGTCGAAAACCTGGATGATTATTCCGCGTTTTTACGTGATCTGAATGATGCTGCCGTTGCTCAGGGACTCAATACCTCAGGCGCCCTGTCTGAATCGGCACCAGGTCAGTTCGAGATCAACTTTAACCACCAGCAAGATGTCGTCAATGCCTGCGATCAGGTCATTTTCGCGAAACGCTTAATTCGCCAGGTGGCTCAGGCTCATGATTTTGATGTCACTTTCATGGCCAAGCCCTATGCTGACGAAGCCGGTAACGGCAAACACATGCATCTGAGTGTGGTCGATAAAGACGGCAAGAACCTGTTTTCCGATCAGGCAGGAGAAGCCAGTCCCTTCTATTACCAGACACTGGCCGCCATGCTGGCTATGATGCCGGACTCCATGGCGCTGCTGTGTCCGAACGTGAATTCATACCGCCGGTTCTCGGCCTCTATGTACACGCCCACTCATGCCAACTGGGGGAAAACCACCGCGGCGTTGCACTCAGGATCCCGATGAGCGACAGCCACAACCGCCGGATTGAACATCGTATCGCTGGAGCAGACGTCAACCCGTATGTGCTTGCTTCAGTCCTCTTGGCTGGCTTGCTTGCCAGCGAACGTTTTACTTTTGAGCAATGCCCACCACAACTGGCCGACAATGCGGTAGAGTTACCTCTTCGCATGCCGGACGCACTCATAAAGCTTGCATCAAGCGAGCTAATGTCGATGTACCTACCGCAATCATTTATCTCGCTTTATCTAGCATGCAAGCAACGTGAACTGGCGGACTTTGAAAAATCCGTCACGCCACTGGAAATTGAGTGGATGCTGCATTCAGCGTAACTGAAAGATAGGAAAGGAATTCTTGTATGACAGTGAAAACACCTGCATTAGATGCGCCGCAGAAACCAAATGCGAAAAGCATGTCGGTCATTCTGGCCATTGCCGGCATCATCGGCACTTTTGCCATTATTGGTAACACCCATGAAACAGGGACGCCCTATGGCTGGTACAGTTTATTACCGACCATATTCGTTCTGGCCGTGGCGTTACTGACCCACAGAACCGTCGAGGCCCTGTTCAGTGGCGCGATTGCCGGCCTGATCATGATCGATCCGCAACAGATCGTCGGGAATGTCGTCGATATGTCAATGACCGTCATGATGGATGAAACCATTGCCTGGCTGATTCTGGTCTGCGGTTTAATGGGCGGCTTGATCACCATGCTGGAAAAAGGCGGCAGTATCCTGAGTTTCAGTGAAGCTCTGGTGACTAAAGTCAAAAGCAAACGCCAGTCAATGGTGCTGACTTTCGTGCTGGGTATTCTGGTCTTCATTGATGACTACCTGAATGCAATTGCGATTTCATCATCCATGAAGCGCATTACAGACAGCTACAAAATCTCCCGTGAAAAACTGGCTTATCTGGTCGACTCCACCGCCGCACCGGTTTGTATCCTGCTACCGATTTCCACCTGGGCCATTTTCTTCAGCTCGCTGCTGGAAGATAACGACATTGCCGCATCCGGCAAAGGGATCAGTGCCTATATCGAAGCCATCCCCTATATGGCCTACGGCTGGGTCACACTATTGGTTGTCTTCCTGGTGGCAATGGGAAAAATCCCTGATCTGGGTGCGATGAAAGCGGCAGAAAAACGCGCGCAGAATGGCCAGGTGCAACCCGACGGTGGCGTTGACATTGCGCTGGGTGAAGATGTCAAAGCGCATCCTAACTCAACCATTGGTGTGCTGAACTTTGCTCTGCCGATGATCGTGCTGGTTGCCGCAAGCTGGTATTTCGATATTGATTTGCTGGCTGGTGTCTTCGTTGCCATGATTTTCACCATGTTCCTGTACGGCGTACAACGTCTGATGCCGGTGAACACCATGTTTGAGGCTGTCTATGACGGTATCAAAATCATGATGCTGCCTCTGGCAACGGTGATCGCCGGTTTCATGCTGAAAAACGTCAATGACCAGTTAGGCCTGACTCAATACGTGATCGAAACCGTGTCGCCTTACCTGTCGGCACAGATGTTCCCGGCAATCATCTTCCTTGTGATGGCAGCACTGGTCTTTGCGACCGCCTCATCCTGGGGATTGTTTGCCGTCGCCATGCCGATTGTATTCCCGCTGGGTGCACACTTGGGTGTGCCTGTCTCGATCACCATTGGGGCCCTGCTGTCAGCATCAGCGGCCGGTAGTCACTCATGCTTCTTCAGTGACTCCACGGTACTGTCCGCACAAGGCAGTGGCTGTACCGCGATGCAGCACGCACTGACTCAAATCCCTTATGCACTGATTGGTATTGCTGCAACCGCTCTGTTCTTCCTGGTTATCGCCTGATAACCATGCACGCCTGAAAACAATGCAAAACCCTAGCCCAAGAAAAACCGCCACCTTGCAAAAGGTGGCGGTTCTTTTTATGGTTCAGCGCGGTGCGAAGAACGGTACAGGAAAAGCCGGATCGTTAACTGACTTTTTCCAGCGATTTCACTTCTTCGTCATCATCCATCATTGCATCATCAATCAAATGCGGTGAGTTCTTACTGCGCGATTTTTCTTGCTTACGCTGCTGACGATGAGCACCGAGCGCCAGCATGCAAGGGGTTATCACCAGCGTCAGCACTGTTGCAAACGCCAGTCCCCCCGCCACGGCTGTGGCAAGTTGTGCCCACATTTGTGTGGACGGCGCGCCAAATTCCACTTTGCGCTGTATCAGATCCACATTCACCATCAGTACCATTGGCATCAAGCCTAAAATGGTGGTGACTGTGGTCATCATGACAGGGCGCAAGCGCTGGGCACCGGTGCGAAGAATCGCCTCAATCGGCTCCATGCCCTGGTTTCTGAGGACGTTATAGGTATCAATCAGAACGATATTGTTGTTCACCACTATGCCTGCCAGCGAGATGATCCCAATCCCGGACATCACGATGCCGAACGGCTGATTGAACACCAGCATCCCAAGCAAGACACCGACCGTTGAGAACAACACGGCTGTCAGAATCAAAAACGCCTGATAGAAAGAGTTAAACTGGGTTACCAGAATAATTGCCATCACGGCCATTGCAATCAGGAAGGCTTTACTCAGGAAAGCTGACGCTTTCTCCTGCTCTTCGTTTTCCCCTCGGAGCGTAATCTGGACCCTGGGATCCAGCCCCAATTCGGGTAAACGCGCCATGACTTCAGGAATGACTTTACTCAGATTGTAACCGGGTGCCATGTCAGCCGTTACCGACAGCGCCTGGCGTCCATCCACTTTCTTGATGGTATCCAGCTTGTTGGCGGCCTCTAAGGTACTGAAGTTACTGAGCGGAATCTGTCCCTGCGCCGTTTTCAGCCGGAGTTCTTCAAGGCGGGTAATATGCCGGTACTGTTCAGGGAACCGCACACGGATATCCATTTCATCATCAACATCATCAGCCCGGTATTCGCCGAGCGTTAACCCGGTTGTGACAAACTGGACATTGTTCCCCACCAAAGTGGCATCTGCGCCAAACCGCGCGGCATCGGCCCGATCCACTTTTATCTGCCATTCAATCCCCGGTTTAGGGCCGGTATCATCAATGTTGGTAAAAGCAGGGTTGGATTCCAGTTCCTTACGGACTTTCGCGACTGAGTCTTTCAACAGTGCAGGAAAGCGTGAGCTGATTTGCAGGTTGACATCTTTATCACCGGTTGGTGGGCCAGCCTGATCCTGCCGCACTTCAATTTCCAGCCCGGCAAGCCCGGCGGTGCGCTGCTTAATCTCTTCAATCGTTTCCGCCGCCGGACGTCTGTCTTGCCAGTCGATCAGGTTAACCCTGAGCATACCAATCCGGTCATCGCCTCCCGAGCGCGCATACAGGGTTTCTACCTCAGGCAAGTTCAATAACTGGCGTTCCACCTCTTGAATCAGATGATCTTTCTCTTCAATGGATAAATCGCCCTGAGACCGAACAACGATATTAAACCCTTCCGGCTCCACCTCAGGAAAAAATTCCGTCCCGTTACCGGCTTTGCCGTACAGCAGAATAACCGCCAGCGAGAACACTAACGCGCCGAATAACACCTTCCATGGCCGTTTGACCGCCGCTTTCAGTATCCGGACATAATGACCGGTGAATCCCGGCAGGTGCTCAATATCGCCCTCTTCAGCTTCAATCAGTTGCTGACGTTTTTCGGCAGAAATGGGCCGCGGCTTACCAAACAAGCCCCCTAGTGTCGGCACAAAGATCAGTGCCATGACCAGAGAAGCCACCAGCGTCATGATCAGCGTCAAAGGCAGGAATTTCATGAATTCGCCCATGATACCCGGCCAGAAGAGTAACGGTCCAAACGCTGCCAGCGTCGTTGCTGTGGAAGCAATAATCGGCCAGGCCATGCGCTTCGAGGCTTTTTTGTAAGCTTCATAGCGTGGCGTGCCATCACTCATTTCACGGTCGGCGTATTCAGTGACCACAATGGCACCATCAACCAGCATGCCAACGGCCATGATCAGGGCAAATAGCACCACCATGTTGACCGTATAACCCAGCACGGCCAATGCCAGAATCCCGGTGAGAAACGAGCCGGGAATCGCGATGCCCACCAGCAATGCCGTACGCGCACCCAGAATAGCGATAATCACAATGACCACCAGCAAAATGGCAGACAGCACGTTATTTTGCAGGTCGTTCAACATGGTTTTGACATGTTTGGACTGATCGCCGGTGTAATCCACCGCAATGGTTGGCGGCCAGAATTCGCGCTCTTTTTCAATCAGTGCTTTCACGCCTTCAACGGTCTGGATGATATTTTCACCCGGCCGCTTTTTGACTTCCAGCGATACAGCAGGTTTACCGTTCACCCGGGCATAAGACTCGGCATCCTGAAACGTCCGGCGAACAGTCGCGACATCACCAAAGGTAATCACTTTATCGCCGGACACCTTCACCGGCATTTCCATGACGTCTTTAATATTGTCGAAGACAGAAGGCAGCTTTATCGGGAAACGCCCCTGCCCGCTGTCGAGTGTCCCTGCCGCGACAAGCCGGTTATTACGGGATATCAGGTTATAAATATCTTGTTGATCCAGGTCATAGCTTTCCATCAGCAGTGGATCGACCAGGATCTCAATCATGTCTTCCCGATCACCGCCGATATCCACTTCCAGCACTTCGCGCATGCTTTCCAGCTTATCTTTAAGATCACGGGCGATGGTAATCAGCGCCCTCTCTGGCGCAGTGCCCGACAACATAACTGTAATAGCCGGGTTTTCAGAAGCCATGGTGACTTCATTCACCGTCGGCTCGTCTGTGCCGTCCGGCAATTTCGCCTTTGCCAGACTCACTTTCTCGCGCACATCCGCTAAGGCACTGCTCGTATCGGCCCCGGCCACAAATTCCAGTAACACCGAACCATGACCTTCACTGGCGGTTGAGGTCATTTCTTTCACACCATCGATGCCACGCAATTCCTTTTCCATCGGCCGCAGCAACAAGCGTTCAGCATCTTCCGGTGAAATACCGCTATGGGAAATCGAGACGTAAATAAAAGGAATGGTAATATCCGGTTCCGCTTCTTTAGGAATGCTCTGGTAACTCATGTAGCCGGCAACCAAAAGAAGCAGCAGTATAAGGACAACGGTACGGGTACGATGCAATGCAGCATCTATCATCCCAAGCATTCTCAGTTCTCCATCCTGATCGCTTCAACACGATCACCCGGCCGGACGAAGCCCTGACCAACGGTGATCACATCCACCATGCCTGAAAATCCACCCAGCCAGGTACCGTCACCATCACTTTTCACGACACGCACCGGAGTAAAGACCACATGATCTTTCTCTACGGTTTTCACACCGAGATTCCCGGCCTCATCCAGAGCCAGTACGGCAGGCGTGACTTTAATGGCTTCCGTTTCTTCAATCGGTACCACCAGCTCAGCGCTGGTCCCTGCCAGCAAGTTCAACTGATCATTGTCGAAAGCGACCTCAATACGGAACGTATTCGTGGTTTCATTGGCCACTTTCGAAAGGTAGCGAACCTTGCCTGTGGCAGCATGATTTCCTACCAACCTGGCCTCCGCTTCCTGACCCAAACGAATATGCTGAATATCCGTTTCAGTGACATCCGCCCGGACAATCAGTGGATCGATATCCGCAATATTGCCGACCGGATCGCCCACCTGGACATAATCGCCCACTTCGACCATCCGCTCATTCAAGATACCGCTCAGTGGTGCCCGGATCGTGGTTTTTTCCAGCTTCAGCGTCAGGGTCGCTATAGTCGTTTGCGCATCAACAAGGTCGGCTTCGGTTTGAGCTAACAGGACTCGCCCCTGAAAGCCTTTTTCATTCAGTCGCTTCGCACCGTCGTATTCAATCTGCCGCTGTTTGAGCACGGCTTTCGCCCGCTTGAGTTGCTCCGGCCAGTCATCCTGAGCCAGGCGGGCGATGATCTGTCCTTCTTTCACCAACGAGCCGCGCTGCGCAATCACCTCAACAACCCGCCCAGCCACTTCGGCCTTGATTGTCGCCTGGCGGCTGGGTTCGGTTTTACCGTATAAAGTCAGACTACGAAATACAGGCTCGGCTGCGAAGGTGGTGATTCTGACTTTAGGTACCGGCGCCTTATCCTGAGTCTGAGCCTGAACAGGCACACTGTTTTCATTACCCGACGACTGCATTGCGGCGCTGTCTTTCTGAGACTGACCACCGGACAGCATCCAGCCAAGAATCAGAACGGTAATACCAATGGCATAGATATAAGGCCTGGCCGCCAACCACCGTAACACGGTGTGTAGTCCTCTCATCATATTCTCCTTTTTTATGACGAAACGTCACCAAACGCTACCACTCAAGTCTAATGCAATTTTTCTGGATTCATTTTGTTATTGGCCCATAAAATGAAACTGCAACTGTGAGCTTTAACATTTAAAAGTAACGAATAAATCAAGCTGAATTCTACTGATGTGTGTATGAGATAAAAAGCAGAGCTTACTTGTTTCAACTGTATTGTTCTGAATATGTTAACTCTGATGAAAAACGGGATGATTAACCTGTCAGCATTGAATGAATTAACCCATTTGCAATATACCTTGTTCATAGTCGGTACACGCATATAGCAAGTCACATACCAAAAAATATTTACGCTATCATTCAATAATCTACAGAAAACCCAAACTCAGAGCATGGCGAAAACAACCAATATCTGGCGAATTGTTAACTATTTTATTCACGCGGTTATGCAACTCGCTACATCGGCGGGGGGTTAATTTATCTGCTGTTAACTCTCTATATAAGCTGACTTTTCTCTGATACACTCCGCCGAAAATACAGGTGGTGCTTTAAGGAATAAAGCGATGATCGAATGGAGTAAAGATCGGATCTGGTATCAGGATATGCCGTGGAAGCGTTATGGCGTTTCTGTTGGCTGCCGCATGACAGTGATACGGCTCGAAAACGATAATCTTCTTATTCATTCACCGGTTCAGCTCACGACTGGCATTCAGCTCGAGTTAGCTAAACTCGGCCGTGTCACAGCCATCGTGACCCCTAACCTGAATCATCATCTTTTTTTGTCCGAGTGGTGGCTCGCTTACTCCCAGGCAACCTTTTTGCCCCTCCGGGGCTTCAGCTCAAGCGCACCGATCTGGTTTTTGATGATGCACTGGGTGCGGAAACGCCTGCACTGTGGCGAGGACAATTATTGCAGACGCTGTTAAGAGGCAGCGATCGTGTTGAAGAAGTGGTGTTCTGCGATCCCGAGTCACAAACCCTGATCCTTGGCGATGCCATGGCCTGGCTGCGAAACAGTCACAACCCGGCCACCATGGCCTTAGCACTAGCCAATGGCTGCTATTTTCACCCGGCGATGCCACTTTACTGGCGTCATAGCTTCCATAACAAAACCCGGTTACGCCAGTCCTTGCAGGAAATTCTGACCTGGCCGTTTGACAGAATCCTGTTTGCCCATGGACAAGTGATCCCCGAAAACGGCAAGCATATCTTTTCTCAGGCTTTTCGCTGGGCACTGGCATAGCGCAATAACACCTTCTGTTGCAATAAAGCTGTCAGCTTTTTACGCCACTATGAACCATGATAAGTGTAGACCTCAACTCCTTGATGATGCAGGTAGGCGGCAAGCGAATGAATGTAGCCAACACCGCTGCAGCTTGAAGTAGGACAGGGATAGTGATGATGAAAACAGGGATTGAATGTGACTATTGCTGAGCGCTTGCCTGAACTGATACAACTTGAAGCACTGATTGAAAGTGAAGCGAAAATCAAACACCGCATTCGCCTGCAAGCCAGTGAGTTAATCCGGTTACCTTTCCAAGACCAGCATCTTCCCATTTATGAGTGCCGTTTAGGCAACCCTGCTTCCGGTCTGCCCTGCCTGTTTCTGGTTGGCGGCGTGCATGGCCTTGAGCGTATCGGGACTCAGGTTTTGCTTTCACTGCTGACCAGCCTGTGCCAGCGTCTGGCATGGGACAATAACCTGCAACGCACACTTGAGACGATGCAAATCGTGGCAATCCCGCTGCTGAATCCGGTGGGTATGGCCATGCAACGCCGCTCGAACGCCAGACATGTTGATCTGATGCGCAATGCCCCGGTCGAGAGCACAGAACGAACCGCGTGGCTGGTGGGTGGTCACAGAATCAGCCCCCGTCTGCCCTGGTATCGCGGTCCGGCAGGTCGTCCGATGGAAACGGAAGCTCAGCTGCTGGTTGATCGGGTGCTCAAGCAGACCCGGCAAAGCCCGTTGACCATAGCGCTGGATTGCCATTCTGGCTTCGGGCTCAGAGACAGGATCTGGTTCCCTTACGCCAAAAGTACCCGGCAGCCTGTTTCGCGACTCGGCAGTCTTTTTCGGGTGCGGGAAATGTTTTTTCAAGCCTACCCGCATCAAAACTATGTTTTCGAACCACAGACAAAGCACTACACCTGCCACGGTGACTTGTGGGACTTTTTGTATGATGAAGCGGAAGCCCAGGGAAATACGCTGCT
The DNA here is from genome assembly GCF_037162255.1 of Photobacterium sp. Hal280. Taxonomy (NCBI): domain Bacteria; kingdom Pseudomonadati; phylum Pseudomonadota; class Gammaproteobacteria; order Vibrionales; family Vibrionaceae; genus Photobacterium; species Photobacterium sp. Hal280. The sequence goes on from NZ_JARLUO010000001.1 coordinate 367,294, forward strand.
ACCACTCACGCTGGAAATGGGTTCCTGGCTTTGGGTGCGAAAAAACCCGTTACAACTCTGGCATCCGCTGGGGTTATTTCATCCCATTAAAAAGCACAGAGTGCAGCGGACACTCCGCAAACATCTCGTTCTGTTAGACTTTTTGATAAATGCGACCGAAGCTTATACCAACTGGTTCAGTCACAGCGAGGATGAGAACGACTGGCACCAGGCGATGTTACTCTGGTATTCATCAAACCATCAGGATAACTGCTCATGACTCACTGCCAACGACCTATTATCCTTTTGCGGGGATTATTGCGCGAGCAAAGACACTGGGGCATTTTCACCCAACAGTTACGTTCACATTTTCCTTTCCGTAAGGTGATCGCTTTGGATTTGGCAGGTAACGGTCAGCGGTTTCTTGAGACCTCACCCTCCACCATCAGTGCCATGGTGGATGACCTCCATCAGCAGTTACATTTTTTACACGCCCGGGAGCTCGAAACGGAAAATAAAATAGAAGCCGGCACCTATGATCTGCTGGCGATTTCTATGGGAGGGATGATTGCGCTTGAGTGGGCAAGATTGTACCCGGAAGAAGTGAAGTCACTGGTGTTGCTCAATACCAGTGATGGCAAACAATCCCCCTTTTATAAGCGATTACGGTGGCGGCAGTACCCCAATATCGCCAGATTGCTGATGAGCAAACCTGAAGAGCAGGAAAAGTACATTCTTCGTATGACCTCAAACATGTACCCCGACGATCCTGAAACACTGAAAACATGGGTTCGATGGCGCAAAGAGTGTCCTATCCAAAGGCGTAATCTGTTCAGGCAACTGAACGCGGCCTTGAGCTTCAGATATAAAGATGTTCCGGATAAACCCGTATTACTGCTTGCTTCACTGCATGACGAGCTGGTCGATGTTTCATGCAGCCGGACGCTTGCCCACCACTGGCAATGCCCGATACACATTCACCCCAGTGCCGGCCATGACTTACCACTGGATGATCCCGACTGGGTTTGCCGTTATTCGCTGGCATTCTGGCAGGATGTGAAATGAAGCCAGGTTAATGAAGCCGCTTGATTGCGAAATTTACTCAACAGCCAAGTTATTCAGCTTATTGTAAAGCCACACACTTATTCGTGGAGACAAGAAGAAGTCTGTGACGTCTCAGTGTTGATACGTCACAAAAGAAGCATTACCGATATTCTCAAAGATGACATTGCATACGTTGAGATTTATGCAGGTGCATTATCATCGTAGGAGAATTTTCATGTCTTACAATCGCAGTATTTTTATCACATCGGTTTCCGTCCTGGGCCTGATTTTACTGCAGGGCTGCAGTTCCGGTGACGATGAAACCAGCACTCAAGCCCCCACAGCTTCGCCCATTGATAAGACGATGAACATTTACTTACCGGCAAGAACGGATAAAAAACCCAACACTAAAAATCCGGTCTTCCAGTTCACGAATGTGGCCTATTTCCGCGAAAATTTAGAGTATGACAACCCTGCTCAGTTTACGATTTTTGATGATGGCACTTGGGAGTTTTATGCCGAGCGTATCATGAACAACAAAGTGACAGGTGGTGAGGACAATTCCGGCGGCGCATGGACCCAGACATTTTATGTGAAGTATTACAGTGACTGGGATCAGTATAAAAAAACCTGTGCCGGTTCGATACTCCACTCCAACAACTATGATTTAGCCACAGCTAAATACAATGTTGAGCTCAGAAATTATAAACAAAGCGGCTTTGATAATGTGCTGAAAGAAAAACTCCCTCAGATACGCTGTATCGATGCTTACCAGCAATGGCATCAATAACACCAATCGTATCCGCAGAGAACGCTAAACTTTGCCCGGCAACCCACCAGGCAAAGTTAGGCTTAAGCGCTGAGCTTACTTTGGTGAAGCGAACACCTGCGTCCAGTAAATACCGTAGGTACTGCCTGAGTTAGTATCAGACGCAGCGCCCATCTGCGTGAAGCTGCCGTTCATGATATTTCGGCAATGCCCTTCACTTTTCAGCCAGCCCTGCATGACCGCAGAGACAGTTTTCTGGCCTGCCGCAATATTCTCACCGACGGTTTTCCAGCTGTAACCCTGTTCGGTGACACGCTGGCTTGGCGACGAACCATCCAGACCTGTGTGGCTGAAATAATCATAATTGGCCATATCACTGGAGTGCAGGTATGCCGTGTGTTCTAACGTGGCATCCCATGTCAGGGGGCCAACGGCTGGCATCCAAGTGCTGCCACAAGTCTGGCCCTGTGCCCGTGCAGCATTCACGGCAGTCAACATTTCATCAGCCATGGATTGATTTGAGCTGCCAGAACCGGCCTGGTCTGAACCACCTGTGTTTGAACCCGTGCCTGAGCCTGTTGAACCTGATCCGGTAGAGCCTGATCCTGTAGAGCCTGAGCCTGAAGAACCGCCTGTCGTCTGACCGCCACCTTCTGTCGTGGGTCGCTCTGAAGAACCACCATTTGAGACTGAAGAGCCGTTATGAGAAGTCGAGCTGTTATCTGAACCACCGTCTGAACCGCCACACCCGACAAGGGCAAACATAGATAGAATCAATACTGTAAGAATTCGCATGGGTACATCCACTTAATAATAATAAGATCCTGATTTATAACGCAGAGGCCAGAGTAATCAGTAGCCAGGGATAAGTCTCTGCAATGTGCAACCTTTACAGCTGCAAAGATAAAATCAGCCAACAACGGGAGAGGAATATACTGACTGCGAACATCTGCTAGCAATAGCTGGCGTTTAAAAAATGCACATCCTGACAATCATTTGACACAAAAATATGCCAGTTTTTGAGCACACATCAGAACTTAATCTTCATGAAACAAGCAGATAAACCACCCGTACATTGTTCAAAATACACACAACTCAGATTGATTATTTTTTGTTCGATCTTAACAAAAAACGCACACAGCAAATTGGTGCAAGCAAGAGATCAACAAGAGGAATGAGAAGAAGGTTAGGACACCAAGGATTTAACTTTTCAGGCCAAATCCTGCTGGCTCAGGCTTACGCCTTTGATTTGCGCATACAGGTTATCGCCGACATGGAGGTTCAGGTCATCTGCCGCCCAGGGCGTGATATTGGCCGTCAGGATTGACGTGCCAACAGCTAACCGGAGCACCACGATATCAGCGTGATATTTATGCTGCTCGATACCTTCAACGGTTGCAGGCAGTACATTCCGTATACTGGTCTGCGCGGGTTTGATTCGGGTGACGGAAATGTCATTCGCGTGAATTCTCACCCTGACCGTTTCCCCGGCAGGCCGGCGTACTCTGCTGACCCACAGCGGAAGATCAGGTCCGATACAAAGCTGAGTCAACGGATAGGAAGGATGATGTTCAGAAACTTTTAGCTGCAACACCGAGCTTTGTTCTCTGGCGCTGAGCCAGGGCCGCATCACAGAGGAGGCCCAGACATCGGTCAGTGCACCATTTCCAATCACCTTCCCCTGATCCAGCACCACCATGTGATCTGCCAGTCGAAGAATCTCATCCAGACTGTGGCTGACATAAAGCACGGGAATGCTGACACTTTTAGCCAACGATTCCAGATAAGGCATCAGCTCCTGCTTTCGCGGTAAATCCAGCGAAGCTAAGGGCTCATCCATCAGCAGCATATCGGGTTTACTCAGTAACGCGCGACCTATAGCAACACGTTGCTTCTCGCCGCCCGATAAACTGGCAGGATAACGACTTAATAAATGCGATATATCCAGCAGTTGAACAACTTCACTGAACAATTCCGGGTCAGGCTTTGCGTGGTTGCCGTAAAGCAGATTCCCTTTCACCTTATAATGCGGAAACAGCCTGGCATCCTGAAAAACATAGCCGATACGGCGCTTTTCCGGTGGCAAATGAATGCCCTGCCAAGTATCACAAAGCACATGCTCGCCAAATGCGATATGGCCTTCATCTGGTTTACTTAAGCCGCTGACGATATTGATAAAAGAGGTTTTTCCTGCACCAGAGCGGCCAAAAATGGCAATGATGCCCGATGCAGGTAAGCGCAAGTCGACATTCAGTCGCATTTGTCCGAGTTGCTTGACAAAATTCAGCTCTAACATCAGTGACCCAGCCTGTTTCGTGCGATACGAGCCAGCCACTCTGCGATCACCAGAGACAGCAAAGCAATCATAATGGCGATCACGCACAAGCGGGCAGCTTCCACTTCGGCTCCCGGTGTCTCTATGAATGAGAACATGGCCAGCGGGATCGTTTGCGTTTCGCCCGGTATATTCGAGACAAAGGTGATGGTGGCGCCGAATTCGCCCAGCGCCCGGGCAAAGGCCAGTACGGTGCCCGTGAGTATGCCGGGTAACATCAGCGGTAATGTGATGGTAAAAAAGACTTTAACCGGGCTGGCCCCGAGCGTGCGTGCCGCCTGCTCTAATTTGGGATCGACATTTTCCAATGCAAGCCTTATTGCTCTTACCATTAAAGGAAAAGCAACCACAGCGACAGCCAGCACAGCCCCACGCCAGCTAAACCCAAACGTGATACCAAACCAATCGTACAGATAAGCGCCAATCATTCCCTGCCGTCCCATCATGACTAACAGCAGGTAGCCCACAACGACAGGAGGAAGGACAAGCGGTAAATGAACCAGGCCATCCAACAGGGATTTTCCCCAGAACTGCCCTCTTGCCAGCAACCAGGCACAGCCAATGCCTGCCGGCAGACTGACAATCACTGCAGTGAGCGCGACTTTCAAACTCAGCTGTAGTGCAGTGACTTCATAGTCAGTTAAGGTAAAGGTATCCATGGGAATACTCAGAATGACACACTTCCCGTTGGTTAATTGACAGAAAATCCATAGCGCTTGAACACCTCAGCCGCATCAGACGATTGCAGGTGCTCATAAAATCCCTGTGCCGCTTTCGATGGTATCTTCTGGGTTAACGCAACCGGATAGGTAATGGGCTGATGACTTTGTTCAGGAAACTGGGCAACAATTTTGACGTCTTGTGCTATCTGCGCATCCGTCTGGTAAACAATACCAAACTTCGCTTCTTGCCTTTCCACCAGCAAGAGCGCAGCACGAACATTGTTCGCTCTCGCCAGCAGTGGTTCGGCTTGCTGCCAAAGTCCCAGAGATTCCAAGGCTTCTTTGGCATAAATGCCTGCCGGGACATGATTGGGATCGCCAACGGCCAGTCGGCTGCCGTTTAATGCCTTAGTGATATCCCATGAGCCATTGAGCGATATTGAGTCCACCGACTCAGACTGATGCGTCACCAAGACTAACCGATTGTGCAGTAAATCTTTGCGTGATTCGCGATTGATCACTTTCTGCTCTGCCGCATAATCCATCCATTTTGTATTCGCTGACAAATACAAATCTGCTGGCGCCCCTTGCGCTAACTGGCGGGCAAGCGTTGACGATGAAGCAAACGACAACACAATCTCATTGCCGCTGGTCTGCTCATAACTTTCCGCCAACTCATTCAGTGCATTCGTGAGCGAGGATGCAGCAAAAACCAACACTTTGTCCTGCGCAATGGCCTGATGCATGGTCAACAGACACAGAGAAAATAACACGAACCAAAGCTTTTTCATTACCAGACTCCATTCCAATCAATGAGTCAGAGATAGTAAATCAGGTGACTATACCTGACAATTATTTTCTGACCAGTGAGTCAGAAAATAAAACTTATCAAAAAAGAGTCCTGGGCAATCCTGCTTACATTAAGCAGCGATTGGCCAGGACTCTCGTCCTCCGTGTTTTGCTTTACGCTGAAAACTGCCTTTGCCTTTTCGGGCTTTTTCAACTCGGCTGCGGAAGACTTTACTGGTGACGACCGCTTTCAGTGCATTGTCCATGATTGTTCCGCGACCATGCTCGGTTTCAAAACCAGTCTGTGTGGCCTGCTCTGTGTGCTGGCAGCACTTTTTCTTTGCCATGATATGCTCCTTGGTTAGTCAGTGATTAACGGCAAATTTCAAGCGAAGTGTACGCCTGACAGTTAAAAATACAAGAGATTGCCAAGATAAATTTCAGACATCAGATTTCAAAAAAGCGCTTTAATTTCCTGATGTTGCTACTTCAGCACCAGAAAGACCAGGGTCAATATACCGTTTATACAAATCCAGGAATTCCAGTACGGCTTCTCTTGCCACATCGGTTTCGCAATTGGTCAAAAAAACCATCCCTGTCTGAGTGGCCGGGTTAAAAACCATTTCTGTTCTTATCCCCTTAACCCAGCCACCGTGATGGACAAACCCGGTAATCCCCTGATAATCAAATGTTCGCCACCCTAGTCCGTAATACACATGACTCAGCTTCGCCCGGTATCGGTATTGATTGGCCCGGATCAACGGCTTATGTAGCAGAGTGAGATTATCTTCACTGAGTACTTCAGGATACTGGCCAAACTGAGCCAGCATCCACTGCGCAAGATCCTGCGCACTGGCATTGACGCCAGCCGCCGCAGGAACGCCGTAATAGTAAGGCGCAGGTTGAACTGCCGCATAGCCTGACTTGGTTCTGACATGCGGGACAACTCTGTCATCCGCATTCAGAAAGCTCTCCAGACCAAAAGTTGCACTGTGCATGTGAAGCGGAATAAAAATATGCTCTGTCACAAACTGGCTGTATTCCATACCAGATGCCAGTGAAATCATGTCAGCACTCAGGTTATAGACAATATTCTGGTATCCGTAACATTCACCGGGATCACAAACAAACTTGACTCGGTTTAATATGGAAAGAATCCGCTGATAGCTCACATCATTTTCAAGCAGATCAGAGTACGCCTGAGGCACCAGCCCTGTGGTATGAGACAGGACATTTCGCAATGTGACGACTTTCCCTAAATCCGGATCGCTGAATTTAACATTTTCAAGGTACGGGACAACGTGTGTATCCCATTCAATCAGGCCACGGTCAACCAGCAGCGCCGTTGCTGCTGAAGCAAAAGTTTTAGAAATGGACGCCAGCGGAAACACGGTTGCAGAATCAATTTTTTTATCGCCGCCCACTTTAGTGACACCGTAACCTCGCAATAAGCGAATTTCTCCATTCACGAGTACAGCCAATGACGCACCAGGGATTGAGCTTGTCACGGCTTGATTCACAAATTTATCCAGCGCAAAAACAATTTCATCACCAGGGGCAGCACATGCGGCCCGAATGCCTAAGATGAAAATACAGCACCACAACCAGGTTCGACAGCACACAACTCCACCTGACACCCTGTCCCCTGCAAAAGCAGGTAATAGGGTAGGTATAATCGAAGAAGTTAAAAACAGGTATCAATCGCACACTATTCACTTCTTTTTCCTGCGACAATCTATACTCACAGGGATGACAAAAGGGCTGTTTGCCATCAGTCAGATTAAGTGTCACTGAGCAATCGGCACCAGAACCTGCAGCCATGAAGCTAGCTGAAGTCAGGACGAATCTTCACATCACAACAAGGTGATAAAGATCACACTTTCATGCTAAAGTATGATTTGACGCACACTTTACAGTGACGGCATCAATTTGATTTATAATAATGAGAACTCATCCGATGAGTTATTTGAGATCAAGGGCACATTTTAATCCCGTTGCTGCTAAGCCAGGATTCAATATGCCGCCTCAATCATACTAAGAAAAAACGATAAAGGTTGGTAAGCATGAAAGTGGTCGACTTTCTCAAACAGAAAAGTGAAATTTTGGCCAAGCACCCATTTGAGCTGAAAGATTGGCTGTCGCCGTCAATTCGTGACTATTGGATTGAATTCCTGAATAAGGCTCATGTCTCGGGTTGGGCTAAAGCTGAGAATATTGCCTCGAATGGTGAATCTGTACAGAAAACGGCAGCGATAGAGATCCATGCTGAAGCCGCCAAGCTCATGGAAGAACTGCTCGCTTCGCTGGGTGAAGAGATTCACGTGGGTAGCTGGCTGACTGTCGATCAGGATCGCATTAATCGATTTGCCGAGGTCACGGATGATCATCAGTGGATCCACACAGATCCGGAACGCGCTGAGCTTGAGTCGCCTTTTAAAACAACAATTGCGCACGGATTTCTTACGCTGTCGCTGCTCTCTGTGCTGACAGATAGTGTCGACCCCGACAACCAGAAATTTCCGACTGCAAAAATGACGGTGAATTACGGTTTAAATCAGGTCCGTTTCCCTTACCCGGTTAAGGAAGGGAGTCGGGTGCGAGCCCGTACAAAAATCCAGTCTGTGACGCCTGTTAAACGTGGCCTGGAAATTGTGCAGGAAATTTCCGTTGAAATCGAAGGTTGCCGCCGCCCTGGCTGCGTAGCTGAATCAGTCGTTCGGCTGTATTTCTGATCACTATCTCATGCCCTACCGCTCAAACTTTCACTCAGTTTGAGCGGCATAGTACAATACCGCTGTTTTCCTTTCAGTCGCCAACGCCAGACAGTGACAAGGCAACAAGGCGGACAACACCCCCTCATTGACACATGCCTATTTCGTATATTCCCTTAATATCAGGTTTTTTTGTTGTTCAAGATCCCAACCTTAAACGCTATCTGTTTAATTTAGGTGTCATTTCCAGTTTGATGTTCGTCAGTTTGTTTGGCCATTCACGTATGAGTGGCATCCCGCATTGGGACTGATTTTTAGGGAGAGTCACCATGATTAAATCCAACCCATTTACTGACAAGGATCGCGCTGCTATCTGGGATATGCTTGTAACGCGTGATATCAAAGCTTACTGCGAGGCAGACTGGTCACAGGTTGCTGAAGACTTCGTTGAAGATGAGTTTTATGCCATCAATGCCAACAAGTCAGAAAACCCGGCAGCGTGGACTTTTGCTTTTTCCTCCCTGGCGGACTACCAGGCAGAGTGGCTGCGTCAGGCAAAGATCGCACAAGACACAGCGTACAGCGAACCATTGGAAGCGGCGGTTCATGCTGCGACCACCTTGAATGAAATTACCATCGAGAATGGACGTGCGATTGCCCGCAAGCAGTTTTTCGGCAGCATCCAACGTGCTGATGGCGGTGTCGATGAACTGTTATGGCAGTCGCTCTACTACCTGAAACACACAGATGCAGGCTGGAAAATCTGTGGCTTTACCGGTTATCTGCCCTATTCCGCATAAATGATCTGCCAGTGTTGTCGCTGCCCGCCGTGAAGCGGGTAGCTTCTCAATTCAATACCGATAATAAAATGCAGGCAAATAAAGGAAATAGACCCGATAAAAAGAAGATAAAACCAAAATGGTAGTTTGCTTTTATTTCTCTTCGCCTGTCTGCTTCTATCTCATGATCCGATAACATGGATACCGCTTTGATGGCAGCGCGATCATCATCCAATGATTGACTCTCTTTGCCGCCATTCCAGACCATGCCGGCCATTGCCCACTGAAGTGCGAACATATAAAACAGAACATCACCACTCACACTGAATGGCTGCTCGAAAAATTTATGGCCAACCCATACGGCACCAGCGGCCAGTAAATTACTCAGCAATACGTATTTCAGAAAATTCAGCATCTTCTCGTTAAATGATTCGACATGGAAAAACGGTTTATTTCGTTGCGAGCCCACTTTAATGCCTTTGTATGAATATGCAAGTGCATCCATTTGTTTACGTGGAAACAAATGCCAGTTGCTCAGCAACAAAAAAACGACGCAATGCGCCGTTTTTATTTCTGCTGCCATGTCTGGAACTTAACTGTCCGTATCACGCAATTGATTCAGATACTTAATCCAACTTTGCGACGCTTTAGTCGATTGTAAATTATCCGCTTTCTTAGCATGCACAATGGCCTGTTCAAGATTTTGTAATTTGTAATAAGCACGCACTTTAGCCAGCTCAATATCCGCTTGCTTATCTTTGATCTGGAGTTTATCCAGTTCATTGAGCGCAAGTTGGTAATGACCTTCCTGTAGCAGGAGCGTAGAAAGCTGCCAGCGATACTGCACATCTAACTCAACGGCTTTTCGCCATGTTGCTATCGCCTGATCCCACTCTTTCGCCATTTGCCAGTAGGTTGCCTGAGAGATCAATAAATCCAGATGACTGTCACTGTTTTCCAGTGATGCATAAATCCGAGCGGCTTTCTCTGGAATTCCCTCCTGGGCGTAAAGCTGGCCCAGAGTTTTCAGATCCTGCTGAGATAAAGCAACGCCCTGGCGCTTTGCCAGCGCCAACGTTTCAATGGCCTGTTTTCTTCTCTCCAACCGCATTTCAATGCCCGCCAGCTGTCGCCACCACATGACTTTTTGCGGCTCCAGCGTAATCAGGCTGCTTAAGGTCGGAAGCGCTGACTGATACTGCTGCAGCTGTAACTGAGCACCCAGCTTGAGCGATAAAGGCTGCACTTCTTTCGCTTTGTGAACACGCTCATACTGCTGAATCGCTGACAGCACCAAACGCCATTCTTCAAGCTGATAATTGGCCTGGGCGATTCTCAGCCAGAGCTCATCGGCTTTTTCCGTTGCAGGAATCGATTGACTGAGTGGATAGTAGTAGTGAAGTGCTTTTTGATATTGCGCCTGGGATAACAATATATCGGCCAGCATACGTTGTGTGGATCTCAGATACTCGTCATCAAGCTGCCCACTTTCAATGGCCTGAGTCAACCGCTGAATCGATAAAGCCGGTTTGCCGTCCTGCCAGTAATACACGCCCAGCATACGGTTAACAAACGCTTGATCATACGCACGGGAAATATCCATCTCCCTGAGCAAGACAATGGCTGCACTGACCTTATCTTCCAATTGAAGCTTCTGTGCCTGCTGCACTTTGCCGGCGGTGTACTGAGACAGTTGTGCCGACAGCGCGACAGGCGCAAACAAGATCGCCACTATAAAAGCTAATGTTTTCATCACTTACTCAGATTAAATTCCACTTTAACTTGCTGACCATGCTGGGATAGCGCTTTACCACCTTCAATCTTTGGTTGGTATTTCCAATTCTTTAAAGCACGTATCGCTTCACGGTCAAATACACGATTCGGCTGCGCGTCAACAATCTTGATATCCGTTGGCCTGCCTTGCGGGTCAATCGTAAACGACAGCACCACATATCCTTCAATGCTTCTTTTTAAGGCTCGGGCAGGATATTTGGGCTCAACGCGATAGAGCGGCATGGCCTGCTGATCCCTTCCCACATCTGAAACGGCCGGCAAGCTGATCGCCAGGCCTTTCACGGAAGCATCCATAGCAATCGACGGCATAGTCGGCGAAACCAAAGGCGTCACTGCACTTGCCTGGGCGCTTTTCGGCATGGCCTGCGGTGGCGGCTCAGGTGTTTCCGGTTTCTCAGGCACTGTGCGTTGCCGACGCTGCGCTTCACGTTCCTGCTCAACCATCACCATATTAAACGCCAGCGATTCTTTTGCTTCCGGTAACTGACGGTTGCCGTCATCAACCATCCAGGCCATAAAAGTAAACAAGCCACCCGTAATCAGCAGTGCTAACGGAGCGGCTACTATGAGCCTGAACATCAGCGTTTCTCCGCCGCCAAGGCAATATTTTTGACTCCGGCACCTTTGGCTGCATCCATAACTTTTACCACAGTACCGCTGTAGGCGTGCTCATCAGCCTGAATCACCAGAGAGGCATCAGGCTGATCAAGCAGCAAGGTTTCCAGTGTTGCCTGAACGCGTTCAACATCAACAACACGCTTATCGATATACACATCATTTGCTGAAGTGATCGCCACAAAGATGCCTGCATCTTTCTGACTGACCACATTACTGGCTTGGGGACGATTCACTTCAACGCCGGATTCACGAACAAAAGAGCTGGTCACGATGAAAAAAATCAACATGATAAACACGATATCCAGCATCGAAGTCAGATCAATCTGAGCTTCTTCCCGAGCGACAGATGGGCGACTTAACCTCATCGTTGACTCCTCATCAATTTTTCTAGTTTTTGCTCACGCATCTTGCACGCTTTTGCAAGACGAGCATGAATAAACATGCCTGCCAGTGCGGCAACCATCCCCGCCATCGTTGGCAAAGTAGCGAGCGAGATCCCCGAGGCCATCAGTTTCGGCTGGCTGCTGCCTTGGTTAGCCATCACATCAAATACTGAAATCATGCCCGTCACGGTTCCCAGCAGTCCCAGCATCGGGCATATAGCCACCAGAACTTTAATCACATTCAGGTTCTGAGATAAGGCAAGATGTGCTTCACTGAGCCAACCGGCTCGTATGGCATGCGCATACCAGGAGGTTTGATCGTCTCTGGCGTACCACATATCCAGCCAGTGTTTTTTGCTTGGGATAGGTAAACGCCAGATACAGCAAGCGCTCAGTGACCAGCAACCAGGAGATCAGCACTACACCGGCCAGCCACCAGAGGATTTGACCGCCCTGTTGCATAAACTGCTGCAGGGAGATCCACCAGGTTTCGGCAAATTCGCTACTGAACAGGGTCACATCCATTACGCCGTGCTTCCTGTTTTTTCTGCTTCAGCAGCGACAAGACTGATTCCCTGCTTCTCAAGGATGCTGCGGATCGCATCTGCCTGCGCGCTCAGCAGATTATGTGCAAGCAGCAAAGGCATTGCTGAGATCAGACCCAACACGGTTGTCACCAGTGCCATAGAGATCCCGCCCGCCATCACTTTCGGATCGCCATTACCAAACTGAGTAATCACCTGAAAGGTTTCAATCATACCGGTCACTGTTCCCAGCAGGCCCAGCATAGGTGCCAACGCCGCGAGAAGTTTCAGCATGGATAAACCACGTTCCAGCCCCTGTTGTTCATCGACAATCGTTTCCAGCAACCGCAGCTCCAACGCTTCAACAGAACGTTTTTTATCGGTGTCGTAAACACTCAGAACACGACCCAGTGGATTGTTGCCTGGGTTTTGCGGTTTCTTCAGCTGGGCATTAATTTGTTGGCGGATCCAGATCAATTTGCAGCCGCGGTACAAGGCGATGATGATGCCGATCGCCAGCAGTCCAAGAATAATTTTACCCACCACCCCGCCTTGGGACAGGCGTTCTGTCAGTGAGGGGGCGTGCGCCAACTGCTCCAGCATTTTGCCGCGAGACGGGTCAACAACAGCCATTTGTAAACCCGATTGCTGCAACGATGCGATTTGACTGGCTACCGGACCATTTTCTGGCTGCTTCAAATACGGAGTCGCCACTTGGCGAAGGCCATTCCAGGCCAGATATCCCTGCTCGCCAATCAAACCAATGCTGCCAAGACGGTAAGCATCCACAGTGGACTGATAGCCTTCTCCATTAATATAAGAGACAGACACTTTGCGCATTTCCGAGCTGGCTGTGATTTGCTCGTTCATTCCCTGCCACAGTCCGTTCAGTTGCTTCAGTGAAGGTAATGCCTTCGCATCAACGATATCGTTCACAACCGCGGTATACTGATGACGATCAGCACTGGTGACTGACGTTTCCAGCTCCGCCTGCAAGTCTTTTGCCGTCTGGCGTACTACGCCAAACAATTCGCCCAAGCTGCCAGACTCAAGCCTTAACTCTTCTTCCAGTTGCGCCAGCGATTTTTCATTTGTACTGAAAGTGCTGGTTAGATTATCAATCTCTGTATTCAGCGATTCACGCTTTGCCAGCAGCGCATCTTTCTGTGCACGTATCTCTGCTTCAGTCTGCTGAAACCCGGCTTCACGGGCTTGATTGTGGGCTTGCTCGGATTTTTGTTCCTGCCGGGTCTTTTCCACCAGGCCATCAACCGCCAGTGCGGAAGTCGACACTGAAACAAGGGTCAGTGCGAGTGCTAACGTTTTAAGTTTCATCTCAGTTCGCCTCCAGGTTGACAGATACAGGAAGAGAAATCAGACCAGGGGCAATTTGTTTTGATGCCATTGCAAAGGCTTTATCCAGCTCAGTACCAGCCTGAGATTCTAATGATTGCCATTGATGAGTACCGTCATTCCATGCCCAGTAGCGCTGACCGTCAAGGCTTCGTGCCACGAAGGCCACACGTCCGAGATACAGCAGATCGGCTTCAATATTTTCCGTGTTACTCAAGGCCAATTTACCCTGATAGACACCCAGCTTAGTGCCGTAGTCCATTTCGATCTGGTAAGCCTCAAGAATACGACGATACTTTTCGGCATCACTGATATCGGCCTGAGCCATCATGAACTCCAGTTTGGCAATCCGTGCCAACCGTTGATCACGTTTGATCGGTTTATCATCTTCTACCACGGATTTCAGGCCATCGATCATCTTATACATCAATGGTACGACACCCTGGCGAGTTTCCTGGATGCCTGAAATCTGTTCATTTAAGCTGCTTTTTTCTGATTCCTGGCTATCAACCAGACGAGCCAGATGATCCCGGTAGACAACGAGGTTTTTCACTTCCTCCTGAAGGGCTTCAATATCAGCCTTCATTGACAGCGTTGCATCTGCACTTTTATCAATCTTATTCTGGCTTTGTTCGGCAGACTGATTGATTTTGCTCTCAATATTGCGGGCCGCATCAAGTGTATTGGCCCCTGCATTTATGCTCAGACCGAGTGCGATCACGGTCAGACTGGATTTCATTATGTTCATCTTGGAGCCGTTACCTTAAGCATCCTGTTCAAAAGCAAGCTCTTGAGCCAACTTCCCATCACTAATCAATGACTCATTAAGCTGAGTGACTGGTCACACATCTTAGTTGAAAACAAATCTCATTTAAACTATAAAATCCGGAAATCTTCCTTCCGCCATTCCTATTGCAGCAGGCTCAGATCAGGCCGAATCACGCATTAAGGACAATACGAATCGAAGACAGTGACCTGAAGAAACGGGGAAGATATAATGCGCCGGATTATCAGTTATTCGGAAAGTAAAGTGTCCAATCTCTCCATTGAATCGATTCAACAACAGCTGTCTGACTTAGGCTTCCGCCCGGAAGGGATCAGAATTGTGACGGTTTCAGCGATGACTCCAGAGTTATTAGAAACTTGCACGACTCAGGAAAACGAATGTTTCTATAACTCTTACATGAATGTCATTTATGGGAAGGGTGAACGCTACGTCCTCGGCTTTCGCTGTGAGGATCCGATCGTCGATCATGCGATCATTCGTTCAGGGGATGTGTATTTCGACCCGACGTTACAGGCAAATGGCGACTTCACTTCCTATCAGTTTGCGATACTCACAGAGTTTACTGTCTTCGACATGATGCTGCATGCAAAGTCTAATAAAGACTTTCCGCCAGATGTCGACTATCTCTTCAGTAAATCAAGCAAGTTCAAAAACGTTATCGCTGCCAAATAGTATCGCGGGTTGGCCTGCTCTGATGCCGATCTCCCCTTTCCCTCTTCAGTGAATATTCAATAAAACTTTGAGCTAATGCTCAAAGTTTTATTATTCACCTGATTTTTTAACGTTAACCCATGAGATTTTGTGCGTTGTGTGGCATAAATGTGCTTTGCGGCTCAGCTGCCTGTCTCTGTGGATAGGCTAGTTTTTAGATATTTATCAACTGTTAACGATTAATAGGAAGGAATAAAGCATGAAGCCTTTGGTATACAGTCTGATCGGCTTGTCCCTGGCTGGATGTAGCAAGGGCGTACTGGTATCTATTCCTGAAAACTTACAGTCAACTGAATTACCGGATACCGGTTTTTTAGTGGGTAGCATTGGTGCATCGACTATCTGGCCATCTACGGGTGAAAACTTAAAAACAACACTGTATTTTAGTCGAGCCGACACAGAGCAAGATATCACTGTTACGAACAGCAATGATTCCAGTGATTTTCGCAGCCCGACGACGACAAGCTCTTTGTTTTCTGTGCCATTGCCGTCAGGAGACTATCTGCTTCATACGATTACCTTTATTGGCACTGACGGCCGAAAAACTGTCCACACCCAAACCGATAAACGACTGGACTTAACGTTCTCTATCCAGCCAGGTGAAGTCACTTATCTGGGTGAGTTTATTGCCAGCAGTAAAGTGTCCAGAAGCTCACTCTGGAACACTGACTACCCCAACGGAAGGGGTTATCTGACACATAGCTATGCGTTAGAAAGAGACCGTAACTTTTTCTACGAACATCACCCCGAACTCTCCGGGAAACATTTCAACACTGCAACTTTACAAGTCAGCCATTCGCAGCTGTTAAAGTTGCAGTCGCAATCCGGGCCTGAAAGCTGACCCTTGCTGAAGAGCTCTTCCCTTTTATAAAAAATTTCTTTAAATACAATGAATTATTTGTAATATCTAGCAAGTAATCAGGACAAAAAATTACCACAAAAATCCCACATTGAATGCTTGACATTGGCCAAGGCGATACAGCTTCTGGGGTCCGGCCATTTCCCACAGAGTTATACACAGCTTTTGTGGATAACGATTAGCAGATGAAGCATCAAAGACTGACAGAGCACACTTCCGAACAGAAAAAACAAAAGGCCAGACACAAGTCTGGCCTAGGACTCACCACAAATGTGGTTTATTCAATTGCTGAGCATTCTGCATCTTCAATGCTCAAATTGGAATTCAGACCAAATTGATCAAGGTACTGCACCGCTGTTGGGTAGAAGCCAGCATTGATTGCATCTTCAATACTGCTTAAATCAATTTTATACGTCTTCAGGCCAATTTCTGTCAGCTCAGTGGGAAGACAGCTGGATGTGTCGCTTTCTTTAAAACAGACTCCCGATGTTTCCGGGATTTTGGCACAACCTGAGTCAGTCACATCTCCAACAGCATTGACCAGATCATCACGAGTGCCAAAAGGCGCATTCGCAGGTAAATCTACATTGAGATCTTGCAGTTCTGCCCATGTGTGGTAACCATCAGGCACCCCAGTCAGGTTTGTCGTGCTGGCACTATGAATCGTAAAAACTTCGACCTTGCCCTCTATCAAATTTTCAATTGTCTCTTCATCACAACCAGCCAGGGCCAGTAATGAGCATAAAAGTACTGCTGCTCTTGTCATTTTATTATCCTTTGTCGTATCAGGTTGTTGCCGGGAGAGTATCTTCTACAGATGAGCGGAAATCCACTTGTAATCGCGAAACTGATAGCTGGCTGCCATTTTTACAAGGCGACTGATTTGTTACCTGAATGGATTTAAATGTTGCCTATAAGTTGTCGCTTTTATTAACCACATGTTGCTAGTACTATACTGCAATGAATATGCAACAGATTTTGTTAAGCATTAAAATCGTTCAATATCCCTGAATACCAATGTGATTTTGCAGAAAATTTGCCCCACTTCTTATGTCCGAATGATAATTTAGCTGAATATATCTCTCATCGACTTGATAAGAGTGAGCAATATTTTATGACGCGCAATAACCACGGTTCACACTGACATCTCAACTACAAGAGACGCCCTGTCGAAACAGCCAATGTCTCCCGCTTCGCTTAAATTACAATCTCCATCACGAATACCTGTTTGTTTTATGTACAGTAAATATGCTTTATTAGGCATCACTGCCAGTTTTACTATATTCTTTTGAATTAAATTCTATTGACATTTTTATCACTCACATCTTGTGGTTAGGCTGAATTTTGTTTATTTCGCTCATCAAAAAAAGGAACCTAAGATGATAAAAACGTCAGTATTAGCACTCGCATTGTCAGCTGTCTTTGCTGCACCTGCGATGGCTATTCCTGCTGCAGACCTGGACCAGCTTGGTCAGGGGTTGGATGTGACTTACACCGTTTTGGATAACACTCAGGATGACTGGGTCACCTTCCGCGCTAAAATCGATTTCACAAACCAAAGCAGTAAAACATTGCCAGCGACGGGTTGGTCAATTTACTTCAGCCATATCCGTATGGTTGAAAGTGTCTTAACCGACCAGGTGAAAATCAGCCATGTCAATGGTGATATGTTCAAGATCGAGCCAACCGCAAACTTTGTCCCTCTGGCTCCCGGACAGTCGCTTGCCATTGAGTTTGACGCTGCAAACTGGCAGGTAGCAAAAACGGACGTAATGCCGAACTGGTATTTTGTGTCTGAAGATCAGGGGCAGACCATCACGTCACTGATCACCAGTACCAGTAACCGCGTGAATGGCCTGGTCCCGACTAAACCATCAGAAGAACTCCCATTCGTGGCTGATTTTTCAACACCACAGCAATGGAAACGTTATGGAAGTGCTGCCATAACCGATTTTTACGATCCTTTTACCGCACAAGACAGATACCAGCGTAATGCGGATCTCAATATCATCAGCAATGCCAGCGGTGTTATCCCTACGCCAGCCGAAATGACGCTTGGCGCCGGTGATGTCACACTGGATTCAACCTGGGTTATCGTCTACGGCAATGGTTACGAAGATCAGGCCATGTTCCTGGCCAATCAGTTAGGTGTAACCGCAGTGCCCTGGTCGCCCACGACACAAAAACGTATCAATATGGGCTGGAGCCAGGTCAACATCAATGGCGTACAAAAATGGGAAGAGGCGTACAATCTTAACGTCGACGCCGCTAACGAGATCATCACCATAGGGGCAGCGGATGCAGCAGGGGCACTGTACGCTTCCCAGTCCTTGTTGCAATTAATTGATGGCAATCAAGTTCCGGCAGTACAGATTGCTGATGCCCCTCGCTTTGCTTACCGTGGTTTCTCGGTCGATGCAGTCCGCAATTTCCGTACTAAAGATGCGATTATCCAGTTGCTCGATCAAATGGCCGCATTCAAGCTAAACAAACTCCATCTGCGTCTGGCTGACGACGAAGGCTGGCGCATAGAAATTCCAGGTCTGCCTGAACTGACAGATGTTGGCGCAACACGCTGCCATGATCCGGAAGAAAAAACCTGTCTGTTACCTTTCCTCGGTGCGGGTCCGGCAGGTTCACCTGAATCAAACGGCTATTACACAACCGCGGACTATCAGGACATTCTTAGCCATGCCGCTGCCCTCAATATTGAAGTCGTACCAGAGATCGATATTCCAGGACACGCACACGCCGCAATCAAGGCGATGGAAGCCCGCTATGATCACTACGCGGCACAAGGAAACATGGCGGAAGCGAACAAATATCTTCTGACCGATTTCAACGATACCACTCAGTACCTGTCGGTTCAGATGTTCACAGACAACGCCATCAATGTGTGTATGGAATCGTCTTATAACTTTGTCGATGCCGTCGTGAGTGGCCTTGTCAGCCTCCATCAGGGCGTTCAGCCACTCAAAACCTTCCACTTCGGCGGTGACGAAATTGCTGGCGCGTGGGTTAACTCGCCTGCGTGTCTGGATTTCATTGCCAATAACACTGATGGTGTCAGCAGCGTCTCGGATCTGAGCCGTTACTTTGTCGAACGTATTTCTGTGATCACTGCCAACTATGGTCTGGATATGGCTGGCTGGGAAGACGGACTGATGCACGATGGTCAGGTTTACCCACGCTCCGAAATGGCAAATAGCCAGCTCTGGGGTAACGCATGGCAGAATATCTGGGAATGGGGTGTCGCTGATCGCGCTTATAACCTGGCCAATAACGACTATAAAGTCGTCTATAACCATGCGAGCCACCTGTACTTTGATCACCCGTATGAGCCCGATCCAAACGAGCGTGGCTACTACTGGGCACCACGCTTTACCGACACCCGTAAAACCTTTGGTTTCATGCCAGATGACGTGTTCGCCAATGCTGACTTCACTCGCGCCGGTGCACCCATCACCAAAGCAGAAGTGGTGGCTTTAGCGGGTGTGAAAAAGCTGCTCAAGCCTGAAAATGTTCTGGGTCTTCAGGGATCGCTCTGGGCCGAAACTGTCCGTACCGAAGACCAGTTTGAAGGGATGATCTTCCCTCGCGTACTGGGTTTGGCTGAACGCGCCTGGCACACGGCGACATGGGAAGCCAATGACAACGCAGGCATTGCGCTGGATGAAACCGGACGTAACGCCGATTACAACCAGTTTGCCAACCTGCTGGGTCAGAATGTGCTGCCCAAACTGGAGCAAGCGGGTATCGCGTTTAACCTGCCGGTTCCAGGCGGTGTGATTGAGAATGGTGTCCTTCAAGCCAATTCGACTTTCCCGGGGCTGACGATTGAGTATTCAACCGATCAAGGCGCGAGCTGGCAGTCGTACGACCATCTCAACCCACCCGCTGTCGCGGCAGGTGTCCAGCTGAGAACCATTTCAGGTCAGCGAACCAGCCGGGTGACAACGGTTCACTAAGACCATACTACCGACTCACAGAGCTCCTGCGGGAGCTCTGTTTTATTTCAATCCTGACTGGCCCTAATCTTATTCTGACCATACCGCCAGTTCATTACCGCTTGGTTCAGTGAAGTGAAAACGTCTGCCGCCCGGAAATGAAAATATCGGCTTCACAATCACCCCGCCCGCGGCGATCACCGCCTGCTCAGTCGCTTCTAAATTGTCGCTGTAAATCACAATCAGCGCGCTGCCTTTCTCAACCTGAGAAGACAATGGCGCGGCATAAAATCCCCCATCCAGCCCCTGCTCTGCAAATGCGGCGTATTCGTCACCATAGTCCATGAATGACCAGCCAAAAACGCGCTCAAAAAATGCCTTTGTCTTGGGTATGTGACTGGCCGGAAACTCAACATAGTTAATTTGATGGTGCTTATTCACTGGCTCTGCTCCTTAATGGCTGATTTCAATATGCATCAACAACAACATCTTAGCTGAGTTTGCGTCTGTCAACTCGTCTGTCATCAAATTCGTGTAATTCTTTTGCTTTCTGCGAAACAACAGGGTTAGAATGACCAGCGCGAAAAAGTGCTTAAGTATATCGCTTCAGTACATCGCATCAGATTAAGAGATACGTTAGTCGGGGAGCCGGAAGGCTGAGACCACAGAGTGGGACCCGTTGAACCTGATCCAGTTAATACTGGCGTAGGGAACTAGCAGAATGCCTGTCACCTTCTCATCCTGACCACAGGATGCTCGCGAAGTGTAACCCGGCGACTGTTCGTCACCCCTGCGCAATCAAACAATGATTTTGATAGCAAGGGATGCCGATGAACACGTCCACAATGACCAAACCTTCTCCGCTAAATCATGCTGTCCGTACCCCAATTACACTGACCATTGCCGGTTCAGACAGCGGTGGCGGCGCGGGCATTCAGGCAGACATTAAAGCGATTTCAGCGACAGGCGGCTATGCCTGTTCCGTCATCACTGCGCTGACGGCGCAAAATACGCTGGGTGTCTCCAACATTTTTCCTGTCAGTCCAGCGTTTGTTGAACAGCAATTGGATGCGGTTTTCAGTGATCTCGACATCCGGGCTGTCAAGATAGGCATGCTGAGTGATGCCGGTATCATACAAGCCGTTGCAAAAAAGCTTCGCCAGTACCAGCCTGAATTTATCGTTCTGGACCCTGTTATGGTGGCCACCAGCGGGGATCTGTTACTGAAAGAAGATGCTATCACTACGCTGAAAAATGAACTGATCCCTTTAGCCACGCTGATAACCCCCAACTTGCCCGAGGCTGTCACGCTCACGCACTCGACTGGCCGGCATATCGATCCATCAACCCTGCAGCAGAGCGATAAAGAAGAGCTTATTGAGCAACTCAAAGCTATCACCACCAATGCTGTATTGCTGAAAGGCGGACACTGGGAACAGGACACATTCAGTACCGATTATCTGATCACAAGTAGTGACACCGTCACTATTTCTGCCAAGCGAATCGCCACCCGAAACACCCATGGAACAGGATGCACCTTATCCGCCGCGATTGCTTCCTACCTCGCACAAGGGTGCCCCCTCACTGAGGCTGTCCATAAAGGTAAAGAGTACCTGACCCAGGCACTGTGTCATGCCGACCAACTCAGCATTGGTCAGGGACACGGGCCAGTCCATCACTTCTATGCACTTCATCCGTCAAGGAATCAACGATGAATACAGTGAAGTCCTCGCCCGACACTCAGCCTCATTGCTTGGGGGTCAGCGTAAAACAGCTCACATTGTCCTTTTCAGGTCAAGCTGACCCTTTATTCAGTCAGCTGGATCTAACACTTCAGGCCGGAAAATGGCATTGCATTCTTGGTCAGAGTGGCTGCGGTAAAACCACGCTGTTGCGGCTTCTCGCCGATTTGTTACCGAAAGATGTGGCATGGCAGGGCGAGCTGTCAACATCCGATGCCCGGCGTATGAGTGATCGTGTCGCCTATATGGCGCAACAGGATCTGCTGCTGCCCTGGTTAAATGTACTGGACAATGTCTGCTTCAGTTTCAGGCTTCAACAAGGGAAAGCCAGTGAAGCCGTGCAGGAGCGCGCAATTCAGCTTCTCCGGCAGGTCGGGTTAGGTGAAAAATTGCACGCCCGCCCATCGCAATTGTCAGGGGGAATGCGACAGCGTGTCGCGCTTGTGCGCACCTTAATTCAGGACAAACCCCTGGTGTTCATGGATGAACCGTTTTCCGCCCTGGACGCCGTGACAAGGTATAAACTCCAGGATCTCGCCGCTGAGTTGCTCGCTCAGCGCACTGTCCTGCTGATTACTCATGATCCTCAGGAAGCATTAAGGCTGGGTCATCACCTGTTTTTAATGCAAGGCAAACCGGCGCGGTTAAAGCATTTGCCCGTTCCCGATGGCGCACCGCCGAGAACCATCAACGCAGAACTGGCCGTCAAACAACAAGCCATTATCGAGCAACTTTCCGGCCAGGGTGAGCGCAATGTCACATGAACTCGCAGAAAAACGGGTTGTCACAACGATGAATTTTCGGCCGTTTTTTCATCATCCCCTGAGTCGTCTGGCGATCAGCTCGGTGTTTCTGATCGGTTTCTGGCAGGGTATTGTCAGCCTGTTTCAGCTTCCCGGCTTTATTCTGCCGGAGCCACTCGCCGTATTTCGTAAATTAATTCAGCGCCATGATGTCCTGCTCAGCCATGCCAGTGTCACTATCAGCGAAATTGTGCTGGGGTTAGTCTTCGGGCTTGGCATTGGTCTTATCTGCGCGCTATTCATGCTGCTTTTTAATCCGGTGAAACGCTGGCTGCTACCAATGCTGATCGCCAGTCAGGCCATTCCCGTTTTTGCGATTGCCCCTATTCTGATGCTCTGGCTGGGCTATGGCATTGCATCCAAAGTGGTGATGGCGGCCATTATCATCTTCTTTCCGGTGACAACCTGCTGCTATGACGGTTTGCGACACACCCCCCAGGGCTATTTAGATCTCGCGAAAACAATGAATGCCACAACATGGCAGATGTTATGGCATATCAGGTTGCCGGCGGCACTGCCCGCCCTGGCCTCAGGAATACGGGTTGCCGTGGTGGTCGCCCCCATTGGTGCTGTTGTCGGAGAATGGGTTGGCGCCAGTGAAGGGCTCGGCTACCTCATGCTGCAAGCCAACGCCCGGATGATGATCGATGAAATGTTTGCCGCCTTGCTGATTTTAGCCGGGCTCTCTGTGTCGCTGTATTTTGCGACAGATTATCTGCTGAAACGTGCTATCCCCTGGATGCCAGAAAATAGCCAGTCCCAATAAAATTCATAATACATAAGGAAAATGACAGATGACTTACTTACCGGCCCGAAGTGCCATTGCCCTTGCCATCGCCAGTGTTGCCAGCCAGGCCCAGGCCAAAGACATGACCTTAATGCTGGACTGGTTTGTTAACCCGAATCACGGCCCGATCATTATTGCGCAGAAAAACGGCTTGTTTGAAGAGCAAGGTTTAAACATTAAGATTCAGGAGCCCGCAGACCCTTCCATGCCGGCCAAACTGGTCGCGGCAGGAAAAGTGGATTTGGCGATCTCTTACCAAACCAGCCTGACGATTGATGTGGCTGCAGGGCTGCCGCTCATCAGGGCGTCAACATTAATCGCAACACCGCTCAACACCTTGATGGTGCTTGATAATAACAAAATCAATACCATGGCTGATTTGAAGGGCAAGACAATCGGTATCGCCATTGCCGGCAATGAAGAGGCAACCGTCGGCACGATGCTGAAAACAGCAGGCGTCAATTTCACTGACGTTAAGATTGTGAATGTCGGATGGGCGCTTTCCTCATCACTCGCCTCCGGTAAAGTTGATGCGATTTGGGGCGGATTACGCAATTTTGAATCGAACCAGCTGGCACTGGAAGGGTATAAAGCAAAATCTTTCTTCCCGGAAGAGCATGGCGTGCCTCCCTACGACGAGCTGGTAGTGGTGGCCAATAAAAACCAGTACAACGCAGACGATCTGAAAAAGTTTAATCTCGCCGTAGAGAAAGCCACACAGTACCTCATCAATCACCCGGATAAAGCCTGGCAAACTTTCATTTCCTATTCTCCCGACACATTGAATAACGAGCTAAACAAACTGGCCTGGCGCGATACGTTACCTCGTTTTGCCCTCCGCCCTGCTGCCGTGGATCAGGAACGCTACAACCAGTTCTCCGCGTTTATGTATCAACACAAAATTATCGACAATGCACCGGCAGCAAAAGACTTCGTGCCCACCTTTTGATTTCAGCACTAACCCCACGTTGACAGGGATGGAATAACAAATGAAACATCACGATTTAATTGATGCCTGCCAGGATGACTGGCAAGCATATACCCATCACCACTTTGTGACACAACTGGCGCAAGGGTCTTTGGATTCAGCAGCCTATCTGCATTACTTAAAACAGGACTTCCTGTTTCTGAAACATTATGCCCGTGCTTATGCCCTGGCCATTTATAAAGCAACAACCCTGGAAGACATGCGCCGCCCGCTGCCCAGTTTACAGGCGCTGATCGGCAGTGAAATGCATCACCATGTGACCTATTGCCAGCAATGGGGGCTAACTGAATCAGACATGGAAGCCGAAGCTGAAGATGTAGGAACCGTGGCCTATACAAGGTATGTCCTGGACACAGGTATGGCCGGTGACCTCACGGACTTATTTACTGCGCTGGCCCCATGCGCGATCGGCTATGCCATGATTGGTGAAAGGCTGATACAAGCCTCAGACACCCGTATTCAGGGCAACCCTTACGCCAGCTGGATTCAGCTCTATGGCGGCGACAGCTTCCAGCACGATGTGCAAGCAAGCATCCGGCACTTGAACGATCTGCTTGAGCCAGTGCAGCTGGCAAGTCCTCGGGGCCAGCAGCTGATCAACATTTTCCGAACGGCTACCCGGATGGAAATTGCTTTCTGGCAGCAGGGGCTGGACGCTGCTTAACCTGGCCTGTGCCGGGGGCCGGTATCGGCCCTCTTCATGCCATCGTTTGAAGGAAATTCGGTTTCGCGACAATTTTTCTTTTAAATTCAGATTACAAGACGGCTGGATTCACAGATCTGGCCTATCTTGTAAACATGCTTTGTTTCCGTAAACACACTATTTGCAGGGCAGCAGCATGGCAACAGAAAGTAAGCAAGTCGCCGTCATCGGGCTCGGTCGGTTTGGTATGGCACTTTGCCTTGAACTCAATCAGCAAGGTGCCGAAGTTCTGGCTATCGACATGAATGAAGATCTGGTGCGTAAAGCCGCAGATCATGTCACGCAGGCTATCGTCGCCGATTGCTCTAATGAAGATACGGTGTCTGAGCTCAAACTGGATGATTACGATATCGCCATGGTGGCTATTGGCGATAACGTGAACGCCAGTATTCTGACCACCCTGATCTTGAAAGAGTCAGGTGTGAAGCAGGTTTGGGTCAAAGCCAAAGACAGGTATCACGCAAAAATACTGCATAAGATTGGCGCAGATCGTGTCGTGATGCCAGAAACGGAAATGGGACAACGCATTGCCCGTATCATGCTTGATACCCGTATTTTCCATTACCTCGAACTGGGCAGCGGACTGGCCGTTGCCGAAGTGGTGGTGCTAACCACCATGATGGGAAACCCGATTTCTTCTCATCCTTGCTGTCAGGGACAACACACCCACCTTTTAGCATTAAAACGAGGACCAGAACTTCGGCCTCAGCCAGCAAAAGACACCAGAATGGAAATCGGCGATATTCTGATCATCGCTGGTCCGGAATCAGAACTCAGCGAATTGTTTAAACGCATATGAAAGGTTTCGTTGGCAAAGGCGGAATATTTCACCTGAAAACACCGCATAAGCAATCACCTTGGTCTGAACCGAAGATCATTATTGTCAGTTTCCTTTCTATTCTGTTACCTGCCTCGGTACTGCTGACCTTGCCTCTCTTTTCTCAGACAGGCTTAAGTTTTGTCGATGCGCTGTTTACCGCCACGTCAGCCATCAGTGTCACAGGGTTAGGCGTTGTCGATACCGGTACGCATTTTACGCACAGTGGAAAAGTGCTGCTGATGATTCTGATGCAGATCGGCGGGCTGGGACAGATGACATTATCAGCCGTGCTGCTTTACCTGTTTGGCGCGCGGCTCAGTCTCAAACAGCAAGCTGTCACGAAAGGTGCTTTAGGACAAGAGAGCTCGATCAATATTCGTCGTCTGGTCATCCTCATCATGCTGTTTACGTTAGTTGCTGAAACATTAGGAACCCTCATTCTTGCTGTCAGGTGGGTGCCTGAATTTGGTTGGTCCGAAGGGCTTTTTACTGCGGTATTTCATGCCATCTCTGCTTTTAACAATGCTGGCTTTTCACTGTTTTCTGACAGTATGACAAGGTATCAGGACGATACCCTGCTTCTGATGACTATCTCTTTGCTGTTTATCTGCGGCGGTCTGGGTTTCACTGTGGTTGCAGATTTGTTCAAGTGGTCAAAAACACAACATCACAAACTGCGTTTGCATTCTAAACTCATGCTGATTGCCACGCCGGTGCTGCTGTTGTCCGGTACTTTGCTGTTCTGGATACTTGAAAAGAATAATCCCGCCACACTTGGGCACTTACCACCCGGTTTGCAGTGGATGAATGCATTCTTCCAGTCCGCGACTGCCAGAACCGCCGGATTTAACTCTGTGGACATCTCGCACTTTTCGCAACCCGCGCTATTGGTCATGATGGCGTTGATGTTGATTGGCGCGGGGTCGACATCAACCGGTGGGGGGATCAAAGTATCCACTTTCGTCGTGGCAGTCCTGGCTACAGTCACCTTTTTGCGTCAGCACAATCATGTTGTGTTGTTTAAACGGACAATCGCCTGGAGCACAGTGCTCAAATGCCTGGCAATTATTGTTGTCAGCGGCTTAATACTCATACTGGCCATGTTTTTATTAATGCTGACTGAGAAGGCATCGTTCGAGCGGGTCATGTTTGAGACAATATCGGCTTTCTCAACCGCAGGGTTAAGTGCAGGACTGAGCGGATCACTGTCGGAGCCAGGTAAAATCATTATGGTGATTGTGATGATCACCGGTCGTATCGGTCCGCTTACACTGGCATATCTGCTTGCGAGACCGACGACGACCCAACTGAAGTACCCTGAAGATAACGTCTATGCTGGTTAGTGGTATTTGTTACCCGCCTGATTCTGCAATGCCAGCAGACTAAGCAGCACATCAACGCCGTTATCCACCAGTTCATACTGACGGGCTTTTCCCAGGACCCTGATACCCTGCATTTGCATGACCAGAAAATGACTGAATTGCTTCGCATCTGTGGTCAGACTCCATTCGCCCTGCTCCTGCGCGTTTTGAATCGCCGTCTGAAACCGGCCGGCCAGTGCGTGAAATAATACGCCGCCCGTCGCCAGTACACTTTCATCGCAGTGTGCGCGTTCAAGTAAAGCATTCTGCATAAAGCACCCGCAAGTCTGTTCACGCTGCAGTGACGCAAACCGTTTCAGATAAGCCACAATGTCCTCGTACCCTGCTTTCTCGTGCAGCAGTTGATGAAGAGGCGGAAATGACACTGTCTTTAAATAATAATCTAACGCTTCGCTGAATAAGCTCGCTTTATCTGTATAGGTGTTATAGAGACTGAAGCGGTTAATACCCAGACACTCCACCAGATCCGAGACCGATGTATCTGCATAACCTTTAAGCCAAAAAAGCTCCATTGCCTGAATCAGCTTTTCTTCTCTGTCAAAATTTTTGGTCCTAGCCATATTCTTATCTCTCAGGGTGCTATTTTTGTTCTGTCACACTTGACGTAAAGCACTTCAATCACTTAGATTTTATTCTAACTGATCATTCCGTTAAAGAGAAAACCATGAAAATCTACGAACTAGCTCCATCGCCAAGTGCTCGCCGTGTCAGTATCTTCCTTGCGGAAATGGGCCTGAACGTTGAACGAATTTCAATTGATATTCGCAGCGGTGAAAACTTATCAGATACTTTTCAGGCTAAAAGCCAGAACGGACTGATACCTGTTCTTGAACTCGATGACGGTACCACGATTAGCGAGTCTGTCGCTATTTGCCGGTACTTCGATGAAACTCATCCCAGTGAAAACTCTTTATTTGGGAGTACACCGCTGGAAAAATCGCAAGTGGAGATGTGGCAAAGAATCGTGGAATTCAAAGGCTTATTCGTTGCCATGCAAGCGTTCAGAAATCTGACAGGCGTCTATAAAGACAGAGAAACCTGTGTGGAATCCTGGGGAGAAGTGTCGCGTCAGCGGCTCATGGCATTTCTGCCGTCGCTGGAGAAACGACTCTCCGAATCAGCGTTTGTCGCCGGCGAGAGATTTACCATTGCTGACATTACCGCATACGTCATGTGTAATTTCATGAAAAATTTAGATATAAACCTGGATGCATCTCTACCGCACCTGCAGGCTTGGTTTGAAAAGGTCAGCCAGCGGCCATCAGTTCGTCAGTAATCCCCCTTTATCATGAGACCTTGTATTGCGATCACACAGAACGGCCACAATTTCAGCCTGTTCCGGGAAGGATGGTAATTGAAGTATGGATTAGACTCTGATCGCATTCAAAGTAATGAGTGGCGGTTTGCCACTCATTGCTCATCCGCAGATCATTCCCCGCGCTGCCACCATTGCGGCACGATTGTACAGTTGGCAGTTTCGCTCGACAGCCAGCAGTGCTCACCTTCGATGGTCAGCTGCAGCTGCATGCTTCTCTCTACCATACCCTCCAGGCATTCGAGTACGGCATCTTCAATGAACACCACGGATACATTTTTTAATTGCGCCGCCTTTGATTTCATCGACTGCCACCAGATAGGGGCAGCATTATCACCATAAGCGTAAATGACGACCTGATCTGCTTTCTGCGAGGCACGGCGAAGCCTTTTTTCATCTGGCAGTCCGAGTTCCAGCCAAAGCTCAATGCCGTCATGCAGGTTTTTTAGCCATAGATCAGGTTCATCGGTGTCACATAAGCCTTTGGTAAAAGTCAACGCCTCGTCGGCATGTAAACCCCACGCCACTAAGCGCAGCATTAAACGTTGCAGGGTTTCTGAAGGATGGCAGGCCAGCGTATGTGAACCGTCCAGATAACGACCCCGGTCGAGATCGGCGACATTGATATGTGCTTTGTAAATGGTGGCTTTCAGAGCCATATTTGGGCTTCTCAGTAAAAATCAAAATGGAATATTCAGTATCGCAATGCTGCAAAGCGTTGATTCATCGCTTCAAGGGCATTGGCAACCTGTTGACATTCCAATGTTACACGTTCATCAGAGAATTCACTAAACCCATTTACATAATATTCTTGTGAATTAGCCAGTTTCGATTGCCAGGCAATCAAATCGACTTTAGGGAGTTGCTTTTTCACCACTAACCGCCCGGCCTGAATATATTCTAAGGCAAGGCGAGAATATTCAATGTATTGATGATTAACCTGCATTCTCGTTTGTTCCATGCTGCGGGTACATGCCTGCAGCACTGCGTCTTTTAACATAAAAGTCGTGTACAAATTGATTAAACGTTGTGCATTTTCGCCCAGTGGCTGACCTGGTACCGGATGTGCTGTGATACCCGCGGCATAGGCAGGAACAGTTATGGTTGCCGTCAGCAGGCTGACGCCCAGCAATCGATGATGAATCCATGATGATTTCACGAAAATCCCCTACTTCTACGCAATGACAATAATCTCGGCACGCGCTTGATCAGAGCGCACCAACAAAGTAGTCGGGGAATAACTCAGCAATGGCGATTTGTTCAGCAGCCAGCGCCTCTTTCGTCGATTTAGGCAGTTGCTTTATTTTATATTCAAGCTGCATCGCATTGCGTTTATCCCCAACCCGTGAGCACCAGGCAAGTGTCAAGGGGCTTTTTCCTTTCAGGAAACGCGCCCCTTTCTTACCGGATTGGTGTTCGGATAAACGACGGAAAACATCCGTCGTTACTCCACAATATAGGCGATTACAGCGTGTACGTATTAAATAGACAGACCAGATTGGTGCAGGATCACGCTTATTCACATAACTCTCTGATTTTATCTTTCAGTGCTGATACTTCATCTCTCAATGCGACAACTTCGCTTTCCAGCAACGCCAGCCTGTCTTCCAAGGCATCACTGTATGAACTGTCTGACACATGATGAACGCTGTCTGCTACATCAGAAGAGATAGCCGAAAAATCATCACCGCTAAACAGATGCATATACCGGCTATCGCGCTTCCCGGCCTCACGTGGCAGCCTGAGTACAAAAGGCCCTTTACCGCCTTCAGCCAGCGCAGTGAGAACATTCTCAGCTTCCTTCACATCAGCAAAATGACATAAGCGATTCGTGCGGGTACGAATTTCTCCTGCCGTCTGCGGGCCTCTCAGCAGCAAAACACAGATAATGCCCTTTTCTTGTTCAGAGAACTGCAGTGTGCTGAATTCAGTGTTGCAAAAGCGGTGCTGGTATTTCGCCACACGGCTGCCAAACCCGGTGATTTCCTGAATGAAGCGCTTTGCTTTCAGACTCTCAAGCGTGTCCATGACCTCTGCCTCATTCAGCGACATGACAGGGTCGCGGTTACTTTTTTGATTGCAGGCAGTCGTCAGTGCATTCAGGGTTAATGGATACTGATCCGGCGTCGTGACTTCTTTTTCCAGCAGACAGCCAATCACTCGGGCTTCAATTTGGGTAAGGGACATATCCATACTTTTTGATCCTTTCTTCTTATCAATATCTGGCAACGATGCCGACAGGCATGATGTGAAGAGAGATTAGCATGGTCATATAATCCGACAAGCGGAAAAGTCCCATCAGGTCAGAAGGTGACCGAGTCAATGCATTAGCCGCTGTGTGCTCAAGTGAATTCAGCGGCAATGTAACAATTTCGGCCTTGTTCTTTTGCCTTATACAGCACCTTATCAACAATTTGATACACGTATTCAGGCGACTCCAACCCGGTTGGCGTCCAGGAAGCCATACCCTGGCTGACAGTAATTATCTTTGCTGTTGGGGAATACTGATGCGGGATTTCCAGACTTTCTATACATTTTTTCAGTCGTTCGCATTCTTTCACTGCCCGAGACTGCTCACAATAACTTAATAAAACAACAAACTCTTCACCGCCATAGCGGGCAACCAGCTCACCGGCGCGGCTAAAGTTATCTTTCAGCGCTTTCGCAACTAACTGCAGACAGCGATCGCCTTCTAAATGACCATAATGATCGTTATAAGATTTGAAATGATCGACATCAATCATAATCATAGTCAGTGGTTGATTTTTACGGCCATGTAATGCAATAAACTCTGCCAGCTTCTGATCCAGATACCGGCGATTCGCTATCTTCGTCAGCCCGTCTTCATTGACTTGTTCAGACAGTTTCTCGTTTGCCAGCTTGAGTTGCTCAGAGGCACTTTTCAGCTGATGGCGCATATTTGCAATTCGTTGCATCGCTTTGAGTTTAGAGACCAGTACCGTTTTATCGACTGGCTTCACCAGATAATCATCGCCCCCCATATCAATGGCTTTTGCAATCATTTCAGGTTCTTCATGACCACTCAAAAAAATTATCGGTACCCACTCGGTATGCTGAATACGAAGCTGCCGGACCACCTCGACACCATCCATATCAGGCATACTGATATCCATCAGTACCAGATCAGGTTCAAAAGCAGAATAACGCGCAATCGCTTCTACGCCAGACCCAACGGCTTCAACGCTATGACCAAGTCGCTGCAGCCGCATTGCCAATTGCAGGCGCTCGACCTGAACATCATCCACCAGCAATATCCGCATTGCATCCATCAGGTTATCCTATTGAATTTATTTATTATTAGCTTAATCCATTTATAGCACACAGTATTGGCTAAGTGACTTATCATTCCCCAACATCGGTCACAACCTCTCAATTTATTTCCAGCTCTCTGCTTGCCGGTTTTGGTCTGAACATCACATTGTCAATACCCCGGTCAGTATCTCTGCCTCCAACGGGGAAAAGTCATCTATATTGACTTTTGGTGCCATGTCATTAGGATTCGCTTCCTTTACTTTTTACATGCTTAGGAATTTGTATGTCTGAGATTGAAAAACAAGACCTGGATCAGGTTGAAAACACAGAATACACGCTGGATGATTGTTCACCTGAACTGCGCCAGGTTGTTGAATTCGAAAAAGTACCTGACGAGCTGCTCAACATGCTGATCAATGTGTATAAAGTCTCAGAGACGACATCACGTGAAGCGTGGGATGAGCTGCCTGGCAGCGCGCAAAACATTTTAGACAACTTTGAGCAATTTCATGCGCTTGTTGCTTTAAGTCAAAGCTATGCCGGCGTTGACTTTCTGACCGAAATGCAAGAAACACAACTGCCGGATCACATGAGTGATGAAGAGCAAAGTGAATACAAAGCAGTGCTGCTTGATAAAGTGCTGCGCAATTGTGTGAAAGACCTGTGCAAGCAATTGAAACAGGCTCGCCGTCACCCGCCAATGAAGAAAGAATTCCAGGCGATCTTTAATCAGTAACATTCAGGGGGCATCATGCTCCCTGTGCTTTCCTGTTTTCCCTGTCAGTACAAACCTGACCGCCATCTCAGCAACTTTCTCAATCGAACATTGTTTATATGAGTTCTTGAGATAACCGACTCTTTGCTTATACTGATTGCTTTTATGGCAGATATTTATCTCACATGACTGTTCATTTATTGAAACTGACTCGACGTCCGTTGTTACTCTTACTGGCATTGATCGTATCCGGTTGTGCAACGTATGCAGGATTTAATCTCGACCAGATATACGGCAAGCCAGTACCGCAGACAAGAATTCTGCCCGCTGAAGCCAGCCTGGCTCAACGGTATCTCAATGAAGTCAAACCTTTGGTGGAAAATCGCTGCGTGGTTTGTCACGCCTGTTACGATGCACCCTGCCAGTTAAAAATGTCGTCTGCCGAAGGGATAGACAGAGGCGCAAACAAAGAAAAAGTCTATCAGGGCACGCGTCTGATTGCCGCGAACACCACGCGCATGTTCGTGGACGCCCACAGCACTGAGGAGTGGCGCCAAAAGGGATTCTCTGCGGTACTGAACGAACGAGTGCAAAGCGCTGAGGCGAATACCCAGCTCAGCGTTATTTCAAGAATGCTCATGCTGAAGCAAAACCATCCTCTGCCCGATGAGAAGGTTTTGTCTGGCAACTGGGATTTCTCTCTGGACAGAAATGAGCAATGTCCGACCATTGAGGAAATGTCGGCTTACGAGCAGAGTTATTCACTATGGGGCATGCCATACGGGTTGCCTCAGCTGGCAGATGATGAAAATCAGCTCCTGATGGACTGGGTTGCCGCCGGTGCGCCGATGGCAACGCAATATGAGATACCTCAAGCCGTCAAACCTCAAATAGCAGAGTGGGAAGCATTTCTCAATGCAGATGATTTCAAACATCAGCTGACCTCCCGCTATCTGTATGAACACTGGTTTGTTTCGCATCTCTATTTTCCTGATGCAGAGCAATCATCTGAGCACACTCCATTTTTCAGGATTGTACGTTCACGCACAGCACCAGGAAAACCAGTCGATCTCATTGCCACCCGTCGTCCTTTTGATGATCCGGGCGTTCAACGGGTTTATTACCGCATTCTGCCGGTTCGGGAATCCATTACAGACAAAACCCATATGCCATTTGCTCTGACCGGCGAACGCATGGCCCGCCTGAAAGCGCACTTCATTGAACCAAATTATACGGTGAGCGCCCTGCCCGGCTATACCCCGGAGCTGGCTGCTAATCCCTTGCTCGCCTTTGAGCAACTGCCTGTTGGTGCCCGTTACCGGTATATGATCGACAATGCTCAGCACACGATTATGGGGTTCATCAAAGGACCTGTCTGCCGTGGCCAATTGGCATTGAATGTGATCAACGACAGATTCTGGGTTGTCTTTGTCGATCCAGATATCGCTGATTCACCGCAAGTGGCAGCCTTTTATGCCACTCAGGCCGATAATCTTCGCTTGCCGGCAGAGAAAAACAGCACCACCTTGCCACTGCATAACTGGGTGACATACTCAAAGCAACAAGGACGGTTTCTGAGGGCAAAAAATGCCTATCTCAATGATGCTTTCAAAAATGGCCAGCATCTGACGACCGATTTAATCTGGGATGGCGACGGCGCCAACGATAACGCTGCCCTGACTATTTTCCGTCATTTTGACAGTGCAACCGTCGTGAAAGGCTTGGTGGGTGAGCACCCCAAAACCGCTTGGGTATTAGACTATTCGTTGATTGAGCGTATCCACTACCTGCTTGTTGCGGGTTTCGATGTGTACGGCAACTTTGGTCACCAGTTGCTGACCAGAATGTATATGGATTTCCTGCGGATGGAAGGTGAGTCAAACTTCCTGTCGCTCCTCCCTCCTGCGACGCGTCATAGTGAACTTGCTAATTGGTATCAGGATTCGAACCAAAGCCTGTTGCACTACCTTGAAGGTGATATCAACGATTTCTCACAGCCGTCCGGCATTGAGTATACGACATCTAACCCCAAAGCCGAGCTGCTGGGAATGCTGCAGTCCAAGCTCAAAGATGTCGATCAGAATAACACCCGTTACTCACTGGACAATGTGCAGCTCAGTAAAGCGAGTCTCAATCAGTTACGTGCTCTAGCCCGGATACAAGGCCGCCAGGCCACGCTGTTTCCCGAATTGACCTTCATCATGATTGAGCCAACAGAGCCAAATACACCACCACAGTTGCTGACTCTGGTGCGTAATAGTGCGCACAAAAACATTTCCAGCCTGTTCGACGAGGAGAAAAACCGCCTACCGTCCAACGATGATCTGACACTGGTCAATGGCTTGCTGGGCAGTTATCCAAGCGCATTCTGGCATATCAGAGAAGCTGAACTGCCGGATGTTGTTTCGCAGGCAAAGCGAATCTACAGTGAAGCGGATTACCGGTCACTGCTGGATAACGTCGCCGTTCGTCGTACCGATCCAGCCTTCTGGGCATTCAGCGATAAGTTAAATCAAATCAATCGCCAGAACAGGCCTATTGAAAGTGGTTTGCTGGACTACAACCGCCTGGAAAACCGCTAGTTCCATACAGTTTCTGAACCGGCCCATGTGAAGCGCCCATTGTTGATAAAAAACGCAACTGGCCCACTTCACCTGGGCCGTTTTTTCTTGTTGAAGACCGAAGTGGTACACTCATACGACAGGGGCAGAGATCCCATCTAAAGCAATGTAAGCAGAGAATTATCATGCAAGGTACATTAAGTAAAATGCGTTCATCGCTTGGCGATGTCGTCAGTTATCAGCTGCTGGTTGGAGACCAAACTCTCGATCTGAACCCGCTGATTGGTCATCACCTGCAACTCACTTTCAGCGGCAATATTTTCTGTGATGCCTGCGGAAGAAAAACCAAAAAGAGCTATTCACAAGGGCATTGCTTTCCGTGTATGAAAAAACTGGCCCGTTGTGACATGTGTGTCATGAAGCCAGAAACCTGTCACTATGCGCAAGGCACATGCCGGGAGCCTGAATGGGGTGACTCACACTGCATGGTGCCCCACTATGTGTACCTGTCCAACACTTCCGGCCTGAAAGTCGGGATCACCCGCCATACCCAAATTCCGACACGCTGGATTGATCAGGGCGCCACGCAGGCTTTACCGATACTCAAAGTGAAAAACCGTCATCTTTCCGGGTTAGTTGAGGTTGCATTAGCTGAATTTATTGCCGATAAAACCAACTGGCGGGCAATGCTGAAAGGAGATGCAGAGGCGATCGATTTAGCCGCGGAAGCAGAAAAGCTGCTGCCCGCGATTGAGGAAAAGCTACAGGATTTATTGCTGCATTTTGGCGCAGATTCCATTGAACGTCTTAAAGAAGACATCGTCGAGATTACTTACCCGGTAAGTGCGTATCCTAAGAAAATACAGTCACATAATTTCGACAAAGAGCCTGTGGTTGAAGGGACACTGCTTGGCATGAAAGGTCAATATCTGATCTTCGACACTGGTGTGATCAACGTACGTAAATTCACCAGCTATGAAGTCTCGGTACAGACCAGATAAGCGGAATCACACTGAGCCAGGCAATTGTGGCTGCCTGGCTCAGTAACATTAAAATTGTGCCTTGCTGCGTATTTTCATTTCTTCTTTTTCGGCTGAACAAAGTCACGGGTCGAATCGACAATCGCCACGTCTTTGGTGAAATTTTCACCCAGCACAACATCTTTGCCTTCCACCAAGGCAAAATCGGTTAATGCATTCAGATCTCCCAGAATAGTTCTGACCTGGACAATGGCTGACTTAGCGTCCTCTTTTTCCAACCATCGGGTTACAGGGAGTTCGAAGTCCATACCGCGAGCAGTAAATTTGACCCATTCATTGCCATCACGCTCAAAGGGAACCAGTGCGGTTACACCCAATGTCGATGCTTTTTGTTCCTGGTTAATCCGTACTTTGACGAACTGTTTTGCCGGACTCAACCACACCCACTCGTGCTGACCCAGTATCAACTTTCCATCACGCGTTTTTACTTTTTCAGGCTGCGGCTTAGCAACTGGAGGAGGAGTTTGAACCGTTTGGGGCGTGGTTTCAGTAGGCGTGACAACAACCGGTACGGACGGCATCACCTTAACTGACTCAGATTGATCCTCCGGCAATGACGTGATGGCTTTATCAGCTTGAGCCACATCCTCATTCTGAGTTGAGGGCGGAGTCGAAGGAGAAGACACACATCCCGACATAAGAGATATCACAAACAAAATGAGCGTTTTTTTCATACGGATGCCACTAAAGGTCGAAAATACGCGCACATTGTAAACAATTTGACGGCATCTCTCAAAGCATCCTGCCAGCCCTTTTAGATAAGCCATGGTATTTCTGCAGTTTATAAATGAAGCTTTGCTCATCATACCAACCAATGTTCGATGCATGTTTTGCATCATCCCAAAGGCTGAAATACCAGCGCCGTATTTCATAGCCTTCAGCAAGGGGATATTTCGCCACATAACGGCCAATCAGATCCAAATCGGGACGAATATCATTTAAATGAAACACATCAAACTCTCTGTGCTTGATACCGGCATCGGCCGGATCAAGAATTGCCGCCACTTTAAACGTTTTTGCATCGAAAAGGACATTCGCTAAATGACAATCATCATGTACAAAAGATGGCTGTGCATTTATGGGGGCCAATACTGACTGACGCTCATCCCAGAGTTTTTCGAATTGATTTTTCAGCTCCGCTGAGAAAGGAGATTTGGGGTCTAAGACGTACCGTAATACCGGTTCCATCCATATTTCAAATGCAGGTGTTATCTGAGAATCATACTTATTCTCTGCTATTTCAAACCCTTCCTCATGAGGTTGATTGTGCATATTAATAAGAAGCTCTGTAAAGTGATCCGAAAATACCTTCAGCGCATGTGGTTCAGTCGGTAATTCATGCGCCGGGACACCATCCACCCACTCCATAACGATGAATTCATGTCCTTCTTCACAGCCAAAAAATAAAATTTCAGGCACTTTACAATCAATCATTGTTCTTAAACGATTGACAGAATTAATTTCCTGACTCAGCCGCCCTGCCTGACGACAAAACTTAATCACCACGCGTCGTTTTTCTGTCGCAAGAAATGCGACCCAGCCATAAAAAGTAGATTGTAGGTTACAAAAATCAGGACAACGGCTAAACAGAGTACGAAAAGCGTTCACCGCAATTCTGTTAAGTTGAGGCTCTTGCATAGATATCCTTTCTTATAGCCACATCAATACGTAGCTAATTTGCAAGCTCTAAACACATCGAAAAATCAAATATAATAATTCGATTTTGTAGAAAAATAATCAGAGATAAAAGCCATTAATCTAAACTTCGCGATATATCCCTCAAAAAAGGTCGCCGTACGTTAATCATTATAAAAAAGAAATAATCACTCATTATGATGAGAATCAATGGCAATCCCCATACAGTCCGACAGGGATTCAAGTTGTGCATCATCATCTAAATGGATTGACCATTGCACACCACTCCCGGTAGCAGTAATGATATTTGGCTGCCTTAACAAGCGGATATCATCCGCTCTCGCCTGCAAAGTCACTTTCCCCATCCCTTCGAGACGAATCACCAGCTCATGCTGATTGGCAACAATTCTGCCCTGGCTGAATGTCAGAATCATGCTTCGTCCTTCTTTTTATGTTTCAGTACCGCCATCGTTAGCCGGCTTGTACACACAAGATTGTTCCGTTCATCGGTGACAGTGATTTGCCAGACTTGTGTCGTGGCCCCTAAGTGTACAGGGCTGGCTGTTCCTTTCACAAAGCCTGTACGAACGACACGGATATGATTGGCATTAATATCAAGGCCAACGCAGTATTTATCGTCACTGACGCACATGTTGGCAGCAATCGACCCCAGCGTTTCCGCCAGAACCACAGATGCGCCGCCATGTAACATACCAAAAGGCTGGTGAGTTCTTGAATCGACTGGCATTATTGCCGTCAGGCTATTGTCATCAAAGGTACTGTATTCGATGCCGAGGTGTTGAACCAGGGTGTTCACTGAGGTTTGATTTAAGTCGTTAAGATCAAATTTCTTTCGCCAAATCGACATTGCGATTCCTTATCACAAGCTAGATTGCGCCAGCATAACATCTATATAAATGGCTGATAAGCGATGTACAACATGGCATATACTAAAAAGCAAGGAGTGAGAACTATGATAGCATTTCGCCATTTACCCATGACCAGTTTGCTGGCAAGCGCGTTACTGCTGGCTGCTTGCAGTAATTCACCCACTGGCCGGCAACAGGTACTGCTGTTCTCTGAACAGGACATGTCGCAACTGGGTGCACAGTCCTTTGAAGAGATGAAAACAAAGGAAAAGATCAATACTGATCCTCAGGTTAATGCCTATGTTCAGTGTGTCACTCGTGCTTTAACTGCATCACTTGGCCGTCAGCCTGAAGCACCAAGCTGGGAAGTGGTTGTATTCGACAGTGATCAGGTGAACGCCTTCGCGCTGCCCGGCGGAAAAATCGGCGTGTATACCGGCCTGCTGAACGTTGCAAAGAATCAGGATCAACTCGCCACAGTTATCGGCCATGAAATTGGCCATGTCCTTGCCAAACACAGCAACGAGCGCTTGTCCCGATCTCAGTTAGCCAACCTGGGTTTGCAAATTTCCAGCGTCGCCCTCGGTGGCACTGAGTATCAGGAAATGGCCATGGCCGGACTCGGGCTGGGTGTACAGTACGGCATTCTGATGCCTTATGGCAGGGCGCAGGAATCGGAGTCCGATATCATCGGGCTGCGTATGATGTCCCAAGCCGGTTTCGATCCGAATCAAAGTGTGGCGCTTTGGCAAAACATGAGCAAAGCCAGCGGCGGCGGGCAACCCCCTGAAATACTGTCGACCCACCCTTCCCATGCATCGCGCATTGATGATCTCCGGCGTGAAATCGGCCGCTTGCCTGTTTCAACAGCAACACATCCCAACTGTAAAGCGCCAGCCTGATCATCTGGACATTGGATTCTTTTGCCCTGACCAGAAAAAGCCTCCAATCAAGGAGGCTTTACTGAGTAAAACACTGAAACTACTGGCTTTTATCAGCCGCCATGCCAGGCATGTAAGCCTCAACCCGGCGGTTTTTCGCTCGACCTTCTTCCGTGTTGTTCGTTGCGATAGGATCCCGTTCGCCAAAGCCTTTAATCTCGATTCTGTCCATACCAATACTGAAGTA
The DNA here is from genome assembly GCF_037162255.1 of Photobacterium sp. Hal280. Taxonomy (NCBI): domain Bacteria; kingdom Pseudomonadati; phylum Pseudomonadota; class Gammaproteobacteria; order Vibrionales; family Vibrionaceae; genus Photobacterium; species Photobacterium sp. Hal280. The sequence continues at coordinate 407,099 of NZ_JARLUO010000001.1, forward strand.
ACCCGCCAGATAGCCTGCCACTGCTGCTGCACGTTCCTCTGACAGTTTCTGATTGTATGCTGGCGTTCCTGATGCATCGGTGTGGCCTATGACCTGAAGTTTACTGTCAGGATAATTCACCAAACGGTCGGCAATAGGTTCCAACTGCGCGACGTAGTCGTCCGTTAACTGGCTACTGTCGAAGTTAAAGGGTAATGCCACCCGAATAGGCTGAATAGTCGCAGCAGGTAAAGGTGCAGGCTCTGGCAGCGGAGCCGCCTCTTCAACAACAGCCGCTGCCGCTGGTGCTCCCCAGTGATAAACCAGGCTCAAACCATAGAAATGAATATCTGTTTTACCAGGCTCACTGCGCCCAACCTGATTGTAATATTGATATTCTAACCGTGTTGATACGTTGGGATTCATGTAAAACTCAGCCCCAACCCCTGCAGTGCCCGATGTGCCATTGCCATCGGCACCATTTACCGTGTTGTCAACATTAAAGAAAAAGCCACCGGCTTTGGCATACAGGTCAACGACATCTGTCACAGGCCATGTCAGCTTGGCAACTAAATCCAAACCATAAGCTTCAAAGCCACCACTGCCTAAATCATAATCGGCTTCACCAAGGTAAGTGTACCCGCCTTCTAAGCCAACCATAGGAGAGAACTGGTAACCCAGAAAAACACCCCCGCCCCAGTCATCTTGCCCGTAGTCACTTTTCTGGCCGTCAATTGCACCATCAAAATTATTGAAATGAGTGCCACCCACCCGGGCGCCGAAATACCACGGATTCTCTGTTGCTGCGACAACTGAACCCGACAAAAAAATCGCCAACGGTACAATTTTGATTATTCGAATCATAAAATTTTCCTTGTTATTAGTTCACCACTACCTCTAAGGGTTTAGACAGGAATAGTAATTTTGGCAAGGTAATAAGCAGGTTATAGCGCGCCGATATCTTTATTAAGACATCCATCTGGACCGATTTTTAAGCACAATCTACGACAGAGTCCGGAAATGGGATTTTCTTCGTCATTCAAGTCAAAAAAATACCACTGACAGCAGGCGGAATCGCCAGGCTTCAGGGCAGTTTTTCAATCAGCCACGCAGATTGACAACCCACCCCACATGCCCATTCAGGTGCATAATGTTTACATTGTAAATTCACACTGACAGAAAAATGAACAATCAATGCGTTTGTTTATGTTCACTGTTTCAAACGAAGCGCCAGACAAGTAAAATGTCCGGCATGAGAACTGATTACAAAAATGTTGAATTTACCGCTGATGACGACTGAAACGGGCACAAACAGACCTTTAAGCCATCTTAAAATTGGGGTTATTGGCGGAGGAATGGCAGGTTCTACCATTGCGCTTCGACTTGCCGAGCAAGGTTTCTCTGTCAGCCTTTTCGAAGAAGGGCCCAGCCTGGTGAATGGCCCTCCTATCTGCCACTTACACGCAGGCGGCAATCTGTATCGTGACATTTCAGATGAGCAGTGTCTCCAACTGCTGACACAGTCTGTCGATACGTTAAGAGTCTATAAACACAGCGCAAATATTCGCCCCACCGTCATCGCTGTTCCGATACAAGATCCCGGCCATCCCGACTTATTGCTTCCCCGGCTGACTTTGCTTGAACAGCACTACCAAGCTTTAGTTCAGGCTGATGCGGCAAATGCGGTATTGGGCGAGCCGGATGATTATTTCCGGCTCTATTATCGCGAGGATCTGGAAAGACTAGCTCAACATGAGATGCCTGAGCGTGCGACAGCGCCTGATGACTGGATGGTGCCGGTCGCAAAACACCTTAACCTTGATCATTTTAAATTCCCCATCGTCCTTGTTCAGGAGTACGGTGTCAGCGTCTTTCGCTTAGCTGCCACGGTGACTCTGGGTCTGGATGCGCTGCCCAACAGCCAGGTCAGAACACACACCAAAGTCACTCATATTGAGCAGAACAGCCAGACCCGTAAATGGCAAATTACTTACTGCTCTCCGGGTAACGACAGCAGTGATTGTGACAGTCACACTGAGGACGTGGATTATCTGATCAATGCGTGCGGTTACCGAACCGGCACCTTAGACGATATGGCGCATTATCAACGGAAACGTTTGGTCGAGTTCAAAGCGGCCTATGTCACCCGATGGGAAGACAGCCAAGCAGAATGGCCTGAAATTATTTTTCATGGTCAGCGTGGCACCCCGCAGGGAATGGCACAACTGACTCCCTATCCGGATGGCTACTTCCAGTTACACGGCATGACAGAAGACATCACGCTCTTTAAAGACGGCCTGGTTCGCAGCACTGAACAAAGCGCTCAGCCCGTTTTAAACCCGTTATACAAAAATATGCTGAGAAACGGTTGGCAACCCAGTGATATCGAACAACGAACACTCAGAGCCATCGCGCATGTTGCCAAACATCTGCCAGCATATAAAACTGCCCGTGTAGGCGGTCCGCCACTGTTTGGGGCGCAACAAATCCCGGGGACGATCCCTCACTACGTGCTGCCGATGTTTCGTTTGATGGCCACCACTATGCCCGCACAGAGATCGTCAAAGCGTCCTCCGCATTAACTGCGGCAGAGCTCATTATTCAAAAGCTGGTAGAAGACGGATTGATTAGCGCAGAACAAAGTGGCGTGACATTGCCTCTGGAGGCACGCTTTACCGTAACACAGCAACTTGACGCTGCCACGATCACCCAAAAAGCCGAGGCACTGGCGAGCGCTCGTCAGTTTCCGGTCGCTTTGGCTTTGCCGGTTGGCTAAACCTTATCTGGCAGCACAGTGAAAATCAGACAACAGCACCGGTATCCTCTTGATGCCGGTTTTATTCAGGCGGCATTGACAAGTCATTGCGGTCAGATGGAAAAAATACGGCCAGCCAAACGGTATTCTTATCGGGCACCGTCCAGCTGACCCGGTGACGGCAGTGTGCAGGAAGATAGATACTTTGGCCTTTACCGAGTCGAACGGGTAAACGGCCATCGTCAAATGCCAGCTCGGCTGCCCCCTGAATGACCATCACCCATTCATCTTCATGTTGATCGTACCACTCGTCAGGTGGTGTCTGGTGACCCCGGGAGAGAATTCGCTCAATACGTACACCAGACGTATTAATCAGAGTCTGAAACAGCTCTTCCGGCAAGTTATCCGGTATGTCTGAAAACATATCCTGAATGCCCAGGCTACCTGGTTGACACTTGTTGATCGTCATGAACATCACTCATCTTTTGGCAATGTAACATTGATTTTCTCATTCAGTTCATCAAGTTCGTTTTGAAGCGCCGTTCGTTCCACTTCCGCTTCCGCCACTTTGGATAATTTTGCTTCATAGCGATCACAATCGGCCTGAGAAACCCAGTTCCAACTCTTGCCGGATTTAAACTCGTCGCACGGCTTTTTAAACTCTTCAGCAAGACGCCGCGCTTGTTTCACATCAGCCTCTACCTGACTGAGCTGTTTTTGCAGCGCCAACTGCTGCTGGTATAACGCTTTAGAGTTGGACAGCACAGTCTGCTGTTTTTGGGTTGCTTCAGTCAGCGTCTCTACTTTGGTGTCTAGTTGTTTTTTGGTCACAGTCAGCTGCTTTTTCTGTTGCTTAATCGCAGCCATTTGTTTTGCATGATCTTCTCGTACTGAAGATAACTCCAGCATTTTCTGCTCAAGTTCTTGCTGTAACTCTTTAAATTCAATTGCTTTTTGAGTTTCCATTGACGCCATCGTTTCTAAACGCGAGCTCAGACTTTGTATTTGCTCCGCCTGTTCAGTGTTTATCTCACGAAGGTTGTCCATTTCCGCAACCGTTGGCTGATGCTGAATGTGCCCGATTGCCGATGCCAGCAGCATTCCTGCGATTAATCCGGCAACCAGAATCACTTTCCGGTTCGACATCAACTCCATTCTTTTCTCCTAACAAACGACCCAGTCCAATACGTGACTAAACGCCGATAAACAGCCCAATATACCCAAATGACTTCCAGAGGCCCGGGTAGTCAAGTAACACAGACACAAACTACCACAACCGTGACGGACCGATGTCAGAGCTATATCAGACTTGATTGCGGCTTCATACGCAAAGTCTATGATAACGATAGAAAATTAGCTATTCCGAATCACATTCCTGCCGCACTCTTCCACTTTTCCCCTCGGAATACACTCAGGATATGACAGTGTCCGGTTACTTTTTGCCCTTGTAGCCCCGGAGGAAATGAACATGAAGCAATCTGAGCTGGCGATCATCATCACCTTAATGCTGAGCCCAATCAGTTATGCCAAAGAAACACTCACCATGAGAGCCACTTCAGCTGTCTGGCAGGATGACGCGTTTCTGCTCCCAATCGGTACAAAAATGATCGATTATTGGGTCAGCGAAAAATTAGATGGTATTCGTGCCCACTGGAATGGCCATCAGTTGCAAACCCGGACAGGTCACACGATTCATGCACCACATTGGTTCACGGCAGGCTTGCCTGATGAAGTGTTGGAAGGCGAATTATGGGCCGGTAGAGATGCTTTTCATCTGGTATCACAAACAGTACTGGATTCATCGCCAAACCCTGAGCAATGGGAAAAGATTCGATTCATGGTCTTTGATGCCCCTGCACATCCTGGTTCATTTGATGAGCGCCGACGCCATGTCACCGCACTGGTCAATGCATCAAGTCATCCCTACACCCACATCATAGAGCAGCGAAAACTGCCCTCCATCGCCATGGTCAACAGCTGGCTGTCAGAAATAGAAGCCGATGGCGGTGAAGGCATCATGTTACACCTTGCTTCGCAGCCCTATATTTCAGGACGATCAGACGGCTTAGTGAAAATAAAACGCTACGAAGATACAGAAGCTGTCGTTGTCGGCTACGAGCCCGGGAAAGGGAAGTATCAGGGGTTAATGGGAGCGCTTTGGGTAAAAGTGGATGCTCTGCCCCCTTCAAAATCGGGACAGGTTTTTCAGATGCAGATCGTGCCGTTCCCCCTGAAATCGGCAGTATCGTCACCATCAGATATAACGGGTTTACACAAAACCAGATCCCTCGTTTTGCCCGATATCTGCGAACAAGACCGTCATCAACTCTGTGATACGCAGATATAAAAAGGGCTTACTCAGTGGTAAGCCCTTCGCTGTATTACTGCATCTTGAAAATCTGGTTCGCTTCAAGATTGGTCATGCGCCGGATAGAACGCCAGACGTAATAAAAGATACCGAACATCATCAGCATGGACGGAATCGCGATCATCGGATAACTCAGCAGCGTCATTTCACCCAGCTCTTCGTTAAAAGCTTCTGACCCTGCCGGGCTGGTCACTATGGTGGTGGCCAGTACGTAGTTCATGATTGAGGAGAACACGAACGTGCTGGCAAACAGATAATTAGACTGTGCCAGGCACTTGTTAAATTCACCCAGCTTACCGTTTTGCGTCAGTTTCTCTTTGATCAGCGAGAGATTCAGAACGGCATCATTGAAAATCATTTTGGTGACAACTGGATACTTCGTGAATGTAGAGACAAACACCACAAGTCCAATCAAACCGGGAATCAAGGCTTCTTTTATTGCAAGCCATTGATTATCAAGTTCAAGTAAACCTATTCCACCGGTCAGCAATACACTGACAAAGCCCAGTAACGAAATGAAATTAAACTTCTTGTGCTTGATCAGCTCATAGCCACCCAGCACAATCGGGAAAGCCAGTGCCAGTAGCAATGCATTAACAGGGCCCAGTTGTTCCTGGCCACTCAGCTTCATCAGTACCACAGACGGTACGATGACATTGAAGATAAGATCAGTAAAAGGATTCGATTTTTTTTCAGTCATGGTTTTTCAGGTACGTTTCAATATCGGCTCATTGTTCCGTCATTTACCCATAATGTAAAGATGAAACAAGTTACAAGGCTTTTCGCTTGGATCAACTTCATCAAAGTATTTTAGCTTAAGGAAGAGGCAACAGACCAAACCGGCTTGACTTTATGGTCAAATCGAACCAAGGTCAGCCCTACAAACACTGAGCAATCACCGCTAAACTTTTCATGTAAAAGCACATAACGGTGAATTTAAGATAAGGACATTCCTATGCTGGATCGCAATAAAACCGTGCTGGTGATCGTTGATGTTCAGGGAAAGCTGGCCAGCCTGATGTCAGACAGTGGCACTCTCTATCAGAACCTGTCAGTAATGACGCAAGGGGCAAAAGCCCTTCAATTACCCATTATCTGGTTAGAGCAGTTACCCGATAAGCTCGGACCCACGATTCCTCAGATTGCGGATCATCTCACCGATCAGGCCCCCATCGCCAAAAATTGCTTCAGCGGCTGCCAGTCGGTGGCATTTATGGATGCTTTAGTTTCTACAGGTTGTAAGAACGTGCTGCTGGTCGGCATAGAAGCGCACATTTGTGTCTATCAAACCGCCATGGATTTACTTCGTAAAGGCTACCATGTCGAAGTCGTTTCTGATGCTGTCTCTTCGCGGAATGCGGCAAACAAAACCGTCGCCCTGAATCGCATGCAACAGGCGGGCGCCTCTGTCTCATGCACAGAAATGGTCCTGTTTGAACTACAAGGCGTCGCTGAAGGCGAAAGCTTCAGGCAGATCTTAAGCCTCATCAAATAATTAAGTCACAAAGTTAACATTAATCTCATTGAGAAATTGATCCCGGATTCAATGCAGGCTATCTTATTTTCATAAAAAAATAAGATAGCCATAGCTTTCTCTCCTCCTCTGCATTATCGGAGTCCGGCCCATGTACGCCATAACCCACATCAGCGTGTTCGATGGCAACACGATTACTGAAGATCAAGCCATTTTTATTGACAGAGACACCATCTCTGCCGTCATGCCCATGTCGGAAGCCAAGTCCCGGCAGTTACTCCCGACCGATTGTCTGGACGGGTCAGGATTACTGGCCACCGCAGGGTTCATCGACATTCAGCTAAACGGTTGTGGCGGCGTCTTGCTCAACACTCAGATCGCCAAATCCACTCTGGATACCATGAATGCCACCAACCTTCGCCACGGGACCACCCAATATCTTCCCACTTTTATCACCAGCGAAGCCGAACCACTCAGCGAAGTCATTACGTTAATTGAAAGCATGGATAACCCGGAATCTGAAGGAGTGCTGGGGCTGCATTTAGAAGGCCCTTTCATCAACCCTCAGAAGAAAGGAGCCCATCAGGAACAATGTATCCGGGATCTTGATGACCAAACGGCTGAGTACCTCATCAGCCATGCCCGTTGCATCAAAGTCATCACCCTGGCGCCTGAGTCTTGTGAGCAATCGGTGATTCACAAACTGACAGAGGCGAACATTATCGTGTCGATGGGCCATACCAATGGCCGCTATACCGACTACACAGCCAAACACGGCATCACGATGGCGACGCATCTGTTTAATGCAATGAGTCCCCTGGACTCTCGTGAGCCAGGTGCGGTCGGCTATATCTTTGATCACAAACCGCACGCCGGCATTATCGTCGACGGCATTCATGTCAATTACGCCTCAATCAGAATCGCTCACCAGCTGTTGGGAGAGAAGCTTTTCATGGTCACAGATGCTGTGACGCCTGCGGGTACCGACCTCAAAGAATATGATATGGCAGGTACCAAGGCCTATGTCACGGACGGTAAATGCCATTATGCCGATGGCACCATTGCCGGTGCGGCCATCACCATGATTCAAGGTGTTCATAATCTGATGAATCATGTGGGTGTCAGCAAAGAAGAGGCATTGCGGATGGCAAGCCTGTACCCGGCCAAAGCACTGGGGCTGGATACACACTATGGAAGGGTCAGAACAGGATATAAAGCCAATCTGGCCTTACTGACTGCAGATCTGCAAGTCAAAGGCACGGTGCAGATGGGGTTGCGGCATCACCTTTAAAGCGACGGTATTGAATGTTCGTGGTGCAAAAAAGACAAGGGCCACTCATCTGTGGCCCTTTCTGTGTTATGCGTTGGCAAACTTAACCGTTTCAAGCCGGGTAAGCTGATATTCGCGCAGCTTAAAGTAGCCGTAAGTCGCCACAATCGAAAAGAATAGGTATGACAGAGCAAACACCAGAGGTGAGTTAATCACCTGATTTTCCAGGCCCCACATGACCCCTGCGACAGTGACACCCATCTTCGCCATTAACCCGGTTAGCAGCAGCATGAATGCCAATTGAGGATAACGTGTCGCCCGGAATGCCAGCCAATAGGCCGTACCTACCGCCAGAGATGCGATGCCAAAACCGGCCATAAATGAATGAAGATGTTCCCCTGAGAAAACACCGGCAACAACCGATACAGCGAGAATAATCAAGAACTTCATAAGAACCTCACTCAAAAACCCGAGCTTAATGACAGCGAGCGCCAACAGTTTCCCCGGAGCGCCCTTTTGCGGCTATTGTTTCAGGTTTTGTGGCGGTTTAATAGAGATTACACCTCTCAGGATTGTAACTAAAATGTTTCAATTTCAGTCATTTACATTCTGAAACATTATAAACACCTAACAGGAAACAAGTTCCGGAAAAAAGTTACAAAATCGTTAACAAATCTGACAGCAGCAGGATATCGCTACAAAGACCATATCTGAAAAATAAAATTCAGAATTTGAGTGGCACTATCATGGAAAATCAATATCATAACGTCATATTTCTCATGTAAAGCAGCATCTAATACTGAATTTTCATTTTCGAGCTCAACAAAGTGAAAAGTGTGACCAACCTGAACGGCAGCGCTAAAAAACGAGCTCGACACACGTTGCTTCCGGCACATGCCTTATGAAACTGGGATGTTGCTCTTACCTTTGTAACCTTCGTTAGGAATATTGGCTCCCTCTCTCTATAATTTGCTGAAATTCAGAACAAAAAACACATTTACGGACATTTTATGACGACCATTCTTGATGCAGTCGATCTTCGTACTCAGCTTGTTGGAGAGAACCGCCTCGAATTGCTGATTTTCCGGCTTCATTCTGCTCAATTATTTGCGATTAACGTGTTCAAAGTCCGTGAAATCGTTAAACAGCCGCATCTGCATTCGCTGCCAGGCAGTCATGCCAGTGTCTGCGGGGTCGCCAATATTCGCGGACAATCGATTCCAATCATTGATTTACGAAAGGCGATTGGTGTCAGAGCAACGGAAGAGAGCGCTGAAACCAACCTCATCATTACTGAGTACAATCGTAGTGTTCAGGGTTTTCTCGTCGGACAAGTGATGAATATTGCCAATATGACCTGGCAGGATATTCAGCCGCCACCCAGTCAGGTGGGTAAAAACAATTATCTGACCGCCATTACACGAATCAACAGAGAAGGTGTTGAGAGACTGGTCAGCATCGTCGATGTGGAAAAGGTACTGGCTCAGATTGTGTCATACAACACAGACATTTCTGACGATATTCTCGATCAGCATTTAGTCAGCCAGTTTCATGGACGCAAAATTCTGATTGTCGACGACTCTTCAACCGCAAGGGCACAAATCAGGGATACCTTGTCTCAGCTCGGCCTGGAGATCATTGAAGCCATCAATGGGCAAAAAGCACTGGAAATTCTCAAAGGCTGGTGCGATGAAGGAAAAGACGTGAATCATGAGATCCTGATGATGTTCACCGATGCTGAAATGCCGGAAATGGATGGTTATCGCCTGACTCACGAAATCCGCAATGATGAGCGGATGAAAGATCTGTACATTGCGCTGAACACCTCGCTCAGCGGAAGCTTTAATCAGGCGATGGTCGATAAAGTCGGTTGTAACCGTTTCATTTCTAAATTCCAGCCGGATCTGTTGGTTGCAGTGGTTCAGGACAGACTGAGAGAAGCCTTAAAGCAGCCCGTGTAATTTGTCACGGGCTTACTCACAAAGTTTGGTGACAACGTTTAACAGACAACAATGAATAACGCTTTATCTGTTCAGCAATACACCAGACTCAGATGCAGTAATGTCAGCTTCAGCAGTGCTCCCGGCCAGGCATCAGGGGCCAGTCCAAGCCGACTCCCCTGATGCTCAGCCAAATTACTGATTCGTTGAAATACTGTCCATATCTTGCCAGATACCATCATTGAATCCCTTCGCCTCAATCTGATGACTGACTGAGAATGTACTCTCGTCGCTTTTCATCGCTAACTGCATCGTAAACATCACCATAACCGCTATCGGTATTAAGCAACTGCTGAGCGTAAAATGGGCCGTTGATGTCATATCTCCCCCTTAATGCGACTGTGCTGTCTGAACTGGTCCCTGATGACTACGCAAGGTCACACGACGATCAAAGAAGTCATACTCCCAGCTTTCATCCATTTTGAGCGGCTCTTCTTCGCCATGAGCAATGGTGACGATTTGCAATGGGTTCGCCCCACGAGATTCCAGATAATCCCTGACGGCAGTGGCACGCTCTTCTGAAAGCGCCTGGTTACGTTCCGCGCCGCCACGACGGTCTGCATAACCTGATAATTCCCAGTTAATTTCCGGCGATTGCTTCATCAGTTCTGCGATTTCATCCAGCTGAGCCTGAAAATGGGGTTCAATCACCGCAGACCCGGTTCGGAAGTGCACATTCATGGCCAACGCCATATCATGCTTCTGTTGTGTCTCGCGCAGGCTGGCCATTTCATGTTGCATTTCCTGATAGCTGTTCAGTACAGGCTCTAACTCGGCGTTACGCTCATTCAAAGCAACAATGGTTTTTTGCTGCTCACTCAAACGCGCTGTCTGGCTGGCGATATAATCTTCCTGGCCAACGGCCGTGCCCATAATCCCGCCGACCATGGCACCAATCACGGCGCCGACCGGACCACCCACCAGGCCTCCGACTGCGGCACCGGACCCCATACCAATCCATTGCTCTTGCTGGGCAACCGGCTCAGCGTTTGCGGTACTCTGCTGGCCCGCATGAACCTGAGTGCTGGCACCCAGAATAGCTGTAGCAACCAAAAAAGAAAGCGCCTGTTTTTTCATCATGTCGTTCATCTGATTTTCCTCATCATTTCTGTGTTATCCGAAAAAGCATCTGAGGCCGTGAATGCAGCGCTCGTTTGCCGATGAGAGAATTAAAACAAAGTGTTCAGGCAATAAGAGGGAGAGAAAAAGGCAATGTGCTGATCAAATGTGGCAAGATTATGGCAATTGACTTTGAAGGTGGATTTGCACTTTTTTAGCTTGTCAGTTCAGGTATAGTCAGTCATCTCCAGGGTGAATGATGAAGCAATCAATGAAACATATAGCCATTGTTGAAGACGAAGCGGCGATTCGTGAAAACTACATGGATGTGCTGAAAAAGCACGGTTACAAGGTGCAGGGCTACGCTGACCGCCAGCAAGCCCAGCAAGCGTTCGAACTCAAACTGCCCGATCTGGCCATCATCGATATCGGCCTGGGCCATGAGATAGACGGCGGATTCGCACTGTGTCAGTCGTTACGCGCACTCTCCCCCACTGTTCCCATCATTTTTCTGACTGCGCGTGACAGCGACTTTGATACGGTATGCGGGTTACGAATGGGGGCCGATGACTATCTCACCAAAGACATCAGCCTGCCCCATTTAATGGCCAGGATTGCTGCTTTATTCCGGCGCAGTGAACTGATGTCGGCCCCTGCCACAGAAGAGACACTGCTGCACAGGGGAGCTTTGACCATTGACCAGAACAAAATGCAGATCTTCTGGCAGGAGCAGCACATAGATTTAACTGTGACTGAATTCTGGATGGTGTACGCGCTGGCAAAACGTCCGGGCCATGTCAGAAGTCGTCAGGATTTGATGGAGGATGCCCATGTCGTTGTCGATGACAGTACTATCACCTCCCACATCAAACGGATACGCAAAAAATTTGCCCAGCATGATGCCGGCTTTGATCATATTCATACTGTCTACGGAATGGGATACCGATGGGGAGCCTGACCGTACGACTTACCGCCGGTCTTCGCGTTAAGATCGTGATCATCGCCAGTCTGTTGCTCACCCTGCCCTGGTTCGGGTACCGGTTTGTTCTCGAAATGGAAAAACTGCTCCGTCAGGGACAGGAACAAACCCTGATTGGCACTGCCAGAGCCATCGCCACCGCACTGAACGAACGGCCTGCGCTGTTCAGCCAGCAAGCCAGCTTTCTGCCTCGGGTTCAGCATGGCCGCGATCTTTACGTCTACGATCTGCCCGGCTCAATCACCATTGACGGAAGCCTAACAGACTGGCCTGAGGATCTTGATGCCAAAATGCATTACTACGGGCGTCAGTATGTCCGATTCAGCCAGCGCCCTTACCAGCAGGGACAAACCGATTTCTATCTGATTACCGGGCGATACAGCCAGCAATTTTATGCTGCGATGAAAGTGAAGGACAGGCACACCGTTTTGCGCCGGGCTAACAGTCATCAGGTCGACAGGAACGATCATCTGATATTGGCACTGACAACGCCACAAGGTGAATTTGAGCGTTACCTGATAGCACTTGAAGAGAATGGCCAGACCTCGGCCTGGTTGATCACCGATGAGCTTGACGAGCCGAACCTGTTTTCCCCCACGAATCTGATTACAGCACAGTGGCAACCAAGGCAGGATGGCTACTCGCTGGAACTCAGCATGCCCTTGTCACAGCTCGGCCAACGACTCTCGGTGTCTGTTTATGATGTTAACCACGATACCCACCGCGATGTTGAGACCATCATCGGCACAGCCAATAGCAAAACGGCGGCTGATCTGGGCACTGTGCTGCTGCCCTCACCGGAAATTGAGCGCATAGTCAAAGGCATGGGGCACAGCAGTTCGCGTATCTGGGTGCTGGATCGTCATCAGCGTGTGTTGGCGCAATCCGGCGATATCCGGCATTCAGACGGAGTATGGGCAACGTCGGTTCGCTATGATGAAGAAGAGCATGGTTTAGGCTCCTGGTTGGATCAACACCTGCTGCGCCCGCTTTATTACACCTTCCTCTTATCAGAGCCTACCCCGTTTGACGACAAACCCGCCGATCCCGCACTCATCACAGGCGTGAATGTTGATCAAGCCTTGCAGGGACGCGGTTACGCCCACTGGCGGCCATCGAGTGACGGCAAAGCCATGATTCTGTCCGCGGCCTACCCCATCTGGCTGGACGACAAAGTGATGGGAGCCGTCGTTGCTGAAGAGTCGACCCAAGGTGTTCAAACCCTGAAGAACCGGGCTCTGGAACAACTCTTTAACGTGTTGCTGGCGATTATCACCATTGCTGCCATTATTCTTTTCCTGTTTGCCTCAAGCCTATCAGGCCGTATCCGGCGGTTGCGCGATCAGGCAGAGCAGTCAATCGATGCTCAGGGACGGATTCGAGAAGCGATCACTGCGTCTGCGTCAAAAGATGAAGTCGGCGATTTATCCCGCAGCCTGGCAAACATGGTGAACCGGCTCGGACAATACAACCATTACCTGGAAAATTTGTCCTCGCGGCTGTCACATGAACTGCGCACACCCGTTGCCGTCGTGCGCTCTTCGCTGGATAACCTTTCTATGTCCAGCCTCAATCCTGGAGAACAGCGCTATATCGAACGGGCACAGGAAGGTATTCGCAGGCTGAGTACGATTTTATCCAGCATGACAGAAGCCACCCGCATTGAACAAAGTCTGCAAGGAGCAGACATGGAAGCGTTTGCGCTGAATGAATTGATCAGCGGCTGTATGCAAGGTTATCAGTTCGCCTTTGCAGAGCAAGACTTCCATGTGCAGGTGCCGGAAAGCCCGGTCCGTATCACAGGAGCACCCGACTTTCTGGCTCAGCTACTGGACAAACTGATTGCTAACGCGGTTGAATTCAGCCACCCGAACAGTCAGATTGACGTCACACTGTCACAAACTGACAAACAAGCCGCACTGACTGTCAGCAATCAGGGGCCGCTTTTACCCGATGATATGGCCGACCAACTGTTGCATTCCATGGTGTCTGTGCGCAGCCAGGCACATCAGGACAAACCCCATCTTGGGCTTGGCCTGTATATCGCACGGCTGATCGTGGAGTATCACGCAGGGCAAATCGCAATCAGAAACCGCCATGATTGTCTGGGTGTCACTGTCACCGTGACCCTGCCACTGAGTCCGGCAACGAATACCTGAGTTTATTCCGGTTGCTCGGTATCTGTCTCAGGTACAGAGGACTGTGGTGCTGAAGCATCTGAGGAGGGAGCGGTATCCGGCACCTGTGTTTCCGCTTGTGCTGTTACCTCTTCCTCTTTGGCATACATCGTCAGATACTGGTTTTCGCAGACACTGATGGTTGTCCTGTCGGAGCCGTACGTTTCGGTGCACCGCTCCATATATTCGTCATAAGACATCAGTAAACCTTCCGACTGAACACTTGCGACCAATACTCCGGAAACCACCAGCGCTGATAACCTCACACTGTTCCATTTCATCTTGCTCACCTTTAATCAAGCATGAACCGTACAGGCCCATACTTTAGAGTTAAGCAAATTAGCAGCAAATCATGATCGAATCTTGAGACAATTAACCAATTGCTGACAGCGACAGGCTTCAGACAGACTCATCTGCCGTTACATTTTCCGCCTGAACTCAACAAAGTGCTCATACCGTTTTGACACTAAGTCGGTATAATGCCTTCACTTTCATAACAACTATGCCTGAATCAAATGAGTAACGTTTTTACATTTCTTAAGGGATTGGCGATGGGCGCGGCAGACGTCGTTCCCGGCGTTTCCGGCGGTACAATCGCTTTTATCACCGGTATTTACGATACACTGCTGGAAAGCATCAGACGCATCAACCCCAGCCTGATCCCGCTGTGGCGCAAACAGGGAATCCGCGCAGTGCTTACCCACATCAATGCGGGTTTTCTGATTGTGCTTCTCACCGGTATTCTCACCAGTATCCTGACACTGGCGCGAGTGATCACCTGGATGCTCCATACACACCCGATCCCGCTGTGGTCCTTTTTCTTTGGCCTGATTCTGATTTCTGCGGTTCATATGTTTAAGCAGGTTCAGCACTGGCGAATGACTCGGGTTCTGTGCATTATTGCTGGTGCAGCGTTTGCGTATGGCATCACTGTTTTACACCCTATTGATATGGCGCCGACCAGTATCAACATAGTAATAGCAGGATCCATTGCGATTTGTGCGATGATTTTGCCCGGGATCTCCGGCAGCTTTATTTTACTGTTGCTGGGCATGTATGGCCCTATCCTCGCGGCGGCTAAATCGCTGCAACTGGGGACACTGGGGCTTTTCGCTACGGGCTGTGTGCTCGGCCTGCTGTGCTTTTCTCATATTCTGTCTTGGCTGCTCAGACATTATCGCGATCTCACGCTGACCTTCCTGACAGGCCTGATGCTCGGCACACTGAATAAAGTCTGGCCGTGGAAAGAAACCATCAGCTGGCGCACCAACTCCAGCGGAGAACAAGTGCCCCTGCTTGAACACAACCTGTCGCCATTCAGCTTTGAACAGGTTACCGGCCAGCCAGCGCTCCTTAGCTATGCAGTCATTGCCATGCTACTCGGGATAGTGCTGGTGTGGGGACTGGAAAAATTTGCTGCGGACTAACCGCTGAGTGAATACAAAGGCTGCCATCTGTGGCAGCCTTTGTTTATCGCAGCTGCGAGCACCACAAAAAGCGTGATACCATATCGCAGTTAATTGATAACAAGATACTTACGCGAGAAACCGATGTCCCACAAGCTTTTCGCAACGCATTGGTCAATGCCAGTAAAGCTCATCCTGATGTTCAGCCTGGGCTTTGCAGCCTTCGAGTGGCTGCCAGCATTCTTCCGTTCAGAGTCGATTTATGACAGCGCACAGGCCTGCGAGTTGAGTCAGGCAAGCTGCCTTCAGAACAATGCCAGCATCATGCTGAGCGACAATATTGTCCACCCGCTGCAACCCACCACAATGACCATTCGCTGGCCTGAACTGCCAGAAGAGACGGATACCCTTCTTCTCACCCTGGAAGGCCATGAAATGATGATGGGACAATATCAGCTACAATTAACCCGGCAACCGGATGACAGCTTTTCTGGTGAACTCATGCTGCCTTTCTGTACACAGGATGCGATGACCTGGCAAGGCAAGATCACCTCAGATTCCGGCTCACTTACACCTCTCTACGTTTCCCTAAGGATGACACAGTGAAATTTCAATGGATAATTCTGGCCGTAGCCTTGATTGCTGGCCTGGCCACCCGTTACCTCGTTGACAGCCATGACGACAATGTCGCAGAAGCTCAGCAGTCGAGCGGCCAGCTCGAGAGCGGTAAAGAATCTGTCGACTTGTTCAATACCAGTGATAAGCGCCTGCGCGTTGTCTACTTTGGTTTCACGCATTGCCCGGATGTCTGCCCAACATCTCTGGCTATTTTGGGTGCTGCTTTGAAAGCCATCTCCCAGGATGAATTAAATAAAGTTTGGCCTGTATTTATTACTTTGGATCCAGAAAGGGATACACCTGAAAAAAGTGCTCAATACGCGCAATACTTCCATCAGAATATTACGGGTATGACGGGGACGATGGAGCAAACCCAATTACTGGCGAAGAAGTATGGCGTCCTCTTTATGAAAACCAAACAGGAAGATTCAGCATTAGAATATTCCGTCGATCACAGTTCGTACTTTTATCTGTTAAAGCCCGACGGCACCTTGTTAGAAAAAGTGCCTCACACTTTAAATCCCAATATCCTGGTAGACGCTATTGACAGGAATGAACGTCTCTTGAATGAGAATTAATGAAGAAGATTTGACATATCATTCACATAGCGTGCATTGACTCAAACGGCGAAAGGCCGCATTCTTGCTGTCGTTCACGGGCTTTTTCTCGTCTTTGAGAGAATTTTTTTGGGAAAAAAGCTTCTTGGATGAGCAATTTGAATAACATATGCCATACTAACTCTGCCGACTGATAAATTTTTACACTCGGTCTGTAGTGGCAAAACAAAGGAGAAGAAAGAAAAATGAACCGTTCATTATCTATCCTTACTGGTATCATTCTGAGTGCAACTTTGATTGGCTGTTCAAGCTCAGATGAAGTAGATCAGATGCAACAACTAACCAATAAAGTAGACATGCTTTCTGACCAAGTGGGTGCACTGCAAAGTCAGCAAGATCAGATGGCCGGCGCCGTTAACGACGCTCGTGCTTCTGCAGATGCTGCTTACCAGGAAGCAATGCGTGCTAACCAGCGTATTGACAACATGGCTAGTTCGTATCGTAAGTAATACAAACGACAAAAAGAGTGGAGCTATCAGCTCCACTCTTTTTTTATGTCTGAATTCTGGTTTCAGGAAAACAGGGGCTTTAAGACCGCTATCACACAGGCTGCCTCACAGCCCGTGTGGCGCTTTGATTAATCAATCGCGATGGGGACGCCTTCCTGCGATTGTAATGCCTGAGACAGGCGCGAAATCGCTTGTTTATCACTTTCAACAGCATTAACAAGCGCACTGCTTGGTTTGACCACTTTCGCCTGCCCTGCTTCAGACTCTGATTTAGACAGTGGCTGGTGAACCTCAACATACAGACTGCCATCCGGCTCACGGGTTTCTTTCAACGGTTGGTTGATCACCCGCACTTTCGTGCCTTTCGGGATCTGCGGGAACAACCACTCAATATCCCACGGGTTCATACGGATACACCCTGAGCTGACACGCATACCAATACCAAAGTCTTTGTTTGTACCGTGTATCAGATATTCACCGCGGCTGTGAGCAAGTCGCATCGCGTACTCACCCAGTGGGTTATCCGGGCCCGCCGGAATGACTGTAGGCAGTTCAATACCGCGTTCTTCCCGATACTCTTTGCGAATGTTCGCCGTCGGTGTCCAGGTTGGCCCCACGATTTTCTGACTGATTGACGTTGTCATCACAGGTGTTTCGCGACCAATTCGGCCAATACCGATTGGGAACACATACACAGAGTCTTTACCCGGCGGGAAATAGTACAAACGCAATTCAGCAAGGTTAATCACGATGCCTTCATGCGGTACATCAGGCAATATCAGCCTGGTCGGTATGGTCAGCATAGTGCCTGGCTCAGGCAGAAAAGGGTCAACCCCTTTATTCGCTTCCATCACAGCTAAAAAGCCCACGTCAAAGTGATTCGCTATATCAGCGATACTCTCTTTTTCATTCTCGGGAACCTGGTAATACTCCACAGCACCGACGAGCTTGCTGCCGTCAGAAGGGAGTTGGTATTCAATAGCATTCGCACCCATTGAAGCCAGGCCAATCAGAGTACAAAGTAATGAGCGATACACGAAAGCCTCCAGATCGTTGAAGTCTGTTGACATAAGCAACTGAGAGTCAGTTGATATTCCACCCAAAAAATTTGGCAACAGAACCTTAATTATTATGGCAAAGTTTGATCTTTACTCAGTAAGTGACTGTGATTTTCTTATATATGACACAAAATGTAGCTTTGATCACTTTCTGAGTTTGACAGTCAGTGTACCCAGCTCCTGCAAATACCAGGTCAGGTTTACGTCAATAAAGTGGCGGTGGGTTATACGCAATGCGAGTCATGTAGAATTATAGAGACAAAAAAAGCGGGCACTGCCCGCTTTTCTGTTCACTCAACTCAAACTCAGGCATATTGTGCTGTCAGTAATTTCCAGTCGCGCCGCTGTTGTTCCAGCCGGGCTTTGATTTCCTGATACTGTTTCACAATCTCCAGACTGTCATACTGATCGCGAAGCGCCTGTCTTTTCACCTCAAGTAATTGTTTTCGGGTCGCATAGTACTCTGAAATTTTCTGAATCAGCACGTCATACTCTGCTTCCACTTTTTGCAGTACAACCCGGCTGTCCGCCCCGGTACTCAGGCGTGTCTGAATGCGCTTCAGCATCATGGTCGCCCTCGCCTTTTCAATTTTATCTTCCGGGCAAGTGCGCAGGTTGCTGGCAAGACCGAACCAGGACAGACTTTTAATTAACCACTTCGTCGGATCAAACTGCCACCAGCGAATCCCGTTCCGGTAGTCATTTTCAAAGATGTGATGGTAGTTATGATAGCCCTCACCAAAGGTCAGGAAAGCCAGAAAACCATTGTCCCGCGCCGTATTTTTATCCGTGTAAGGTTGCGACCCCCAGATATGCGCCAGAGAGTTAATAAAGAAGGTGGTATGGTGGCTGAGCACCAGACGAACAACCCCGACTAACAGCAACGCTCCCCAGACATCTCCGTGTAAAAGGCCGAACAGCAGCGGAATACCGACATTGGTTGCCACAGCCACCGGCACGTAATACTTGTGCTGCCACATCACAATCTTGTCTTTTTGTAAATCGCGGCAGTTTGAGTAATCCGTGTAGCGATGCGCCTGGTATTCACGCAGCATCCAGCCGATATGGCTATAGAAAAAACCACGCTTGGCCGAATACGGATCAACATCATTATTGTCCACATGGCGATGGTGAATCCGGTGATCCGATGACCAGTGCAGAATACTGTTTTGCAGCGCGAATGCACCGCCAATCGCATAGATAAAACGCACAACAGCGTTTGCTTCATACGCCTTATGCGACCAGAGGCGGTGATAACCCGCGGTAATAGACAACCCACAGTAGCTGAAGGCTGCCAACAGCATCAGCCCTTGCTGCCAGTCGAACCCGACAAAGTAAGCATAAAGAGGTGCACCAATCGCAGCGATGGAAAAAGTAAGGGTGAAGATCATCAAATTGAGCCAGATGATTGGCGGCTTTGGATGTGACATGTCATTCTCTGTCTTTCGGCGTACAAGTGTTCGCTAGAATAGCAAGCATCCAGCTCAGGTCAATCGTAAAAGTCAGAGATTTACTGCTTTACATCACAGCTTGACATCTTGGGAGCAGAAATATGCACCCAGAAAAGATGTCCGCTGCGATCAATTTTCACGACACAACATAATGATACGCGCGGCAGACTTTCCGGCTGCAGTGAATTAACTACACTTTAGGAAGCAGCTTAACGCCTACGCATGGAGACGAAACCATGATGTCCAGCTCCGAGGCTCCTTTTGAGCCCATCAACATGAACCGTGATAAACGTGTTGTGATCAACACCCAGGCACAACACTGGCTGGCATCCCCGGCAACAGGCGTATGGCGTATTCCACTGGAACGGGAAGCGAAAGAGTCAGGCGAAGTCACCAGTCTTGTCCGTTATGAACCCAACACGTACTTTCCAACCCATTACCATCCAAACGGCGAAGAGATCTTTGTCGTCAGCGGTATCTTTCAGGACGAGTTTGGCCACTACCCGGCAGGCACCTATATCCGTAATCCGGCAAAAACCCGGCATGCACCTGCCAGTGACAGCGGCTGCACCCTGTATGTCAAACTGAACATGTTTCCGGAAGGCGACAGGGAACCGCTCAGGATTGATACCCATAACGCCAGATGGCAGCCCGGTCATTACCTCGGTCAATCAGTGCTCCCGCTACATGGTTACGGCTCAGACCGTACCGTCATCATGCAATGGCACGCGGGTTCGACACTACCGCCGCAAAGTTACGAAGGCGGCCTGGAAGTTTATATCCTTGCTGGCAGCTTCTATGATGAATGGGGAGAATATAGTGAAGGTTTCTGGCTTCGGATGCCGCCGGGCAGCTCCCATCAACCCGCAACCAAAGATGGCTGTCTGCTGCTTGTCAAAACAGGCCATATCGCTCAATAACAGACCGTCGGTTATCGCAAACCGCAGTAATCAGGCTTTCTGTCCATTCACATCCGTGCAAATGAAATTTTTCTGATTGATACAGGTCTTTTGTAGCATGAGTCAATTTATACCGCACAAAGGGATGCACATGCGTATCAAATCAACCCCGTCCTGGCAACTGAAGGAAAGTGATGTCACACCGGAGTCGGTTTATCACCAACGCCGCGACATTCTCAAAAAGCTGGGGATTACCCTGGCAACACTGCCATTCGCTACGCAAGCTCAGGCCAATATCTTTGATATTTTTGGTGATGACGAAAAAATACCGGATCGCCGACGGGCGCTCAAAGCCCCCGATTCCACACGTTTTCACCCGGACCTGTCTTTAACACCTGAAGACAAAGCTTTGAAATATAATAATTTTTATGAATTTGGCACTGACAAGTCTGATCCTGCGCGCCGGGCAGCGAATTTTGTGACCGATCCATGGAAAGTGGATGTCAGCGGCATGGTTGCCCGCCCTTTCACGCTCGATTACGACGACATATTTAAACGTTTCCCGATTGAAGAACGTATCTATCGTCTGCGTTGTGTCGAAGCCTGGTCGATGAACGTGCCTTGGATAGGCTTCCCGCTGGCGTCACTGCTGAGGTATGCGCAGCCAACCAGTCACGCAAAATATGTCGCTTTCGAGACATTGTATGACCCGAAACAGATGCCGGGACAGGCATCTCGCCGGCTGGGTGGCGGCATTGATTACCCGTATGTTGAAGGCCTGCGCCTGGACGAAGCGATGCATCCCCTAACCCTGATTGCTGTCGGATTATACGGGAAAACACTGGCACCGCAGAACGGTGCGCCGCTCCGCTTGGTTGTACCCTGGAAATACGGTTTCAAAAGCATCAAGTCTATCGTCAAAATTACACTGACGGATAAACAACCGCCCACAACCTGGAACCTGCTTGCGCCTCAAGAATACGGTTTTTACGCCAACGTGAATCCTCAGGTAGATCACCCAAGATGGAGCCAGGCCAGTGAACGTTTTATTGGCGAAGGCAACCTGTTCAGCAGTCGTCGTCAACCGACTCTGCCATTCAATGGTTATGGCTCTGAAGTCGCCGGGCTCTATCAAGGAATGGATTTGAGGAAGTTTTATTAATGACGTCAAGCTCATCAGCACGCCAGAAAAAATACCGTATCAGCCCGCGTCAGATCACCGCTCTGAAAGTCGTGATCCATCTGGTGTCTTTGTTTTTCTTCGTGTTACTGATTTTCCAGACGTTTCAAGGCCAGCTCGGGGCCGATCCGGTTCAGGGGCTCAGCCACTTTACCGGTAAAGCCGCCTTGAATACCTTGTTCATTACGCTGCTGATCTCCCCCTGGCCCAATGGTGGAAACAAGGGAGCCTGGTCAAAGTGCGGCGTTTACTGGGGCTTTACAGTTTCTTCTGGGCAGTGTTGCACCTGCTGGTTTATATCCTGCTTGACCTCAATCTGGACTGGGCATTACTGGCGAGCGAAATTGCCGAACGGCCTTATCTAACCGTTGGCGCTGTCTGCTGGTTGATTCTGTTTGCACTTGCCGTGACCTCAACGCAAAGTATGCAGCGCCGGCTAGGCAAGCGCTGGCAACAACTTCACAACTGGGTTTATCTGGCCGTGCTACTGGCACCGGTGCATTACTTCTGGTCGGTAAAATCCGGTGTTATTGAGCCGCTACTCTACATCGCCGGCGCCATAGTGTTACTGAGTTTCCGAAAAAAGACCTTCAAGCGTTGGATACCCAAATTGTCTCAGCGCATCCCTTCAGAAGAACGATGACGCAATATTGATTCTTCAGCCTCCCTGGATCTGGCCGCTGCTGGCAGCCAGATCTGTGGCTTTCACCCAGTCTCTCATCAAAACAGCAGAGCCGAGCAGACGCACCCGGCGCAACAGAACACAGGATCGTTTCCACTACACTTCCTGCTTCTCTCCCTACTTCGGTCGTTTCATGCCAAAAAACGGGGTTCATTTCAAACTAAGCGCATAAGTTTGATACAGGTTCAGATTATTCAGGCACATAACCCTTTTCTGCTATGCGCTCTGGCAATATCATAGAGGAGTATCCCCATTATCAATGTCGAGTCCGATCACATGAGGTTAAGCTGTTTTTGATCAGTGAGTTAGTTGCCGTCAGTATCGAACAATTTCAGGCGGACTGTTTACAGCTGTGTACGCAACATTACCCGACGGTGCATAACCGGGGTATGCGCGATCGCCATTTAGGCCGGCTAATGTGCCGGAGGATTCTGGCAACGCTGGAAAAAGAAGGCATCACAGCCTCGCTTGAACAGGTGGAATGCGATGATGTGATGATGCCACCTGTCTTTCTGATACAGACCAGCGACGCAACCCTGTGGGTCATTGCACACCGCCTTCAAAGCGCTAATCTTGCACGGCGTTCAACGCTTTTCCAGGCTATCGGCCTGACCTTAAATCAGTTGCCTCAAACCGGGGAGCATCACTTACTGCTGCTGTCTGACCATTGGTTTGACCGGAGTAAAGCCAGTAAACAGCTTCCTTCATGGTGGCTGGGTCAGATGCCGGATAATATTCAGGGCTACCTGCAGGACGGCATCAAATTACTGCCCAGCGAATTATCTCTGAGCGGGCAACTGCAGACACAATATGAACTCACCCAGGGTATTACCCAACTCCACCACCCGCTCAAACGACTGCACACGAATACCACCTTGCATCGCTACGCAGTGATGACAGCCTACTACCCTAATATTCATGCAATCAAGGCAGGCTGATCGCAGGTTCGCCTCAGCCGCAGTTGTATCAGACAAAAACGCCAGCTCACTGAGCTGGCGTTTTTGATTAGGATGAACGCATTAAATCAGGCCTAACTCTTTCAGGCGCTCCATCAGGTAGCTGTCAGCGGTATGACGCTCTGACAAGACAACATCAGGTTTCGGGTGCAGGAAAAGTGGCAGAGAAATACGCGATTTGGTTTTATCTGCACCTTCCGGATTGATCACACGGTGAGTGGTTGACGGGAAGTAGCCGCCAGACGCTTCCTGAAGCATGTCACCAATGTTAATGATCAGGTTACCGAACTCACACGGCACATCCAGCCACTCACCTGTTTTCGCTTTCACCTGCAGACCCGGCTCGTTGGCAGCTGGCAGCACAGTCAGCAAATTAATGTCTTCATGCGCACCGGCACGGATAGCCCCCAGCTCTTCTTCCCCTTTCAGAGGCGGATAATGCAGAACGCGGAGCAAGGTTTTGTCGCTGTTTTCAATCATGCTGGATAATGACTGCGAATACAGCGCTGATACTTCTGCCGGTGAGTGCTTTTCGACCCAGGACAATAAGGTCGCCGCCAGCGTATTTGCCTGGGCATAATAGTTCTGTAATTCGTCTTTCAGCGCATCAGGGCACTGGCCCCAAGGGTAATAGTGAAAGAATTCTTTGATGTCTTTCTGATCATGACCTTTCGCGGTTTCTGAGACATCTGGCGGAAAGAAGCCATCTTGCGTCTCTGCGTTAAAACGAAAAGCATGTTTCTCTTCAGAGTCGAAAAATGCTTGCCAGTGATGATAGATGGAGCTGACCAGCTCCTGCTGCAAAGGATGGTTTTTCAGGACACCAAAACCGGTTTCGCGCAGTGATTCAACGAAACGCGCTTGAGCGTCATCAGCAGTAAAGTCAATCGCTTCTAATTTCATTATATTCTTCTTTTACGGTAGGGCGTAGATTGATACGTTAATCGCATCTTGTGACAAGGATTTTAGACCTTCAATACCGCCGGAACAACCCGCAAGCCAGAGCCTGACAGAAACAGAGTGTTGATGAAACGAAACGATTGCCCAACCGATTGCGTTGACCAGGTAAACAGACGAAAAACCCTGCCAAAGCAGGGTTTATTTCGCAGAATTCGATGCTGATAATTCGTCATAGATCACGCATTAGCAACTCAAACTCATCCTCAGCAAGTTCGATCAGTTTAGCGAGCTCCCGGGCATCATCATTCGCTAAATCCACTTGCCAGCGTACACATTCATCACCGACATGATCTCGACAAACTAACTCAGTTTTTTTGCCATTTGACAGAAACGAAAGTTCTTCAAACTCAGCCAAAAACTTACCGTGTTCTTCCATGATTTCAACTTCAAGAAAACCAGTCGGTATAACTTTCACATCCAAATGGTATCCTTTACCGCCTGGTAACAGGTACTGCCGGTGTTCAGCTAACATCCTCCTTTCCTCCACTCAGTTGACTCGCAATTAAAAGTGTAGTCAAAGATTCTGTTACGCGAGTAAATTCTTCCCAAATCAGAACCGCCCTAACTTCAGGAAAAATAATACTTTTTCTTGTGCAGCCCAAAATTGATCAATTTGTATTAATCACATCAATCGGCTGAATCTGCCTCTCTTTTTAAGTCATTCTCTGCTCACTCAATACTTTGTTATCAGGCATCAATTACTTATTCAAAATAATGTTCAGCGGTACATCCGCCTTCTTGGTGCTGTACACATTTCGATGATCGACTGTCATCGTTTCTTCATATGAGTGAAGTCGTTACGATTACAGATGCGTGATACATTTTTGAGACTGTCGCCCTATATTAAAATATGGCGATAAAAATTGCCCCTTACAAAAACGAACCATTCTTATTTACGGGTTTATCAATTATTCCAAATTGCGATGAAACACATATCATCGATACATCTCTCACCCATCCGTTTGATTTTTATGCCATATCAACTGATACTGAATGTGCAAAAAGGATAATAAAACAGTCAAATCAGGCTGATATGTTATGAGTGACTTTCTGTTTCAGATGGACCGCTGCCGCTCGCAACTCATCTGGACAGAAAACCGCAATTGTTGAATTTCATGGAGTGATGTGTTGTGACCTACCCGTTTGTTTCTGCAGTAATTCCTGCCAAAGATGAATCAATGAATCTGCCAACGTTGCTGGGTGAAATTCAATCAGCGCTGACCGATCACTGCCAGTACGAGATTATCGTTGTTGATGACGGTAGCAGTGACAATACCTATGGCGTTTGTGAGGAATGGGGACAGAACCACCCCGATGTGGCGTTAACCATAGTTCGTCACCAGTGTTCTGTCGGTCAAAGTACGGCTTTATTAACCGCGATACATCAGGCCAAAGGAGAGTGGATAGTCACGCTGGATGGCGACGGGCAAAATGACCCGGCCGATATTCCGGCGTTACTGGACGCCGCAGCCAAGCAAGACAACCCGCATTTTTGTATTGCAGGCTACCGCACAAACCGGCAGGACACTGAATGGAAACGCTTTCAGTCCAGATTTGCCAATGCCATTCGTCAGGCTGTACTCAAAGATGGCGTTAAAGATACAGGCTGTGGCCTGAAACTCATTCCCCGAAACAGTTACCTTGCGCTTCCCTATTTTGACCACATGCACCGTTTTTTACCGGCTCTGATCCGTCGCTTACATGGACAGATTGACGTGGTGCCAGTCAACCACAGGGGCCGCTGGGGAGGTGTATCAAAATACAATGCACTCAACCGTGCCTGGGTTGGGTTCATTGATATGTGTGGTGTGGTATGGCTCAGTCGCCGCAGCAAAAATCCGCAAATAGAAAACATCAGCCAACAGGCAACACATGAATAAACTGTATGTCAAAGCGACGGTGACTCTGGTCTGTCTTCTGGTACTTTACCTGGTGATTCGCAATGACTGGATACCTTCATTTACCGATCATCATCTCATAGCACACTGGCTGGAGCATGCCGGACCATTGAAGTGGCTGTCGCTTTATGTTTCAGCCATTGTATTCATCGGAATTGGCGGACCGCGTCAAGCCATCGCATTCTTGTTTGGTTTTTTGTTTGGTGGGCCACTTGGCATCGCGATCGCTTTGCTGGTCACTCTGGCAGGTTCGATGGGTTGTTTCCTTCTGGCAAGGCATCTCATCGGTCCGATACTTGAACAGCGGTTTTCCAAATATCTGCGTTTGTTCGAGAAATCCTTGCTTCGTGATCCGACCAAGAAAATTCTCATTATTCGCTTGCTCCCTATCGGCAGCAACCTGTTCACCAACTTGTTTTCCGGTGCTTGTAGGCTCAAAACGAGCGCTTTCGTGACAGGCTCTCTTTTAGGCTTTTTACCGCAAACCGCTGTTTTTGCGATGGCTGGTTCAGGCGTTCGGCTGTCTGACCATAAGCAGATGACTATCAGCATTTTACTCTTTGTGCTATCCAGTGCATTAGGGATCTATCTGTACTTCAACAGGGAAAAATCGACCAGGGACGCTACGCATGCCATTAAACCAGGTTCAAAGCCATACGATCAGTGAATCAAATTTTCAGTGGGATAAACTGAGCATCCTGCTATTTTCGATAGCAATTATCCTGCTCTTCTGGGGAATTGGCTGGCGGGCCCCCTGGCCAGCTGATGAGCCACGTTTTGCCGAAGTTGCCCGTGAAATGGTCGCGACCGGACATTGGTTCTTTCCAATGCGAGGCGGCGAACTATACCCGGATAAACCGCCCGTCTTCATGTGGAGTATCGCTTTTTTTTACTGGATGACAGGTAATTTAAAAGTCTCTTTCCTGCTTCCGAACGCATTATGTGGCTTGTTAACGCTCGTGTTGGTCTGGGATATAGCCCGCAGATTATGGGATGTTAAAACCGCCAGGACCGCCCTTTTCCTGCTGTTACTGGCGCCTCAGTTTTTGATTCAGGCAAAAAATGCCCAAATCGATGCCATGGTTGCCTGCTGGATAACCGTTTCCTGCTATTGTTTAATTCGTCACTTTTTTATCTCTCCAAACTGGCGTTTCTATTTTCTGGCCTGGGTGATGATGGGGCTTGGTGTAATCACAAAAGGGGTGGGGTTTTTACCCGCCCTCATGTTCATCCCCATTGCAATCTATGCCTTTCAGAACCGTCATGCACTGCCTGCATCGTTTGCTAAAAAAGCCTGGTTTGGTCCGTTGGTCATGTTAGCCGTTATTGCTGTCTGGTTGATCCCCCTCCTTATTCTGACCGGAAGTAGCGAAGACCCGCAATTTCAGGCATATCGGGATAACATTTTGTTCAGGCAGACTGCAGAGCGCTACGCCAATTCACTGGGACATCTGCAACCCTGGCATTACTTTATTTCGTCTGTAATCCCAGCATTCTGGTTTCCACTCCCCTTCATGGTCATTGCTTTCTGGAAACCCTTACGCGATTCATGGAAACAATACCCTATTGTTTGGGTGCTCCTGAGCTGGGTTGTTCTGGTGGTTCTTTTCTTCAGCATTAGCCCCGGGAAACGCGGTGTTTACGTCCTGCCTGCTTTACCAATGCTGGCGCTCGCACTCAGCCCGGCCGTTAACCTTCTGGACAACAAGCGGTGGCTCCATTGGCTGATTATGGGTGTGTTGACCCTGATTGGCGTCGTATTGTTTATCGGCGGTATCGCGGGTATCGCTGGGCTGGAAAAAGCCGTTCGCGAGCTTGAAGAACAGACTTTACAAGCCGGTGTCATGCTGTGCATCACAGGTGGGATTTGGCTGGCGACACTCTGGTACAGGCGCGATCGTAACGCCTATCTGACCATGGGATCATTACTCGCAGTCACCTGGATGATCTTTGCCAGTTGGGGATACCATTTACTGGACCCAAACCGTACCCCAAAGGCTATGATGGCAGAGATTGCTCACAGTGTCGGCCATGATTCTGAGCTCGGCTTAGTCAATTTCAAAGAACAGCATATTCTGTTTTCACCTCAAACCGTAACTCACTTCAGCTACCTTGCCCCAATTGCCGAACAGGAACAACGTGCCTGGGCCTGGCTGCATGAGGCGCCGGATCGGTATGTGCTTATCCCGGATTCTGCGGAAGTCAGTTGCTTTGTCATGAGCAAAGGAAAAGATATGGGGCTGGCCCATCGACGTCACTGGATTCTGTTTGATCCCTCATCAGCAGAGCCTAAATGTACTTCCCCACAATCCATGCGAAAATTCGTCACTCAGCGGCCGTATCCCTGGTAATAACTTCTATGCACGGGCGAAAATATACACTATCTGATGAAAATAGCGCCTTAGGTAATATGGTGATGAGTAAAAATGTAAGAAACAGATTCATTTGCACCTGATTAACTTTTAACTATTTATGCTCAACTCAGGTGCTGCGTAGATGGCATGGGACTCACTGACCAAGCCACTTTTCATGCTATATTGAACCACTTCGTATCGGTGACGACAGCCACCTTCATCCAATACATGGAATTTCCACTATGACAGAAAGCCAATCCGCTCTAACATCTCCTGCCCGATACATCGATTTTCGTTCTGACACTGTCACACGTCCTTCTCAGTCCATGCGCCAGGCGATGGCCAACGCAGAAGTCGGCGATGATGTGTATGGTGACGACCCGACTGTCAATGCCTTCGAACGATGGGCTGCTGAACGGCATGGGTTTGAATCAGCCGTGTTTTGCAGTTCCGGTACGCAGGCAAACCTGTTGGCGCTGATGGCACACTGCGAACGTGGCGACGAATACTTGTGCGGACAACAAGCACATAATTACAAGTTTGAGGGCGGCGGCGCAGCTGTGCTGGGCTCTATTCAACCACAGCCTATCGAAAACAATCCAGATGGCACATTACCTTTTGATAAGTTGGAAGCCGCCATCAAACCTTTAGATCCCCACTTCGCACGAACCACACTGCTTAGTCTGGAAAACACCATCAATGGCAAAGTGTTACCCCTTTCTTACCTTGCCGAAGCAAGAGAATTTGTGAACAAGCATAAACTGAAGCTTCATTTGGATGGTGCCCGTGTCTACAATGCGGCTACTGCACTAGATGTTGATATTACCAAAATAGTTCAATATTTCGATTCGTTTACCATCTGCCTGTCGAAAGGATTGGGGGCACCTGTTGGTTCACTGCTGCTCGGCAGTCATGAATTGATTGCGAAAGCAAGACGCTGGCGCAAAGTGCTGGGGGGCGGTATGCGCCAAGCCGGTATACTCGCCGCTGCAGGCCAGATAGCCCTGAAAGAAAATGTATCCAGGCTAGGCGATGACCACAACAATGCCCGCTATCTTGCACAACAACTAAATACAGTGACGGGCTTCAGCACCAAGCCTGAATTTGTTGAAACCAATATTCTGTTCGCAAAAGTGGATGAAGCGATAGATCAGGCTAAGTTGCTTTCAACCCTGAAAGAAAAAGGGATTCTCCTGAGCCCGGGTAATCCGATGCGATTGGTCACCCACCTGGACATCAATCGAGATGATATTGACTCTCTGATTGCTGAATTGAAAGCAATCGTATAACCCCTGACCTGTCGCAACCCATTCGTTGCGTCAGGTCATTCATTTCGGCAAAACATTCATCGCAGCAAACCAAAGTTACTGGCTCCGTTTACCGGTTAACATGCCACGCAGATAATTATTTCCGGTCAGTTTAGTCATGATCAGCACAGCTGCAACATGCAGAATCACCGCGGCCAATGTCATGTTAACTAAGAATTCGTGTATCTCTTCAAACAATTTTTTGGCATCAAATAGTTTTTCGTGTGCAGCCCAACCTGATAAGGCACACAATAATAATGCCCCCCAAAGGAACCACACCATCATGGCCCCTAACGGGTTATGCCCATGGTGATCATCTTTTTTTGTTTGCACCAACTCATTAATATGCAGCCGCGCTTTCTGAACAGACGGTTTGAAACTGCTCAGTCTTGCAGCGCCATCAACGCTGCAGCCCCAAAGCAATCGTGCGATAATCAGTGCTGTCATAGCATAGCCTACCCATTCATGGGTCTCACCGCCTTCTTTGGTAAAAAAGAAATTGGTAAAAAACAGAGCTGCAACAGACCAATGTATAAACCTGACGAATCTATCCCATAGAATCTCATGTTGTTTTGACTTTTCCATCTTCGACCTTCCGCGTAAATCGATTCAGACTTTATACCGATGGCGTAAACTGCACACCTGAGTCACACTAGTATTAGTTCCTAATCTTAAGAACGCCTTAAGAAACGTGAATCAATAAAGATTTAGGGATGATTTTCGTATTTTCAATTTTAATCAATACATTAAAAACAGTATGAATGTAAAACCTCAGATTGAGCTGTAATCCTTCATAACCAATATGGATAAATTGTTACACTGAACACTAAGCTGCATTGGCGTGTAATGAATCTTAAGGCTTTCTTAAGAATCATAGGACACAATAATGAACTAAGTCTGTGTTCAACGTGTGTGCCTGAGATGATAGATAAAATAAAAGCGCTTCGCATTCCCATCAGCATGACCAGCTTTATTTTGCTGACTGCTTTTTATTACGCCTTTGTATTAAACCTCCCTTTAATAACAAAGATTTATCAGCTGAAATCATATCAAATGTCTTACTTTGTCATCAGTGCGCCTCTGCTGCTATTTTTCTGTTTTATCATTATTTTCTCGGTGTTATGCCTGCCATATGTTTATAAGCCAGTCACAATATTACTAATTTTATCTTCTTCAATGGCGTTTTATGCATCAATGAAGTACAGAGTCATGTTTGATTACGGCATGATAGAAAACATTTTTGAAACCAATACCAGTGAAGCGGGTTCTTACTTGAACCTAGATTCTGTCTTCTATTTCCTATTCTTCGGTGTGTTGCCGTCCATACTGATTTCATTGACTGATATTGTCTATTCTCAGTCATGGTTAAAAGAAATATTAAAACGGCTTGCCTTAGTTTTATCGGCCTTGATTGGTATCTGTATTATCGCTATTTTCTTTTATAAAGATTACGCCTCTGTGGGCAGAAACAACTCTTATTTAAACAAAATGATCAACCCGGCCCATGCATTTAACACATTTAAGTATATCAATAACACCTATTTCACTACCCCTGAGCCATACCAGACTCTTGGTAAAGATGCAAAACTCACCCCTTCAGCTAACAACAAAGAGACCCTTTTCGTTGTTGTGCTCGGTGAAACAGCACGTTCTATGAATTTTCACTACAACGGATATCAACGAAACACAAATCCTTACACAGCCGATATGGGATTGATTTCATTCCAACAAGTCTCATCTTGTGGCACGGCTACCGCAGTGTCTGTGCCCTGCATGTTTTCGAATATGAATCGTACTGACTACAAAAAGAGCAAGGCGGCGAATCAAGACAACGTCATGAATGTCATAGGTCATGCCGGCGTCAACTTACTCTGGAAAGACAATGATGGTGGCGATAAAGGAGTCGCCAGTAATTTTGACAAAATTGCTACCGATCCGACACAAGACAGTCCTCACTGCGATGGTGATACTTGCCATGATGAAGAGTTATTGGTTGCATTAGACGAAGAAATTGCTGATCGGCCGGGAAACAAACTGATTACTTTACATACCATCGGCAGCCACGGACCAACCTACTTTCAACGTTACCCAAAATCGATGAGCATATTTACACCGGCTTGTGAAAGAAAAGACATTGAAAAGTGTTCAGATACAGAAATTCGTAATACCTACGACAATACGATTGCCTATACTGATTATTTTTTATCAAAACTCATCACTCAATTAAAAACCTATCAGAACAAATATAATGTTGCCATGATGTATATTTCAGACCATGGCGAATCACTGGGTGAAAATGGTCTATATCTGCATGGGACACCGTATACCATTGCACCCGATGAACAAACAATCGTGCCCTGGTTAATGTGGATCCCAGAACAATATGCCAATGCTAAAGGTATTGATAAAAGCTGTCTTGAAAAGCTGGCCAAAAACCGTCATTTCTCTCAGGATAATTTTTTCCATACCCTGATTGGTTTATTTGGTGTCGTCACCTCAGCGAAGAATCCGTCGCTGGATATTACCGAAACCTGCAAAAGTTCCTGATAGCGGCAAAAGGGATCACTTTCTCAGTGATCCCTTTTAATATTAACCAAACTCCGCAGAATTCATCAGTAAGTGCACGACGATACTCAGTATGTAGCCCAGAGCAATCGCCGGTGTCCATTTTAAATGTCCGAAAAAAGTATATTTACCATGTGCTGCCCCCATTAATGCCACGCCGGCGGCAGAACCAATTGATAACAAACTCCCGCCGACACCGGCAGTCAAAGTTACCAGTAACCAGTTCCCCACTTCCATGTCCGGGTTCATTGTCAACACCGCGAACATGACGGGGATGTTATCAATCACTGCAGAAAGAACCCCAACGATGATATTGGCCCAGATAGGATCCCATTGTGTATACATCACATGTGACGCTACAGTGAGGTAGCCCAATAAACTCAAACCACCAACACACATTACCACACCATAGAAAAACAACAGGGTATCCCACTCTGCCATTGATATTCGTCTGAATACATCAAAGGGAACTACAGATCCAAGACGTTCCAACGCCGCGTTATCGTTATTCGCTAATGCAATAGCCCTTTTTTCTCCAGAGAACGAGGTAACGTTTTTTGTAAAAAATAGCCAAAAAGAGACAAGTAAGCTAAACCCATCATCATGCCCATAACGGGTGGATAATGAAGAAAAGTATGGAAGGCTACGGCAGTCAATATCGTTAACAAAAACAGAAGCACGATACGTCGTGCCCCACGTTTTAATTCCACAAACTCCTGAATCGTATCTGGTTTTGCAGAAGGAACGAAGAAGGACATGATCAAAGCAGGCACCATGAAATTAACCAGTGAGGGAACAAACAACTCAAAAAACTGGGAAAACCTCACCAAACCCGCTTGCCATACCATGAGCGTGGTAATATCACCAAATGGGCTGAAAGCACCGCCAGCATTGGCAGCTACCACGATATTGATACAAGTCAGATTGATAAATCGGGTGTTCTCTCCCCCACTTTCATGACCACAGCACACATCAGTAACGCCGTGGTCAGGTTGTCGGCAACCGGAGAGATAAAAAATGCCAGAAACCCTGTCAGCCAGAACAGAGATCTAAAATTGAACCCTTTACTCACCATCCAGCCTTGAAGGGCATCAAACAGCCGTCTTTCTTCCATCGCGCTGATGTATGTCATGGCCACCAGCAAGAACAGCATCAGCTCTGCATATTCCAGTAAATTATTTTCAAGAGCCAGATGTGCTGTTTCAATTGCACCTTGTTCCTTGTACGCAAAGCCTATCAATATCCAGATAATACCAGCGGCAAGCAGCATGGGTTTTGACTTACGAAGTTGAAGGTATTCTTCTGCCATCACCAAACCATACGCCACTACAAATATCAGAATGGCGAGATAACCGACTGCCGTTTGCGTTAAATCCAGACCTTTTCCATCAGAGCTGGCATTGACCAAAATGGGAAAACAAAGCAAGCCTAACAGAATGATAAAATAAGACACTGTTCTACGCATTCTCTACTCCCTGAGACAACACATTCAAGCAACAATACGCGATTGCATTGCTTATATTGTGGTTCAGGACGGTAATAATGCGATGAAATTACTAAAAAAAGTGTCATTTTTATGAGGTCACTTTGAGTACATCTCAGGTTTGGCCAATGTGATACGCCATACAGACGCACATTTACACCTCTGGTTTCACCTTTTCTGCTACACCGCAAGCACCTTATTCGAATCCAGTCGTTTTCCTCTCATAACCAGTACCAACTTGTACAGATAATTGACAGCTATGTAAAAAATATCCTCATTAAAAGCGCTTTTTACTAAGCTGAAAGTAACTCGGGGTCATCTTTGGAAGGGACACTGGATTATGACAAAAACACCGTTGCCAATCCTTTTACGCCACTGTGCGCTTTTTCTGTGCATTTTCTTTACGTCCTTGTCGCAAGCGGAAGATGGGCTGATGCCCAGCCCGCCTGAAGTCGCCGCTGATGCCTGGGTATTAATGAGCTACCAGTCTGGGCAGGTGATCGCCGGCAGTAACGAACACAAAGCGCACGCCCCGGCGAGCCTGGTCAAAATTATGACAAGCTATGTGGTCGGGACTGAACTGAAAGCGGGCCATATTCACGATGATGATAAAGTGGTGATCAGTGAAAATGCCTGGAGTCAAAAATTTCCGGGCTCATCCAAAATGTTTCTCAACGTGGGCGATGAAGTCTCCGTTGACGACCTCAATCATGGTGTGATCATTTCTTCCGGTAACGATGCCACAGTTGCACTTGCTGAACATGTGGCCGGCCACACATCAGCCTTTATCGAAATGATGAACCGCCAGGCTGAAAGACTTGGCATGAAGGACACCTATTTTGCCAATCCCCACGGTCTGGATAATGATCAGCAAGCGACAACCGCTTATGACATGGCGCTGCTGACACGTGCCTTTATTCATGATTTGCCAGAAATGTATGACCTGTTCAAAATCAAATCTTTTACTTTTAACAAGATAAAACAAGGAAACCGCAACCCACTGCTCTGGGACACCAGCCTCAATGCCGACGGGGTAAAAACTGGATATACCAAAGAAGCCGGCTATAGCCTGGTATCCTCTGCATCTCAGGATGATTTCAGGCTGATAGCCGTGGTATTAGGGACAGAAAACGTCAACGCCCGCCGCAATGAAAGCAAAAAATTACTGACCTGGGGTTTCCGTTTCTATCAGGATCTAAAACCCGATTTTGACAGTAAAACACTGAAAAAAGCCAAAGTCTGGTATGGGTCTCCGTCAAACGTTCAGGTTGAAGTGGGTGATGGCGGCGTTCTTACCGTACCGCGTCGTCAGCGGAAAAGCCTGGAGCACAAGATATTCTATAACGCCAATCTGGAAGCCCCAGTCGCCAAAGGCCAGCAGGTTGGCAAAGTCGAGTGGTATCTCGACAAGCAGCTACTGACAGTTCAGCCCATTCTTGCGGCGGAAACCTCGGAAAAAGCGCCCTGGTACAAATCAATGATAGATACAGTGTGGCGGCCAATTGGACGCTGGTTCAGTGATCAGGACTGGGATCCGAGAACCGAGAAAGCCATCACTGAAACCACGCAATAAACAACAAAGCGACCGGGTCTATTCCAGACCCGGTTTGAGCCAGACGGATTTAAAATCAAACCATCCCATAGAGTTAGGCGCCATGCCTTGTACCGGACCGGCACTGTACACCCCTAACCAGGCATGAAATAAAGGGATCACCTGCCCTGATTTGACCAGACTCGCGCCAATGTCATGGCTGGGACAGGTTCGGCCATGCTCTGAACGCCATGCTTTAACGCGCTGATTCAGTGAATCAAATTCATTGTCAGGCATTGCCCGCGAAATATGGTCGAAGCTGTAAAGCCAGGCCAGAAAAGCATCATCCCTGTGATTACTCAGGCTCATGCCGTTGAGCCAGATGTCGATTTTATCCGCGTGCTTACCCATCAGCACATCTGTGTTGCTCAGCTCCATCACTTTCAGTCTCAGTCCGTCTTCAGCAAGAACGCTCTCGATAGCCCGAGCCAGTTCATGATAAACCGGATGGTGTTGCGGAAACGCTAAGGTCACCATACGTTTGGCGGGGATAGCGGCTCTGACCGGTAGCGGATTGAGATCGGTCCAGCCGGGTAACAATCCGAAGGCATTGATCAGACGAATATCGCCTATCTCAGCCGGGTTCATCCGCGAGAGCAATTGCATTGGGTCAAACCGACTCTGAAAATACGCCTGCCATTCAGGATCGCTGGCAAGGCCATTCACCCGGTTTAACAGCAGATAGCTGCAACCTGCATCCAGGGTAAGCTGATCGTTCACGTCTTTAATCTGCTCAACAACCCTATCGGTGCCCGGCTGCAGATAACAGGCAGTGACACCGGTTAATATCCAGATCTCAACCACATCGATCAGTGCCCGAAAGCCAAAATAGTGATCGAACGCTTCCAGCGTCAAACGCTGCCTGTCATTTTGCGTGACTTTATAGGGCCCGGTGCCCACAGGAAACAAATCCGCTTCCCTGTCACTGTCCAGCTCGGCGGGCTGAATCATTGCCATAATGTTGGCCAGCAAATCAGGCAAACGGTAGTCATCATGACTCAGGCGGATATCAATGGTATTCGGAAAAGGTGATGAGATATGACTGAGGTGGCTGAACAGTTGGTGGCCTTTCAGACGCTCCAGACTCTTGACGACGTCCTGACTGTCCAGCAGACTGCCATCGTGAAACCGCACGGCCGGGCGAAGATAGAACCGCCAGTGGCGGGCAGAAAAGGCTTCCCAATGATGAGCCAGATCGCCTTCGGTTTCCTCTTTTTCCTCATTAATTCGGGTCAGTCCGTTAAAAATCTGCCGTACCAGATGCTGCTCAGAACGCCGGAGGGGACGAAGCGGATTGAGATTGGTAAAGGCGCGGTAATACGGGACGCGGACGATCTGACGTCCTTTCTGCGTGGTCAGTCCCAGCTGCTCCTGTATGAGCTGAGCAAGCTTATTGGCGTCGTGCCCCAGCGCTTCCAGAGCCGGTTCCAGTTTGCCATCGGCGACCAGCTTGCGGGCGTGATTGTACTGCAGCTCAGTATCCGTGCTATGAAAGACTAAGCGCGACTGTTTACCGCGCCCGATCGCCGGTTCCCAATCGATCCATCCCTTCTCGACCATCTTGTTGATAACCATACGTACATTTCGGCGCGTGCAAAACAGAACATCAGAAATGTCTTGTAAGTTTGTATCGCTGTCCTGACCGGAAAAATGGTGATAAAGACGCTGGAATTGCGTTTTCAGACGCTGACCACTCATAGAAAAGGGGAACCTTTTAAATTAGGATTTTCAATTTTTTCTTTCCCTATTTTAATCTACATTCTGGTGACATGAAACCGCAGTATTGAGCTTCTGTTCATGATTCTTATACAGAATGAAGCACTTAGCGTGCTGACAAGAATACGAGGTTCATTTATGGCAACCGGATAAACAGAAGACCTCCCCCAGTCTTCGGTGCCTGAGTGGTTGTCCGGTTGCCTTTTTCCTCCGCGATCAAAAAAGCGCCTTTCGGCGCTTCATGTTCACGGCATTCGATTGACCCGATATTCAGGACACGTCTGATGATTTGGTTTGTGATGCTTTCATTTGGGACGCCTGTTGGGATTGCAGCTCTTTCAGTTGCTTTTTCAGCGCATCATTCTCATTTTGCAGCGTTTTCTGTCCGGCCAGCAGCTCAGATTGCTCTTGTTTTACCCGCTTGTTTGTTTCTGCCAATTCCGCTTTCACAGCCCTGAGCTCTTCATCCAGCGATGTAACCTTCGCCGCGCTGGCGTCTAATTCGGTTTTCACTTTACGCTGGTTACGCTGTGCCGTTTGCTTGGCTTTTTGTGCTTTTTCACACTCTGCCGTCATCAGCGCCAACGCTTCTTCCAGCTCAGCCACTTGTTGTGAATTGTCTTCAGCGGCGCTTTCCTGACCCGTCATTGCCAGCCAGCCCGACAGCATATTCTCACTGGCTAACTGCATCATATCGAACGGAAATACCAGTCCCTGCTCTTTGGTTTGCTGCACTTTCTCATTCAATACCTTGTCTGCTTGTTCAATCTGTCTGACGGTATTGTCATAACTGTCGTGCGTTACCCGGGTAAACTGCTTCGCCGCAATGGCTTCCCATGCACGGTGGACCTGCATCCAGGTTGCAACGTGAGACAAGTACAGGCTAGGGTCAAACACCGGTGAAGACCATTGTTGTTGCAAAGCCTTTTGTAAACCATTTTCCATGAGTCATTCTCCTAAAGTTGGCTTCAATTTAGCAATTGTCCTTGTGATTCCCTTTCGGGATATGCCCTAAACAACATGGCACACTGTGCGCACAATGCCAGATGCGCATAGTTTACCCACCCAAAATGACAGCATAAAGAACAAAAAACAAGCAGCGCTTTGCTTTGATGATTGAATAAGTGAATGTTTAGAGAAACTTGAGAGAAACGTTTCACCGCGATGCCACTGTCTTATTGTCATGAATTTGCGATGTTGACCCGTTAGCCTCAGAGGACACATCACACTCAAAAAGCACCCATTTGCCGACTGTATGAAGAAACTTAAACGTTATCAGTACGAACGCTACGCTATTTTATGCCGGCAGGCTTATCCGGCAGACTTTGACCATACCCAGTATGGCTTTGATCCGGCAGGCCGGCGGGATATTACCGACCGATGGGGGCGCACCATTATCCGTGTACTCTGGGGAGAGCAGAATGAAGCCATCGTGGTGTTCAAAGGCTCTCAAAATCTGTGGGACTGGCTGCTTAATTTTGCATGTTTTCCCCAAAAACTGCCGGGAAGACAAAAGCCGTATCATGTCCACTGGGGCTATCACTTTCTTCTGGAGCAAAAAAGTAAAATAGGCACAAATCGCTACGCAGAAGCATTCCCGTCTATGTCGGCTTCACAAGAAATTGATTATCTGCAGGCCGCTGATGCACAGCATTTCCAGGATGAATCGCTCTATCAGCAAATTCGCTCCACTCTGTTACCTTTAATTCTAAGCGGTAAACGGGTGTCTTTTACCGGTCATTCCTCGGGTGGTGCCATGGCGGTACTGACAGTGGAGAGGCTGGGTAAAGAGTTTCCTGACGCCATCAAACGGGTTGTGACGTTCGGGCAACCGGCAGCCGGTTTCTGGAGCTTCAGGCAAGCCTACAGTTACCATCACTGTACCTACCGGATATGCTGCGATCTGGACATGGTCACCTTCCTGCCAGCCATCCCTTTGATGCACTGGCATGTCGGCAAAATGCTCTGGCTGCACAACGAAAAAATCTACGATAATATCTCGACATCGGTCAGACTGTACAAGTCACTGGTGAGCTGGATATTGCGCCCTATCACCTACCACTATATGCATAAATACATCAGGAATAAGGACTACTTTGATAAACACTGATTTCTGACTCACGCTGAAACAGCGGAATTGTAAAAATTTAACATACCCTCTTTTGCCTGTTTCATGTATCGTTGAGGCTGAATCCAGCAGAAATCGAAGATATGCATTCTCAAATCACACAGTTGCTCGCACAAAAAAATGTCTGGATGGCCAGTCATATTACGGACGCTGAGTTTCCCACGGCGCTCAGCAAGCAGGGGCTCGCCCTCTATCACACCGCGCAGAACGAACTGACAGTCAACTCAGTTCAAGCCTCTGATTTTGCTTCGCCTTCAGATCTGTTGAGTGTTTATCCGGTCGATTGCCACCCACTCACGATTCGGTTTTCTCTGGTTCATGCCAGCCAATGGCAAAATGAAGAGTCTGACGCTGTCATCGAGTTTCTGACACAAATCATGCTGGAGACCGACTGTCCGGCCCAACTGTTCGTGGGGTTCTATCAGGGGAAACCGGCAGCCTGCGGTATGCTGTTTACTGACCCAAACAGTCCGACAGACACCTTAATCAGCGACATTTGTGCGCTTCCGCTGCCAAATCATGATGAACTTGTCGCTGCGATGACAAGCTGGCTGATTCAGAAAGCGTCTGAGACATCTGAAAAGTTGTGGTTATGCTAAGCCCGTCAGTCTGTACTTTGCTTGCCGGTACAGACTGATCCACCGCGCCATTGCTGTTTCCCCCTGACACCTGCCCCACCCAGATCTTATCCCTGTAATGACGGTCAGCTAAATTTCACTTTTTCGAGTTAATTCTCAATTATCCTTATTTTTCTGTTGGTTAGCGTTAACTTTCATCTTAAAGAAACAACTTCTTAACATAAGCACACCTATCATTTCATCGGGAGAATGATTCTCTTTCATTAATCAACAAGGACACTGGCGATGAAAAAAACGATAGGGACAACTTTATTATTGTTGTCATCCTTCACTCAGGCAGAAACGTTAAATGTCATGGCGTACAACACGCTGTTACTCTCTTTCGGTGATTGGGATCAGGCCAATCGCGCCCAGCGGATACCCGCTGCGATTGCTGCCCTGGACAACGTACCCGATGTGCTGATCATCAATGAAGCCTTCAATCCAGATTCCGAAGTCATGCTGAGTGAACTGGCATCACTGTATCCCTATCAAACCCCGGTTGTGGGTTTAGATTGCAGCGGCCGGGGATGGGATGCATTAACCGGTGATTGTTCCAACTCAGTGGTGGTTGTGCGTGGCGGGGTCTCAATTTTGTCCCGCTACCCCATTGTGAGCCAGAAAGCCCATGTTTATTACGCCAGCGACAGCAGCACCTGGGATTATTATGCCAACAAAGGTTTTGCCTACGTCGAAATTGACAAAAATGGCCAGCACTTTCACCTGCTGGGGACACACCTGCAGTCAAGTACTGACAACCCGGACAAAGAACACCCGGTGCGCATGGCACAGCTGACTGAAATGCAGGATTTCATTGCAGCGCAAGCGATTCCGGCCTCAGAGCCCGTGATTATCGCAGGCGATCTGAATGTAGAGTGGAGCCGCCAGGATCAAATTGCAGACATGCTGGCAACGACACAAAGCCAGCTGTTCTTCCCCGAGCCAAGCGTCGGCAGCTTCTCTGCCAAATATAACTGGATCACAAAGTCAGGTGCATACAGAGACGGTTACTCACTCAACTACAACGATACTCTGGATTATGTGCTCTGGCACCAGGACTACCTGCAACCCTCAGTACCAGCAGCAATGACAGTGGTCAAACTGCAAGCCGATGAACAATGGTACTGGCATTACCTGAAAGGCAAATGGCCATTACCTGAAGGTGAATTCTGGCACAATGGCTACTACAGCGATCTGTCTGATCATTATCCTGTGCAGGCTGAGTTTGTGTTCCCGGACCAATAAAAAAGCGATGAAAACGCCAAGAAAAAGGAGCACCTCAGTGCTCCTTCTGTCCGGGTGAGGTGTGACTCGCCGATCAGCGGCTGACACTCAGCAAGGCTTTTGCCAGATAATCCAGCTTCTGCTCCTGCAAACCTGCAATGTTAATCCGGCCGTCGCCAACCGCGTAAATGCCGAACTCATTCCGTAACTGAATAATTTGCGCCTGGCTCAGACCTGTGACGGAAAACATCCCTTTGTGTTTTTCAATGAAATCAAACGCATCGGAGCCATTGTCCCGTACTGCCTGAGTCAAACCGGCACGCAGACGTCGCAAGCGCTGGTTCATTTCCGTCAGCTCACTTTTCCAGGTGGCAGTCAGAGCCGCATCATTGAGGACAGTCGCCACCAGCGCCGCACCGTGATCAGGTGGCATGGTATAAGACGCACGTGCCAGCTGCAGAATTCTGCCTTTTGCTTTCTGGGCTTCTTTCAGAGAATCACTGATGATAATCGCCGCACCGGTACGCTCACGGTATAAGCCAAAATTCTTGGAGCAGGAGGTGGCAACAATCATTTCTTCCACATTATCAGCCAGATGGCGTAAGCCGGCAGCATCTTGCTCCAGGCCGTCACCAAAACCCTGATAAGCGATATCAACAAAGGGCAGGAAACCATTTTTATTCGCCAGATCAGTAATGGCTTTCCAGTCATCGAATGAGATGTCCGCGCCTGTCGGGTTATGACAACACCCATGCAGCAGTACCACATCTTTCGGGCCTGCTTTCGCCAGCTCTGCCAGCATCGCTTCGCTGTTCACCTGTTTGGTGGCAGTGTCGAAATAAGGATAGAACTTCACTTTCAGGCCAGCCGCTTCCATGACAGGCTTGTGGTTGACATAGCTGGGATTCGAAATCCACACGGTCGTGTCTGGTTGAGCCAGATACATCAGATCGGCCAGCATACGCAGTGCACCACTGGCACCTGGGGTCTGTACCGCAGCGGCACGGCTATCAGCTGAAGTGTCCTTGATCAGTAAATCCATCATGGCCTGATTGAAGACTTCATCGCCCGCTAACCCCACATAAGCTTTGGTTTTCTGTGTGTCCAACAGACGCTGCTCAGCCTGAAATACCGCCTGCATGATTGGCGTTTCACCTTGGCTGTTACGGTATACACCGATACCCAAATCCATCTTCTCAGAACGGGCATCCTCGCGGAACATTTGTGTCAGGGATAAAATTGGATCGAGTTGTGCTTCAGTAAGCTGCTTGAACATCTGTGAAATTCCGTTTTGTTATTGCGACTTTCCTCAAATTATCATGCACCTTATCGAAGGTCACTACCCCAGCTCAGAAATAGTCATGCCAGTGTTTATCCAGATGAACAGCACCATGTAATTAAATTGTTACAACCGGAATTGATCTGGATTAATCAAACACCAATAAAGCTTGCAAGGGGTGGCTCAGCACCTAAATTTAAAGCATGAGGGGTACATCCAACCGGAGGCCATCATGAAAAACAGCGTTGATGTTCGTGCCTTACTAACCGCCTATGAAAAAATAAAAACACTGGGAACACCCGTCGAAAACGGCAAGCAACTCGATGATATTACCTGTACAGAGAGTTACGACGGTTACAGCGTCAGCCTGTCAGACGGTAATGTCAGTGTTGATGTTAATTTTCATAACACTTACCACTTCCATACCCTGAATGAAGATCCAGACACCGTCATTAACCAGACAACCACAGATTTTCATCACAACAACGAAACCCAGATTCAGGCTTTCTTGAATAAGTTGAACGATTTAAATACACGTTATTAATGCTTTACCTAAAGTCGCTCTGCCGGCTTTAGGTTTTACCTTTCCCTGACATTACCACGCCACAGCTTGATTAAGCTGGAAAAATAGACACAGTTGAAAGGTCTAGTGAACCGGAAAAGCTGTCACGAACTTTGTGCCCCATCCAGTAACAAAGTGCATCAGCAGCGTTTTCTGTCAATGGCTCACCCGTCACATGCGGCGAACGAGTCATCACTCAAAACAAAAAAAGAAAGAGAGAAAAGAATGAACGCTGAAATACTGAATAAGCAAGAGCAAGAGCGTGTGATCGCTGCCCTGAATGAATGTTACCGTCGATTGGAAGCTGCTGAACTGACGCCGCAGGAAATTTCGCAAGAAGGCTTCAGTCTGATGTTTACCTCGGCCTACAAAATGATTGATTGCTAAGAGTAAACACGAAACATCCTCAGTTCCCCCTGCTGATGTTTACTGCAATGAAAAAGGAGCGCATCGCGCTCCTTTTTCATTTTCTGCCAGCAGGTTCACCCTGTCTGACGCCATTCATCAGCCACGGTAGTAACGCTGTGGTACGAACGGCATTTTCTCCACTGTCATTGGCAGTTTCTTACCGCGCACTTCAGCGAAAATTTCCGTGCCAATGGCTGCAAGTTCCGTTTTTACATAGGCCATCGCAACCGGTGCTTCTTTGGTTGGGCCAAAGGTACCGCTGGTCACAATGCCGATTTCATTATCATCTGCATCAAACAGCTTGCTGCCTTCACGAACCGGCGCTTTCGACTGACCAATCAGGCCCACACGTTTACGGGCAACATCTTTGGTCTCGATTTGCTTCAAAATCAGCTCGGCACCCGGGAAGCCACCCGCACGCTCACCGTCTGCACGACGAGGCTTGCTGATGCCCCACAGCAGGCTGGCTTCTACCGGCGTAGTGGTGGTATCAATGTCATGACCATACAGGCACAAGCCACACTCCAGACGCAGTGAATCCCGTGCGCCTAGACCAATCCACTCCACTTCTGCGTAGGCCAGCAAGGTACGCGCCAGCGCTTCCGCTTTCTCTGACGGAACAGAAATTTCGTAACCGTCTTCACCTGTGTATCCAGAGCGGCTGACGTAACATTCTGCGCCCAGCAGATCCAGTTTCGTGGCGTCCATAAACAGCATAT
Source organism: Photobacterium sp. Hal280 (assembly GCF_037162255.1). Lineage (NCBI taxonomy): Bacteria > Pseudomonadati > Pseudomonadota > Gammaproteobacteria > Vibrionales > Vibrionaceae > Photobacterium > Photobacterium sp. Hal280. The sequence goes on from NZ_JARLUO010000001.1 coordinate 451,287, forward strand.
CGCTGACAGCAGGATTCAGACGCGCCAGCACTTCAGCGGCTTTCGGGCCTTGCAGAGCAAGCAGCGCACGATCATCGATAATTTCCAGCGTCACATCAGCAGGAAGATGCGCCTGCATATGCGCAATGTCTTGCGCTTTACACGCCGCGTTCACAACGACAAACAAGTGGTCCCCAAAGTTGGTCACCATCAGATCATCCAGAATGCCACCGTCTTCGTTGGTAAAGAAAGCATAGCGCTGCTTACCTTCCGGCAAATCGATGATGTCGACAGGAACCAGGGCTTCCAGGGCTTTCGCGGCGTTTTCACCGTGCAGACGCAGCTGCCCCATGTGGGAAACATCGAACAAGCCGGCAGATTCACGGCAGTGAATGTGCTCTTTACGCACACCCAGCGCATATTGCACTGGCATATCGTAACCCGCGAACGGAACCATTTTGGCGCCCATCTCAATGTGAAGGGCATGCAAAGGTGTAACCAGAAGATCCTGAGACATTGATATTTACTCCATTCACCGCACAGCGGCTGTTGCATCAATTTCTGTGACAGATTGATTGAACCTGTCACTGTATAGATGTTGCTAGCAAGTAGATAAACTGTATCTCTTGTTTCCAATAGTAGATAAAGTTTCCTATCTCTCAACCTAGCCGTTCTTAAAGTGCGACAGAGGCGGTGTTTCCCCTCTCTGCCATCTGTGTCTGTTGCCGTGCTAGTACCGTGCTAGCGCGGCAGTCATGACGCCGTCACCCAAAGGATCAGCGCGTCTTCATCGCTGACTGACACCAGCATGTGCCCCATGGTGGCATCGTAATACACTGAGTCGCCTTCACTCAGGCGTACCGGTTCATAGAACTCCGAAAAAAAGGTAATTTTCCCGGACAGCACAAGTAAAAACTCTTCGCCGTCGTGCCGGATCCAGTCTGAATAATCATCAAAATGACGGGCACGAACCCGCGACTTAAAGGGCATCATCTTTTTATTGCGTAACTGGGTCGCCAGCAATTCATGCTCATAGGTCGTGGTGGGATGCGGCTTGCCCTCACCTTGTCGCGTGATGTCTCTGCGGCCGGTGGCCACCAGTTGCTTGGGCGGCGCAAACAGTTGCGGAATATCTATCTGTAATCCGGTGGCCAGTTTCTGCATCGCCTGGAAGGTCGGCGAGATTTGTTCATTCTCAATTTTAGATAAGGTTGAGCGCGCCAATCCGGTACGCTTGCTGGCCTCTTCCAGTGTCAGGCCGTGGGCCATACGTATTTCTTTCAACCGCTTGCCTAGCTGCAACGGCTCAATATTCTCTGACTCCCGTTCCCTGGCGACAGTCAGTGATGGGTACGGATCCACTTGTTGTTCATCACTACTCATTTTGCCCTCCGAGGCACGTCTTTCAATCATTCTTACACAAGCTGTTAACAAGTGGGAAGCCAGGCAAAGACAAAACCATGACCTATACAACATATTTGAAATAAAGTTTCCAATAGGAAACACGAGAGAATATCTGACACATTTTTCTGTGCCGGACACCCGGATGTTCCACTGCCAGTATCGCGATGAGAACCACGCAAAAGGCAGCACAATCGGCCATCAGAGTGCATGAATACTGGCATCAGCCACTAAAAAGAATTAGAGCTCACACACATTTCTGCCAGATAAGTACCGAAAATTTGGTCCCTATCATAGAAATTTACATGACAAGAAGCAAACGTTTGCGTAAGATTGCGGCCACTAAAGTGAACGATAATCCACTATTGGAAATTCTGGTTTGATCCGTTATCAATAGAAACGTATGTAACGCACTTGTTAGGCAAATGCACTTCTGTGCTTCGCTTAAGCCAGGGAAGCGATAACAACGAGACATAACGACATATACCGCTCTGCGTACCGAGATACCGTACAGCACGAACCGGTTCAGAGCGCGAATTGAGGATAACGTGAAATGAAAGCTTCATACCAAAACCACGACTTGGAAATGTTCTTCTCAACCAACCTTGCCGAGGTTGATGGCGCAGTGAATGCCGGTATTGCCGCAGAGCTGAACCGCCAGAATCAGCAGATTGAGCTGATTGCCTCTGAGAACATCGTCTCCAAAGCCGTCATGCAAGCTCAGGGCACCTGCCTGACCAACAAGTACGCCGAAGGTTACGCAGGACGCCGTTACTACGGTGGCTGTGAGCATGTTGATGAAGTTGAGCGTATTGCCATTGCGCGCGCCAGACAGCTTTTCCAGTGTGAATACGCCAACGTTCAACCGCACTCAGGCGCACAGGCAAACGGCGCCGTGATGCTGGCGCTGCTGCAGCCGGGCGATACCATTCTGGGCATGTCTCTGGATGCCGGCGGCCACCTGACTCACGGTGCGCGCCCTGCCTTGTCGGGCAAATGGTTCAATGCCGTTCAGTACGGCGTCCGTCAGGGCAGCTGCGACATTGATTACGATCAGGTGCGCGAGCTGGCACTGGAGCATAAACCCAAAATGATCATTGCCGGCGGTTCTGCGATTCCGCGTCAGGTGGATTTCGAAAAATTCCGCGCCATTGCCGATGAAGTCGGCGCTTATCTGATGGTCGATATGGCGCACATCGCAGGATTAATTGCGGCCGGTGAACACCCGTCACCCCTGCCGCACGCACATGTGGTTACCACCACAACGCACAAAACCCTGCGCGGCCCTCGTGGCGGTATGATTCTGACCAACCACGAAGACATTAATAAGAAGATCAATTCTGCCGTGTTCCCTGGCCTGCAGGGCGGCCCGCTGATGCATGTCATTGCCGGTAAAGCCGTTGCTCTGGGTGAAGCGCTGGAGCCAGAATTCAAGCTGTACATCAAAAACGTGATCAATAACGCCAAGGTGCTGGCAGAGACGCTGCAGGCACGCGGTTGTGACATTGTCACTGGTGGCACGGATACCCATCTGATGCTGGTTGACCTGCGTCCGAAAGGCCTGAAAGGCAATCAGGTAGAAGAAGCGCTCGAACGTGCCGGTATCACCTGCAATAAAAACGGCATCCCGTTTGATCCTGAAAAGCCGATGGTGACATCAGGTATCCGCCTCGGTACACCGGCTGGCACCAGCCGTGGCTTTGGCGAAGCCGAGTTCAAACAAATCGGTGAGTGGATTGGCGATGTGCTGGATGGTCTGGCAGCCAACCCGGACGATAACAGCGAAACAGAACAACGCGTGAAGCAGCAGGTACAGAAACTGTGCAGCCGCTTCCCGATGTACCAGTAAATTCATTTTAATGTGACAGAAAATGGTCGGCAGGCAGCTATTTCACGCTCGCCTGCCCTCATAAATAACAAAGATGCAGAAACATTGCGCGAGGAGATTTAAATGAGCAACCTAAAGTTTACTGAAAGCCACGAGTGGGTCCGCGACAACGGCGACGGTACAATCACCATGGGTATCACTGACCACGCTCAGGGCCTGCTGGGCGACGTGGTTTTCGTAGACCTGCCAGAAGTAGGCGACAGCACTGAAGCCGGTGAGTCTTTCTCTCTGGTTGAATCTGTGAAAGCGGCCTCTGACATTTATGCCCCGGTCACCGGCGAAATCGTTGAAATCAATGAAGAGCTGAGCGACAGCCCGGAACTGATCAACGAAGCACCGTTTGAAGGTGGCTGGATTGCTAAAATCAAGATTGCTGATGTTGAAGAACTGAGCAAACTGATCGATGCTGACCAATATCAGGCAACCATCGAAGAGTAATGGAACACTGCGGCTTTCAACATGAAAGCCGTTTTTCCACCCAAGAGAATTCTCGCCATTGCCCAGACATTCACGGGCAATGTGTAGTAACTGTTCAGGAAAGAACCATGACCGACATGAACCTTTTACATGCACTCAGTGACGACAAAGCTTTTGCTGCCCGTCACAACGGCCCAAATGACGCACAGCAGGCAAAAATGCTGCAGACCATTGGCGCCGACAGCATTGACAAGTTGATTGAAGAAACTGTACCGGCTTCCATCCGTCTGAAAGAAGCGATGAAGCTGGATCAGCCACAAAGCGAAGCAGACATGCTGTCTGCACTGAAGACGGTTGCCCGTAAGAACGTCATCAACCGCAGTTTCATCGGTCAGGGTTACTACAACACCTTAACGCCGAACGTGATTCTGCGTAACGTGCTGGAAAATCCGGGCTGGTACACGGCGTACACCCCGTATCAGCCTGAAATTTCTCAGGGCCGTCTGGAATCGCTGCTGAACTACCAGCAGATGATCATGGATCTGACCGGTATGGAACTGGCGAATGCTTCCCTGCTGGATGAAGCCACTGCAGCCGCAGAAGCCATGACCCTGTGTCAGCGTGCCAGTAAGAGCAAGAGCAAAGCTTTTTTTGTCTCTACCGATCTGCACCCGCAAACCATTGACGTGGTTGTGACCCGTGCTGAATACATTGGTATTGAGATCATCCGTGGCAAAGCTGACGAGCTGGACAAACACGACGTATTCGGTGCGCTGGTTCAATACCCGGGCACAACCGGTGCGATTGCCGATCTGGCTGACATCATTGAAAAAGCACACGCCAAGAAAACCCTGGTGGCGGTTGCTTCTGATCTGCTGGCGCTGACGATTCTCAAAGCACCGGGCGAAATGGGTGCGGACGTGGTCATCGGCAGTGCACAACGCTTCGGTGTCCCAATGGGCTTTGGTGGCCCGCATGCCGGCTTCATGGCAACCAAAGATGCGCACAAACGGACCATGCCAGGCCGTGTCATTGGTGTATCAAAAGACGCCAAGGGCAATCAGGCGCTGCGTATGGCGATGCAAACGCGTGAGCAGCATATCCGCCGTGAAAAAGCGACCTCCAACATCTGTACTGCTCAGGCGCTGCTGGCCAATATGGCAGCCTTCTATGCGCTGTACCACGGTCCTGAAGGTCTGCGTAAAATCGGTCGCCGCGTGCACCATCTGACCGCAATTCTGGCCGCCGGTCTGCGTAACGCGGGTCTGGAACTGGTGAATGATACCTTCTTTGATACTGTGACCATCAACACAGGCAAACAAACCGACGCTATCTACAAGAAAGCCCTGGCTGCCGGTATCAACCTGCGCAAATACAGCGACAAGCTGGGTGTGAGCCTGGATGAAACCACCAAAGTGGCTGACGTCGAAGAACTGCTGGAAATTTTCACCGGCCAGGCACTGAAAGCCACCGCTTTCACTGACGATATTGCCGCTGACGAATTCGCGGCGATTCCGCAAAGCTGTCGCCGTACCAGTGAGTTCCTGGCTCACCCTGTGTTCAACCAGTACCACAGTGAAACGCAAATGATGCGTTACATGAAGAAACTGGAAAACAAAGACTATTCTCTGACCCACGGCATGATCCCGCTGGGCAGCTGTACCATGAAGCTGAATGCTGCAGCAGAAATGATCCCGGTGACCTGGCCTGAATTCGGTGGCTTGCATCCGTTTGCACCTGCCGATCAAACTCAGGGTTATCAGGAACTGGCAAGCAAGCTGTCTGAAATGCTGTGTGAAATCACCGGCTACGATGCTTTCTCACTGCAGCCGAACTCTGGCGCGCAGGGTGAATATGCCGGTCTGATTGCGATTCAGCGCTACCACGCGGCCAATGGCGACAGCCACCGGAACGTGTGTCTGATCCCAAGTTCTGCCCACGGCACAAACCCGGCTTCTGCTGCCATGGTGTCGATGAAAGTTGTCGTGGTTGGCTGTGACGCCAACGGCAACATCGATGTTGAAGATCTGAAAGCGAAGATTGAGAAACACCGCGATAACCTGTCGTGCATCATGATTACTTACCCGTCGACGCACGGTGTGTATGAAGAAGCGGTGCGCGAAGTGTGCGAACTGGTTCATGCTGCTGGCGGTCAGGTTTACCTGGACGGCGCCAACATGAACGCTCAGGTTGGCCTGACCAACCCTGGTTTTATCGGTTCGGACGTTTCTCACCTGAACCTCCACAAAACCTTCTGTATCCCGCATGGTGGCGGCGGTCCGGGTATGGGACCAATCGGTGTGAAATCACACCTGGCACCTTTCCTGCCTGGTCACGTTGAATCCGTGAAAGCAACCGAAGGTGCTCAGTACGCGGTTTCCGCTGCCGAACTGGGTTCAGCCTCGATTTTGCCGATTTCTTACGCTTACATCGCGATGATGGGATCGGAAGGACTGACTCAAGCCACGAAGCTGGCGATTCTGAATGCCAACTATGTGATGGAACGCCTGCGTGACCACTACCCTGTACTGTACCGCGGTACTCACGGTCGTATTGCGCACGAGTGTATTATCGACATCCGCCCGCTGAAAGAAGCCTCTGGCATCTCGGAAGAAGACGTTGCGAAGCGTTTGATGGACTATGGTTTCCACGCGCCGACTATGTCTTTCCCGGTCGCCGGCACCCTGATGATTGAACCGACCGAGTCGGAAGATCTGACCGAGCTGGATCGTTTCTGTGACGCCATGATTGCCATTCGTCAGGAAATCGCCCGCGTTCAGTCTGGCGAGTGGACGCTGGAAGACAACCCGCTGGTCAATGCACCACATACTCAGGTTGATCTGATGGATGCCGAATGGACGCACGCTTACAGCCGCGAGCTGGCGTGCTACCCATCCGCGCACAGCAAAGGTGCCAAATACTGGCCAACCGTCAACCGGGTCGACAACGTCTTCGGCGACCGGAATCTGGTCTGCTCTTGCCCGGGTATTGAGAACTATATCGAGGATTAATTGATCCTGATCACAGATAACCGAGTTGGAAACTAACTTGAATAACAAAAGGCGAACCGTTTGGTTCGCCTTTTGTTTATGTCAGATCAGGTCTGAATTAGTACACGTAAGTTCAAATGTAATTGTCCACTTCCCCTATGCTGAGACAGTCTAAACTGGAGATTTCTGCCACAAAACAAAGCGAGGCGCATGGCCTCGCTTTTTGTTTATCCCCCACATAGCAATGATTCAGGCTGCTTAGCTTCCTACCGGTTAGCTTTGTGAAGTGAGCAACAACCGGATCCCGAACACGCCGAACAGACTCGCCGTAAACCGGGATAACCATTTCTTGGTCGCGATACCAACCGATAATCGACGACTGAGCGACGCCGACATCCAAGCGATTAAATGGCACCACAACATGCCGTTCACGTTAAAAATCAGTCCCAGCACAATAAAAGCCAAGGCCTTATTTTCGCTGGATGCAGAGATGAACTGCGGCATAAATGCCAGAAAGAAAACTGCGATTTTAGGGTTAAACAGGTTGGTAATAAAACCCTGATAGTAAATTCGCTTTAACGATGCCTTTGGCTTTCGCATTACCTCAGTGTTACCGTCAGCACTGCTGCTTCTGAGCATACTGATTGCCATGTAAATAAGGTATGCCCCACCCAGTATTTTGACCACAGTAAATGCAGTCGCGGAAGAAGCCAGCACGGCGGATAAACCCAATGCCGCGGCGACAATGTGAATCATTGTTCCCGTCCCTATCCCAAGCGCAGTCGCCGAGCCTGCTTTAAACCCCTGCGTTGCCGCTCGTCCGGCAATCAGCAACGAGTCAGGGCCGGGAATCATATTCAGTAGCAAGCCGGAGACAACAAACAACCATAAATTCTCAATACCCAACACTTTCTTTCTCTCCTCGCTTTACACCCGGGAAACTGCTCAACTCAGCAACACAACTGCTGCAACCCAATGATCCGATGTCAAGATTCTCTCGGGATGACCAGAAACCCGTACACTGATTAGCCGACGCACAATATACGGAAAGAGAAACACAGAAAAAAGCACTAAATCATACCAAATCGCGACAGAACCACACTGTCATTGTATGAATCAGATCGCATAATTATTCATTCACACCGTCTACAATCTCTCCAGCCATATGAATGGAGAAGATTATGCCTGGTGCATTTGCTCATATATCAACCGTCGATAAAGCTTCTGAGAATACAGCGCTCAGGAATCTGAACGTTCCGAAGCACGTGAAGAAAACGCTGTCTCAATACAAAGCGTTTTTAGAATTTGGCTGTGTCAGCCCAGATTACCCCTATCTTGCCATCGGGAATCATGCTCAAAATAAATGGGCGGATGAGATGCACTACAACGAGGTGGGCAAGTTCATTGCGACCCTGATCGATCTCATCAAACAACTGGACGCTCCCCATCAGGAAAAAGCATTCGCGTGGCTGTGTGGGTTTGTGGCACATGTTGCCGCGGATATCACGATCCACCCGGTTGTCGAGCTGAAGGTTGGCCCCTACAGTGAGAACGCCAAAGATCACCGGATCTGTGAAATGCATCAGGATACCTATATTTGGCATAAGGTCATGAATTTAGGGAATATTGGTCTCGCAGACCGGGTCAAGGAAAATATTGGCAGTTGCGTGGATGATAACGATGACGATGCGATTGATCTCATCATTCATGATGTCTGGCAGACAGCACTGGTTGCGGTTTATCCGCATTATGCACAAGAGTGTACGCCAGACATTAACCGCTGGCATCACGGTTTTCAGACGGTGGTGAATCACGCTGAAGAATCACACAAACTGTTCGCCTGGGCGCGACACGTTGCCTCTGCTCAGGGTCTGACTTACCCGCTACCTGAGGAAGTCAACAGTGAGTTCATCGAAGGATTACAAACGCCGCATGGCATTCAACACTATGACGAGATTTTTGACCGGGCCGTGTCAACCATCCAGTTATTTTGGGAGAAAACCGCTGAAGCGGTTTTTGATAATGGTGACACAGACTTCTTTAAAAACTGGAACCTTGACACTGGCTATTGCGAAAGCGGTGTATTAACAGCATGGGTAAAAATATGAAAGGGTTAATCAAATTCGTACTCTTCATGACATTAACGTCATGCTCCGCCCAGGCAGAGTATTCCGATGAAACCATGTACGATCTGGCGTCTATCTTAAAAGATGTCGCCCAAGCAGTAGACGGTGAGATCAAATTTGGCGAGATAAACAATCTGGCGGATGAACAAATCATTGCGAAAGCCATGTCTTCCGCGCCTGACAAGCTGGCTAAACTCAGCGAGTATCAGATGATTTTAGACATTCAGGGTGATCACGCCGTGATGTTACTGTGCGACGGTGATGTGGCACTGATGGAAGATGCCGGCTGCAACGCAGCTTTTGACAATAGCTACTGGCATCAGCCACAGCACAACACGTGTAAAATTTCACTCAATGCCAGTTCGGTCTGCACTGAGTAGATGCACCTGAACGGGCCTCTCAGACGCACGACCTGAAGTGGATATCATCAGAAACCGCCCCAAAGTGAGCGGTTTCTGATGTGGCTTCTTTATAACGCCAATGACTTTCGTAATTATTTCACTTGAATCGTGACCGCATCAGACTCCGGCCATTTGATCTCGGTATCATTCAGATAGCGGTCAAAGAAAGTCCCCACACTTTGTTTCACAATCGCGTGCATCCAATTGCCCTCAATTCCTGATTGATAGCCAACCACCCAACGATTCTGATCCATAAAATCCCGGTGATTCGTATTGGCAATTGTCAGCAGATACGTCTCATGCCCGTTGTCTTCAAAGGCCTGATCAAGCACATGTTTGGGTGTTTGCAACAGCAACAATGGTTTATTGAGTGGCTGTGTACGAACATCCCCCAGCAGCAGACCATCCATGTTGACACTGGCCACACAGTCCGCCATCTGAGCACAGCTATTCATGGCTGCCGATCCGCCCAGACTGTAACCCAAAGTCCCGATACGGCTTTCATTCAGCTGATCATCAAAGCGATCCGGGTGTCCGGACAACCACTGATAAACTGCGGTGACGTCATGGGTGATTTGCGGTGCGACAACCTGATCAAAATACGCAAAGCCTTTATCCGTTCCCACGTCTTTCGCATCAGAGGGCACATAAGTGCCCACCGAACTGCCATCCTGAAAACTGGCAACTCCAGAAATGTAGGTATGATTGATAGACACCACAACATAACCGCGGCTGGCTAGGTCTTCCAAAAGCTCAGTATTATCAACCTCAAATAAAAACGCGCCATGAGAATAGAAGAGTATCGGCCAGCCCCTTCCTGAGGTTGCCTGTGCAATTGCTGCATCAGCTTGTGACCAGGAAGTGAGTTCATCCAGATCAAATTGGTTGGGGTGCACAGGCACGTTTTTCGGCCGGACACGGTCAAGGTAGCCGACCTGATGGCCCCATTGATCAAAGTAAGACTGGTATATGCCGCTTTTTTCCTGCGTGGGGTAATACACCCTGACGGGCAGACGACGCGTTTGATTCGGCATTGGACTCATGCTGTCTGGCCCGGCATCCAAGATATCAATGCTGGTCACCCCAACCCGATAAGGACCGCTTGGCGATGGGTAAACATGGGTATATGCCGTTTTTTTACTGTCATTGTCGTCTGAATCACAGCCGGTCAGCCCTGCTAACATCGTGATAAAGACTATCTTGCAAAGTTGTTTTAACATCATGGTTTTCTCCTCGTTCTGGACCTCCAGAATAAGAAGATCGGAGAATCATGCGTCCGGATACGGGAATCAGACGTCCGAATTGGCTAATTCGCACCTTGAAGCCGAGTCCTGTACTGCGATGGCGTACATTGCTGATATTTTTTAAATGCCGCATTGAATGTAGATTTTGAGTTAAAGCCCGATTCAAATGCCAGTTCCAGCAGCGCACTCGAAGGGCGCTTCTCCATCAGCGCACAAACATGTGTGATACGTCGCTGGTTGACCAGATCATAAAACTTGATTCCCATTGCCTGATTCAACACCTGTGTCAGCAAATAAGGTTTAACACCCATTTCCCCGGCCAGTGACGACAGGCTTATCTCAGGTTTCAGGTAATATTGTTTATCATCCATCAACATCAGAACCGTCTGACTCAGGGCCATCATCACATCGTCAGGCTGGCTGTCCGCTGCTTCGTCAGGTAATTCAACCATCACCTCAAAATTCATCAGCGTCGGTTGAATCAGCAGGCAACAGGTCATCACAAACAGAAGCAAAGACACCGTCAGATACGGTAAAGGGAAATGCGTCGCCAAGATAGCCTGTGGTATCACCATGACCATGGCCAAGATCAGACTGGCGCATATCCCCCACAACACCAGCAAATTCGCATTGGATAACTTAGCCTGAAACATTGCCTGCCGTGTCTGATAGCGCCACACGAGCCGGATACTTGCCAGGCAATAGCCCAGATAGAACACAATCAGCAAGATCCCAGACAACTGGTGCCTCGCCGAGATCCCTGTCTCCCCTGGCGCGACAAGCAAGTCCGCACATAACAAGCTCAGTGAAACCAGCGGTAACAAATGCACTGTATCCCGGCGAGTCAGTGATCTTTGGGTTAAACACAGACGTATAAAAAGGAAAAACAGCACCGGATAAATCAGCGGCCACATCATATTGATGCGGGATGTCAACCAGGCCTGATGCCAGGCAAGGTTGAGCGAAAGATCCAGCGCGAAGCAAAAATGGATACCCGCCAGCAACCAAAACACATGCTGCGCTTTGCTTTTCATTGCTAAATAAACGCCGAGCACAATACTCTGAATCATACCTGCCAGCAGAATCGATGCGACCATGACACTCTCACTTCAATTTATCTATTCTCTATAGAGTTATGAATAAAAATATCATGAATCATCAATAGCCTACACGAAAAAAAACAGCAGAAATACAGGCGAAAAATAATAGTAATCACTTTGCAACCGTCATTAACTTGACTTCAATAAGCTGTACAGATGGTAATTCTTGCTAACCGATTCATCTCAGAGATAAATAAACACATCAATAAACAGAGAAAAATAACAACTTAAAAAGTCACAATACACTTTTGATCCCTTACACTATTCGTTATCAAAGCGGGTCAGAAAGGGAGCAAGCATAGCATTTCTCTGATGGCTTGATGGAAAATGCCATTCTCCATATCAGTTCAACAACCACTTAAAACAATTAAAAACATAAACTTACTCACATCACATCGCACAAATACAAAACCATCAAAATACCCGTGGCGCACCGGACACCATTAAAATTTATGAATATAGATCTATCCGAAAGATCCACTTCACTTTAACTAAGTTAAATCAATCACATATAATGACAAATAAGGTAATAAGTTAAGAATTAACGTACACCATAATTTTTCCGGCGCATGTTCTAACTCTCAATAAATAAATTTGAACATCAATATCCGCTGAACTAATGTCGAAATACAAAAAATTAACTTTTTGTTTACATCACACCAACAGGGAGAGTGTTGTACCCTCTATCAACAAGGATAAATCATGTCTGACATGCCTCCTCGCATCATGCGCGATTATTTATATGATGCGCTCAACCAACTCAATATCCGCCAAATTTTTGGCGTTCCTGGCACCAATGAAATTCCCATTATCGACGGCACCTCCTACGCTGAAAATAATGTCGAGTATGTCGAATGTTTACACGAAAACATTGCGATGGGTGCCGCGATGGGTGCTGCACGCATGACCGGAGAACCCGGGGTTCTGGTGGTTCACATCACCCCGGGTATCGCACACGGTATCGGCAACCTGTTCAACGCTTATCGCTCTCATACGCCGCTGGTGATTCTTTGCTGCCAGCAACAAAACGAGCTGGTCACTCAAGAGCCGCTGCTTTCTTCCAATATCAAAGAGTTAGCCAGTCAGTATTGTAAATGGTCGCACGAACTGCGCACCCCCTACGAATTCCCGCTGGTGCTGCAAAGGGCCTTCAAAGAAGCCAAAGCGCCGGCTTGTGGCCCTGTGTTTATTTCTATTCCCTGGGAATTCATGATGGCAAAACCCTTGCCGAGCCTGCCTGAAAAGCTGCCGGGTATTACTCGTATTCCCACCAATTTTGCCGGTGATCCGGATGAAATCAGACGTTTGGCTGAGCGCTTTGCACAGGCCAAAAACCCGATCATCATTGCCGGTGATGGTGTCGGGTACGACAACGCCACAGAACAATTGCAAGTATTGGCGCAAACTGTCGGTGCGCCTGTGGCGCTGCAAACCTTCAGTAGTTTGGCAAACTTCCCGAACGATGATGATCACTGGCAAGGCGAGCTGCCCGGTAACCAGGCCATGCTGCAAGCCATTTATCAGCAACATGATGTGGCTTTTCTGGTGGGCTACAGTAATCAGGCTCAGGTCACTGTCTTTAACTACGCCGATGGGCCGCTCATCCCGGCATCCGTGGACATTTTATATCTCTCGAATAACACCTGGGACATCGGTAAAAATTACTATGGCAGCCATGCCGTGCTGGGCGGGATCAGAGCCAGCCTGGAAAAACTGAACCAAGTCATAGCTCAATTACCGGTTTCTGGCGATATTCAGCAGGAAAGAGACGCCCGCAACCTGTTACTCAGCAAGCTCAGTGAGCAGCGCCGCAAGGACTGGGATGCCTATTTACTTCAGGCCCAGCAAAACGCTTCAGGGACCATTAACCCGGCACTGATCCCGCACTATTTATCTCAGGCCATTACCCAGCAAGGGCTGGCAAACGAGTTTGTTTATGTCCATGAAGCCGTGTCTGACAGCCCAAGCTTTCAGTACCTGATGCCGCTGAATCAGGAAATGAGCAAGCCGGTAAGCTACTACTGTGTCTCCGGCGGTTCACTTGGCTGGTCAATGCCCGCATCGCTGGGGATTAAAATTCAACCCACCGCAATTCAGGGTGTCACGCCCAAACTGGTGATCAATGCGGTCGGCGATGGTTCGTCCCTGTTTTACCCGCAAGTATGGTGGAGTGCCGCCAAATATCAGCTCGCCGTGTTGTATATCATCACCAACAACCGGGAATACCATACCTTGCAAAATGGCCTCGAAGAGGTGATTGGCTCTTATGGCTGGGAACCAAAGAAAAAGCCGGTAGAGCCGGACCCTGCCGATCCAACCAGTTACCACAATTACGACGTTGATTATCTGTCGTTGCAGCATCCTCAGCTCAATTTCCACCAGATTGCCAATGCCATGGGTGCCGACATTCAGGGGCAAGTGGTCGAAAAATCAACAGAGCTGAATGCCGCTTTACAGCAAGCGATTCACTACGTGCTGAATGAAAACAAACCCTATGTGCTGGACATCCGGACTGAACACGATCCAGCCGCAGTACAACAAAGCGGGGGCCGCTCAAAACGTCACCGACGTATCGACGTCCGCCTTTGAACTATTTCCACAGGGATCTTCTGGATGAAATCAACCCGGATCATGTCAGCACTCTGGCCTGATCGACCCCATTCTGCCTACAAGGAAAAGTAATATGAGTGAACATTATGATGTCGCCATTATTGGCGCTGGCGTCTCAGGCGTTTACAGCGCCTGGCAGTTAAAAAAGAAGTTCCCCGGTAAGCGCATTGCTGTTTTTGAAGGCAGCGATCGCGTCGGTGGCCGTTTACTGTCGGTCAAGGCGCCGGATGTCAATAACATGGTCGCTGAGCTGGGTGGCATGCGCATTCTGGATGTCAAGCGGCAGCCACTGATCCACGCATTACTGAATGAAATCAACCAGTTTTCTTCGCTGCCAGATCCGATAGAAACCTACCCTTTCCCGGTCGATACACCGGCCAATATCGCCTTTTTACGCGATGTACGGCTTCGGCTGTGGGATTATCAAAATAACCCGCATGCTTTGCCATACAACTACAGTCCAGATGCTTTTGGCAAAACACCTGGCGCTTTGGTAATTGAAGCCTTAGATAAAATCGTTCCCGGCATTACCGCCATTGATCTCACTGAAAAACAGCGCCGTGAAATGGCAATGAGTGCTGAATTCAATGGCAAAATGCTGTACGAACAGGGCTTTTGGAATGTGCTGCAAGTTGTGATGAGCAGCGAAGACTACAGTTACTGCCGCGATGCCGGTGGCTATAATTCGACTTTGTCGAACTGGAATGCCGCCGATGCCATCCCCTGGTTTCTGACCGATTTCGGTGATGGGGTGGAATACCTCGGATTTAAACAGGGCTTCCAGTCTGTGCCATTAGCGCTGGCCAGAGAACTTCAGGCGATTGGTGGCGAGCTGTTACTCGGTCACAAACTGAATGGTTTTGAACAGGTGAACGGTGTATTTAGCCTCAATTTCACCAGTGAATTGGCTAATACTGCACACAGTGCTATCCAGTGTACAGCCACGCATGTTGTACTTGCGATGCCAAGACGCGCCATCGACTTACTGGAACCGAATTGTCCTGTTTTGCAGCAACCGGAAGTGAAAGCCTTAACCGGCAGTGTCACGCCAAGGCCGCTGTTTAAATTATTTACGACTTATGCGTCCCCCTGGTGGGTTGAGCAATCCGGCATTGAAGCAGGACGCAGCGTGACTGACATGCCCGTCCGGCAAACCTACTATTGGCCAACCGACGAAGGACAACCTGCGTTACACGGCCCGGCAATTCTGATGGCAAGTTATGATGACGGCGTCAATGTGGGGTTCTGGGATGGTTACAGACAAAAACGTGGTTTGGCATGGAAACAACAGCTGGAAGTCCTGCCCTTACCAGAACACAAGGCATTTACAGGACGTCGGTTGAAACAACAAAATGTCGATCCGCAATGGGAAGCGCATCAGGCACCTGCGTCTATGATTGCGGAAGTCACCCGGCAGGTGAACCTGATACATAATGTGTCTGGCACTGATGCGGCTCAAACACTGCCGCTTCAGGCGGCATTTCGCGACTGGGGTGATGACCCTTATGGCGGCGGCTGGAACAGCTGGAATATTGGTGTGCAAAGTGATGATGTGGCACAGAACATCGTCCAGCCATTAGCAAATACTCATCTTTATATCTGTGGCGAAGCTTACTCCCACAGTCAGGGCTGGGTGGAAGGTGCACTGCAGACCGCCCAGCTCATGCTGGCGAAGCTGGAGGCCCAACTAAAGGCGTAAGGGAATGAATCACAGGCCAGGTATAATCTGGCCTGTGATGTCAATGACTGACAAAGCAGTGCCTTCTGTTTAGAGAAGAACCGTCCCGTCCAAAAATTTGAGCTCACCTGCATATTCCATTCACTGCTCCTGCCATTTTGACGTCACAATATCAAACACTTTGCTTTCACTGGATAGTGAACCCACTGGCGAGTAAACTGCAATACATTGATTATGGAAAACACTGAACCGGAGCGTTAAAAATCATGTTAGACACTCGCCACGCAGCAGTCATACAGGAACGTATCGATAACAAAACCAAGCCTCTGGGCGCCTTAGGGCAACTCGAAACCACAGCCCACCAGCTTGCTTTATTACAAAGTCAGGGACAAAAAGAAGCAGTTACCCACATTGCCTTAACGCAGCCGACCATGCTGCTGTTCGCCGGTGATCATGGCATAGCCAAAGAAGGCGTCAGTATTGCCCCCAGCGAAGTGACCCAGCAAATGGTGCTCAATTTCCTTGCCGGGGGTGCAGCGATTAATCAGTTCTGCCGCATGAACAACATTGACCTGAAGGTTATTGATTGCGGCATATTGCTCCCGGTTGAAACCGATCATCCTGATTTCATCGTGCAGCGTCTGGGTGCCGGAACCCATAACCTTGCCCAGAAAGCCGCCATGAGTCAGCAGCTGGTTGCCGAGGGACTGGAATTGGGCGCTTCCATTGCCAAACAAACCATCGACGCTGGCTGTAATCTGCTGATGTTCGGAGAAATGGGCATTGCCAATACCAGCAGTTCATCCGCCTTGCTGTCGGCGCTGAGTAAGACAGACGCAGCCTATTGCGTCGGTAAAGGCACAGGGATCAGTGATGCACAACTGGGCAACAAGATCAGTCTGATTCGTCAGGGCGTGGCCAGATACAATGAAAACGGAAAACCTGATGCATTGCGAACACTCGCTGAGCTGGGTGGTTTTGAAATTGTTCAGATGGTCGGTGCGTTTCTGGCGGCCAGTGACCAGCGTATTCCTGTTCTGGTCGATGGCTTTATCGTTTCGATGGCCGCTTATATTGCCACTTTACTCAAGCCGGAAGCGCGGGATGTGATGATTTTTGCGCACCGTTCTGAAGAACAGGGACATCAAAAAGTATTAGCCCTGCTCGAAGCCCAGCCGATGCTGGATTTAGGCTTGCGGCTGGGTGAAGGCACTGGTGCGGCACTGGCCTATCCCCTGCTTCGCGCCAGTGCGGAATTTTACAATCACATGGCCAGCTTCGCCGATGCCGGAGTCACGGTGTAAATGTTCAACCTTCGTTATCAGTACCAGTTATTCTGTCTGGCGGTGTCGTTTTTCAGCCGCCTCCCCATTCCGGCATCGACGCCCTATTCCGACGAACGGATGAATCGGGCCGGGCGTTACTTTGCCCTGGTGGGGCTGATACTGGGGATCTTGTGCGCCATTGCTTACAATCTCTCCGCAGCCTTGCTGCCACCACAGTTCGCCGTCTTTATCACCATGGTGTTCAGCCTACTTCTGACCGGGGCTTTTCATGAGGATGGTCTGACCGACATGGCTGACGGCATTGGCGGTGGCATGACGACAGAACGCCGTCTGGTCATTATGAAAGACAGCCGGATCGGCACTTACGGTGCCGCCACCCTGATCATGGCCTTGCTGGGTAAATTTATCATGCTCAGCTATCTGGCTGTACACACCGAACTGGCCGTGGTCCTGCTGATTGCCTACACCCTCAGCCGTACCGTGGCGGCCTCGCTGATTTTCGACATGCCCTATGTCAGCGACACCAGTACCAGCAAAAGCAAACCGCTCGCCAATGCCCAGACCGTCCCTGAGTTACTCTTTTCAGTGGCGACCGGTATCCTCGTTTGCATTGTGTTGGCGCCCGATCTGGCGCTGGTGCTGATCGTGGCGGCTGTTCTGTTTCGGATCGGTTTCAAAGCCTGGCTGAATGCGCGGCTTGGCGGATTTACCGGTGACTGTCTGGGCGCCGCTCAGCAGCTCATGGAACTCCTGATTTACCTGATCCTTATTGCCTCAGTTCACAACCAATGGGGATAAAATGACGATGCAAGCGACAGTGAGCCTCATACTCGGCGGTGCACGATCCGGCAAGTCACGTTTTGCCGAGCAGCAGGCTAAAGAAAAAGCAACACAGGGCAAAAGACTGCATTATGTCGCCACGGCCACACCCTTTGATGATGAAATGCGCATGCGGATCAAACACCATCAGCAGCAGCGTGGGGATGACTGGGCTGAACACGAATGTGCGTTGGAACTGGCAAACCTGTTAACTCAGTTTACCGCGAACGATGTGGTGTTGATTGAGTGTTTAACCCTCTGGCTGAATAACGTGATTTTCTCTCTGGAAGAGACATGCAGTCATGAGGCGCTGGAAGCGCGCATTGCCGAACTGGTTCAGGCTGCAAAAGACAGCCAGGCCCGGTTGATCTTTGTGTCGAACGAAGTCGGCATGGGTGTGGTGCCGCTCGGTGAAGTGAGCCGCTATTTTGTCGACAACGCCGGGCGCATGAACCAGCAGTTCGCCGCCATTGCCGATGAAGTCACGCTGGTAGCAGCCGGCTTACCACTCCAATTAAAAGGGAGCGCCAGGTGAAAACCTTCACCGTCACATTCATCCGCCACGGAAAAGTCAATGGCGCACCCGCTTTGTACGGCTCTACGGATATAGCAGTGTGCCCCGAGACCAATCAGGCGATCTGCCACGCCCTCACCCAGGCAGATATCGACTATCAAACCGTCATCAGCTCTCCTTTGCGTCGCTGCATATCACTGGCTGAATTACTGGCAGGTGAACACCCTCTGGTGTGCGAACCCGCATTGAAAGAAATGCACTTTGGCCAGTTAGATGGCACACCGTTTGAGGAAATAACCAGCACGAGCGCAGAGTGGCAACAGCTTGAGCAATTCTGGCACAACCCGGCCAGCTCAGGATTACCTGAGGCCGAATCGCTGGAAAACTTCAGTATGCGAGTGACTGCCTGTTGGAGCAGGATAGTCAGCGAGCTGCGAAACGATGTCTTGATCGTAACGCACGGCGGCGTGATTCGCGCCATAGTGGCAGATGTGCTTGGCCTCGACTGGAAAAATCCTCAATGGTATTCAAATTTAACGATTCGAAATGGCAGCGTCACCCAAATCCAGGTCACGGTGACAGATAACCGGCCCTATTTTGTCGTGAAACAGATTGGCGCAACATACTAACGATTTGACCTGACTGTTGCACTGTTCAAACCTGAAGCACAGGTACTTTCGATTGGAATTCGATCTGAACAAACCGGAAACCCCGTTGGGATTTCCGGTTGTTTTCTTGGGGCTACACAGTATTACACCCCGGTATTGGCCTTTCTGACAGAGACCTGTACATCCTTCAGGCCGGCATCTTCGAGTTGATCCTGAATGCTCTTTTCCATTGTGGCGGTATTTGAGTCACCCTGAGGAAGGGCTATTTCTTCAAAATACAGCTCGCCGGTGAACTGATCTTCGGCGTAAAACTGGCCTTTAACGCGTGCTTTCTTCGGTGCCAGTACTTTGCCTAACCAATAACGGGTGTCATAAGAACCCGCCGTTTGGGCGATCCAGTTCCAGTCCCAGGTTTTGTTCATGCCCGTAATATCACGGTGATCCCACTGGAATTCCAGACTCTTTTCATTGCCGGCGAAACGGCCAATCGCAAAGCTGGTATTAAAATCGGGTCTGTCTTCCGGGTGCCACAGCAATCCGTTGCCCGACCAGCGCATGAAACCATCAAAACCCAGCTCATACGATACATCCGCGTCAAAGACGTAAGGATAAGAGATATCTGCCCGGTACACGTTCAGCAACACTTTCAGTGCGCTATTGGCCGGTACAACCGGTCTTGCCTGAATCGTTACTCGGTTACTTTCTTCACCGCCACTGGTGCTTCCCCATGCCTGAGTCGCGCCAAAAGTCACGGAAATCGATTTATCTACGCCACCTGTGACATCAGGACTTTTGAACGTGCTGGAAACTGCGATACTTTCACTGAAGCTGTAATCATTACTCTGTGACCAACTGGTGGACGTGTTGTAACTGATATCAATGACGTATTGCTGCTGAATGCTGGTTTTATTGACCGCCGTCGAGGTGATCGTATTCACCAGCTGACTATTTGAATTCACGATAGAACCGTCGATTTTAAATGAAGCCGGATCCATGGTGTATGCAAAGTTTTTCGCCTTAATGGTGGTCATATCCTGGCAGCGGTATCCGTCACACGGGCCATCATTCCCCCGAATCTTCCAGGCGCTTTCGGTACCATCCCACCAGACTCTCATGTCATCGCCAACCTGGCTTCCTTTCGGGCCACCCACCCAGGCATAGCCCATATGGTGAGCCAGATACGCGGCAGGTTTTACAAAACCGTCCTGATCATTGAGCAATGTCCATTCAACACGCTCTTTGGAGCCTTCATCAATGGAAATCGCAGGGAAAGATAAAATGTTTGTATCGGCGTTCAGAGGATAACAAGCGGTATGGCTGGCGGTTCCCTGTTTAATTTCACCCATGTAACCGGGCCCCATAATGACCCAGCCATCGGCTAAAGTCACATAAGACCACTTTCCGATTTTGTTCATGATCGAATCTCGAAAACGCAGTGCTTCTGAACGCGTCACTGGCCGGAAATCGGCTTTACAGATTTCAGGACCGAGATTGTAATGAATTTCGACTTCCTCCGGATAAAACGCACTGGTTTCCAGTGCAGCAGCGGACGCTATATGACCAAAAGGTAATAAGATTAATAAAGGCGTTATTTGTTTTTTCATTGAGACCTTCTTATAGAAATGCTGGCTTGCATCAATGCAAAATCATCTGTAGCTAATAAAAGTTGCACTCATATGCAACGCCGTTATATCAATGCATTTAATATAAAGTCAATAACTTATTTTTATGCCTCTCTTTATTCATTCAATTAAATATCCCGAATAAAAAAGACAAATAACATATCAGTAAATCGCTATATTAGGAGATATATCGCCCATCAGGATAAAAACAAAAAACCATCAAAAACAACGCAGTAAAAATAAATACAACAATGTAATCGATCTCAAAAATTAAAACCCGATTTCAGTGGCAAGCTGTCATTAACAATAAAATCTTTGGCGCTCCATTACTATTAGAGCGATACATCACTTTGTATCCATTAAAAAACATAGATAATAATGTAATAAAAATATCTATACAGTCTGGCTGTCCAGTTTCAAGCCTTGATTGTAGAATATTTACTCTAGAGATAAAAACAAAATACTGTTCACAGTATTTTTATTGCAAAAGCTTATCATCTCATTTTTTGATGGATTGATTTCAATGGTATCCCTGTTTCTTAAGTGTCTGCTGGGGGGCGTTAGCTGTACTGCTGATTGCGATACTGTCTAAGAGTAAAAGTTTTTTCATTGCAGGTTTGGTGCCCTTATTTCCAACTTTTGCCTTAATTGCCCACTATATTATTGGCACAGAGCGAACCATGCCGGATTTGAGAGTGACCACTTTGTTCAGTCTGTACTCCTTAATTCCCTATGCCGCTTATCTGATCGCCGTATACTCCTTCAGTTATCGGTTTAGCCTATTCTGGACACTGGGCCTGGCAACTCTGGTATGGGCCGGTTTCGCTGCTGGCCTGCTGCTTGGCTGGAGCCGCTTGTATACCGGCATCGCCTGACAGCGAATGCCTTATCACTATTCAACATACTGTTGATGTGATTCAATGACGAGCAACATCAAAGACAAACACCCAGTGTTGGCTAACCATTTTCAAGGAAGAAGCATGAAACTAGCGCAACTGAACATCGCCCTTGCCAAATACCCCATGGATGCACCTGAAATCAAAGATTTTGTCGATAATCTGGATCCGGTGAATGCCATTGCAGAAAACAGCGAAGGTTTTATTTGGCGACTTCAGGATGAATCCGGCGATGCAACCAGTATCCAGGCATTCGACGACCCCAATATGATAATCAACATGTCTGTCTGGGAGTCGGTGGATACGCTGAAAAACTTTATGTTCCGGACCCATCACCGCGACTTCATGCGCCGCAAGGCGGAGTGGTTTCATCGTTCAGCGGAAGATACGTATGTGCTGTGGTGGGTAGAGGATGATCATATCCCGACCATTGCAGAAGCCAAAGAACGCCTTGATTACCTGAGAAATAAGGGCGACAGCCCATTTGCTTTTACGTTTAAGAGCAATTTTACGCCAGACGATGCGTTAGCCTTTGAGCTGGAAGCCTAGTCCCGCCGAAGACGAGTCATGAATATCTGCTATCTTTTTTTCATGTCATCAAAACATTTGAAATGCATGCAATCAGAAAGGAATCAACATGACGCGAAAGCAGCCACAACACCTTGCCGGCAGTTCGATTCGGCTGAGAAACGACGCGAGTATTGAGCTACTTGAGATGAATGACACTTTCTGGCCTCGCTTAATGGCTGGCGAGCTTGGTGATTTTCATCATGAATTTCTGGTCAGTTTGCACGAATTTACGTCTGACTGGTCAAGCAGCGAAGTGCATCCTGAAGGCGATGAAATTGTCATCCTGTTATCAGGATCTGCGATCTTTCAGCTAGAAATGCCGGAAGGAATACAAGACGTCAGGTTAGAATCCCCTGGCTCATACGTGTTTGTCCCCAAAGGTATATGGCACACAGCGAAAGTAGCACACTCGGCGCACATGCTGTTTATCACAGCCGGTGAAGACACCCGGCACAGGCAACATGACCACTAGAATCTTGCGAATAAATCAGGGCACTCAATGCGTGCCCTGTTCTTAAATATCTGCTACTTCAACATCACGTGCGAATTCGCCGATAAGAGCATCTTTAATTAAGAAATTGCATATTGAACCCTAAGAAAACCTGCCAGTCCGGATAGCCAGGACCATCATCAACTACCGAAAACTGCGGCTCGACAAAGAGGTTATACACTGTGTTGCCTTTTTTAATGACCTGACCCGCACCGATTCCCAATGGCACGCTATAACTGTCGTTCTCAAAGTTATAGACCCAGATTGGCGCAGCTCTCAGATAAGTTCCGCCACCCAATTGATAAAAGGCGAACGGCTGAAAAGCGGCGGCATTGACATCCTGCCGCGCATCTTCTCCGGCAAAACTGCCCTGCCAGGTCAGCAAATAACCATATTGGAATAAAGGTGAACTGGCATTAAACAACACGTTGGCCAAACCGGCAGACCACTTTTCACTACCCAATTCGTCTTCAGTTGCTGTGGGAGCCGTAAGCTGGGGTCCAATACCGAAACTCACCGCGGGATTCCCCGTATCCATCAGGTATGCGGCAAAAACATTGAAGTCCCCCATACCGGTTTGATGACCACCGGTTGGCGTTGTCGGGTAAGTGTTTACGGGCAAAGATGCGCGCATGATCCACTTTGTTTCACCGACAGAAAACGGCTTGGCGAAGCGTACCCAAAACTGATTCGCATACTCGTCAGATTCAGTGACCTCTCCAATGTAGTAATTTTGAAAGTTAAGCGCTGTCATGTTTGCCAGAGGGTTATTCGCTTGAGCGGCAGAGCTATCTGCGGCAAGTACCCCACCGGCGTGCAGTATACCGCCCAATGCCACCCAAGATTTCAACCACTTGAATTTCATACCATTTCCTTTTAGCCGATTGCTAATATAAGACAAATGATGTCTGACAAACTCCGGGACACCAATGCACTGACATACCGTCTGCCACTAAGGCTACTTTTTCTTACAGTGATGAGAACAAAAGTAAACAGATAAGAATAAAACTAGCATAGAGATTCAATTCTGCATCTTGCTGTTACCGCACAGCATTTTCCTGCGCTTCCAACAATTGTCTGCTATTGGGTTGACGCTTCATCAGCAGATATGCATATTGTTTTTCTTGTTGCGAAACAGAAAAACAGCCTAAACCTTGCTGAGAAATATTGAGAGCATAAGGAAACGCATCAATGAGCTTGCCAGACGAAGATCAAAAGCGCTTTATTGCAATATTAAGTAAAAAAATGGATGCAGGACGAACACTGAATGTACTGGGACACCTGAGTGCCGGACTCTCTCATCTGGTTAATCAGCAAGGAACTGAATATATTGATTACTATGATGCTGATGGCAACTGCCATCCGAGTCTGTCTCATTTTCCGTTTATTGTTCTGAAAGCAGATAACTCGAACAAAATCCGCAAAGTGAGAGAGGAAGCCATCCGGCATAAAATTGCTTTTACCGATTTCACACACACCATGACTGAGGGTGGATCCATTGCTCAGCAAGCGTGGACAAAGGAAACCCCGGAAAGTGAATTAGAATACCTGGGGATCTGCCTGTTCGGTGACACAGAGACGCTGAAATCCTTTACCGGTAAATTCAGTTTGTACCGCTGAACCTGGAGCAGGAAAAATGCAATCGTACGTGTTCCTTTTACCTATTCTGACCTTGCTGACACTGGGCGCAATGACGCCCGGCCCCTCTTTTCTGCTCGTGGCTCAAACGGCCATGTCTGCATCCAGAAGGCAGGCGTTTTCTGTCGCACTGGGAATGGGAACTGGCGCTCTTATCTTTGCCTTGCTTGCGTCATTTGGCTTAGTGACATTATTCAAAACAGTGCCTGAGCTGTATCTGACCTTTAAACTACTGGGTGGCTTATATCTGTGCGTGTTGGCGTTGCGTATCTGGAAGCAAGGGGATCAACCAAATGTTCAAGCCGTGACGGCGGTTAAAACGAAAAGTGTATATTCATCCTTTCTCTTTGGTTTAACCACTCAGCTCAGTAACCCCAAAACAGCCATGGTTTTCAGCAGTGTATTTGCCGCTTTACTGCCCGCAGAGGTGCCCTCACTCACTCCACTATTGTTAAGTCTGGGTGTTTTCCTGACAAATTTTGGCTGGTATGCCATCGTCGCCGTGCTGCTTTCCACGACACGCGCCCAACGCTTATATCTCAAAGCCAAAAAAGGATTTTGCCGTGTCGCTGGCACTCTGATGGGTTTATTGGGAGCCAGGTTACTGATGTCAGCGTCAGCCGATCAATAACGGCATCGTCAAGATGCCGTTAAGTACAATCCTGCGCAGAAGTAACGTTAAGGCGTGGTCAGTGAGAGCTGCACATGATCAATATGAACATCTGCCATGCTGCCTGCTTTTTTCACTGCACGCAGTGTCAGTTTCACCTCTCGGGTCGCCACAGGTAATAACAGGGTTGAGGCGTTATTCAGCCATTCTTGTTTCTTACTCTCGGTTTTAACCACAGTCGGCTGACCAATGGCGTTTCCGTTATTGTCCATCGGTTGTAGCGTCATGACGGCATGATCGCCGTCGCCCCAGCCATTGCTGTTAAAACTGAGCCGAACAAATGCGGAAGACTGATCAATCACACTGCTGAAGGCACTGACATCCAACGTCTGACTCAAATCATCATAGGGCGCGTTACCCGCAGCGGAATCATTCGGGCGGGCGCTGAAGTAATAGTCCCCTTCTGCGGCCGTGATATTGTCGATGTCCTGCAGCACTCGCCAGTAGCCCTGCTCGACTGTCCAGCCTGAAAGATCCTGTGCTTCCGCGCCGCCATTCTGAATAGGTAATGCGGTTGTCGTCCCGGCATCAATGGCTAATGTCGCCGTGTCACTCCAGTCAGACCAGCCCAGATTGTCATTTCGCACTCTGGCACGCCAGTACCAGGTCTCTCCCGGGAATAACGTCAGTACAGGTGCCGAGCTGCCATTGAACGGGTCACGGTACGAATCATGGGAATGTTCTGACGATCGTTTCTGCCATTTGTAAGTTTCATCATTGCCCATTTTGAGCTGGCCTGAGAAATCAGCCAGATTGATTGTCGTCAGATCAACGCCCGCCTGCGTATCTGTCGGCATCCCTTGAATACTGCCATCTTGCATCGGCCAGATGTTGTGCGCCCGGGTTTGATTCCCCCAGATATCAAAAACCGCTGAATCAAACTGGCTGGCTGTGCTCAGTTGCCATTGCACTTCATAAATGGCGCCAGGATCAGGATGGCTGATTGCCAGATTCAACTGATTGAAAGCGTGATTACCGTTACCGGCCAGAACTTGTGGCGCCTCTGGCACAGCCGGACTGGCTTTCATCGTCAGGGTATCGGACACAGTAAAGGTATCATCCAGGCTGGCAAAACCGCCCCCTTTCGAGGCCACAGTGGCAGTGTAGCGAGTCAGCTGCATGGAAGGAGAATTCTGCTGATTAAACGTCAGCAGGTTAAACCCGAACTCACTCTGACTGATGGCAAAGGTATCGTAATCACGGGTATCTGTCTGGTAGTAGTTATCATCATTGATTTTTTCACGATAGCCCGCCGCAGTTGCGGCATTGAGCCAAAGGTGCCGGGTATCCATGGACTGTCCGCGCGAATACGCGTGGGTATGGCCAAATAAATGGCCCGTTATCTTGCCGCTTGATCGGGAAAAATCTTCCATTTCTGCCACCATCTCGCAACTGCCGATACTTTCGCCCGAGAGCCAGAGTTCAGACAGGCACGGATGATGGAACATGCTCAGGACATAATCGACGTGATTATCGGCTTCAGTATTGATCAGCAACTCACGCAGCCACTGGCGCTGTATCCCCAGAACCTCGGCGTTAAATTTACCGTGGTTCTTGGAAATCGGATAACTGTTCAACCCGACCAAACGTAAGTTACCGTAATCCAGTGCATACCATTGTTCTTCATAACCCGCCGAGCCATTTTCAGGTTGCTGGAAGAAATGACGATAATTGGTCAGCTCAGGATTACCGTAAAAATCATGATTACCGGGAACAGCCACCAGCGGAACATAAGGGGTGATGGCTTTCATCTGGTCAAAAAAATCACGACGCCACTGCAACATGCTGTCGCCGCTGTTGACTATGTCGCCGGAAATCGTAATCGCCGCAATCTCTGACGCACATTGCTCCGGCTGACTCTGACACACCGTTGGAATAATGCCTTTGGTAATGAGATCGTTCAACGCGCCCAGGGTGCTGTTATTCTGTGTATCACTGATGGCTACGACATGAAAAGGGGCGGGAGTTGTCCCGGCCGCCGGAAAGGTTTTGAACACATAACGCTCAGATACAGCCGACACACCTGACGGGCTGCCATCGCCACTGACCACGTAATATTCATAGCGCGTATCTGTGCTTAATCCGTTGATTGCCGCGCTGTATAAATGCGTGTTGTCCACGGCAACAGGCTCAACAAGAGTAAATTCATCTTGCGTCTCTGCCGGCCTGACCCAAACCGTCGGGGACGTGTCTTCCGTTTCAAACAACACAGCCATGCTATTTGCGGTAGGTTGCTGCAAATACGGATAAATAGTAAAAGCAACTTGCGTGAATGCGGTCGGCGGCGGAATAGCCAGCTCCTTCCCAATCTGGCCTACACCACCATTGCCATTTCCATCTTCTTTAGCGGCTTCAGTGCCCTCATTACAACCCGCTAGCAAGGTACTTGTCAGCAAGATAGCCGTAATACTGGCCAGATGCCTGGTTTTGATCGACATGTTTAATCCTTATTTTTCTCTATTCCATGAAGTAAACTGGACTAGTCCAGCTATCAGTTGATGATGCTAAATGGTCTGTATGACAGAGAATCTAAATATGGATGACACTTATCTATCAGTTTGTTGACAATGAAATATTGATCTTAGCCTTTGTACTGCCGCCGACTTCACTGCCTGGATCTTTTTGTTGCCGGGCTCACATTGAGTCATGTGCCTCTGCTCAGGAAGCAACAAACTGGCTTGCTTTACCGTTTTGGCATGATATGTTCTGGACTTCGATTCGGTGCAGCGAACCAAATGACTAAATATCAATCACTTGCTAATGATCTCAGGCAACAAATCCGCCAACAGATTTGGCGTTCCGGCGAAAAAGTGCCGTCAGTGCGAGCCAGCAGCCACCAAACCGGCTACGGTACGGCGACTGTGTTGCAGGCGTATCAATTGCTGGAAAGTGAAGGATGGCTGGTGGCAAAACCGCAGTCCGGGTATTTTGTCGCTCCTAACATTCAGGCGCTCACCACTTCGCTGCCGGAACCCCCTCAGGCGCCGGTCAAGATTAATGATTTACTGTTTGATGTCTTTCAGCGCACTAAAGACTGCGATATCGTGCCTTTCAGCTCGGCGTTTCCCGACTCCAGTCTGTTTCCACAACAGGAACTGGTCCGCAGCCTGTCCAGTGCATCGCGCAAAATGGACAACAGAAGTGCATTAACGCACCTGCCGCCCGGCAACCATGATCTGCGTCGGATCATTGCGCAAAGGTATGTACAGCAAGGACTACAGGTTGGACCGGATGACATAGTGATCACCTCCGGTGGCCTGGATGCACTGAATCTCAGCTTACAGTTTGCCACTCAACCCGGTGATTATGTCGCGGTTGAATCGACCACATTTTACGGGGCACTTCAGGCCATCGAGCGGCTGAAGCTGATCCCGGTAGAAATCAAAGCCAGTTCGGACGGCGGCCTGGATCTGAACGACTTCACCGAAAAATTATCCGCTTATCCGATCAAAGCCTGCTGGCTGATGACCAATATTCAGCACCCGCTTGGTTATACTCTCAGCCAAGCGCGCAAGCAGGCGCTGGTAGACATTCTGCGTCAGCATCAGGTGTTTCTGGTGGAAGACGATGTGTACGCAGAACTGTATTTTTCAGCGGAAAAACCTGTTCCGGCCAAAGTTTTCGATCAGCAGGATCAAGTGCTGCTGTGTGGTTCATTCTCCAAATGCCTGTCACCGGGATTCCGTATCGGCTGGGTCGTGGCAGGCAAACACAGTGAAGCCATTCAAAAGCAGCAATTTTTATCGACCATTTCCAGCAGTGTACCTGTGCAGCTCGGGATCAGCCATTACCTGCTTCATGGCGGGTATGACAACCATTTACGAAAACTGCGCAGTACGTTGCAAGACAGAAAAATCGCCATGATAGACGCGATACGGCGCTATTTTCCGGACAGTACGACTGTGACGGATCCCGCAGGTGGCTACTTTCTGTGGCTGACGTTTCCAGCTCCGTTTGATAGCCGCACATTTTATGAACTGGCACTGGAAAAGCGCATTGCAGTGGCTCCCGGGACGTTATTTAACATCCGGCAAGACGATGTCAGGCATATCCGGCTCAACTATTCGTACGAGATGAATGAAGCAAACCTGGCTGCGATGTCGACTCTCGGCCAGTTGGCTAAAGTGTGTCTCAATGGCAAAGTGCTGCCATAAACTACTGTTCGGTAAAATAGTGCATCAACTGTATCAACAGGAAAAACCGCGGCTGTGATGAAATAGTGACTCTCGCTTGTTAAAGGGTCACAGCATGGAAAGAACTACTAAGGTTAAAGACGAAGTCAAATTCATTTATATCGCCATTGTCTGCGTCTTCCTGGTCGTGTTAGGCCATTTCGTTTTGATGAAAGATATCGCTTATTCTGCCTGGGCTGAAGCGACTGCAGCAGCCATCCCCTTCCTGCTCATCGGGTTGGGCGTGGCTGCCGTTCGTCTGGCAGCAACCATTGATAAAAAAATACCCCAGCAGAATGAATCACACTGCGCTCCTCTGTATTCATTCAGGGAAGCGCAGTTTGTCAGCCAGCGTTAGCCATGGGCGGCTTCGATCTCGTTTGATTTCAGATACGACGGATGGGTCACCAACTGCTGCGCATAGGCTGCAATGTGAGGAAAATGCGCGAGTGCACCGCTGGTATGCAGGATTTCCACGATGAATGACATCATTATATCGGCCCCTGTCAGCGAATCCCCCACCAGATAACGTTTGCCGGCCAGTGACTGATCGACATACGCCATGACCTTGGCAATTTCCCCTTCTGCATACCCGGCAAGAAAGTTGGTTTCGCAGCCATCTTTGTCAACGAACATCTTCAACAGCAAAGGAAGAATGGCCGAACTTTCCGCAAAATGTATCCATTGCAGGTAAGCAACATAATCAGCAGTGCCGCGCTCAGGTGCCAGTTTCCCCTCGCCATATTTATCAATCAGGTATTCCGTAATCGCCCCGGATTCAGTGACGATCAATCCATCATCCTCAATCACCGGTGACTTACCTAATGGATGCACTGCTTTCAGCTCTGGCGGCGCAAGAAATGTTGCGCTGTCGCGTTGGTAGGGGACGATCTGATAGTCCACCCCCAGCTCTTCCAGCAACCAGATAATCCGCTTGGATCGTGATTTATTCAGGTGATGCAATGTGATCATAATGCTGTTGCCTCATGGGTCCGATTGAACTGAACTGTATATTTATTAAACACTTGAACTGTAAACATTGTTCAGACTAAACCATTACTGTGTCAGTCACCATGGCTGCTTTAGAAAATTGATAAACCTGATCCATTCACGGTCCGACGATAATCATTTCAAGCGAAGGACACAAAATGCAGATAAGCGACTTCGATTGATCTGCATCAAGCCGGTTTTTGCTGTTCGGGCTAAAGTGGAGCTCTCCATGTTTTTGGGAAATGCATGTGTACGTTTGCCCCTGACTTGCAGGGGCTTTTTTCACGCAATCCCAATCCTGTTCACTTTCCTTTGATGTCTCTTCTCTCCGGTACGGCAATGCACTGGGGTTGCAGCTATATTTATGTCATTACTGACTGCCGCAATAGCACTGATGAATGATTTAGCTGTTGTTTTGAATGGAGAATATCTTCTTGCAGTCAGGTGATTGAACACACGCTTCAGGAGGAGTAAGCTTCTGACGCCTGAAAACATAGAATGAAATAAGGACAGCTATGAGCAGTAAGCGTACCTACCCGATTGGCACTCCGGGTCAGAAATGGTCCATGAAAGAAAAAGCGGAGTGGCTGGCTCAGCTCACCATCAAGCGTTCCTATCTGGACGAAGTCGTGACAAAAATCGACGCGCTGAAAGATCGCTTTGATGTCTCTCAGTATGGCGCTCTGTCTTATGACACAGAGAAGTACCCGCTGTTCGTCATCAAATCCCGCTCCTGGAATGCACAGAAACCAACCATTCTGGTGACCGGTGGCGTGCATGGCTATGAAACCAGCGGTGTTCATGGCGCGCTGCAGTTTGTCGATGAAAAAGCCCAGCACTACAGCCAGTATTTCAACATCCTGGTTGCCCCTTGTGTCAGCCCCTGGGGTTACGAGACGATTAACCGCTGGAACCCGAATGCGATCGATCCAAACCGTTCTTTTTACGCCAACAGCCCGGCGGAAGAATCGGCAGCACTGATGAAGATGGTCAAAGACCAGGGCGTGGAGATTCTGGCTCATATCGATCTGCATGAAACCACAGACACAGACGAAACCGAATTCCGCCCGGCTCTGGCGGCGCGTGATGGTGTTGAGTACAAACCCGGCAGCATTCCTGACGGTTTTTACGTGGTGGGCGACACCGACAACCCGCATGATGCTTTCCAGAAAGCCATCATCGATGAAGTGCGTAAAGTCACCCACATTGCCCCGCCTGATGACGAAGGAAACATCATCGGTTCTCCGGTTTCTCAGGAAGGCGTGATTGATTATCCGCTGAAAAAGCTCGGCCTGTGTGCCGGTCTTTCAGACTGTCAGTACAGCTCCACCACGGAAGTGTACCCGGACAGCCCGCTCGTCACGCCAAGCGAGTGTAACAACGCCCAGGTGGCTGCCATTGTCGGCGCACTGGAGTATATTCTGAGACAGCAATAATCCGCTGAACCAACTTGTGTGGCAGCCTGTCCGGCTGCCACTATTCACGCCATCCACTCACCGTGATTCACTGAGATCGCCAGCGAATCACCTTCGGGGGCTGACCATCCGCCTGTGAGATCTCAGCCCGGAGACTCATCGCAGGCAAGGCTACAACCTGACCGTCTGCGCGAACTTGAGCCGCGTGAGGACTGAAATTTGCCACGATCTGACTGCCATCGCTGAATCTTGTCCGTTGCAAAGAGCCATCCCTGTTCAGCCAGTCAAATCCGATGAGTGCCTTATCCCAAAGAGCCTGATGCAATGGCATAAATCCCTGCTGGTAATCTTGTAATGCTCTGATTCTCGGCGACGTTACAGATTTGGCTTCATCTCGGGTTAAATGCACCATGGGCGGCGTGTTATACAGCATGCTGGTCAGATCCCGGATGCCTTTTACATCAGAAAACTTCAGGCTATCCATATGCCAGTGATGGTTGTTGATCAACTCATCATGAAACACCGCCTGATATAAAGGCACCTTAAAAGCGGGCGTGAAGAACAAGGTTCGGTACGGCTCCTTCACAATTGCCGGTTTAAAAAAGAACGCCGGTTTCTGATCCGGATACCAGGCACCCAGATAATAGGGGGACTGGCGGTTTTGTTTCATCTCTTTATCCGTCCAGCCAAACCCCGTGGTTTCCATGCCATGCGCAAACACCACGCCTTGGCTGGTGAGACTGTTACCATCTTCAGAACCCAGCAATACCCCTTGCTGACTCACCCACTCCAATCGATCATTAAATGCCTTCGCCATTGCCCGCTCAGACATGCCTCGGGTCGCCGCACTGTCATCTCCCGGTGCAGACAACGGGCTGCTGTCGGAATAATCTTCACGCACCATCCCTGTTGCATCAACGTCCAGAAACAGGCTGTTAAACTGCCCCAGCTCAAGAATGCGTGAAATACGCTGTTTCGCATAATCTGTGTCACAGCCGGGATTGAGGTAATTCCCCTGCCCACGAAACCCTGCCTGATGCTGCCCATCGCTGCGTTCAATGGCACAACGCTTTCTGATTGATTGCGGAATGTGCGCGGTTAACCAGCTCTCGTTATCCGTTATATCGATAGCCGTATTATAAGAATCATATGTCGCAACCAGATATCCCGCATCCTTTGCCTGCTTCATCACCTCAGGCTGATAAAAGGCAGGTAACCAATTGTCCAGGCCCAGCCATAATTTCTCCAGCCCGGCCTGCTTGAAGGTCTCAAGTACAGGCAAAGACAGACTTTGCCCCCATCTCTCAGGTGCAATCAGAAACCGGCCCGCATGGCGTGCTAAATACGCTTTCCTTTTTTGAACCGCCTCAAACTGACCGGTAATTTGCTCCCATGGGCCAGCATCTTGGCTAAAAGGAAACAGCGCTGCCAGAGAATGATTCACAGACTCGACCAGAAGGCGCTTTTGATAATGATTCAACATGACAGGCTGTTGGTCTGTTGTCCGTGACAATAATTGCGTTTGAGCTTCACGACTTGCGAAAGCACTCAGTTCTGACTGTTGCGCGTACCAGTGCAGCAAGCCAGTCCAGTCGGTTACATCACTTTGCGACAGTCCATCGCTACCGAAAAAGTAGACATGGCTGGCACCGATGATTTTGCTGACATCCGGATTGCGGGCCGCTTTTTCACGCAGACTGACCCTCTCCCCCTGTGCTTCCCGCCAGCGCTTGTACCGGAGGGAACCTGAGAGCATACCTTCCCCTTGATGTATTATGACCTGAAAGGGATCTTGCCAGTTGAGCGGGGTAAAATCATGGCTGGAGACCATATCAACAGCCGGTGAGCCTTCCGTCGTATTACTCGTTATCTCTTTAAATAACAATGCATTATTAAATGGATTCACGAGCAGGTAAGAAAAGTATCTGGCCGGCGCCGCAAGCTTGCTCTCGTTGTCCGGACTCACTGGGCGGTCTGTCTGTTGCCGTACTTTCTGAGTCCAGAACGGCATTTTCAGATCCTGAGTGGTGTTACTGCCTGAATATTCATCCTGCAAATACCTCGCCCAGAGCCTGTGATTCACCGGTATTCTGATCCCTTCATTCAAGGGGAGCAACAGCTCGGTGGTTGATGATTCCGGCAAATCAAACCAGTTCAATACTACAGGCTGACGCCGAGTGATACCGGCATCGGAAAGCAGCTGAAACTGGAGCTTCACATCGTCTGAAATTAATTGCGCTGTCACCCTGATATTACTGGGTTGCCACAACCATGACGCTTTATCACGCTGAGCATTTTGCCGTTGGCTGACCCCTTGTTTTTCGCCATTGACCGTGGCACTTGCCTGGTTCAGATCGTAAGTCAGCCCGTCCGTTTGCCATACAATCGCGAGGGTTTCGGGGTCAATATCGACTTGCTGATGGCCGTCATATAATGAAATCGTTTCAGCAGCCACTGTAGCAACAGGCATGCTCAACATCGCTGAAAGTAATATCGCGTTACAGGGCTGCAAGCGAACAAACGGATGCCTCACAGGCGCCGTTATCAATGAAATGGGGTTCTTCATCTTGATACCTTGGGTTAATAAACGCCGGTATTACACAAGACCCCGAACGCTAAAATGTCACCCCAATGTCTTCATTCGCGCACATGGGCAGGATGGATAATCAGTCAGCCAGAATGTACCTGACAGGCACAGTCAGCCGATGCACGTTTTCAATTTTAATCGGTCCCTGAAAATAACTGTCTGCCACGACGGCACTGAGCCAATTCGCATTTTCCGGCTTATCGTGGGGCGGCACGCCATAGCCCTGAGCATCCAATACGATGGTTTCAGCAGGAGTGGCCAGTTGATAGTCACTGTCGAACCATTGCCACTGCAATCTCTGCTTCTGACATGCATTTCTATCCGCAGAGAGATCAGGTGAAAACACGAAAACCCCGGCAGTATTCTTATCTGCCTGCTGTAATTGAATCGCTGGATCACTTTCTGTTTCCTGCCGTGAAGCCAGGATCAACGGATAATGTTTCTCACCAAGCGTTAACTGATAGTAACCGTCAGGTACGGATTGAAACCATTCCCGGCTTTCCAGTTCGCTATAGCCCGCTTCTGGCGCGGCGGTCACCCCCGAGAGCCATTGATTGCCCCGCGAATCGGTCAGGCTCACTGCCACTGATTGGCTGACACCATCAACCGCGAGTTTCAGCTGATACACCCTCTGGCTGAGATTCACTTTATCTTGTATGGACAGCGAAATACGGGGCTGGTCAACCCAGTCTGACATTGCTCCCGGAGACTCGCTCAGCCTGCGCCCACAATCCGACTGATTCATCAGTTGCTGAAAAACAGGTCGCCACAGGTCCGGGCCAACGGTTGCTTGACTGTCCTGGAGCACTATCTGTAACTCCTGCCATGCCAGTCGCAAATTTTGATCGGCCAGAGCCTGATAAACCCGCTGTAATGGCGTAGGCATAAACCAGCCACTGGCTGCTGTACTGCCTGCCTGCACCTGATCAGAGGCGAACGCAGGACGACACACAAAAACGGCGATGAACAGGGAAAAGGCCATGCCTTTAGCGCTAATAAATCGCATTGGTTATTCCCTTGTTAACCGATAGCCAATGCTGCGGACGGTATCAATTGCCAAACAGGGAAATTTCTGCCGCAAATGCAGAACATGGTTGTCGACGGTCCGGGTCGAGGGGAATGCCTGATATCCCCACACCTTGTTCAAGAGTTCATCCCTGTGATACACCCGTCCCGGATTTTGAACCAGCAGCGCAAGCAGCTGAAACTCTTTCGGTTTCAGAGGAACATTCTGCTGATTCATCATGACAGTCTGATTTGACAGGTTCACCACAAGGTTTTTATAGTGGATCTCGACTTCACCTAATGGGCGAAGTTGCGCCTGAATCCGGGCCAGGAGTTCCTGATGCGCAAAGGGTTTGATGACATAATCTTTCGCGCCGGCACTTAACCCTTCAATACGGTGATCGACATCGGTTTTCGCCGTTAACATGATCACAGGAAGAGCTTTCAGTGACAGCCAGCCAGGCAGCCATTTCACACTGTCGCCTTCCGGTAACTGGCGATCCAATACAACCAGATCAGCCTTCATCCAGTATTTGTCCACATCCGCTATTTTTTTGACCCAATCACAGCGATAACCGTTTTTGGTCAGATACATCGTAAGGCCTTCGCCCAGCAGTACATCATCCTCAACCAGCAAAATCCGGCTCATCAAAATCCGGCTCATAAAGGAAGCTCCAGAATGTACCTGGTT
The DNA here is from genome assembly GCF_037162255.1 of Photobacterium sp. Hal280. NCBI lineage: Bacteria > Pseudomonadati > Pseudomonadota > Gammaproteobacteria > Vibrionales > Vibrionaceae > Photobacterium > Photobacterium sp. Hal280. The sequence continues at coordinate 487,094 of NZ_JARLUO010000001.1, forward strand.
GGATGTCGTAAGTGAGTCAGACGTCCACCAATCCGGCGCATAATACGTTTGACGATCATCAGCCCAATTCCCATACCTTGCCCTTTCTCAGTCAGTAACCACTTTTTCCATAGTGCAGGTGAAATGCCCTGATCCTTCACTTCGATAAGCACACGGCCAGAGATCCGGGCATGAAGTGAGATCGGGGGTTTGCCATGTAACACAGCATTACGCAAAAGATTATCCAAACACACACCCAGCCAGTAATAAGGCAGCGATACCATACAGTCTCCGTCGATCCGGCATTGCACGTCATACGGGCTGGTGATGCTTTCCAGCCACTCTGAAAACAGTGCGTCTTGCGTATTGATTCCCGCTTCCTGGCGCCCGCTGAGAAACCCCTTGCTGGTTTCAGTCAGTCGGTAGAGTCTTTGGTAATCACCCAGCAGCCGGTAAAACGCATGCTGACTGTGCTCATTCAAGTGATCATATTCATCTCTGAACTGCTCCACCGTAAAGCCGAGACTGGTAATAGGGGTTCGCAGTTCGTGCGTCAGCAATTGCAAGATAAACTGCCGTTCTTTCATTTCCCGCCGCCGCTCCAGCCCCAGCCTGAATAACAGCCCTAAAATAATGACACACAAACTAATCATGCCGCTCTGCCACCAAAGCACATTGGTACGACGAGGCTCGATGCATAAGTTACTGTACTGAAAGGGACAACTCTGGTTTAGCTGCTCAGTAGACCGGGTAAGACTGATACCCACCTTTTTCGCGATGGGTTGCCATTGATCTGCGCTTAGGACGTCTATGCCCGTCAGAGTGTTGCGCCACAAGCGGCCATTTTTCGCCAGATAATAGCGCGAGCCCCCAGAATAGCCGACTGACCGGTTTCGGAAAGCGAGGCGAATACAGCATGGAACGGATGCAACGGATGGGCAAGCGTCAGGCTGTTGGCATGCTGCTGAAGAAATACGTTCACATCGCTTGCATCATGATTCGCTCTCAAGTAATTCACATATCTGTCTGCATAGCTGCCACCGGCAGGATGTCTCTCGGATAGGTGCTGACTCCATTGCGATGGAAGTTTACCCTCGCGGCACAAGATCAATTCAAATTGCACGGCTCTGCGCCAATCTGCGCCGCCACTTAACTCGTTTTCGTCTTCAGAGCAATGGTGATGAATGTGGTACAGTCTTTCTATCTGCGCCCAGCTGAACCGTTTTAAATCCGGGTACTGACTGGCAGGTAAAAGCAATTCCTGGGGAAACTGATTCAACGACTGCTGGCTGATTTGATGCCCGCCCTGCACTGGCAAAATACGATCAGAAAATGCCTGCCATTGTTGATGGACCAGATGTGATTCCGGCTGTCCGCAGACAGGCAGCGCCACGATGAACAACGGAAGCAATGCATTCCTGATCATTGAACTCTCTCAGAAAAATTAATGCGCGATCTTATACAAGGCTTGACGGGAGAATGTCTCCGCAATGTCACTGTTTGGCATGTGATACGTTCAGATGGATCCGCTACTTGTCTGTCATTGCCCGGTTAATGACTGAAATCAGATGGTCCAGAGCACACTTAGCCGGGTTATCCGGTTCATCCGGTTCGGGCAGTGCGTAACCAATATTAATCCGCAGACTGTCCCGGTACACTTCCCGCAAAGTGAAACACTCCCCCAACCGAACATCCAGTTTCGATTCGAACAACAAAGACTTCAGTTTTTCCTCATCGATACCGGGGATCTGTATCCAGAGAACCAGCCCACCAGCAGGATCGCTGATACGCGCCGTCTCGGGCAAACGTTGCTGCAAATAATCACAATACCGCCGTTTGTGGAGCAACAAATCAAACCTTTGTGTTTTCAAATGGCGGGCATACTGACCACTGTCGATAAAATCGGCTATCGATAACTGTATCGGCAACGATACGCCAAAACAGCCCGCGCCGTGTTTGCTAACATATTGCTTCAGATAGCGCCCCGGCAAACACCAACCAAGACGATAACTTGGCGCCAATGTTTTAGAGACTGAGCCGCACCAGAGGATATAGCCACTTTTGTCGTAATATTTTGCAGGCAAGGGCACTGTACTGCTGTGAGGCAATTCCATGTACACATCATCTTCAATCACAGGAATTTCATACCGGGAAGCCATCTCTGCCAGCCGTTGCTTTTGTGCCGGTGACATCGTAATCCCCTGCGGATTCATATGCGTTGTGCAAAACAGGCCAGCCTGAACCGTCCCTTGCTGCATATGATGCGCTAACTGGTCAAGATCGATTCCGCTGGCCACCGACGGAATTTCCACAATGTTTCGTGACATTTCCCGTAACAAGGTCAGCAGTCCGTTGAAACATGGCGAACTGACAGCAATGGCGTCGCCAGGACGGGTACACACGTCAATGGCCGTGCGTATGGCATCCATACACCCATGCGTGATCACCAGCTGCTCCGGTGTGAAATGAAAGCTGTAATTTGCGAAATGTGCAGACAATACACCGCGCAACATCGCATCGCCCTGCTGAGTCGGATAAAAATTCAACCTTTCACCCAGACGTCTGTTTGCACGCCGGAAACTCTGTTCCAACTGACGGGTCAGTTTCTCACTGACTTCAAAACGGGAATAACCCAGCGGACCGGCGAACTGACTGTCCGGCGTATTCCCCTTGTCCAGCGAATAGTCAGATGCCGATGCCAGCTGACTTTCAAACTGGGCCATATCCGGTAAACGCAAGGTGGAGCGCTTTGCGACGTAATACCCGGATTGTGGTTTCGCGACGATCCAGCCCTGAGATTCCAGATGCTGGTAACAATTCAGGGTGGTGGTCATGCTGACCTGATGTAATCGGGCAAACTGGCGCAAAGACGGCATACGGACCTGAGCGACCAGCAAACCTGACTGAATATCGGCAATATACTGCTCGGCTAATTGTTTATACCGCATGGCGTACCCTTTCCGGCTTGAATCATAAACTGTGCTCTTTTTATTATTTAAAATTGTATCTGCACCTTTCTGCGACGGTAATCCACAATGTTGGTTAAATCAACCATGGAGTACAACGCATGACATTTAAAGATGCCTGCCTGGGCTTATTCGTGATGTTCATTTGGGGCATCAATTTCTCTGTGATCAAACTGGGCGTCAGTCAGGCTGATCCCCTGCTGATGACGGCAATTCGATTTACTCTTGCGACAATTCCGCTGATTTTCTTCATCAAAAAACCCGACGTCGCCTGGCGCTATCTGGTGAGTTACGGCGTCTTGTTTGGCGTGGGTGTATGGGGGATGGCATCCTGGTCAATCACAGCCGGACTGTCTGCGGGCATGGCCTCAGTGTTACTGCAGACCAATGTCATTTTTGGTCTGTTCATTGGCTATCTGGTTTTTCGCGACAGGTTCACAATACACAAACTCATGGGTGCGCTGTTTGCGTTTACCGGGCTGGCTTTATCTCTGATGGCCACTGACGGCACCATCACATTCAAAGGTGTGGCTTTCGTGATGATCTCTGCATTGTGCTGGAGTCTGGTCAGTACATTAGTGAAGAAATCAGGTACCCGGCAACCCTTTGCTTTCAGTATCTGGGGGATGGCATTCGCCCCTCTGCCTTTACTGGTCTTTGCTCTGACACTAAATGGGACAGATATCATCGCCACCACCATGGACAGCTGGAATGCCTACACCACTTTTTCGGTACTTTTTCAGGCGTATCCGACCACGGTATTTGGCTATTGGATTTGGAACCGCATGCTGGTGAAGTACCCGCTCAGTACAGTCGCTCCTGTCAACTTACTGGTGTCTGTATTCGGCTTACTCGGTGGATATCTGTTTTATAACGAGCATATCGGCGCTTTACAGGTTATCTCTGCCGGGCTGATCCTGACAGGTGTGCTCATTATTCTGCTCAAGCCCGGCAACACGTTTCTGGCAGCCCGGCTGTCTCAATGGCGCGTAAGAAAAGTTACCGATCAAAAAGTCTGATTACCTAAGCCACCTGTCGCCAGGTGGCTTTTCGTGTCATCTCCAATCAACGCATCAGCAAAATTTCACCGATTGGACGTTCAAATATCTGTAGCCATGCTCAGCGAATGTTCTGGCTCTCGGTTAGACAGTGACCGCGCCAGTTTTTCAGCCTCTGAATAGGCCGCTTTCAGCGATGCCTGATGGCGGCTATCAGCAAATTCCTGGTAGCCGGCACTGATTTCATAAGTCTGTTCCACCCCCAAATAGTGACTCATCACACGGATATGCGGGCCAAGGTGGTTCATCGTTTCGCGGACTCCGCCGGCTTCAAAGCCAAATTCACCGGTCGAGCTAATGAGTACCAGTGTTTTCCCGGCTAACGTCGGCGACAAAGGAAAATCGCCACGCGCCAGATCAAATGAAAAAGTTTTATTGATGCGTATGACCTGATCAAACCAAGCTTTCAGTGCAGCAGGCAGGCCATAGTTATACATGGGTGTCGAGATCAGGATGGTGTCCGCCGCCATGACTTCTGCAATCAATTCATCAGATAATGCAAGCACTTCCCTTTGGGCAGCGGTCCGGTTTATCTCCTGAGTAAAAGCCGCTGCAATCCAGTCCTGGCTAATGAACCCGGGCGGATTGATACCAATATCTCTATGTATCACAGCAGTTTGTGGTGCATTCGTCAGCCATGCATCCATAAAAGAAGCCGCGATTTGTTTAGAAATTGAGTTATGTCCCGACACGGGATTATCCGTCCTGCGTACACTGGCATCTAAATGTAGAATTGTCATCCGGCTTATCCTTCTGTTCCATCGTCAGTTGTGGTCAGAGAATATTATTGGCCTGAAGTGACAGCGATGACAAAAGGGATATACTTTCCCACAGATGAATAAAACTCACCTATAGGAATAGTGAATGTTCGCCCATCTCCCCTCTCTCAACAGCTTTCGTGCGTTTGAGGCAGCCGCCCGTTTGAGGAGCTTTAAAGATGCCGCTACTGAGCTATATGTGACGCCAACTGCTATCTCTCATCAGATTCGGCAACTGGAAGCACAAATGGATACCCAGCTTTTTGAACGGCAAACCCGATCGGTTGTGTTAACCCGGGAAGGCGAAGAATTACTGCTTTACACCCACCGGGCGCTGAAACAGCTGCAATCAGGCGTGAATCACATACGTCGTCAGGCCAGCACAATAACCGTGAGCACGACGTCGGCCTTCGCCAGTTTGTGGCTGGTGCCCAGACTGGAAGCCTTTCGGCAACAGCATCCTGATCTGGATGTCGTTCTGAAAACCGGGGAAAGTAAAGAAGATATCGAGCACGACAAACGGTTTGATGTGGCGATTCGTTATGGTCATTGTCCGGTTTCGGATCCACAGTCTGTCCTGCTGATCAAAGAAACATTAAGCTACCTGGCCTCGCCTTCTTATTGTGAGCAGGTAAAAACAGCAGCAAATGCCACCATTTTTACTACCCGATGGCAAAATGCCGGTTTACCGGCCATTGAACCTTCACTGGAAAGCTTAACGCCGGCCGCTGCTGCATCTGTGAACATCCGGTATTTTGATCAGGAAAGTCATACGGTCCAGGCTGCATTAGCCGGTCAGGGCATCGCATTGATCAGTACGTTACTGGTACAGCAACCCCTGAGCGAAGGATGGTTGATACCACACCCTGCCTTTGCGTCATCACAAAAAACAGGGCTTGAATATTATGCTGTCATCCCTGGCAGACACAGACAAACTGCCGCAATTCAGCAGTTTGTGACCTGGCTTCAGCAGACGCTTACCTGAATTCGCTCAATTTCACTCACGGCGCGACTCAGCCACCAGCGCATCCAGGAAACTGAACAAGGCGCGATTCATTTCACTGTAATCGGCATTGCGCAGTTGCTCTGCGGTCTGGATGAATGGCTTATTCTCATGATTGTTGAGATCGTCACCAGAATGCCTGATCAGGCCTTCCACTGAGTCGCGGGTAAATTCGGGATGGCACTGGAAGCCATAGGCTAACGGGGTATAACGCACAATCTGGCGCGGGCAGCCCAGACTGGTTGCCAGCACCTGGCATTCAGGCGTCAGTCCCGGCATGTCATTATGCCAGTGGCCAACAACCAGCTCAGGCGGAAACCCTTCAAACTTGCGATCCAGTCTAGCGTGTTTGTTCAGCACAATAGGAAAGCACCCTACTTCCGGTTCCAGACTCCGGTGATGCGGCGCACCTAACGCTTCCCCGAGAAGTTGTGCCCCCAGGCAGAACCCGACCACGGGCGTTTGACTCGCAACCGCTTTTTTAATCAGCGTAATTTCCGCCGCGGCATCAAAATACGGGCACTCTTCTCTGGTGGTTGCCGGACTTTGCGGGCCACCCAATACAATCAGCAGATCCATATCATCACCGCGTTCTGGTAACACCTCGTCCAGATAAACACGCGAATAGGATGTCGAATAATTACGCTGATCAATCCACTGTAATAAAGCGCCTGGTCCTTCAAACGCTTCATGCATAACAAAATGTACTTTCATTGCTTTTCCTTTGCGTTTTGTATTTGAGTTTCAATGACACAGCCCATACTATGCGCGAAACGATCCGGTCAGGTAGCGACAATATGACAAAAAATATCGATAAAAAGACATATGCAACATCTGATGGCAATACACTGATCGCGACCTATGCGTGCCAACCGCTTCTGATCAATACCCTGAACATGGCCAAAGGCTTTCACGACAAACCGCATCAGCACCCATGGCATCAGATTATTTTTCCATCCAGGGGATTATTGAAATGCAGCACTGGCACGCATCACTTCTACATCCCGCACCACAGGGCATTGTTTATCCCGGCACACACCCAGCATGAGTCCAGGGCGCAGCAGGACACCACCTTTATCGCCGTGTACCTGAACCCTGAGTGCTTAAAGCAAGTTCCAGCGTCCAGCCAGCCGATTGAAGTGACGCCGTTTTTCCGCGAACTGATCCTGAAACTCAGGCAATCCGTTTTGCGCGCTCAAGCGCAGCCCCCGGCATCTTACGCTTGCTGGCAGTACTGGAAGATGAGTTAAACGCTGAAAAAGACAGTTCACTGGAGTTGCCTATGCCGCAAGATCGCCGCCTTGCGCCGATAGTCGATGCGCTGCTGAGTGATCCCGGCAGCACAAAAACACTGGCGCAATGGGCCCGTCAGACCGGCGCAACCGAGCGGACATTGTCCCGGGTGTTTCAAAAAGAAATCCAACTGACCTTTCCGCAATGGCGGCAGCGCCTGCGGCTCATGACGGCCATAACATTACTTGAGCAGGGTTTATCGGTGCAGAATGTAGCCCATGAGATTGGCTACCAGTCTGTTTCCGCTTTCATTGAAGCATTCCGGCTGGCCTTCAAACTGACCCCGCAGCAGTTTAAACAGCAGCGTACTATCGATTAACTGCACGCGAGTAACAGTGAGCTATTGATTGCCTTTTTCAATGAAGGCTTCATCCGTGATATGCACGATTTGTTGCTCTTCTTCCGTCAGGCGGGTCTTTTTCCAGGTCCCGCGCTTAAACCAGCAAAACGCAAATAGAGCGACCACCACATTGGTCACGGCAAAAGACCACCAGATCCCGCTATCTTGTAACGCCGTGTGTTTTGACAGCACATACGCCAAAGGAAATTGCACCATCCATTGCGACACCAGTGCCACCATCATGGCATTCTGCATATTGCCCGACGCCCGAAACGCGGAAACGACGCAAAGCTGGACGCCAATACCGCCCCAGGTCAGGCACATCGTCCGTAAAAAGTGAGCTCCTTCTTTGATCACCTCAGGATCATCGGGGATAAACACAGCAATCAGGTTTGGGGCGAAACTATAGAAAACGATGCCGATTACCGTCAGACCGAGAAAACCCCACAGCGTACCCAGCAAAGTGATTTTTTCAGCCCGCTCAATCTGGTTCGCCCCAATGTTCTGACCCACCAAGGTCGATACTGCCATCGACAGCCCCATAGCCGGAATCATCACAAACTGTAGCAGGTTGGAACCCACGCCATAAGAGGCAATTGTCACTGTGCCGAAACTCGCGACCAGAAACGACAGAATGATCATTCCTAAGGCACGGGCAGACAGTTCGACTGAACCGGGCACCCCAAGTAAAAACGCTTTTTTGATATAGGCAAAATCGGGCTTGAAGTTATGCCATTCCAGCTGTATTCCGTGCCTGCCCCGCATGAATACCGTCAGGCCCAGTATGGCAGCAATGGACTGAGTGACCAGGGTCGCCAGCGCTGCCCCCATTACACCCAGCCCTTCAAAATTCCCTAGGCCAAAAATAAACAAAGGGTCCAGAAAGAAGTTGAGGATCACAGTGCCGAAGACAATCATCAGTGGGATCTTTATCTGCCCGATTCCCCGCATCAGAGACTGAAACATGGCGAACAAAAAGACAAAAATCACCCCGATAAAGGACACGTGCATGAACTTGAGCGCATCACCATAGACCTTTTCACTCACCCCCAGCAACGTCAGGAAATAAGGTGAGAGCAGATAGCCAGTAAGCCCCAGCACCGCAGATGTGACTGCCACCATCAGCATGGTTTGGGCCGCAACATGGTTCACTTTGTCCCGGCGTCCTGCCCCCATGTATTGTGCCGATAGCGTTGCGCCCGCCATGGCTAACCCTGAACCTAACGCAATCACCAGAAAGGTCACAGGCATGCTGACAGACACCGCGGCCACTTCAGATGCCCCTAGGCGTCCGACCCAAAATGCGTCTGTCAGCTGATAAGCCGACTGAAGAATATTGGTCAGAATAATGGGCACCGCTAACGAGATAAGTGCTTTGTTGATGGGACCTTCGAGAAACCGGTTTTGCCTGCCTGTCATCGCCTTGCCTTACGTTGTTATCGTTTTGAATACGTATTGAAGGTGCGGATACTTCACTCAATATAGTAAGTCAGGCTGCGATAAGCACTCGTTATTATGGTCTTTTTGTCGCTGAATCAATGATTGTCAGCCTCTGACATGGCTTGTTACAGCAGGGTTAGTGGGATTGTCGGGCTACTGACAAACAAGTCCTGCAGGATAATGCACAGAGAAAAGCTCGCCTTCGCTCCGCCTTTCACCCCGCAATGAAATGGCATCAATAATTTTCGCCAGATCATCATGCAGCAAAGAATAACAAACTGTACACTGACTGTATTATTCCCCCCCAGAACCAAGCACATTTATTCGATAAAACACACAATAAATAATGAACACAACAAGAACAAAAATAGTAACCATTATCAACTGTGATCTCGTCACAATTGAAAATAAAATGTTTAGCCTGCTCGCCATTGTCGCAGTCAATATAAATTACAATAGGCTGAAAACATAATACGTCGCATCCTTTCTTCACTTTACGATGACTTTATTAGCCACTCCGTAGAAAAAACCAACACACGACAAGAACAAACCCTTGAACTTCATGAATTAAATAAAAAGAATACAGTCATGACTGATTATAACGACACAAAAAAAATTGAAGAATAATCACTGTCAGAAAAAATTACACCACAAAAACAAACAAGCTGAAACCAAAAAACAAGACATTCAAATCAACAACTTAACATACAGAATGAAAACGGCATGAATTTGGCATGAGTTTATCGTGAGATAATTAAATACTAATCAAGCAGGGGTATATCATGAAAATCTCATCTACATTTCGATCTGTTCGTACTGGCTTATATGTCTCTGGTCTCTTGTTATCCTCAACTTCACAAGCAGGTCTGGTCGACATATTTGCGTTTTCCAGCTACTTTTCTCCCAACAATACAGATGTTTATGTGGACACACCGCTAGACAACTACGGTATCGGCTACAGCGATGTCCCCTACGAGTTTGTCACCTCTTTTACATCTTCACTTGATGGCGATAATTACGGCACATTACAGTGGGAGATCAAAAATAACTCAGGCAATAACTTTACTGATGTCCACATTGTCGGTGTATTAGATGCAGTCATTGATTTTTATGGTGATGATGATTATGCCTATAATGCCGGCAACAGTGCCGACAGTTGGGAAATCAACGACAGTTATGACCTTTCCGGAAACTTTTACTACTACGGCTTAGCCCTCAACAATTCGGTGACTCAAGCGTTCTTTTCACATGGCCTGGCGCTGGGATTTAACATTGATGAGTTCTCAGACGGCTCTGTTTTATCCTTTACCTATACCCTGAAAGATTATGGCCCAGGATTGCATTTAACCGACCACTATGACACCGATTTGTATTTCGACGGCACGTATCAAGTTCCTGAACCCGGCTCTCTGCTTCTGTTCACGACAATTTTATTTGGGGCAAGTGTGTCACTTAGAAGACGTCTTAAAATTAACTCATAGATTTATTTAACATTAACCAATAATAAACTCTCTGAAGTAAGCATTGATTGTTGTTTATTAATGCGAGGGAAAAATAATGGGACAAAATAGAAAAGCAATGCGCTTTGGTGCGCTCTGTAGCACCATTGCTTGTTTTAGCTTAGGGGCTGTATTTTTTGCACAATCTGAAATACCTTCCGAAGAACCTGAACCAATTGAAAGTTTGATTCCTGAAGCACTCACGAATCTTCAGGTACCGCTACCTGATTTAACCGGTATTGTCAGGGACAAAAGCATGGCCATAAAACTGGGCAAAGCCCTTTTTTGGGATCAACAAGTCGGCAGTGACGGACAAGCCTGTGCCAGTTGCCACTTCAAAGCGGGTGCTGATAACAGGATCACCAATATTCTGACTCCCGGCCTGCTGCGGGTTGATGCCAACGGCAACCCCGACCCTGATACTGAGTTTGGTGGCACCGTACCGCCCAGTCCGGCGGGGACAGAGGGCTTCACCGCCAGTAACCAAGTGGCCCGGGCAAATATCACCCTCACTCCGGATGATTTCCCATTTCACCAACTGGTTGATAAGGATGACCGCAATTCAGTCATTGTTTACTCCACCAACGACTCCGCCACATCACCAGGCACCTTTGATGGTTCATTCGGCACTGTCATTCCCAGAGATCTGAATGAGTATTGTGGTGATCCGGAAGGCAGCATTTTCCATACTCAATCCAATCTGGCGACCCGCAAAGTCGAACCCAGAAACACGCCAACGGTCATCAATGCTGTTTTTAACTTCAGAAATTTTTGGGATGGCCGCGCCAACAATATCTTTAACGGTACTGACCCGTTCGGACGACGTAATGAGCAAGCGAGGGTGATGGTCCTGAACGGTCGTACCCCTGAACTTGCCCGGATCGATCTCAACAACGCCAGTCTGGCATCTCAGGCTGTCGGGCCTGCATTAAGCGACTTTGAAATGTCTTGTGCTGGCAGACAGTTTGCCGATCTTGGTCGACGCCTTGTGAGCTTGCAGCCGCTGGCGCAGCAAGATGTCGCTAACAATGACAGCCACCTGTCCGATTTGGTTCATCCCAGCGGCAAAGGTTTACGAGCCAGCTACGCTCAGTTGATCCGGATGGCATTTGATCCAAAGTACTGGGCAGCCCGTGGCAACTTTGTCATTGATAACAGTGGCAGCGAACCGGTACTGGTGAGTGACAGTCAGGGCTATACCCAAACCGAGATCAACTTTTCTCTGTTCTGGGGCATTGCCATCATGCTCTACGAAGCGGAGCTCATTTCCGATGATACGGCGTTTGACCGTTTCAGAGGATGCCATGAACCTTCTTGCTCACCGGCCATTGAACCTGATGAAAATGCGCTGTCTGAACAGGAAAAACAAGGGCTGATGGTGTTCATTGATAAAGGGAAATGCGTCAACTGTCACAAAGGCCCAGAGTTCACTTCTGCCGCGATTCACCTGCAAGCGGAGAATCAGGAAGAAGGTCTTGTCGAGCGAATGATCATGGGCGACAACCAGGTTGCACTCTACGATAACGGCTTCTACAACATTGGCGTGAGGCCAACCAAAGAGGATCTGGGTGTCGGTGCTGTTGACCCCTGGGGTAACCCGCTGTCTTTTACCCGCCAGTATTTTGATATTTTACTCGGTAATAATGCACCCGATCCCTTTGATGTCGATCCCTGCACCTTTGAGGTTCCTGTACTCCCTGATCTCCCTTGCGACTCCGCGCAGCAAACCAATGCGCTAAGAGATCGGGTCATCGCAGGTCTGGAACGTGATGCTGTCGACGGTGCCTTTAAAACGCCCGGGTTGCGGAACATCGCGCTAACCGCACCGTATTTCCACAGTGGCGGCGCTGCGACGCTGCAACAGGTTGTTGAATTCTACAACCGTGGAGGAAATCGCCGAGGTTCTGAGTCAGACAATAACTCTGGTTTTGGCGGTAATGGCTCCAATCTGGATCCGGACATCAGACCGCTGGGCTTAACCGCTCAGGAACAAGCCGATTTAGTGGCCTTCCTGAAAGCGTTAACCGATGAGCGGGTAAGATGTGCCCAAGCGCCATTCGACCACCCGAGCTTGACGGTTTCCAATGGCCATCTCGATCAGGACAGCAACAATGATAATCGCGCCGATGACATTCTGATTACCCTGCCGGCTGTCGGAGCGTCCGGTTTACCCTTCAGTCAATGCTGGGCAAATACAGGCGACTTGTTCAATCAGGGAGGACCGCTGTAACGTTTCGGCAATCAAGTTCAAAACACCAGTCAGAGCCAATACAGTTTGGCCTTGACTGGCCTTGATTCGCTCAGATGGCGGCATAAGATTCGTAACGCAATCACACTTCACACCATCAAACATGGCCAACAAACACCACACCGATAGGCAGCATGGCCTGCGCCGCAATATGGTCACAATGCTTATCTTGCTTCCGTCAGACTATACTTTACAGGTTACCTGCTCAGCACCGTCATTCGACTAAGGATAACGGTATGAAATTTGCCAGATATCTGCCTCTGGTCGTGCTTGTGGCAGCAGGGATCCCTGCTATCGTCAATGCCGATGATAAACAAGCCATGCTGGAGGATGCATTGAGTGCAGCACCTCCCACACTCAGAGATAAAGTCACCGTAATGGACTGGGATAACAATGTCTTACAAAAAGGCTCCAGTTCCTATACATGCTTTCCAACACCGCCTCAACTGAAAGGGACAGCCCCTATGTGCATGGACGGTCCGTGGATGGCATGGGCACAAGCCTGGATGAAAAAAGAACCCGTTGAAACCAAAGCCATCGGGATATCTTACATGCTGGCGGGTGACGGCGGTGCGAGTAATATTGACCCCTATGCGGAAGGTGAAACGGCAGATAATCAATGGGTGGTTGAAGGACCACATTTAATGATTATCTCCCCCGATAAAAGCTTGCTCGACTCACTTCCCACCGACCCCAACAATGGCGGGCCATATGTAATGTGGAAAGACACGCCCTATGCACACATCATGGTGCCGGTTGGGCCAAGGAAATAATCGATATCAAAGAAAAAGCGAGATAGTTATCTCGCTTTTCATTTTATTTATAGTTTCATTTTTTGCCTTTTTTCGGCGTGTTGCTGACACCTTTGTACGGCTTCGGTGCTTCCACTGTCGTGGTGTCAGTGAGTGTTTTCAGATAAGCAACGATTGCTGCTTCTTGATGGGCGGTTAATCCCAGATTACCGGTTACCCCACCAATGGTTAATAGCGGTGCATCTGGTACTTCTGGTGCAGGCCAGCAATTGTTCGCCAGCGCATCTTTTTCAGTCACGATACCCGCAGGGCAACGTGTCACACCAAAATCAGCTGCAGTCTGACCATTAACATCTGAGGTATTGTAAAAATGCACAATACTTTCCAGGCTCTTGAACCAGCCATTGTGGGCATACGCTTTGGTAAATCCTTTCCCCGGACGTTTATCTACATTGCGCAGTGTTGGCGTTTTGTGGGCACCAATAAACGCATTCTTAATCACGAATCCGGGGGAAATGGGAATGTGACATCCGGATTCAAACCCAAATTAACCAGAGTTGGATGCAGCCCGAGATCGGGTAGCGGTGAACCGGGTAACTCATAGTTTCTTGGTACGCCAATCGCATGATAGCTGTCATCGGTATACCGCTCCAGAGGATGCGTCCCATTGGCACCATTGCTGTTATGACAAATAACACACCCAGCCTGGCCATAGAACAAGTCGTGCCCTTCATTTTCAAGATCAGTAAAACCCTTCAAAGGGAATTGCTGATTGTCGTCTTCCGCAAGAGCAGTATCCCGTTTTGAATTAAACCGGTTATTGTCTTCCGACATTTGCCATGCCGCCAAAGCAACAGCAAAGCGTGCAAAGGCCGTGGCCGATTCATCGTCAGACTGGCAGGATAAACTCACACCCCATGACTCGTAGTACAGCTCTTTACCCCATTTGGTGGATTCCACCTGGAGACATACATCTTCTTTACTCTTGTGGTTTTGCTCGACAGGGTTCAAAAATGGGCTGGCAAAGGCCTGATCGGCAAGAGGACCAAGATATTTGGAGTAAATGGCTGCTTTCTGCCCGCTGGCATCGCCAGCATCAAAAACTAAATTGGTATTTTCGACAATGTCTCCATGAGCGCGTCCATTCCAGAATGCGCCGCCGCAGGGGAAAATACCACAGGGCCCCTGACCCGCAAGTTGGAGTTTTTGCAGGCCTTTCGCTTCTCCGTCATGCAAAAAGCTGACATATTGATTGGTCGGCGGTTTCAGCCCGCCGGCATTTTTCACTGTCGTTTTTTCTTGTCCCTCTTCTAAATCTTGTGGTCTTAAATGTGGCCTTGCCCCGGTAACTGCCACCTGATGTAAATTCACACCGGATACATTGTACGTCCCGCCCGTGTTTGGCGCGTGGCAAGTCGCACAAGACATTCGATTTGGATCGGAGATATTTTCAAAAAATAATCTTTTTCCTAATTCCTCTATAGGTTGTAAATCGTAGTCATTCTCATTTTTAGCTTGTGAGTTAAATGAAAACAGCATTGACATAACCAGAACGGATGTTCCGATTATTTCTCTCGGTTTTAAATATGCACTGACGTTATCAGGCTGTCTGCCTTTTAATGCTTGCATGGTCATGGTTAACCTCTTCTTTTTTTCCACGCACAAGTCAGCCACCCATAAATCAGGCAGCTATAAGAGCGTTAAGGCTTGATTAACCAACTATAACTTAAGTTTATAAATCCGAATTTCTCATAAAAGAGAAAACCATTAAAATCAACAATATAAGCAACAAAGTCTCATTTTATAAAAAATGATACGCAAAAAAACACCACCATACTTATCACGGCCGTCAATAAAACATTCTTTGTTTTCAGTGCGATGATAATCGCGACAATAGCGCCAATTAAATATGGGTTACTATAGGTGATATCAACAGTATTTTTCTCGGGCAAAAAAACAATAGGTGCCCAAATTGCGGTGAGTACAGCCGGACTTGAATAACCCAAAAAACGCTGAGTTTGATGGTTTAGTTTTATAGGCAACCGGGGTTCTAAAAATAGATAGCGGCTTGTGAAAATAATCAGCGTCATTGTCAATATAGTTAGCCAGATCATCATTTTCCTTCCTGATTTTTTTCTGATCCTTCACGATGAATTGATTTATTGCCAATCAAACGTTCAGACATATATCCGCTTAACATAGCGGTTAAACTGGCGATCATTAGCCCGCCTTCTATTTTCAGAGCGGCCATTAAAACCGACATCACCAAAGCAATCAGTACTGAAATTAATACCGGCCAGCGCTGAATACTGGGCACAACAATCGCAATAAAAGTGGCAGCAATAGCAAAATCCAGGCCCAGGCTGTCCAGATTCGGCATAAATTTCCCCGCGAAAATGCCTGCTAATGTGGCGATGTTCCAGCTGATGTAAAACCAAAGTCCGGCGCCCAGTGCATACCAGGGCTGGAAACGCTGAGGGGACTGGTTGCCACACAAGGCAAACAGCTCATCGGTCAGAAGGAAACCCAAACCCAACCGCCAGCGAAGCGGAAGCGGGCTGATCACGTTTCGCATAGTGATGCTGTACAACAAGTGCCTTGAAGTAATGAAAAAGGTGGTCAGTAAGATGGTCACAAGACCGACCCCGGCTTTCAGTAACCCGGTTGCGACCAGTTGCGCCGCCCCGGCAAACACGATCGCTGACATGGCCACACTCTGAAACACGTCCAGCCCGGCATCAATCGCAAAGGACCCGGCAAGTAACCCCCAGGGAATCACAGCCACACATAAAGGCATCACAGCAAGTGCGCCTTGTTTAAACAGACGTCGTTTCTCCTTGCCAGTCAGTAAAATGGCAGATGTTTCCTTTGATATTTCTTTTTCTTTCATTGCCTTACTACTATCCACACTCCGAAAACAGCCACTTTACGCCAAAACAAAACCTCAATCTTGTACAAATTTGTCTTAAACATGAATAAGAATATCAGTTCATAAGGTAATCACTATTTATTGATATTGTGTTGATTATTAGCACTTACTAACGTCCCAATGGTTTACTCTTCCTGACCGACAGGATAATGTGAGCGCCCATTGACATAAAAATACAACACTATTTTAACCTAACCGGTTATCTCGCATCAGATGGCGGATAGCTGGTCTTTGATGAATCATGATTGCAGATCTCTTTTCGCGTTTTTTATCTCCGACGGCACAGACCCAAGCCTTCTGGTTTCTGGTGAATATAACTTTTCACTGATTGCCATCTCTTTGCTTATCTCTGTGGGTGCCTCTTTACTGGCGCTTTCTTTAGCTGAGTCGGCCAAACAGAGCCATAGCCGCATACTGCGCCGCCTGCATATACTGACAGGTGCAGCTTCGTTAGGAGTGGGTGTATGGGCCATGCATTTCATTGGTATGCTAGCGTTCGAGTTGTGTACCACAGTGAACTACGACATCAGCACGACCCTGCTTTCCGTCATCCCCAGCTTTCTGGCATCCTGGGTCACGCTCCATTTACTGACGAAACGGGCTGTCAGTAATGCACGACTGATACTGTGTGGTATCACCGTCGGCCTGGGTATTGGCTCAATGCATTACATCGGCATGGCGGCGATGGTACTGGGCCCTGCGCTGAAATATGATCCTGTTTTATTTGCACTCTCTATCTTTGTCGCCGCCTCATTAGCCACACTGGCCTTATGGATCAGTTTCGGTCTGCGCAAACATCGCTCAATGCCTGGCTATCAGGTTCAGCTCATTGCCAGCGTTGTCATGGGACTGGCCATTGCAGGCATGCATTATACCGCGATGGAAGCGACCCGTTTTGTCGGCCAGCCCGATCCGGCATTTGTTCCTGGCAGCCAGCGACATTACCTGCTGGCGATTACGATTTCTATTGTCACCGTCTCCCTGAGCCTGATCATTGCGGCAGTCAACGCCCTGACCCGCTATCGCTCATTACTGCAGCACAGTGAAGAAACCGCTGCTGAGCTGAAAGCCACCATAGATACCGCCGTGGACGGCATTATTAAAATGTCTCAGCGCGGCATCATCCTGTCATTCAATGCTTCTGCTGAACGTATTTTTGGTTATCACGAAAGTGAAGTTATTGGCAGGAACATCAGTATGCTGATGCCAGAACCCTATCAAAGTGCGCACGATTCCTATCTGGAAAATTACCGCAACACCGGGAAAGCGCGCATCATCGGCATTGGCCGGGAAGTCACGGCATTGCACAAAAATGGCCTGATGAAGCCGATTCGTTTGTCCATCGGCGAATCCAGACTCAATGGCGTCAGCACCTTTGTCGGTGTGATCACAGACATCAGCAAGCAAAAACAAATGGAAGCCGATCTGCGCCGCTCCAAAGAAGAAGCAGAAATCGCAGCTCAGGCAAAAAGTACTTTTCTGGCCAATATGAGTCACGAATTGCGCACGCCAATGAATGCCATTATCGGTTTTTCCGAGCTCATGCTGGACGGTAAGATGAGCACTGAACAGCAAAGACACCTTGGCATTATCCGGCACTCTGCGAAAACGCTGCTCAACCTGCTGAACGATGTACTGGATTCAGCCAAGCTGGAAAGCGGCACCACACAGCTGGAATCCCGCCATTTCTCTCTTCGCCAAATCTGTGAGCAATTGATCGCGACTCAATCGCTGTTAGCCAATAAAAAAGGCATAGAGCTGACAATGCGCTATGAGCCGCAGCTCAGTGAATATTTCCAGGGTGATCCGCTCCGCGTTCAGCAAATTATCCTGAACTTACTGAGTAACGCGGTAAAGTTCACCGAGCGGGGTTATGTCAGACTGGATATTAGTTCCAGCCGCACCAAAGGCATCACCATTCTGGTTGAGGACACGGGGATTGGCATTGCGCCCGACAGACTCGATAGCATTTTTGCGCCTTTCTCGCAGGCAGACAGCACTATGTCCCGCCGTTTTGGTGGCACAGGTCTGGGGACGACGATCGCCAAACAATTGGTTGAGCTGATGGACGGTAAAATTGCCGTCTACAGCCAGCTTGGCAAAGGTTCCACCTTCCGTGTTGATCTGCCCCTGCTGGCGGGCCAATCTGCCCAGATTGATGACAGCCCGACAGACAATGTACATATTCCCCCCATGACCATACTGGTGGCTGACGATGTCGAGCAGAACCTGGAGCTGATGACAGGCTTATTAAAAAGGGATAACCATCAGTTAATCACGGCCAGAACCGGTACAGAAGCCATAGAACAATATAAGTCCAGGCACATTGATATCGTTCTCATGGATGTTCAAATGCCTGAGCTGAACGGTCTGGAAGCCAGCAAAGCCATCCGGGCATATGAAAAGGAACACAAGCTGAAACAAGTGCCGATTATCGCTTTGACGGCGAGCGTTCTGGAAAAAGACAGACGTAACGCACTCGCCGCCGGTATGAACGGATTTGCCGTCAAGCCGATCGATATCTATGCACTGAAAGCAGAAATTGCTTACCTGAAAGGGATTATCCTCCAGGCGCCGGTTCACCCTGAGAAGCAGGATGACAATCAGGATACCCTGATCGATCTGGAGAAAGGACGCCTGCTCTGGGGCAATGAACAATCGCAGCTCGCCGCCATACAGAAATTCATCAGCCAGCCGCAGCACCACCCGGATTTTCTGGCTCGTCTGCTCAGTGGCAGCCAGACAAAAGCCCTGTCTCATGTCCACCGCCTGAAAGGCGTGACTGGTAACCTGTGCATGCCGGGTATCCATCATTGCATGAAAAAGCTGGAACAAGCATTACAACGTGACGAAAATACCGTACCGCTGTTTACTCAATACCGTGAAATGTTTAATGCCATTACACTGCTGCTCACTTCGGTCGAGGACTTCTCTGCCGAGCCTGAGCATCAAACAGCGACAACCCTCAACCAGGACGATATCAGCAAAATCATTCAGCAACTGGAACAGGGCGAAATGCCGGATTGCGCTTTTTCGGCGGTTAAATCCCAACTCCCTGCAGAACTGGCAATGGATGTGGAATCGGCCATGAGCGATTTTGAATTGGATCGAGCAGCCACGCTGCTAAATAACTATCTCGTCAGCCAGCAGACTGTGGAGGCATCACATGGATGAACGTAAAACCCTTCTGGTTGTGGATGATGAACCCGCCAATTTACAAGTGCTGAAAAACATTCTGGCATCGGATTACCGCCTGCTATTTGCCAGAGACGGCAGCCGTGCTATTGCGCTGGCGAACACAGAAAAACCCGATCTGATCCTGCTGGATATTATGATGCCCGGCCTGTCCGGCTATGAAGTGATTGAGCAGCTTTCTGCGGCACCAGACACCAAACACATCCCGGTAATCTTCGTGACCGCGCTGTCCGACACCAAAGATGAAACTCAAGGTTTTGAGCTCGGTGCGGTCGATTTCATCACCAAGCCCGTCAGCCCGCCCGTTGTCCGGGCCCGGGTGAAAAATCAGCTGTCACTGGTCAAAATGGACGAGCTGAAATCAACCCGGCTTTCCGTGGTCCAGAAACTGAGCAGAGCAACAGAATATAAAGATAACGAAACCGGCCATCACGTGATTCGCATGAGCCATTATGCCCATACCATTGCAAGAACCGCCGGTTACAGCCCGGCGTGGTCGGAAACCCTGCTGCATGCAGCACCTATGCACGATATTGGCAAAATCGGTATCCCGGATCATATTCTGCAAAAGAAAGGGGCGCTGTCTGGCGAAGAGTGGCAAATCATGCAACGCCATACCCTGATAGGGGCAGAAATTCTTGGGGACGACACTTCCGAGCTGATGCAGATGGCTAAAAACATCGCCGTCTATCATCATGAGAAATGGGACGGAACGGGCTATCCCTACGGTTTACAGGCAGAGGCGATTCCGATTGAAGCACGTATCACAGCCATTGCTGATGTATTCGACGCCCTGACAAGTAAACGCCCTTACAAGCCGGCCTGGAGCATTGAAGATGCTGCTGACTATATCCGTAAACACAGCGGCACTCATTTTGATCCTGTACTTGTTGATGCCTTTCATCGCTGTGAGTCAGAATTACTTGAGTTGAAAAAAAGTGGCCTGAATAAGATCTGCAGAGAAATAAATTCATAACAACGCTTCGATGCATGCTTTGACAAAATATAAGTCGTATATCGCTATGTCATTACGTATAGAAAAAAGCCAGAAAGTATATTGCCGGGTGTAGTTACCTAAATTTAGGTAAGACTAATTTACATAAGCCTTAAATTTCATAACCTTATGTAACAGTACATTTAATTCATCAAAATGAGACTCCCACAGCATTTTCATCATTTCAAACACCATAAAAGCGAAAAACTGACATTCAAATGTTAAAGAACACGGCATTATATGAAATTATATTTGTTGGGAAATGTTGTTAACTCATGAAACTTTGCATCTGTAAATTTGTAACTACAGCTATCGCATTAAAATGCGATGCGATAAACAGGCAATTGGTGCGTCAATAATGTACTGCGTACAATGCGGTGTTCGAACGCTGGATAAACCTGACGGTACTCCGGTAGAAATGTGTAAAAAATGTACTGAGGGCGAACAATCGCAGCCTCACGATGCCCTGCACTCAAAATACTCACTTAAATTCAGGCTGGCGATAGGTTTTCATGCCCTTTACGCGATTATCTGGCTGATCTGGGGGATCGTTTCAGGGTTTCAGGCCGCCATCGACGGTATCATGAACATAGAAACCAACAATTTCTCTATGGTGCTGCTGGCTGTGTTAATGATAGTGCTTCACCTCACGGCAGGATACGGGCTATTGATCCGCCATCCCTGGGCTGAAAAAGCCACAATGTTGTTTGGCTGCATCCTCTTTTTCTTCTACCCCTGGGGAACAGTGGCTGGCTCTACACTGGTTTATTCATTGATTCAGCTTCGCTACGACTACACGCTCACGTCAAAATTCTTCCGTAAGCTTTATCGCTAGAAGCTGTTCTGCGAGACGCAATGCAATTCTCACGCTCTGCGCTTCCTTTTCTTGTCATAGGCCGAAATTTTCGTACACTGGTCGGCTTTTTAGTTGTCAGGAGGAAGTATGTACATAGGTTTCGACTACGGCACAGCCAACTGCGCTGTTGCTGTGATGGAGAATGGTCAGCCAAGGTTGCTTCCCCTGGAAGGCGAGAGCTTTTTTATTCCTTCGACGCTTGCAGCACCAAGCCGCGAGGCCGTCAGCGAGGCGCTATTTCGTCACTATGACATCAAGCCCGCGGATAAGATTGGCGAGCAATTACTGCGACGTTCGATTTCCGCCAACAGAGATGATGACATCATCGTTGATGCGCACGCCTTACAGTTTGGTCAGCAGGCGCTGGACACCTACCTCAATGATCCTGATGAAGTGTATTACGTCAAATCACCCAAGTCTTTTCTTGGCGCTTCCGGTTTACATGACATCCAGCTAAGCCTGTTTGAAGATCTGGTCTGCGCCATGATGGCGAACATCAAACACCGCAGTGAAAGCCAGTGCGGTGAAAGTATCACCCATGCCGTGATCGGGCGCCCTATCAACTTTCAGGGTACAGGCGGCAGTAAGGCCAACCAGCAGGCCGAGAGCATTCTGCGCCGGGCGGCAACGCGCGCTGGTTTCAAAGCGATAGAATTCCAGTTTGAACCTGTGGCTGCCGGTCTGGAATACGAGAGTCAGCTGCAAGAAGACAAAACCGTCCTGGTGGTCGATATTGGTGGCGGTACTACCGACTGCTCCGTGCTGCAAATGGGACCGGGCTGGTTAAATCAAGAAGACAGAACAGAAGGATTACTGGCCCACAGCGGCAGCCGCGTTGGCGGCAACGATCTGGATATCGCCCTCGCCTTCGAACGCATCATGCCTTTGTTTGGCAAGCACAGCACCAACCAGCGCGGACTGGCAGCGCCGATCAGCCAATTCTGGAACCCGGTGGCGATCAACAATGTGGCCGCACAAAGTGATTTTTACGCCAGCGCGAACTTAGCCGTGCTGCAGCAGCTCGTGCGGGATTCCGCAGAGCCTGCTTTGCTGCAAAGGTTACTGCAGGTCTATCACCATACCTTAGGTCATCAGCTGGTGCGCGAAGCCGAGCTGCTGAAAATCGCATTGTCCGATGCATCCAGTGCCAGCACTGAGATCCGCATCGGACAGGAAACACTGCCAATCAGCTGTACCAGCTCTGAGCTGGCAGAGGCGGTCAACAGCAACGCGGAGAAGATCAGCGCTCTGATCAATGAAGCTTTGTCTCAGGCTGAATGCGCACCGGACGTTATCTTTATGACAGGCGGCAGTGCCCGCTCCCCCATGCTACGCCAGCTTATCGAACAACGCCTGCCCGGTGTGCCGATCGTGGCGGGTGACTATTTTGGTTCGGTTACCGCGGGCCTGAGTCGTTGGGCTGAGTTCTGCTTTCGCTGAACAGTTGTGCCCCTGAACCTCATGTATCAAAACGAAAACGGATGATTATCAGACCAGCCACTGAGTCCGAAATGGACGCGCTGTATATGATGGGCTTTGACGCCTGGGGCGGTGGAATGCCCCAGGCGGAGTATCTTGCCGCCTGCAAAAGCAGCCCAAAATACGCCAAAGGCCAATGGTACGTGCTGGCAGAATCGGACGTGCCTGTTGCCTCTCTGATCCTGTATCGTGATCAGTTTGGCCTGAAAGACGGGCAGGCAGGTATCGGCTCGATAGCAACCTCACCAGCGCATCGCAGACAAGGCTGTGCCAGTCGGCTGATTCTCGGTGTAATCCATCATCTTTTCTCAACAACAACGGTAACAACGGTTTTTCTTCACAGCGACATCGACACCGCATTTTACGAAGCACTCGGCTTTCAGCGGATCAGCGACCAAGATGGTTGCATGTTCATCACCCGCTCCCCAGGCACTCCCCTGCGTGCTTGTCCTGCTTACTTCTGACCCCATCCGTGTGCAAAAATGATTATTTTTGTGTACAATAATTCACTTTAAACACGCATGCCTCTGTCATCACGACAGGTATACATACACGTATACTTTGACTTACTGAGACATGCACGATAGGAAAAGGAGTAAGCAATGACCTGGAATGTCTATCTTTCTGGTGAAATCCACACCGACTGGCGGGAACAAATCATTAAAGGCTGTGAGGCGAAAGATCTCGATATCGTGTTTACTTCCGCCGTGACCGATCACGACAGCAGTGATGCCGCGGGAGATGGGTTGGGTGCGGAATCGAACAGCTTCTGGCGCGACCATAAATCGGCCAAGGTCAATGCCATCCGGATACAGAAACTGATCAAACAATGCGACGTGGCCGTTATCCGTTTCGGTGATAAATACAAACAGTGGAATGCCGCGTTTGATGCCGGATACTGTGCCGCACTGGACAAACCCTACATCACACTGCACAGCGAAGATATTGTCCACCCGCTCAAAGAAGTGGATGCCAGCGCCAATGCATGGGCGACAGACCCAGCACAAGTGGTGGATATTTTAGATTATTTACTGAATCAAAAATAAAGCCTGTACCCGACGCGATTGCGTCGGGTACATCGCTTTACGAGCGCAGGCGCTGGCCTGAAATAGCAGGATGATAAATCGGTTGAACCACATTGCCTGCCGGATCGGTACAGTGAAAACTGCGCGCACCATCACTGTGATCATGCGGTGTATCCAATAACGGCACGCCTTTGGCTTTGAGAAAATCGAACCAGGCTTGCAGTTCTTCTTTGCTGTCGACAACAAAGCCAAAATGATCAAGGGACTGATTGTGATTCTCCTGCGGTTCATACGCCCGGCTCAGCGACAAATTGTCGTTACCACAGGTGAGATAAATCAGGTTCTCGCTCGCTTTTCTGAGCACTTCCATACCCAGTATGTCGGTATAGAAGCGGATACACGCCTCAAAAGGATATACCGCTAACGCTAAATGTCGTAATCCGTTCAACGGTTTGGGTCTCTCAGCCATAACCAGCCACTCCGTGTGCAATAATTTATATCATTGTATACAATATAGAGCCTGATATTCAAACGAAGAACACATTGTTCCTCAAACCGACAAAAAGGAAGTGCGCTTTATGTTTTGTATTATTGTGAAAAATTCAGTCAAAGCAGGGTTTCGAGACCAGTATCTGGCCATCATGAAGGAAAACGCCAAGGCTTCGGTAGAGAATGAAGAAGGCTGCCTGGTGTTCGATGTGCTGTCCTCTCAGGACAATGACCACGACTTCTACCTGTATGAAATCTACACCAGTGAAGACGCACTTGCGGCGCACAAACTGACACCGCATTACCTGGAAAGCCGCAAGCACTTAGCCGGCTTAATCGACGCTCAGTCTGTGATTCGCTGTGATGTGGAGCATCGTCATTTCCAGCCGTAATCCTCTCGGTGCTGACCTCGTCATCGGTCAGCACCGTCTTCCGGAGACAGCCATCGACAGTGACTGTCTCACCCACCATGATCAGATTCAACACTGCGCCAGCCAGAAAAATCGCATGCTTTCTTCATTTTGGTCGCCTTGGTAGCACGCCCCATGAACAGACAAATGACGAAGAGCAACAATAAGGTGAATTATGAAAGGCTTTACCTGTTTATCCCTCACTTTGATGTGTGGCCTGATGGTCTCAGCAGCAGCAAACGCGGGTTGCGGTGAGATGCAATCGCAATGCATCGTGTTCGAGCGTGGTGAGACAACCCCGGTCAGTTGCTCCATTTCGGTCTGTGCCAATACCAGCGATTTTGATACCTATTGGACATTGAGCAACGGTTCTGAGATCTCCCATCACATCAACGCGAGCAAAACCACCATTAAGATCAACGGTCAAACCGGATTCGCCTTACCATCAGCCATATTACAAGACAAACTGAGTTGCTACAGCGCGCCAGGGATGAGCAGCATATATTGTGCGAAAGACGTATTACTTTAACCGTCACAACCCCATAAGAACTTGAGGGCAATACCCAGAGCTTTGTGCAGTAGCCTTTGATCCTACTGACAGCCATTTGCCCGCTTTTTCAGCTGTCTTCTGTATGTTCTTATATTGCTTATCCTTATCCCTCGCTTCAACCGCCTGCTTACCTATCATTTTGTCATCACCAGTTAATGACACGTAGCGTTCTGACGCCATTAAATACTGTCATTGGTTGGGGTTACTGACCCCTTTTCATCATTATAAGAATCAAGGTGAGTATGAAAAAGGCACTTTCAATTATTCTTCTCTCATCGTTATCAGGCTGTACATCTATGGGCCAGCCAGATCCTGAGATCGGGTTTGAGTCTACAGTTAACCTGAACGGTTATTATTTTTCAGAAAGCAACGGCAATATTCTGGAAAATGGGCAACTGGTCAAAAAGAAAACCTATTCCTACATTAAATTTAATAGCTTAGAAGAAAATCAGCTGACGTACATCGTCGCCACGTCTCCGGCTGTGAACGGTATTGTTCGGGGTGATGCGATCAATACCCGAGTCACCAGCAACTACCATGTTGAGAATAACCGCGGCGACAATGGTTATCGGATCAGTTTCTACCAGCAAAAAGGGAACATGCATCTTGATTACGTGCTGAATGCAGACAGCAATGGCGTGATTGAAGATTTTACTTTCCAGCCGCTGTGATCTGACACTCTGCCAGCTTACTGCTGATAATGTGATCAACACTTTTCATTTCATGGACCAGATATGACGTTGGGGAAATATGCGCACTAAAAACTTACCAGCCTGCTTTGCTGTGATGTCTTTACTGATGAGCGCTCATGCTCAAGGGCAAACATTTTCGACATCGATTCCCCCTTCGGCGCTGGGAAAACGTACCGTTGATGACGTGCTCACCACCTACGGACACTTGTCTGAAATGCGGCTGAAGTACAGATTCCGCCAGGCTGATGTGAGTTATCCGCCACAGAGAATTGCGTTACTTGGCCTGAAAGAAGAAAAAGCACTGGAGCTATGGGCGTTTGATCAGCAGGGTCGACGCCAGTTTGTCTACAGTTACCCTGTCACGGCGGCGAGCGGTAAAGCTGGACCAAAGCTCAAGGAAGGCGACCGTCAGGTGCCGGAAGGTGTCTACAAAATTATCGGTCTTAACCCGAACAGCCGTTTCCACTTGTCGATGAAGCTCAATTATCCCAATGACTTCGATTTGAAATACGCCGCGCTTGAAGGTCGGCAATCGCCGGGGTCCAATATTTTCATTCATGGAAAAGCCGACTCCATTGGTTGTCTTGCAATCGGCGACAGCGCGGTGGAAGAATTGTTTACCCTGGTAGGGAAAATTGGCAAAGACAATGTCGAAGTAGTCATTGCACCGCATGATCCGCGGAAAAACCCGATCCGCCCGGTTCCCGACACCTCCCCGGCCTGGATATCGGAATTGTATGCATCGATTGAAAGCGAATTTTCCCGTTTTGAATATTAAACAGGCAATTAAGACTCCCTGAGCGGATCGCTATCAAAACTGTCCATGAAATCTGTTGCGCACTGGCATAAGCCACCATAAACTCCTGACGACAAATTAAAATGAAGTGGCTTATTTCAAGGATTATTATGAGCACGGAATTACGCTCTCAATGCACTCTGTCTGTCCCCGGCAACCATGAATTGTCGCCGGCCGAGATCTTCCGGCAAATGGCAGACTGGTGTCAGAACCATCAGATCAAACATGATATTTACGGTCAGGGCGATGACCTGCAGCAGTTTGAAACCAAAGTCGCCGATCTGCTGGGCTACGAAGCAGGCCTGTTCGTGATCTCAGGGACGATGACCCAACCGACCGCACTGCAACTGGCCTGTATGGCACGCAAAAACCCTGTTGTGGCCATGCATCCCTCCAGTCATATTTATCTGCATGAAGCACAGGGTTATCTGCTGCAGCATCGCTTTACTGTTCTGCCTGTCGGCAACCCGCATCAAACCTGGTCTTTGACCGATCTGCAGGCATGGCCGGACGATATTGCTGCCGTCCTGTATGAATTGCCAATGCGTGAGATTGGCGGCCAGTTACCTGAATGGGAAGATTTAAACGCAATCAAAGCCCATTGCCGCGAACAGGGAATTCATCTGCACATGGACGGCGCCAGATTGTGGGAAGCCAAAGCCTGGTATGGCCGTGAGTACAGCGAGATTGCTGACGGTTTCGATTCAGCTTATGTCTCGTTGTACAAAGGCATTGGCGGATTGGGCGGCTCAATGTTGCTGGGCGATCAAGCATTCATTGAAAAGGCTCGGCTCTGGATGCAACGCCAGGGCGGTAACGTCTACCATCGCACGCCTTATGCGGTTTCCGCTGCGATGCAGTTCGACCAGCGCCTGGCGCTGATGCCGGCCTTGTTCGAGCGGACTCAGCAGCTCTACCGCATATTGCAAGATTACCCGCTGTTGACGCCAAATCCGGCTGCACCACAAGCCAATATGCTGCATCTGTATCTGCCGGTCAGTGCGGAAAAGGCCATGGCCATTCGCGACAGACTGGCGACAGAGCAGAAAATATGGCTGGGAAATCCGCAACAAGCGGCCTTACCTGAGCAATCGTTGCTCGAATGGTATGTCGGTGACAACCTGCTTCACCTCAGCGATGAAAAACTGCGGGAAATCTTCGACTGGTTATCCGGCGAGTTAGTCAGCTGATTGGAAAGCGGCTCCCGCCCGCTGGATGGACAGTGCCGGGAGCCCCTTTGCAATCGTTGGATTATCTATTGCTGTGATCGGATAACTTTTCGTTTTGAAGATAATCCTGTGTCATTCGGGTCAGGCGCTGCTTTTCTTCAGCACTGATGAAACTGGCTTCAATCGCATTCAAAGTAAACTGGGCGATCTCTTCCCGCATCATGGGATGTGCATCGGCCACCGCCAGAAAATTATCTGTCATATAGCCGCCGAAATACGCCGGGTCATCCGAATTGATAGTGACACACAGGCCTTTGCGTAACAGCTCGACAATATTGTGGTCTTTCATCTCCTCAAACACTTTGAGTTTCAAGTTCGACAGCGGGCACACGGTTAAAGGCACCTGCTCCTGTATTAAACGCTCAACCAGCGCAGGATCTTCAACGCAACGGACGCCGTGATCCACCCGGGTCGCCCCCAGCAGATCCAGGGTATGGGTGATGTTTTTCGACGGCCCTTCCTCACCAGCGTGAGCCACAGTCAGAAACCCTTCGGCCAGCGCTTGCTGAAAAACGGCTTTGAATTTTTCCGGTGGATTGCCCTGCTCCGAGGAATCCAGCCCTACGCCCACGATTTTATCTTTATGCGGCAACGCCTGACTCAGCGTGACAAACGCAGAATCTTGATCGAGATGGCGCAGAAAACACATGATCAGCTGGCTGGAAATCCCCAGCGTTTTCCTGCCCTGCTCCAGGGCGCGGTGAATCCCATTCACCACAGTCTCAAAGGCAATGCCCCGCTCAGTATGGGTTTGCGGATCGAAGAAGATCTCTGTGTGCACCACGTTATCGGCTTTACAGCGCAACAGGTAAGCCCAGGTTAAATCGTAAAAATCCTGCTCGTGAATCAGCACGTTCGCGCCCTGGTAGTAAATATCCAGAAAAGACTGCAGGTTGTGGAACTGGTACGCAGCGCGTACTTCCTCTGGAGAGTGGAAAGGAATGGCTATCTGGTTTCTCTCGGCCAGTGCAAACATCAGCTCAGGTTCCAGTGAGCCTTCAATATGCAGGTGTAATTCTACTTTGGGTAAACCGGTAATAAAGGATGTCATCAGGTGCTCTTAATCAGATTCTCAATACGTTGACTGGGATGATTAACAGCTTTTCTGCAGTAAAGGAGAATGGGATATTCTGACCATGACAAAGAGAAAAGCGATTAATCGACTTTACTCTTCGTAATCAGAATTTTACGGATTCTGGTAGAGACCCCCACACCCTATCAGTGGGGTTATACGAAGCGGGTTGTATCGGTTTTCAGTAAACCGATGACCACAACGAGGCAAACTTTCTCATATCAGTTGCCGGCTTGCAAGACGTGACGCTCATTACCCTATCTGCAACGCCATCGAAGAAGGTACCTTTCATGGTCATCATGACTGGCAAAGCGCTTCACAGATAAAAATGCGCCCCGTTCGCAGAGGCGCAGCGCTCATGTTACTCTTTTTCTTCTTTAGAAAATTCTTCGCTGGCCTTTTGCCAGGCGTCACTCAGGCTGTCATAAGCGCCAGAAAAGCCTTCTTTGACATGCTCCCAGGCATCGGCTGAGCTGCTCTTCATGCTGCCATACCATTCAGCCAGTTTTACCCGCTGTTCCTGCATGGATTTCAGGCTTTCTCTGGATTTCTCACGGGCTGCCTGATCCATATTGTCCCAGTCTTTTTCTATCTGGGTCTGCAACTGATCGATATGTTTATCCAGGCTGTCGATACCTTCTTTCGTTGCCTTCATGGCTTCGTCTTTTTGCTCTGCGGAGTAATTTTTCAGCGACTCCAGCAATTCCTGCGTTTCTTTGTTCACCTGTTCCGCAGAGGTCACTGTTTCTTCTTTTTCGTGATGGGCCGCACTGACCATACCAGGCAACAACCCGATGGACACCACAAGGGCACACACTGAGGCATAACGACGAACTAAACTCACTTTCATATTTCCTCCAAGCGTCGTGATATGAATGAAGAATCAGACCTAAAGTATGGTCTATCCGGAATAAAATTGTGTTCACTCACTGTCAGGATACGGTTCACTGGCGAAACCTAACGGATGTTCCATACTTTATAGCACTGGTTTCAACAATGAAAAACAATAAGTTATGGATGAGAACAACAGCACTTTATTAAATCTGCGCACCATTGAGCCTTCCGACTTTAAGCAACTTGCTGCACTGGAGGATCTGGTTTTTCCTGATGTTGGCGGCGCCTGGCCAAAATCTACCATTCAGGGGCTGGTCAAACATTTTCCCGACGGGCAAATCTGCATTGAGGACAAGGGAAAAATCATCGCCGCGGCGCTGACCATTAAAGTCAGCTACAACCGTTATTCGCTGAACCACACCTACCTGGATATCGTCGATGCCAACAATGTGGCCTGCCACAACCCGAGCGGGGATGCCTTGTATGGGCTGGACGTCTTTGTCCACCCGGATTATCGCGGGCTTCGCTTGGGACGCCGCTTATACGAAGCCCGCAAGGAGCTCTGCCGGGCCAACAACCTCAAAGCCATCCTGGCTGGCGGGCGGATTCCGGGTTATCACAAGTACGCGGATGAAATGCATGTGTCTGAGTATATTGCCAAGGTCAAACGCCGTGAAATTCATGACCCGATACTCTCGTTTCAGCTTGCCAATGATTTCGACGTCAAACGCCTGATGAACCGCTATCTGCCTGAAGATGCGAAGTCCAAAGGCTACGCCACGCTGCTTGAATGGGACAATATTTTCTATGAGGAAGATATCTCAGTCCATCAAACCGAAAAAACACTGATAAGGCTGGGCATAGTGCAGTGGCACATGCGTCGGGTCGTGTCGGTCGACGACCTGATGAACCAGGCCGAGTTTTTTGTCTCTTCGCTGTCCAAATACCAGTCGGATTTTGCATTGTTCCCTGAATTTTTTAATGCGCCGCTGATGGGGTTAGCCAGAGACAAAGATTCGGTTGAGGCCATCCGCTACCTTAGCCAGTTCACGGAAGAAATCCGTCAGCGTTTCTCTCAACTGGCTGTCACGTATAACATCAACATCATTGCTGGCAGTATGCCCTATCTGAAAGGGGATAAGTTATATAACGTGTCCTACCTGCTGCACAGAGACGGGGACATAGACGAGCAATATAAAATTCACATCACGCCGCACGAGGTCAGGGACTGGGTGATAGACGGAGGCGATAAAGTCAAAGTCTTTGACACCGATGCCGGCCGCATTGGTATTCTGATTTGCTACGATGTGGAGTTTCCTGAACTGGGCCGGCTTTTGGCTGATCAGGGTTTGCAGATACTGTTCGTACCTTTCTGGACAGATACCAAAAACGGCTATCTGCGGGTCCGTATCTGTGGTCAGGCGCGGGCGATTGAAAACGAATGTTATGTCGCACTGGGGGGCAGTGTCGGCAACCTTCCCCGGGTTGATAATGTCGACATCCAATATGCCCAGTCTGCGGTGTTTTCACCCTCCGATGTGTATTTTCCACACGATGCCATCATTACGGAAGCCAATGCCAATACCGAAATGATTATTTTCGCTGATGTCGACTTATCGAAACTAAAACTGTTGCACAACGAAGGCTCTGTCACTAACCTAAAGCATCGGCGCTTGGATCTTTATAAAATGAAGACCAAAAAGCGTAATAAAAAGAAACATTAACCAATGCTTTTCACAGGAAGTGGCCATGTTACGAACGTTTCGACAGACAGTGCTCATTCTTGGGACACTGTCTGCTTTTTCCGTTGCTGCTCAGAACGATGTAAAGCCCGGCCTTTCAGGCAATGTCAGTATTAACCTGGGCTGGTTTAAAAACGATTCCCGTCTGAGTACCGAGCAATCATCCGTACTCAATTCGTTAGAAGAATCAGGCGCAAAGGAAGAAAAAACGCTGCCTTTGCCCATGTGGGATTTACAGTTGGGTGTTGCCCGAAATACCGAACTGTATTTCAAATCAGCACTGGGGGGCATGGCGAGCAGTTTTTATATGCAGGCGGGCCTTACTCAGTATCTGAGTGACGGGTCCAGCTTAGGCATTGGTGTGATTCCCGGCTTTTTTGACAACAAAGTGTGGGACGACCCTTTTCAGATCGGGTCACCAAGACAGGAAACCAAGCGCTCTATCCGAGGCGCAGTGGTGGACTATCACCGTATCGCAGGCACCAATGTGTCTCTGGAGCTTGCCGCGGGTAAACGCAAGATCGACGATGAGCGCAGCGGCTCTGCGTATAGCACGACAGCACAGGACGCCCTTGATCGTGAAGGCGATCTTTTCTATGCCGCACTGAGTCAAAAACTGGATTTAAATCGTCAGTTCGGCATCGACTGGAAAATTCACTACATCGATGACAGCGCGGAAGGTGGCGCGGTAGCGAACAATCGCTATGGTGTTGAACTGACGGCCCGGCAGAGGCTCGATCGCTATATTGTGATGCTGGGTGCCAGTGCAGCGTGGATTGACTATGACGAGGCCCATCCTATTTTTAATCAGATCCGGGATGACAACCGATACGGTTTTTCCGCAACCTTCATTTACCTTGCCCCGTTTAACTGGCGCAATGCCAGTGCGGTTGCCCGGGCGGGGTTTGATAACCTGACGTCCAACATTGATTTTTATGAAGAAACCCAGAACCTGTACAGTATAGGGCTGGCCTATTCTTTTTAACAATGGCACACGATGGCTGCGCAGGCTGCCATCGTGTGATTGTTCGTCAGCTAGCTTTTGTTGACAAACCACCCTTTCATGACCGATTTGGCTTTCGCCCATTTGATCTTATCGTGAATGTCATTGAGCGTAGTCAGTTCATTCTGGTAAGCAACCGCAATCGGCCAGCGCTGACCTTCCACTTCCAGAACCAGTGAAGGAAAGCCCGACACACCCAATGCTGCCGCATGCGCTATGTCTTCCTGAAGTAATGCGTCAACCTCAGCGCTGGTGATATCTGTCATGAAATGCGCAACGTCCAAACCCAGCTCAGCGGCCAGCTTTGCGTGAGTCTCATCGTCAGAAGGATTCATTGCCCGCAGGTAATAAGCCTGCTGAATCGCCTCTGTCATTGCCTTTTCCTGTCCCTGCTTTTTTGCGGCAATAACAGCCCGACAGGCAGGATAGGTCGACCGGCGCGGCTGGCACTGTGTCCAGAAGTCATGATTAAATACTGTCCCCAGCTGGCTGGCTATCCGGCGCCAGGTCAGCTGTAACATCTGCTGCATCTCTTCCGGCATGGGCTGATCACTGTCGGGAGCCAGACCCCCCAACACATTGCGGATTTCCACATCAACCGGTAACTGAGCTTTGAGTCGCTGAAAAGCAGGACGATAACCCCAGCACCAACTACACATAGGATCATGAACGTAATACAAAATAGCGCCCACACATTCCTCCTGACTGAGGCTTTTGAATGAATTTCTAACCGTTCATTCTAAAGATATCATGGCGCTGCGCCAGCTTTATCTGGAATTCTGCCCCTGGTCTGTGCTGCTGTTACTGCTGCTGACGTATCTTAGCCATTTGATGTGAATACAAGGTTGCAGCATCCTGCTCGGTGAGCTGTAAATTAAACTGCGTCGTCAGGAGCTGATACAGCATAGTCGCGTCACTGATCTCGGCAGTTCTCTCCTGCCCTGCCTGATCATCGTATTCAAAGTAGGTCAGGTTTCGGATCAGATACCGCCGGCTGTCAAGAATCCGGGATACCACCAGATGATTCACAAATGCCGCCTCCGGCGCCTGATGGCTATAAAAATGGCCTATATTACAGTCTGATTCCACATATTCCGCAAAATCAAACCGATACAATGTCACTGCCTCATCGCAGTTTGTTGCAATCACCATCATACCGCCGCGGTTGTCTGACTCCACACTGTAGTGGTATCTGACATCAGGCTGAGGCTGGTTGGTATTCAGAGCAATGATCTGTCTTGGGTTCATGACCCCGAATCCGGCATCAATCAGATACTGCTTATCATGCAGAGTCAGTAAGGTTAAACGGTGCGAGCGACCATTGTCCGGATTACCGTTGAGCATCACACGGCCAATCAGAGGACGGACATCAAAGCCCAGCTCTTTCAACACCAAAAAGACGACTTTGTTGTGCTCGAAACAATAACCGCCACGGCGTTGCCCCACCAGGCGCTTGAACAAAGCCTCAGGCTCGAGACTTAAATCATGCTTCAAAATGACATTCGCACTGGAAAACGGATATCGTACCAGATGGGCCGTTAACAAAGATTGCAGCCACTCCAGGCTGATTTCCGGCTCGTTAACACCCAGACTCTGCAAATATTGATCGATAAGATTTTTCATTCAATTGCTCCGTGGCATCAGAAGAGATAACGCCACGATAAAACCTCAGGTTAACTTGAGGTCAAGTGTTATTTTCATCAAAAAGATAATAAAAAAATATCTTAGGACCGCGCGGTACAAACAGCTTGATCTGTTTATTGTTCAGTTTTTCTATCACTGAATATTGCTGCATTTGCTATCCACGGGTAGCTGCTCCAGCACATGCCGTTTATTCTCGTCAACGCGGTCACTGAACTGATTCAGCAAAATGCTGAGCTTCGGGCTGATACGCATCTGACAGAATGGCTTCTGCGGATTGCTGTAAAAATAGTCCTGAATTTCATGGCGTGATGGCTCAAACGCATCAAAGCGCAGAGCCTGGGTTAAAATAGGTTGTTCGAATTCAGGTTGAAGGGCTTTGAGGCAAACCTGCGCAGCACGTTGCTGATCAGGACTGAATGCATAGACAGCAGAGCGGTATCTGTGTCGTAAGGCATGGTTCGACGTGCAGCTGTGGGTATAAAGATGAATCTGAATCAGGGTATACAGATCGATCCTGGCCGGATCAAAGCGCAATAAAATCCCTTCAGACATCGCTTCGTGCCCCTGCGCTGACAGCCAGCCCTGATCGACTTCGCCAACGCCTTTTAATGAGCGAAACACAGCTTCAGTACACCAATGGCAGCTTCCACCCAGACCGACAGTTTCCATCCAGCGCCTCCTGCTTTATCCATTCGACTTTGGTTATTGGACTCCTTCCGGCAGGAAATGGTTTCACTGGCAGTAACATCTTGCAGATTTCTCAGCGCAATTTATGTAATCAAATGTTGCATTCGCTGCCATAGACAGCCAATTTTCGCCGATAGAACAACACAAGAGTAAGCAGAAATGACTTTGGCGGGCAGCAATCAACAACCCTGTCTGAATAGGGTAAGCAGGCTGGCAAGTAAATAGGTTGCAGTACTGTGCTTGATTTGGCCGGATAGGCGCTTTATGGCCAGGCAGACCAGAGGCAGGCTTTCCCCAGGCAGGACTGCCCGGGGACGTATTCTTTTCTAACGCAATTAACGCTGTTCGCGTTGCTGCTTTTTGCGTGTCAGCTTTTCCTGACGACGGGCCTCGATAATACTTTTGGCATCGCCACCAACGTGTTGTTCACCACGTTGCGCTGCCAGTTGTACTTGCTTCTCGCGCTCGCGGAAACGGGCTTTCTGCTCGTCAGAATGTTTATCACAACATTTCGGACAGCTGACACCTTTTTCAAATTGCACACTCTGCATATCCTGCTCTGTGATCGGCAAACGGCAGGCGTTACACATGTCATAAGAGCCTTTTTCAAGCTGGTGATTTACCGTGACACGGCCATCAAAGACATAGCACTCGCCTTCCCACAAGCTCTCTTCGGCAGGGACTTCTTCAAGATATTTCAGAATGCCGCCTTCCAGGTGATAAACCTCATCAAAGCCCTGCTCTTTCAGGTAAGCGGTGGATTTTTCGCAGCGGATACCACCGGTACAGAACATCGCCACTTTCTTGTGTTTCGACGGGTCCAGGTTTTCTTTCACGTACTCCGGGAACTCGCGGAAAGTCTCTGTCTTCGGGTTGACAGCGCGTTTGAAAGTACCCACTTCAATTTCATAGTCATTACGGGTATCGACAACGAAAACCTCAGGGTCAGCAATCAGCTGGTTCCAGTCTTTTGGCTTCACATAAGTGCCGACGACATGGCGAGGGTCAATACCTTCTACACCCATGGTCACGATTTCTTTCTTCAACTTCACCTTAGAGCGGTTGAATGGTTGATGATCATCGAATGACTCTTTGTACACTATGTCTGTTAAGCGAGAATCCGTCTTAAACCAAGCCAGCAGGGCGTCAATGTTTTCGCGTTTGCCGGCGACTGTACCGTTAATACCCTCTTTAGCAAGAAGTAACGTACCGCGAACCTGATTCTCTTCCATCAGGTTTTGTAATGGCTCACGAAGGGCTTCAAAATCTTCCAGTGCAACAAACTTATACAGTGCACAAACTACGTATTGGGACATCGTTTTTCCTCAGTGCGGACTGGATCGTAAATCCAGAGCATTGTTCTATACATAAACGGGTAGCATTTGCTGGCCCTGCTACTTGTTCTCGCAGCAATACCCAGCAAGCCAGTTTCAGGCTGATACCGGTTGGCCAAAAGACTCGGCATTCACAGTTTTTACTACGATTGCACCTGCAGGCAGCATACAAAAGTGAATAAGCGCGGCATTATAGCCAAGTCTGGCCGCATTAAACACACATTTAAAATAAGGTTAATTTATGCGATGTTCTCAGGTCTATACCTTAGAGGGCGGTTTATCTTGAAATTATTGACCGATGGCCCTATCTATAAAACCACATCTAGTTAGTTGGAGAACGACATGCTCACTTGGGAAAAAGTTATTGAACACGCAACCAAAGGCGATATCGTGCCTCCCCGCCGCGTTGAAAAAAGCGAAGCAGAATGGCGCCAGCAACTGACTGACGATGAATATTACATTACGCGCCAGAAAGGCACGGAAAGACCGTTTAAGTCGGAAATGTGTGAATTGTTCGAGCCGGGGGAATACGCCTGTGTCTGTTGCGGTAACATGCTGTTTGACGCCGGGGAAAAATTTGACTCAGGTTCAGGCTGGCCATCCTTCACCCAACCGGTCAACGTCAATGCTATCAATTATCTGATGGACACCTCGCACGGTATGCAGCGAATCGAAACCGTTTGTTCCGTCTGCGATGCCCATCTGGGTCATGTGTTTCCTGACGGCCCGGCACCCAGCGGACTACGATACTGCATGAATGCCGTTGCGCTTAAAAAAGTCAGTCTGTAACTACAACTACACTTGCCCGATATCAGTCGGGCAAGTTATTTGTATTTATCCCAGGCTGCCCTGAAAGCTTTTTTCATTGAATCAAACGCTTCTTCAGCGCCCTGACGTAGTTCGCCCCACGCTTCTTCGCTGGCGTGTTTTACTTCATCCAGTTTCTTATCTGCCTCTGCTTTTTTAGCTTTTAGTTGCTGAATTTCATCGCGATATTTTTCTTTCAGCTCCGCACTGGAATGCTGCGCTTTTGCTTCCAGCTTATCGATTTCAGCATTGATCTCTTTCATCTGTGCGTTGAGTTTTTCTACAAATGCTTTTCTGTCCATCTCATATTCCCTCAAAGTGCGTGGCCTAAGTTGCGGCCAATCAATGTCGATAAATGAATTACAGATATAAGCATAGTTGCTTAGCAGCGTTCTGAAAGTGTCATTCCGGAATATAAAAAGGGAACACTTGCAGTCCCTGCCTGATAAAGCTATAACCCATCCATAGACAATCAAGGGAGAGCAAGGATGATCATCGCGCAGTTAGGCAATCCGATATTGCGCCAGCAGTCGAAAGCACTGTCTACAGAGCAATGGAAAGAATACGCGACCTTTTTTACCGACTTAGAAGCCTTGATGCGCAGCCATCAGGGTGTGGGGATTGCAGCCCCACAGGTCAGCCAATCGCTTCGTGCTTTTATTGTTGCCTCTTCTCCGAATGCCCGTTACCCGAACGCACCGGCCATGGCACCAACGCTGATGCTCAATCCTGAAATTTACCGGATGAGCGAAGAGAAAGAAAAAGACTGGGAAGGCTGCCTGAGCATCCCTGGTATACGTGCGCTGGTCCCGAGATCCACCAAAATCAGCGTCGGCTACGAGCAGCTTGATGGTCAGAAAGTCCGCTGCGAATTATCCGGCTTCATCGCACGGATATTCCAGCATGAATTAGACCACCTCAACGGTATCGTTTTTCTTGATCGGGCTGATTCACACGATTACGCCACTGAAGCCGAGTACCGTCGGCAACTGGGGCTGAACTGAAAGAAGCGGCTGAGGCCGCTTCTTTGATCTGCTCTCTTCCCGCCAAAGGCTCTGGCTTCATCAGCTATTGCCTGACAGAGACAGATTTGTTGCCTGGTTGTCCTTCCAGTGCAGCAGTAGCAGTCCGGGTTGGCTTGGCGGGTTTCTTCATGAATAGCAAGGCCATCATAATCAAGCCAATTCCCGCCCACTGCAAGAGTCCAAGGCTTTCTCCGACCAGACCAATACCCAGTAATACCGCTGTAACCGGGTTCATCAGTGAAAACATCGACATCACGTTCGGCCCCAGTTTTTTCACCGAGCGAACCCAGGCCCAGTAACCAAAGGCAGTGTTCAGCAGTACCAGCCACAGCAAGCCGGGTATGGCCTCCACAGACAAGGCAACCGGAGCACCAGCGACAAACCATGCGAATGGAATCAGCATCATCCCGCCAAGAACGAGCTGCCAGGCGGCAAAACTCAGCGCATCATTTACCGGCCAGCGTTTCATCCAGATAGCAGACTGCGAGACCAGTGCCGTGCCAGCTAAAGCGGCCAGGGTGCCAATCGGATCTAAATCTGCAGACGGGTTCAGCAGTAAACCCACTCCGATTAAACCCAGTACCGCTAACACCACTGAACGGGGGGCAGGTTTTTGCCTTCCCCCAGCCACTGCAACAGCATCATCTGCAAAGGCATAGTCGCCCCCAGAGTGCCGGCGACAGAGCCGGGTAAACGGTAAGCCGCAATGAAAAGCAATACAAAAAATGCGGCAATGTTGCAAAAGCTCAGCAAGGTCATGCGGCTCCAGCTCAACGGTGGCAACTTAGGGCGCAGCAAAAGTAATACCAGACCGGCGGGTAACGCCCGCCACACTGCAACCCAATAAGGCGACATATCTTGCAGAAACAGGCTGACGGCAGCATAGGTACTGCCCCACAGCATGGGGACTAATAACGCGAGCAGATAATTCATTTAACTTCACTCCAAGAATCTTTAATCAAAATATCTTTTGTTAAAGATAAATTAGTGGCTATTTGTCTTTTAATCAAGTATCTTTTTCAAAAAGTTAATCACCTCATGTTGACTTCATGAAGAACGGACAGGCTGAACCCTATGCAAGATCATGTCGATAAACTATTGATTCAATGGCAGGAACACCGGCCAGATTTGGATTGCTCCCCGATGGGAATCATTGGCCGTATGTATCGTGCCCAGCGAATCATGACAGACAGTATCAATGTTGTTTTCAAAAGCTACGGACTGAGCCAGGTAGAATTTGATATTCTGGCCTCTCTGCGCAGAGCCGGCGAACCCCTGACCCCCACCCAGCTTTATCACACCGTGATGCTGTCTTCCGGCGCGATGACAGCCCGACTGGATAAACTGACCGACAGAGGGCTGATCTACCGGCAGCCAAGTGATGATGACAGGCGCAGTTGTAAGGTATCGTTAACAGAAGAAGGACAGGCGTTGGTTGACCAGGCCGTCACAGCGCATGTCGCGAATGAGCATCAAATACTGACGGCCTTGGATAAAGACGAGCAGGCTCAGTTGGCGGGTTTACTGCGAAAATGGCTGTTGGCGAATGAGTCGGCGTTGAAATAACCTCAGTCGCATTGGCGCATTTCATCCTGGATCGCCTGAAATCGCTGATCAATGTCTGCCAGATCCTGCGGTTCCTCCAGACAATCCTGACTGGATCGCAGGATCATCTCGGCCTGACGACGAACTGCATCCTGCTGCTCGCCCGTTCTGCTAAAACTGGCAATCCGGGCAAGACTCTCAAGCAGCCGGATCGTCACTGCCGTATCCGACTTACCATGCTGGCGAATCTGATCAAAAGCGGCGTTGAGTATCCCGGTAAACGTCAGTGGCGGCTCTTCCAGCCGCAACTGCCCGTCATCATCATACCAGCGCGCCAAATGAAATGACCGGCCAGTCAGCGTACACAGTACCGCACTGAGCCTGTCGACGCAGGTCATGGCTGTAAAGGGATCATTGATGCCCGGTGACAAGGCTCTGACGGCCACTTCCACCAGCTGATGAACAGCAAATTCAGGATCTTGTTCCGGCGTACGCAGCTTCCCGACAATCATACAATCAATCAGCTGTGAATCCAGACCGTCTTCCGGTTCAGTGTCAGACTGCACGATGGCAATTGAACACCCTTTGACGATAAACTCTCCGGCTCTGTAGCCCAGCACAATCCGGCATTGAAACTGCTGCGCAAGCTGGCGTAAACAATGTCTGTCTACGGCTTGCAGGTAGCCTTCACTCTCCGCCGCGACCACATGATGAAACATACCAGTTGGATTGCTATCCCTCTGAACAGGTTCGGGTTCAGATTCACCCAGCTCATCAGGGAAAAAATGCTCAATGTGCTGATTCAGTTCCTCATACACACCATTCACGACGTTATCCGCCTGAATCGAAGTTGCCACATGGTGAATGAAATAAATCAGAACCGCGACATTGAACAGCGCCAGTAACAAAGCCAGATTGACCGCAATACGGGGGACAAACGAATCTCCATTGGCATGGGTCACACTGCTCAGGACCAGCAGACAATATATGAACGTTGCGATGAAAGTGCCAAGCACATACTGATTGCCCGGATCGCGCATGAAATTTCGCAGCAAACGGGGACCAAACTGAGAGGAGGCCAGTGTTAATGCCACGATGGTGATAGAAAAAGCGACCCCGGCCACGGTCACCATGGAGCCGGCAATCGTCGACAGCACGCTGCGTGCTCCCTCTGCGCCTCCCGTGAAACCGACATCAGGCAACGCCAGAGAGAAGTGCACCAGCTGATGATCCAGGGTAACGACAATCCGGGCCAACCCGATGGCGATAATCACCATCATGGCAGGGACAAACCAGAAACTGCTCCTGACCGCTTCCCAACGATTTAACCAGTGTGTTTTCATGTCTGCCCTGCCGTGAAGTCAAATCACCTGATTGACCAGACAATCTCATTCGCGTATCAGAAGCAATCTCTGAGATTGGCTGGCGATAAGGGCGGACAGATACGTCTGCCCGCTGTGATAAAGATAGCAGAGCAAAAAGTAAACCACTGATATCAGGCTTGATGTCAGTGCAGCTTACGGCAGTCCGTTACAGAGATCAGGCAGGTTTCGCCCATACGGTTCGAAAGTGTTCCAGAACCAGCACAGTGTCCTCACTCATCTCAATCGCTAATTCTTCGCACTCGGCACTGAAAAACTGCCAGTGCGCATCACGCCACCAGCGCAGCGATTTATCCCCTTCTCCTTCAGCCGCCGCGAACTCAGCAGTCACATCCTGAAACCGGGCTTCTGTCACCCGGGTAATTTGCGTGATCGCGACCGGAACGCCTTCCCAGTCAGTGACCACCTGTAAATGACCGACCTGCGGCATTGGCTCTGGCCCTTCCTTGCCACCGGTCTGATACCAGTATTTCATACTGCAGCTGGCTTTTTTTCACCTTTTCGTACCAGTTCGGCGCAAATGTCTGCATTTTCTTGGTCTGCACAAAAATAATCTGCGCTGACACTTGGAATGGCCGGTATTTCTGCTTCCGGTAAAGTCACCAGATAAGCCGACAGACAATCCGCTGCCTGAGGTGAAAGTTGAAACTGCTGTGCTAATGTTGCCGGTGCAAAATTGTTAAAAATCATGCTGCCTCTGTGGTTGTGAACGTTGCGCATGGCACGCACTTATCGTCCGGCGATTGCCGCCGCCAGGCCCATCTGATAGCCGGTATCCAACCGTTTTTTGTCTGTGGTAATGCGGCCGACATCAAACTCTGCCGGCGGTGCTATGACATGAATACGGCAGTCTTGCGGCGGATTCTCAATAAATTCGATCGCGTTATTGTAATTGTCGGCACGCTGCATCATCACCCGCGCCAGTTCAGGCGTATCCGCCAGCATGCGACGGAGGAACCAGCTCGCTTTGCTGACTTTCTTCCGGTAGCCCAGCGGGCGTGACAAAATCACCGTAATTTCTCTGGCCCCCATCGCATAGGCTTTGATGACAGGAATGGAATCGGCTACCCCGCCGTCCGTCATGGCATCGCCATTGAGCAGCGGATAATCCCGGTAGGCAACCGGCACAGAGCAAGAAGCTTTCAGCAATTGTTCAAGATTACCTGCCGTGGCCTGCGTATAAACAGCCTCGCCGGTAGAGACTCGGGTCGTGACCACGTACAAAGGCACGGGTTGCGCGGCAAAAGCATCCAGATCCAAACGGATTTCATTGATGGTGATCTGCCACAGCCAGTCAAGATCCAGCCAGTGCCCGCCGCGAATAAATTTACGTAAACTGATAAATTCAGGGCGGCAGGAATAATCCGTGATCACTTTATAATTCCGGCCATGCTGATTCGCCAGCCAGGCCGCAAGATTGGTGGAACCGGCCGAAACACCGATGCAAAAATCAAATGGCCGGTAGTCTTGCTCAAGAAAGCCATCCAGCACACCGGCAGCAAAAATACCGCGCATCGCGCCGCCTTCAACAACCAGAGCATGTGATTCTGCCGCTGTCACTCTTCTCTCCTCTCAGATCTGACTAAGCACCGCCCATAAAAACAACCAGTGCTTATGCCACAGGTCCGGATCAACCCTTGTCCTGGATGAACAAATAGAAACCAAA
The DNA here is from genome assembly GCF_037162255.1 of Photobacterium sp. Hal280. NCBI lineage: Bacteria > Pseudomonadati > Pseudomonadota > Gammaproteobacteria > Vibrionales > Vibrionaceae > Photobacterium > Photobacterium sp. Hal280. The sequence goes on from NZ_JARLUO010000001.1 coordinate 529,815, forward strand.
TCCCATGGTGTCACGGCCGAACTGATGGTAATAAGCATTCCACTCGCGAACCGCATCCCGCTTTTTACGGGCTGCCTCATCTTCTGGGTTGGCCAGCGCAGCACGCTCTGCTTTCAGGCGAAAAGAACCTTCAAAGTGATCCCATTCGTCCTGATTACTGGTTGCTGCATACACAGTCGCCAAACCGTGAGATTCCGCTACCGACATATTGCCCTGGTGATCGTAATAAATGCCAATCGGTTCACCAATAAAGTCCAGATACGCCTGAGCCGGCGGTTGCTTCCAATAAGCTTCGCCAATCAGCAACTGACCCTGGGGTTTCAACCATTGCTGCATTTGAGTCAGGGCTGCCGGATAACCAGCATCCCCTTCCCCAAAAGCATGAGTCGATCCCATACAGATAGCCACATCATATTGAGTCGCTATCGGGTACGCTTTTGCGTCAGCCACTTCAAATGTCACTCTATCGGCCAATCCCATCGCCTCTGCTTTCGCATTGGCGGCAGCAATGCAGTCCTCAGAAATATCCAATCCCAGACAATGCGCGCCTGTCGCGCTGGCAAGACGAAGTAATAATTCCCCTTCCCCACAGCCAATATCAATCACACGACTGTCCGTATGCAGATTCAGTATCTCGATCAGTCGATGTGCTTTTTCTAAACTGAGCGCGCTGTTAAATATCATTCAATATCCTTATTTCACAATTTATTACCCTGAAACAGGCTGTTTCGGGGTATCCAGTATCAGCTGATAGAAATCCAGATCCAACCAGCGTTCAAATTTATAGGCCGCTTGCTTGATCGTGCCGGAATATTCGAATCCCAGTTTTTTGTGCAAGGCGATGCTGCCGATGTTTGTCGAATCGATACCGCCGACCAACACATGGTAATTCTGCTCACGGGCCGCTTGAATCAGAGCCTCCATCAGCTTTCGCCCCAAGCCTTTCCCCTGGTGCTGTGGGTGGATATAGACAGAATGTTCGACAGAATATTTAAATGCGGCCCATGCGCGAAACGTACCGTAACTGGCAAACCCCATTAACTCACCGGCATCATTTTCAATCCCAATCACAGGAAACTGATTGGCCGTTTTGGTGGCAAACCAGGTTTGCATGATATCCATCGTACGGGGCTGGTATTCATAAAGTGCGGTGGTGTTCAGAATGGCATCGTTGAATATAGCCAGAATGGCTTCGCCATGTTTTTCATAGGTACAGTGAACAAACTGCATCATCCCTCCTGATGCTCACAATACTCGGCAATCATTGCCTCCAGTCAGGCAGATACTTTACCACCATCTTTCATTAGGTTAAGCGAAAATTTCAGCAAAACAACCAAGTTGCAGGCAAAAGCCATTGCTTACACTTCAGCAACAAGATATTTCGCCGCCAGTAATAGCAGTAAAGAGATCGCAATTAACCAGGCTGAAAACACAATTTCATGATAGGCCTTGGTTAACATCGCGTTTTTATGCTGATTACTCTGATATAAGTGCTGCCATGTTTCATAACAGCGCACCACAGCCAGATGAAGGTTGTCATGCGCCCCTTGCTGTTTCATTCCTTCCAGCCAGTTTTTCGGTAAATGTACGCCATACACATCTGCTGGCCGGAGCAGACGAAACAGAAAACTCCAGGCGGAAATCAACCCCAGATAAGTGACCGTCACGGCGATAGCCGCCAGCCAGGAAACGGCATGCTGAGGCGGGACAAACAAGGAAGAAGCAATCAACACCAAAATGGTAAACCCTGCGATCACCGCGGAATGCAAGCCAAGCAGACGCGCCGCTTTTTCTTCAATATACCGGGCGCGGCACTGTTCATCTGATAACGCCGTGCGGACATGGTGATACAGCACGGCCATGTTGTCGTCTCTCATCGCAGCAAGGCTTACCTGTTGGCAGTCAATCCGTTCCTGAGAGTATAGACGCTATGGCAAGCCGCGAAGTATCAGTCACTTGCCGCCTTTCAGTATTAGCTTAATGTCTGCTGTATCCACGCCTTGCCATCGCTCATCTGCACGTTTGCAACAGCGCCATTCATTAAGGGCAGATTCGGTGCCAGATGACCAATATCCGCGTCCAGAATGACAGGTACCGCCAGGTCGCCCAGTACTTGCTGAATGACCTGTGCATGTGACAGTGATTTGCCGTGACTTAATGGTGACCCATCCCGACCGAATATGACGCCGTTAACGGCATCAAACACCCCATTGAACTTCATCGTCATCAACATGCGGGCCATCGCAGTTGGTGAGAGCTCGGCGTTTTCCAGAAACAGAATCAGGCCGTCCTGAGCATACTGTGCTTTCATCTGGGGCAGATTGAGATACTCAGTGGCTGACAGCAGCCCCACTGTATCCAGACAACCACCAATCAGGCGGCCAGAAAAATAAACCGGCTCCGCTGCATCATTTGCCGGTAAAACGGACCATTGGGTAGGCTGAGTGAACGCGAACAAGGCTTCGGGCTCCTTGCCATAATTGGCCGATGCAACTTCATAGCATAAGGATTGATCTAAGGTCAGAGATTCGCCGGCAGGCAGGCTCAGCAGAGAAAAACCGCAGTGTTGAGCGGGTCGCTCACACCCGGATGAAGCTGCATCAGGTTTGCACAATGCAGGCTGGCCCAGCCGCAGCGTGCCGTGAAGACAGACGAGATGGTGCTGATATCGGAAAAGCCAATCAGCCATTTCGGTTTGGCATGGCGCAGGATGTCCAGATCGAGCAATGGCAGCAGTTCCATCGCCAGTTCGCCACCCCAGGGTGGCAGAATGGCATCGACGCGATCATCAAGCAAAAACGCCATCAGCTCTTTGGCACGCACAGCCGCAGGTGCGCTGACATGGCCGGCATTTTCCCGCAAGCAATGTCCTTCCAGCACTTTAAACCCTCTGTCACGCAAGCCCTGGATCACTCGATCGAGACGCGCATGAAACGCATCAGGGACACCTGCCGATAATGCTGTGACAGCGATTGTACAACCAGGAACCAGTGGGGAAGGATAACGCATGGGGCCTCTCTTAACCGCATCAAATCAAAGCCCACACACTACGACAGAAGAAAAATAAATCAAGTCAATTCAATAAGTAACAAAAAGAACAATAACACTTACCCAAGATTAGGCAGATCTCAGACCACTAAAAAGCCCTGTGTTCACTTCTCACCGGCATCGCTCAGCGTGCCGGTCAAACAAACATTACGGGTGATCATGAGCAGGCGTGATCCGGGTTTGAGACAGATAGGATGACAGGCTGTGGCGCGGCTCGAAATCCGGGCTGATCGGCACGCTCACATTCATGGTTTCCACCTCCAGCACCGCTTCGCCGTATTGCTTGAGGAAACTCGGTAACGACAGACATTTCACGCCCTCTGCCCAGCCGTATTTCACCATCATGTCCGCCAGATCTTCAGGGCTGTAGCGTTTTTCCTCAGCCAGAAAATAAAACGGTGCCAGCGTATCCTGTTCAATTAAGGTCACGTGAAAAGCGGCCAGATCATCAAGATGGGCGGCATAATAAAGACCGGAAGACGGGATCAAAACAGGAATGCGAAGACTTTCACGACGGTTCAGAGAGGTATGGATCGGACACTCCTGACCACCGTACACCAGAGTCGGCACAAAAACCGGCGTCCAGCCCAGTGCTATGGCTTCTTTCAGCACAGGTACATCTTTTTCTGCCGCCGACAGGGGTTCAAACTTTAGTTCATCGGCAGAGCATTGATCCGCACAGCCAAACACTTCAATACCCGATGTAAACAGCTTTGTCGCATCCGGTTTTGCAAAACGTTCAAGGCTGTCCATCAGTTCAGAGAAATCCGGTGGCTGCTTTTCCTGCGCATAAGGTGCCATGACAGGTCTGGCACAACAGATTACGGCATCAAACTTCCCGGCCATGTATTCATCCTGCAACGCAAGCGGAATCGCCAGCGGGTTATCCTGCTCAGAGTACTGACTGAGCGCAAAAACCTGATAACCGTGATCGATCAGATGCCGGACCACATAGTATCCAAGCACCGAATTGCCCCCTGCGACTAATACCTTCATCTCTCCTCCTTGCCTGTCTGGCATGCCAAGCATGCCAGTTTACACACTCTGAAAAAAGCTGTCTGTTTTCCTGTCCTTAAGTTATAAGCATAGTCGGTTGGGTAAAGGTTTTGGCTTTGGGGTGCTGGGAGGGTTTCTCTGGATTTGATGATCTGTCTGAGTCTGAAGGTATGTCGCGCTTGAGTTTGGTGGTTCACTTAACATTGTCTGATGCGCGCCAGTTACTCTTTGTGGGTGCAAAGAGTAACCAGAAAACACCTTTTTGTTCTTTGGTGCTGTCCGGGCCGGTTGTAGGCGCTCCCGGCGCCGACAACCTAAAAATTCGTCCTGAATTTTTCCCTGGGGTTAGAGATGATTAAACCATAACGGATCGCTTCGATTCAGCGACGGACGATAGACAAGCACTTTCAGTAAGACAGAAAGTATGTCGCGCTTGAGTCCAGTGGCTCACTTAACATTGTCTGATGCGCGCCAGTTACTCTTTGTGGGTGCAAAGAGTAACCAGAAAACACCTTTTTGTTCTTTGGCGTGGTCCGGGCCGGTTGTAGGCGCTCCCGGCGCCGACAACCTAAAAATTCGTCCTGAATTTTTCCCTGAGGAAGTGTCATTCATGCACATTCTCAAGCCGTCATTTCCGCGACAGGCGAGAATCCATACAGCGAGTATGATTTCTAAGGCTGAGTAAGTATATCGCGCTCAAGTCAAGTGGCTCGCTTAACATTGTCTGGCGCGCGCCAGTTACTCTTTGTGGGTGCAAAGAGTTACCAGAAAACACCTTTTGTTCTCTGGTGTGGTCCGGGCCGGTTGTAGGCGCTCCCGGCGCCGACAACCTAAAAATTCGTCCTGAATTTTTTCCTGGGGTTGTGCCAGCCAAGTACATTCTCAAGCCTTCATTCCCGCGTCAGGCAGGAATCCATACAGCGAGTATGATTTCTAAGGCTGGGTAAGTATGTCGCGCTTGAGTTTGGTGGTTCACTTAACATTGTCTGATGCGCGCCAGTTACTCTTTGTGGGTGCAAAGAGTACCCAGAAAACACCTTTTGTTCTCTGGTGTGGTCCGGGCCGGTTGTAGGCGCTCCCGGCGCCGACAACCTAAAAATTCGTCCTGAATTTTTCCCTGGGGTTGTGCCAGCCAAGTACATTCTCAAGCCTTCATTCCCACGTCAGGCAGGAATCCATACCGCGAGTATGATTTCTGAGGCTGGGTAAGTCTGTCGCGCTTGAGTTCGGTGGTTTACTTGGCATCTTAGGAAGAAAAAACGACGTTAATTAATGAATGACGCCATAGTCGTTTGTGCATTTCCTTCTCCTAGCCAAAATTTCTATACTTAAGCCTTTTCGTACGACCCTTTAAATCATCGTCAGGGCTATTTAGATAGATAAGCCCTGAAGAAGTAACGCTTTGCTTTAATTCTCGAACTAGATAATTTTGAGGTAGTATTGCATAACGTTCAAAGCTAATACCAAAGTAAGATTCAGTTCCGATCAAAAGAATTGGGGTGTTATGTTTTATATTTTTCCAATCCTCATTGCTGATCCCACATAAAGTTTTGTTACGCAAGGTAGATTCTTTAAATGCCTCTAATTCACCTAGACATCCTTTATGAATAAAATACCCATCATTACTACGAGTGACCTGAGTCATTAACGTAACCTGATTACCGGTGAAGATATGGTATATTACAGCAATGTTACCTACAGGTCCGATCCTAAACATAGCAGCCATGACAATAGTGAAAAAAAGTAAGATAACAAAACCTTTAACGTTACTTACCTTATTTGGATCATGACGAGCGTTCCAAAATAAACATAGTGAACTAATAAGTGCGCACATCCATGAGGCGCACGATAAGACACCAGTAGAATATTCAAAATAATTTACATATCCAATATACGTAATTGTCACAAGGATATATGTAATGAAGACTACCCCAAAAATTATAATTCCTGGATAAAACAAATTTCCTCCTTTCTCTCAAAGTTAGGAAAACACATAATTCCTGCCACACATCCCCTCATCAGGCTTTGCCACACTTTGAAAGTCTGAACCCAAAATCACTGGAGAGCACCATGTCACTATCTGTCTATGACATTGATTTAGCCAAACATAACTTCAGTATCCAAGGCGAGGATCATCAAGGCAAGATGTTGATCCACAAAACAATCACATGGTCAAAAGTCCTTGAGACGTTTGCTAATATCCCACCAGCCATTATCGGGATAGAAGCCTGCGGCGCCTTTCCGGACAGGAGCCAAAAACGATCTCAATGACGCCGTCACTATTTGTACGGCTGTTACCCGTCCAACAACGCGCTTCGTCCGGATCAAATCGACCGAGTTATGGTCAGAACCATTCTGTACATGGCTATGATGTCGGCCCTGCAGTGTAATCCAGTACTCAAGAATGCTTATCAACGACTTCTGGCTGATGGAAAACCGAAAAAGTTGCCATCAATTCATGCGTCAGGAAGATATTTGTCATCCTTAATGTGATGTTTCGAGATGGCATTCGATAGGAAGAAAAACGGCGTTCATTTAATGATTGACGCCGTAGTCGTTTGTTATACGTAACTTGAAGTGCTGAGTGTCATCCAAAGCTCTGATACGGACTTCTCGTCGATACGGTAACAATCCGGAATTTCACCAATAACCTTAAAACCAGTTTTTAAATATAGGTTCTTCGCTGGAGTATTATTTGAAAGTACGTTTAAATCAAGCCACTCAATACTCTCCGATTCTTGACAAAACTTTATGGCTGATTCAATCAACTTTGCACCCAAACCTTGCTTTCGCGCACTTTCGTCCACGCCCATACCCAACATCACACGGTGGAGCTTATATTCTTCGTTATAATGACGTAAATCTATGTGACCAAGGACCTTTCCGTCAGCCTCTTTAACCAGCCAAAGTTTGCGCCAACCGGTTTCACCCACACAATGGTCAAAACCATTGCGAAACTTATCTTGAAGTAACTCAGTGACAACGGAGTGTTTTTTAGCTAATGGCTGGAAGAGCGGAGAGTCGTCGGCTGCATTATCTAAAAGCTGAACACTTAAATACTCGAAGAACGGCTCTAGATCTGATAATTTTGCTTCTACAATTTTCACAAATTCTCCTAATTACGTATAACGCCCGCATTTGCGGCTGGTTTGAAGCGCAGCGGAAAACCAGTCCGACAACATGCGCTTGTTATGCGCTGACACGATTGCATGCCTCGATTTCAATGGTTTTCAATTTTGGAAGCTGCTCTGTGCCAGCCATTGATGTAAGAAATGGACAATTGTAAAGATTTAATAGCTCAAGACTACCAAGCTGCTCAATACCCTTTAAAGACTCTAGTTTCCGGGAGGTAAGGTAGAGCTGCTTGAGCGCAACCATTGAGGTAATTGGCTCTAGGTTGCTATGTGGGTAATTTTGAATATTGAGCTTTTCTAGGGATGCTAGCTCAAGCAGTGAGCCAAGACCTTTAGACCAAGTTATTAGAGCTACCCTTAGTTTTGAAAAAGCTGATAAATCAATTTTCTGAGTTGATTTATATTGCAGGCCAAGTACTTCTAGTTGAGGGAGCAACTCAATTACTTTTATGCCTTTTGCTTCCCAGCAATAGATTTCTAGGCTTCGGAGGAAAGACAGCTCAGGAAGAAAGGATAGATCATGGCCTTTAAACCCAAAGGAATCGGTAAGCCTCAATGCTGATATTCCATTATCTCGCATGTAAGCACCTACCTCATCGGACCAAGCACCCTTTAAAATAAGGACCTTTCCGATTCCATTCTCATCTTCTCTTATTTCAAAATTGCTCATGAACTCCCTTTGGCGCATAACATTTTATTCAACGACACCATGTCCTATAACTATGTCATATAACTCCTTCAATAAAAAACCACTTAAGCATCTGATTATATTGAACTAATTTCACTTTACGATATTAATATATCAGTAAGATACACGACATTATGTCGTATATCTTACTCAATCATCTGATACTACCCAATTGATATTATTCGATTTTTTTCTATTTCATGACCAACCCCAAAAATCAGCGACGCATACGCTTGTGAGAAAAGCGACATCGGTCGCTTAGCCAGCACACAGAAGCCTCAGCATACCCACTCAGCTACAGAAACTGCACTCGTTGTATGAATTGTCGTCTGCGCGGCAATGACAGAAGTAAATAATGAATGTCTGGCCGAAAACACACTGTACAACAACCACAAGATCTAAGAAATCCACTCCCCAGGGAAAAATTCAGGACGAATTTTTAGGTTGTTGGCGCCGGGAGCGCCTACAACCGGCCCGGACCACACCAAAGAACAAAACGGCATTTCTGGGTACTCTTTGGGCTGACAAAGAGTACCTGGCGCGCATCAAACCATGCTGAATGAATCGCCAAACTCAAGCGCGACATACCCTCTGGTTACAAGAAGTAGACGTCACAAAAATTACAGCCTAACAACGAGTTAGCAACTAGCGTTACCCACTCCCCCAGGGAAAAATTCAGGACGAATTTTTAGGTTGTCGGCGCCGGGAGCGCCTACAACCGACCCGGACCACACCAAAGAACAACAAGGCATTTCTGGGTACTCTTTGGGCTGACAAAGAGTACCTGGCGCGCGCCAAACCATGCTGAATGGATCGCCAAACTCAAGCGCGACATACCCTCTGGTTACAAGAAGTAGACGGCACAAAAATTACAGCCTAATAACGAGTTAGCAACTAGCGTTACCCACTCCCCCAGGGAAAAATTCAGGACGAATTTTTAGGTTGTCGGCGCCGGGAGCGCCTACAACCGGCCCGGACCACACCAAAGAACAAAACGGCATTTCTGGGTACTCTTTGGGCTGACAAAGAGTACCTGGCGCGCATCAAACCATGCTGAATGAATCACCAAACTCAAGCGCGACATACACTCTGGTTACAAGAAGTAGACGTCACAAAAATTACAGCCTAACAACGAGTTAGCAACTAGCGTTACCCACTCCCCCAGGGAAAAATTCAGGACGAATTTTTAGGTTGTCGGCGCCGGGAGCGCCTACAACCGGCCCGGACCACACCAAAGAACAAAAAAGCATTTCTGGGTACTCTTTGGGCTAACAAAGAGTACCTGGCGCGCGTCCAACCATGCTGAATAAATCACCAAACTCAAGCGCGACATACTCACCCAGCCACCAAACGCACTCGCCGCATGGATTCCCGCCTATCACGGGAATGGCGGCTTAGTAACGTACATTGATGGGACAAAATCAGGGAAAAATTCAGGACGAATTTTTAGGTTGTCGGCGCCGGGAGCGCCTACAACCGGCCCGGACCACAGCAAAGAAACAAAAAGCATTTCTGGGTACTCTTTGGGCTAACAAAGAGTACCTGGCGCGCATCAAACCATGCTGAATGAATCACCAAACTCAAGCGCGACATACCCTCTGGTTACAAGAAGTAGACGTCACAAAAATTACAGCCTAACAACGAGTTAGCAACTAGCGTTACCCACTCCCCCAGGGAAAAATTCAGGACGAATTTTTAGGTTGTCGGCGCCGGGAGCGCCTACAACCAGCCCGGACCACACCAAAGAACAAAAAAGCATTTCTGGGTACTCTTTGGGTTAACAAAGAGTACCTGACGCGCGTCCAACCATGCTGAATAAATCACCAAACTCAAGCGCGACATACCCTCTGTTTACAAGAAATAGACGTCACAAAAAAATACTATCTAACAACGAGTTAGCAACTAGCACTACCTACTCATCCAACCACAAATATTGCACTCACTGATACTTTAGAAAAACACAAAATGTAGTAATGACCTGACAACAATACCAATCAACACACCTGGAATGGCATACTTAAAAACGCTTATGAAGCGATAACCAATACCTAAAAAAATGCCAACACCTGGTAAGTCAAAAGTATGAATTAAGAATCCTGCTGATGCGTTAACCTGTTCCACAGTAATTTTATTTTGCTGAACTAAATCCGAAACAACCCCTAAATATGCTGTACCGCCCCCCAGATACTTAGCTAATGTAGGCATAACAAACATAGATGGGATATTTATATAATTAAGGACCGGCAGCAACAGCTGCTCGATAGCGGTTACAGCTCCCGCTGCTTTAAGAATACCAACAACAGTAATGGATAACGTTAGCATAGGTATCGCCCCGACCGCTAAACGTATAGCATCATAACCCGCATCGTTAATTACTCTGACCATCCCTTGCTGGGCATTATTTTCGCTTGACTGTTTTTCCGTCGCCTTTTTATCTTCTGCTGACAGTTTACGCCCTGAGTAATACCAGGTTAGTGAAGATGCACACAACCCTCCGATAATCGAAAATGTAATGGCCGCGGACCAGTTTAAGCCTAAAGGGATCATAGGATAAAGCACATTACCTTGCCCCATGGTTAATATCATCGCTAATGTTGCAGCAAGATGCCGATCTGATATTCCTCGGTTATGCATAATAGACAGCGTAGCAAGTGGCGCAGCAAAGCTGATAAAGTTCATTTGGATCAATGCAAAGGTACTCATTCCCGTTAACCCAAAAGGCTTCAGTAACGGCGTAATTGCTCTAACAATTGCCCCCATTATTCCTTTCGCTTCCAGAACTTTCATTATGCACAACATTACAACCATAACAGGCAATAGCGTATAAAGAGCAATATCAACGGAAGATCTTCCTGAAGACATGATAATTTCAATTAGGGACATTCTATTTTCCTAATAAACAGCCCGTATCAGAAAACTCCGGATTATTAATAACAGTTAGTCTTTAATAGAAATAATGGCATCAATTTGAAGGATCATACCCAGAGGTAATGAATTCATTCCTGCGACTGATCGTGTATGGTATCCCTTGTCGCCCAACACTTCGACAAACAAATCTGAGCAACCGTTAACAACAGCAGCATGCTCTGTGAAGTTTTCCTCGCAATTAACCATTCCAGCCACTTTTACCACAGCCTCAATTCGTGATAAATCGCCTAGTACATCCTTAGCCACTGCGAGTAATTGCAATCCAGTATTTCGGGCAGCCATATAGCCTTCTTCTACTGACAGTTCATTCCCCAATCTGCCTGTTAAAAACTCGCCATTGATATTTCTTGGTCCTTGCCCTGACAAATAAAGCATATTCCCAACCAAACGGGCTGGCCGGTATTGTCCAGCAGGTTTTGGCGGCGGTGGTAACACAAGATTTAATGATGAGAGTTTTTGTTCTGGCGATATAGTCATCAAGCAGGCCTCTATGACTAACAAATGTACCAAGCGAATTTCAGTGATATCTATTAACGCAACATTTAGGGCAGCTTAGATATCATTTGGCAAAGCATCCGTCGTATAGAATTAACGAATGAGCCGTACCATTCCGGATACCCTGATGCTTGAACCGATCTGAGGTGCAATGTCAGCTTCCAGGCGTGAAGGCATTCCCATATCTTCTCCCTGGATAATGACTATTGAACCCTTATGCGGCCAGTCGATGTCCCGAAGATACCCAGCCAGAGCGGCGGCAGCAGCCCCTGTTGCAGGGTCTTCAAAAACCCCTCCGACAGGGAATGGGTTCCGTGAATGAAACAGTCTGTCCTGCTCTGCATAGATAAGACTGAATGTGACTAATCCTTCACGAACAGCCAGATCCCGGCCTTCTCTCTGGTCATATTGCATTGTTTGCAGTGTCTTTCTCTCTTTTAATGCCAGGATAAGATGATCGCCGCCACCATGAGCAATGGCAGGAGGAATCCGGGTATCCAGATCATCGAAATCAAGACCAAACAATGCAAGCGCTTCGACCAACAGATCGCTATCAATCGCGCGGCTATGGGTTGGAGGTGACTGAAACGACGCGCCCCATTCTTGTTCTGAATATCGCCCCTCTACCGTAATATCTGCGCGATTAAGCGTTAACGAAAAAGTACCCGGACCTTCAGTCTTTGCCAGAACGGCACCCAGCGCGATTGTTGCATGACCACAAAAGTCGACTTCGACTTCAGGGGAAAAATACCGCACTCGCCAGCCACTTTGATCTGGAGCTGCGAATACTGTCTCCGAATAACCAATCTCAGCTGCCAGCGTTTGCATCACATCAGTGCCTGGCATTGAGTCGCACAGAACAACCCCAGCCGGGTTACCTCCGGTTGAGCCATCAGAAAAAGCAGATATATGTTGGATAGGCATAAAATTACCCTATTTCAGTGCGTTGAGCGTTTAAAAGTAAAGTGCGTTTGATTGCAGCTGGTCGGGCTCTTAGCTAAGTGGCTCAAACGAGGCAACCAGGTCAATCTCAACAAGCGCATCTTCAATAGCCAACTGTGAAATCACCGTTGAACGACAAGGAAGGTGCTCGCCAAACGCATTCGCATACGCCAAATCAAATTTCTGAAAATTGCTGCGTTCGGTAATCCATACCCCTGCTTTTACGACGTTTTCCGGACGTAAATTATACTGAGCAAGCACTGCAAACTGGTGTTTCAGAATTAATGCGGTCTGCTCTTCGATATCGCCATGAATTTGACCTTTGTCATCGAAAGCAAGCTGGCCTGACAAAAATAACAATGAACCGGTACGTATTGCAGATGACAGATGTGGCATACAGACTTCTCCTGATAAATAACATGCAACGAACATGGCTGTTGTATGAAACAAAACCGTGACTAAACCCTAGTGAATGCGCTTAGCGTATTAAGATGATGCTGGCGCTTCGTTGCTAGTGAACAATTTGGCACACGTGCACAGCAGGATGCAATACACCTAACATGCATAACAGTGCTGCATAATTTGCATGAATAATGGCAGAGATGAAGATCAGAGAAAGTCAGGCTGCTATCGCTGCGCCCACGGCTCTATCTGAAAAAGATCTCTGGCCCAGGATACAAACGCATCAGTCCGGGCTGAGACATGTCGACGCGATGGACGCACCAAATAGATCCCGCCTTCGCCGTCAAAAGTCCATTGCGGCAGAATATGCAACAGCGTCCCTTCGGCAAGATCACGGGCTAGCAGCCACTCTCCCGCCCCTAAAATGCCAACATTTGCTCGTGCTGCTTCAAGCATCGCTATGCTGTCATTGGTATGCAGTGTCCCGCTTGTTCGCACCATTTCCATGTTTTGTCCATCGGACAAACGCCAAATAGGATAGGAGTGGAGACTTGGATTTCCTATGCAGTTATGTTCGAGTAACTGGCTGGGTTGATGGGGTATTCCGTGCTGTTCAAGGTAACCCGGTGAGGCGGTGAGGATCCGCTTATGCGTTGTCAGTTTACGTGCGACAAGACGACTGTCTGTCAAATGACCAATCCGAATCGCAGCGTCGAAACCACCCTCAATGAGATCAACAAAATCATCACTGTAGTGGATATCAAGTTCCAGTTTTGGGTACATAGCCATGAAATCAGGTATTTTTGGCGCAAGCCACAGACGTCCCATGGTCGCAGGAAATGCCAGTTTCAGTCTTCCCCGCAATTCAGCTGCATCTTCAGCGGCTTGTTGCTGGGCTTCATCAATCAGATCCGCCGCTACCCTGTATTTGTCTGCAAGGCGTCTCCCTGCATCCGTTAACTGTACTTGCCGTGTTGTTCTTTCGACTAACCGAACACCTAGCCGTACTTCCAGCGAAGCAATACGTTTCGAAATAATGGTGGGATGGCGTCCGATAGCTTTCCCCGCAGCAGCGAAAGAGTCGTTGGAGGCGACTGCCATTAGAGCCGTCATTTCATCTATATGTTGGCTGTTTATTTTAATCATCACTCCACACTCTCGCAGCATTTCTCTATCGACCAAAGCATATTGCATTCAATCACCGAGAATCTGGCAAAAAAATCCGAAGTCAAACGGCTTCGGATTTTTTGGAGCATTAAGGCTAAACGTTACTCACCGTAAATATCAAACTTAAAGTACTTCCCGGCAATCCGATCATACGTCCCATTTTCACGAATCGCCTGAATGGCTTTATTGAATTTCTCCGCCAGTGCTTTGTCCGTTTTACGCAGGGCCAGGGCTGTGCCCTCACCAATGTAGGCTTTGTCTGTGACCGCTTCACCGACAAACCCGAAATCCTTGCCCTGCGCTTTGTCCAGGAAAGCCAGCGCGAGTTGATCCGAGTTACCAAATGCGGCGTCAAGACGGCCAGTGGACAGATCCAGATACACTTCATCCTGACCGGTATAGCGCTGAATTTTCGCGACATCACCATACATGTCAGTGACATAACGGTCATGAATCGTGCCTAGCTGAACACCGATTTTTTTCCCTTCCAGACCGGCTTTATCAATGCTGATCCCAGCATCGTTACGGGCCACAAAACGGGCCGGAGTCTGATAATACTTGTCGGTAAACAACACCCGTTGCTTGCGTTCTTCTGTGATACGCATGGAAGCCATGATGGCATCTGATTTACGGGCTAACAGTGAGGGAATCAAACCGTCCCAGCTCTGCGTGACCCACACGCAATCCAGTTTCGCTTCCTGACACAGTGCATCGGCGATTTCAATATCAAACCCTTTCGGGGTGCCATTCGCATCTTTGTAGTTAAATGGCGGGTAAGTGAAATCGGAAGCTAAACGTACCGGTTTGTCCGCTGCCTGTACATTCGCCATCATTGCTGTTGCCAGGATCAGACCCAGGCCGAGTTGCTTTTTCATGGTTATCCCCTCTTACACTGTCGTGTTTATTCTTTAATTGAATGGATACGCTTTAAGCGCATCCAGTGTTTCCTGCATGCTGTTTCGGGTACCGATAGAAATACGGACACAGCGAGCCAAGCGCGGATCATGAGCCTGATTCCGGGTGACGATGCCTTTTTGCAGCAGATACTGATAGAGGCAATCGTCGGTGCCGAACTTCACCAGCACAAAATTGGTGGAGGACGGATAGACTTTCTCGACGAAAGCCAGCCCGGACACTTCCTCAGCAAACCAGTTTCGAATGGAAATCAGCTCATCTGCCTGGCGGCGCATGGCGGCAAGCCCTGCTTCCTGTAGTGCTTTTTTGGCAACCAGCGCACTGGGATCCGCAATTGGGTAAGGCGGAATCAAACGTGCAACATAATCCATCACACTCGTATCAGCCAGCAAAAATCCCACTCGGATTGAAGCCAGGCCAAACGCTTTGGACAGGGTGCGAATCACAACCAGATGCGGGTATTCGGCGATCAGGTTCACCACACTGGTGTGCGGTGCAAACTCAATATAGGCCTCATCAACCACCACCAGGGTAGAGTCTTTGCTCGCCTCCAGCAAAGCCACGATTTGCTCATGAGGAATCACGTTCCCTGTCGGGTTGTTCGGTGAACATAAAAACAGGATTTTACTGTCTTTCAGGTGAGGGGTGATCGCCGCCACATTCAGACTGAAGTCTTCTGCCAAGGGCACTTTCACCGTGTTCACGGCAATTGAATCGGCACAGAACTCATACATTGCATAGGTGGGAGGACAGACAATGATCTGATCGTTACCCGGCTGGCAGAAGGTGCGAATCAATAAATCGATCCCCTCGTCCGCCCCGCGAACCGCCAGCGACTCGCATTGCAGCGCGGCATCACCCATGGCATGTTCGCTGTATGCCAGATACGCTTCTTCAATCACGTGCGGAAGAAAATCAGGGTAGCGATTGTAACTCTCTGATTCACCGTAACGCTCACTCTGCTCCAGCTCATTGGCATTCAGCCAGATATGTCCTTTCCCGCCGATGCGGCGCGCAGACTGATAGGGTATGAGGTTTTTTACTACCTCTGGCACTAATTTCGTAGCTAGCGACGTCACAACACACCTCTTCGCAATGCATGAATAACAAAATCAATCCCAGATTTATGATTAAACATTCAACCTGAGAATCTTTATATTTTCCTTTTACATAAATTAAACAAATAAATTTGAAATAAGAATCGAAAAGTCGGCATACTAGCCATGAGAAAAACGCATGGCTTGAGAGGTTTGATTGACTGATGCGCTTACCATCCACCCGTGAACTTCAGGCTTTCCTGATAACCGCTGAATACTTAAACTTTACAACGGCCGCCAAGCATCTGAATGTCACCCAAGGTGCCGTCAGCCGCCAGATTCTGGCTTTAGAGGAACAATTGAAAGTCAGACTGTTTCAGCGCCATGCCCGCGGGCTGACGCTGACCAGCAAAGGACAGGCTTTTTTGCCCATGGTGCAGCAAGTCATGACCCAACTGCAAAAAGCGGTTGATCAGGTGTCGAATGAGAAACAGCAAATTAAGCTCAAAGCGCCCAGCTGTATTACCTCCTGGCTGCTGCCGAAACTGATGTCCTTTCAGCAGGCCCATCCTGACATTGATGTCGAATTAACTTCTGCCATCATGCACAGCGTGAATTTCTCATCCGAGCCATTCGATGCGGCGATTTGTTACGACGATCAGCCGCCCCATAAAGAAGTGAAAGCCTTTCGTCTGTTTGATGAATACTTATCCCCCATGTGCTCGCCTGCGCTGTTTCAGCACGACCAGTTGCCTGTGTCGCCGGAACAGCTCAGCCGGCATACCTGGCTGCATGCCACACCCCAGCATACCGACTGGCGGTTATGGCTGACACACATGGGCTATACAGGAAAACACGCCATCCAGAACCAGCGGTTTGCCACTCTGGATCTCACGGTCAGCGCCGCGATTCAGTGCTTTGGTATTGCGGTTGGCGATGTGGAACTGGCCCGGCAGGACTTGGATGCAGGCCGGTTAATCATGCCCAGCCCGCAAAGTGTGCCTTCGGGTAAGCGGTATTATCTGGTTCGTCCGAACGTGACCCCGAATACTTCCCTGTCCTTGCTGTTTGACTGGATTCTCTCTGACATTCCGCCCGCCTCAGTCTGAGGCGGCGGACTGCAAAAACTGCATACGCTGCTGCTCTTCTGGTGAAGGGGTGTACGGCTCATCACTCAAAAGTGATACGTCTAGGGTGCCTAAGGGCCAGAGCGGTTTCGGGCTGAAGCCATATTCCGTTTCTTCACCAGGAAAGCCCGACATTTTTTCGATCTGAAATGTTCTCAGTGCATAGTCATCCCGGCCGGACAGGACGCTGTGGTGCGCTTTCAGCGTAACCGTCTGCTCACCTGCGGAAAGCTTGTGTCTGGCCGTCAGAACGGCGACAGGCTTGCCGCTTTGTGTATAAAGGTTGGCTCTGACACGGTATATCCCATCCCGCTTGACCGACAAAGTGACCGGAATATTCATATCCGCACCTTCGGGCACCGGCCTGGCGACTGAAACAACTTCTGCGACCGGCACGTAATAGCGAAAATCTGCGGTGAGTATGTCGGAGCCGGTGGCGAAGTGAATGTTTGCTCGGGCCCGTACCTCTGACGGCCAACTCTCGTCTGGTGCAAAGACCATCTGATTGCCCGGCGCTTGTTGAGCGGCCAGCTTTTGATGGGTTTTGACATCAATCAGATCAACAGCGATCGACTCGACCGGCAAACTGCTCTGCACCGTCAGGCTCACGGGATCAGGATAAAAATACCGAAACGCATCAAGATTCAGCGAAGCTGTATGATCACCGTCCATGACGGGCACCTGCACCGCCATATACCGGTTCGGCTCAAGCCACTGGGTATCCTGAACCGAGAGCGGCCTGGAATAAGACGGATAAGCCAGTTCTGCAGCGTATACCCTTGAAATCAAAGCAAACTGCTCTGCCATATCGACAGGAAGTTTTATCACCTTCTGCTCAGGTGCGGTTTCACTGTCGTCTGAAGCTGTTGAGTGGGGGCTCACACTTGCTGGCTGGGTCGTCATCGGAACAACCTGAGTCTCGGCTGCGGGCGCTTGTCTGGCGGCAACCGGTTCAGATTCTGTATGCGGGTGCTGCGTTGGCCAAACATGATAGATGGCGAGCAGCACAGCCACTGTGCCTGCAAGCACAGCAGCGAACATCTTTTTCTTTTTCATAGCGAACCTGCTGAGTATGGCTTTGGCCTGAGCCAAAGCCATAACGCGATCATAAGAAAGAGTGCACAATTTCAGACATCGTCAGCGTGTCTGATCCATCGACGTAGCGGTAATAGGCGCCGTTCAGCCAGTACCATTCATCGGTGGAATGTACGCGAACCACTTTTCCATCCAGCAGGCTGGCCTGCCCCGCGGCTGTTGTTATCTGCCCTTCATGCTGGTTTTTGATCAGCCCGCTGTGGCTGTACCCTTCCCCCATCAATAATGGGTAGTGATAAGGCATAAACTGGCTGACACCCCGGGACTGGGTTGCCAGCTTCCCGTTATAACCCACATTGACCGAGCAACTGTTAAAGTCCCCGGCGTGACTGGCACCGCAAGAGGAATGGCTGGCTACGACCCCGTCGTCATTGCCGGGCAGATATCCAGATGTGACCCCCAGGTAGTCACTGCTGTCGCCGGTAAAGCGAATTCGGGGCACCCGGCTGTCCGGCAAAGCAGCCAACTGACGCGCACTGGCAACACGAAGATCGTTCAATACCCCCGTATTATTGCTGCTGGGGGTTTCTCCCAGCCACAAAGAGACCGCGTATTTAAGCATGCTGTTCCAGGTACCGCCGCCCTCAGCCACATTCACCGCGATGTCACCGAGTTCAGACCCGCCTCCGGCGCCCGCAAAGTCGAAGGTCGCCACAATATTGAGCGGTTCCAGACCGGCATTTTCCAGCCAGTTCGCCTGATTATCAATCAGATACCGTGTTATCAGATCGCCGGTGGAATGGGTGACAAACACGCAACCCGGTTGACACAAGCCTTGCTGTGAGAAAGCTTTGAGCTTAGGCCAGACGTAATCTGTCGCTATTTTGCCAGTAATCCGTTCCTGAGAAGGCCAGTCGATCCGTGCATCGGCACGGGATTGCCAATATTCCTGCCAGTACGAGGCGCCGTCCAGATTCACCTGCTCACTGCCGGGTTTAGATTGCAGCTGGCCTGGCTGGAAACCATGAACCAGCACGAGTTTGTAATCGCTCATCGCGGCCTGAGCAGGGCCGGCGGCAAGGAGTGCTGTAAAGGTGAGGTAGATAGAAAGTGTCTTCATAGTCATTCTTCTTCGTTATCAATAGGATGCTTACATGTGGCGCAACCATCAGTTCAGTTGCACAGCATCAAGTATTTGCGACTACGAGCATTTTTTATCTTCTTAATGTTATAAATTTGATCTAAATCATAACTTTTTTATAACAAAACCAACGAAAAACGTATGGAAATGCGCACTTCCGAAAGTGGAAATGTTTGATAACAGATAAGTTTGACTTATTTCTCAGGGAGTTAAAGAAGATGGGCTGATTGAAACGGCACTTGTCATAATTAACTGCCGAGAACAGAGAAAAGCGGGTTACTTCACTCGCATGACACGATGCTGGCTATCGCCTACGGTAAACTCAAGCACCTGAGAGCGCTTCATGCTCTCGACGTCACTCAGCATCACCTCGCTGTAACCTTTCTTGCTCATCCACTGGAGCGGGGTTGTAAAACTGTCTTCATTCACGATGAATGACTCATCCTGAAAACGGCTTTCGCGCACATGAACAACCCAGATTCGCTGCTGAAAGTCCATCACCGACTGAAAAGCCGCCGCCAGACGATGCCACAGATTGTTTCTTTGAATATTCATATGTCTTTCCACAAATAAGGTATCTATCAATAACGACCACACGTTAACGCTTGTCTGACGGATTGCAAGACTTTGTGCATTAATTCTTACTGCAGGCCAAATAAACCTGATGAATGTCTCGCAATGCTGCGATAAGACGTTAGAATTTATCAACATACAGCTATCAATCGCCTCTCGGCTGTGGCTGATTCACACAACAGGATTCACTTATGCTCCGCTCAATGACCAAACACCTGATTTTAGCGACTGTTATTGCCTCAGCGTCCGCGACGTTCACTGCTGTACAAGCCGCTGAAGCGCAATGTCCGCCGCTGCTAAACCACCAGTTCACTAAACTGAACACGACTGATGCCGTCAATTTATGCCAGCAATTCCAGGGGAAAGTTCTGCTTGTGGTGAACACCGCCAGTCAGTGTGGTTTCACCCCTCAGTATGAAGGGCTTGAAACTCTGTATCAGACTTACAAAGATCAGGGATTTGCTGTGATCGGTTTCCCGTCCAATGACTTCTTCCAGGACAGAGGGAACGAAGAAAACACGGCTAAAGTCTGCTATCTGGATTACGGGGTGACGTTTCCCATGATGAATCGCAGCGCTGTTCGGGGTAGCGACGTAAACCCTGTATTTAAGCAACTGACCGAAGATTCAGGCATCACGCCCAAATGGAACTTCTACAAATATCTGGTCGATCGCAATGGCAAAGTCTTCACCGTTTTTGCCAGTACGACCAAGCCTGACGATCCGAAGCTGACGCAAAGTATCGAACAATTACTGACGAAAGCTCAGTAATCAGACAGTCTGTTGTTGGCCTGCTGCGACTTTTTTATGACCCGACTCGCATCAGGCCAACGCGTGACCATTTTCCTGCTTATTTTTGATTTCACCCCTTGTTCTTTCACGAACAACCTGCGATCTTATCGCCATTCTTACGTTCCATCGCACCTTAACCATGTCAGGACACACCATCAAAGGCATCCCTTTCATTCAGGCTTCAGCCCTGTCTCTTATTACGCTTTCCGTTATTTACCCGTTTTCAGCCTTGGCTGACAATCGCCCGGAACTCACGACTGAACAGATGTGTTCACACGTGGGTCATCTTGAGCTGGCTGCATTAACACCGGCAGACCGGGAGGCCTATTTGCTGGCACAGGCTGATAACTCACTCTATCAAGTGTGGGAAATAGCAGAGAAAGTCTCAAGGGGTTCAACTTACAACCTGACAGAAAAAAATCAGCTGACGCTGCAGCTCATCTGCGAAGGTGGGTTTGCACCTGCAGAAGAGAAATATGCCGTGCAGGATGCGTTTGATCATTGGCAGAATCACCAGCCATTTACATTTGATTTGTGCCAATACATCACCAGCGGTGTTGGTTCGGCCTTCTGTGCCAATCGGTTTGCCGGTGAGCAACAAGTGGAGAGAAAGCAGCGGCAGGATTCAGCAATCCGTCAGTTGTCTGTTGCTCAGCAGCAGACCATCAAAAACGCGGTCAGAATGGCAGAAGACTTCTTTGAGCACAGGGCCTTGCACGAAGAGCTTCACAGTGGCAGCAGCAGTACGGCCTTTCGTATTGAATCTGTGGCGAATCAAAACGACAGATACCTGTCGCAAATTCTGGACGCGCTGGCAGGCAGCCAACCGGAAGATATTCCAGCATTAGATGAAGCCGACTCCACATTGAGCCAGACTTATGACAACCTGATTCAGCGCCTGAAAATCGGCCCGATTGAAGACTTCAGCCTGGAAGTCACGGCACAGGATGTTGAAAGCGTACAAAGAGCCTGGCTGGTGTACAGAGATCAAACCGCCATCATGCTGGCATCACTGAATCCTGACCTGACCGTTCAGGACTGGCTGGGCATACTCACTGCTGAACGCAACCGGCAATTGTCTGAGATTCTGGAATACATGGATGTCAACAAACACTAATTCTGACTAAATCGATATCCGGCGATCAGCCCCGGCATTTCTCCGGGGTTGGTGGCTGCAATGTCAGGGGGAAGTGACTACTTCACCGGAATGCAGAAACTGGTGTCACAAATATCATTTTCTTCATCAACACTGTGGTACAGCTCAAAGCACGGCCGTTCGCCATCGAACTGCAGCTGCGTCGCTGCGGCTATCTCCTGAAGCAGTTGTTGCCAGTACTTTCCGTATTGCGTCTTATCCGTGACCTGTTTACGTAACGTGGCGTAATCGCCCCCAGGTAAATGAGTCAGCGCAATCACGCCTTCCACCCGGGTACTTTCAGGCACGGTGATACCGACACGGGTGCGGCATTCTTCCGGTGGTGTATGCTCCACATCATCAAGGTAGACAAAAATACACTGCCCTCCCTGCAGCCCATGCTGCGCCGCCCAGCCAAACAAGGTCGCTAATGCAGGTTCATAATTCTCACCGTATGGCCCCTTGACTTCGACATAAGCCAGCCAGTTCGCAGACAATTTTTCCTGTTGCATTATCATTCTCCAATTCATGACCAACAAAAAAAAGCACTGTATAAATATACAAGTCGCCTCTGACCTGTCAATGTACCGAGCTGGTATATTTCTGCTTTGATGCGTATTGTTTAATCAGCGTCACATCAAACACATTACTGACTAAATCAATGATAAAAAAGGAAAACACAATGGGGCTACTGGATAAACTACTGGGCTATGCTGGCGAAATGGCGATTCCTGAAGCGACTGAAGAGCTTCAGATCATTCTGGGGCCCAATGAAAAAATTGAGCTGGCCTACAAACTCATAAGAGACATGTTAATCCTGACAGACTGCCGTTTATTGCTGATCGACAAACAAGGGATGACAGGGCGAAAAGTGGAATATCGTTCAATCCCTTATAAGTCGATTACCATGTTTCTGGTTGAATCGACGGGCAACTTTGACTTAGATGCAGAGTTAAAAATCTGGATTTCAGGCCAGCATGATCCCTTAGGGATGGAATTTGGCAGCAAAACCAATATCTACCAACTACAAGGGCTGCTCGCCAGTAAAATTGCCGGGAAATAATCCCGGCTCAGTCAGAACAATCGCAAGCCGGCGAATATGCAGGGTTAACGATCAATGTGTAAAGTGTGCTTCAGCCAGTCGGCAATATCTTTCACCTGTTGCATGCACACCTGATGTTCCATGGGATAAACCCGCCACTGAGGGTGAAAGCCCAGCGCCTGTAAATCCTCTACTGCCGCTTTTCCCATGGCTGGCAGCACGACAGGATCAAAACTGCCATGCATCACTTCAATCGGCAGCTGGCGATTCGCAGGCGCGACATCAATGCTTTTCGAGGTCGGAAAATAAGTGGACAGCGCCAGTAAACCGGCCAGCGGGTGGGGATAGGTTAATGCGGCCTGATAAGCCACTGCCCCGCCCTGAGAGAAACCGGCCAGAATGATCCGATCACTCGCTATGCCCCGGCCACGCTCACGATCAATCAGATCGGCGACTTTTTCAGCCGATTCCAGCAACTGCGCTTTGTCCAGTTTCCTGCCAATCCCCATTTCGAGAATATCGTACCAGGCCGGCATCACCATGCCGCCATTCACTGTCACAGGCAACGATGGTGCATGAGGAAAAATAAAGCGCACAGGGGAGTTCGCTGATAACTTTAATTCAGGGAGAATCGCTTCGAAATCATGGCCGTTTGACCCTAATCCATGCAGCCAGATGACAGAAGCTGTGGGTTTGACCTTTGGATTGACTTCAACACAATCTAATTGAGGCATGATAAATTCCTTATCAATCAGTTCTGTTGCCCATGGTACGCAAGTTCACGAATGCTGACCAGCTCGCATTTATCATATACAATCAGATGCAAACAATCCGAAGAGAAAATCATGAATATAGACAATCATCTTTCTGACCGTGATGACTTCCCTTTTTATAACGATAAACCTGTCGCCATCCATCCGCGTCAGTGGTTACTCCTGGTTCTGTCCGTCATCGCCGGGTTTGCCGCTCTGATTATCCCAGTTCCTTTCTTTGCCACTCAATTTGGCCAATTTATTCCCGCTATCCTATTTTTTGCCATTCCACTTTTCTGTCTCGCTCAAATAGCGCCATTTCACTGGCGGGCGATTTTCCGCCCCTTGTCGTTCACTCACTTGAAATGGATGATCGGCATTGGTTTACTCAATATCGTGGTCAGCATCCTGGTCGGTCTTGTTGTCTTCAAAGTCTTCGGTGCCAATCCCAACCAAGCCATGGCGCAATTGTCTGAGATGTCGAACGCTGAAAGAGTGCTGTTTTACCTGAAAACCTTGCCGCAATTGTTTGGCGAAGAAGTGTTTACCATTTTGCCTTTTCTGGCGCTGATGTATGTTTTTTACTCGCGCTGCCACTTATCAAGAACACACTCAATACTTCTGGCCTGGGTACTGACCGCTATCTTTTTTGGTATCGCGCATTTACCTACCTATGACTGGAACATCATCCAATGCCTGTTGGTCATCGGTACTGCCCGCTTAGTCTTGTCCCTAGCCTACCTGAAAACAAAAAGTATCTGGGTTTCTACCGGAGCCCACATTTTCAATGACTGGGTATTGTTCAGCCTGACGGTCTTTTTGGGGATGCCCGCACCGTAAAACAGCTTTTGCAAAGAAAGGTACTCACATGAAACATGACATTCTGATTTTTGATCTGGACGGCACTCTCAGCGATCCCAAAGAGGGGATCGTGAAATCATTCAATTATGCCCTCACCCATTTCGGGCTGCCTGAATTACCCGAACAAGAGATAGCCAAATACATTGGTCCGCCACTGGACAAAACCTTTATCGCGTTAACCGGCAATCATGACCCACAATTTATCGCCGCTCTGGTGGCCCGCTATCGTGAGCGATACGCAGACATCGGTTATGCTGAAAACCGGCTTTATGACGGCGTAAAAGACACCCTGATTGCCCTGCATAACCAGAAAAACCGCATGGGTATCTGCACTTCAAAACGGGCTGATTTCGCTAAACAAATTCTGACGCTGTTCGGCCTGGATAGTCTGTTCGATTTTATTAATGGCGGCGATGTCGGGATTGAAAAATGGCAGCAACTGCGAGACTTGCGGCAACGGTTCACGATCAGCCAGCATTCACTCATGATTGGTGACAGAGCGGTTGACCTGACAGCGGCCCACAAGAATGGCTTACGGTCGGCTGGTGTACTCTGGGGCTATGGCTCAAAAGAGGAGCTAAAAACAGAACATCCCGCTTATCTGTTTAAAGCGCCAGCACAATGGTTGGAACTGATTCAATAACGGGTCATCGTTCAATTCAATGTAAGGAATCATCTGTTATGACAAGGAATACAGAACGCTTTTCAGACCGGGTCGATGACTATCTGAAATATCGCCCCGGCTACCCGCAGGCCTTGATCGAGACATTAGTATCTCAAACCCATCTCAATCGCCAGTCACAAATTGCTGATATCGGTGCAGGGACCGGCATTCTGACGAAGTTGCTGCTCGATAAAGGGTATCAGGTAAGTGCGATTGAGCCCAATGATGCCATGCGAATTGCGGCTGATCAGCAGTTGGCTGAATACGCTGGTTATGCCAGTTTTGCTACGCCTGCTGAACACACAGGACTGGCTGATGCGTCGGTTGACCTGATCACCGCCGCCCAGTCTTTCCATTGGTTTTGCAATGCGAAAACCCGAACCGAGTTTCAGCGCATTGCCAGACCAGACGCGCATCTCGCGTTAATCTGGAATCAGCGCAAGCTCTCCACGCCGATCCAGCAGCACTATGATGACTTGCTGACCCAGTACGGCACGGATTACACCCGAGTCAATCACATGAATCTGACCGACGGCGATCTCCGTCATTTCTTTGCCGACGGCCAGATGCAAAAACTGGCCTTTGAATACCGGCAATATTTCGACTTGGACGGTTTTATCGGCCGAGTCCGTTCGGCATCTTATTGTCCGCCGCAAGACAGCGACACTTACCATGCGCTCACTGATGCCCTGACGACTTTATTCCATACTCATCAGGTCGACGGACAGCTGACCTTCGACTACGACACCTACCTCTATCTGGGGAAAATTCACACGCCATAAATCACCCACAGACAGCGGATCCTGTATCTGCTGTCTGTCCCGACCGCCTTCTGGCCGCTTTATCCGAGCCGTGCACCGACGGGAATATCCTGATCCGGCACCGCCAGCACGACAGAGCCATCTTCACGGTAGAATCCGGTGACCAGACATTCCGACATAAAGGGGCCGATCTGTTTGGCCGGAAAATTGACCACTGCCATCACCTTTTTACCAATCAGCGTTGATGCGTCATACAAATCGGTAATTTGCGCACTGCTTTTGCGCTGGCCTATCTCCTCACCAAAATCCAGCCAGAGCTTATACGCCGGCCGCCTTGCTTCCGGGAAAGCTTCGACGGCAATGATCTGTCCGACTCTGAGATCCACTTTTTCGAAATCCTGCCAGCAAATATCCATACGCTTTTCTGCCTCACTGATGAAAAGAGATAAGAAATTAGCGCAGAATTATTCCGCCGTTTTTGCTGAAAAGCCGGTTTAATATTGCCAGAAGCCGAACGCTCAGCGCCGGCGTATCTGTCGGGGCGTTTCGCCCCAATAAACCGAAAAACGACGGCTGAATGCTGACACATCCGTAAAGCCGACCTGCTCGGCAATCAAGGAGACGGGCAGATCTGTATGCGCCAGCAGGGCCTTCGCTTTTATCATGCGCTGAGTGAGCAAGTACTGCCCCGTGGTCATTCCCATATGCTGCTTGAACAGCAGCTTAAACTGGCTGAGGCTGAGACAGGCCAGTGCCGCCAGTTCACTAAGGGACGGTGTCCGGCTGATGTCTTCGTTCAGAAAACGTACGGCTTCACTTATCCGGCCATCTCGACAAGCGGGAATAACCTGATTCTGCAATAAGTGGAAAAACAGCGCTGACATTGACTCGATCAAACCGGGTTGTGCCGACTGTGTCAGTTGAAGATCCAGAAACTGACAATAGGCGACCAGTTCAGGAGAGCTCGCAAACACCGGTCGGGTTAATTGCTGCATGCTCTCTGGCAAATTGTCCAAATCCGCAACCAGAAAACGGCATTTTTCATCGGCTTTAAATGCATGCGTCATTTCAGCCCGGATAACGACACACTGTCCTGGCCCGACTTTTCCTGAGTAATCAGGCAATGTCAGGGTGATGTTGCCATGGAGGGGGAGCACTAACTGATGATACGTATGTAAATGGGCACGCATGACCAGGGAGTAGCTTCGAATGGATAGTCTGACCGTCATGTGTGCCATGTCTCTGTCTCAAGGGCTGCCTCACCATCAAGAAAATCTTACATCAGGTTTGGCAGGATTTTTTGGATAACCAGTTAAACAACTATGCTTTACGTTAGGTTGAGCAATTTAAAGTGTGACAGGATGACAGAAGCCCTTGCTCCAGACAAACAGCGTGGAATCAGTATTGCGATCCCCTTGTTTCCGGAATTTTGCCTGCTGGATGTCAGTGGCCCGCTGACGCTGCTGAGCGCGCTCGAAGAGGAGATCACAGTCACTTTGGTTTCTGAGAACGCCTCAGCCGTTATCAGTGAACAGGGGGTCAGTTTGATGACCGAGGCCGACTTTAATGACGATCTGTTCTGCGATCTGTTACTGGTACCGGGTGGTAAAGGCGTCAAAGCCTGCCTGAATCACCCTCCGCTGATGCAATGGATTAGCCGCCAGGGCCGCAAAGCCAGAATTCGCTGCGCCGTCTGTACCGGTTCTGCGCTGCTGGCTCAGGCCGGGCTGCTGGATCACAAAGCCGCAACCACCAGCAAACACCAGTATCATTGGGTCAGTGAACTCAACCATAACGTGAAATGGCAACCTGTCGCCAGATGGGTTCAGGATGAGAACACCTTCACCTCATCCGGGACTGCCGCGGGTCTGGACATGACGCTTGGTCTCATCGCCTTTTTAATGGGAGAGGAAGCTGCCCGTAAGGTTGCCATTGACGCAGAATACCTGTGGCGCAACGATCCGGACGACGATCCTTTCGCCCCGCTTCATCTGGTCGAGTGAATCAGTCGTCTGATTCCCACATCACCACGACCTCATCCGCGATGGCAGATTCCAGCATCTCAATCAGCGGTCTGGCTCTTGTCGCCATGCTGATCTGTGGCTCTTTATCTTCCCAGGGATCTTCTTCCGCTTCTGTTTCAGCCTGTTGAGCCGCTTCTTGTTTTTCGGCTTCTGCCAACTTACTTTGCAGGTTCAACAAGGCTTGCGGCACGTCATCGACATCAATAATACCGGGAATATTTTCGCAGTATCCCATCATATGAATCAGTTGTTTTGCCACATCGCCAAACATGGTGATATTGGCACTGGCTTGGGAGTGAAAGGTAATTAACATGCGTCGTCCTCTTATTGTTCAACATTTGCCATGGCTTTGGCTTTATCTCGCCGGGCAAACACATAACCGGCCATCACACCTGCCAGAGCGCCGGATAAATGGCTTTCGTAGCTTATCCAGCTCTGTGCGGGAATGATGCCCGCCAGCATCGGACCGTAAAAAAACATCACAATCAAAGCAATAGCCATCGACTTTAAACTCCGCCTGAGCACGGCATACACCAGCAGGTACGCCCAGAGTCCGTAGATAATACCGCTTAAGCCAATATGGTAATGCATGCGGCCAAATAACCACACACCGGCCCCGCTGACCGCCCAGCTGATCATAAAGACAGAGATCAGTCTGGCCGTACCTGAGCGGGACACCAGATAAGCCAGCGCTGAAAATGACACCATATTACTGAATAAGTGTGCCCACGAGCCATGGATAAACGGATAGGCAAACAGTCCTATCGCGTGGTTCAGGTGTCTTGGCAGCAAGCCATAATCCAACAGATAGCCATTCAGCAGTACATTGACAACTTGTACGGCAAAACAAACCACGACGACCGCGCCAATAAAATAAATAGCGTCTTTGTCACTTTGCTCCAACAGGCTCTCCTTCAGAGGGGTCTTTAGAAAGTATAAGCCTGCTGAACCGATAAACCCATGGATTTGTTACCAAAATGATTGGCGTTGCCGATAGGGCTTGTCCGCCTTGTGACGCTGCCTGTATCCGGCAATGTGAAAATTCTTCCCCAGGATCAATCTCAGCTGGCTGATGGTTTCTCTGGCCAGCAAATACCGTTCGCTGCGTGACCAGCTGCTGGTTGTGGTCGATTTGATGGCGGCAATCGCATCTGGCGACGCCTGACATAACTGCTGAGCCAGTACTTGCGCGGCCTGGCGCGGGTTATCATGAATTTCCGTGACCAGGCCAAGTTGCTGCGCGCGAGAGCCGGTGACGATTTCGCCGGTCATAGTCAGCTTCATCGCCACATCTTTTGCCACCAACTCACGCAGTGACAGCAAGCCCGCCATATCTGGCACCAGGCCCCAGCGTATCTCCATGATAGACAGTTCAGATTCCGGTGTGGCAAAACGAAAATCGGCCCCCAGCACGATCTGCATGCCACCGCCATAACAGCGGCCTTCTATCGCTGCAATGACTGGCACAGGAATTCGGCGCCAGTTGCGCGATACCCGCTGGGCGAGATTGGCATTGCCCGGCATCCATTTCTTCAGCACGCCCAAGACCTTGCTCGGTGAGGTCGCCACACTCTTAACATCCAGGCCGCTGCTGAAGTTACCGCCCTCACCGGTCAGAATGATGGCACGAATATCTTTTCGCTTACGCAAAGACCGGCTGACGCTATCCAGTTCTTTGAATAATTGGATATCCAGCGCATTCATTTTATCGGGCCGATTTAACGAGACGGTAACGATACCCGCTTCTTCAGTTACCAAAAGCCGTTGCCAGTTTGACATGTGACATCCTTGTTTGTTATCTGGTCAGATCAGTGTACCTGACTGATGGATAAAATCAGCTGGCAGATGATGAAAGTCTGCCCGGTGCCACACAGGCGCTACTTCTTTACAGCCTGATAGCCCATCACCTCAGCAAATCGCTGCCAGTCGGCCGAGTCCGGGCTGGTCATCGGCTGATAAACATGGACAACCGCTGTTTCACCTGCCGGATTGCACGTTTGCCCCATTATGGCAATGGAAGCACTGAAGAGCGGTACATCTGCCGCCTGACACCATTCCCCTGCCATACGGCCCTTTTGACGATGACAAAACGCCTCAATACGCGCTTGGTAATCTTCAACTGAAAAATCTTCGGACAAGCACCAGAGTCGCTCATACGCCACATAACCGTCACGCGGATGAAAAAGAAGGCCGGGGATCTCTGTCTGATCGACTCGCTCTGCTTTGTCTGACTCGGCATTACTTGCTCTGGTCTGATCGATAAAGTGAACCGACAAACTGATAATGTCTGTCTCGGCCCCCTCTGTCACAGGTGCCGCAGATGTCACAGGATTTTCCGCCAACAGACGGCTACCCGCAGCAACGAAAATGATTAGCACAGCAAAACAACCACCTGCGACTTTCATTACTGCTCCCGGATGAAAAATGTCATTCTCAGATGTACTGATTATAGAAGCCGCCTAAACGCTATACTCAAAGCAACCGGGATCCCATCAGCTAACGAGGGTAGATGGCATGAGAGCTTTACTACTGATATTTATTCCCAGTGTCCTGATTTTGCTGAGCGGGTGCAGCGCCAAAGTATCCACTGACTACAATGCCAACGTAGACTTCAGCCAATACAAAACCTTCCAGTTTGCTGAACCCGGAAAATCGTCGATTGTCAGTCTTGATAAAGCGCGGCTGGAAGACACCATCAAACGGGAATTAAGATACAAAGGCTTACAGCCGGTACTGACAGCAGACTCAAAAGCTGATATCACAGTGAACCCGTACATCCGGGAAATGACAGATTTTGATTCTTACGGTACCTCAGTCGGATTCGGTGTGGGGTACGGTTACAGCAGCATTGCCTATTCAGCCCCGGTCAGGTTCCGTGAATACACCTATGGTAAGCTGATCGTTGAATTAATTGATAATAAAACCAATAAAGTCATCTGGCGTTCTATTTCCCGTCGCCAGCTGACAGAAAGCATGACCCCGACAGCCAGAGACAACTTCATACAGGAACAGGTCAGCGAAATGTTCACACAGTACCCACCCGGTCAGGGCGGCTGATATCACCTCAATCGCCATACCTGAATGCAAAAAAAGCGAGAGCCCGGTCAGACTCTCGCTTTTTCAATCATCGCTGACACTGAGTGCCGGCGCCGATATCAGATCATGATTTCTGACGACGCTGCTCGACTTTCTCTGCCAGCTCACGCAACACGCTTTCAGTGTCTTCCCAGCCAATACAGGCATCTGTGATGCTCTGGCCGTAAGTGGCTACTTTGCCATCAACAATATCCTGACGACCTTCAACCAGATGACTTTCAATCATCACCCCGAAGATCGCTTTGTTACCACTGGCAATCTGCTGACCCACATCTTCAGCAACCAGAACCTGGCGCTTGTACTGCTTCAGGCTGTTGGCATGGCTGAAATCGATCATCACTTTCTGGCGATGGCCCGCATTTTCCAGCTGATCAACCACCGCATTCACATGCTCCGCACTGTAGTTTGGCTCTTTACCGCCGCGCAGAATGATGTGGCAGTCTTCATTACCCGCCGTCGATACAATCGCGGAATGACCGAACTTAGTGACTGACAGGAAATGGTGTGACGCACTGGCGGAACCGATAGCATCCGTGGCAATTTTGATATTGCCGTCTGTACCGTTTTTAAATCCCACCGGACAAGACAAACCTGAGGCCAGTTCACGATGAACCTGGGACTCAGTGGTACGCGCACCGATTGCGCCCCAACTGATGAGATCACCCATGTACTGTGGCGTGATCATATCCAGGAATTCACCGGCTGTCGGCATGCCCATATCGGTCAAATCCAGCAGCAGTTTACGGCCCATACGCAAGCCGTCATTGAGCTGAAAGCTGTCATCCATATACGGGTCGTTAATCAAGCCTTTCCAGCCCACTGTGGTACGTGGCTTTTCAAAGTAGACACGCATCACAATTTCCAGACGATCTTTCAGTTCGTCACGCAATGTTTTCAGGCGTGCGCCATACTCAATCGCCGCTTTGGTATCATGAATGGAACAAGGACCAACCACGACCAGCAAGCGATCATCTTCATCATTTAAAATGTTATGAATGGCTTTACGCGCTTCATAGACAGTTTCCGATGCGTTTTCAGTGGCCGGAAATTTTTCCAGCACGGCGACTGGTGGCAATAATTCTTTAATTTCTTTAATTCTTACGTCGTCTGTTTTGTGCATACTGCTTACTTCCAATTACATATCGTGGCCTGATATGGTCAGTATCAGGCCGATCATCTACTCCAACAGGCATTTAACTTATCGCCTTCATCCTGCATGTGCAAACGCTAATTGAAAATGAATGACAAACGGTATTCTTACACTTTCAGCCTGATTTTCATGCCATTCGCCCACACAGACCTGTGAGACGATATTTTCGGGCATTTTTCCTGTATCCCCTTCAAATACTCTGCCTTTCAATTGCTATGCAGCAGATTGCGTTTTAAGAAAAAAATTAAGCCTTGTGAAACAAATGCTTCCATTCAGGCCAAAGTGCAGCCAAATCGAGATGCTGTTCGATTTCATCCGCCAGACGTTCGATGTTTTCCGCTTTGATTTGATCCATGTCTAGCGTCCGGCAGTCCGGTAAACCCGCCCAATTCAAAATAGCGCTGCAGGCTGAAGGTTTATCAAACACGCCGTGTAAATAAGTCCCGAAAACCTGACCATCGATTCCGATTGCGCCGTCGGCAATCTGTCCGTTGTCTGTGTGTAAGTGAACCGGTGCAGAGTCCGGCGTCACACCCGATGTCACCCCGGCGTGAATTTCATAGCCGCTGACCTCAACCGAGGGCAGACCAGGCAAACCTAATATGCCCTGAGAACGTTTTAACTGCTTTTCTGGCTCCAGCACGGTCGACACAGGCAAATAACCTAACCCGCGGCTCTGACCCGGTTCCCCTTCCAGGCCGTGCGGGTCGGACACCCACTCGCCCAGCATCTGATAACCGCCGCAAATCCCCATGACCTTGCCGCCAAGGCGAATATGCCGGGCAATCTGCTGATCCCAGCCCTGCTCACGCAGATAGGCTAAATCGCTGCGTACGCTTTTACTGCCGGGCAGGATAATCAGATCCGCGGCCGGCAACGGCTCCCCTTGACCAATCAGGTGAACATTTACCTGGGGGTGCATTCGCAGGGCATCAAAATCAGTGTGATTACTGATTCGGGTGAACACAGGCACCACAACCTGCAGGGGTTTGTCTACTTTTGCCACCTGCTGAACAGAAATCGCATCTTCGGCTTCCAGCATCAGGCCATGCAGATAAGGCAATACACCCAGCACAGGCTTGCCCGTTTTCTGCTCCAGCCAGTCAAGCCCGGATTGCAATAAAGTGATGTCGCCGCGAAAACGGTTAATGACAAAACCTTTTACTCTGGCCTGCTCAGATTCAGACAAAAGTGCAAGCGTGCCGTACAGATGCGCAAAAACACCGCCGCGATCGATGTCGGCCACAATAATGACAGGCACATCGGCCGGCTCGGCAAAGCCCATATTGGCAACGTCGTTTTCGCGCAGATTGACTTCAGCCGGACTGCCGGCCCCTTCAATCACCACGGTGTCATAGTGCTGCTGCAGGCGGGCGAAAGATTCCAGAATAGAGGGCAACACAAATTGCTTGTACCCCTGAAAGCCAATGGCATCCATGTCCTCGACAGCCCTGCCCTGTACGATCACCTGAGCGGCAGTGTCCGTGTTCGGTTTGAGCAATACCGGATTCATATCCACGGTCGGTTCAATTCCGCAGGCAAAGGCCTGAACGGCCTGGGCGCGACCAATCTCACCGCCATCAGCGGTGACAGCACTGTTCAGTGCCATGTTTTGTGGTTTGAACGGCGCGACCTGAATGCCTTTTCTTGCCAGCACCCGGCACAATCCGGCAACCAGCACACTTTTTCCTGCATCAGATGTAGTCCCCTGAACCATCAGGGCACGAACGGTTGATTGCATGTCTTTACTCTCATTGAATGTCAGTGACACCGTCACTCGTCGTTTGGCGTTGTGTCGGATAAAGTCACAGAAAAGCGGTTGAATAAAAAAAGCAGCCGGTGATACTCACTGACTGCTTTTTACTGTTCTCTGCCGGTTCAGCTGGCTAGCGGATCCACACGTTGCGCCGGGGCTTTTTTAGACCAGTACGCCGCCAGCATGGAGCCTGAAATGTTATGCCAGATTGAAAACAGCGTGCCGGGTATCGCCGCCACCGGGGAGAAGAATTTCATCGCCAGCGCCGTCGCCAGACCGGAGTTTTGCAAACCAACTTCAATGGCAATCGTACGGCAGACTGTTTCATTGAATCCCAGCAGACGGCAGGAATAATATCCGGCGGCCAGGCCAATCCCATTATGGAGAATCACCGCCAGCGCAATCACAGGCCCGATTTGCGTCAGACTTTCAGCGTTAAGTGCCACCACAATCGCAATAATCATGACAATGGCAACCACAGACAGCAAAGGCAAGACAGGGACCAGACGACGGGTGAAACCCGCTGCAAAATGATTGATCACCACCCCGCCCAGCACAGGGAGCAGCACCATTTTTACCAGACTGGAGAGCATTGCCATCATGGGTACTTCGACGCTCAGGCCCGCCAGAGAACCGGTCAGCAGCGGTGTCAGAAACACACCCAGTAAGGTCGACATGGCCGTCATGGTAATGGATAGTGCAACATCTCCTTTGGCGAGATAGCAAATCACATTGGATGCCGTACCACCGGCAACGCTGCCCACCAGCACCATGCCAACGGTTTGCTCAGGGTTAAACCCCAATGCCAGGCTCAGCACGATAGCCACCAGCGGCATAACGGTAAACTGCAGCAGGACACCGACACTGACCGCACGTTTGTTCTGGACGACCGCCAGAAAGTCCGTCGTTTTCAGCGTCAGCCCCATGGTTAACATCACAAATGTCAGCAAAGGTACGATCGCGGATTTCAGCTCAACAAAAAAAGCCGGTTGAACATAGGCATAACCGGATAGCAGCACAGCCCACAGCGGAAAAAGTCTGATCACAATCCCTAGCATCTTATTCCCTCAATTACGCTTGCATCATTCCATGGTGTGCCGGAAAAAAGGCAGCAAATGACCTGTGACTTCTTCCGGTTGTTCCAGGGGGTTAAATGGCCCGACTCTGCAATCAGCTCAAGACGGCTGCCTGTGACACCATCGAGCATCAGATTCGATTCCAGCACAGAACGGATCCTGTCCTGTACGCCCACCAGCAGCAGGCATGGGAGCGCAAAGTTTTCAGCATCTTCAAAACTGTCTCGGCGACCAAACCACATACGCCCGGCCTGTGCCAGTGCACTGACCGCATCGCCCTGATATTGCGCTAAACGGGCACGAAACGGCGCAGCCAGTTCAGGCCGGTACTGTTCTGCATTCTGACCGAACTGTAAAGGGGTAAAGAAATCGATAAATGCCTGGCTGAAAGACTGAGCGGATTCTGCCTCCCGTAACAGCGCCTGATATTTCAGGTTCACCACTTCAGGTTCCAGACCGGCAAAACTGTCCAGCAGCGCCAGCGACTTCACTTTGGCCGGGGCAAGCACACCCAGTTCGATCGCCCAGCTTCCGCCCAGCGAGTGGCCAGCAATGCCCACTTGCTCTATGCCAAGATGTTCAAGTAGTTCATTGATTAAACTGGCATAATCAGCCAGTGTCGCGCTGGCGGACGGCGCGGCACCGGATTCGCCGTGCCCCCAGAAGTCCGGCACGATACAACGAAAAGACTGACTGAGCGCCGTTGTCTGATGTTGCCACATCGTGCTGTCCCACAGGTAAGCATGGCCCAGAAGGATCACCGGCCCCTGCCCAATGTCCTGATAACTGATGCTCTTAAATCGGTGCCTTTGCTGCGGGGAATTACCGTTCATTGTCGCTCCAAGTCTTCTTTTGTACTGATACCAATCTACATCAGTCTTTGATCATTCTTGCTGGTTAAAACCGCTCATGACTGCGTTTTGGATTTTGTCGTTAGAACCACTAGCGAGCTGCAATCCATGCCTTGTTCTCAGCGATTTTTCCTGCGCAATGATCTGAACACTGACGGATCCAGATTGGTATTAATTCTGCTCTGCCATGGTCTCAGGTGTGAATTTCGCGACCACTTTATGCATGCCCTGCTGGAAACACAGCCAGGCCATCAATCCGGCGGCAAGATTACCAAACATCGCCCCGATAAACAGGCCCTTTATTCCGCCAAAATGCGCACCCAGCCAGATCAACGGCAGGAAACAGGCAAATAGCCTTAAACAGGAAATCACCAATGCCCGCATCGGCATCCCCAGTGCGTTACTCACCGACACCATCAGCATACATACCCCAAGCGGGCCAAGGCTAACAGGCACCCAGCGAAGATGAACCGAGAGAAGCTGACTGACGGATGGATCACTGCTTAACACAGACGGCAGCCATACAGACAGCAGCAGTAAAATCGCGGCGAGCGCGAGCTGCCAGACCATAATAAATTTCACCGCCAGCCGTATCAGTGCGGTGATGGATGCCATGTCCTTTCGGCCCAGACAGCGGCCCACCATGGGCGGCATAGACATCGTGAGCGCCAGTACCACCACAATAGAGAAGAATTCCAGCCGGGATCCTAACGCCCAGGCGGCAACGGCAGCAGCACCGAAACCGGCAACCAGTTTTGTTGCCAGCATGGAAGCCAGCGGCGGCATCAGTTGACTGAGCATGGCGGGCGCCATAATGTTGAGGAGTTCTTTGATTGATGCCATGACATGCAAGCCTTGCCAGTTCAGCGACATCCAGTGCCGTTTAATCACGACAGGAAACATCACCAGCATACCGATAGCAAATGCCACTATGGTTGCCATTGCCGCACCGGCAAGCCCCAGATCCAAGGTGAAAATAAAGAGCGGATCCAGCACCATATTCAGAACACTGGTTACCACCATCATGATGCCGGGTAACACAGTGTTGCCATTGGCCCGGCACAAACTGTAGGCAAAATAGACCATGGCACCCAGCCAGGCGCTGCACAGCCAGTATGGCCAGTAAGTATCAATGAGTGGCCGGACATTATCCGGGGCGCTCAGCAATGAAAGGATTGGCCCTCTCAATAGCCAGATGGCAATCCCGACGACAACAACGATCAGCGCACCGGTCAGAACAACCAAGCCACCTAACTGCTTGGCACGCTGCTCGTCACCACTGCCGAGCACCCGAGAGATCACCGCAGTCGTGGCGATACCCAGACCAACCTGAAGACCGATAATGATCATCTGTATCGGCAGCGTGAAGCCCTGCGCAGCAAGAGGCAACACACCCAGCTGCCCGATGAAGGCACTGTCGACCAGCTGAAAGCTCATTAACGACAGGACGCCGAAAATCATCGGCCAGGTCATGGAAAACAACTGTCGCGACAGCGAACCTGCATGGGTGGAATCGGTGGCATTCGATCGGGGCATAATCAGAAATTCGTCAGAAAAAAGAAAAGTGTAAAGGGCTGTTACGTCAGTACGAAGACAGTGAGCGAAAGTAGTCAGAAAAATCCCCGCCTATGTGGCAGGGATCAAGCGCTGGTGAAACTCAGCAATTAGTTAGTTACTAATGTCACCAGATCGGCGGGACGATAATACACAGATTTCAGGACTTTCCCTTGGCGTATGACTTTGTCTTCCAGCTCAACATCTTTGGCACATTTAGCAATGATGTAATCGCCTTTCTGGTTCCCTGTAATTTCTACGCCCTGCTTGGCATAAAACGCCTGTGTTTCCGAAAATTCCTGCTCGTTACGGCACACCTTGCTCATATTGCTGGCATGCACTTCGTCCCAGCAGGGCACGAAATCGATATTCAGTCGTTTAGCAATTTGCAGTAACAGGTCAATCATATAGCTGATACCCAGATTGTCCTGCACCTTGTTGTTCCCCAGATGTACCAGTCGACCCATCAGGACATAGACAGTGTCCACAATGGCATCGGCCTGCTCAACCAGAGAATCGGCTTCCGCCAGTTCTGTCAGTTCTTCTACTGCCAGCGAGGTATGTAACTGGTCCATTTGCTCATTCAGCGTCGATGGATTTTCAATGTCCAGATCAAACGTAGTACGAAACTCTCTAATGTCACGATACAAGTGGTCAAACAATGCCTGATCCAGCACAGTCAGTTTCATACTAAATTCCTCATCAATCTATCGTCATCGTGCGAAGCGGAAAATCGCTGCACCCCCTGTCAATCAAGGAAGCGCCGCCAGCGACACGGTTAAAAGTCGGCGAATGGTAACACACTCATACCGAGCTTTCATTTTTCTTCTCCGAACACAAAAGCAAGATTTCACCCTCAGCTAACTGACATTTGGATAACACTCAACATTTGCATAACACTCTGCCGCATATGCAACAATAATTTGTGACATAAATCACTGAACAGATTGGCTTGAAGCATACAATACGCTCACGATCTCATAGCGAACAACTCTTATTATGTGCCCACATTGCAAAAGCAAAAGTGTTCCTCTGCGTATTCGCCGAACGATGTTAGATAAAATTTTGAACAAAAATAGCCACAAATTCCAGTGCAGCTGTTGCAGCAAACACTTTTTCATCAAACTCGGCAGTTATGTGGGAGCAGCGACAACTGAGCGCTGAACAACACCTGGACGTTTACCGTCATTGAACTGTTATAATCCTGAGGCATATTCACAGATACAGTCGTTACCTGTCTCTTTTTTCTTGATGGTACTGATCACACATGATTTCCGGACATCGCGGAGCCGCAGCGCTGGCTCCTGAAAACACCCTGGCAGGCTTGCAGGAAGCCGCTAAACATCAGATTCAGTGGGTTGAAATGGATACCCAACTCTGTGCGGATTTTATCCCGGTCATCTTTCACGACAAAAAAGTAAACCGCTGCACCAACGGTCGTGGTTATGTCCGTGAACTGAATCTGGCTGAATTGAAAGCACTTGACGCCGGTAGCTGGTTTAGCACCAACTTTGCCAACGAACGCATTCTGACGCTCGATGAAGCCCTCACTGCCTGCCGGGCAAACAATCTGAACCTTAACCTGGAAATTAAGGTTCATGATGAAAAAGAAGCTGAGTTACTGGTCAGCAAGGTTGCCGACACCATTGCGGCCAATGGTTTCCCTGCCGAATCGCTGATACTGTCGAGTTTTTCCGTGAACGCTGTCGCCTGTTGCCAGCAATTGATGCCTCATATCCGCCGGGGGTTGATCTGCGACAGCGTACCGTCAGATCTGATGGCTTTGGCAGAGAAGCTTGAACTGTTCAGCGTCCATATGGACTATCGGCTGCTGGACGAAACTCTGGCCAGCGCGATTAAACAAGCCGGGCTGGATCTCCATATCTGGACCCTGAACAAACCGGAATTAGTTGCCCGGTTTTATCAGTGGGGCGTCGATATCATCATTACTGACAACCCGCCACTGCTGCTCTCTTCTCTTTCCTGACACAAGCCGGGCTCAGCCCGGGTTGTTTCTGACCGGATATCTGTCTTTATTGCGTAATTTTTCGGCTAAAGCTCAAATCATCTGCCACAGGCTATGATTATTGCTCTATAATCCGTGGTTTTGGTCAGTCATACCAAACGGAATCCTCAGCTTAGCGTTTCGTTCGGTATACCGTCTGTAGGAATGTAACATGTCATTTGCTTCACAAAATTTTGCTCCGGAAATTGTTCGCGCTTTGGATGAATGTGGTTATGAAAAAATGACCCCCATTCAGCAAAAAGCGATCCCTGCTGCTCGTCGTGGTGAGGACATTGTGGCAAATGCCCAGACTGGTACGGGCAAAACAGCCGCTTTTTCGCTGCCGATCATTCAGAAAATTGCCGACACCCCCAAGCCAAGAAAAAGTTTTACGACGCGCGCGCTGATCCTTGCGCCGACACGTGAACTGGCAGAGCAGATTGCACGCAACATTTCAGATTACAGCCAGTATCTGGAATTGCGTGTTGCCGCTGTTTTTGGCGGAAAGAAAATGTCGAGTCAGGAAAAGCAGCTGGAAAGTGGCGTCGATATTCTGGTTGCCACGCCGGGCCGTTTAATTGAGCACCTGGATTTAGGTAATCTGTCGTTAACGAACCTGGAATTTCTGGTGTTTGACGAAGCTGACCGTATGCTGGACATGGGCTTCATTGGCGATATCCGCACGATCATGAGTGGCATTCAGGGCCATCCGCAAACCATGCTGTTCTCGGCAACATTCTCCAGCATGATGAACAAACTGGCTGGTGACATCACGAATAAGCCAAAACGTATTTCTGTGACGCCTGAAAACTCCACGGCAGAAACCGTGGCGCATGTGGTTTATCCTGTTGACGAAGAGCGCAAACGTGAGCTGCTTTCTGAGCTGATTGGTAAAAAGAACTGGCAGCAGGTGCTGGTGTTTGTCAATTACAAAGAAACCGCCAATGATCTGGTGACAGAGCTGAAACTCGACGGTATCAAAGCCGTTCTTTGCCATGGTGATAAAGCACAAAGTGCGCGTCGCCGTGCACTGGAAGAGTTTACAACAGGTAAAGCCCGGGTGATGGTAGCGACGGAAGTGGCGGCACGCGGACTGGATATTCAAGGGTTACCGCATGTTGTGAACTATGACATGCCGTTTCTGGCCGAAGATTATGTACACCGCATTGGCCGGACCGGTCGTGCCGGTCAGCAAGGCCATGCTATTTCCTTTGTCAGCCGCGAAGAAGAACTGACTTTGCTGCAAGTGGAAAAACTCATCAAGCAACGCATTCGCCGGGTCATTCTGGAAGGTTATGAACCCGCTAAGCGTGATGCACTGATTGAGAAGCTGAACACCAAAGCATCTTATCGCGATCGCAAAGGCCGGACCAATAACCCGGATCAGTCTGCGGCAGAGCGCCGGATGCGCTTACAAAAAGCAATTCGCAGTCGCAGTACTGCACCGAAGACATTGAAAAAATAATCGTGACAGAACACAACAAACCCCAGTCTCAGCGGCTGGGGTTTGTTTTTAAGCCATCAGGACTGCATCTTACTGAGATACATTCTGGAATCTGCTTTCGCCAGGATCTCGTCCAGGTTCATCATTTTACCTGCAGGCAGCGTATAAACGCCGGCACTGAAAGATAACTGATACGGGCGATTTTGCTGCACGTTGAACTCATCCACCGTTTTCTGAAAACGCTGAATCATCGTCTGTGCTTCTTCTTCCGCTACCCCTGAATACAAGACAACAAACTCATCCCCGCCGACTCGGGCAAACAAGTCTGAATAGCGAAAACTCTGACTGATCAAAAAGGCAAAATCCTTCAGCGCATCATCGCCGGCCTGATGACCCAACTTATCATTGATTTCTTTGAACTTATTCAGATCGAAAAATGCCAGTGAGAAAGGCGTCCCATGGAGATGGCTGTTTTCCAGACTTCTGGTCGCAAGTTTGATGAAACCACGTCGGTTGGATATCTGTGTCAATTCATCAATGGTTGCATCGTGCAGAGCAGACAATTCCTGCTCGGCCATTTTGGCCAGATCAACCAGATCCCTGACTTCATCTTTGTCCATCGAGTGGGGCTGATGATCAAAGATACACAAGGTCCCCAGTTTGTATTTGTTATCGTAAACCAAAGGAATACCGGCATAAAATCGGATATGCGGTGGCCCTATGACCAAAGGATTATCATGAAATCGTTTGTCCTGCGATGCATCTGAAACGATAAGCGGGCCATCGGCCAGGATTGCGTGTCCGCAAAATGACACCTCTCTGCTGGTTTCTTTCAGTTCAGCACCACAGCAGGATTTAAACCACTGTCTGTCACTATCAACCAGTGTCACCGTTGCTACCGGCACATTAAAAAGCCGCCTGGCCAAACGGGTAATCCGGTCGAACCTTTCTTCACTACCTGTATCAAGCAAAGATAGGGAACGTAAGCACTGTAAACGCTCAACTTCGTTAATGGGATTCTCTGGCACTAGCATGGTCACAGTTCCTGCACTTATTTAACGGCTCACTCTATTACCCAAAATATACCATCTTGGGATAACCGATAAAGTGTTTGCTGCGCCTTTCGCCGTATTCCTCCAGTCATAAATCTTACTTTTTCGATCAAATACCTGTTATTACAATCTGATGCATACCGAATGCACACTTTTGGCACCCTGTCATGGCAAACTCAAAAATAGGGTTCACAACCACGCCCCCAATGCCATAAAACGCTATTGGAGCTGCTTATAGAAAAATATCGTTGCATCAAACTGACCAGATGCACTCAGGGCAAAAGCGGGGATTCGTCCGGCCTCGGTATAACCCAGCTTACGATAAAGGGAAGAAGCAACATCTCCTTCACGGGTATCCAGTACAATCAGGTTGCGATTCAACTGCTGACAGCATGTCTCAGCCTTGATCATCAATGCTTTACCAACCCCTTTGCCACGGGCAGCCGCATTGACCATCAACTTTTCCACTTCTGCCCTGTGGCATCCGTTACGCTTTGACGTCAAAGCAAGCTGTACTGTGCCAATGACGGAGTCGCCCTCGCAGGCGACAAACAATTTACGCCCGTCACCGATATCATCTGCCACTCCAAGCCAGTACGCCTCAGCTTCCGCATCGCTTAGCGGAGGCAAAAACCCGATCGATGCACCGTCATCCACGCAGTTTTGCAACAGCTGAATTAACGTCGTTTTCAAGGGCGAAATGTCC
Organism: Photobacterium sp. Hal280; assembly: GCF_037162255.1. NCBI lineage: Bacteria > Pseudomonadati > Pseudomonadota > Gammaproteobacteria > Vibrionales > Vibrionaceae > Photobacterium > Photobacterium sp. Hal280. The sequence continues at coordinate 572,163 of NZ_JARLUO010000001.1, forward strand.
TGAATCTCAATCACATCCATGTTTGGTTCCTTGATGATAAAAAAACTTTTCCTTGTTCAACCTTATCTCAATTCAAGCCCGATCAGGGAAGCTGAATCACGCAGATCGGGAAGTCTCCCGGATTTTTGCCGCCGCCCATATCCAGACACACGTCTTCATAGCGAAAACGCTCAAATTGCATACCCGCCCAGAAAACAGCCAGCAGAATAGCCAAAGCGGCAATGACTTGTATTACTTTTTTCATAACACCCTCTCTCAGGCAAACAGAACATCAGCCTGAACATCCATCCCTCACCAGGCACAATCCGCTCAGGCGAGGCTATTTCCACATCCGGGCGCAGCGAAAGACAGTCCCGTGTTTTTCCAGCGGCAGAGATCCATTTCCATGATCACAGCGTCCCACCTGCGTCCTTTAAAATCATGGTGGGCAGGCAAGCGTTGGGCTTCGATCATACCAAGACGACGGCAAAGTGCTATTGCCGCTTTATTGGCCGCCAAGGTTTCTGCATACACCCGGTGAATGCCTAAATGTTCAAAACCAAAGTTGACTAACCCTATCATTGCCTCTTCGGCAATGCCCTGCCCATGACAGGCACGCAATAAACCACAACCAACCGATGCATTCCCCTGATCATCCATGCGTAATCCTGCAGTACCGATCAAAGGAGACACGGGGTCCTTGCCTTGCGCCATGCGAATCGCTAACTGATATTTCGTCCGGGGACGTTCTCTGGACTGCGCAACAAACAGCGTGACCAGATCACGCATAGTCTTCTCATTGCAATCTTGCTCGCTGTAAAAACGCTGATACTTTTCATCTTGGGCCATCGCCAGATACGCATCTGTATCTGACGGCAGGAAATCCGTTAAGGCTAACCGTGGTGTAGGAAGTACAAACATGCGGGCGATCCTTGAATCTTTTAATAATGATCTATAAAGCGGCCCTGACGTAAGAATGCCAGAGTCTGAGCAATCACTTCGTGATTGTTCATGATAAAGGTATGGCTGACCGGCAGAACAAGGTGTGATTGCATGCCCTCGACCCGGGTACTGGCGACCGACACTTTACCGTCATGAGGCAAGGGCAACAGCCAGGAGGTCAGCAGGTTGATACTGTAATTGCCGGCAATCACGCCCAGTTCAAACTGGACCGGTCCGAGCCTGTTAGGCACACTGGCCTCATCCGTGCCGAGTTGTTGCCCTGCCGGGCCGTAAATCCACTGATACAGCGAAAAATCACGCATCGCATCCACGATTTCACTGCCTTTGTTGGGTGGCGCGAGCATCACGACCCTGCCAAGGCCTGCTATGTGATTTGCCGACAGATACTGCCGGACTAAGATGCCGCCCATTGAGTGTGTAACAAAATGAACCGGTTCATTGTGCTGGCACTGAGACAACGCTTGCGGAATGACTGACTCGGCAAGCGTCTCAATGTTTGCTTTTGTCGACGGGTAATCCATATTCACTGTCTGATACCCTGCCTGCGCCAGTGCCTTTGCCATGGGATCCATGGCGTTTGCTGTTCTGGCAAGGCCATGCAACAAAATCACACATCCCGGCGACTGTGATGACGCCGCCTGAACAGCGACAGATACCACACTCAAAACAACCAGCAGAACAACCTTCACACCTGCATTTCTCATTCGATCTCAATCCTGAAAGTAGATGCGGCCAATCTGAAAGACGCTTCAAACATCCTTTAAAAATCATCGACCTATTATGCATCAGGATGAATTTTAATGAAATGTCAGTCTGGAAAAGTCGCGAAGCAATGTATTAAAGGAAAGCGATTGAAAGAAAGGTATCAAATGCAATTACCACAAAAAACCCGCAGCCTGGCTGCGGGTTGATAAAAAGTTAAGAGACCGCTGACATCAGATGCCAATCTCTCCGCCATCATGACGACGAATCACGACTGTGGCGGCACGCGGGCGAACCGTCTGACCAGACGGTGTCTGTTCTGCCGCATTGTCGGAATACGGCCAGTTCCCCGGATGCTGAATGTTAATAAAGACAGATCGATAATCAGGACTGATCGCAAAGCCCGTCACTTCACAGCCGTTAGGACCGACAAAGAAACGTTTCAGCTGGGTTTGGTTGCTGCCGTTCACCGCTTGCTGCTGCCCCTGCTCGTCTACCATGGCTGAAGGCACAATCGCCAGCATCTGATCATTGGTATAGCTGGTGACATCCGCCGCCCCATTGTCTGTCTGCACCCACAGGATTCCGCGTTCATCAAATGCCAGGCCATCCGGGCTGGCAAACATATTCAACTCCGTCAGGCCAGAAAGGTTGGTCTCGGCATCTGCATCGGCAGGTGAACCAAACAGGAAAATGTCCCAGCTGAACGAGGTCGCATCACTGCCTTCATCCCAACGGATGATATGACCAAAGTAGTTTTTCAGGCGCGGGTTTGCGACATTGGCCTCTGTGCGGCTTGAATTGTTGGTCAGCGTCAGATACACAGTGCCTGTAAACGGATCCACTGTGGTCCACTCAGGTCTGTCCATAGGCGTCGCGCCCACAAGATCAGCCGCCCCGGCGGTATTGAGCAAAATAGCCGCTAAGGAATCAAAGGTATCGCCCAGCACCCCCCTGTGGTCGGGCTGTTCATGGTCAGGGGTAACCAGATCCCGGCGCCGTCTTCTGAAAACTTCGCCACGTACAAAGTGCCGTGATCCATATACTTATCGCCCACCGCGCGGCGGTTCGACGGATTGGCATCTGCCGGGTCCCAAACCGCGTCAGAGACAAATTTGTAGATGTATTCAAATTTAGAATCATGACCCGAATAGAAAACAATCGGCTTTCCTTCCTCCAGCTTGCCGAACGCGCAACCTTCATGACGAAAACGCCCCAGAGCGGTACGTTTGACCGCACGGGCATTCTGGCTGTAGGGATCGATTTCAACGATATAGCCAAAGCCATTGGCTTCGTTGCGATAATCGGCGGCGGCACTTGCAGCGGTTGGAGTCACATCAAACCGGGTAAATTCATCCAGTCGTTCATCCGCATCACCCGCCAGATCATCCCAGCCATAACGTGTGGCCGAGCCCGATACACCAATACGGTTCTGCTCTTCGGTCTTGGTGCCTTTATTCACAAAATAACCCGGCCAGTTCTCTTCACAGGTCAGATAGGTGCCCCAGGGGGTATAGCCGTTACCACAGTTATTGAGTGTACCGCGGGTCTGGCTGCCATCCGGAGAAAAACGGGTTTCAAGATAACTGGTGTACGCCAGCGGGCCGGCCATATCCATCACAGTGGCTGCCGTAAAACGGCGGTTCAGCGGATCGTTATCGACGATTGCCCACTGATTACCATTCAGTTTTACACGTACCACACTGACGCCGTGCGCGTTGATTTCTTTGCGGATTTCCTCAGCGCTGGTGCGCAGATTGGTGCCAGCATCTGTCGTCGGCCCGTTGGGATGTAGCGCATCCGGCTCGATATACTCATGATTAATACACAGTAAACCATCATCAGCGGCGTCGTTGAGCGGGAAAAAGTGCATGCCGTCATGATTCATTCCCATGGCATTTGCCTGATCATCCGCCGAATTATTGCCCGCGCTATCCCAGGCGCTGGCTTTATCATTTAACGGTGTGCCCCAGGGGACGAGTACCTGAGCAGAATAGCCAGCCGGAACTGCCACGGCGTCCAGTAAAGATCCGGGGATGGAGTCGAAATTCAGCACGGCTGTGCTGCGGCCAGGCACTTCAGGATTTGTCCCCGAGCCACCGTTAGATTTACCAGAGCCACTGTCGCTGCCACAACCAGCCAGACCAAAGGTACTCAATGCGGTCAGTGCACCCAGACCTAATGTGCTTTTCAGTGCGGTACGGCGGGAAAGGTGCTTATCCAGCACCTGTTGAAACGTTTCATTGCCACTCTTGTTGTAACATGTTGGATCGAATGTTGCCTTGCTCATCAGACTTCCCCAGTTAAGTTTCTTATCAGCTTTTATGTGTGAACGGGCACACATACTGAGCGCGGAGTGTTACAACTGGGTGCAATCTTAATGACGCTTCGGTTTCATTATCTTTAAAATCAGATTCTTACAAGTTTAGCATTCAAACTGGCTGACAGAGCGCTTCAGTTCAGTCGCTCAGTTCAGTGGATAGGATTCCCGACTCCTGAAACACGGTTTTTGCCACTGTCATGCCGTTGATCGCTGCCGGAAAACCGGCATAGACGGCCATCTGCAGTATCACTTCAACAATCTGCTGCGGCTGACAGCCGATATGAAGTGCGCCTTTGATATGGCTGGCCAGTTGCGGCTGGCAGTTGCCCATTGCCGTTAATGCTGAAATGGTCGCCAGCTCGCGGGTCTGGAAATCCAGCCCCTCTCTGGAAAGCACCTCACCAAAGGGAAAGCTGATAATCAAATCAGCCAGCTCAGGACAAATGGCCTGAAAGGTGTCCTTCAAATGCTGTTCTGCTCCCGGGTCCAGTTCATTGAGCCTGTCCAGCCCGGCCTGATAACGTTTTGAATCCATCATTACCTGCTTTGATAAAAAATAGTGCCAAAAAAACCGCCAGCCGGCGGTTTTCACTGAATCTTTGAAGGGGATTACAGATACTGTTTCGCCACTTCCTGCGGTTCCATTTCAGCACCTTCCAGCTCCTGGTTCCAGTTCAGGCCAACCAGGACACCTTCTTCAGAAAGCGTGATCATCCAGTCCTGTACAAACACGTCTAATGGCAGCTGAGATGGCTGAAATTCAGCCCATTCTTCCACACAATGAAATTTCGCATCCGCTTCGGTAGACCAGAACGGCATCACTTCCGACTCTTCAAACTCACTTGAGTCAACAGACAGCCAATCCCCTTCTTCATTGCACAGGCCGTACACCACATGCGTCTCTTTCGACTCAGTGAAGAACAATTCAGCATTCGCCTGTACGTCTGCAGTTAATTTCGTCATGATGATTTCTCTCTTGATTGGGGGCTCGCTGGTTCGCGGGCTTGTTGGCGCAAATAGTAGCAAAGTTTGTGCGCAATGTAAGATCAAATTCTTGATATGGCGCAACGGCTTTGACCTCTGCCCGCCTGCCGTGACCATAGATGACTGGCCTGCGAATTCGCAAGAAGCGGATGAACAAAGATTGTCGCTGTGTCTAACAATTGAACGTTGGCTTCAGCACGCGCAGCTTATACTTGAAATGACCACGAAGTGAGCATTATCGAGGTATACATGGCCACCATAGACTGGCAAACCTATCTGTTTCCATCCGCTTTGCAAGCGCCCCGTACGCACTTGGTTGAAGCACATCAATTACTGGGTGAGCGACTCAGAGGGAAAGTGGCAGTTGACTGCGGATGCGGCCATGGCAGAGATACCTTCTATCTGTTAGAGCAGCGTTACCGGGTGTATGCCTTTGACAATAATCTGGATAGCCTGAGGCAGTTATCCACCCATCCTCTTGCTGCCTCGAATCCGCTGCTGGATCTGCAGCATTGCTCCTTCAGCGAGTACCGCTTTCCTAAAGCCCATCTGGTCAATGCCAGTGCGTCATTGTTCTTCTGTCCGCGCACAGATTTTTACGGTGTATGGCAGAAAATCGTGCAGTGCCTCAATCCGGGGGGATCTTCTGCGGTCACTTCCTGGGCATGAATGGTGATGATTCTGACTTTTCAGATAAGATAATGACGCACAGCAAGCCAGAGCTGGAAAGACTGTTCAGTCAGTTCTACGTGGTGTCCTGGCAGCAACGCCATGAAGTCTCTTCACGGTTAACGGGCGAAAAACGCCAATGGCACATTCATACTTTCATCGCGATGAAAAAGTAGCAGCCATTGATTGTCATGCCTGGATCGGTTCGACTCAAAGCGGGGCTGTTGATTGGGTCGGCCCTGTTACTCATTGTTGTGACCCTGTACTGGGCACCGATCATCCAGCCAGCCAACTTTTACGATTATGCCGATAATCACCAGCGATTTGGCATCAACAATTTCACTAACGTCATTTCTAATCTGCCGTTTGCCCTGCTCGGGTTGCTGGGGATCAGGCTGCTTAGCCAGATCCCGTCGCGACAAGCCGATCAGGTTATCGAACCAGAAATATCCAGCGCGTATTTTCTGTTTTTTCAGGCCCTGCTTGCCACCAGCCTTGGCTCAGCGTTTTACCATCTCTCGCCCGATCCGTTCGGATTAATGCTGGATCGCATTCCGCTCAGCCTGGCTTTTGTTAACTTGTATTGCATCGTCTTAAGCGAGTATATCTCACCGAGGTTAGGACAGCGATTGCTGTTCCCATTGAATGTCTACGGGCTGCTTGCCGTGGTGTACTGGTATCTGATGACGACCTATCAGGGAGGCGTTGCGGATTTAAGTGCGTATATTCTGATTCAGTTGCTGCCCATTGTGCATTTGCCACTGATTCTGATCTTGTATAACGAAAGACGACCCGGTGGCAGATACTATCTGGCCGCGCTGGTGACATATGGGTTCGCTAAGTTTGCCGAACTGCAGGATACAAACATCTATCTGCTGACTGGAGCGTGGATCAGCGGCCACAGCATCAAGCATCTGTTGGCCGCTCTGGCAGGTTGGTGGATTTATCGCTTACTGCAATTGCGTACAGCAAAAAGATAAATTATTTTTCACCAATGCCGCGATGCTGTTTCGGCGCCAGCGTTATTTTGCCGAACCCCAGCTTACGGAAATGGCTGTCACGAAAGTCTCTTACTGCCTTCTCGCCACTGGACACAGCTTCTACCTGCTGCTCCATTTTCAGATATCCTGTTAAATCAATCCCTTCTGCAGCGGCAACCGCCTCATGAATGGAACGAAACTGGCTGTAGGAAAAACTGATGTGCTTTTCCTGATCTTTATAGGTGTAAATAATGGTTCGTGACATAGCAGGACTCGAGTCGTTCTTTGTTTGAATCGGGTGGCGAAGTGTACCGAAAATTCCCTGCCAAGCCCAGCACTGGTCGGTGTTTTAAGCTTGGGTTTATCCACCCCGGTATTATTCATGCACTATGTTTTCCCACAGTTATACACAGAAACAGTGGATAACTTTAGCAATTATCAATAAAAGCCATGGAAATTGAATGGGTTAATATCAACGCTGTTGATAATTGTTCATTTCGACCCATGCACCTGACGGCCCGGCTTTGCGCAATACCCGCTGGTTACTGCTGCCCCGCCAGATAAGTGATCCATGATGTAACGGCTGAATAAACGGGCCATCAATCATCACATCAATATAAGATGTCACCCGCTTTTGCGCTGCGGTCAGGTGCTCCATCAAATACCCGGTCCACAGCCAGATATCTTTATCCGGGCATTCCTGTCTGACCCGTTTCACTAATTGGCCGATGCTGTCCAGATTGGCCGGATGAAGCGGATCACCACCGGACAATGACAATCCCCGGCGCAAAATACGCGTATCCTGCAAATCAGCAATGATGGCATCTTCCATTTGCTGATCGAAATACCTGCCGCTGCTAACCGGCCAGGTCGACTGGTTGTAACAACCCCGGCACTGGTGCTCACAGCCTGAGACAAACAGGGTACAGCGTGTACCCGGCCCGTTGACCACATCGCAATTATAGTATTGATGAAAGTTCACTCTCACTCCCGAGTGTTACAGATGTTTGACACGACGACGAACTTCTTCCTGCTTGCCTGCATTGAAAGGCCGTGCATCCGGGCTGCCAAGATAGCCGCAGACCCGGCGAATCACAGACACTCTGGCCGGTTCTCCGTTGCCGCATGCAGGACAGGTAAACCCCTTGCTGGTGCAGCGAAACTCCCCTGAGAAGCCACAGTCGTAGCATTCGTCAATCGGGGTATTTGTCCCGTAATAAGGAACCCGGGAATAGCTGTAATCCCACACATTCTCAAGTGCTTCCAGATTGTGCTGCAGATTCGGATATTCACCGTAGCAGATGAATCCGCCGCTGGAGACTGCGGGGTAAGCCATTTCAAAATCGATTTTGTCATAGGGATTCACTTTCTTTTCGACATCCAGATGAAAACTGTTGGTGTAGTAACCTTTATCCGTTACCCCTTTGATTTCACCGAACTGTTTTCTGTCCAGCGCGCAAAAACGGCTGCACAGGTTTTCACTGGGCGTGGCATACAAACTGAACCCGTAACCGGTTTCCTGCTTCCAGCTATCGACGGCTTGTCGCAGAAAACGAACGATGGCCAGCGCTTTTTCCTGCCGGTTTGGGCAATCAAAAATATGCACATCACTGCCATATAGGGCATTGATGGTTTCATGTAAGCCAATATAGCCCAGGGAAATCGATGCCCGGCCGTGTCGGAACAAATCGCTGACTTCGTCTTCAGGGCCAAGCCGTACGCCACAGGCGCCTTCCATGTACAAAATGGGCGCCACTTTGGCTTTCACGCCGTTTAACGATGATATTCGGTACGCCAGTGCTTCCCTGGCGAGCTGTAAACGTGCTGACAATAACTGATAGAAGACCTCTTCCTGACCGCAGGCTTCCAGCGCAATACGGGGCAAATTCAGGCTGACGACTCCCAGATTACACCGCCCTTCATGCACGACCTTGCCATCGGTTTCAAAACGATCCAGAAAACTGCGGCACCCCATGGGCGTTTTGAACGAGCCCGTCACCGCTTCAACCTGCTCGACATTCAGAATATCGGGGTACATGCGTTTTGAGGCACACGCCAGCGCAAGCTGCTTGATATCATAATTACCGTCTTCCGGTTTATGGTTGATGCCGTCTTTCATGGCAAACACCAGTTTAGGGAATACGGCCGTTTTTCTGTTTTTTCCCAGGCCGGCAATACGGTTTTTGAGGATGGATGCCTGGATCAGACGCGACTCCCAGGACGTGCCAAGACCAAAGCCAAAGGTGACGAAAGGTGTCTGTCCGTTGGCGGTATGCAGCGTATTTACTTCATATTCCAGTGACTGAAAGGCATCAAAGCATTCTTTTTCCGTCCTCTGTCTGGCGTATGCTCTGGCATCGGGGATCTCCCACTCCCGGGCAATATCCAGGTGTTTTTGATAACTGCTGGTGACATAAGGTGCCAGCACTTCATCGATACGATTGACCGTTGTACCCCCATAAATATGGCTGGCAACCTGAGCGATGATCTGGGCAGTCACTGCCGTTGCCGTTGAAATTGACCGGGGCGTGGCTATATCCGCATTGCCCATCTTAAAACCCTGGGTCAGCATGGTCTCCAGGTCGATCAGCATGCAGTTAAACATGGGAAAGAATGGCGCATAATCCAGGTCATGAAAGTGCAGATCGCCACTGTCGTGCGCATCGGCAATATCCTGAGGCAGCAAAAATTGACGGGCATAGTGTTTTGCCACAATTCCGGCCAATAAATCCCGCTGAGTTGGAATGACTCTGCTGTCTTTGTTCGCGTTTTCATTCAACAATTCAGCATGGGTTTGTCCCATCAGTCCGCGAATATCCTGCAACATCGCTTCCAGCCTGTTGTCGCTGTCCTTGTACACTGTCACCACACACCCCACAAACACAAAATAAGCACATTGTTATTATCACAAGACACAATATGTTGTGCATTAAGCGACAGATGCCGCAGCTTTGCTTTGATCTGAATCAGGAATGTATAAATGTCGGTTACACTTTGATAAGTGTTTCATTTCAGTGCAGGAGAGCGTTTGATGGCGGCAAGAGTCATAAGGATGAACAGAGTCAGATCCAATCTTGGGATCGCGCTTATCCTGATCTTCTGTGTCAGTTTATTCAGCGTTTTCAGCCAAGCATCAGACAGCCTGTCCTCTGTTAGCCGCGAACAGCCACAACCGCAATCGCTCACTGTGATGAGCTGGAACCTGGAATGGTTTGGCACGCCCCGGGTAACCCGCACCGATGCCGATTATGCCTACTTTACTGACGTGATCCGCCGGATCTCACCGGACATTATTGCGTTTCAGGAAGCAGACAGTCAGGAAACCGTTGAGCGTATTCTGCCCAAAGGCCAGTACTCGCTCTACCTTTCCGACCGGCACGGCAAAGCCAGTGAAAGCTTCAGAGACGGCAATCAGTACACGGGTTTTGCTATCCGGCAATCTCTGACAGTCAGTGACCCGCAAGATATCGCCAGTCTGAATATCCGCACCGCGCCCAAGTCAGGCGAACGGGCCAGAAAAGGCCGCCTTCGCTACGGGACCTATGTGATTGTCCACCCTCAGTCAGGCACGCCGATACACCTGCTCAGCGTACATTTAAAGTCTGGCTGTTACACCAGCAAGATCAGCAGGCAGTCTGCGTCCTGCCGTGTCCTGAGCTATCAGGCCGGCGTACTGAAAAACTGGATTGATCAACGGCTGGTCGCTAAAGAATCGTTTTTGATCAGCGGCGACTTTAATCATCGCATGGCCGACAACGGTGACTGGCTGTATCGCTCCCTGAGCGCTTCTTCTTCAGATCGCCATTCTGTCCATTTGCTGACAAAAGACGTGAACGCCTCATGCTATGTTCGTCTGAACCGCGCCAAACGCAAGTCAGAATACCGGCGATACACCGCCCTGATCGATCACTTTGTGGCGTCAGCCGACATTGCCGGTGCCCTCAGACAGGGAAAAGTCTATCAGTATCCGTTTTCCAAACATGATGTCAGCCGTTTAACGCTGTCGGATCATTGCCCGCTGGTACTGGATATTCCTTTGCCGCCGGGCTCCGGCCTTTAATCAAAGCGGCTAATCAGGTCCCGGACTTATTTGTGGGCGATTGATTTGTGGACGACGAATTTGTGAACAAGAGTCAATGATAGCCAAACGGCTCTGCACATCGCCGCTTTGTCATGTTAATGTCATCTCAAACACCTAGTGTTTCTGGCAGACAGAGACAGAAACCAAGCTAAGTAGTAAAGCGAAGAAGTAAGGAACACAAATGGACAGTATCAACCTGGCAACACTTGTTGTGCCAACCATGGATGAGCTTATGGTTGACCAGCCTGAGTGTGTCTACACCAACACAGATTCAGATGAGCACAACGAAATTATTCTGTTGTCTCACTAAAAAATGTCATCCCGTTCTAACCGTATAAAAAAACACCCCGCACCAAAGTCCGGGGTGTTTCACTTCCTGCTTAGGATTATTCACGCATAAACGAAGAGTTATAGTGGCGTACATCAGGCACAATATTGTGCTTGTTCAGCAGCCGGTACATGGTGGCACGCGACACACCCAAATCTTTGGCCGCCGAGGCAACCTGACCCCGGTGCGTTTCCAGTACCGCCACCAGCACGTCTTTCTCTGCTTCATCCTTGATATTACGCAGGCTTTGCTTGAAGTTTGCCTTGCTGGGCAAATCAAAATGCTCAGCCCTTACTTCGTTCCCCTCCGCCAGCAACGCTGCCCGTTTGACCTGATTAATCAGCTCACGGACATTACCCGGCCAACTGTAGCGCAGCAAGAGTTGCTTGGAGTCTTCCGAGAAACTCGATGCCATGGTGCTGTACTCCTTGGCGAATTTCTGCAGAAAGGTTTCCGCTAACAAGAAAATATCTGAACCACGCTCTCGCAAGGTCGGTACTTTGATGTGGAAGACATTCAGACGATAGAACAATTCTTTGCTGAATTCGCCTTTCGCCACCAAAGCGTCCAGATCTGCACTGGTTGCCGCAATAATGCGAACATCGCAGGCCGAGTCACCGTCCAGGGAATCACTGCCGGGTGCTTGAATAAAGGACAGAAGTAATTCCTGAAATTCTTTGGTTAACTCTTCCACATTATCCAGCATGATGGTGCCGTTAAAGCCGGCGCCTTCCTCATCAAGCCTGGACACATGCCTCAGGAAGTTCATTTTTTCATCATCTTTGCTGAGTGCCCCGCAGTTAATTGTCACAAAGGGGGCATGCTTGCGTTTAGACAGATTATGAATCGATTTGGCTATCAGCTCTTTGCCCGTGCCATTCTCCCCGGTAAGAAATACGTTAACTTCTGTTAACGCCACACGACGAACCATGTCACGTAATTGTTTGATTGTTTTTGACTCACCAAACAAGCCCATTTCGTGCTGGGTGGTAATCTCGTGCCAGGAACTGGATTCAATATCCAGCATGCCCAGCTGATGACCAACGGTATCCAGCAGATGGCTGCCTGGTACGGGTACAGTGAAATAGTCGACACAAAAGTTATTGATAAACTGACATATGGCATCTGTTTTCAATTGATCTTTTTTAATCAGTGCAATCCATCTCACTTGTTTAGTTTTATTTGCCCTCAAAGATATGCTGTTTAAGCTAAAATCATTATTGCTTAAATCAACGATACAAATACATGGGCTGAATTCTTCCAGGATTGAATCAACCGTTCTTAAATCATAACAGCACTGGGTTTTCCAACCTGACTGTTCGAGAAGCGCTATCCAAGGCTCGTAGTTACATCCTATTGCCACTAGTCTGCCATTCAGTGCTTTATTTTGACATTGACCTACCATCAGAAGTCACCTTCATTTCAATGCACATTTATTATTAATGTTCATTGAAAATATAGGCAAGAAACCTCTGTTACGCGTGGTATCAATAGTAAGAATTGTCTCAAGAAACGCCTTCTCACAACATAATCAGCCAATATTCAGCAGTTTAAGATTCGAGGCAATTCTGGAACTTTTTACGACCGTATGCATGACTGGACAAAACTGCATACAAAAAAGGTACAGCAGTCTGCTGTACCTTTACACTCACAACACAAATAACAAGGAAGTTATATCAATATCCTGTATGCAAAATCGCATTCTCAAGTCGGCTTTTTAGTACACTATTCTGGATGTATCCGTTAATATCAGCATCAATGTCTATGTTTCTCTCAATACGAATGTTGCTGCCATCCAGGCTGTTTTGCACCACCTGCATGATACTGTTGGGTAATAAACTGGGCCGTTCAAAGGAGTTGTTATCCCCCACCTGCTTCAACGTGAGCATTTCGCCGCTGGAATAGGCGGAGCCTGCCGTGGTGGTAAGCAACCCGTTGCTGATAGTGAAATTCGCAATGTGTGAGCGCAGAATTTCTTCGCCGTTCAGGGCCGTGATGATACTCAGCCCTATGCTTATCAGCGAACCTTCCGCCGAGAAGCCACCTCGGATTGCAGACATTTCCGATTGGGTCATGGCAATCATGCCCGAGTCATTCAATACCAACAAACTCGATGGCTTGGTGAATGCGTTCGCGGAAGTCGTTGCCATGACAGCAGCACCTCCCAGGGTGGCTGCTACAACATAGTAAGATAGCTTGTTCATACTAGCCTCTGCCTTTTAGTAATCGTTTGTACCCGGCAATGTAATACTGAACGTTGACAGCGAGTCCCTTGCGACAGCATCAGATACTGGTGAAGGGTTGTATACACTGTAGTTTTCTTGGGTAATGAAACTCTCGCGTCCCTCTTTTACTTTGTTTTTCACCAGCAATACCGAGCCGCGATAATGAGGTTTAAATTCACTGAGCTTCATCACCATGGTGCCGCGTGACGGATCGCCCAGAATGATCTGGTCGCTGTTGATGCCTTTAATCACCACAAAGTGCATGTAACCATCGAAATTAACTATGGTGATGGCGGGTACCCCAAGGGTTTTAAATTTTTCCAGCGGCAGGCGGTAGCCATTCGCATCCAGGCCAACAGACTGCATATAGTTCTTCATATCGAACATGGAAAATCCCTGTTTCTCAATTTTTTCAGGATCTCCCTTCTCAAACATCGACTTGAATACCGTATTTTCATTGGTCTCCATACCGTAGTGATACGTCATCAGTGAAGCCACCGCCGCAGAACCACAACTAAAGTCGTACTGCTGGCGCATCACATCACCAAAGAGTTTCTCCTGATAACTTTGCACTTTTACGTTGTATGCGCCTCGGCTTGGGAAATAGTCCAGAGCACTTACGGTTGTGCTGACCATTAATCCTGCCAGTGCCAGGGTTGCCAGTTTTATTTTCATCACCACACCCTTTATTGTTATTCACCCGACGCCGCTCTTATTGTCGTCAGGCAGGAAATCATTCTTATCTATCGGAGATTCTCAAGGTTTTTGAAAAGCGCCATAGGTAAAAACAATGAAAGGGCCGCCTTGCGACGGCCCGATTTGATTAGTAGCTCGCAGAACCAGATAAGGTTGCGTTGGTGCTGGTAGATTGTTGAACCATTGAGTTATTACCCACGTTCTGACCAGCAATGCTGATACCAGACGCATCGCCAAACGAATTGGCCATAGTGTTAAAGTGTTCAACTTCAACAGTACCGGCTTTACCGTCACAGCAAGCGCCACCATAGGTCACTTCATTTTTAATCACTTCACCATCAATTTCTGAATCAGCGAGTACTTTATCCATGCTGTATGATTTTTTGAAAGTTTTGTCGATTTTCACATCAGACTCTTTCTTCACAACCCAGGAATTATCGCTGTTATTTTTGATGGTTTTGGATTTGTCGTTTCCGATATCATTCATGTAAAGAAAATCGTTATCTTCATTGAAAGAATAATCAATTTCTTTTGATTTACTGACATCTACGGTTAAGGTTCCATTCAAGGTATCATTGAAGCTACCTTCAATATTATCCGCATCTGGACTATTGCCATATGCAAACGCCATTGGCGATGCAATAATCGCTGCTAATAACAACACGTTTGATTTACGCATGATGTTACTCCAATTATGTTCCCCATAACGCATGAGATTTAAATAAATCTCATGCTGGGTAAAATGTTATAGATGTTGAAGCAATGATGTTAGCCCTGCGAAACTAAATATCAATTACTAGTAATTAAACATTCAGTTTTAATTCCGGAAAATAGTCCGGATTAGATACACTAACAGTGTTACTTCAATGTCAGGTTAACCACGGTCGCATTTTGAATTAACACATTATTACCGGTGTTTTGGACAACGTTGAATACCCCTGATGATCCGCTGAAGGCACCGCCGTCAATCACGTTATTACCAGTTGTATTACCATACGCGCCATTACCTACGACATCACCGTACATATCCGAATCTGCTTGCATGTAGTCGATGTTGAGCTCGTACTGCCCACCCCGAGTCTCATACATCGAACTATCACTCAACGTATCGGAACTTGTTAGAATATCCAACTCATCAGCAACTGCACCCCAAGATAGCAATACAGCTACGGTCAGCGTTAAATATCTCATGACGTCCTCCTGAGGGTTGTCACAGACCCCCCTCAGCTAATGTGTTATTGGCCAAGAAGTACAGCGTTAGTGCTAGCACTTTGTTGAACCAGCGAGTTGTTACCGGCGTTTTGACCTGCCAGGCTGATACCTGAAGCACCGGCAAAGGCACCTGTCATATCATTCACATGAGTCACAGTCAGTGAGCCAGCGTCACCGCCGTAACCACCACCGTTGCTGCCACCATTGCCATAACCACGATTACCGTAACCACCATCATGGCCCCAACCACTGTCTTCACAGCAAGCACCACCGTAAGTCACGTCATTACCAATGACTTCACCTTTCAGGTCAGATTGCGCCATGTAGTGGTTTTCATCAACATCGATTTTCCAGGTTTCAGTATGCTCATAATTGCTGCTGAAATTGAATTTTTTGCTATTGTCACTGTTATCTGTGTACTTAAAGCTTTTATCGTTGTTGATATCTTTCATGATCAGGTGATCATTGTCTTCGTTAAAGCTGTCTGTAATGGTTTTATCGCTGTCATAATTCAGCGTAGCTTCCAATGATGTATCATCATTATATGAATCAACAATGGACGATTCGTTATCGTAGCCACCATTATGACCGCCATAACCACCACCATAAGATGGTGACTGTGGTTGTTGTGGATAGCCACTGGCCAAAGCCAGAGGAGATGCAACTACGACTGCCACTAACAGCGCGAGATTAGATTTACGCATGATAAGACTCCAAATATGTTGAGTTTTTATTTTATTGCTCCCCCGTGTTGTCACGAGAGATAACTTAATACTAGTTTTCGCCACTTTTTAGTTTGTATTATTTTTAATAAAAACGATGGCAATAAAAATCCCCCAATCGAACTTTTTACCTTTCTTAACATGCTTATTTCTAAGAACAGATTCATCATTCTCACATCTAATAATTGTATTGAGAGTAATACTGTTTTTATCAGGATGCAGAAGTAAGACAAAAATAACCTTTTATTGATCACTTTTTATGGAATGCTTGACTATTCTTATGACAAGTCAGTGCAACTGACTGCCATTTTTGGGGTGACCTTTGCAAACAAAGTGAGGATATCGTGAGAAAGTTTAACACACACAGCCTTATAGCGCTGATAGCGATCTTTTCAACCACGGTTGCTGCAGAGGAATCTACAACAACCCAACAAAAGTCGCGTCAGGTTCAGACAGTGACCGACATTCTGGAAAGACCGGGGGTACTGACACCGAAAGGGTCGTTCGTGCTTGATTCTTCCTTAACCTATACCCAGAACTCCTCCAATACCGTTTCGGTGGTCGGTTATACCGTTCTGCCATCACTCATTGTTGGTCTGATACGGGCCAGTGATATTGACAGAACTACTATGACCTTTGGCCTCACCGGACGTTACGGGATCACCAACCGGCTAGAAGTCGAAGCCAGGATTCCCTGGGTTTACCGGAACGATTCCATCTCCGAGCGGGATATCAATGGCCCTTCCAACAGTCCCACCACGAAGACAGTTGAAGGTAACGATTTGGGAGATATAGAAGCGGCATTTAAGTACCAGTTCAATATGCTTGAAGCCCCCTACTGGATAGGCAGCCTGCGCTTCAAAAGTACCACAGGGAGCTCACCTTATGAGGTACCTATTGACAGCACCAACGATTTCAAAGAGTTACCGACTGGTTCTGGCTTTCCCAGCATAGAACCTGGCGTCACGATGATCATGCCACTGGACCCTGCTGTACTGTTTCTCAATGCCAGCTATATCTGGAACATTAAAGATGATGTCAGCATACAAATTCCTGCGACTGACCAGGCCCCAAGTACGCAAGTCAATACCATTGACCTGGGTGACACCATTTCATTGGGTGCAGGGATGGGTTTTGCCGTTAACCCTAAATTCTCATTCAGCATTGGCCTGAACCACAAAACCATACTGAAATCGAAAGTGAACGGCGGGTATCCAGACGATGCGAAATTACTGCAACTGGATACGATTTCTTTCGGTGCCAACTATGCTGTGAACAGAGAAACCACCATAAACGTAGGTGCGGCAGCAGGGTTAACGGCTGATGCCCCTGATTTCCAATTGACAGTCCGGATACCTTATACCCTGAAATAACTCAGGCTTCTCATCAGAAATGCCAGTCACTGCTGGCATTTTTTTCGCCTGGCCTTCCCCCTTTCTTCCCATCCCGCTTTCCACTATGCTTAGAGCAGTTGATTCTGGGCGATCTATCGTGCCGTTTTTCTAAATGCTGCCAATAACTCCGCCAAGTCAACAAATCATAATAATCAACATCCGAAAACAGGATCCAACTATGTCCACCACCCCTTTATCCACCGAACAAATTGACACTATTTTGCAGTACGATGCGGAAAAAAGATGTCAATACCTGCTGAAAGAAGTGACCAGTCAGGGGCAGATCTGGATTCTGACCGACGAACACGGCTGCGTCATGTTAAACAGCGAGGATGAAGACTGTGTGCCAATTTGGCCAAATCAGGAGTTCGCACAAGCCTGGGCAACCGGAGACTGGGCGGAATGTAAGCCTGAATCGATTTCAATCAACAAATGGCACAGCCGCTGGACACCAGGATTAGAAGACGACGAACTGGCGATTGTCGTGTTTCCGAATCTGGATCAGGAAGGCATTATCCTGTACCCGGAAGAGTTGGACGACGCGCTGAGACAGCAGTCCAAAAATCAGGTAAACGTTAGGCAAGACAGCAATAAACCTGAATTCACTATAGCTTTTGCATATCCGGCGCATGATACCGGATATGCAGAGCTGCTACGGGGCTGCCCCCGTTTTCCCCCAATATAACTGAAGCAGGAGAACAGCATGGATACGCTGCTCAAAACCATCAAGGAATCACCCACAAGCGTTGCTTTCGACAACGTCCTGAGTGTCATAGACCAGCACTACGACTACAGGCCGACGGCGTTCAGCAATGGTCTGGGCAATGAAACGCTTGCCAACGAAGCGGGCAGCAATGAAGGCTCATGCCGTATTTTCGCCTTTGCCCAGCAGCACAAACTCTCTGAACAGGAAACGCTAGCCTGTTTTGGGCATCACTATTTTGATGCTGTGCTGAACAACCCTGATGGCACCGATCATATGAATATACGGACATTCATGAAATATGGCTGGCGTGGTATTCGTTTTGCCGGACAGCCGCTAAAGCCGAAACATTCCGTTGCGGATTGCTAGTCCTCAGATCCAAAACAGGGAGCTCACAGCTCCCTGTTTTTTATCTGAACGTCTGATCAACACCATCGTCTGACGTGCTGGCAATATTCCTGATACTGCTGGCCAAAGGCATGTTTGAGAACTCTTTCTTCTGCCGCAATCTGCACATAATTCATGTAAATGGCAAATAGAGGAATCATGATCAGGCTGGAAATGGCTGCCAGATTCAGAAAAACAGCCACCAGCAATAACAACAACCCCAGGTAAATCGGGTTTCTTGAGATCCGGTATACGCCTGAGGTCACCAGTCGCGTTGTTTTCCGTGGATTGATTGCCGTCTTCGCACGGGCAAAGGCCATGATGCCAGCCAAGCCGAAACCCACAGCCAGCAAACTGAACACCCATTCCAACAAAGTCTTGCCTGGAAAGCTGAATCGCCACAGCGGCAGATACTGAGCAAGCAAGTACATTGCAGCTAATGTGATTAAAAATACTAATGGGGGGTAAGTCTGAATCTCATGTGATATCCCTCACTCACAGTCAACAGCTTGATATAAAAAGTATAAACACATTTGTACTGAAGCAGAAAGAATTGTTTAAAAAATGTTAAATCCATTATCCTTTCCCTTGCTCCCCTTCAGTGAAACGAAGATATACCCGGTAAAAAACAGCCCATGGCAGTGATTATCACTGACAGCCAGTCTGATCTTGGCTTACAATAGCTGCCATAGTCATTATTCGAGATATGCCATGAAAATTTTTGCCGTTGAGCTGAAAGGGAAAGAAGCCAACCTTTGTCTGCTGTCACTGAAACAAGGGATGTTTTCAATTCCTGACTGCCGATCGCAGAAACTGGTGCTTAGCGATGCCTTTGACAACCAACAAATGCGTCAATTTCAGAAAAGCTTCAAAAAGCTGGTCGAAGACTACCAGGTGGAGCACATCGTCATTAAAACCCGAGAAACGCGTGGCAAGCACGCGGGAAGCGCTGAAAGCTTCAAAATGGAAACCGCTATTCAGCTGATTGACGATCTGGATGTCACTTTTATCAGCAATGCCGATATCAAAGAAAAGCTGAAAAGAAGCCCGTTGTCAGTCGATTTCCGCGGCACAGGTCTGCGCCAGTTCCAGGAAAATGCGTTTGTGGCTGGCTATGCCTTTCTGAGTCAGTAAACACAACAGGGAGCCAGACGGCTCCCTGTTCATTTCTGATAGCTGGTATTGATCAGGCCTGCGCATCAAGGCGAAAACCTTTTAATGGCCTGATAACCTCTTCTAACCCTTCAATTTTCATTTCAAGCGTGATTGCCAGCAATCGACCAAGCTCGCCATCAGGAAAACCCTGCTTGGCAAACCAAAGCAGATACGGTTCAGGTAAATCGATAAGTACCCGGCCACTGTACTTGCCAAATGGCATTTTCATATTGGCCAGTTTGACCAAATCACGTTTCTCAAACATTAATACTTACCGCTTTCCGCTTTGGGTTTACTGATCGCCATGAAGTTAAGTACCAGAAATTAAGTGCCAGAAGTCAGGTGTCAGTCTTTTGCTGTCCAGCCAATCCTGACCAAGGTTTCCTCATGACAGGTTAATGCACCAAGAAACTCTTGCCCTGCTATCACCTGACCAACCCCTTTCGGCGTCCCGGTCATCACCACATCGCCATCCTCAAGCGGAATGACCTTCTGCACTTCTGCCAGAATAGTTTCCGGTGAGTAAAGCATCAATGTGGTGTCGCCCTTCTGAACCAGGCGGCCATCTATGTGCAGCGTTAATCCAAGCGGAGAATCAGAATCGGGCAAAGCGACGAACTCACTGAACAGCGCGGCGCCTTCGAACACCTTGCTGCGCTCCCACGGCAACCCTTTGCCTTTCAGTTTGGATTGCAAATCACGCTTGGTCAGATCCAACCCCAGCGCAGCTGCGCTGAACCGGCCGCCATGATAGAGATACGCGATCTCGGCTTCATAATGCAGCACTTCACCACCATGGGTGGCGTGTAATTCATTTCCAATTGCAGTGTTAGGCTTCATGAAAATGACCATCTCTTCGGGCATTTCATTCCCGAGCTCTTCAATGTGGGCTGCATAATTTCGGCCTATGCAGACCACTTTTCCCGGCTGAATTTGCTTACCATTGACCACCACACGCTTCATGACCATTCCCTGTATTCAATGTGAATAAGACAAGAGCATAATGAGCGGGACCGCCAAGGTCAAAATAATTCAGAGGGTTATGGCTCAGGCACAAACGCCAGATTCACAAAGACTGGGACACTTGGCAGTATGCCATTCAAATTCGCGACTTCTTGTAACGCGGTAATTCCCTTTTCCAAGCCAAAGGCTTTCGCATCAAGGATAATCGGGCTCTGGCTGCTGACCATCAAGGTGCCGTCAACCAGCCGTGTAATCCGCAAATCCGCATTGACCGGATTAATCGCACCATGCAGATTAAGCTTAAGAGACACTTGCTGAGTCAGTGTTTCTCCCGGTTTCAGATCCGCCAGCCCGGTCACATCAACCTCACCTTCCAGCATTGCTTTGGGAAAGTCCGACACATTAAACAGCATCGCTTTCATGCGTTCATCCCGGATGGGGATTTGTGTGTCTACACTGGATAAATCCAGCATCACCTGCACTTCGCCCTGATCCGTGATAGAGCCTTCGATTTCTTTAAATGAATGCTGCTCAATCACACTGTTATTTTTTACGGATAAAAATCGCAATTGCGATTGGCTGTTATCCAGTTTCCATGCCGCTGATGCACAGAGAGGAAATACCGCCAGAGCGACAAAAAAAATGTTGCGAACAGATAAAGCCATAACTATCTCCAGAAATACGATGACATGGATATAATCATAGGCAGTTTCCGTCCATTTCGCGTGTAAAATAACTGTGAAGTTACCATTTATCGAGCGAATTCACTTTTTGTCTTGAACAATGCAATCAATTACTTACTTTAGGATGAAACCAGAGTCAGGCATTCTCAGTCACAGTTAGCAGCTCATCACGGATACGTTGAAGCAAAAACAACTCGCGCTCCACGGACATTCCTTTTTTATCGCTTTTTGCGACCGTTTCTTGGTTATGAGCTATCGCGTCATGGATATTCATCCAGACAGGTTTCATGCCATTCTGGATTTCATACGCTTCCAACTGCGTTTCACCCAACTGACTGTCGATGCGGCAGGTGAAGCAGAATGATTTCATATGCATGATATCAAACTCAGGTTTGTACCATGGCCGATACTCTTCGTAGAGACCAAAAGGGACAATGTCACGGATATTACGGGCGCCGGTTTCTTCTTGCAGTTCGCGGATCAGCCCGGCCTCGATCTCTTCCCCTTCATCAATACCGCCGCCGGGTAAGCTGTAGTCGTGATACCTTGCGGTGTACAGCATCAGAATATTGTCACCGTCCAGAATGATTGCTCTGGCTGCTGCACGGTAAAACACTGAACCACTCAAATCAGGGATATCAGGATGAACCGTACGCTTGAGAAGCCGCATAAAAGGTTACTCTTCAGATAAAAAAACGGGTCGGCATTGTAACCGACCCGCTGATGATTTTCAGTCACTGTTACCAATTAAAGATCGAGCGAATAATGGTAGAGACTTTATTTTCACAGCCTTGAGACTGACGGCCGTCTTTGTCCCAGACAGGTAATTCAACCTGACCGATACAGGCCTGCGTCAGACCGCCTTGCTGATTCACCTGATAGGCAACATCCGTAATATTCTCAGGTTCCTGCAGCTTGACCGGTTCAGGATCACGGCGCTGTATGTAATCCGCATACAGGCGCAGCGGGCCTGAGGACCCTGTCAGCTTGACATTTTTATTGTCATCCCGGCCCATCCACACTGTCACGACTTCACGGCCATCAACGCCGACATACCAGGAATCCCGGCCTTCATCAGACGTACCGGTTTTACCGGCCAGCTTCAGTGACGGCAGGATTGAATCCAGATAACGGGCTGTGCCTTCAGAGACCACTTTCTGCATGGCATACATGGTCAGCCAGGCAGATTGCTTGGAGACCACCTGTTTCGCCGTCGGCAATGCCTGATAAATCATCTCACCATCACGATCAGTCACGGCACTCAGGGCTGTCAGTTCACTGCGGCGACCTTCATTGGCAATGGTCTGATACATTTGCGTCACTTCATACGGTGACAAGGTAAAGGCGCCCAGTAAGATTGCCGGAACCTGAGGGATCTGGCCGCGATCAACACCGAGATCAACCAGGGTGTCCACCACATTATCCAAGCCAACAGACATCCCCAGATTCACTGTCGGGATATTGTAGGAACGAGCCAGGGCCTGAACCAGAGGTACTTCACCACGAAACCGGCGATCATAATTTCGCGGCGACCAGGTTTTTCCCTTTTCATCGGTCAGCGTCAGTGGCTTGTCATCCAGATTGCTGGCCAGGCTGAAACGCTCCGGCCTTGCCAGTGCCGACAAATACACTGCCGGTTTCACCACGGAACCAATCTGACGGCGGGCATCCAGTGCGCGGTTGAATCCGTCAAACTCAGGACGGCTGCCGCCGACCATGGCGCGGATTTCACCGGTCTGGCGATCTGCAACGACTACTGCCGTTTCAAGCTGTTTGCCGTGCTGCTTCTTAAGTGCCGCCATTTTTGTCCGTACAACGGCCTCAGCACTGGCCTGGGAAATCGGATCCAGTGTGGTATAAACGCGTAAACCCAGACCCGGTTGATAACCCTGACTGACACGCTTGTTCAGCTCTTGCTTCAATAAGCTAAAGAATGCGGGCTGCCTGCCAGCGACATGCCCTTTTGGCTGCAAGTCTAAATCTTGCTTGATCGCTTTTTTATACGTCTCATCATCTATCTTCTGAGTATCGTGCAGCAAGCTGAGCACCAGATCCCGGCGCTCTTTCGCGCGCTCCGGATAACGCCAGGGATTATAGTAGGACGGTCCTTTGACCATACCGACCAACAGGGCCTGCTGATCAATACGCAGTTCAGACAGCGGCAAACCAAAATAGAAACGGGCACCCAGGGCAAAACCGTGCACCGCATCCGAGCCGCTTTGTGCCAGATAGACCTGATTCAGGTACGCATCAAGGATTTCATCTTTGTTGTAGCGATAATCAATGATTAACGCCATATAGGCTTCTTTGAACTTACGCCACAGACTGCGCTCACTCGATAAAAACAGGTTTTTTGCCAACTGCTGAGTGAGCGTACTGCCGCCCTGCACGGTACGTCCCGCTTTCATGTTCGCCAGAAATGCGCGACCGATGGCAACCACAGACACACCGTCATGGGTATAAAAATCACGGTCTTCTGTTGCGAGCAGTGCGTCAATCAGCGTGGAAGGCAGCTCTGATTTGGGTTTGTACAAACGCAACTCGTTGGAATCGGTCTCCAGCATTCCGAGCATTTGCGGTTCAACCGAAAAAATCCCGTATTCACGGTGCGTGTTCGCATCAACAACACGTTTGACCGAGCCGTAATTAAATTCAGCAATCACATGACGGGCTTGCTGTGAGCCACTGCGTGACTGGAAGGGGCGACGGATGAATTCCACTTTCAGACGGCTGGTGCTGTACTCCCCGACCCGGGTCGGCTTGCTGACTTTGCGGTAGTTCAGGGCTTTCAGCTCCTTCACTAAATCTTCGTATCGCACCTGTGCACCAGGTTCCAGCACCAGCTCGCGAGCATAGACCACAGACGGGAGCTGCCAAAGCTGGCCGGCAAATTTATCCGCTATCTGTTTGTTGAGCGTCCAGCCCAGCCCACCGATGGCAACCAGGCTGCCAACCAGAATAAGGGCAAGCAGAATTTTCCACTTGCTGCGGCGTGGTGGCTCGCTCCCATCAGAATTCTTACCCGGCAAATATCGGGCTGAAGTATGGGCAGATTGTTGTTCAGACTCTGTCATTACCTTCATCTTCGCTAACTGCTGAATATGCACATTCAGCATAATTTGATTACTTTGTGGCATGCAAGATAGCTAAATTTTGCTCATTTTTTGTCAATCCTGTGTCAACTAAATGACGCAAGGCCGCATGTTTCAAGGGCTCCACGGCTGTAACTGAATGACAGCGGTAGCAATTCTTCACATCATCACGCAAAATACGGGCCATTCAAAATTGCAGCCTTACCGGAGAAAGAGAGCAATGCAACGGGATTACACATTAAACTGTCTGCTCACTATGCCCCGCCACGAACTGGAAGAGTTCAGCCAGCGTATCCTCAGCCGCATGGTCCCTGAGGATGTCATGGAAGAGTTGTTCACTTTTGAGCCGGAGGAAACCCAGACCGCAGACCGCCTGCGTGCTGCCCAATTTGACGCTATGCTCAGAATGTCTGCGATTGCTCTAGGGGAAGTGTCTGGCGCCTTTTCCGGCTCTGAACAGGCGAAACAGAATACGGAGCGAATGACGCGGCTGCTGCTCTGGCATTTTTATGCCATGGCTTTCCAGATGGAAGAAGTCGTCACGCTTGAACAACATTGCCAGGAAGTTGAGCAACTGCTGAAGAACGCGCCGTCAGATACCTTCGGCTGGATTCAGTCACTGACAGAATTGCTGCACCGTTATGCCAGCCTGAGCGGACACGCGTCAGACTCATAACCTGTCCGGCGAGCCATTCTCGCGTAAGCCGCAACCAACACCGCACTGAATATAGCAACGGATATCAACAAAGAACGCCAGCGGCAAAGCTGGCGTTCTTCTGTTCAGACGGCAACAAAAAATTACCTGTCGGTCAGGCCCGTTAAACTGTTCTGATGACGCTGCACCAGTTCGTCCATACTGCTTTGAGCGCGCTGATAGGCATGTTCCAGGGTGTCGATCTGATCAATGACCTCAACCACCTCGTAGTAGCATTTCAGCTTAGGCTCAGTGCCTGAAGGGCGCACGACCACCCGGGAATCATCTTCCAGGAAATAAATCAACACATCACTGGCCGGCAGATCGATCGTCTCGACCGAGCCATCAGCCTTGTAGCGTGTGGAGGATTTCAGATCATCAATGCGCACAACTTTCCGCCCGGCAATTTCCTCCGGTGGTTGTTGACGCAGGGCGTCGCCGATGGGCGGCGAGTTTGGTGACAGGGCAATACTGACCTGTGAATTGAGATAAAGGCCGTGCTCGCGATAAATGGCTTCCAGCTGATCCCACACGGTGCGACCTTGCAAAGCCAGCTCCGCCGTCATTTGTGCAAACGCCAGCATGGCGGATAAACCGTCTTTATCCCACACCATGTTGCCCACGGTATAACCGAGCGCTTCTTCATACGCAAACAAGAAACAGCTGTCTTCACGCTGCTTCTCCATCGCAATATTGGTCAGCCATTTAAAGCCTGTGAGTGTCTGGTAGTAATCGGCACCGACTCGTGACGCCACTTTTTGCAGCAGGCTGGAAGAGACAATCGTGGTACCGACAAGGCTCGTTTCCGGATTCGCTCTGGTCAGCAAGTAATGCCCCAATAAAACACCGACCTGATCGCCGGTCAGCATTTTATACTGACCTTCAGGAGTGCGAACCGCCACCGCAAAACGATCGGCATCCGGGTCATTCGCACAGGCCAGGGTCGCCTGGTGTTTCTCCGCTTCCGCAATGACCAGATCCATGGCGCCCGGCTCTTCAGGATTAGGAAAGTTCACCGTGGGGAAGGTTCCGTCCGGCTCTCGCTGAGCGGCGACACTGTAAACGTGGGTAAATCCGGCGTCGGCCAGCAGCGTTTCTGCCATTTGTGCGCCTACACCATGCATCGCAGTGTAAGCAATACTGACCGCATCGGGTTTGGCATAATTTTGCAGTAATGCACTTTGTTTAATCGATGCTCGGTAATCGTTATAAAATTCATCATCCAGCCAAACCAGTAACCCCTGATTCTGTGCTTCATTGAGATCCATCAGATCAAGTGGCTGAATCGCCGCTTTATCAATGGCGGCAGCAATGCCTTTATCATGAGGAGGAATGATCTGCGCCCCATTGCCCCAGTACACTTTAAACCCGTTGTAAGCCGGCGGGTTATGGCTGGCTGTCACGACAATACCTGCGGCCGCCTTTAAGGCTGTGACACCGTAAGCCACCAGCGGCGTGGGCGCGACCGTGACCGTCAGGTAAACCTTGATGCCCTGTGCCGTTAATACCGATGCGGCATCATGGGCAAAGGTTTTTGAATCTGGTCGGCCATCATAACCAATCACCACGCCTTGCGATTTCGCCTGAGGCACAGTTTGCTGCAAATACTGCCCCAGCCCGGTCGCCGTTTCCTGAATCACCAACCTGTTCATCCGGTTGGGGCCCGCACCCACGATGCCCCTTAACCCCGCGGTACCAAACGCGAGACGACCAGAGAAGCGCTCGGTCAGTTCCTGTTCATTACCGGCATCAATCAGGTTCTGTAGCTCGTCCCGGGTGGCAGGATCGGGATCTCTTTTTAACCAGCGTGTTATCAACTCTTTCATTCTCTGTCTTCCTAAATAGCAGGGTCTGAAAACAAAATATCACAAATGATAGTTATTCGCATTTTAAGTGCTGATCCTGTTCGCGATTGCGCGAATTTCATACCGTCCCGACATCAAAAAGCACATCGTTATGGCGAAAAATGACCAGGCTAATCGTCGGAATGGTTTCACTCTGTCTGACAAGTATAGAGGGATACACAGCCGATGGTGTCAGATTTAAGCGAATGATAAAAAAGAAAAAGCGGCAGCCTGAATGGCGAACCGCTTGAGCTTGGAGAAAAGTTGTAACAGATGCTTAGCGCTGGAACGGGTATACCGATCCCAGAGACAGAATCTGGGTCAGTTCATCCAGTGCAGCACGGGATTCATCCAGTAACTGAGGATCCGCCAGATCGGCCTCAACCATCTGGTCACGATAATGCTTGTCAACCCACTGACTCAGGCGACCGTATAAGCCATCGTTCATCAGGGTTGAAGGATTCACTGCTCGCACTTCCTGCTCATTCAGCACAACACGCAGGCGCAAGCATGCAGGGCCGCCACCGTTGGCCATGCTTTGTTTCAGGTCAAACACTTTTACCTGATCAATACCGCGCTTATCGGCCATCAGCTGCTCAACATAGCGCCAGACATTGTCGTTTTTACGGCACTCTTCCGGCAGGACCAGCAGAGTTTCACCGTTTGGTGTTTCGATCAACTGAGAGTTAAACAGGTAGCTGGTGACAGCGTCGTCAACAGACACAGCACTGGTAGGGACTTCAATAATATTGAAACCTTCGCCCATTTTCTCTTTCAGAGAACGGTAAGTGCCCTGCTGATCCAAGAATGCCTGCTGGTGACAGAACAGGATATTCTTGTTACCCACGGCGATCACGTCATTGTGGAAGACACCCTGATCAATCACATCCGGGTTTTGCTGCGCGATGACCACTTTTGCCGGATCCAGCTGATGCAAACGGGCAACCGCTTCACACGCTTCGAACGTATGGCGGGCCGGGAACACTTTCGGTGCCGGATGGCGGGTATCGAAGGCGTAACGGCCAAAGACGAAAAACTCAACGCCGTGCTCACCGTATTCGTTACAGAAACGCGTATGGTTCGCTGCGCCTTCATCACCAAAATGTTCTACCGCTGGCAGTGCCGAGTGGTGAGAAAAGTATTCAGGGTCGGCAAAGGTACTGCGCAAAATACGGCCGGTCACTTCATGTTCAATCGAGCGGTGGAACTTATTGGTCAGATTGGCCGGTGTAAAATGGATTTTGCCGTCAGCAGTATCTGCTGATGGTGACACAGTGGCTGCATTCGCAGTCCACATGCTGGACGCCGAACAGCACGCCGCCAGCACTTTAGGCGCTTGTTTCGCAGCCTGTTCAATAATGGATTTGTCGCTGCCGGTAAAACCCAGGCGGCGCAGAGTGTGGACGTCTGGACGCTCTTGCGGTGCCAGCACACCCTGCAACATACCCATGTCGGCCAGGGCCTTCATTTTGTCCAGGCCTTGCTTGGCAGCTTGTTTCGGATTAGATGGCGCCGCCTGATTTTTGGCAGACGCAACATTACCATA
Source organism: Photobacterium sp. Hal280 (assembly GCF_037162255.1). Classification (NCBI taxonomy): domain Bacteria; kingdom Pseudomonadati; phylum Pseudomonadota; class Gammaproteobacteria; order Vibrionales; family Vibrionaceae; genus Photobacterium; species Photobacterium sp. Hal280. The sequence goes on from NZ_JARLUO010000001.1 coordinate 600,488, forward strand.
CGACAGACCACTGTAGTTGTGCGTAGGCCCTACCAATCCGTCAAAATTCGCTTCACGTGCTTTCATAGACTTTCCATCTCAGTTTATCTCGGGCTAAAGATAACAAAGCTTTTACATTAGCAACAAGATCCAGATAAATGTCTAACCAAATGTTATAAATTAGATATTATCACCAATTTGCAGCATGGCTATTCATCACCCTAATGCTATTTCACTCAGTATCAGCACCGAAGAATGAGAACTGTATATACAACTGACATGCCTGTGCTTTGCAGGTGCTTTTCTGATGACAACGAAATGGGTTCAGGTAAAAACAGGACATGCCGTCTCTTGCCCGGCTCCACTTCCCCCTCTCTGAGCTGTCCCCCTTAAAGGGCAACTGTTTTCACGCCAATCATGTACAACGCTGACGCAAAACGATGTGGTCAGCCTTTCATTGTTTTACAAGCATAGACTGTCTGTGGCAGGACAGTATTCAACCACAAGCCGACTAGCAGAAGCAGGAAAAAACGGCTTCAGGCGACTGCATATCGAATACATAATTACGCACTTTACACTAGTGAAAAGTGCGATATTTTTCTGATTCTTTCTTTTGATTTTGTGTGACTGATCAGGTTTATCAGCCCGGCCAGCCATGCAGATTGATACCACTCAGCAACAAATGCCACGCAATACCGGACTATCAGTGTGCTAAGGACTTGGAAAATACATTGATGATGAGTGTGCCGGCCATAATAAATGCAATGCCGATCAAGGCATACAGATCCAGTTTTTGTCCGTACCACAACCAGCTGATCAGGGCGACCAGGACAATTCCGGCACCACACCAAATGGCATAGGCCACACCAATGGGAACGACTTTTACCGTCACTGAAAGCAAAAAGAATGCAGCACCATAGCCGGTTAACACAACTAAGGTGGGCACAAGTTGAGTAAATTGCTGCGTTTTAGGCAGCATAGAGGTTGCGATCACCTCACAGACAATCGCCATAAATAATGCCAGCATAGGTGGCAACGCAGAAATCATATGCAGCATGATCGGCTCGCTTTAATAAAAAATCAACCCATTCTACACACGAATTATCTGCGTTTCATGGCATTACAAAAAAATGTTTTGCCAGACCGTCACAGGCACCTGAGCGATCGCACGGCTGTCGTTAGTTTTCCCATTCCACCACATGGCCATCGTCATACACACCATCACTGTAAGCCGGGGTGTAGTTGATGAAAATGTTGTTCTGCGCAATCGGCAAGGTATGTGACAGGCTGCTGGCTATCAGTTCCAGCATGGCTGCAATTTGCGCTTCGGTGTTGAAATTGGGTGCAACCATATCAACAAGAACAGGATGCGAATTTGATGGTTGCTGATTCGCCAGTTGTCCGCCATGCACGAAATGGCCCGCAGGTATGTACTCCCACACAATCATAATGTGCTGCTGGGGAATCAAAGTGGCGTCGGCAATGGCCTGGGATAAAATACCCAAGGCAACGTTTACTTCAACATCGCCCGCGAAGGGTAATGATTTGATACGAATGAGCGGCATACATCCCCCGGTCTCTCATGAGCCAGTCTGCTACCGACCAGCCGTGAAGGTTCAAAAAAACCAAATATACAGTCGGTTATATGACACACATATTTGGTATTTTCATTTTAAGCCTAGTGAGATCACTGCAATAAAAGAGAATCACAAATGAGACGGGAAGATAAAAAAGTACCAAAAGGCTTAACGAACTGCCCCCTCAGCGATTTGGTTTCTTCTTCTGCTGGTGCAGCTGTTCGTCCAGCGAGCAAGGGTTCACCAGTCTCTCCTCACAGGTATAAGGTTCAATATGAATCACGACATCGATGACATTGTCCATCTGGGTGAGAATGTTCTGTTTGAACCGCTCGCTTATCGCATGGGCATTTTCAATCGACATCTCAGGATCCACCAGAATATGGCAATCCAGTAACAAGCTTCCCCCCGTCTGGCGGCTGCGGATCGCGTGGATTTCACGAATGTCTTTGTCTTCTTCAGCCATGTGTACCAAGCGTTGTTCTACATCTTCACTGCCTCGTGCATCGGTCAGTTCATGCAAAGCTGGCCAGATGATCTCGAATGCCGCTTTCAGAATCATCCCCGTCACCAGTAATGCCGCAATTTGATCCAGATATTTCAGAGAAGGAAAAATGGCATTGGCAATCACAGCGACAGCAACAGGCACAGAACTGAGCGCATCACTGCGATGATGCCAGGCATTTGCCCTTAAGACCGCACTATGGATCTGCTTTGCTTCATGCATTGTCCAGCGGTACAGCAGTTCTTTCATCACAATCGCAGCAACAGCGGCATAAAATGCCAGCATGCCTGGCGCTGGCGGGGCTGTGTCGCTGAGCGTTTCAATCGAGTCCCAGCCAATACCAATGCCGACCAGTGCCAGCATCAGCCCGATAAAAACATTAGCCAGGGTTTCAAATTTGCCATGTCCATAAGGATGACCGCTGTCTGCAGGTGCCATCCAGTAGCGGGAACCCAGTAAAATGACAGCGTCTGTCATTAAATCAGTGAAGCTGTGCACACCGTCCGCCACCAGTGCCTGGCTGCCCGCCACTTTACCGATTCCGATCTTTAATACCGCCAGAAAAACATTCAAAATCGCGCCCACCAGGGTCACGGTCCGAATGGTTTTTCCCTTCACATGATGTTGATCTGATGGCTCTGGCATACTCATTCCTGCTGCTGACTCCGCACTACTACCCGACTCTCTTTTCTGTCATTTTATTGACGTTGAAAATGAAATGACACACGACATGCTTACTTGGTATTACTGTTGGCTGCTGCCTCCTGGCTCATGACGGCGCGCTCGTAACAATAACAGCTAACCAGATGATCATTCACCATTCCAACTGCCTGCATAAAGGCATAACAAATGGTTTCACCGACAAACTTAAACCCTCGCTTTTTGAGAAACTTGCTCATGGCTTTTGATTCTTCGCTGCTTGCAGGCACTTGATCCATACTGTCCCAGCGATTATTGATCGGCACACCATCGACAAACTGCCACAGCGCAGCCGACAAACTGCCGAACTCTTTTTGTAACGCCAGTGCGGCGCTGGCATTGGTAAAGACAGAATTGACCTTGCCTCTGTGCTTAATAATGTCAAACCCGGTAAGAATCGCTTCCGCTTCTTCATCGCCCCATTCTGCTAATTGCTGAATATCGAAATCTGCAAAAGCCTGCCGGTATGCATCACGACGTTTTAATATGGTATACCAGCTTAAACCAGCCTGAGCACCTTCCAAGGTGATGAATTCAAACAATATTTTGTCATCCGTTACAACCTGGCCCCACTCTGTATCATGGTATTCCCGCTCAAGAGGCTGATGCATAGCCCATGCGCATACTTTCACTTCCTCGACCATCAAATATACCCTGTAGCAATAAAAATAAACATGTGATTAAAACAACAACGAAAAATATAACCGTTTTACATTCAAGTATCGCTTGTTTTTTCGATATTATGGTTTTATTAAAAAATCAATAAAAACGATATTTCTTAGCAAGATACGTATAAAGAACACTTAATAAGAAACACTGTACATATCATTTTCTTTACCTATGACATAATAAGGCAACAAAATTTCACAAAAATATCGCTTAAGTCACAATATTAAATAAATCCCATCAAAGAATTTGAATTCCATTGCGGGTATTTCATAATAGTCGCGTCAATATTCAGATATTGACTCGACAATAAGGACTGGAAATGAAACACATCGTTGATTTCATCGAGCAACTTGAAAGAGACGAACACTCTTTCACCATTTGGGTGTATGCCCGAAATGGAAAATTTAGTCCATTTGCCGGAAAAGGAAAAACATCCACAACAAGAGCGCTTCAGAAAGCAATTGATCAGAATTTACAAGTCGTTGTTGAGCTGCATACACCAGCTGACCACAGCAGTTACTTAATTCTGACTGAAGTACACATTGTTGTGCCGGTGCTGTTCCACCAAGGACAAGTCCATTCAATGGGTAAATCCTTAGCGGCATAAACGCACCAGAATTGTGGAAAAACAAAAAGAAGAACTTGGGCTAGGTTTATTTCTTATCCACATTATTCCCGATGCGTTCTAAAACAGACCGAAAGGTCTGTTTTTTTGCCCCATATCTAACCAAACAGTAAGATATATATTTCACTCAAACAAAAAACTTAGGTAATAAATTTATTACTAGCAATGAGTCACTGCAACAATGAATATAAATCATGACTTTACGCTCCTGTGACAGAAAACAATCCAATAGATGTCACCTTGTTTTCCGTCACACAAAGTTAATATGCATTTTCCTCGGCAACTTTAGGCTCACCAGCCAGAATGTGGCTACTTTCCATCAGGCGTCGCTGACCATCGTCACACGCCGTTTTACCGTCATCCCAACCTTCGTTATAGCGGGTATCTGAATTATTCAGCGCAATATCTTTCATATATTCAGTATCCACCACACCTTTCAGACTTAATGCGCTTTCACAGCCCTGATTAAATCCAAAGTGATAAATGCTGTCATAAGGGTCTTCATTCACATAAGCCTTAGGAAATAGTGTGTACTCACCTACACCGTATTCAGAATCCATGCTGGTACAACCCGCCAATACCCATGTCCCGAACAATAGAGCAGTAAATTTTTTCATGGCCTTTCTCCTTTTCGCTCAGCCACAAGTGACCCAAACCGGTCATATGACTAAATTCTAGCCTATTTCATAAACTTACCTAAAATGTGTTCGGTAATTATCAACAGCCAGAGACAAAAAAGGCCACATCAAGTGGCCAGTCATCATGAAAAATGGGTTAACTTACTCTGCCGTCAGAGCCGCGTTCAGCCTTTCGAATCCTTTTTCCAGATCCCGGATCAGATCATCGCAATCTTCTAATCCGATATGCAGCCGTAAAATCGGGCCTGCAAAATCTTTCTTCTTCGCGGTACGCAGTTTATTGACATCTTCACTGGCCAGGATCAGGCTTTCGAAGCCTCCCCAGGAATAACCCATACTGAAATGCTCCATGCCATCCAGCAATGCGGTCAGCGCTTCGGTATTACCCCGGTTCAGAACAACGGAAAATAATCCGTTACACCCTTTAAAGTCCCGGAGATAAAACTCATGCCCTTCACAACTCGGCAGTGCCGGATGGCGAACATGATCCACTTCTGGCCGTTCCGCCAGCCAGCGGGCCACTTTCAGGCTGTTCTCCTGATGCTGACGCAAACGCACACCTAAAGTACGCAATCCCCGCATCGCCAGATACACATCATCGGGAGAGGTACACTGGCCCATCAGATAGCTGTGTTCACGTAACTGATCCCAGCAGCGCGCATTGGCCGTTGCTGTGCCTAACATCACATCCGAGTGCCCGACGATATACTTGGTCGCAGCCTGAATGGAGATATCAACCCCATGCTCAAACGGCTGAAAATTGATAGGCGAAGCCCAGGTATTATCCAGCATGACAACAATGTCGTGTTCATGTGCGATACGCGCCAGCGTAGGGACATCCTGCACTTCCATGGTAATAGAGCAAGGCGACTCTAAAAACAACACTGTGGTATTCGGGCGGATTAAATCCCGGATTTCTTCGCCAATCATCGGGTCATAATAGGTGGTTTCGACCCCCATTTTCGCAAGCACTTTGTCGCAAAAATCCCGCGTTGGCTCATAAGCGCCATCGACCATCAGAACATGATCGCCTGTTTTTACAAATGACAGAATGGCATTAGAAATCGCCGCTGTACCGCAAGGGTATAACGCACAGCCTACACCGCCTTCCAGCTCCACCATGGCATCCTGAAAAGCAAAATGCGTATTGGTGCCGCGGCGACCATAAAAAAGTGCTTTATTCGCCCGGTTGGCGGTCGCGTGTTTCATCTCTTCGACGGAATCAAACACTATGGTGGAAGCGCGGCTGACCGGAGGGTTCACTAATTGCTGAGTCCACTTTTTCGAGCGGCCGGCGGTGATGATTTTGGTATCTAATGCTTTCTTTTCTGCCATGCTGTTCCCAATGCCTGTCATTCGTCCATTTAACCGATGAAGCCATTGCAATCGCAATGGCTTCTTACATCACATGACGTTATCACACTTGCCTTGTGTTTGGGTACAGCGCAGTGGGTGTGCCAGTTATCTTATTGCTGCATAAGATATATCATTCGCGATTGGCGCGGGCGCAGCCTGCGGACGCGGTTGAGATTGAGGTTGTGGCATGATCACAGCCGCTGGATCCACCATCTCAAGATGAGCCCGGTAATTCAGGCATTCGCGCATCACTTCCTGTTCATCCGCCACTTTCGCCGTCAGTACCGTCAGCAACACCGCTTTATAGGCAAAGTGACGATGTAACTCGATGGCCAGATTGGCAGAGCAGGGTTTGTCCCCTAACGGACGCAAAACCTGCAGCGCCTGGCGTTTCGGGTAAAGCTGAAAAACATTGTGATTAATACCGTTTGCTTCCCGGATTTGGTTTCTGATTTCACACCGCGACACCGGACTGTAATAGCCGTAGTCTTCCTCGCCGGCCACACGTTTGAGATAGGCATAATGCAGATGGGTCATGGTGCCATGCAGGGCTGGCAGGCTGAGAAAGATAATGTCTTCATAGTCCTCACCCAGGGTTTGAAAAATCCCTCTCGTCTGCGATACAAAGCCATGATTCAGCAAACAGGTGATAGACTTCAGCCCCGCCATATATTGCGTCAACACCGCCAGCATCGCGGTATAAAGTTCAGGTGGTTCAGTGATATTTTCGCGGATATTTTCATGAAGTGTCTGAAGCTTATACTCCAGAAACTGTACAATCTGATGGTTCAGCTTCATCTCTGCGTCATACATAGCGCCGCCCCCATTTCTGTAATTGTCCGGATCAAACCGACCCGTGATACGCCACAGTGCTTTACAGGTAGTCCACTTCCTGTCAAATCTCAAAACCACGACAAGAATGTGATCTTTATCATGCAAATAGAGTGCCGGGTAATAACCGCGAGTGAACACGGCGGTACAGAGATGGAGGTGTAAATTTTTGTGACTTGCATCGCATTTTGCAAGGCGAAATGCAAAACACGCATCCGGTCAAGAAACTCAAAGGCGGCAGTCAGAGTTTTCGTCTGCGAATCCTGACCGGGATGGCTGCTGAACTGGCACGCGGAAGACGTCGGATAAAGATTCAACACGAAAAATTGTCAATAAACCTGACACAGCAAAACCGTTCCCCCAGTAACCGCAAACAAAAAAAGCGCCGGAAATCCAGCGCTTAATACGTATTCTTTACTCACTGACGTGTTCTGACAATCAATAAAGTGTTTAATTTTCAAACAGACGATCGGTTTTCGCGGCACAGATAAAGTCGTTTTTATGCAGCCCTTTAATTGAGTGGCTCCACCAGTTTACCGTCACTTTCCCCCACTCAAGCGTGATGGTGGGGTGATGGAATTCTTCTTCGGCCATCTCTGCCACCTGATTGGCAAACGCCCAGGCCAGCTTAAAATTCTTAAACTTATACGCCCTTTCCAGCTGCTTGATCCCCTCAACATCGAGCACCTCCCATTCTGGAATCGCTTTTGTCAGCTCAACCATTTCATGGTCTGTCACCATAGGGGCGTCAATTTGACAGGCTTCACACTTCAATTCAGTTAAATCAGACATATTCCCCAACTTGCTCCTTGTTCTTCGGTGGGTACAAAGGTGCATGCAGACCCAGAGACTGGGCCTGATGAACCATACTCATGATGTCTTGATGGGCCAGCTCAAACAGTTGCTGTATACCATCAATCTCAAAATAAATCGGCTGCATGATGTCGATACGATAAGGCGTGCGTAACACATCAACCGGATCAAACACTTTGTAAATCGGTTTATCACTGGTCATTGCATACTCGGTTTCGCCCGGTGAAGACAGAATACCGCCTCCGTAAATCCGGCGCTCACCGTGCTGGCGCATCAGACCAAACTCGACAGTGAACCAGTACAAACGTGCAAGATAAACCCGCTCTTCCTTGGACGCAGCAAAGCCTAAACGACCATAGGTATGGGTAAATTCTGCAAAGGCCGGATTGGTCAGCATCGCGCAGTGACCGAACACTTCATGGAAAAAATCAGGTTCCTGCAGGTAATCAAACTCTTCACGACTACGCAGAAATGTCGCCACCGGAAACTGTTTATTGGCCAGCAGCTTGAAAAAGCGGTCGAAATTAATCAGCGCCGGCACTTCAACGCACTGCCAGCCTGTGCTTTTCATCAGCACCTGATTCACTTCGGCCAGTTGCGGTACACGATCAACAGGCAGATTCAGCAGTTCCAGCCCCTGGATATATTCATCACAGGCCCGGCCTTTGATGCAGCCAAGCTGTCTTGTCACCAGATCATGCCAGATCTGGTGCTCATCGTCAGACCAGTGAATAAAGCCGTTTTCATCCGGCTGTTTCGATACATACTTTGTCGCTTTGCCCATAAAACAACCTTCTATGTCTCTCTGCCTTACCTTGGCAATCATCAGCTCAACGGTCTGTTTCTCCGGCTCAGGCATGGCTGAGCTGCGAATCAACATCAGATAAGTCTGGAGCTGTCCCTTCTCGTTTAAGGGTAGGCGTTTTAGGGATCGCAATGGAACCATCAGAGTGGAATCGCACAACCCATTCGGTGTAACAATAATTTTACATCCCCCTGATTACTCAGCATCTGTCAGGCCAGATTGAAAAAACGAATCAAGGCACCGACTTAGACCATCAATAAGAACATACAGTTATGTAAAAAAAACGCACACTTTGCAAAAGTGAATATTGCTTAAGGGGTTGCTTGTTAAGTCGCTCTCAACCAGAGTTAAAGCAGAAGGTTAACACGATGTTAAGCCAGATGAGCCGGGACACAACCAACAGAGTGACCCGGGCGTCTGGCACACAAGGATAGAGACAGTGGGTTTGTCACTGCTGACAAACGCAGGCTGTCATCGTCAATGAGGACCCAAAGATGCGTCACTGGTTTCAATTTCCGATTATAGAAGGTAAAGCCTCCCGTCAGGCCCACTGCGACTTGCCGGAAGGTACGTATGAACGTGAATGCGGTAAAGAAGGCTTCTTTGGCCCTGCAAGCCACATGTATCACAGCAATCCGCCGACGGGCTGGGTGGAATGGGACGGCCCCTTGCGCCCCCGCGCCATCGATACGACCCGTCTTGAGCAGCCCGGTGAATCGCCCTGGGATGCGTCATTGGTGCTGTATAACAACCAGCTGAAACTCAGAGTCTGGAATACCACCCAAAGCATGAACCATCTGGTCCGCAATGGTGATGGCGATGAAGTGCTTTTCATTCATCAGGGCTGCGGTCAGCTGTATTGTGATTATGGCCACCTGGCCTTCACGGAAGGCGATTACATCACCATTCCCCGTGCGACCAGCTGGCGTATTGAGGTCGAAGAACCTGTGTCGATGCTGCTGATTGAAGCCACCAACAGTGGTTATCAGTTGCCGGATCGCGGTCTGGCAGGCCAGCATGCTGTGTATGATCCGGCGGTGCTGGAATACGCCCGCATCGACGACGCCTTCCTGGCTCAGCAAAATAATGATCAGCGCTGGCAGGTCAGACTGAAAGCCCGCGATCAGATGAATACCATCACCTACCCCTACAACCCGCTTGATGCGCAGGGCTGGAAAGGGAATCTGACCGTCTTCAAACTGAACTGGCGTGATATTCGTCCGCTGATGAGCCATCGCTATCACTTGCCGCCGTCAGCACATACCACATTCGTCGCCAATGGTTTCGTCATCTGTACTTTCGTTCCCCGCCCAATCGAGTCTGATCCGGGCGCGCTCAAAGTGCCGTTTTATCACAACAACGATGACTACGATGAAGTGCTGTTCTACCACAAAGGCAACTTCTTCAGCCGCGACAATATTGAAGCCGGCATGATCACCCACCACCCTTGCGGCTTCTCGCATGGTCCGCATCCGAAAGCGCTGGCGGCCAGTCAGTCGCAGCCGAAGAAAGAAACCGATGAAGTGGCGGTGATGATCGACACCCGATATCCGCTGGAAGTCGCGGAGCTGCCGGAAGGCGTTGAAAACAAAGACTATGTGTATTCCTGGATCAACCGTAAGTGATCCACAGGCGAAAAAACAAGCATTAGATTTACATTGTAAAGTAAGGAGTAAAACGTGAAATTAGCTTCTTTAGACCAAGGCCGTGACGGACAACTGATTATCGTTTCACGTGATCTCACTCAAGCCGTACATGCACACGACATTGCGCCGACGCTGCAGTTTGCTTTAGATAACTGGGATCAGGTCGAGGCGGATCTGCAACACCTGTATCGCAACCTCAACGACGGCATTGCCCAAGATGTGTTCCCGTTTAACCCGGCACATTGCGCTTCTCCGCTGCCGCGGGCTTTTCAATGGGCAGACGGCAGTGCATACGTCAACCATGTCGAACTGGTTCGCAAGGCACGCGGCGCTGAAATGCCGGAAAGCTTCTGGACCGATCCCCTGATGTATCAGGGTATGTCAGATGGTTTTCTCGGCCCGCGCCAGGACATTGAAATGGCCGATGAAAGCTGGGGAATCGATTTTGAAGGTGAAATTGCGGTGATCACCAATGATGTCCCGATGGGTACACGCACCGAAGAAGTTCACGGCCATATCAAATTGCTGATGCTGGTCAATGATGTCTCGCTGCGCAATCTGATCCCTGCCGAACTGAGCAAAGGCTTTGGTTTCTTTCAGTCCAAGCCGGCTTCTGCGTTTTCACCTGTGGCCGTCACCCCGGACGAGCTGGGCGACAGCTGGCATGATTACAAAGTCCATCAGCGCCTGAGCGTGCATCTGAATGATGAGTTATTCGGTGAGCCCAATGCCGGTGTCGATATGACGTTCAACTTCGCCGAACTGGTGCAGCATGTGGCGAAATCCCGTCATCTCTGTGCGGGCACCATTATCGGTTCCGGCACGGTCTCGAACGTAGATCGTTCCAGCGGCTCCTGCTGTCTGGCTGAACGCCGGATGCTGGAAATCATCGATCAGGGACAAGCCGTCACGCCTTTCATGAAATTTGGCGACAAAGTCAGAATTGAAATGTTTGACGACAATGGCGACTCCATCTTTGGCGCGATTGAACAGACAGTGGTGAAATATCAGCACCAGTACGACCCTGCCGATCTGAACCACCATCAGCCAGACTAACAAGGAGGCCGGATGACGCTCTACGACTATTTCCGCTCATCCGCCGCCTACCGGGTGCGTATTGCGCTCAACCTGAAAGGGTTGAGCTATACCAGCCACCCGGTGTCACTGGTGGATAAAGCGCAACAATCACTGGCTTATCAGGCCATGAACCCGTCACAGCTGGTACCGACTCTGGAAACCGAGCAGGGATATCTGAGCCAGTCACTGGCCATCATTGAATATCTGGATGAATGCTATCCCGAGACCGCACTGCTGCCCCGTGATCCCTGGCAAAAAGCACTATGCCGCGAACTGGCTCTGAGTATTGCGTGTGATATTCACCCGGTGAACAACTTGCGTATTCTCAACTATTTAACGCAAGACTTGGGTGTGAGTCAGCAAGATAAGCTCACCTGGTATCATCATTGGCTGCACCAGGGCTTGTCTGCACTGGAAGCTCGAGTGGCGGCAAGGCAGGCGAACCAGCCCAGTCTCTTCTGCTGCGGCGATACGCCCTCGCTGGCCGATATTTGTCTGGTGCCTCAGCTTTATAATGCGCGCCGGTTTGAGCTTGATTTGTCCCCCTACCCGACACTGGTCAGAATCGATGCGGCCTGCCAGAAACTGGCGTCTTTCGCACAGGCTCACCCGGATAATACGCCACAATAAAAGTATTAAGGCGAAAGATAAGACGCCAGACGTAAGCCATCACGATAAGGACGATAACGATGAGCATGCAAGACCATCATCTGGAAGAAGATCAAGCACCCATTCTCTGGCAGCCGACCAAAGACAGTATTCATGACAGCTTGCTGTACCAGTTCATGGTGGATCTGAGCGAGCAGGAAGACACGCTGTTTCACGACTATCAGCAGCTTCACCATTGGTCTGTCACGCACAGTGAACAGTTCTGGGATCGGCTGTGGGACTTCTGCGGCGTCATCGGTGACAAAGGCAGCCGAGTGACGGACTGCCCCCTGGCAGCACAGAGCCGGCCAAGGACACCCTCTGGTTTCCGGATGCCCGCCTGAACTTTGCCGAAAACCTGCTGGCCTACGCCAAACAGGCACCGGAATCAGCAGCCATTGTGTTTCACTGTGAAGGACAGGCAGAACGACGCCAGCAACTGAGCTGGCAAAACTTGTATGATCAGGTTTCACAGCTCAGCCAGTACCTGCGCCAGCAAGGCATCTCACAAGGGGATGTCGTGGCCGGTTATCTGCCGAATTTGCCTCAGACGCTGATCGCCATGCTCGCCACCAGCACAATTGGCGCGATCTGGACGTCGACCTCGCCGGACTTTGGGGTCGACAGCGTAGTCGAGCGATTTGGCCAGACGTGCCCTAAACTCCTGTTCGCCGCCGATGGGTATTTTTATAACGGCAAAAGGCACAGCTGCATTGATAAAGTCAATGCCATGCTGACAGAACTGCACAGCGTCGAAAAAGTCGTACTGATCCCATTCACCGGCATGTCGCCCCCTGCATTTGAACCGTTGTCTGAGCGCTACCAGTTCTGGGATGATGCGTTGTCCGCGTATCAGCCATCGGCGATTCACTTTGAACGGGTTGAGTTCAATCATCCGCTTTATATTCTTTATTCTTCCGGCACCACGGGAAAGCCCAAGTGTATTGTTCACAGTGTCGGCGGCATTTTGCTCAATCATCTGAAAGAACACATGCTGCACAGCAACGTCAACAAAGGGGATCGCCTGTTCTACTTTACCACCTGCGGCTGGATGATGTGGAACTGGATGGCCAGCGGACTGGCGGCGGGCGCGACGCTGGTGCTCTACGATGGCTCGCCTTTCTACCCCGATGGCAATGTGCTGTGGGACATGGCCGATCAGGAAGACGTGACCTTATTCGGCACATCAGCCAAGTATCTTGAGGCGCTTGAGAAAAAGGGCTACCAGCCCAACCAGACTCATCGCCTGGCCAGCCTTCGGACCCTGTGTTCGACCGGCTCAGTGCTGGCGCCGGAACAGTTCGACTATGTGTACCGGTCTGTCAAATCTGATCTGCAACTGGCGTCGATCTCCGGCGGCACCGACATCTGTGGCTGCTTTGCCATTGGTAACCCCCTCAGCCCTGTGTACCGCGGGGAATGTCAGGGCCGCGCGTTAGGCATGGATGTGCAGGTTTATGATGATAACGGAAAGTCGGTGATCGACGCTCAGGGCGAGCTGGTTTGCTGTAACAGCTTTCCGCATCAGCCCGTTGGGTTCTGGAACGACGAAGGTGGTAAGCGTTATCACAGTGCGTACTGGGATGTCTATCCCAACACCTGGCATCATGGTGATTTTGTTCAGCTGACCCGTCACGGCGGCTTAGTCTTCTTTGGTCGCTCCGATGCGGTACTCAACCCGGGCGGTGTGCGCATCGGGACAGCGGAGATCTATCGTCAGGTCAATCCGATGGACGAGATCATCGATTCGATTGTGATCGGACAAAACTGGCAGAATGACGTGCGCGTCGTGCTCTTTGTTCAGTTGGCCGAGGGGCAGCAACTCGACGACACGCTGCAGGCCCGGATTCGCCAGCGCATCAAAGAACATTGTTCGCCACGCCATGTCCCGGCGGTGATTCTGGCTGTCACCGATATTCCGCGCACCAAATCCGGCAAACTGGTTGAGCTGGCGGTGCGGAATGTGGTGCACCAACAGCCGGTGAAAAACGTCGGCGCGCTGGCCAACCCGGAGGCGCTGGAACAGTACAAAAATCGTCCAGAGTTGCTCTCCTAAGCCCGGTATGACGGCCAATACGACACACGCCCTGTTCAGGGGCGTGTGTGTTATTAACGGGATAGTTCTGGCACACAAGATCAGTTGCCCGGAAACGCTCGCGCATTAAATAGCTGAGTGGTTTTATCCACCAGCCTGAGATGCACAGTGCCATCATGAAGCGGATTCAGCACGATGATCGACTCCAGTCCATTCGGTGTTGCCGCACTGGGGACAACCAACCCGGTATTGGTATTGCCTGTCAGCCACTGTGAGCCAATATTGCGTGTTGAAACAGGATGAGGATACACATTCCAGTCAGACGGCAACAACCCGGGATCAAGCTGATCAGCCTGTGAATCGGGCAGTTCGTAAATACCTAGCACATAATCTTTTGGGATTAATTTAGGCAACGGGAAATAATTCGCCATTTCCAGCATGGCAACAGAAGGCGACAATGAAAAATACAGCACAGAAACGCCTTTATGGTTCCATCTTGCCCCGTCCTGATAACTGGCCCCCAACCCCTGATAATTTTCAAGGTACTGCTCTGGCGTAATGCGGTAAAGCAGCATTTAGGAAAACTCGCCCCAGGCCATTTTATTCAGGGTTTCTTTCACCATCCTGCGCCCGGTGAAGGTATCCAGTAATTCAGAGGGCTTTTTATTGTTCAGCGCTGGCAAAGGGGTATTTAACAGTTCCTGTGCCAATTCCCTGTCTTCGTACAACGAAAATGCTGCATTGAAAACGCTCAGAATATCCAGCATTTCTTCAGACTGATGCTTGTCCAACGCTTTGCGTTTATACAAACGATGAAGATTACCGCTGGTCGTCCCTAATGCACTGCAGATGATTGCGCGTTGCGTCGGCAAGGTTTTCACGACGGACTCCACGACTTTGCCTGCCACACCCGCAGTGATGGTTTCAAGCAACAGATACTGATCATCAAAAATATTATTTTTCAGACCCACATCAGTGATGAATGAATGTGACATCCTGAACTCCTGTAAACCGCATGACACACTCAGTATACATCCAACTGATGTAACAACAACATCAGATTGATGTCGAATCGTTCAAAAATGACCTTATTGCCATTCCAGGCACCGAATTACAACAGCAAATCGTCATTGATAGGAAAATAGGTACTGGCCTCGTTCACCAACGAGGCTGCCGTCAAGTCAGGCACACCATACAGCTCAACCTGTTTGCCTTTATCGACTCGCAGTTTATTCAGCAACAGATCAAAATCACCATCGCCGGAAACCAGCACGACGACATCGGCGATCCCCGTGTGCTCCAATGCGTCAATGGTGATGCCAACGTCCCAATCGCCTTTGGCCGAGCCATCCGATCGCTGAATAAAAGGCTTCAGCTTGACCTCAAAACCAATGGCTCGCAAGATATTCTGAAATTCTTGCTGCTTACGATCACCCCGGTCAATGGCATACGCGAAGGCAGCCACCACTTCTCTGTCTTTGGTCACTTTGGCCCAGAAGGCATTGTAATCGAAGTTGCGCTGATACTGCTGCCTGGATGTGTAATACACGTTTTGCACATCGACAAATATGGCCACTTTTTCCATTGAATCTATCCTGGTCATTGAAGCTTTGGGATTCACGAACTCTCGTCATGCGATTCACAAAGCTAGATAAAATAATGCGTCTCTTTTATTCTCAGCAGCGACGTCAATGAATGATTCCAAGCTGCTGAATCTGTACTTCATCTGCGGGACAGGTACTGCTTTGGAGATTGACCCAGTGTTTTCTTAAAAAAGGTGATAAAAGCACTGACCGACTCGTAACCGAGATTTTCCGCCACTCGCTGGACCGGCACCTGCGAATTCAATTGTTGCAACGCGACAACAATATGTAATTGTCCGCGCCATTTTCCGAATGTCATGCCCACATGTTTCTCCACCAGCCGGGACAGAGTTCGCTCACTCATTGCATAAGCTGCTGCCCACTGACCAATCGTTCTTCTGTCGGCTGGATCTGCAACCATCGCCTTGGCTATCTGGCGCAGCTTCGGCTCTTCCGGAATCGCGAAATCAAAGCGTTCGATCGGCATTAATGACAATTGATACAGCAACACCTCAGCCAGTTTATCGGTCTCACTCCCCGCCTGATATTGCTGATCCAATGAAGCCAGATGAAGAATCATTTCTCTGAGCATCGGAGAAATGGACACTGTACACACATCATCCGGCATCGCAATGGCTGAGGGCTGAATAAACAACATACAACCTTCGCCATTCACCGAAACCCGGTTGCTGTGCGAAACATTTCCCGGAATCCACACCGCTGTCTGAGGGGGCACCATCCAAATTGCAGCCTGAATATGACTCGTTACATATCCGACCGTTGGCATCACTAACTGCCCTTTTTCATGCTGGTGGCAGGGCGATTCTCTGCTGGCGTCTTTGCCGACTTTCAGCGCCACTGCCCTTTGCGGGAAAATTGCACTGTCGTATAAAGCCTCACTGACAGGTTCTAACATGACGGTTTTTAGCAATAAATTGTCAAATTTCCTCAATTAAACATGATCCCGACTGATTAAACTAGTTTTACTTTTTAATTGTTGTCTTGAAAAACACACTATGAAATATCACACCCATCATATCCTGTTTCTGACCTCCCTCACCCTGACGGCCTTGATGCTGCGGTCACCCTTGACCAGTGTGTCGCCAATCCTGGAAGACATCAGCCAGGCTCTGTCCTTATCGTCACAGAGCGCTGGATTACTCACCACAATACCTTTACTCGCTTTTGCTTTTTCTCTCCGCTCGCTGCTCTCACTGCATCCAAGATAGGGATCGAAAAGGGCATTTTTCTGGGATTGATTGCAGTAGCTCTGGGCATCGGCTTACGGGGCGCTGGCAATACCACACTGCTTTTGGGCGGCACGGTTCTCATTGGTCTGGGGATTGCTTTCTGTAACGTGTTATTACCCGCCTTTCTGAAACGCCGATATCCGGAATCCGCGACAACCTATACGTCTTTCTATATTCTGGTCATGGGTATTGGGGCGGCCGCATCGGCTGCCCTCGTGGTGCCTGTAACGACACTTGGCGGTGGGAACAACTGGCGATTGGCGCTCATGGCTTGCCTGCCAATTGCTGTACTGGCTAACCTGACCTGGCTGTCGCAACTGCGCCACACCACCCAAACAGCAGCAGATTCAAGCAACCAGACTGTCTGGCGATCTGCTGCAGCCTGGAAGCTCACAGCCTATATGGCCATGAATTCGCTGATGAACTATGTTTTCGTCGCCTGGTATGCGGTGATCGTGCAAAACATGGGTTACAGCGCAGAGGATTCAGGTCTGTATCACGGAATCGCTCTGCTATCCGCAATGATTCCCAGCCTGCTTTTGCTCCCCCTGCTCAGTCAACTGAAAACCCCGCTTTACCCTTGTCTCGCTGCCGTTTGTTTCACGCTGACAGGCATTGCACTTCTGCTGTTCAATCAGGAAGCAGCACTGCTCGCTGGAATATTGATGGGGATGGGCACCAGTCTGGGGTTCATCATGGGGATGTCTATGCTGAATTGGTGCTCAACAGATGCCAACCACGCCTCGGCACTTTCCGGCATGGTTCAAGCGGTCAGCTATCTGGTCGCAGCAATCGGACCCGTTGTATTCGGCTATCTCCACGACTTAAGCGGCGACTGGCACTTCAGTCTGACAACCCTGCTGGCATGCTGTGTTGTCTGGGGAGGATGTACTGTTCTTGTGTCACGTCAAAAGATGAGGACTGAATCCGTGCTTCCATCAACTCAGCAAGAGAATCATTAATCTTCTCGACGCAATATTTGAGGGCACGAGATGACGTGCCCTCAATATCCCTAGCCCGGTTCAGCCAACAAATACCGGGCATGGAAACGCAGGTGATCGTCAATGAAGCTGGCGATGAAGTAATAGCTGTGGTCGTAACCGGATTGCATGCGCAATTCGAGCGGCGAATCATGCTGCTCGGCGGCGGCCTTTAGCAGTTCAGGTTTGAGCTGCTCATTCAGGAAGTTATCGGCGTCGCCCTGATCGACCAGCATTGGCAATGCGGCTTTGCCTTGCTTCAGCAGTTCGCAGGCATCGTACTGACGCCATGTTTCTTTATCACTCCCCAGATAGGCCGCAAAGGCTTTTTGTCCCCACGGACACATCATCGGATGCGTAATCGGGCTGAACGCAGAAATGGAACGATACTGCTCCGGATGCTTCAGTCCAATCGTCAGGGCGCCATGTCCGCCCATACTGTGCCCGGCAATCGACTTCACATCAGACACCGGGAAATGGGATTCAATGAGGCCAGGCAGTTCATGCACCACGTAATCATACATGCGGTAATGCGTGTCCCATGGTGGCTGGGTTGCGTTCAGATAAAAGCCTGCGCCCTGCCCCAGATCGTAATTGTCGTCATCGGCTACATCATCGCCGCGCGGGCTGGTGTCCGGCATGATCAGCGCGATCCCCAGCGACTCAGCCACTCGAAAAGCGCCGGATTTTTGCGAGAAATTTTCGTCAGTACAGGTCAGACCCGACAACCAGTACACCGCTGGCACCGGATGCTCCGCTGTGGCCGCAGAAGGCAGGAAAACTGAGAAACGCATGGTACAGTTCAGCGATTCTGACGCATGGGTATATTGTTTCAGCCAGCCGCCAAACGTTTTGTTCTGGCTGACATGCTGCAGGTTTTGGGATTCAGAAGTCATCACATCATCCTTTGAAATCGAACCACACAGCCTATGGCTGTATGGTTCATGCTTGATTGGGTTCAGTTTGGCTTTATTTGTCCATATGGACAACACTGCGGATGCTCTTACCTTCATGCATCAGATCAAACGCCTCATTGATCTCATCCAGACCCATGGTATGCGTGATGAACTCCTGCAGGCCAAATTCACCCGCCAGATACTGTTCAACAATGCCCGGCAGCTGAGAGCGGCCTTTCACACCACCAAAGGCAGAACCACGCCAGACCCGGCCGGTCACCAGCTGGAACGGACGTGTGGAGATCTCCTGGCCGGCACCGGCCACACCGATAATCACCGACTCACCCCAGCCCTTGTGGCAGCATTCCAGCGCCTGACGCATCACATTCACGTTGCCGATACACTCGAACGAGAAATCCACGCCGCCGTCAGTCATTTCAACAATCACTTCCTGAATCGGCTTGTCGAAGTGCTGCGGGTTAATGACATCGGTCGCACCCAGTTGCTGCGCCAGCGCGAACTTACTTTCATTGATATCAATCCCAATGATACGGCTGGCACCCGCCATACGCGCACCGATAATGGCCGATAAGCCAATGCCGCCCAGACCAAAAATCGCAACCGTATCACCGGATTTCACTTTCGCCGTATTGAGCACTGCGCCCATACCCGTCGTGACACCACAACCCAGCAGGCAGACTTCTTCCAGTGGTGCCGCTTTGTTCACTTTCGCCAGAGAAATCTCTGGCAGCACTGTGTATTCCGAGAACGTTGAGCAGCCCATATAGTGATAAATCGGCTCGCCATTGATTGAGAATCGCGTGGTGCCGTCCGGCATCAGACCTTTACCCTGGGTTTCACGCACGGCCTGACACAGATTGGTTTTGCCCGAGGTACAGAATTTACACTCACCACACTCCGCGGTGTAAAGCGGGATCACATGATCGCCCACTTCGACGCTGGTCACGCCTTCACCCACCATTTCAACAATACCGCCGCCTTCGTGGCCCAGAATTGCCGGGAAAATTCCTTCCGGATCATCGCCCGATAACGTAAAAGCATCCGTGTGGCAAACACCCGTCGCCACAATACGCACCAGCACTTCACCGGCTTTCGGCAGCTGAACGTCGACTTCTTCCATTTTCAGCGGTTCACCCGCAGCCCATGCGACAGCCGCTTTTGATTTGATCGAGGTTTGACCGGGTTTCAGTTCCAGCGTCATGAAATCTTCCTTATTGTTGAATGAGATACACAGCTTTCATTCAGTATATCTCTGAATATCTCAGAAATAATTACCGATTCCGGCAAATCATTTTTACGGCTGTGTAATAATCAATGCTTCAGAATCAAACACGGAACACACCATGGCAAACTGGGAAGGCGTCAGTGAATTCGTCGCTGTGGCAGAATCAAGCAGTTTCACACTGGCCGCCAAAAAACTGTCCACCTCGGTGGCTCAGGTCAGCCGCCGCGTCGCAGCGCTGGAAGACAGGCTCGCCGTCAAACTGCTCAACCGCACCACACGGAAAGTCACGCTGACGGAAGCCGGCATGCTGTATTTTCAGCAATGCAAACATCTGGTGGACGGACTGGAACAGGCGGAACTCGCCGTCACGCAGATGCAGACCACCCCAAAAGGATTGGTGCGCGTGACCGCCCCCGTGACCTACGGCGAGATGCACCTGGCGCCCCTGATCAATCAGTTTTTAGAACAATACCCGCAGGTCGACGTCGAGTTAGTGCTCACCAACCAGAAACTCGATCTCATAGAGTCTGGTGTTGATCTGGCCATACGTTTAGGCCGGCTGGAAGATTCCACCCTGCTGGCCCGCAGGCTGTCGACCCGGCAATCTTATGTCTGTGCCAGCCGGGATTATCTCGACAGGCACGGCGAACCTCATACCCTGTCGGAGCTGAGTAAACATCAGTGTTTAGTTGGCTCAGTAGATGTCTGGCGGTTCAAAGACCAACAGCAAAGCCGATCCATTCGCATCTCTGGCCGGCTCAAATGCAACAGTGGTTTTGCCCTGCGTGATGCCGCGAAACGGGGTTTGGGCCTCATCCAACTGCCCGATTATTACATTCAGCAGGATCTGGAATCCGGCGAGCTGATTGAAGTGCTGGCCCAGTACCGCGACGACAAAGAAGGCATCTGGGCGTTATTTCCATCCAGTGTCCGGCTGTCTCCGAAAGTAAGGCTGTTGGTGGATTTTCTGGTGGCGGGGTTAGCCGATGGTTCGCGTGAAAACAGCCTTTCACAACACTAAAGCTGGGTGACGCGGCGTCTGACAACTGCATCATTGAACCGCATCGGTCAGATTGGGAATGTCTGGCAACTTGTCATGAAAAGCGCCCTGAGCCGCCATAAAACCAAAAGTATAAGGGGCAACTTTCAGGCCTTCCCGTGCTCTGACATCCTGACTTTCACGCAGCAAGTTGAACATCCAGTCATCTAACTTGTGCATGACTTCCAAAAACTCCTCATGCGTCAGCTCTGCTTTTAACGTCATCAGAAAGGCCTGATTATCTTCAGCAGAAAGATCAATCACCCGCCCCTGAAGACGGTTCAGCACTGTTCGGGTGAAATAAATGGGGAACCGGGCCCCTTTTTCAAAAGACGTGTGGCTCGGGACTAATAACTGACAAGTTCGGTTCACTTTGATCTCAATCAGCTGAATGGATTCCAGTTTTCTCAGATAAAGATGGATTGAGGGCTCATTCAGGCCATAGCGTTCAGCAATCTCATTCACTGTCCGGTGTTCTGTTAACTCAGACCAGAAGGTAAAAAGCGGCGGACAGTCAAAAAAGGCCTGATCCTGCGCTGACGTGAAAACCGGAATGGTGTAGATATTTTTTTCTGCTTCTTCAAGCAACTTCGACAGTGGGAAGTTCAGCAAACGATTGATACGAATCAGCCGCTGCATCGACAGGGGCTGTGCGTGATTCAGCAGTCGCTTCACACTCACTTCAGAAATTTCCAATGCATCTGCCAAGTGCTGATAGGATATCTTCCTTTTCCTGAGCTCCTTTTTCAGCAGGGTACACACTTCTTGCGACAACCTGTCATCCATTTCGCGTTCTCCGAATCACATCCCGACACCCAAAGAATCATAATAAGATCCTTAAGGATAATAAATTGAAAAAGTGAATCATTATGAGATTCTTTTGTGACCTTCAGCATCACAGAGAACATCACCATGAGCCAAAAAGGACTGACATGCCGATTCGGGATTCAACAATGCCTCCACTGGACGATTGTGGGCATCATGATTCCGGTCCTGATACTGATTTTCCAGTCGAGAGGACTCAGCCTGATGGACATCGGGATTGTCATGGCGGTCTGGATCGGCAGCACCGCCCTGCTTGAAATCCCTCTGGGCGGCGTCGCAGATACCTACGGGCGCAGGAAGACTTACCTTATCTCGCTGCTGGTCAACATTCTGGGTTGTATCGTGCTGTACTTTGCAGACGGCCTGCCTCTCATACTGATTGCAGCCATGCTGCTGGGAACGGCAAAAGCCGTCTATTCCGGCACGCTTGACGCTTGGTTTTACGACAGCTTCCGTCGCCAACCCGGCCAGCAGTCTTTTCATTCCGCCATTGCAACTATCAATGTGTTCGTCACGCTCGGGCTGGCGGCTGGCTCCCTGATCGGTGGCTGGCTGCCCGACTTCAGCACCCGCTCATTACTGCCATCATCAACCCTCTCCGGGTTAAACATGTATGATCTGAATATCGCGCTGGTTGCCATCGCCAGTCTGGTTCTGATATTGATTACACGGGGATTGATTCATGAAGCAAGACAACCTGCACTATCACCTGAACATCAGTATCCTGCCAATGTTTTCAAGACAAGTTTGCAAGCCATCAAAACCGCTTTCCGCCATGCGATACTAAGCCGGCTGATGCAGACCACATTGGTGTTTGGTATGGTCTTGAGCGGGATTGAAAACTACTGGCAGCCTTATCTGGCTGAACTCATCCATGGTACAGATTATGGAGTCACCTTTTTCGGAGTCCTCTCTGCCCTTTATTTTCTGATGTCTGCCGGTTCGTCAATTTTGTCCGTCCGATTACTCAAAATTCTGAAAGGATCCCACAAAACCCTGATGTTCTCGACCCGCGTCACCGCGGGCATCGCGTTCATTGCCCTGGCCAATACCTCGCAGCCCATCAGCTTCGCCCTGTGTTACCTGCTGTTCTTCTTCCTGTTCACTGCTGGCAATAATTCCGAACGTGTTTTGCTTCATGAACATACGGAAACGCGTTTCCGATCGACCATGTTGTCCATCAGCGCTTTTATGATCACTTGTGGCGGCGTGTTTGCATCGCTTTTATTCGGTTTGATTTCAGAGCATTACGGCATTTCTGTCAGTTGGACCCTTGGTGGCCTGCTGCTTGTCGCATCTTCTGTGCTGTTGCTCTTGATGCCGGAGAGACTGGCGGCTGAAGCGACATGAGGTCTGCACCCTTCCGTCAGTGCGATTGAGGCACAAGCGTGCTAAGGTTTCTCCATTCCAGATTACAGTGGTACTCAAAATGAACATCGGAGAACTGTCCCGAAAGACAGGACTGGCAACATCACGCATTCGCTTCTATGAAAAGATCGGCCTGCTGAAAACGGTCAGACGAAAAGCAAACGGCTATCGCAGTTATCCGCCTGAAGCCGTGATGGTTTTAGACATGATCACCACAGGTCAGCAGGCCGGATTCACGCTTGATGAGCTGCGATTACTCTTGCCTGCAGATTTGTCGCAGTGGGATCATCACCACTTGCTCACCACGCTAAAACAAAAAGTCAGAGACTTAGAAGATATTGAGCGCAAGATTGCCGAAAATAAAGCCCGATTGCTGGCTGTGTTGCAAGAAATCGAAGCCAAACCCGACGACATGGATTGCGCCACCAATGCCGAACGGGTGATGACTCAGTTTGGCTGGCACCTGCTACCACACCGTGAAACCGGTCAAGATGATTCCTGATTTCACCCTCCGCGCTTCCTGAGCAACTGAACCACCTGTCTGGCGGTTGCTTTGGCCGATTGCGGATTCTGACCGGTGACAAGCTGACCATCGGTGACAACAAACGGCAGAAATGGCAGCAGGGCTTTCTGGTAACGTGCCCCCCGCTGTCGCATCTCCTGTTCGGCGTTGTAAGGCATCTTCTTTGCAACCCCGGCCAGTATTTCTTCGGTCCAGGAAAACCCGGTCACCTTGCGGCCGCTGACCAGCAATTCACCCGATGACAGCCGGGTATTCAGCAATCCGCAATACCCGTGGCAGACTGCACCGACAATACCACCCTGCTCGACAATCGAACGGGTCAGCATTTGCAAACCTTCACTGTCCGGGAAGTCCCACATCACGGCATGCCCACCGGTAAAATAGATTGCATCAAACGCGCTGGGATCGACGGCCTCGGGGCGTACTGTATTGCTCAGCAACGCCATGCGCTGCGGATCGGCCTGCCAGGCTTTGGCGCTCCGGTCCAGATTGGGCCATTTCAGGGAGCGGGGTTCTAACGGACACGGTCCGCCCTGCGGACTGACGATGACCTGCTGGTATCCCTGCCGTTCAAACTCATCATAGGCATGGGACAGTTCCGACAGCCATAGTCCCGTGGGTGTGGTGGTATCTGCATAGTGATCAACATTACTGACAACAAGCAGGATCTTTGGAGTCATCTGCGCTTTCCTTTCTAACATGAGTAGAACGATGCCTTCAGGCATCTTTTTTATTGCTGACCGAATCAGCCTATGTTTAAACCTTACTTGAAGGTCAAATGGAATCGCATCAGCATTGCCGGTTGACTTTAAACTTAACTTCAAGCTTAGGATGCGGCTTCACCATGACAACAGTGAATGTGGAGAAGTAGACGATGCAAACCATTCTGGGTGCAAACGGACAAATTGGACGCGAACTGGCAGTAAGCCTGAACCGTGATTTTACAAAAGACATTCGTTTGGTCAGCCGCCATCCGCAGAAGGTGAATGAGACCGACACCTTGTTTCAGGCCGATCTGCTGGACCCGGAGCAAACCCGGCGTGCCGTCCAAGGGTCTGAGATTGTTTACCTGACAGCAGGTTTACCGATGGATACGCAGCTCTGGATCGCACAGTGGCCAGTCATCATGCACAATGTCATTGCCGCCTGCGAGATTCACGGCGCAAAACTGGTGTACTTCGATAACACCTATATGTACCCGCAAACCAGTGAACCACAACGTGAAGATGCCCCATTTGTGCCGAATGGCGGAAAAGGTCAGGTTCGCGCTCAAATCACAACCCTGCTGCTCGAAGCCATGGCAAAAGGAACCATTGACGCGGTAATTTGCCGGGCACCGGAATTTTACGGGCCGGGCAAAACCCAGAGCATCACGAATTCAACCATTCTCGACAAACTTCTGGCTGGAGAAACCGCCCGCGTTTTTCTTCGTGACGATGTCAAACGCAGCCTTATTTACACCCCGGATGCCAGCCGGGCGATAGCCCTGATCGGCAATACACCGGATGCCTACGGCCAGACCTGGCACTTACCCTGTGATGATAACCGGCTGACCTACCGTGAGTTGATCACGCTTGCCGCGGCCATTTTCGGGACTCAGCCCAACTACCGCATTCTGAAACGCTGGCAGTTATGGCTGGCGGGTCGATTCAGTCTAAAGGTTCGCGATGCTGCCGAACTGCTGCCGCGTTATGAGTCAGACAATATTTTTGTCTCGGACAAATTTAAAGCGCGTTTTCCTGACTTCAAAATCACCGCTTTTGAAGAAGGATTAGAGACCATTTGGCAGGAAAGAGAACAGGCGAAGGCGAAATAACCAGAGTGCGTCGTGGATTCATCGAACAGGGAAATTCAAGACGAATCTACGACAGCACTCGACCCGCCAAAATAGCGGGTTGAGTGCTTTCAGCATGCGTCCGTTTACTTCCTGAGCAGTGATTCCAGCGGTTCAGGCGCATAAAGCGCACTCTGAAAATCCGGCACATATTCATATTTCAGCATGGCACCGATCTCCAGCGACCTGATGAAAGCTGACAGGCTGCCATTCCCCAGCGTCAGGCGGACCGCTTGATCATCAGTCGTACTGGCATATTGCATCTGCCGCGACACGGCATAACCGTAAGTCAGTTCACCCCGCTGGTTCATGTTTGTGAAACTGTTCTTCACCAGCGCGCCATCCTGAGATAAATCTGTAAGCTTATCGGCTTGAAAGACCAGATCCGGTTGGCCGGTGTGTTGATCACTGATGGTGTAAGTGACTGAGGTGTCATCTTGATGATAGTCGATCGACGTCAGCCACTTCGGCAGGTTATACCCCACCACACCCCGGACTCTTGCCAGTTCTGTATTGACCGGCAACTTGAGGACGTATCCCCAGTAATCGTCCGACATGGACTGCCCGATCAGCGTGAATGGGCCCCAATTTGATGAACCGGGTTTGTTCGTGACGATCGACAACGCAATTTCATTGTAAGCATCATTGTCGCAATAGTGATAAGCATAAGCTGTCAGCACCACCAAACCACGACCCGGCCAAATCTGAATCGGCTGGACCTGCGCCAGCACCTCCGCCGGAATCTGTGCCTTTAATCGCTCGAGATCTGCCGTAAAAACCGCCGTAATCCGCTCATTCTGGTAATAAAAGTTGGGTGAGTAAGAAGCAAACCCCATCTCCACTTTGTTTTTCTTCAGGGTTTGAAACCAGCTCAGATCCGTATCCGGCGATTCCTGCGCAATCACGGACAAGGGTGGATTGGATCGAAAGCGGTCATACAGCCCGCCAGCCTGAACGGGCACCGGATAACCGGCAATATTAATTTCCCTTGTGTCGGTTGGGACGACCGGTTGCGCCAGCACAGGAAGGCTTGCAGCCAGCCAAAGGGCTGACCCGACGATAGAATGCATGTTCATTGAGGTTCCTCAAATAATCTTTAGATGATGATTCGCATCGGACAGCGCTGCTGCAGATCCAGCAGCAGCGTCAGTCCGATGTCAGAACTCTAAGGTTGAATCAAGGTTTAAGGTCAAGATGGGCGGGGATCTTTGTTGGCTCTTGGTCTCTCGCACTATTACCAAGAGAGCAGGATTTGATTTCCAATCAGATAACGTTAGAGCAAGCGCGCTTGGTGTATTGATTGAAACTTAAGCACTTTTACCGTGTTTGTGTCGTGATACATTGAATTTGACCACGACATCCTTACCTGCCAGGCAATCAGCGACGTTGAGCTCATAAGTTGTGAACTTATTCCCTATCATCTCCGTTTGGAACACGCTTTGAGATAGTTTACGTAAGAACACATATTCAGGGCGTGTGTGCAGTAAGTGGATATAAACGACTTCATGGCCAAAATCATGAGCCCATGAGATTAGCGATCTAAAAACCATTTTCCCAATACCCCAACTGCGGTCATCAACGACGATGGCTATCTCATACCCAAGCTCTGATAATTGAATTCCACACCAACCGACTAACTCGTCATCGAGGGTAATGGCTCTCACGATACACCCTTCAAGATCATCAATGTCGAGCTTGTCACTCACCCACTTTTCTGCAAGTTCAGCATCAAACTTGTCATGAGAAATGAGGTGCTTTCTGGTACTTGCTTTATTGAGTATTGGAATGAACTTGTCTGATTCTATTTCATCAAGAGACACATACTGAAGGTTACGCATTCATCACCATTTCGCCTAAAAATGACAGCACCGCCACATCAGGCATTGCCACACACTCGCAAGTCAACTGAAAACAGTCGGTTGCGCGACTCTAATCTTTTACCTGTTACGCAATAACTGTCGACTGCGCAGAAATGAGCTGCCACTGGTTGTTTTGCTTCAGCCAAACGCGAGAGAAAGCAAAAACACCATTAGCCACAGCGCCATCATATTTCCCTTGAATGTCTGCGTTTACATGAACCAAAGCGATATTTCCTTGTGGTACGACCTGGTAATCACGCAATTCGATTGACTCAATGGTGAACAAACCAGAACGGTGCAAGGCAATATCATCTTGCTTTGATACCCGTTGGCCAAAATGATTAATAAATACCAGACTCTCGGAGAGCAAATCAGTTAATGCAACAATATCTGAGCTGAGCATTGAAGCCTTCAGTTTTTCCTCAACAGCAAAAATTTCCTGAACTACATCCCTTTCCATACGAACAACTCCCTGTTCTTTTCTTTGTATCACACAGCCAGCACACGCGGCTTTGTAGCAGAGACAAGGATTATACGTTTCACGCCGCTGTCTGATTGCTCATGTCGCACACCATATGCATAAAACAGAATATATTCAGTGAGTCGTTTCACTGAAAAAGACAATCTCTGTCTCGTTCATACCAGAGATTGAATTTTTAATTTCAGTAATCCCCCAAACCAGGGAAAAATTCAGGACGAATTTTCAGGTTGTCGGTGCCGGTAGCGCCGACAACTGTAGTGGTTTAATAAACCCGGACAACACCAGAGAAATCAAAGGCTTTTCTGGATACGCTTTGGGCCAGCAATGCGTATCTGGCACGCATCCGAAAATGGTGAGACTTTCTCCAAAACAAAGCGCGACATATCAACGCGATTCAATATCTGCACGCTCAGCCGCCAAGAGCAAAAACAATCACCACGACGCCCAAATCTCATTCAGATCAAAGCGGTATTTGTACG
Source organism: Photobacterium sp. Hal280 (assembly GCF_037162255.1). NCBI lineage: Bacteria > Pseudomonadati > Pseudomonadota > Gammaproteobacteria > Vibrionales > Vibrionaceae > Photobacterium > Photobacterium sp. Hal280. Next base: position 628,754 of record NZ_JARLUO010000001.1, read on the forward strand.
CCATCACCACATTGTGGCCCTGAAAGTCGTACTCTTTTTCGCTGAGTACCGGGCTGAAGTTATAGAGCTGGAACTGATGCGGCCCCTTGTTGGCTTCCAGATACACATTGATGGCCATGCCAAAGCCGCCGAAGTTCACATCACGGGTTTCGCCCCGCTGTTCTGCAATGTGGGTGATCTGATAATTGCCTTTCAGATCCAGGTAGCCTGCGCCAAAACCAATGCCGACTTTGGCATTCCAGTCAGCGCTGGCATCCCGGTTCCAGTGATAAAACAATACTGGCACCGCAGTCATGGCAAAACCTTTCACGGACGTGCCCAGATCGACCTTTTCCTGGCCGTTCTGCAGCACTTGCTGGCCCGATTTAAAAAACGACCCGTCAAGCTGAAATTGCACGCCAAAGTTCGAGTCTTCAGCAAAATAATACGGCGATGAGACCAGAGAAGCGGTTGGAAGTATATGCAGGCCACTGGTCATCACAGCGACATCTTTATCGCCATGTTCCGGGTCCTGAATATCAATATTGGTGAAGGTGCTTTGTAATCCAACAGCCAGTTCAACTGCCTGGCTGGCAGCGGAAAAGGTAATGGACAAAACCGGTAGTAAAACGCGATACATCAGCGAGTTGGGTCTGTCAGAAGAGAAAGACGAATCCTAACAGTGACTTAGAATTTGAGCAACGAGAATCATCCGGCTGCGGGGATGTCACCTCATTGCGATACACCCAGCAATACAGCGCGGGGCGGATACGCTGGAGTAACCTGCCGTTTTCTTTGATCAACCCGATGCTTTCCACATGCGAAGACTCATTTTTGTGTACATGGCTGCATATCACTTTAAGATGTGTGTCACCGATTCACCGAAAGTGAATGCACTTTCCCCAACACAAAGAAAGGAGGATATTTATGTCGCAGTGGTGTTCAATCAACCCACGCTTTTTTGGTATTGATATCCGCTCAAGAGTTTTTGATATCGCGCTGCGATAATCTCGACTTGAGCGAAAGATTCATCTCCGACCAAATGCGTCCACCCGAGTTTTCCTCATGCTCGAAGAATTATTGTCAGCTTTGACAACGGCTTTTTACGCCCTAAATTCTTGAGTTCAATATGAGTACTTTTTTAACTGCACAATCCCTGACACTCTCTTATACGTCTTCGTCTTTGTTCACCGATCTGAGCTTTACGATCCATCATGGCGATAAAATTGGCCTGATTGGCCATAACGGCTGTGGCAAAAGTTCTTTGCTGAAACTGTTAGACGGTCAACTGGAGGCTAGTTCAGGACGCATAGCCAAAGCCCAGTCCTGCCTGATGCGCTATGTTGAGCAATACATTCCACATGCCTTGCAAAGCACAACCGTGCTGTCCGCACTGGCCGAGACACTGGCTGATGATGAGCGCTGGCGCGCAGAATTACTGCTGGACGAACTCGGGTTCAGCCTTGCGGATCGGCACATGCAGGTTTCCAACTGCAGCGGCGGCCAGCAAATGCGTTTATTACTGGCCCGGGCCATCATCCACCAGCCGGATTTATTGCTGCTGGATGAACCGAGTAACCACCTGGATCTCCCCGCTTTGCTCTGGCTGGAGCAATTTCTGTCGAACTGGAAAGGAGCGTTTGTGCTCGTCTCCCATGACCAGACGTTACTCGATGCGGTGACCAACACGACCTGGATCATGCGCGATCGGGCCCTGCATCATTTTTCACTCCCCTGCAGTGCCGCCCGGCTGGCGCTGCAAGAGAAAGATGAAACCGACCAGCTGCGGCATGCCAGTGAACAGAAAGAAATCGACCGGATCGAGAAAAGTGCCAAACGTCTCGCCACATGGGGCAAGGTGTATGACAACGAAGATCTGGCCCGGAAAGCGAAAACCATGTTCGCCAGAAAGGAACGATTGGAAGAAGCGCAAACGGAACTGAGTGAAGGCACTCCCTGGTCACTCACGCTTCAGGGAGAATCCCTGCCAGCAAACCGGCTGCTGGAAATCTCGCCTTTTTCAGTGAAACCGGCCACACATGCCAGCCCCTTGTTTGAGATGGCTGACATGCGTGTCCGAAGCGGTGATCGCATCGCGGTGCTTGGCAGCAACGGCTGCGGCAAATCAACCTTGCTCAACCTGTTGTATCAAACGTACCAGACTTCAGCGCTGCCTGCGGTGACATTTCACGATCGCTGCCGATTGGGCTATTACGATCAGTCTCAGCAGCAACTGCGTGATCAGGATGCCCTGACAGATGCATTGCTGTCTTTCGCTTCGATCAGCAGTGAACAGTGTAAACGGGCGTTGATCAGTGCCGGGTTTGAATACGCCAGACACAACCAGCCTGTGGCCTCACTCAGCGGTGGCGAACGGGCCCGGCTGTTATTTGTCGGACTCACACTGGCCCGCTACCATCTGCTGTTTCTGGACGAGCCGACCAACCACCTGAGATCTGGAAGGCAAGGAAGAGCTGGCGGAAACCCTGAATCGCTTTCAGGGCGCGGCGTTACTGGTGAGTCATGACCGCAGCCTGATAGAGCAAAGCTGTAACCGGTTCTGGTTGATTCAAGGCGGGAAGATCACAGAACATCTGACGGCGGAAGCTGTGTACGCGCAAATGACGGCTCAGACGGCCCGGCACCTGAATCAATCCGGTTCTGAGGCTGATCTGCTCCCGGACCAGCCAGCCGAAACACACAACCGTTCGGCGCGAAGTGATGACGAACAGCTGCTGGCGCGTTTAATTTCGCTGGAAACCCTGCTGGACGATGATCTGAGGCGCCGACCGAAGCATCAGAAACCCAGTCTGCAACGCGCATGGCGGGAGGAGATCGCCCGGATCACGGCACAACTTGAACTGAGCTGACAAAGACTCAGCGCCCGAGGCAGCCGCAGGGCTGTCTCGGGATTCACCCTGACGACACCATGCATTCGCAACGACAAGACTTAATCCATACTACTGCGCAGATCAACCATTGACTGCTGACTGACCGTGATCAAGCCACTTTGCGGCCGGTTGAGATCGACCACCAGAGTCACCAGCACCGCGAAAGCCAGTGCCATAGGAATCACAGCAATCAGCCTTCGTTTGCCTGTGTATCCGACTTGCGTCCCTATCGCAATCATAGCCAGGGCGGTTATCGCGGCCAGTGAGATCCAGATGCTGAACGGAATACGGTTACGCAGAGCCCCCGTGATCCGTATTTCATGCATATCAATCACATCATTAATAACCTGAACCACTAAAGAAGTGGTTGGGCTGGGCTTTTCTATTGCAGCTTTAGACACCTGCTTCCAGAGCCGGTTATGAATCTCAACCGATTTAGCGATAGCTTTATCAACGCCTTTACCGCCCACGGCTTCCAGTCGGACATCAACATACTCTCTTAACAGACTTTTCACTTCATTACTGGCTGCCCCACCCAGCAAATCGGCTCTCAGATAAGCAGTCCCTATAATATTGGCCTCTTGCAGGACATTATTACGTCTGAACTCATACTGTGAAGTCGCCATAGAGAAAGTGAATGCGAGAACAAAAGCCAGCATACCCAGCAATCCACCGACCATAGGCCCTAAGCTGGACGGAGCTTCCTTATCTTGCTGTGTTCGTGCGTGTAATCCAAACTGAAAACCAACTTCACAAAAAGCAAGCATCAGCAGAGCTATCCCAATAAAGAGCCAGAATATAGGCACAGATTCAAAAAACCTGACATCCATTGACCCCTCCTATTTCATTCACTGGCTGATATCGAAAGCAACAGCACCAGAAAGTGCCGCCCATTCCTTAACCGAGAAGCATTTATTAAGCATATGCCGCCACTGATATAAAGGAAGCAAAGTTACTGAGAAACGTCTAAAATTCGCAGTTCTGCTCATTGCGATTGAGTCAAGTCAGTAAGCCACACACATTATGCTGGCCGCCCCCTTCGCTCTACCCTTCATTTCCGCCTTACAGTATGATGACCCGTAATTTAGTTATGCGGTAAGACGGATTCTCAATGACCATCAGCAAACCTATCCCGACCAATATCATCACTGGCTTTCTGGGAGCCGGTAAAACCACGGCCATACTGTCGCTGCTGGCGCGTAAACCCGCCGATGAAAAATGGGCTATTCTGATCAATGAATTTGGCAACGTGGGGGTCGACGGGGCCATGCTGGATCAGCAAGGCGCCATCGTCAAAGAAGTGCCGGGCGGCTGTATGTGCTGTGTCGCCGGACTGCCGATGTCGGTCGGTATCAATGCCCTGCTGGCGCAGAAACCCGACCGCCTGCTGCTGGAACCGACCGGTCTGGGCCATCCGAAAGAGATCATCAATAAACTGACTTCTGACAGCTATGCCAAGTACATCGATCTGAAAGCAACGATCACCCTGGTTGACCCGCGTCAGTTTTCAGACAGCCTGTATACTGATAACCAGAATTTTCAGGATCAGATTGCTTTGGCCGATGTGCTGGTTGCCAATAAAATCGATGCCTGTACCGATTACGATTTGCTGATGTTTGAGCAGTACGCCAGCGCGTGCGAACCCGCCAAACAAATGATCACCCAGGTGGAACAAGGGCAGCTTGACCTGGCGCTGCTGGAACAGCCCCGCATCGCGCGTCAAGCCGCGCACAGCCATCACCACCATCATGACGATGCAGCCGCGCCGTTGCCTGGCCTGGAGCTGGCACCGGGTGAAACCTTTATCCGCAAAGAAAACCATGGTCAGGGCTATCATAGCTGCGGCTGGTTCTTTGCGACCGATCTGCAATTTGATTTTTCCCAGCTGTTTACCCTGTTTACTAACCTCAATGCCCAGCGGGTGAAAGCCGTGGTCAACACCGAGCGCGGATGCTTTGCTTTTAATGTGGTCAATCGGGTAGTCTCAGTAAATGAACTCACGCTGGAAGGGTTTGAGTCCCGCATTGAAGTCATTGATAAGGACATGCTGCCTTGGGATGAGTTAGAAGAGATTTTGGTCTCTTTGACAAAAAAAGCCTGATACCGACTATTATTTATCAATGCTTTGGGATCAACTTGCCACCTGAATTTACGCAAGGAGCAATTATGCTAAACCCCTCAACGGCGAAAGCCGTCATCGACCATGCGCTGTTTCTCGGCGCCGATTTTGCCGAACTTTTCGTCGAGCACCACCAGTCGGGCTCTGTCGAGTTCAATGCCGGTGATGTCGATAAAATCAACGGCGGTATCGATTTTGGTATCGGTATCCGCCTCTTCTTCGGACACAAAGTGCTGTACGGTTACACCAACAGTACTGAAGAAGAAGAACTGAAACGCGTGACCAGCCTGCTGGCCGCCAAAGATAACCGCGCGCAAATCGTACAGGCATCCGCACTGAATTTCAGCCGCCTGACTGACAGACACCCTGTCCGCCAGCCGCTGTCTCAGGACGCCAATCTGGAAGCCAAAATCGCCTTCCTGCGTGCCACCGACAAAGCAGCCCGTGCAGAAAACGACAAAATTGCCCAGTTCATCGGCCGCATTCTGCAGCGTCAGCAGCAGGTGGAAATATTTAACTCCAATGGCCTGCACACCGGTGATATCCGCCACTACACCCGCATTGCTGCGACCGCTGTCGCGCAAGATGGCAGTGAGCAGTCGACAGGCTTTGAAGCACCGGGAGCACTGACCGGCTGGGAATTTAACACCCGCATCGATCCCACCTCGCTGGGCCAGCAAGTGGCAAAACAGGCGATGATCAAGCTGACGGCCGATAACTGCCCGTCGGGCGAAATGCCGGTGATCATCGGAAACGGCTTTGGCGGCGTCATTTTCCACGAAGCCTGCGGACACCTGCTTGAAACCACTTCAGTGGCTAAAAAAGCCTCGGTCTTCCATGACCAGATGGGCGAAATGATTGCCAACCCTGTGGTCAGCGCCGTGGATGACGGCACCATGGAAAATGAATGGGGTTCCATCAATATTGATGATGAAGGCATGCCAACCCAGCGCACTCAGCTGATCAAAGACGGCAAGCTCACCAGCTTTATGGTCGATCAGATGGGCGCCAAGAAAACCGGTTTTGCGCCGACAGGCTCCGGCCGCCGTGAATCTTATAAATTCGCGCCGACCTCCCGCATGCGGAACACCTTCATCGAAGCCGGTGACAGCAGTCTGGATGCCATGATCGCCAGCGTTGAAAAAGGCATTTTCGCCAAGAAAATGGGCGGCGGCTCTGTGCAGCCGGGTACCGGCGAGTTCAACTTCGCCGTGCAGGAAGCCTATTTGATCGAAAACGGCAAAATTACCCGTCCGCTGAAATCAGCCACCCTGATCAGTACCGGGCCGAAAGTGCTGAAAGAAATCAGTATGGTCGGTCAGGACTTCGAACTGGCCGCCGGTATGTGCGGGTCAGTCAGCGGCTCAGTACCAACAACAGTCGGTCAGCCGGCACTGAAAGTAGACAATATTCTGGTGGGAGGTAACTAATGGCGGATCAACAAACCCTGCAACACGCCATGGAACAGGTCCTGGAACTGGCCACCTCAGCCGGTGCCGACGCCGATGTTCTTGCCAGCAGCAGTCATAACCTGTCACTGAAAGCCAACAACGGCGAGCTGGATGAATACAAAGTCACCTCCGGTCAGGTGATTGGCGTGCGCGTTGTCAAAGATGACAAAGTCGCCACCAGCTACTCGGAATCCCTGCATCCGGACAGCCTGAAGCTCATGGTGGAACAGGCGCTGCAAAGCGCGCAGTTCACCAAAGCCGATGCCCATCAGCGGATTCAGGCCAAGAACAGCCGTTTAACCACGGATTCGCCTGAGATTTATCAGCAAGACGATGTCGAGATCGAACAAAAGATCGCACTGTCGCTGGCGCTGGAAAAAGGTGTGATTGAAAAAGGCGCCAAAAGTGCGCCTTACAATGGTTTCGGGGAATCCGACAGCCTGAGCATGCTGGCCAATACCCATGGTGCATTCTGCCAGCATCAGGAGCGTTCCACTTACTGTTACACCTATGCCCTGATTGATCAGGATGGCAAACAAGCCATGCATGGCGGAATGTCATCCGGACGCCGCTTTGCCGAGCTGGATCCGCAATACTGCATCAGTCACGGTGTCGACACCGCGCTGGCACTGCTGGACGGCGGCCCTGTTGCGACCGGCAAATACGCGGTGATCTTCAATCTGAGTGAACTGAGCAGCCTGTTTGGCGCCTTTGGCATGTGTCTGTCCGGTCAGTCAGCCATGAAAGGCATTAACCCGTGGCGCGACGCCCTGCACAAGCAGGTTGCCAGCTCACTGCTGACAGTCAGTGATATGGCCTATGTCAAAGGCGGCTCTGCCATCAAAGCCTTCGACAGCGAAGGTTTTGCCACGCAGGACACAATTTTGATCGGTGAAGGTCAGCTGCAGAGCCTGTTGCACAACAGCCATACCGCCAGCTACTTCGACATTGCCAACACGGCCAATGCTGCCCGCTCAGCCAAAGGGGGCCTGGGTGTTTCTTCCCGCCACTTGGTGATTGCCGAAGGCCAGAGCAATGACGCCGAAGTCACTGCAGGTGAATACCTGGAACTGGTTGAGCTGCAAGGCGTTCACTCAGGTGCAGATGCCATCAGCGGTGACTTTTCTTTCGGCGCCAGTGGCTTTCTGTGTCGCGACGGCAAACGCATCCAGCCGGTACGCGGCATCACAGTTGCCGGTAACTTTTACCAGATGATCAAAGCGATTGATGCGGTCGGTAATCAACTGGAAAATGACTACGAGCGTGATTTCTTCGCACCCAAAATTCGTTTCAGCGGATTGAGTATTGCGGGTAAATAATCAGACTGGCTGAAACCTTCGCCTGATCAAAAAGACCTCATCAAATTGATGAGGTCTTTTTGATGCGTAACCCGCTTTCCTGCTTTTCTCAAAGCCAGTGCTTACCTGGCCCAGTTTTACCTGACCCAGAGTTTACCTGACATATAGCGGGGCTGTACTTCAGACCATGCGGGCCACCAGACTGACCGCAGCGAAAAACATAATGATCCCAGCCCCTTTAAACAGCCAGGCCTGTGCCCGAGCGCTGGCGAGGAAACGCCGGATTTTCAGCGCACCAAAAATGAATATCGCACCGACGCAAGCAAGAACCAGTATGGTCAGCGGCACCAACAGCAGTCCCCAGGTTTGGAACGACACCGTATCCAGGGTGATCACGAGCGGCAGAATGGCCAGATAGAAAGCGATGGTTTTCGGGTTCCCCAGAGTGATCGTTAAGCCGGAAAACCAGGCTGCCGCCAACTCCCGTTTGTTCGTCCGTTGATCGATGTTGATAGCTTCCGGATGATGATTCCAAAATTGCCAGGATAACCACGCCAGATAGAGGGAGGCACACCAACTGACTGCAGTGAACAAGCCGCCGTAGCTGTGGGCGATGACTGCAAGGCCAAAGACGGCAAAAGACAGGTAAATTAAATCCCCCAGAATTAACCCGCTGAGCATAGTGAACCCGGTCACCGCGCCACCACGTACGCTGTGCGCAACCAAGGCTGTCATGCCGGGGCCAGGAATCGCTGCTGCCAGCATCAACGCTGACATATATGCCAGGATTTGCGTTGTTTCTAACATGAAAATATCCCTTTCAATCAATTCTCTTTGTCTTGATACCGTTTCAAAGATCAGCAGATGTCTGCAAAAAACTGTGTGACTCACGACGCCAGCAAACCGCCTCTCAGCCAGTTCATGCACACAGAGTGAAACAGTATGCATTTTATAATCAGAAATGTGTTACCTATATCGCTTCACATTCAGGCTTAAAAAGGTAGAGTCTTGCTCAATACCCACCTTATGAGAAAGAAATTGGCAGGCTCAATGCTGAATCAGACAGATATTAAAATCCTGACCCTTTTGCAGGACGATGCGCGTATCACCAATCAGGCACTGGCAGATAAAATCGGGCTGTCGTCTTCTCCCTGCTGGCGCAAAGTCCGTAAGCTGGAAGAGGATGACATCATTCAGGGGTACAGGGCCGTTCTGGACCGGAGGAAAATTGGCCTGGGCGTGATGGTATTCGTTCGGGTGGCCATTGACAGTCACAGCGAAGCAGAAGCCAGAAAGTTTGAGGAAGAGGTAACCGCACTGGACGATGTCGTTGCCTGTTACAGCATTGGGGGCGATGCCGACTTTCTGATCCAGGTGGTTTCCCGCGATCTCGATTCTTATGCCGACTTCGCGATGTCAACCATACGGCGTTTACCTGGCATCAAAGAAATGCAGAGTATGTTTGTACTGAAAGAGATCAAGCCATTCACCGCATTTCCAATTAAAAATTCTGAAAAAGTAAAAGGATAGACACTGTTTAACTGTCGGTTTGCGTTTCTGACCGCTGTTTTTTCATTCAACAGACAGGAAAAACAGAGAGATATTTGAAGTAAGCCGCAAAAATATCTGAACTAAATAGAAATCAAGTTGCATATCATTCATTGTGCTCAGTGTTTCTCGTTTATTGTTCTTTATTTTTTATAAAGTTTCCAATAACGCTCTGGTTAATTGAAATTAAATCAAAATAATCCACTGAAATGGGGTGATAAATGGAAAGCTTGCTCTCTCTGTTCTTTTCGGCTTATCTGGTCCTTGGAATGGCGGCAACACTGTATACCATCGGTTTCTTTTTTGTATCCGGTTTAACCCTCTTCGATCAGGGTAAAAAACGACCGATGCCCTTTCGCTTTCAGTGCAGCTATGTCTTTGTCATGTTCCTGATGATGCCAGTGTTTTATCTGATCTTTATCCAAGAGATTCTGTCACTGCCGCGACACTATCAGGCACTAAAACACACAGCAGCAAAATCGTAAATTTCTTCAGGCTGATCCTGTCATTCAGCCTGACTCATCTTGAGTACATGTTGAGCGCATAGCAGAGGCTGTTAGTTTACGACGCGCCGTACACTTTTTCGTACCACCAGTGTCGGATCCAACCGCACCACTTGCGGCTCGGAGATTTCTTTATTGATGCGTTTGAGCAAAGTCTCGACAGCGGCCTGCCCTAATCGGTATTTCGGTTGGTGAATCGTGGTCAGCGATGGGGTCATAAATTTTGCGATATGGATGTCATCGTATCCGATGAGCGAGAGATCCTCCGGGATCCGAATCCCTTTTTCATGGGCGGCATTGATGACCCCCATCGCCATCATATCGTTACAGACAAAAATCGCGCTGGGCAACGAACCGCTTGCAAAAATCTTGTTGAAAGCCTGGTAACCGCCTTCACATTCAAAATCAGACTCCACAATCCAATCATGATGAAACGCCAGTCCGGCTTCATTCATCGCCCGTTTAAAGCCTTCATAACGGATCTGCGCCTGATGCTTCATCAAAGGGCCGGTGATACAGCCGATCTCCTGGTGTCCGCAATCAATCAGGTATCGTGCGGCCAGATAACCGCCCTGGTAAGAATTGTCCTGAATTTTATCACTGGTAAAGGACATTGGGCCCCAGTCCATCACCACCACTGGAATATCAGGATAGCGGTCAAAAACGTCTATCTGCTCACCTTCCAGTGTCGAACACATCAACAAGAGCCCATCGACCCGCTTTTGCAGCAGTGTATCAATGGAGGCTTTCATGCGCTCACTGTCCCCTTCGGTGTTACACAGAATAAGGTTATAGCCTTTCTGATAACAGCTGCGTTCCACCCCTTTGACCACTTCACCGAAAAATGGGTTGGTGGAGGTTGTCACCAGCATGCCGATGGTCTGGGTGCGATTGACTTTGAGACTGCGGGCCAGCGCAGAAGGCGCATAGTTGAGTTCTTTCGCAGCCCGGTTCACGCGTTCTGCGATTTCGTCGCTGACAAAGCGGGATTTGTTAATTACATGGCTCACAGTTGAAGTCGACACGCCTGCCAGTCTTGCAATATCTTTCATCGTGGCCATGTATTTTTCCTGTGTGATTAATCAATGATGGCGAAACGCTCCGCCAGAAACGCATCCACTTCCGCACGCGTTGGAATGGACGTCTGGGCACCAAAGCGGGTGACAGAGATAGCAGCAGCGGCATGTGCAAACCGAATGGCTGATTCTAAAGACATATTTTCCAATAAACCAGTCACCAGCGCACCGTTAAAGGTATCACCGGCCGCTGTGGTATCCACGGCATCCACGCTGTACCCGGGGATGAGTTGCCCGCGACCATTCTGGCTCAGCCAGACACCTTTCGCACCAAGGGTAATCAGCACAATTTCAATGCCCTTGCGGTGCAATACGTCCGCCGCTAGCTGAGCAGACGAATTATCCGTGACCGTCACGCCGGTCAGCACTTCAGCTTCTGTCTCATTTGGGGTGATCACATCGACACACGACAGCAGGCTGTCGGGTATTTCCCGGGCAGGTGCCGGATTGAGGATCACATTCGTCTGGTGCGTTTTCGCTTCCTGAGCTGCGCTGACTATGCCGTCTAAAGGGGTTTCCAGCTGCATCAGCAGGAAATGCGCCTGACGAATCTGTTCCAAATCAGGTTCGATGCACTCTGCTGTCAACTGCGCATTGGCTTCCGGTGACAGACAAATTGTATTCTCGCCACTGTCAGCCACCTGAATCATCGCAATGCCTGTCGGGCAATCCGGCTGCATTTTTACGCCTGAGATATTGATGCCGTCATGCTGAAAGCTTTCCCGGATCTGAATGCCGAATGCATCATCACCGACGCAGGCAATAAAACCGATATCCGCATTCAGCCGCGCCGCCGCAACCGCCTGATTAGCACCTTTCCCGCCGGGGATCACCTGATAATCACGGCCATGCAGCGTTTCACCCGGACGGGGAAAAGCAGGCACCCGCAGGACATGATCCGCATTCACACTGCCTAAAACCACTAATTTATTCATCACGTTATCCTGGCCAACATTCATCCACTAAAACTCTTGTAACGTCCCTCCCCCTTTTCAAGGGGGAGGCTAGGAGGGGGTTATCGGGCACACAATCCAAACCTGTGCACATTTCACGAACCCCACCCTCACCCTCCCCTTGCCAAGGGGAGGGAATATTCCTGATGTTTACTGCTTCACAACCACTTTCAGTGGTACAGGGATGTATTTTTCTACCGGTTCGCCTTTCAGCACCTTGACTGCGGTTTCTACACCCAGGGCACCAATCTGATCCGGTTGCTGAGCGATAGTCGCTGCCAGTTTGCCACGCTTCACAGCAGCAATACCGTCGTCGGTGCCGTCAAAGCCAACCAGCATCACTTGCTTGCCAGACGCCTGAACGGCGCGCAGCGCACCCAGTGCCATTTCGTCATTCTGTGCAAACACCGCCTGCACATCCGGGTTGGCTGCCAGCAGGTTTTCCATCACGTTCAGGCCTTTAGTGCGATCGAAATCAGCAGGCTGACTGGCCAGCAGTTCCATCTGACTGCCCTTCACCGCTTTCATGAAACCTTCGCCACGCTCGCGCGCCGCCGAGGTGCCGGCAATGCCTTCCAACTGAATCACTTTGGCTTTCTCACCGATTTTTTCCATGATGTACTTGCCTGCCATTTCACCACCGGCAACGTTGTCGGACGCGATATGGCTGACTACCTCACCCCGGCTTGCGCCGCGGTCCAGCGTCAGTACCGGGATCTCAGAACGGTTTGCCATGCGGATCGCATTCGATACGGCATCCGAATCCGTCGGGTTGATCAGAATCGCCTTCACACCGCGAACCGTCAGATCTTCAACATTCGACAGCTCTTTACTCGGGTCATTTTGCGAATCCAGCACGATCAGGTCATAACCCAGTTCTTTTGCTTTGGATTCTGCACCATCTTTCATCGTCACGAAGAAAGGGTTGTTCAGCGTGGACACCACAATCGCCAGTGTGTCCTGCGCCTGTGCAGACACAGAAACGGTGGAAGTCAGCAGTGCAGCAGAGATTAACGTTGCCAGTTTTTTCATTGTTATGATCCTTTGTGTAGGGGGAGCCGGTACACGTCATCCGGCTCTCTTTTCATGGGTAAATCCAGAGGATTTACTTGTTTTTGTTGTCCACCAGCACGGCCAGCAAAATCACAACTGCTTTGGCAATCATCTGGTAGTAAGAAGAGACATCGAGCAAATTCAGAGCGTTGTTCAGGAAACCGATGATCAGCGCACCAATCAGGGTGCCCATGATGCGGCCCTTACCACCCATCAGGCTGGTGCCGCCCAGTACCACAGCGGCAATGGCATCCAGTTCGTATCCCATACCCGCCGTCGGTTGCGCCGAAGACAGACGCGAGGTGACAATGATGCCCGCCAGTGCCGCCAGCAGACCGCAAATCGCATACACGCCGATTTTGACGCGATCCACATTGATCCCGGACAGACGCGTGGCCGACTCATTCCCGCCCAGCGCGTACACATAGCGGCCAAAGCGGGTGTGATTGAGCAGGTACCAGGCTGCAGCAAACACCACCACCATCAGCCAGACCGGCACAGGGATACCAAGCACATAACCGGTGCCGAACCAGGCAAATGCATCCGCAGTATCGGTGAAGCCGGTCGAGATCGGACGACCATCGGTGTACACCATGGTCACACCGCGCAGCAGGGTCATCGTGACCAGCGTGGCGATAAAGGCCTGCACTTTGCCCTTGGCAATGATGATGCCGCTAATCGCACCAAGTGCCGCACCGGCAAACAAGGCCGTGGGCACCGCAATCAGAACCGGCACTTCCAGCGCGATCAGGCTGGCCGCAAAGGCACCGCACAGTGCCAGTACAGAGCCGACACTCAGATCAATACCCGCAGTGAGAATGACCAGTGTCATCCCGACAGCAATGATGGCGTTCACGGATGTCTGACGCAGAATATTGAGAATATTATCTACCGTGAAAAAATTGGGGTTCAGGAAAGACACCACAGCAATCAGTAACAGCAGGGCAATCAGCGATTTTTGCTCAATCAGCCAGGCTTTGCTGAACCACTTTCTCGCGCTGGCGTCGGTTGGATGATTTAACGTTTTGGTATTCATGCCGCTTCCCCGTTGATGGTTTTGCCGACAGCACAGGCCAGCAGTTTTTCCTGATCCGCATTTTTTGCGTCAAACTCGCCGCTGATGCGACCCTCGTGCATCACCAGAATACGATCACTCATACCCAGCACTTCCGGCATTTCAGACGACACCAGAATGATGCTCATGCCTTCGGCTTTAAATTGATTGATCAGTTGGTAGATTTCTTTCTTAGCGCCAACATCCACACCGCGGGTCGGTTCATCGAGGATCAGTACTTTCGGTTTAGTCATCAGCCCTTTAGCAATCGCCACTTTTTGCTGATTCCCACCGGACAGGTTGCCGATGATCTGATCGCGCCCCGGCGTTTTGATGTTGAACAGGCGGATAAAATCGTCCACCGCCATCACTTCATCGCCGTGCCTGATTTGTAACCCCTTGCTCAGCTTATCCAGGGTGCACAGCGACATGTTTTCTTTCACTGAGAGCCCGAGCACCAGGCCATCGCCTTTGCGATCTTCCGAGATATAAGCAATGCCATTGAGCAGTCCATCCTGCGGACTGACCGGGTTGATGGTTTTGCCGTTCAGGTTGATCACCCCGCGTTCGCTGGGCAGAGCACCGTATATCACCTTAACCAGCTCAGTCCGGCCTGCGCCCATCAGCCCGGAGATCCCCAGAATCTCACCGCGCTTGAGGGTAAAACTCACGTCCTCAATACCGGAACCGGTCAGGCCAATCACTTCCAGACAGGTCTCGCCGTGCTGCACCGCAATGCGCGGATACTGCTCTTCCAGTTTGCGGCCGACCATCATTTCTATCAGCTCGTCTTCTGTGGTTTCAGCCACCGCACATTCGCCGATAAACTTGCCGTCGCGCAATACGGTAATGTCATCGCAGATTTCAAAGATTTCTTTCAAACGATGTGAAATGTAAACGATCCCGCAGCCCTGTTCGCGAAGCTCGCCAATCACCTGAAACAACGAGGCCGTTTCGGTATCGGTCAGAGCATCTGTCGGCTCATCCATAATGATGACTTTCGACTCGAACGACAGTGCCTTGGCGATTTCCACCATTTGCTGCTCACCCAGACTGAGTTCGCCAAGCAAGGTTTTGGCACTGTGTTTCACATTCAGGCGGGCCAGCAGCTGATCGGCCTGATCGTACATCCGGCGCCACTGAATCTGTCCCAGCGGTCCGGTAGGCTCACGCCCCAGAAAAATGTTTTCGGCAATGGTCAGCTCAGCGATCAGGTTCAATTCCTGATGAATAATGCTGATGCCGGCCTGCTGGGAATCCCGTGGTCCCTGAAAAGTGGCGGGCTGCCCCTGATAGTGAATACTGCCGGCGTCTTTGCTGTAGATACCGGTCAGCACTTTCATCAGGGTCGATTTTCCGGCACCGTTTTCCCCCATCAGCGCCATTACCCGCCCCGGATACACATTCAGGCTGGCTTTATCCAGCGCTTTCACGCCCGGAAAGGCTTTTTCAATCTCACTTAACTGTAAAATGGCCTGCGTCATCACCCGTCCTCCTCAGAACACTACGCCAGCCTGAAAAATCACGTTCGCATAGGGCGTACACTCCCCGGTCCGGATCACCGCCCGGCTTTGATGCGTGCGTGCTTTAAAGGCCTCGTGCGACAGATAAGACACGGTAATTTCACGGCCACTGCGCATCTGCTCTTCATGCAGCGTCTCTATCATTGCCTGGTGCAGTGCAGGACTGACCTGCCGGAATTCTTCCGCCATCACCACACCTTCAATGTGCGATTCAGACAAGAAGGTACGAACGGTTGCAATAAAACCGGGCACACCATGTGTCAGAGCCAGGTCGATCCGCTGAACCGACTCCGGCACAGGGAGCCCTGCGTCGCAGATGGTCACTTCATCGGTATGTCCCAAAGTCGCGACCAGATAGGACAACTCGGCGTGCAGTAGGGTACTTTTTTTCATTCTTCAACACCTTGGTTGGCAATCACTGGCTTTACGTCATGAAAGAGCCAGAAAAATCTTCTAACGTCGTTAAAAAATCGGTTATCTACCCTGAATCGGGCAGTGATGTGTTTTCTGTTTCCTGTCTTTTTTATGATTGGGAAAACCCATCGAAACGTTTCGATGAATTCTAATCAAGTTTGATTTCTTTGCAGCAGGCGAAAAGATGAACTGTGACTAGGATCGTCAGAACTATCAGTAGGAGACACTAAAAAGGTGATCTATGTCGTGATCAGGTGAGGCAGAGATGGCAAGAAACAGCAAAACGCAGAGGCATCCGCTGTCTCTGTGCGTCTGAAGACCCGATATCAGGCATGATCAGCACAGTATTCAGCGGGGGACTCGGGGACTTTTCCGCAGGTTGCTCATTCGGTGACTGCGGCGGATATCTTGTTCAGCCGATGGCCGAATACGGATCGAGCAGGTAGTACACAGAGACGGAAGCCGAACCAAGCTCAGGTTCAAGATAATTTTGCACGCTTTCTATCGAATCCGCCTCCCAGATACAGCGGCAGCAATGATCGTCTTTATCCAATAGCGCCGTTTGTAAACGCAGGCCCGCAGGGGATGCCCCAGCGCCGGGCCGGCTTTTTGCGAAAACGTGTCCAGATCGGTGATCTTGTGTTCTGTCGCAATAAACATGAAAGACTCCTTATTCGCCCTCCTTCTGATTATAGAAGCGGAATCAGGTGTCTTTCGTTTCATTCGAAGTTATAGCTCAGATCAGGCGTTGGCGGGCAATCCCTTACGTGCTTCTATCGCTTCAATAGTTTCGCGGAGCTGAGGAGAAATTTTCGCTTTGCTGTTGTTTCTGAAATCAAACATCACAACCTGAGCTGTACCACGGGTCGTGACCGCGCCCATTTTCTGACTGAAAATTTCGTACTCCATGGTAAAACGATCTTCTTCAATTTTGGTGACGCGGGAGCCGACCAGCAAAGTATCAGGATACGTGACCGGCAGGCGATACCGGGCGCTGGTATCACTCAGTACCGGGCCGACACCGGTATCTTTGATATCATCCATCAGCGCTGCTTCTTTGAAGTAATCCAGACGGGCGGTTTCGAAGTAACGAAAATAAACCACATTATTGACGTGATTCAGGGCGTCCATCTCCCCCCAGGCGACCGGAATTTCAGTCACCACAGGGTA
The DNA here is from genome assembly GCF_037162255.1 of Photobacterium sp. Hal280. NCBI lineage: Bacteria > Pseudomonadati > Pseudomonadota > Gammaproteobacteria > Vibrionales > Vibrionaceae > Photobacterium > Photobacterium sp. Hal280. The sequence continues at coordinate 645,786 of NZ_JARLUO010000001.1, forward strand.
CTGTTGAAGAATTGCGTCCATGTTGGCTCCTCAAAGGCAAAAAACGTTTTGTTAGAGCATTTAATCTAACCGTTTTGCAACATAACAACAACATCGAACCACAGAAATGAGAAGTAGACAATGACGCATCTCTGATCACACCGGTTAGCGCGACAGCTCTGCTCCCTCCCCTTGGCAAGGGGAGGGAAAGAGAATCATGCGGGACTGTTCAGAACGCCGTGTTCACAATCAGAGAAAATCCATGCCGTAGAGAATGTCGCCACAGTGCCGGCATCTGAACTTGTAGACCGCCGGGTTACCGCCTTTTTCATAGGTATCCAGGATGTCCTGCCATAAATTTGCTTTGAGCATGTGACGGCTCAGAAATGCCTGCAGCGCCTGTCCGCTTAAAGCTTTCAGCTCATCATGCTCAGCAAAGCCATGGAATTCACAGGCATCGCCACAGTGATCAAGCCAGACTTCCTGACGCCAGGACTGATAGCCAGGCGTGCGCTGGCAAACTTCAGCAATGACTTCCCGCTTCAGGCCAGCGCCGTCCAGCGGAAAATCATCAGAATACGAGGCTTTGAATTCTCTGGCTGCCGAGCCATCAGCGATGCACCATGGACACAGCCATTCAACATCGCGCTGGGAATAAATACTGCCGCTGTACAGATAACCACGCGCCTCGCCACAGCAATCGCACACTTTCATGCTTTTCACTACAGCACCAGTCGCCAGCGGATCAGGGTGATAGGTGAATTTCGGAAGAGTCACTATTTGTATTCCTTTGTCTTAACCGATGGCTTTGTAGCCATTCTTGTCATACACACCAAAGTGAAGAGCCACTCTGGCATCAATCTTATGCGGCAAGATCAGGTTAAGATTTAGCGATAAAGTGAGGTTCAGGCCTTGCGAAGCGCTAATTCCGAAGCACGATCACTTTTTAAACAACCCAGCAGGAAAGCCCTGAGCGCCGAGATGGACAAGCTTTCACCAGTTATGACAACGCTGTGCAAATTTCCGGCTCAAGACACGCACAACGCCCTTTTTCATGCCGCGTGCCCCGGATTTTCCGGTATCCTACCCCGCTCATTCATCACTCTATTTTGGGGCTGTAAGCCCTGCCGGCATTAAAACACGATTATGGTTTCAGACAACGCTCTACCCGGGACAGGCACTGTTCGTTTTCCGAAAGGCCGGTTCGCCATGTGGACGGTATACAGCTTTACCAGCGCTTCCATTCTGGCTTCCATCATTTTTTCACTGCTGCTGTTTTTGTCTATCGACGACAATCCGGTGATGCAGATCCTCTTTGGCGGTCTGGCGGTTATTTTCGAACTGGGTAAATTCTTCGCCTGGTATGAATTTGGCGAACGCCGTGCCAGACGCAGCTATACAGGGGCTGCCTGCGCGTTTGCTTTTTACTCGGTGCTGGCGGCGATCTCCATCGGCGGTTCAGTCGGAGGGATTCAAAGTGCAACCAATCAGGCGCAGAGTCATGTCACTGTGCAGCAAAGCAAAATCAATGCGTATAACATGCAGATTGAGGCCATTGAAAAGCAGATTGATCTGAACAATGAGGCGGCGCAGAAATACATCAGGATGGAGCGCATCGCCACCGGCGTCACCCGGATTCAGCGGGAGAACAGCAAGCTGCGCGAGCAGCAGCAAGCACTGGCGATGGAGCGGGACAACCTGCCTGTGGTCAGCCAGGGCTCAGTACTGGGTTTGATTGACGGTCTGGCCAAAACCCTGAAAGTCAGCAATGAAGCTGCACAACTTGGGCTGGTGATCTTTCTCTCTGTGCTGCTGGATTTCTTTGCCGCATTCTTTGTCGGCCTGATCGGTGAAGAGCTGCGTTTTCGTCAGCAATTTAACCAGCGCCATGCCATTTACGTTTCAGACACGACCGTCAGGAAATCTGCCGCCGGCCCTCACCCGGCAAAGCCAGAAACCCCGGAAAGTGGCGATGCGGACACGGCCAGTATGGCCACGCTGGCCATTGACGCTGCCCGTGAATCTCAGTCGGCAAGTGCCGATGAAGCGGCCCCGCTGTCGCCCTATGATCGTGTGGTGCAAGCCCTGGCGTCTGATGCCGTCAGTTGCTCAAAGCGGGCCATTATACGGGCGCTGAAGCTCTCGGCGGATGACGTCGATGCCGTATTCCACCGCATGATGGATGAAGGTCTGGTCAGTAAGAAGCCGAACCATCATTTCCAGTGGCACGGGCTGCAGGCTCAGACGGACACTGAAGGCCAGCAGGCCTGATGTTAGAGACCCTCGGATAAACAGCAAAGCGTTTAACCCCCACAGCATCAGACAACATCGCGGGCGCCCAGGCGCCCGCTTTCTGTTTCGCGGCCATGTTCGCGACCATGTTTACGACTCTGCTTCGCTACACAGAGCTGCGCCACACAGACCATCGCGACTCGGAATGGTCACCGGCGATCAGCTAAGGTTGTTGAAAGAACGCCTCAAACAGAAACGGTTCATCAAAATGGCGCTTGCCGATAAACGCGGTGGCATGATGGCCCAGCTGACGTTGTGTTCCCGGCGATTTCACCCCGAGCGGCCAGAGATAAAACCGCTCTGCCCGCACACTGGCCGGTAACATGCCCTGCGGGTTGAACAGGCTTTTATTCTGACTTGGGGCGGCAGGCAGACTGCGTAACTGATCGTAAGGCTGTAGGGTCAATGAACGTGCGCGGACGTCATGCCCGAGCCATTGCACATCTTTCACCATATGTTCACCAGCGGATAAGGTCACTCCTAGCTTGTCTGCCTGATGCCCGGCATAAATTTGCAGCGTAACAGGCCATTCCGCTTTATGGTCCGGCGGCGAAAAAGTGAGTGCCGGTGACAGGGCAAACACCATGTGATAACAGCCGCAATGGTGAATACTGTCCAGAATGTAAGGCTGGCCGTCAGTATCAAGCGTGAGGCGGATCAGAACCCCATCAAACTGACCCGCATACGGGTCAAACCCTGAACGTGCTGTACGGTTGGCAAACCACAAAGTGTAGTTCAGTTGCATCAGGGTCTGACCATAAAAACGGGTATAGCTGATATGGGTATACAGGGTCGGCTTTTGAGAAACGACACCAGGCTGACTGGCCGTCACATACTTCACCTGACCGGGAAAATCATCCCGCGAGCGGGTTTCAACCTCAAACACCGGCGCATAATAGTGAAGCAGACGCTGCTGCTGCCCTGCACTTAACTGCGGCCATGACAGTGCTGACTGCTCTCTTGCCCGGCGAAACCAGGCCTGTATCTGCGAGCGGTTCAGCGATGGCCTGTCATCAGACGCGTAGTGGATCGCATAACCCTCAACAGGCTGGATAAAGTGGCTGATCAGACGCCGCTTTTCTTTATCCATTGAGGGTCTGGCAAAATGTTGTGTGACCGGGTACAGCCCCAGTACCCGTTGCCAGGTAGCGTAGCCGGATGGCAACTGAGGCGGCGCAGCGAGCAACGCAGACCACAGAGCGGGCTGAGACAAGCTGCGGCTCGCCAATTGTGTCGCGCACTGATCGAGCTGGCTTAATCTATAAGCGGTGTTGTCCGGCAGATTCTGATATTCGGCCTGCCGCTGAACGGCGGCCTGATGTGACACGTAGTCCAGCCATTGGCGCTTGCTGTCGCGGCCCGTCAGCTCAAATAACCAGGACAGGCTGAACCGATCAAAAGCCAGGTGCGGAAATCTCGGATCCCAGGCCAGCTGCGCATCCTGTACACCCTGTTGCTGAACCGTGCGCTTAAAGCTGGTGAGCAGATCGACACAACCGCCCTGCGATTGCGTGTAGATTTGCTGCTGGGCCGGAATCGAATCCGGAATTGGCTCGGGCACCGTTGCGCAGGCAGTCACCCATAAGCAAACCAGCAGTGTCAGCAAACGCACCATATCCCTTTCTCCTGATGATCCCGGTGCAGGTAGAAAACGGCACCCGGTTCCTGTAAGTGAAGCAGATAAACGCCAAGCCGGATGCCCGAACCCGTTTTCAGACAAACGAAAAAAGCCCGCACCTGGCCGTGCGGGCTTGTTCATATCCTTGTTTATCTCAATCAAAGAATAACGTTAAGCGTTATCTTCCACCTGAATCACACCGCGGCGGATCTGATCCAGTTCAATCGATTCAAACAGCGCCTGGAAGTTACCTTCACCAAAGCCTTCATTGCCTTTACGCTGAATAATTTCGAAGAACACAGGGCCAATCACGGTATCAGTAAAGATTTGCAGCAGAATGCCGGTTTCATCTCCATCGATCAGGATTTTCAGATCTTTCAGTTTCGCCACATCTTCCTGATGACCCGGAATCCGCTTGTTCACCCCTTCATAATAAGTATCTGGGGTGTCCATGAAGGCCAGACCGTTCTTCTTCAGCCGTGACACCGTCTCAAAAATATTGTCCGTGCTTAACGCGATATGCTGAATGCCTTCGCCATTGTATTGATCCAGATACTCGGCAATCTGCGATTTGTCGTCGCTGGATTCATTGATAGGGATACGGATTTTGCCACATGGCGCGGTCATGGCGCGAGACAGCAGACCTGTCACTTTCCCTTTGATGTCAAAGTGGCGAATTTCGCGGAAATTGGCAATGCGCTCATAAAAGCCTGCCCACAGATCCATGTTCCCTTGCTTCACGTTGTGCGTCAGGTGATCCAGAGTATGTAAACCGGCATCCTGATTAGCCAGGCGCTCCTGATAATCCGGGTAATAGTCGAAGTCAATCTCATAGATATCGTGCTCACCATAGCGATCAACCAGATAGATCAGAGATTCACCAATCCCGTACACAGCCGGAATGTTCAGCTCCATCGGGCCGGCCTGAGCAGGACAGGGGGTCGCCCCGTTTTCCACTGCGTGTTCCAGCGCATGAGTCGAGTCTTTCACCCGAAATGCCATCGCGTTCACGCTCGCGCCGTGCACACCGGCAAAACCGGCAGCCTGCGAATGCTGTTCACCGTTAACGATAAAGTTGATATCACCCTGGCGGTATAACCAGACTGATTTATGTTTATGCTTGGCAACTTCAGCGAAGCCCATCAGCCGGAACAGGTTTTTGAGATTGGCAATCCCCTCTGGCGTCGGTGCGGTATACTCAACAAACTCGAAGCCGTCCGTGCCCATAGGATTTTTCATCATTTCACTCATCCGTATATCCTCACATATTGGTTACTTAGCTGACGCCTGTTCAGCGATTCCTTACCTATAGAATTAGCACCACAGAGATAGGTTGAGAAGCCAGTTGTAAAACTAAGGTTAACGCAATGTAAAAATAGTTTGTAAAGCCAGCTTGCCAGCCATTTCAGCGGGATGGGAGATGAATTCATCACAGGCAATGAGAACAGCGTAAGAACCTGAGACACCATGAAATCAAGCCATTTCATAAAATTGAAAAATAGTGTAGAAAGCTTTACATAGGCGTATGCGCTGGAGTACTGCGCTGAAGCAGTGGCGACAGTGAAGCAACCACTCTACGCGGCAAATCACACCCGGCGAAACTATGTTGCCGGCTCTGTCGAGATTCGAAAGATAAGCAGCCCCTGACTATGGTTATGGAGGAGGTCATCGTAATGAGCGTCAATAAAAGGGATAAACTGCGTTTACCGCAGCGGAAAAAAGCGTCAGTGGCCCTGAAGAAAGACAGCGCAATTTACTTACCAACCTATCATTTTCTGAAAAGCGAATTTCAGCATGCCCGTCGCCACGAGGCAGGGCTGATGCGCGACGACGATACAGAATTCCTGCACCAGTACCGTGTCTCACTCCGGCGCTGTCGTGCTCTGCTCAGCCTGCTCAGTGCCATTTTCCTGCCGCAGCAAAAGCAGATGATTCAGAATGCCCTGAAAACCTTAATGCAGAAAACCAATGAGTTGCGGGATCTGGATGTGTATTTAGGCAATATGGAGCCCTATTTCGATGCGCTGGATCATGAATATCATCAGGGTCTGATCCTGTTCTTTAACGACCTGCAGGACAGGCGGATCGTGTTACAAAAGCACATCAAAGAGTGGCTGAAATCTGCAGACTACCAGCAGCAATGCGCCCAGATCGTCGGGTTACTGGATGAGCTGAACGTAAAACCGACAGACGCAGGAAAAAAGCCTTGCCTGCCCTTTGCAAAAAAATGTATCTGGAAGCACTTCAATAAAACACAGAATGTCTGTCAGTCCATCGGTTACGCCAACCCTGACGAACACATTCACGAGCTCAGAATTGCCTGCAAAAAGCTCCGCTATCTGCTGGAATATTTTGCCCCGATTTTTCCGCGCAAAGTCATGAAAGAGCACATCAAGCAGCTGAAAGCGCTGCAGGATTCTCTGGGTTACTTTAATGACAGTGCGGTTCAGATCGATTTTCTGACTCAGTATCTTGAGCAGCAAAAGCCGGGCTCAAAACGCCATAACGCGATCTCGCATTTACTGACATTCAGCCGGAAGCAGCATGCCGATCATAAAATCAGCGTGATTGATCATGTGAATCAATATGCTTTTGCCGCGCCTCAGAAATCCTTTGAGAAGATCTATAAACCCTGAGCAGGCCACTGAACGGGAGATTTTGCGGCATCATGCACATTTCATCAAAGCTTCATTAAACAGCAATACAGGCTGAGAGCCCAATCACGCTTTATTTTCAGCACTTTGCTATTAATGAATGAAACATGAATGAAAGGAAGTGCGTATGAAATCAAGCAGAACAATAAAACTGACTCTCTCCTCCTTATTTGCGCTGTCTTTAACACCCCAGGTTGCAGCAGCCGATGCGCAACAAGCCTTCATGAACGACTGCCTTCGCACTTATCAAAATGAGTCCCTGTGTCTGGGTTACGCGCTGGGTGTCTTTAACACTATTTCAGCCATTCAATGCAGCCAGCCAGAGCAGCATCCGATTCATTCCTTAACAACGCAATCCGGCACAATGCAGACCGAAGGTGCTAAACGCGTTCGTCTGTCAATTGAGGCCATGCAACCGGCACTGAGCAAAATCAGCGACTGCCGGGCCAATGCTCCGACCTCAAGCTGACAATCATGCATGCCGGCCAGCCTGATACTGGCCGACAGTCAGGCTCTTTTACAAGGCGGCTTTGATATCCGCTTCCAGCGCCTCTGGTTTGGTCAGCGGCGCATAACGTTTCATCGGCTGGCCATCCCGGCCAATCAGAAACTTGGTGAAGTTCCATTTGATATTTTTTCCCAGCAGCCCGGGTAAGGCGTCGGTCAGGTAGGCAAACAGCGGATGGCTATCGGCTCCTTTCACATCCACCTTTTCAAACATCGGGAAATTCACACCATAGTTGATTTCACAAAACTCACTGATGGCATCACTGTTGCCCGGCTCCTGCTGACCAAACTGGTTGCACGGAAAACCGAGGATCACCAGGCCCTGTTCACTGTATGTATCATAGAGTGATTGCAGCCCCTGATATTGCGGCGTAAAGCCGCACTTGCTGGCGGTATTCACCACCAGAACAACTTTCCCTTTGTAAGTGCTCAATGGCACGACCTCGCCTTGCAGGCTGGTGACTGAAAAATCATAAAATGCCGCCATAACTCTGTTCCTTACCTGTCATGCATCATGGATTCGTGTGGCCAGTTTATCAGGCACAGCTGTTCAACTGGGAATTGTTCTTTAAAACCGTATACTGGCCCCCATCACATCTTTAGCCTTTACTATCGGGAGCCGCCGTGTCTTCATTGAGCCAGAAACTGACCGCTATGGGTCTCAGACGCTTAGACTTTAACGAGCCTGAAACCACAAGCTTAGACGCCCTGCTCAGCCATCTCGATACCGAGTTTGCCGCACTGCAACAGCAACGTCCGAACAGTCAAGGCGACGATCTTTTGCTGGGACTGATGACAAAAACCCATTTATCCGCCCTTGAGCAATTGCAAAGTACGGATAGCCAGAGCCACGCAATGCGTACGCTGTTCGTACAGCAACTTGGCGAGGAACATGCTGCACGGTTTGACAACCAGCATCATGGCTATTTTATGCTGGTCACACGCCTGTGGATGCTGGTGCTCGGCTATCTGCAGATTGATCTCAGCTATGCCGCCGATCATGCCCAGTCCAGCGCGAGCCTGCTGTTTCCGGACGATTCAACAGGACCCAGTCACAGCCGCGCAGAGCAACTCCGACGCCGTTTCATGCAAGCCTATTACCAAGGTCAAGCATCTGCCCGCCACAATGCGAAAAACACAACGCAGGAGAAGCCCTCTGTCAGTTTGATAAACACACTCAGAGACTGGTTTCAGCGTGTATTTCACCGGTGAGCCTGAAAACAGACAGCAGATCGCTAAAATCCGGGGGCAGTGCTGAGACAAAAAAGTGAAAAATCAGCAAATAAGTTATGCTAAATCATACAACTAACTGGCTAGCTGCATGTTTTATGTCTTAGCGGATAAAAAAGTCATTTGCCTAATGTTTTGACAGGCTTGATGTTTAACAATTGCGATACATTTTTTACAAAAGTGATCATTGCACGTTTTTTAATCACCCCTATAATACCGCCTACGCTTTAACCAAGTATGTTGTTCCTTTAAAACTCCTGCAGCAAAGATGCCCGGAACGGAAAAAGCCGCCAGGGTCTTTGACGCAGTTTGAGTTGATTTATTTCCCCGCCTGTCATGTCTGTGACAGGCGTTTTTTTTATCTGTTTTACAGGATCGGATGGAGCTGAACAGACAGATAATGCGCCAAACGTTCCTGCAACATGGCTTTCTCCTCGGGCGGCAAGAAGCTGGCCTTGATCGCGTTGGCGGTAAAGACAGCCATTTCTTCTTTCGTCACCTCAAAAGCCCCGGCAACAGCCAGAAAATTGTCCGTCATGTAACCCCCAAAATACGCCGGATCATCGGAATTGATCGTCACGCACACCCCTTTTCGCAGCAATTCAATGATGTTGTGATCCGCCATGCGATCAAACACTTTCAGTTTAACGTTCGATAAGGGACAGACAGTTAAAGGCATCTGATTGCGAACCAGCGCCTCCACCAGCGCCGGATCCTGGCTGCACTGCACGCCATGATCAATCCGGGACACCCGAAGCAGCGACATCGCATCACGAATGTGACTGGCAGGCCCTTCTTCGCCCGCGTGGGCGACGGTCAGAAATCCGGCTTCATGCGCTTGTTCAAACACACGACGGAATTTTTCAGGCGGATGACCCTGCTCAGAAGAATCCAGCCCAACGCCGATAATGTATTCCTGATACGACATCGCCTGGGCCAGAGTTTCAAACGCCGCATCCTCGCTGAGATGACGCAGAAAACACATGATGAGCCGGCTTGAAATCGACAGCTGCTGCTCCCCGTCGGCCAGTGCCCGGGTGATGCCAGCCATCACGGTCTGGAATGTCACGCCACGTTCAGTATGGGTTTGCGGATCAAAAAAGATTTCCGTGTGCATGACATGATCTTGCTGACAATGCAGCAAATAGGCCCAGGTGAGATCGTAAAAGTCCTGCTCTGTCTGCAGCACGGTGGCGCCGAGATAATACATATCCAGAAATGACTGTAGATCATCAAACTGATAAGCGGCTCGGGCTTCTTCAACACTGGCATAAGGCAAGGAAATCTGGTTGCGTTGTGCCAGCTTAAACATCAGCTCTGGCTCTAATGTCCCTTCAATATGGACATGCAATTCAACTTTCGGCAGGGTTCGGATAAAGCTTTCCATAGCACTGACCTCTTCACGCTCTACACAGGGAACTTCGATATATTGTTTAAAGTGTAGATTGCAAAATCAGTCAGATGGAGAAGAAGGGAGATTTTCCCTGCCAGTGTGACACAGTGACCAACAGGGAAAGCAGCGGTTTATTTCTGTTTTGGACGGAACACTTTAATCACGCTTTCATCGCTTTCCAGGTACGGCCCTTCCATCAGATCAATACAATACGGGATAGCCGGGAATACCGCATCCAGACATTCGCGGATAGACTTCGGCTTGCCGGGCAGATTCACAATCAGTGTATCGTCGCGCAGCCCTGCGGTTTGACGTGACAAAATCGCGGTTGGCACAAACTTAAGCGACTCGGCGCGCATCAGTTCACCAAAACCAGGCATCATGCGATCGCACACCGCTTCTGTCGCTTCGGGGGTAACATCGCGTTTCGCCGGACCAGTTCCGCCGGTTGTGACGATCAGGCAGCACTCTTCTTCATCCGCCATGCGAATTAAGGTGGACTCAATGACATCACGCTCATCAGGAATCACTTCGTAGACAGGTTCCCACGGCGAGGTCAGGTACGCTTTCAGCGTCTCAATGATCGCCTGTCCGGAAAGGTCTTCATACACACCCGCACTCGCCCTGTCACTGACGGTCACAATCCCAATCTTCGCTGTTGTCATTTTTTCTCCTCAGGCCATTGCCTTGTCATTGCGAACTGGCCACATCACGTGGCAAACAGGGGCCGCTTCGCTGTCTGCAATCACAACCGGTTGCCATCACGGCAGTCTGTCATCACAGCTGTATTTCATCACCTATAGAGAAGCGACCCCTGCGCTAGTGTAAGCAATCTTGCACGTCCGGAAAACCTTTAGGGTAAGTCAAACACCAGGGCTGTGACCGAAACATCACCCTGATTGGATACAATCAGCTCAGGCTGGTGTTTCACCTTCAGTCCGTCCCCCGGCGACAGGATCTCACCATCCACCGTCAGCTGGCCTTTGATCTGATGCAGATAAAACCGGCGTCCGGCCTGTTGTGTCAGCGCCAGAGATTCACCCGCCGGTAATATCAGCTGGCTGAGGCGGGCATCTTGTTTGATTGACAAAGTGCCGTTCTCGCCGTTCGGGGTAATGACTGGCGTCAAGCCTTCACGCTGACCAAAGTTTTTCTGCTGATAACCCGGCTTGCCACCCAGCTGATCCGGCTGAATCCAGATTTGCAGAAACTTCAGGGGGTCTTGCTGCGACGCATTGAACTCGCTGTGATAGATCCCTTTACCGGCTGACATCAGCTGAAATTCACCCGCAGGCAAACGCTTGATGTTACCGGCGCTGTCTTTATGGGCAATTTCGCCTTCCAGTACATAGCTGATAATTTCCATGTCTTTATGGCCATGGGTATCAAACCCGGCACCGGCGCGGACGGTATCATCATTGATCACCCGCAGCGCCGAAAACCCCATCTGTTTCGGATCATAATAATGGCCGAACGAGAAAGTATGACGGCTGTCAAGCCATCCGAACGAGGCTCTGCCACGATCTGCAGCACGTCTGATTTCCAACATAATGTCACCTCATAAATAATGCCGATAAAGGAATCGTCAGGCTGAGCGCGTCCTTAGCGGACGCGTTTTACCAGCAGGGAGTCCGCCGACACTTTGCCAGCCCCGGAGAACACCAGCGATACAGCGATTGCCAGCAGCGACAGGCCAAATTCATAACCGCCGTTAGACATAAACAGGCCGTTCGGTAAGTGAACGCTCACAATAGCCACAATCATAGTGATTGCCAGCACGAAGGCCGCCGGACGTGTCAGTAATCCAATCAGGATAAACAAACCACCGAAGAACTCACCGCTACCGGCCAGAAAAGCCATCAGCATACCAGGCTCCAGTCCGATGGAAGCCATCCACTGACCTGTACCTTCCAGGCCATAACCACCAAAAGCTCCAAACAGTTTTTGCGCACCATGAGCCATGAAAATGATACCGGCAGGTACACGCAGTGCCAGCGGGGCAACGCTGTCTGAAGAAGAGAGCAGGCGTTTGATAAAAGAAGTATTCATTAGGGTTTCCTCAAAAAAATTGAACAAAAAAAGGATTCAAAATTGTGATCGTTAAACAATGACTAAGCCTGTACTGATTGCTTACACACTGGCCTCAGTACTGTCTGCCTCGATTGAGAGCAAGTGTAGTAGCAGTGACCGTCAAACAACATGGGTTGCAATTGAGTAACTCATTCGAATAAATCGAACAATAGAATAATTTACTGTCTGAACAGAAAAATTACAGACAAAAATCAGGGGCTATGACACTATGAACGACCTGATAGTTCAATGGAAAATCAAAGACATGGAGTTGTCTCACGTCCGCCGTTTTTCGGCACCGATCTGGGCCGTGTTAATCGGTACGCTGCTGACCCGCGCCTCGTTTTTTATGGTCTGGCCTTATATGGCCGTGATGCTGCACCGGAAATTTGGGCTGTCTGAAATTGAAATCGGCACCATCATGAGCCTGGCAGCACTCGGCGGCGCTGTGGTCGCCCTGTATGTGGGGTATCTGTCTGATAAGCTTGGCCGGAAAAATTTACTGATCATCAGTTGCCTGGCCCATGTCGCCACATTTGTCATTCTGGCCGAGGCTGATCAGGCCTGGTTGTACGCCGCTGGCGCCCTGATGGCAGGCATCAGCCGGTCGATGCTGGAACCGCCGGCACGAGCGATGATTTCTGACTTATTGCCTGAGATCCCTGTGCGGGAAATGGCGCATCAGGTGCGGTATTACTGCATCAATCTGGGTGCGGCTTTCGGGCCGTTAGTGGGCTTACAGCTTGGCTTTACCGGTGAACAATCCTCTTTTTATCTGGTTGCGCTGGCTTACCTGATCTACAGCGTGTGTTTTATTCTGGCGTTCTGGCAGATTCGCAACACCCCGCAACCGCCCAAAAACGAGCAGAATTTCAGCCAGACCTTGAAAGTACTGGCGCGTGACAAGGCATTCATGGTGCTGATTCTGGCCAACACCCTGGTGATGTACGCCTACCTGCATCAGGAAACCTCGCTGGTGCAGTATCTCAATGGGCTGGGCGATAAAGTGGTTGAGCTTTACACCAGCATGATTTTTGTCAACGCCAGCGTCATTGTGCTGCTGCAATTTCCGCTGCTGAAACTGCTCAGTCGCTGGTCGCTGTACCGCCGTGTGTATCTGGGCGTGACCCTGTTTGCCTGCGCCTTTGTGTTGTACGCCAGTTTCCCGCTCGATGCACCCGACATTTACTGGCTGCTGGCCACCTTTGTGCTGAGCCTGGGCGAGGTGATCCTGTTCCCGACCTTCAATTTACTGATTGACAGAGCAGCGCCGGATCATCTGCGCGGGGCTTACTTCGGGGCGGGAAATCTGGCATCGATCGGCGTGAGTTTATCGCCATTGGCTGGCGGGATTATCCTGTCGCTTTACGGTGGTCCGGCGCTGTTCCTGTCCACCGCCTGTGTACTGGTTCTGGCGGGTTATCTGTACCGCTGCTCTGCCCGTTTACAGCAACAGCAAGTACACGAAATTGAATTGGCTTGATTATTGTCGCAGCCAAAATGCGATAACAACACTTCCCACCAGCCCTGCTTTCCGAATATGGAACCGAGCTCATCCAGTCTCTGCACTTACCTACAAGCATTCACTTTGCAGACGGATGAAAGCACTAGCTTGTGACAACGAACTTTCCTAATTCAGGAAAATACCTGACATCAATATGAGAGTCATCGTTGAAGTTAAGCAGTGTCGCCAGAGAGTAAACCCGGTTTGTACCCTGATCAGTAAAGTAAAGCGTTGTATCAAGAGGCGTTAACATGCTGCTTTGGGAACAACGTGCCAGACACTGTCCATATTCCACTGATAGCATTGACATAATGTTTTCAGTCGATGGCGGTAAGTAAAAAATTTCACTGCTGACAATGTTTGATGCAAGCAGTATATACACACTATCTGGTTCAGTAAAAGAGCAGTATAGGTTCTCGGTACTGTGACAGCATTGACAGGAAGCGCCAATGCATTTTGCCCATCGACCGAGATGGCTTTAAACATGCCAAAGGTTAATTGACCCTGAACATTTTTATTTATCACCCCATAATCAGCATGAGAGACAGGATTCGCATCGGGTGAGAAAGTGTTAAATTCTGATATAAGCATCTGTCCACGAACACATTGTCTCTTACTATAACTATTGATCACACCTCCGTTGATATTCGGGACAGGAGATACATATAATTCAGAATCATCATTCCAGAAATACGATTTATTTTCGGCAGGTAAGCTCACATGCCAAGCGACATTTACTTGAGTATTGATTTCGCTTGTTGGAATCACTTGTACCAAGAGGATATTTAATTGGTAACGAATAAAATCAGAAAGACATTCTTTGGGTATACTGACTGACAATGTTTTATTATTCATTGATATAAGGCAAGGTTGAATAACCTTGCCTTCCCCATATTAAGCTATTACAAACCTTCCTAATGACGAGTCGTAGCGGATAGTGATATCACTGTTATTCGTGAAATCAAGTGGTAATGCTGTGCTCGACACCTGGCTGATCACCACACCGTTGTTAAAGTTGCCTTGCAAAAATACTTCCAGTCTCTCTACAGGTGTAAAGATCGCATTCTGCCTGGAAAGCACAGACACTGCATTGAGCGGACTGGCTTCAAACACATTACCGTTTGCAACGACAGACTGTGCCAGACCGAAAGTGAACCCCTGAGAGTATCGGTTTGATATTCCATAGGAATTACTTTGCCCACCGTTTTCAGGACTGCCAAAGGTGCCATCTTCAAACGGATACATGACTTCAGTGGTCGCAGGGTTAACCGCCGATGTTTTATAAATTTGCGCCCCACTCTGAACCTGAGTACTTGACGCATATACCCCATATTTTTCAGTCCACGAGACTTCATTGTGCTCAAAAGGTGAAAATGTTACCCACGCAACTTTTGAACCTGATGAACCGCCAACAGTTTTCACTAACACAACTTTCTGTTGCGATTGATTAATGGTTCTGACATCGTTACTGTCAATATTGATATTAAGGTTATAACTAGACATGGAATCTTCCTTTTAAACCTAACCAGTTGATATTGTTTTAAATATAAAAATTCACGATATTTAATTAAACCCAATCATTTAATAAAATTAAATTATTAAACACCAACAATCAGGCTTAAAATAAAAATAGCTTATAAACATCCGTGCGTGGGATTTAAAATACATTAATGGAATATATGAAGGATGGATCTCAAAGTGGATGTAATCTGTTTCATTTCTAAAAACAGACGACATCCCTTCGAAATATTAAGCGATTTCTTTTTCAACGATTAAACTGCATATAAAAATATGGAAGTAATTGTCTAATAAAACTATTTCACCCAAACCTGCTTGGCATTCACGAACTCGTGAATGCCTTGCGGCCCCAGTTCCCGCCCGTAACCCGAGCGTTTAATGCCGCCGCTCGGCAGGCGGGGATCTGTTTTCACAATACCGTTCACGGCAATCTGGCCCGCCTGCAATTCGCGGATAAAACGCTGTGCGTGTACCGGATTGCCCGTCCAGACCCCGGCCCCCAGCCCGTAGGCCGTGTCGTTTGCCAGCCGCAGCGCATGTTCTGCATCGTCCGCTTTGACCAGCACCATCACAGGGCCAAACGTTTCTTCACGAAACGCACACATCTCTGGCGTCACGTCCGCCAGCAGAGTCACCGGATAAAAATACCCCAGCCCAGCGGCAGGTTGCCCGCCCATCAGGCACCGTGCGCCTGCATCTATTGTTGCCTGCACCTGACGGTGCAGGTTCTGACGTAAATCATCCCGGGCCAGCGGCCCGACATCTGTGTCTGGCGAAGCGGGATCGCCGACTTTCAGCAGCGTCAGCCGTCTTTCCACCAGTTGGATGAAAATGTCATACACAGGCGCTTCCACAATGATCCGTTTGGCCGCAATGCAGGACTGACCGGCGTTAATCGTACGTGACAGTGTCGCCACATCCGCGGCGGTTTCCAGATCAGCATCGGCCAGCACCACAAAAGGATCCGATCCTCCCAGCTCCAGCACGGCCGGTTTGATCTCACTGGCGGCGGTCGCGGCTACTTTTGCACCCGCGCGGTCCGAGCCGGTAAACGATACCGCCGCGATGTCCGGATGGCGGATCGCCTGCTCGGCAAGTTCATTGTCGATGGGCAGGTTGACCATAATATTGGCGGGTGCGCCCGCCAGTGAAAACATCTCTGCGATCGCGCGGGCGCAGCCTGGTACATGCGGGTCGTGCTTCATCACACAGGTGTTGCCGGCCATCAGCGCCGGTGCCAGAAAACGAAAGGCCAGCCACAGCGGTGCATTCCAGGGCAAAATGCCCAGCACTGTGCCTAAAGGCTGGTAACAGACATAACTGTGGCTGGCATCAGACGGCAGACTTTGGTCCGCCAGATAAGCTTCTGCATGCTGGGCATAATGCTCGGCACACCAGGCCGCTTTTGCCACTTCGGGACCGGCTTCCTTCACCGGCTTCCCCATTTCCAGTGTCATCAGTTCGCCCAAACGGGTTTTATGTTCCCGCAACTGTTCTGCAACGCGACGCAATACCTCAGCGCGCGCGGCAAAGGTTAAGCGCTGCCAGTCGGGCTGCGCGGCCCTCGCCGCTTGAATCTGGCTGTTCAGTGCATCCGCGTTCAGCGTCGGGTACTCCTCAATCAGGGTGCCATTGGCCGGATTGATCGCTTTTAAAGACATATTTCCCCCTTGATTGGCTATCCGTTAGCCTGTTGCTGTTTGCCTTTGCGGGCTTTGTCAATCGATGTCGCTTTGTCAGACGACACGCCGGATGTGGCGGCTTCAGGTTTGGCCGGTTTGCCCTGTTCGGGCAACACAGTGAAGTCTTTTGGCAGGGTAAAAAAAGATTCGCAACCATCTGCTGTGATTACAATGGTATCGGAAATCCCACAGGTCTTGTCGCCATCTACCCCCCACATCCAGGGAATGATGTGGAACGTCATGCCCTCTTGCAGTACGGTCGACTCGCCTTGTTTCAGGCTGACAATATAGCCTTCGTCCCAGCTGGGCGGAAACGCGATCCCAATCGAATAGCCGGATCGAGTGATCAACCTGGCCCCCACGTCATTGTGAGAAATGATATTGCGGATCAGGTTATCGGCATCCGACACTGTCATCCCGGGCTGAATATAGGCATGCAGTGATTGCAGCGCCAGCTTCATGGTTTCCTGCGCTTTGTGCATGGAATCGGTCAGCTCTCCCAAAATCACAGTGCGCATCATGGCGGTGTGATAGCGACGATAACAACCGGCCACTTCGAGAAACACATGCTCGCCCGGTTGCACCACCCGCCCTTCCCAGGTTGCATGCCCTATCATAGTTCTGGGTCCGGAGGTCACATACGGCATCACAGCCGGAGGTTCCCCGCCTGCTTTGAACATCGCCGCGCTGATGGCCGCACCGATTTCATTTTCGGTTACCCCAGCCTGACAGGCCGCAATGCCGGCTTTCATACCAGCTTCGGTGGCAACTGCTGCCCTGCGCATCAGCTCGATTTCGACCGGCGATTTACAGATACGTCCCTGTTCGACAATGCCGAAGCAGTCGAGCAGTTTCGCTTCCGTCAGCGTGGTGTGTATGGTGTCCTGCTGATAGGCCGGAAAGAAGTAGCTGTTTCTTTCGTAGCCGATGCGCTTTCTTGACAGTCCGAATTCCCGCAACGCATCCACCAGCATCTGAATCGCATCACCGGTATCGGGATAAGGCCGGGTCCGTTCAATCCAGGTCCGGGCAAAAATGTTCGACTCTTCCATCGCCCGGGTAATCATGAAGGGCTCATCTTCCAGCGGTACAACCAGCGCCTGAAAGAAGGAATAGCCGGTGGTCTGGTAATCGGTCAGGTACATGATATTTTCCGGATCCGTGATCACCACCGCATCCAGATGGCGCTGGGCAATACGCTGGCGCAACTCACCCAGACGTCGCTCATATTCCTCAAAAGGAAACGTCATATCGTCGCGTTTTTTCATATCGCCTCCCGGAGCACGTTTTGCGTCACTTCCACCAAAATAGCCAGCCCTGACTGCAAGTCCGCCTCCGGCGTTGTCAGTGGCGGGATCAGTTTGATCACCCGGCCGCCGCTGCCGCAGGCCGAGACCAGCAATCCAGCCTCGAAACAGCGTCCGACTATGGTTTTCGCCAGCTCCCCGAGGCCCACATCGACGCCGTACAGCATGCCTTTGCCGCGTACTTCCACTCCGGCCAGATCCGCCAGCGGCGCCAGCGCCGCAGACATCATCGCGCCTTTTTGCTGCACCTCTTCCATCAGGTGGCTGTCTTCGAAATAACTCAGCGCTTCGCAGCCCGCTACAAAGGACAGGCACTGCCCGCGAAAGGTGCCCGTATGCTCACCCGGTGACCAGTGCTTATCCAGCTCCGGTTTCACCAGATTCATGGCAATCGGGGTGCCCATGCCGCCCAGCCCTTTGGCCAGACAAACGATATCCGGATCGATGCCGTAATCATCGAAACTGAAAAACGAACCAGTTCGCCCCATCCCGGCCTGAATATCATCCACAATTAATAACGCACCGACCGATTTCGCCAGCGATGCCAGCCGCTGCAGCCAGGCTTTATCGGCAATGTTGACGCCCCCTTCGGCCTGCACCACTTCGACCATAAACGCGGCCGGTGGGGTGACGCCGCTTGAGCCGTCCTGATAACTGTCTTCCAGCATTTCCAGCGCCTGCAAGGCTTGCTCTGCCGTTTTGCCTTGTGCGCCGAAAGCGGTATGTGATACGTGGGTCAGCGGCACACCCGCCGCACCGCGGAAGTACTGATTCGCGGTACAGGCCAGCGCGCCTAAGGTCATCCCGTGAAAACCATGCTGAAAGGCGACAACCTCATGGCGTCCGGTGACCCGCCGCGCCAGTTTCAGCGCTGCCTCGACGGCATTGGTGCCGGTCGGGCCCATAAACTGCATCTTGTGGGGCATATTTCGCGGCTCAAGAATCACGTGGTGAAACCGCTCCATGAAGCGGCGTTTCGCGCTGGTGTGCATGTCCAGGCTGTGTGTCACCCCATTGCGCTGGAGATAGTCGATCACCGCCTGCTTCATGCGTTCGTTGTTATGACCAAAGTTCAGCACCCCGGCACCGGCGAAGAAGTCGATGTACTCTTTACCCTGCTCATCGGTCTGCCTGGCATTGAAAGCCGTATCAAAAACGACTGGATAGACCCGGCAGTAAGCCCGGATTTCGGATTCGCGCTGTTCAAAAATGCTCATCGTACATCTCCTTGTGCTTTAAAATCTCTGGTGTGAACAGGGCTGTTGCACTGTGCTGATTCACTCAGCCAGCCCTCAACAGCCCTTTGATTTTTTTAACCCTCTCTACCCTGTGTAGTTCGGTAATGGCGCCCCCGCAAGCCGGGCATACCAGCGAACCACTTTTTCGAGCAGTCGATCATTAAAATCGTAGTGGGGACTGTGGCAGGGATACTGATGGGTCGGCTCGCCATCATCGGCCCCGATCAGGGCAAAGGCACCGGGCACCTGTTGCAGGTAATAGCTGAAATCTTCCGAGGCCATCACAGGCAAAGAAATGGCATGATCCAGCTGCTGACCCTGATCGGCCAGCCAGGCATCACGGGCCTTGGCAGCAGGTTTGGCATGATTGATCGTGGCACTGTAACGTGGCTGGATCGCCACCTCGCAGTCGACGCCATAACTCATGGCAGTATGATGGCTGATCTCTTCAATCAACTGGTTGATCCGGGTTTTGGTTTGATCATCAGGCACCCGGATACTGCCGCTCAGCACCGCTTGTTGGGGGATCACCGTCAGGCCGCTGGCGGCTTCAATTGAGGTTACACTCACCACGGCAGCATGCTGGGGCGGTAAGCGACGGCTGATGATCTGCTGCAAATTGAGGGTAATCGCCGATGCCGCCAGCACAGGATCGGCGCAGAGTTCCGGCTGACTGGCATGGCCGCCGCGCCCTTTGACTGTGATGGAAAACGTGGCGTTGCCGCACATCACCAGTTGGTCCGGACAGATCATCTTGCCAAACGGGATCGCCGGCCAGTTGTGCCAGCCGTAAATTTCATCGACCCCTTCCAGTGCCCCGTCAGCAATCATTTCGCGTGCACCGTGGCCGCCCTCTTCCGCAGGCTGAAACAAAAAAGTAACCGGGCCGGACAAAGTCTCTTCATGTTGTTTCAGCCAGGCGACGGTGGCCATCAGCGCCGCCGTATGGCCGTCATGACCGCAGGCATGCATACAGCCCTGCTGCTGTGATGACCAGGTACGGCCGCTGTCTTCATGAATCGGTAAAGCATCGATATCGCCCCGCAGAGCAATGTGGTGACCGTTCGGATTGCCGGACGCAATATGCGCCAGCGTGCCGGTTTGTGCACAGGGTCGCCAGTCGATCCCCATCGCGGTCAGTCGATCACGAATGGCGGCGGCGGTATTGTGCTCCTGCCATCCCAGCTCAGGATGACGGTGTAAATCCTGCCGGAAAATTTTTGCAGTCGACAGATTTTTTTGCCAGAAGTCGGACATAGGGGTTCCTGTGTGAATACTGAAAAGACCAAAACAAATTTTATTTATTATTTCGGCACTTACCAGCAAGCCTAGTCAGGAAGAGCCGGATTCTCAATGTTGATGACTCTCTGTTGATGACTCTCTGTTAATGACCCTCTGTTGATGAGCCTGAACTGCGTGCTGTCCTCACAGGGTCACTCAGCCACGCCTGTCTTCCCGGTCTCCCCACAGGACACAGAGATGTAAACCGATTCACAGTCTGACCATTTCATGCTGTTCAGCGGACGATTTTGATTGGGTGTTCGACTGCAGTCTGGGACACTATGCGCTATAGCAAGGTTTCACTGAACAGCGATCGACAACAGATCGGGAGAACAGGAATGACTCAGGAGCTCTATATCGGTGTCATGTCAGGCACCAGCATGGACGGCGTAGACACGGCGTTAGTGTCTGTTGACGGTGACCAGATTCAATTGCTGGCCCATGATGACTATCCCATGCCAGACTCGCTCAAACAGCGGCTGCTGAATGTCTGCATCGGACAGCAAACGACGCTGGTTGAAATCGGTGAACTGGATCATTGGCTGGGTCACTTGTTTGCCGATGCCGTGAATGCCCTGCTGGACAAATCCGGTTACCGGGCCGATCAGATCCGCGCGATCGGCAATCATGGTCAGACTGTGTACCACCAGCCGGTCGGCGATGCGCCGTTCACGCTGCAAATCGGCGATGCCAATATTGTCGCCGCGAAAACCGGGATTGATACCGTGGCGGATTTCCGCCGCAAAGACATGGCATTGGGTGGACAGGGTGCGCCGCTGGTTCCGGCTTTCCACAGGACGATTTTCCAGTCGATCGATTCCAGCGTGATCGTGCTGAATATCGGCGGAATTGCCAATATTTCTGTGATGCGCCCCAACGAAAACGTCCTTGGTTTCGATACCGGCCCGGGCAATATGCTGATGGATGCCTGGTGCCAACGGCACACCGGTCAGAAATTTGACCGCAACGGCGACCTGGCCGGACAGGGCAAGGTGGATGACCCATTGTTGAATGACTTGCTCAGCGAGCCGTATTTCGCGCAGCCTGCCCCCAAAAGTACCGGCCGGGAGCTGTTCAATCTGCCCTGGCTGGATGCCAAACTGAACCATCACACTCTCAGTGCGCCAGATGTGCAGCGTACCCTGTGTGAATTCACTGCAGTGACCATTGCCAACGAGGTCAGACGCTTTAAAACCGGTCCGGCTCCCCAGTTGCTGGTGTGCGGTGGCGGTACACGAAACCCTGTGCTGATGGCGCGCCTGTCGGCCCTGCTGGGCGACTGGCAGGTCGCACCCACCAGCGACTATGGCGTCGACAGCGATTACATGGAAGCCATGGCCTTTGCCTGGCTGGCGCAGCGCCGCATTCATGGCCTGCCGAGCAATTTACCTGAAGTGACAGGCGCCAGCCGACCCGCATCACTGGGCGTGCTTTATTTCGCTTAATCTGTTGTTGAGGGTTATTTTTCAAAAAGGGGCAGCACACGTTGGCTGCCCCCTTTGATTCAGCCGAAAAGAAAATACAGCAGATTCAGAACCGCCAGCGCGATAATCGGCCAAAACGTCAACTGCATCCCCAATATCCGCCCCTTGAGGCTGTCCGCCAAAATGCCCCGGCCATGAATCACCCGGCCGGCCGTGAAAAACAGCCCAATCACCACAATCAGCCAGCCTGCTCCGCCGTTATCTTCCAGCAAAAAAAGCAAGATCAGGGTAATAGGGATATAGTTCACCGCATTTGACTGCGCAGAACAGGCCAGTTGCAGATCTTTTGCTTCGGCTCCCCCATCGCCGTAACCAATCTGATGGCGCCGGCGGGCCTTAATCACCTGCATGGATAACCAGCACAGCCACAATGCCAGCACAGCTGCAAAAAAACTTGTTGTCATACCCTGAATGCTCCCGGTTAATTACTTAAATTTTCATCATCTTACACTATGAATGTCGTTTTGCATCCCCGCTAAACCTGCACATTCTTATTCTCGCGACACCCATTTTCTCAGGCGCTAATGAAGGTCAAGCTGGACAACACTAAGCTAACAGTCAGAAAGCAATAAAAAGTGATTCTGTGCTGATACAGAGTCGCGACACCTTATTTTTGACCGCGGAGTGCGGTGCGATTGACTTGGGGGCTGCACATGATGAACAAATCATGGGAGTGCGCGTGTGGGCTGATTGGTATCAGCCTGCTGGCTGGCTGTGGCGGTGATGCCAAACAGCCTGTCGCGCCGGTAAAAACCATACCTTCCTACACGATCACCGCCATTGACGGGTATCTGCAAAGTGCACGGGCCTGGGTGGATGTGGGTCAGAACTTCCGCTTTGAATCCGGCGACCGCCAGGGCACAACCAACGCATCGGGCCAGGCATCCATCGCCCTGAACGGGCTGGAAAACCCGGCGCAGTACGCTGCTTTCGTCCTGGCGATTGCCGGACAAACCGTGGATCTCGACAACCCAGGCACGCCGGTCAGCAAAGGGTTTTTAATGTCTGCACCTATCGGCTATACCACGGTCACCCCGCTCACCAGTATTGTGCACCTGTACATGTATGAAGGGCTGGGCGAGTCGACGGCGATTTCTGCCACCGCGCAGTCGCTGGGTATCGGTGCCAGTCAGGTGATGGGCGACTACATCGCCAATGGCCTGGACGATATTGCGGTTAAAGCACGGGCCATTGTCCAGCTGGGCATATTGCTCAAACAGGAAGTGAGCCGTGAAGAAGAGCTCGCCGTCCCCATGGCGGAGTTCCGCCGCTTGCGTGATGTCTTGAAGCAGCTGGATACCCGTCATCACTTAGTGTTTGATGCCCATAACCGCGTCGTGCTCGACGGCAATAACCTGCCCATTGTGGTGGACGATGCGGCGCTGAAAACCGACAGTGACGGTGACGGCGTCATTGATGCAGCCGATCCCTTCCCGAATGATCCCAATGAAAACGCCGATTTCGATTACGACGGTCTTGGCGATAACCTTGATCCGGATGACGATAATGACGGCCTGACCGATGTGCAGGAAGAGATGCTGAAAACCGACCCGTTCAATCCCGATACCGATGGGGACGGAGTGAAAGACAGCGAAGATGCTTTCCCGACAGATAAAAACGAAACCGTCGATACCGATGGAGACGGCATCGGTGACAATGCCGATCCAGACAATGACAACGATGGCGTCAGCGATGAGTACGATGAAGATCCGCAAGATCCCACCAAGCTCAGTTGCCGGTTCGATGCCATAATTTCCAACTCGTTCGAGCTGGATGCCAGCACAATGCACAACATCATTCTGCAATGTGGCGGCTACCTGCCGCTGGGCAGTAATGATGTCAAGGCACTGACTGCGCTGCGCCACAACCGTGTGATGGAAACCGGCACCAGTTATGGCAGCCAGTCAGAGTCTGGTTCAACAGAAGCCTATGAGTTTGAAGACAATGGCACAGCCGTGCGTTATCTCAACGGCGTCGCGGCCGGGAACTACACCTGGAACATTACCGGCAGCAACGAAAAAGACGGGTTCGCTTCCGGCATGATCAAACTGTTCAACAGCAATGGTGACGCCGAAGTCTGGGCGATGCTCAACAAGACCGGCGAGCAAAACCTGTTTATCGTCTTCTCGCAATACGCCAGCAACGGCGACAACATCATTGATACCCAAGCCCTGTGGCAGATGCGCAGCCTGGATTACCGGCAGTCCGGCGATCCCGTCCCTGTGACCAGTGCAACTCTGTCCCCCTGCACGACAGATGATTCGGTGATGAGTGATGGCGCCCCTGCTGTGGCAGCCACCCGGGCCCAGTTTGATACGGCCGTTGAGACCTGCAAACAAGGCACTACCGGGGGTGATCTGACTGTGGCGCCCAGCAGCCTGGCCAGCCAGTCCTTCCTGTGGGGCAAACCGGGCGAGGATCTGAGCAGCCGCTACACCTTCCTGACCAACAGTGGCGACAACCAGGGCTTCGGCTATCGCCTGACCGGCGAAAAAGCCGAGAGCTATCAATGGGAGATCGATAACAACCTGCTGGTCATTCAGGGCCGCGATATCCCGAATGCCACCAGCTGGACGCAGACTTTCTCTCTGCTGGCGGAAGCTGAAGCCGACGGTGAAACCAGCTGGAAAACCTTTACGCTGGATGAGCAATGGGTCAAGGACAATACGCCTGACGGAATCACCGGGGAACAGGGAGCGATCGGCTCCGGTTCGCTGGTACAAAGTGCCCTGCCCGGCCGTTTACTGACCCAGTGTGATGACTTCGACACCGGCTGGAATGACAGCACGCAAAGCCCGACCGACAGCGGCGCGACTCAGGCGGAATACGATCAAGCGCTGACGGATTGCGGCACACCCTGGACGGCGCCACCGCTGGCCTTTACCGGCAACCTGCTGAGCACGGCCCTGCTGACGCTGGAGAACGGCCACAGCCTGGCATTCAACGGTGTACCGGTTCACAATGCGGACGGTCTGCTCTCGGGGAGCGGCAGCTACAATGTACCAAACCCTGATCAGCCCGATCAGCCAGTTACAGAAGCGTTCAGCTGGGTGGTGAATGCCAAAGGACAACTGGTGATCACCTTTACCGACAGCGATAAAGTCATGACCTGGCAGCTGCAGGATGGCGATGGCCTGAGCTTCTCTGCGCTGGGCTTTATGGAAAACCCGGACTGGCAGCTGAACCCGGATCATGGTGTCATTCAGCAAGTTCGCTTCACAGTATCCCGGATGTTGTAGGCGAATATTGCTGGCGATACGAAAAAACAGGTGGCGAAATTTGCCACCTGTTAGTTTTTTCAGCTAACTCTGATATCAATAAGAGACAGTGCTCAGAGTCAAATCACCGCCAACCCGCATGCAGCCTGCCCTGTACACTTTCATGCATATTGGCACGACTATTGATTAGTTCATGTCACTTTCCACAAACCGGATGTGATGATTCAATGAAACCGACCCTGAAAAAAGTGATTCTTCCTGCTTCTCTGGCTGGTATTGCGCTGTATACCGGCATCATCAATTTCAGCTTTGCCGACGAGCAGACTCGCACTGAATCTGTCCGTGCATTCAATCAGCTGTCCGTCGAAAAAGGCCTTGAGATCTATGTGCATTGCAGCGACAGCAATTATCTTGAAGCCACAGGTCCGGCTGCCGCTCTGGAGAAAATGACAGTCTCTGAACAGCAGGGCACCTTGCTGATCAGCAATCGCTCGGGTGACGATTGGGAAAGCACTGAACCACTGAGTGTCCATATTTACACATCCCAGCCCCTCCAGCGCCTCGACGCCAGATATGGCATTGATGCGACCGTGGACGGCTGCGCTGTGGCCAGCGACAGTTTCGCCGTCACAGGCAAAATGGGCAGCAAACTGGTGCTGAGTGGCAGCACAGACACCCTGCTGCTGGATCTTGCCATGGGGGCCACACTCGATCACGCCGCTCAGCCTCTGTATGTTAACCAGGCGACCGTTGAACTCGGTATGGGTGCCAGCGCCAGCCTGTGCCATGCCAAGTCGGTCTCGGGCCGTCAGTCTGCCGGCACGAAGTTGTCTGTTTCACCCGACACTCAGACCCGGATCAACAGCAGTTATGGGACGGCCTTGGTGGTTGATGAGTGTTGAGGGATGGTCATCAATCATGTTGAACACATTTGGAGTTCGAAGGTATGTCGCGCTTGAGTTCGGGGCTTATCTCAGCATCTTTATATGCGCGCCAGTGACTCTTTGCTGGCCCAAAGAGTCACCAGAAATGCCTTTGGGTTCGTTGGTGTGGCCCGGGACGGTTGTAGGCGCTCCCGGCGCCGACAACCTGAAAATTCGTCCTGAATTTTCCCCTGAAAGAGTGGATTTTTTTGGGATTACTAACTCGTTGCCAGACAGTTATCTTTGAGGCAAGTATTCATTGTGTAGTGGTTTAATAAACCCGGACACCATTTAAGGTGGTAAAGTAGCCACCAAAGAAAGAGGGGTTCAATGACCAAAAAACGACGCTCATTTAGTCCTGAGTTCAAGCGTGAAACTGCAAGTTTGGTACTCGACCAGAATTATTCAATACCTGAAGCATGCCGCTCCGTTGGCGTCGGAGAGACGGCACTTAGACGTTGGGTTGAGCAACTCAGAGCTGAGCGCGGAGGCCAAACACCAACATCGAAAGCACTCACGTCAGAACAACAAAAAATTCAGGAGCTTGAGGCACGAATCAATCGCTTAGAGCGGGAAAAAGCGATTCTAAAAAAGGCCACAGCTCTCTTAATGTCGGACGAACTCGAACGTACGCGCTGATATACCAGTTGAGGGAGCATGAATCGGTTCACTTGGTCTGCTCAGTATTCGATATTTCTTCATTCAGTTATTACGAGTACAAGCAACGACAACAACGCGTTGATGTTGAACGCATGGAACTTCGTAGCAAAGTCAATCGACTCTTTACACTCAGCCGAGGTGCTGCCGGTAGTCGTACAATCACCTGGATGATGCGTGAACGCCGTTATTTCATCGGTCGTTTCAAAGTCAGAGCGCTGATGAAAGAAGCGCAGCTTATCAGTAAGCAGCCAGGTCCACATGCTTACAGGAATGCGACCGTTGAGCGGCTGGATATTCCGAACCGTCTCAACCGAGAATTTCATGTGTGTGGCCCTAATCAGGCTTGGTGTGGTGATATCACTTACATCTGGGCTGGTAATCGGTGGTGCTATCTGGCTGCTGTGATTGACCTGTTCCGTCGTCGTGTTGTCGGTTGGGCGATATCAGATAAACCAGATGCTTCATTGGCCGCAAAGGCTCTGACCATGGCCTATGAGCAAAGAGGCTGGCCACAAGGTGTACTGTTTCATTCAGATCAAGGCTGTCAGTACACCAGTCGTCTGTTTCACCAGCATCTATGGCGTTATCGCATGACTCAAAGCATGAGTCGTCGTGGTAATTGCTGGGATAATGCACCGATGGAGCGGTTGTTTAGAAGTCTGAAATCGGAGTGGATACCAGCAACAGGCTACCCATCGTTCACAGACGCAACTAAAGATATCAGTCGTTATCTGATGGGCTATTACAACAGGGAAAGGCCACACAGCTACAATGATGGTATTCCGCCTGCAAAGGCAGAAAATCAACCTAATTTACTGTCCGGAATTCGTTGAACACTACAGTTTATCGGGGCTCTCAGGGTTCTGGTGCAGACTATCTTACCTGGCCACGGACTGAATAGCCGCACACCGTGATGAGTGCTCTTTGTCAGATGTAGGAATCATTCGTATCTGTACAACCGCGCGCTTGCGGACTTCTGGGGATTACAAGATTCTTCTTCGCATTGGCTAATTCCCTCAAGAAAGCTAGCCTGCGACTAACCGGGGTGATTCATATCTCTCGTTCAACATGTTGGCTCCATGATCGTCCAAGAAGGGCATTTATGCCTGATGTAAGCTAGGAGTGGGTTAACATTCTGTACACGACAAGCGCCCAAATGTAACAATTGTTACAATAAATTCTTTTACATATGGAATTATTGTTTTATAGTGCCAATATTCAAATTGATGCTATGTGAGCAGTTGCTTATCATTGCGGGTCACCATGCAGATATCGAATACAGACAGACATAAAGCCATCCCTGGCTCGAAGGGTCTGCTTTTGCTCACTGTTTGAGATGTAGCACTATAAGGAATACTTATTTATGCAGGCTAGAGTCTAGATAGCTGAAAGCTATTCATCCAATAACTTTGCTCATAAGGTCAAAGAGAATCTTGCGTTTTATGAGACCCCAGCATCTTGGCTTTTTAAGCTATCTTATAATATTTTAAAGAGAGTGTGGTAAAGATGAAAATCTTAAGTCTCAAATACGATTTTATATTTTCCCTGCTTCAGCAAAAAGGTTACTATTTTTTTAAAAAGCAATCAGTAAAATCAGTTGAACAGCAGAACTTTAAATTTGGAAAACGACGCATTTACCTTATTCATGATGCCGAGATGATAAGGTCGGCTTTTAAAGTCGGTAAAAGATTGCATAGAGAACCATTAAAAAAAATTATTGGCAACGGGCTTTTTTCTGAAGAAACAAATTCTGAGAGTAGAAGCAGAAGGCGAAAAATACAAGAGAAGATAAAAAGTGGCACGATTAATTATGTCAACGACTGTATTGCTAAGAACTATCAGAATTTCAAATTAACTGGACTGCAGGAAAAATCTATTGTCACAAGGTTACAACACCTAAGTATTGAAACTAATGTGGATATAGTATTATCCCCCGAAAACTATACTGAGAAGAAAGAGTTATGCGATGCAATTTCAATTATCCTCGAATATATTGAATATAAATTATTTTCAAGAATAAAAATAGGATGGGGAAAAAGAAACGATTCAATGATGCGAAAGCATATATTTCTGAATACGTGGGAAGAAAGATCTTACAACCTGAGCTAGTATCAAAAGATAGTTTATTGGGTTGTCTTCTATCACTTTACAACGAAGAAGAATTAGATGAACAACAAGTAATTGATGAGGTTCTTTCTTTCCTAGGAAGTGGCGTAGAAACAGCCGGGATAATGCTCGTCTGGATTGCCAAATGTTACCTTGATTATCCACAACAAGCAGAAGTGCTTAGAGCTGAGTTAATTGAACAACAATTGAATTGCCGCACAGCACTTTCAAACAAAAAATTTTCCAATTACGTTATGGAAGTCTTGCGACATTATCCAGCTGCCTGGGCGATGATTAGATATATCGAAGATAATCAGATTTCAGGGGTTGAAGCAGACTCATTTGTTTGGCTTTCTCCGTGCGTTACGCATTTTGACCCACGGTATTGGGAGGAGCCAGAATCATTCAAGCCAGATAGATTTGACTACCCATATAATAAGAATGCTTACTTCCCATTTTCTCAAGGTACGCATAAATGTTTTGGTGAGTATCTTGCAATGAATCAAATGAAAGCATTTGTTTATCACTGTACGACAAAACTTGACATACAAAACAGTAATATATGTGTTAAAGGGTATTCATCGAAACTTGCTTTGTCACCAAAGAAAATAACTGGAAGATTAGTGGAAAAAGCGTGAAATATTATTATATTTACTTAGCATAAACAGTAGGTAAATATTAATTCAACTCTAATAAATGGATTGGCGATAGTTGATATGCTGTTAGAAGATACATATATTTGCTCAAGAGAAGATAGCAATATCGAAAAAAATAATCTAATTAAAGATTGGATGCTTAATTATATCGGAGAACCAAGTGATCACATAAATCGTATTGGAGCAATATGCCCATTTGTAAAGAAAGCACATAACTCTGGCTCCATATACTTGGTTCAGTATGATGCAAAAAATCAAGGGTTCGAAGAGTATAGGTCAGAAATGTGTAAGTTAATCGACCTTTACAGAAAGAAAGAGTTAGAGCTACCACGTGAAAAAAAGGAATTATTTAGTATTGTCGTTATAATTAACGGCCTTTCCGAAGAGAACTATTCAAAATTCATTGATGATTTACATTATTCATGCCGACTGGAATTTATGAAAGAGGGGCTAATGCTTGGAGAGTTCCATCCTCACTCTAGAAAACCTTCCGCTAGAAATGAGAACTTTCATCCACTGATAAGTCCCATACCTTGCTTTGCACTAAGAAAAATCACCTCTCATGATATTTTATTTATCAATCATGATGGTGACGCTGTAGAAAAGCGCAAAGAAGAGCTTAATCTTTATATTGAAAAGAATGGCTTCGTTGGTAAAAAGGCAGATGTCTTTTACAAAAAAATAAAAGAATTGGGTTGAGTCAATGATAAATCATTTAACTAATAAAGTTATCCATTTGGTGAATAGGATTGGAAGTAATGTGGCTATATTTCGATTTCAACCATTCAATGGACAGACCATTAAGCTGGGTTAAATGAACTATTTCATGGAAGCATGATTGAACAAAAACCAAACGTCAAACTTAAGAAAAAAGCACTTGAATGTAAGGATGTTACGTGAGAAGAATTCCACGACAAATAAATTTTTTATTTGTATTTAATGGTCTGTCAATCCTTGGCAATGCAATAACCGAAGTAGCAATCCCCTGGCTTATTCTTGAAATATCAGGAAGTCCATTATTAGTAGCTGGAATCATGTCAGCGAAAATTTTGCCTGTGATGTTATCAGTTTTCTTTAGTGCACAACTAGTCGATAGGTATAGTGCCTACCGTGTATCCGTGATATCTGACATGGTCAATTTTGTCAGTGTTCTATTGATACCAGTGTTCTTTGTAGCTGATGTTCTGGATTTCTATCTCTTAGCGCTACTCCTGTTGTTTTCTACAATACTAGATTCCCCAGGTCGCTTGGCTAAGGATGTAATTTTAGCAAAAGAAATCTCACAAACTAAAAGTGAAAACGAGCTCATCAACGGGGTTAATAGCACAATCGAAAATGTCTGCGATCTCATAGGGCCTGTAATAGCATCGCTGATCATTGCTACTTTGGGTGTCGTAAATGCCCTTTACTTCGATGCGATTAGTTTTCTGGTTGTCGCCTTGGGCTTGATCATTTTGAAGAAGCACTTCACTTCTTGTATAGACAAAGGAACTATAGCATCTTTTCCAGGAAAGGAATATATATTTGACTCAGCGAAATACATCATAAAAAACAATGATATTCTATCAATACTTATATTGAGTGCTATTGTTAACTTGGTTGTCACCCCATTTTTATTGGTATATCTGCCTTATTTGAATAAAGTTACGTACGATTCGATACTGAGCTTAGGTATATCCATGACAGTGTTTGGTACTGGGACAACCCTAGCATCGTTGGGGTATGGAATTATAGCAAAAAGATATTCGAGTGAACGAATAATAATATTTGGTTACACACTACTTCTTGTATGCTTTATTATTTTAAATCAAATACAAAGCCAATATATTCTGTTCACAACGCTATTCTTTATCGGTATGAGTGTCGGCATGACTGGTCCAGTAGAAGTTACGATGATCCAAAAACGAGTGGATGAAAAAATGTTTAGTCGTGTAATGACAATTTTCTCTTCAGTCAGATTTTTGTTTGTGCCTGTTGGGTATCTTTTAGTTGGAGTTTCTCTAGAAACTGAACTAGCAATTGGTGTTCCCTATATCCTTGCTTGTATCGTCGGGTTAGGCTTACTTTCTTACTTATTGATATCGAGAAGAAATTTAGTAAGCTCCTCAAAGATAAATGAATTTCAGTGAAAAGTAGAATTCATCTTAATAACATTTACTAATTAAAAACTATTACCAACATGAATTTGACAGTGTTACAACGCAGAATGTGGTGGCTCAATGAACTCAACCCGAAGGCTGCGGGATTCAATATTCCTGTGCTTCTTGAGTCCTCTACGGAACCTTCGACTGATCGGCTAGAAAACTTAACGAGTACCATCGTAAGTTTAAATGTAGCCAGCTACATCCTAAAAGATTCCCCTCGCCTGGCATGGGAGAAGATACTGACCAATACCTTTGCTATCGATAGAATTATCAATGACAGTGGATGTATTGAGACATTATTGACTCGGCTAGCAAGACATCACTTTGACCTGAGGAAAGAGCCTCCACTTAAAGTCACTCTAGTGAAGACGAAAACTAAGACATATTTGATGTTTGTCTTCTGTCATATTGTTTTCGATGGCTCAGCCGCTGCAATGTTTATCAATAGTCTCGCGAAAACGACACAAAATGAACTGACTTACTTAACAGGAGCAAAGACCCAGCCTGTTGACACGCAATCTTCTTCAACAGAGAGAAATGGTTTCGAACATTGGATGGAACAATTCGCGAATCTTGAGCAAGGCCTTCTTTCTGATTATAAAACAACGGACGATGAAGTCGCTATATTTGATATACCAGACCAACTGTTCACAAAAAGTAGAGGTTTTTGTCGTAGGCGAAAGATAAGCCTGTCTACGCTATTGCTTTCAGTATGGGCAGAATGGCTTCTTTGCCAGTTAAACCAACCTTTTGTGACGATTGGCACAGCTTTCGAGAATCGGAATGCTCCACAAAAGAGGTATGCGTTAGATCTCTATGTATCTATATACCCCCTAGTAATATCTAACGCTTCAATTGACCAGCTAGAACTGCAGCTAGAAACTGCGAAGCAGATGCCTCAAGTACCATATGAACAACTTGCTGAAACAGAGGCATATTCAGGTGTCAAGCGCTGGTTTGATTGCTTTTATGGCTTTCACCATTGGCCAAAATCTGAATTGAATATTCAAGGTTCAACCTGGTCCATATGTGCCTTCACACAAGGTATCTCAAGATACCCCCTGTCATTAGATGTTTTTTTATTAGGAAAAAGAGGTTTATTCAAGATCGAAAAAAATATCAACCTCTTGGGATTAGAAGCCAGAGATATCTATGAGCAACTTCTAGAAATCTTAAAGAATAAAATTAAATCATAGAAAGCAGATATATAGGAACACACAATGATATTGAATGAATTACTGACTCGTATTAATTGCTACGAAAATAAGTTAGCCGTTATTGATGAACAAGGTCATTACACCTACAAATCTCTGAATGATCGAATCAAAAATATTGCATCGTTCATTCACGCTTTAGAACATAAACCAAAGTACATCGCTGTCTTTCTACCAGGAAGTTTCCAGTTTATAGCGGGAACACTAGCGACTGTTTTTTCAGGGATCAGTTACATACCAGTCGATCCGAATATCGGAGCGAATCGCTTAAAGCAAATTCATGAGCAAACAAATTGTTTAGTACTTACTAGTTCTAAGTTTCGCCATGTAGTACCCGAAGGTATTGAATGTATAGACATTGAAAAAACTGAAACGCCTCAGGAATGGCCTATCAGTTCAAGACAAGGTCAAGAGTGCCTATACACCATCTTTACTTCTGGTACGACCGGAAAACCAAAAGGTGCACAGGTTCATGTAAGTGGTGTTGATAATTTGATTGATTGGTACACGAAGGAGTTAAATATTACACAAGATGATGTGGTCTTGATCCCTTCATCAATTGGATTTGACCTGACGCAGAAGAATATGTTCTCCGCGTTAAGTGCTGGAGCTTTGTTGGTCTTTCCGGAGTTATCCCCTTTTGATCCTGTCTATATACGTAATTTAATTGCAGAGCACAGAGTAACTAAATTTAACTGTACACCTTCCACGCTTAGCTTGATATCAGACACTAATATAAAGGAATACTTATCCAGTCTAGATACGGTTGTATTGGGTGGAGAACAAATAGCAGTCACAGTGATTGAACACCTACACGAACTAAACCCCAATATACGTTTTATGAATTCCTATGGACCGACAGAATGTTCAGATGTTGTATGTTTTCATTGGATTACTGCCGAGTCGATTAGATCACAACAAGGCATTCCTATAGGTAAAAATATTCCGAATACTCGTTTGGAACTCGAAAATGTCTTTGAAGATGATACCGGCAGAGAGCTCGGTGAAATTGTGATTAAAGGTGAACCAGTTGGACTTGGCTATCTCGATCAAAGCCGCAACAGTAATTTTGACTTGGCATCATCCGAACGTTCTTATCGAACCGGTGATCTTGGATATTTCGAACATGGTCAACTGATTTACAAAGGCCGAATGGATAGACAAGTAAAGTTCAACGGCTGTCTCGTTAATCTAGCTGAAATTGAATACTGTCTTCTTTCTCACGAGGCAATTATCAATGCCTTTGTATCACTAGATGAATCTGGAAAAACGCTCGTCGCTTGGTACCAGTTGAAGGAAGATATCATTGTTCCACAACATCATGTAACCAAGTATCTTGAAAAAGAGCTTCCTACCTATATGCAACCGAACAAGCTCCTTTGTAAAGATTCTTTTCCGTTGAACCAAAATAACAAAGTAGATGCCACAAAGCTTCTTGAGGAACTGCATTCAGGTCTTCCGGCGAAGCAGCTTGAGACTACAAGCGCAACTGAACAGTTCATTTTTTCGACGATCAATGAGCTTACCAAGGAGCAAGTTACCTCGAAGACGCAATCGCTGTTCGATTTAGGTATGAGTTCTTTGCAAATGGTACAGCTGCTTAATCGTATTAACCGGAAATATAACCTGGCTTTAACACCAAGGGATTTATTCGGACTTCAAAATGTTGGGGATGCTATCAGTTTTATAGACTCTAAAAAAGTTGAGGATCTCGACTTGAATACTTTGATCATTTAATACGAATTAGCCAGTTAACAGAAAATGCAAGTTTTCTGCGCTTGCTTTTTCAGTTCATTTTGAAAAAGTTAGCTTATGACCACCGATTTATCCGTGACTTAAAGGGGTTTCAAATATGTTATCAAATTGGTTAAATGCGAATGAGATTATAGGCTCACTACGACGGAAAAGTCTTGATTTACGTGTCATGGCTAATGGCGATCTGAAAATCATTGGCGAAGGGAATTTGGGATCAGACGAGATTTCTGAAATCAAATCATTAAAACCTTATATTCTGGATATTCAGTCGAACATTCAGAGAAAGCAGTCTATAGATACGGAAAAATATCTGTTGGAAGACTTTGAAGACGCTTTTTATGTGACTCCACAGCAGCGACAATTGCTTTCACTAAAAAATAACTACTCCCATGACTTTTCATATTACATTCCGCTAGTCCTGAAATTCGAAAATATAGAACAAGCAGCACAGGCTCTTGATAAACTCTCTACCTATATACATCACTTGCCTGCAAGTAAGAGATGTTTTCGATCAGACGAAACAAGATACAAACTTAGAAATGATGCTGCTCAGCGACCTAAGCAGACTGATTATTCCTGTTGTCGTTCAGACTTAGAGTCATATATAGAAAAAATAATTTACCGTCCATTTGATCTTGGTGAAAGCCTTATAAGATTTGGACGAATTATGACAGAAGAAAACGACTGTTTTGTTTACTTTGTTTGCCACCATATCATTGCTGATGGTTGGTCTCTTGGGAACATGTTGGCAGCTATCTTCACGGATAGCATGTCAGCTGATCAGTCACATCACCTCAATTATGCTTTATTGAAAAACGACAGAACCGGACTGTTAAAAGGTAACCAGAAAAAATTCTGGGAAAGTTATTTAGAGCAGTCTGAAATATCATCGAATTTGCCCCTGCAACATTCGAGTCAACCTGTTATTGAGTCAACCTCAAATCAGAAGAATCTTCGTATCGAAGGTGAGATCTATCATAACCTTATCAAAAATGCTCATTCTTTGGGGGTAAGCAAATACTCTATGATGGCGTTCATACTGTCGACGTCAATTTATTACTTTACACGAAATCCTGATGTTCACTTTGTCACGACATATGCGAACCGTGAGGATTGTTTTATCGAATCAGCATTTGATTTTATCGTTGAGTCTTTCATCGTACGTAATCAGGTTGATCTTGAGAAGACCGTCGGTATGGCTATTGATGAGATAGCGAAAAACCTATCGCTAGTTCAAGAGTTCGCAGATTTTCCAATTCTCGAGGAATACAGAAAAATCGTTGGGAGTAATACTTCAAATACTGACCTAGATGTCATGTTTAGTTATCAGAATTTCCCATACGATTTATCATTAATTGGAGCTGAGTTAGTTCCAATCAAGAAGCGATATAGTAAGGCACCGATTTCGATAGAGGTGTTTGAAGGACAGAATCTGATTGATATACGTTTCGATTTTGCTGTGAGTCGTGTTAACGAAAATCATGCAAGGCAATGGGTAGACTATTGGCAGCATTGCATCGAGAAACTAGCAGCGGTAGACGACCCATTTAACCTTCGCTTGGTTGATATTTTGACGACTGGTAAAGAGCCAGAGATTGTAGGAAAGCGGCCTTCGGTAGAACAACGATATATTCAAGAGATCATTGCTGAGTCGTGTTCGACCTATGCGTCTGATGTTGCAATTGTGGATCATCATAATACTCTCACTTATGGGGATTTGTCCGGTTTGGTGAGGAAATTTAGTCCTCAACTGAAGCCTTCCGGCTACATCATTTTCTTATCAAAATCTCATCGTTTGCATGTGGCTATGCTTTCCGTTCTTGATGCGGGTGGGCATTTTGTTTGTATTGACCCAGCTGACAGTGATGAAACATTATCCTCAAAAATCAGATTGGCGTCGGATTTTGTTGTTCTCACTGAAAGGTCATTGAGCCAAAGGGTGCGCAAATGTACTTCTGAATTAGTGATATATGAATCTTTATTAGACTCAAGTGCTGCCATGGCTACCGATTGGTCAAGACGGCCTTATGCAAGAAAAATCATGTATGGTGTATTTAGCTCCGGTACGACGGGTAATCCTAAACTTTCACTCAACTACCATGATTCTTTTTTAAATTTGTTAAGGCACTTTGAAACACTAAGTCCACAAAATAAAGACACCTTTATTCTGGGCTCTCAGGCGTTCGACACTGTATTGAAGAATATCTTTCTTCCACTCCTCTCTGGGGGAAAGTTTTCATTTATGATTATCCGATCTTCGATGTACAGCAGGTATTGAATGACATCTTTAATAGTGATGTGTCCGTCCTCAATTCTGCATATTCGCTCATGAGTACTTTGTTCGATGACACACAGGCTAAACAAAAACTATCCAAAATAGAAAAAATAATCATAGGTGGTGAGATTTGGAGTCTCGACAAGATTAAAAATAATCATGTATTACCCGAGACATGCGAGGCGATTAACTCATATGGTCCATCAGAAACCGCTGATATCGTTTTAACTGGTGTCTGTAGCGCCTATTCAAGTTTAAAGACTCCACCACTGATCGAAGCACTCGCTGGTTGCAGTGTTTCGGTGGTTGATGACAATCTACAACCGATGCCGTATCACTGTAAGGGGCAGCTTCTGATCAGCGGCTTGTGCGTTGGTGCGGGGTACACTCAGTCTTCGTTGACGAAAGAGAAATTTATTGATTTTGAGGAAAAACCTTCTTATCTAAGCGGTGATGTTGCCGAAATTACCCAAGATGGTGAGGTTATCATTCATGGCAGGGTTGATGACCAGATCAAAATCAATGGGATTCGCGTTGAGCTTGCTGGCTTAGAAGTGCAAATACAGCGAGCCACTCACCCATATAAAATTGCTTTGCGAGCTTTCAACTCGCATACAATGGGTACTTACATTGTTTGTTATTATCTCTCTGCAAGCCCGTCATTGGATATTGACACAATCAAAGCCGAATTGACTAAACGTTTCTCACCGGAATTGTTACCGAGGTATTGGGTTGAATTAGATGCCTTTCCTCTCTCGGTCAATGGAAAACTAAACAGAAAAGAGCTCCCAAAACCCGACTTGGAGCCGCCTCGGACTGTAGAACCAGAAAATATCATGGGGTTCATCCAGAATGACTTGGGTATTCCAATTACCAATGAATCGGACGACTTGCTGGCACACGGCGCAGATTCAATAAAAATGAACCGCTTAAAAGCACAACTTGAGCAGCTGTACGGCCGTCAGTTTACTCTTGGAAACATGTATGACACACCAAACCTACAAGCCATTCTTGCTCATCACCTAGCGCCTTTGGAACAGAAGTTGCCGAGTCTTGATAAGACAGCACTCTCCGCTTCGGAAAAACAATTCCTGTTTTTAGAAGCAAATCAGAGCTCTAATCGATACCATATTTGTGGTGCTTTTCGGTTTTTAAAGAAATTTGAACCATCTCAAGTTAAGAGAGCACTTGCTGAATTGATAAAAGCAACGGAGACGTTACGGCAGCAATACGACGATGCCAGCCTAAGAAAGCAGGTGATAGGCCTAGATGAGGCTTTGTGGCCACAAGAGTGGTATGAATCAGGAAAGATCAATTTCAGTGACTTCTGTAATCACAAAGAGATTCACTTGAATACAGGCTTGCCCATTCGATTTTGGGTGACGGATTCTGATTGTGGGCAGTATGTCGATGAGCTGTTTATCAAGGTTCACCATATCGCTGTTGATGAGTACTCATTATCACTCATCATCGATAAGTTTGTTGCAATTTTAAGCGGGCAAGAGACTGACTTCGACGCCCTAAAGGCTTGGCCTGCTGAGACCAAAGCACAGTTGTCTAATTGGATACATCTTCAAGAAATCATGCCGATTAACTTCCAGAGGGGAGAGTATGCTGCGACGAACGTTGAATACCAACTTGACACGGTTTATGCAACAAAACTGAAGGAAATATCCTGCCAATTTGGTGTCACAGAGTTCAGCGTCATGATGAGTATATTTGGTTATGCGCTAAATATGGTCAAGGGTGTCGGTGAGTTCGCTGTTGGCACCCCTATCTCGGTGAGGGATACGACAGAGTTGCTTGATACAGCTGGTTGTTTTATCAATACACTTCCGGCACATATTAAAATCAAAGAAATCTCTGACTTTTCGACACTGGTGCTGCAAACGCATCGCGAATTGGCGAGGTTGCAACAGCTGAAATATACTCCTCTCATTGATATCAAGTCCTGCCTTAAGGCTGATCACGACCTCTTCAATGTCATGTTAGTGAGGCATCAGAGTGAGTTGATGGGAAGCCACAAAGCCAAGAGCTTGTTGGAACCCACCCATCAGTTTAGCTCTCCTCCGCGGCTCGATCTGACCTTACACTACACTCCCAGTGAGAAGGGCGTTCATTTGAATTATGAGTACAGTCATAATATCAACCCTGGCGAGATTGAAGTGATTCATCATGCGATATCCATGATATTTGATGAAATGATATTGCATGCCTCAAATAAGCAGCTGTGTGATATAAGGCTGCCAAGCAGTGCTTATTACAAGCCTATGAATCAGCCTGTCCTGGATATTGTCGATTGTATTGTTTCCCATGCGAAAAAAAACCTAACACAATTGCACTGCACAACTATCTAGAAAATCAGATGGTCAACTACCAAGAATTGTATTTTGACATGGCTGCAATTTCTTCAAGATACGATGCGCACTTCGACTCCGGTGTGATAGCGATCTTAGATTCTAATCCGATGAATGTTATTCGGTTAATGTTAGGTGCACTTTATTCAGGGAGAGGCTTTGTAGTTTTAAACCCAGAGGATCCAGCTGCACGTCGAGCCAAACTAGTTGAGCAAAGCGGATGCGTTGGTGTTGTTTCACTCAATCAATATTCTGATTGTATTCAGATAACTTATGATGAAGACACAGTCATTTCAGACCAGCCGTGTGCTCGTGAGGATAAAACAGCTTATCTGATTTTCACATCCGGCAGCACTGGTGAGCCCAAAGGCGCAGTTATCCAGTATGACACTTTATGCTTCTCGACGACGTTGCGCTACAACATGTATCAACGACAAATGCGGCGTTTTTTACTGCTAAGTCCGCTTACGTTTGACAGCGCTTATGCAGGTCTATTTGGGACTCTGGTTTCGGGTGGCACACTATTACTCCTCAACGAATCCGAACGGCGTTCTCCTCAGGCGCTGATCAACATCATGAGCAATGCCGCGCCTACGCAAACATTAATGACCCCTTCACTATATCGCTTAATGCTCGATCTACCACGCTTCTCTCATCATCTTGACTCGATCATTCTTGCGGGCGAAAGGTTGACTCAAGACTTGGTTGATAGTCACTTTGCTCGATTTGAAAGGACACAGCTATTTAATGAATATGGGCCAACCGAGAATACTATTTGGTCTTCTGTGTATGAATGTATGCCGCATGCACAGCCACAGCATGTCCCGATCGGCAAAGTACTAGATGGAATGAAAGCAGCCGTCATGGATGAAGGGATGAATGCCGTCCCCTACGGCCAAAAAGGACAGCTCTATTTAGCAGGGGCTGGTTTGTTCAAGGGGTACATAAACAGCGATGCGCAGGAATCTCTTGTATGGCTGAATTTGTTCGATGAGCCTGAAAGATTTTACGCGACGGGTGATTATGTGACCATGGACCCCAACGGGATGCTCCATTTTGACTCACGCTCGGTTGAATTTATTAAAATAAGAGGCTACCGGGTATCTCCATCAGAAATCGAGCACTGTGTTCTCGGTATTGACGGCGTGAACGATGTAAAAGTTCTCGTAGAAAATGCTTCCTTGATGGCGTTTGTTGTATCTGATTCGATTACTGCAACAACCGCAAGGGAGCACTTAAAAGCACATTTGCCTGACTATATGGTACCTCACCGCATTTATATCACCGACAGTATGCCTTTAAACCGAAACGGTAAAATCGATACGGGGCAACTGAAGGAGAAGTACCTGACTCCAGAGCATATCAATAGCGAACCTTTAGAGCCCAAGTTCAATCAGTTAGTGTCAAATGTTCTTGGTAATTACGATATTAACCCTGACCGCTCTTTCTTCGAAAATGGCGGTAACTCCTTGCAACTCATGCAGCTATCCGCTGCGCTTGATGACGAGTACCAGAAACAGTTCCCAATTACACAATTGTATCAACAACCAACCCTTCGACATATACAACAATTCATTGCTCAATTGTCGGGTGAGTCGACCATTCATGTTGCCCATGAGGTCACACAAACCAGGGCTTCAAGGCGTTCAAATAAACTAACAAAAAGAAGGATGTGAGTTAGGTTTATGATGTTTACAGAATACGATATAGCGATTTGTGGTATGGCTTTTTTACTACCCGATGGCATTAACTCTCCCAGTAAGTTTCGTGATTTACGGCAGAAAAATGCTTCTGTCATTCGGGATTACCGATCAGAGTTTGAATCTGCATCTGATCAAGAACTGTTTCATTGTGGTTTTATTGATGAGCTTTACCTCTTCCCATACAAAGAATTTGGGTTGTCAAAGAAACATGCTGCGATGATGGACCCGCAGCAGAGAATGCTTCTGAAGTTGTCAAAGCATGCTTTACTTGACGCGGGTTCTCATACAATAAATCCGGGGAATAGGACGGGCTGTTTCCTATCGAGCGGAATCAATTATTATCTGTTGGATAATATACTTAAAAATGGCACAGAACGTCTTGAGATGGATATAAGTAGTATTATGCGTCTCAATGACAGCTCTTTCACATCGACGAGAGTTGCAAATACACTTGGACTGCAGGGACCAGCAATGACCGTCCAGTCCGCCTGCTCATCATCACTGAGTGCAGTGCATTTGGGTTGCCAATCCTTGTTATCCGGTGAGTCAGATCAAGTTCTCGTTGGTGCATGCTCCTTGTTACTGCCTCAGCATCGTCGCTTTATCGCTCGAGAGGAAGATATTTTATCGAATGACGGGAGTTGCCGCCCGTTAGATATGGCTGCAACGGGAACTGTGGCTAGTTCTGGCGGCGCTGTTTTCTTGTTAAAACCGGCCTGCGTTGCAGCCGAACATGGTGACAAGATTTATGCGGTGATTAAAGCCACAAGCATGAACAATGATGGTGGCGGAAAAACAAGCTTTGGTGCGCCTTCCATTTTTGGCCAGAAAACCGTCATGGAGGAAGGGCTTGCTCTAGCAAATCTAAAAGCTAGTCAATTGAGTTATCACGAGCTTCACGGCACTGCGACATTATTAGGTGATGTGATTGAGATGGAAAGCACCTCAAGCGCATTTCAACTTTCTGAAACTGATAGCGTCGCACTGGGGGCAATCAAGTCCCAAATCGGCCATACAGATACCGCATCGGGAATGTTTGGTATTTTAAACTGTATCTACAGCCTTGCCCATCAAACCGCGCACCCGATTGCAAACTTCAGCCAATTCAATCCCAAATTGGTGTCCTTTACTTCGGGGTTTTCAGAACCGGGCAAAGAAGTATCTTTATCAAACTCTGAAGAGGATACATTGTATGGCTCGGTCAGCTCATTTGGCATTGGTGGGACGAATGGTTTTGCCGTCATCGCTGTCAACTCCCAATGCACGGGTTTTCATACAGATTATAAGCCCCAGCAGTGGTCCAATGAACAAGAATGCCTTGTTCCAATCCAACCAGCAGAAAATCAAGAGGCAAGTTCATCGGGCACTGACAAGCATGATTCTGTGAATTACCTCACTGAATCGACATTGCTTAAGATTTTGGAGGAGTTGCTAGAGGAAGAAATCACAGATGACTCCGTTGGTTTTTATGATCTCGGTGGCGATTCAATCCTCCTCTTGGATTTTATCGATATTATCAAGAAGGAAACCGGTACAAAACCAGCATTACGAGAGATGGTTGAATCACCTTCGATCAAAGACTTGCTCCAGTATGTCATCAATATTCAAAAAATAGAGCACAAGATTTCTAGCAAGGACTCAGATGGCATCGGTTCAAATGACATCGCCTCGAAGAATAGCCAAATAACACAAATGGCACTGAATGAGCAGCAAAAGCGACTCTGGCTTTATTCAAAGATGCACCCGGACTCGGATGCTATGAATATCGCAAACATCTTTGAGATTGGAAGCTGTGTATCTGCTTGTGAACTGCAGGAAATATTAGGAAATTGGATCGCACGGCACCCGATATTAAATTGTCATATTGCGGAAAACCAAGGTGAGCTTTATTGGGAAGTCAATGAGACTGCAATAGAAGCTTCCGTATCGCCTAAAGCCAGCAAGCCCGTTGCAATTGGTAAAATGAAGCGAGAGTTAATTTTACCTTTGTGCATTGATGGCAAGCTATCCAAGCTCATGTTGCATGAGATTAAAGGTGGGTGGCTCATTGGCTTTTGTATCCATCACGCAATCATTGATGGCATACAGCTGAGAAGTATGACTGCAGAACTACGCAATGATTTTGGCATCAATTAATCGATTTTGTTTTACGAGAGATTATTATGAATTTTGGAACATGCAAAAGTTACTTTCATTTGAGTGCTAACTCTCACGATAGCTACTCTATGTTTGTCAAGCTAATGACCCATGTTGCAAGTGGCATGGGTTACATTCTTGGTAAAGATGCCCCTGTGGCCGCCTACGCATTCAATAACGGTGATGACCAACAAGGAATTAATTTCTCTGTTGCGAGCCATGCAACCAAGGTCTTTGAGAGCTTTAGCGATGAATCAGTGAAAGCCGCATATGCAGCAAACAACAAAACGATGTTGATGGCTATTACTTCTCCACAGCAAGTACCACCCAGCGAAGTCGATTTTTTTATTGGCTATGAAATGAACAAGCCGCTGGAAGGCATCAAAGAACACTCGCTATTACCACGACAAGGCCAGCATAAGATAACCGTTTATTTTAGACAGCAGATTCATTCTTTAGAATTAAATATCTCTTTCGACACGAGTTTGATTCATGGCTCGCAAGTTGCTGAGTTGTTGAAATGCCTCCGGAGGTCCTTGTCTATTGCTGAGGTGGCTGAGCAAGTTGCAATACTGAATGG
Organism: Photobacterium sp. Hal280; assembly: GCF_037162255.1. Taxonomy (NCBI): domain Bacteria; kingdom Pseudomonadati; phylum Pseudomonadota; class Gammaproteobacteria; order Vibrionales; family Vibrionaceae; genus Photobacterium; species Photobacterium sp. Hal280. The sequence continues at coordinate 689,270 of NZ_JARLUO010000001.1, forward strand.
AGAGTTCCTAGACGAAGTATTTGCAACTGAAACCCTATCGTCACAGCTTCAACTTGCATTTGAACGATATTCAAATTGCCAAGCCTTAGTTTCTAGAAACGACGTCATCACTTATGAACAACTCAATTGCGATTCATCGCAGCTTTGCCGTTATATCAGACAGAACCAATTGTCTCAAACCGATGTACTTGCCATTGAGGCTTCCACAAAACGGAATACTGTGACCGCTATCTTATCGGCTCTGAAGCTGGGCAAACCTTTTGTCATTATTGAGGCCGACGATATCAATAAAAGGCGCAAGCATATCCTGTCAAATTTCAATACGCCTTTGATAATTAATGATGCATTGATTGACGCGGCCTATGAGAACACAGAAAAGCCATACCAACAGGAGCCGTTTTTTCCTGCTTCACCCGATGATATCGTATGTTATACCTTTACATCTGGGACAACGGGTAAACCGAAAGGGATCGCAATCAAGAGTATTTCCTTGCTGAACAATATCCTTAATCGGCATAAAGAAATCTGTATTTCACCCAAAGATACTGTATTACATAATATTTCTTTTACTTTCGATCCATCTCTCTGGCAACTTTTCGGCGCGCTGAGCTTTGGTGCGCGTCTTGTTTTGCAAGAAACATCTGAGGTTCTGGACGCATCACTTACTTTTCAGCTGATCACTGATTATCAAGTCACCATTACCGATTTTGTCCCATCGGTGCTTCTTAAGCTTGTCGACAATCAACCTGAGAATATCCGACTGGATACCCTGCGCGTACTTTATGTTGGTGGGGAAGTATTTACACCTTCTTTATTGAAAACAATCCGTGAGATTTGTGATACGAGGGTTTTTAATCAGTATGGACCTTCGGAATGTACGATTGATAGTCTTTCTAGTGAAATTAAAGTATCAGACGGAAGAATAAACATTGGTACGCCCATCGCTAATTCATTCATGATGATTGTGGATGATAATGATCAACCTGTGAAAACCGGAGATGTTGGCGAGCTTGTTATTGGTGGGATCAACCTTTGTGATGGGTATCTTGACGCCTCTCTAAACGCCACAGCGTTCTTTGACTATAACGGTGATAGATATTATCGCAGTGGTGATTATTGCCTGGTTAATGAAGATCAACAGGTTGAATTTATTGGTAGAAAAGATCGGCAAGTCAAAATTAATGGTATTCGTGTTGAGCTTGAAGAGTTAGAAAGCAGGGTGACATTACTTGAGTGTGTAGATTCTGCTTTCGCAGTTATTCATGATGATGCCCTATCGATTTACGTGAAGTTTGCGCAATCAAATCCGGATAATGATGTAATTCAACTCGTTCGAGAATCTCTGCCTAGAAATATCTCAACAGCCAAGATTAATACTTTATCTCAAGTACCATTAACGACTTCGGGTAAGCCAAATTTATCGAGGCTTGATGAGTTTGTTCTCGCTGACACGGCAACAGAGGAACAGAAAAGCGTGGCTGTGTCAGATGAGCTAGTTCAGCGAATAATGTCATTGTTTTGCCGTGTATTAAAAATCAATGCGGTACATGAACACGACAACTTTTTCGCATTAGGTGGCAGTTCTCTCCAGATTATTGATTTACTTCTTGCAATCAAATCATCGGAGGGGGCTGAAGTAAATGTTCCGGATTTTATTCATACCCCTACCCCTACTCATCTCGCACGACTATTGGCTTCGCCTAAGAAGTCCTCCACGGCATTGGAGTCTCTTCCAAAGCGACTTTCTATGAGCAATGAAATGCGGCTTCTTGAGAAAGAGTATTCACTCGATTCCCGTTTACATCGACTGTTCTTCTCAGTTTCCTGCTGTAACTCCGAGTTTGAGTCGTTTAAAGAAAGACTCACTAATCTAGTTCAACAGACCTCAATTTTTAGATATAGTCTAAGTGATGAGACTGATTCTATTCATTTGGCTTACACCAGTGAACTCTCAAATTTATCTGTAAAAGGGAAGAACATCGTAGATGAAGCAAATGACTTACTTGATAATAATTGGAGGAATGGACATGCCATACCATTATTCAGTTTAATTACTAGTAAAACAGAAGATTCCTTATTCCACTTTTATATACACAGGGGAATATTCGATGGTTATACGGCCCGTATATTCAGTGATTTTATCGCTGATAAATCCCCCATCATAAGCAATGATTATGTTAAGTATATTCAGGAAAGCACTGATTCAGGCAAGGTCATTGGCTACCGAGAGTCCGCAAGGTCTATTATTTTTGACTATCAAAATATACTTGAGAATAAGCAAAGAGCCTCAGGTTTAAAAACACTCAATGAAACTAAATTTGATTCTAGCTTACAACAGACTTTAGTTACGATTTGGGAACATTGGCAAAGAGAAAAACCCGAAGAACCATTATATGTTGGAGTGTTGACAAATAACAGGATAGATACCCAGGAAATGTCTTCTATTGGTCGTTATGTCAATATTGTACCTTTGATAATTACACAGGATTCTGATATCGAACAGGTATCTAAATATATTTCATCGTGGACTACACCCTTCTATTACTACCAAGAAGAGTTGGAGAATATAACCAAGAAAGAAATCGTTTTTGATATCTTGATTAATCAAGATATCAGCGAATTTGATTCTCAACATCAGGTTATTTCTTATTCGCAACCTCAAAATTTAAATCATCTCTCTAATGAGGTAGTATGTATTAAGTAAGCCAGTTACAGTTCCCCCCGCGATTAAGGGGGAACTGTAATAATTGTAACCCGCCCCGAAAAACATGTCGCTAGTAATTAGAGCTTTTCCGTTTACACTGAAATAAACGGAGAACGCATGATGAAAAAATCACGCTACACAGAAACACAGATCGTTAAGATCCTGAAGGAAGTGGAGGCTGGCCGTAAGGTCAACGAAGCCTGTCGTGAATACGGTATCTCTGACGCTACCTATTACAACTGGAAATCCAAATATGGTGGTATGGAAGCGTCCGATGTGAAGCGGCTGAAAGAGCTTGAAGATGAAAATCGCTGACTCAAGCAGATGTTCGCTGACCTCAGCCTTGAGCATCGTATTGTGAAAGATATTCTGGAAAAAAGCTGTGAAGCCAGCGGTTAAACGCGAACTAGTGGAATATGTTCGTCAGCAATTTCGGGGCAGCCTCAGAATGGCCTGCCGCGCAGTTGACATCACTGATTCTGTCTATCGATATCAACCAGATCCTCACCGAGATGATGAGGTCATCGCCAAGCTGCAAGAAGCCGTAGAGCGATATCCTGCTTATGGTTTTGGCAAGTTATTTAAAGTTCTCAGACGCTGGGGATATCCATGGAACCACAAGCGAGTTTACCGTGTTTACTGCTCACTCAAGCTCAATATGAGGCGCAAAGGAAAAAAGCGATTACCGAAACGGGAGCCTGTCACGCTGGCACGTCCTGACGGGGTAAATGGCTGTTGGTCGATCGATTTTATGAGTGATACTCTGGCTTGCGGCAGACGTTTTCGCACGTTTAATGTTGTCGATGATTTTAACCGCGAAGTGTTAGCCATCGAAGTGGACTTAAATTTGCCAGCCCCAAGAGTCATCCGGGTTTATTAAACCACTACAGACAGCAAAAAAGCACTTTGATGCATTAACTCTCTTAAGGATTATCTGGCGCAAATATCATCGTGGAGCTGGAATGCGAGAGAGCTTCCAAGAGAGACTCCGAATACATTAAGGCAGACCACACATTTTTGCCCCAAAAGAGTACCTGGCGCGCATCAGAAAATGCTGAGTAAAACGCAGAACCCAAGCGCGACAGACTCACCCAGCCTTAAGAATCGCACTCGCTGTATGGATTCCCGCTTGTCGCGGGAATGACGGGTCGAAAAGGTATATTGGTGGTACAACCCAGGGAAAAATTCATGGACGAATTTTTAGGTTGTCGGCGCCGGGAGCGCCTACAACCGCCCCGAACCACACCAGAGAACAATCAGGCATTTCTGGGTACTCTTTTTGCCCCAAAAGAGTACCTGGCGCGCATCAAAAAATGCTGAGTGAAACACAGAACCCAAGCGCGACATTCCCTCGAAACTAATGACTCACCTCACCCAATCTCAAACGAGGTCACACCAAACAGCCGCTCCAGATGCAAAACAGGCTGCTCCCCGGTATACATGCGCGCGGTGCCAAACGTCACCGTCATCCCGTATTTTTCCGCCAGCGCGACCGCGGCCTGATTCACTTCCGGGACATCCAGAAAAATCGGCTGTGAGGGTGCCACCGCTGATTTCAGGGCGACGAATAAACGCTCGGCCAGATCGGCATTCTCGGCGTACAGCGGGCCGATTTTATAGCCGTTGCGGCACTGGCGGATCACGCCGATACCTGACAGCATGCCATTTTCCAGAATGCCGAATGCATGGCTGTCCGGCTGGGTGATCCAGTGTTTAAAAATACCGGCCTGTGGGCGGGGAAGAAAAGCTGATCGTAGGCGGCGACGGTTTCAAACGGCAGGGCTTTGAGTGACACGATGGCATGATCATCGGGTAATTCACCGCCGCTGACACCTTCATAACGCAGGTTGCTGTAGGCCAGTTGGAAGCCGGATTTTTGATAGTTGTCCTGCTGCTCCACCACCCCGTCCAGGCCGATATTGCAGCCTTCCAGGTGCGCCAGTGCCGCATGCCATAGCTGAATGCCATAGCCCTGGCCGCGGTATTCGGGTTTGACGATATAAAAGCCAATAAAGCCAAACGACGCGTCGTAGCGAATGGCTGAGATGGTCGCGATCGGTTCATCATCCAGTACACCCACCAGAAAACCGGCTTTATCGGCGTAGTGGTAAGTGTCGGCATCGTGCAGGCCGGGATTCCAGCCTTCCTGTGCGGCCCATTCAACAGCAATGCTGACTTCGTCCGGTTTCATGGTTCTGATTTTGTAGTGCTTGCTGTCCATGCACATCCCTCTGACAGATAGCTGATGTGATTAAAATATAGTTTGAAATCAGCACGAACGCTGTCGCATCACCGGCTTGTTTCAGCCAGTCTGCGATCTGGTTTTTAGAGCGCCATGCTCATAATGTGCTGCGGGCCAGCCGCTCCACCTAAGTAGAGCGCATGGGTATCGGCAAACCCACCCTGTTCATAACAGTGTCTGGCAGCGGGGTTTTGACAATTCACGGTCAGAACAATCTGATCAAAATCGGGATAGGCAGAGACCAGAAACGCTTTCAGGGCCAGCACCGCACGCTTGGCGTAACCTTGGCCCTGGTGACGTTGATCGATAAAAAAAGCACGTAAACCGAGCGCCTCTGAATCGGCGAAGTCATATTTGTGCCCGTACTGTGTATCGATCAGAAAAAAGCCGACCACAGTGCCACCATCCAGAATCACGTGCGGGTGCACGGTATTGTCGATATTGACAAGAATCTCTGCCATGGTGCCGACGAATTTCACCTGCTCTGTTGCGACCGACAACTCAGCCACCTGCGGTAAATGCGCCGGGGTCATTGCTTGAATGTCAATTTCTTTCATGGCGCACGACTCAATCAAAAACAATCCGTTATACCCGTGATACTAAGGTGTACAGCTCGCATTTTCCGAACATCAAATCCCGAGAGGTTGAGCCAGATCCCTTTTTTCAGTCTGTGAGAGGGTATAGTGGAATCAGATCGCATGCATCGCAGTGATTTTCCGCGCCCAATTGCGTGACAGTGTCACCCAGGGCGACAGTCAGGTCACACAAGCAAATGAATAAAGCATCGATCGTTTTTCAGTATGAGTCGTCTTTTTACAAGGAGTGATTTATGGCTAAACGAGTCTCGAACAAGCGCATCAAAGAAATCCTGAAAGCAACCACTGAGAAGAAAAAATAAGCGACTAATCCGTTAGTGCGCATAAGAAACCACAACCCCGCCAGATGCGGGGTTGTGTCGTTAGAGCAGAAGAGAAACGGGTTACGGCACACCGTGGCCTTTTGAGGCGACCCAGACGCGGAACCATTGTTCGCGGCTCAGTTCAAATGCCAGTGCCGCGATGGCATCTTCGACCCGCTCAATTTTACCGGAACCGATAATCGGCAACGGCTTAGACGGCAGACGGCGTACCCAGGCATAAATCACCTGATCAATGGAACTGGCACCGATTTCCTGCCGGATCGCCTCCAGTTCGCTGCGAACACGGATCACCTGCTCTGACTGCCCCTGAAAGATCTCACCGCCGGCCATGCAGGACCAAGCCATCGGCCGGGTGCGTTTCATCTGCAATTGATCCAGCGTACCGTCATGGCACACCTCAAAGTTAAGCGGATTGATTTCCACCTGATTGGTCACCAGCGGCGCATCCAGACGTGATTGCAGCAGATCAAACTGTGCCGGGGAGAAATTCGACACCCCAAAGTGGGCCACTTTGCCCTGCTGTTTCAGCGCCGCAAACGCTTCTGCCACCTCATCGGCATCCATCAGCACATCCGGACGGTGGATCAGCAGCACATCCAGTTGCTCAACGCCCAGGCGTTGCAGTGAGTTATTCACCGACTCCGTAATATGCGCTTTCCCTGTGTTGTAATGGTTGATTCTCTGTTCCGGATACTGGCTGCCGCACAGCTTGATATCGCATTTAGAGACAATCTGAATCTGATCGCGCACAGTAGGATCCAGCGCCAGCGCTTCACCAAACAATTGCTCGCAGCTGTAGCCACCATAAATGTCGGCATGATCAACGGTCGTAATGCCCAGTTCAATGTGCTGTTTCAGGAAGGTCAGACGTTCCTGCGGGGTCATGCCCCAATCCGCCAGACGCCAGTAGCCCTGAACCAATTCAGAAAACTGCGGCCCGTTCGGCGTCAGTTCGACGTTTGCCACCATGGTCAATACTCCTTTATTCATTGCCCGAAATAATTCGCTGAACGTATCCTAGGCTGGATCGGCCCCACGGGCAATGATATAACCCACAAGTTTCGAACCAGAGTACGAGTCTATGTCATTTGCTCAGCGCTTGCGCAGCCTGATTGGCGAAGAAAGTATCAGCGGCTTCGCCCGCCGGGTGGATCTCAGTGAAGCCCTGATCCGCAAATACCTCAACGGCAGCGAACCCAGCCTGCAAAAAGCCAATCAAATTGCAGTGAAAGCCAATTGTTCACTGGAGTGGTTAGCCACCGGCTGTGGTTATCTGTACCGACAGGCTGAAGTGGTCGACAAAGAAGCGTTGGCGGCAGCCTGGGAACATGTCGCCGGGCTGCCATTTGAGGGTGTCCGCGCAGAAGAGTTAATCAAAGTGCTGGCGGGTTATCAGTTTCTGCGCAGCCATAAGAAGACAGACGGTTTTCTCGATATTCAGGCGATGGCGACTTTTCTGTCCGTCGCCCGGCAGCGCGAACCGGTTTAGCCGGCCACTGAAAAAAATGCCATCCGGCGGGATGGCATTCTCTTTTCTTGTTAAACAAATACAGATTACTTGCACATCTTACTTGCGCATTGCGTTGAGCTTGTTTTGCGCAATCCCCAGAACCGACTCCGGCGGGTAATTGCCGTCCAGCCATTCCCCTGCATCTTTACCAGTGAGCAGGCTGATCGCCTCACTGACATGGGAAATCGCCCAGATGTGGAAATCACCTTTTTCGACCGCCGTCAGAATATCTTTGCGGAGCATCAGGTTATGGGCATTCGACTGCGGGATAATCACTCCCTGGTTGTTATGCCGTCCCTTGATGGTACAGACATCAAAGTAGCCTTCGATTTTCTCGTTCACGCCGCCAATCGGCTGCGCCTGACCAAACTGATTCATCGAGCCAGTAATGGCAATCGACTGATTGATCGGGCAGCCGGAAAAGGCAGAGATAATGGCGCACAGCTCAGCCATCGACGCACTGTCGCCATCCACGCCACCGTAAGATTGCTCAAAGGTGAGGTGTGTGGTCAGCGGAATGCGTGCACTCTTGCCGAACAGTGACGACAGGTAAGCGGTCAGTATCATCACCCCTTTCGAATGAATCCGCCCGCCCAGCTTCACGCTGCGCTCAATGTCCATCACCTCGCCTTCCCCCCACGAGGTGGTCGCGGTGATCCGGTTCGGTAAACCAAAACGGTGATCCGAGGTCGAGACCACAGACAAGCCATTGATCTGACCAATCACGTCCCCCTGGGTATCGATCAGCGTGGTGCCGTTCCTGAAGGTATGCAGCATCTGATCCTGCAGGCGGCTGACCCGTTTTTCCTGTCGCAGCAATGCCTGTTCAACATGCGCCACACGGATCATATTGGCATTGGCGGCTCTGGCGGTGTAATTGGTTTCGCGCAGCAGATTGGCGATATCCGCGGAATGCAGCGACAGCTTGTTCTGGTCCTCAGCCTGGCGGGAGCTGTACTCAATGATGCGGGCAATGGCTTTGCGGTCGCAATGCAGCATGCCGTTATCGTGCACGATGCTGGAGATAAAACGTGCATACTGCAGCTCAGACTCATCCGTGCGTTCCATTTCATCTTCAAAATCCGCGGTCACCCGGAACAACTCACTGAAGTCGGGATCATAATGGACCAGCAACTGATAAGTCTGGTAATCACCAAACAGGATGATTTTCACATCCAGCGGAATGGGTTCAGGCTCCAGCGAGATCGTTCCCGACAGGGTGACTTCCCGCTCCAGCGAACTGAGGTTCAGCTTGCGTGAACGCAATGCCCGCTTCAGGCCGTCCCACACATAAGGGCGTTCCAGTACCTTCACCGCATCCATCAGCAACACGCCGCCATTGGCACGGTGCAGACTGCCGGATCGGATCAGCGAGAAATCGGTAAACACAGTGCCTTTGTAGGTGGCGTTCTCGATATAACCGAAGATAGCGTGATAATTCGGGCTCTCTTCCACCACAATCGGAAAGTGCTCATTCTCCTGGCTGACCAGCACATTGACCTGATAGCGACGCGGCATTTTCTTATCCAGCGCAGCATAAGACAGCGCGACCTGATCTTCACTTTCTTCTAAAAAGATATCGAGGTTTTCCAGAATGTCTTTCTGCATCGCTGTGAGATAGTCTTTGATTTCAGTATGCCCGCGGTACTGCTTTTTGAGCGGTTTGATGAAATGCGAGACCACTTCCTGCGCCACTTCCTCATTGAGCTTCTGGATTTTATCGGAAAACTCTTCTTCCCAGTCGGTGAGCTGGCGTGCAATACCGCGCAGTTTCACTTCCAGCGCCGTGATAATCGTTTCGAATTTTTCCTGCTCTTCTTCCGGCAGCGCGACAAAACTTTCTTCGGTGTGCGGCTCTTCGCCATTCATCGCCACCAACTGATAATCGCCCTGAGTCGTCAGGGTCAGGCTCACCTTTTGCTCTTTCGCTTGTTCGGTAAGATTGCCCAAAGCTGTTTGCTGTTTCTCCGCCAGCTGATTTTTCAGCTGTTCCGAGCGCGAATAATACATTTCATTGTCGAACGCCAGCGGCAAAGCTTTCACCAGGCGAAGCATCAGCTTTTCAATGTCTTTTTTGAACGGCATCCCGGTGCCAGGCTTTAGTTTCAGCAGCTTAGGGGTACGAGTTTCTTCAAAATTGGCGACATAACACCAGTCATACAACGGCGATGCATCCCCGTTCGGATCATGACGGTTCAGATAGCGCAGGACCATGGTCCGTTTCCCCAGCCCGTTCCGACCGATGGCAAATATGTTGTAGCCCTTCTCTTTAATCGACATCGCGAACTCAACCGCCTGCTGAGCGCGTTCCTGCCCCACAATTTCGTTCAGGGGTTCCAAATGTTTGGTTGATGAAAACTCGGCATCCAGCCCGTTTAAGGTGCTGGTGCGGTACAGGGTATCTGCTTGTAATGATTTCATTGTCATACCCTTCCCCTTATCTCTCCACTGATAGTCATTTCAGTGTAGCCAGCAATTAGTTACTTTTTAGTGACTTAGCTTGGTTTTAAGGAGTTATTTGTCTGAGTGGTGTTTTTTTGTGCGATGGGAGGGGTTGGGATGTCTAAAATGTCCAGCCTACCTTTAGGTGAATTTGTATGTCGCGCTTTCACTTTTGTGCCTGCCTCAGCATTTTCTGATGCGCGCCAGGTACTCTTTTGTGGCAAAAGAGTACCCAGAAATGCCTTTGGGTTCTTTGTCGCTGTCCGGGCCGGTTGTAGGCGCTCCCAGCGCCGACAACCTAAAAATTCGTCCTGAATTTTTCCCTAGAGCAGGAACATAGTTTGGCTCGAAACTCGTTGTTGCCCCTTTTCGAGTTTCAATCCTTTGGATACCTTTTACAAAATCTAACAGACAGAAGCCCCACACTAGGAGAGGCTTCAGGATTCATTGAATAGCCACCGACTCCCTACTCAAGAGTACTGTATGTATGCGCCGTATTGTTTGATATTCCAAGATATCAAGGGAAATAGTGAAAATTTTTGCGCATTTATACATGAACGAGTTAAGATTATTCATTTTTATCAGCAAGTTATGTTTTTTTGATTTGAGATATAGGTTTGGAAAACGCGCATGTGCACTAATAAAATATTAGGCTAGGTAGTCACTTTAATTCAACAGGAATAAAGAAAGGTATTATGAAAAGAAAAAATGAGCTAATAGAAAGTGACAACACTGGTATTTATCTGTTAACCGGTGATAATGGAACTGGAAAAACTAGGTATCTTAGTGAGCTATCTGAAAATGAAGCCCCCAAAATTATAAGTGGTGAATCTAAGTTCAAAAAAATGATATGCCTTTCTGGAACAGTATATGAGAAATTCCCTAAACCAAACAAGAACAATAAGATTAATATTGACAATAGATATTATTACTTTGGTTACAAGTCTAACAACAATATGTTTTCTGAAATAACACCGTTCAGAATGGTAGTTAGTGTAATGTTAAATGGCGAGCTTGTTCCAGAACGCGCGTCGTACGCTGCCAGCCTGTTAGGAGAGATAGGTTTTTCGGAAAAAATAAAGTTCGATTTCAGATGGGCAAGAGGTAATAAAGGGAATGAGTCAGACAAGTTGCAAGCGATTGAACTTGATTTATTAGATGAAAGAACATGGGGTAATGGGTTTTATTCATTCAAACAATTGCTTGATGAGGAAAGAGCGCACTTAAATAAAATTTATTTTTGCAAGGGTTCTAAAGAATTTCCTGTGACAGCGTTGAGTTCCGGTGAGAGACTGTTTTTACTTATTATATTAGCACTTTGCTTTTCTACCGATGAGAATTCATTGATTTTATTTGATGAGCCAGAAAATTCAATGCACCCTAAATGGCAGGAAAAAGTTACACAAGTGATTTGCAATATATTTAGTAAGTTTGCAATGGAGTCCAAGTTAATAATTGCTACGCATTCGCCACTTGTTGTTTCCAGTGTTCCTAATACCTCGAGTAAAATTTCAGACCTAAACGTTAATGGAGTACAGTGGTCCGAATCGCGATTTAATGGAAATAATGCAGACTCAATTTTGAAAGAGCACTTTGGGCTGATTTCAGCGCGCTCAACGGAATTTGTTCTAGCTTTTCAGGCCTGTCTATCTTCTATGGCAAATAAGCAAGACAATTTCATTGAGTGTTTTCAGACGCTTAAAAGCTTGAATGTTAGTCTAAGTAGAGAAGACCCATTGTATGATGCGTATTGCACATTGGTAGAATTTGCAGGGGAACAAGAATGAATCTTGGCCCGTCATTATTAAATCTAACGCACCGCCGTGTTATCAAAGGCAAAAAGAATAAAGTGCTCATACAAAAGTATTTGTCGGGAAAAATAGATTGGAACCATAAGCATCTAAAAGAAATCAAAGATAGAATTAGAGTTGTTTTGAGGCATGAGCAAGATAACAGATGTATATATTGTCGCAGGCTCATTAAAGTGGATAGAAGAAACGTAAGTGAAGATATTGAACACTACTTAGATAAATCTAAACCATATTATAAAAAGTGGGCGTTTACCGCTGTTAACCTGACTCTTTCATGCCGACCATGTAATTTTGTTAAAAGTACTAAAGACCTAGGTTATCTAGCACTGAGAAATGACGTCAATATAAAGAACGGCATTGGGAGATTCAGATGGTTACATCCTTATTTCGATGATTACCATGCTAATATAGAAATAAGGAAAGGTTGGGTGTATTTGGTCAAAGATAACGCGCCCAATAAAGATGCAGCAATAAAAATGATTCAGGAATGCGAACTCGATAAAGTGGAGCAAGTAGAAAAAGTTAGTGAGCGAATAAAATTGCGAGAACAAAGGCTCGTAGAACTCTCATTGTTGGCTTTGCGTAGAAAGAGATATGATAGATCTAAAAAATTATTAGAGTTGATCTGTGCAGAAAAAAATAAAAACTGGTATGACTACTGAGATATAATATTTCGTATGTTAATGCCTAACAAAACCATCCACCAGATGCCGTCCTGACGCGAATTTTGTGCTTGGCACAAGCGCCAAGCACAAAATACACTCTGGTCATTTACTGGTGATGGCAGCGTTACCCCATAGAAATATTTATCCGAAATTCTACTGATAGTGCCGACGCCCTAACTCGGATATATCCAAAAACGAGTTTACAGCCCAAGAAACCCACTCCCACAGGGAAAAATTCAGGACGAATTTTTAGGTTGTCGGCGCCGGGAGCGCCTATAACCGGCCCGGACCACACCAAAGAACAACAAGGGGCTTTCTGGGTACTCTTTGCCCCAACAAAGAGTACCTGGCGCGCGAACTCAGATGCCCAAGTGAACCACCAGACTCAAGCGCGACATACCATCACGCCCATTTACCCAGCAACAACCCAAAAACCCAACAAACCCACACTCCCAGGAAAAAATTCAGGACGAATTTTTAGGTTGTCGGCGCCGGGAGCGCCTACAACCGACCCGGACAACACCCAAGAACAAAAAGGGGCTTTCTGGGTACTCTTTGCACCAACAAAGAGTACCTGGCGCGCGAACTCAGATGCCAAATGAACCACCAAACTCAAGCGCGACATACCCTCAGATTCAGACAGAACAACGAACAACCACACTCGCTGAATAGATTACCGCCTGCGCGGTAATGACAGGCCGGGTGTATTTTCTGAGCTCAAGTGATCGATAAACACAGGGAAAATTCAGGACGAATTTTTAGGTTGTCGGCGCCGGGAGCGCCTACAACCGGCCCGGACCACACCAAAGAACAAAAAGGGGCTTTCTGGGTACTCTTTGCACCAACAAAGAGTACCTGGCGCGCGAACTCAGATGCCAAATGAACCACCAAACTCAAGCGCGACATACCCTCAGATTCAGACAGAACAACGAACTACCGCACTCGCTAAATAGATTACCGCCTGCGCGGTAATGACAGGCTGGGTGTATTTTCTTAGCTAAAGAGATCGACAAACCCAGGGAAAAATTCAGGACGAATTTTTAGGTTGTCGGCGCCGGGAGCGCCTACAACCGACCCGGACCGCACCAAAGAACAAAAAGGGGCTTTCTGGGTACTCTTTGCCCCAACAAAGAGTACCTGGCGCGCGTACTCAGATGCCAAATAAACCACCAGACTCAAGCGCGACATACCCTCAGAATCAAACCCTGTCGCACCTTGCCCCACAATAAAAACACTACTGCCCCACCGAAAACTTCTTCAAAAAATGATTCGCCTCATCTACCCAACACCGCCCTGCCTGCACCGTGCGTTTCGCCTGTGTATCTGTACTGCCGGCTTTCCTGATGATCTGATACGCCGCTTCTGTGTAATCGCAGTGCTCTTTTAAACGATCACGCAGGTAACCAATCAAGCGAATTCCCAGTAAAGGTGTGGTGTTGGCCAGCGACAAGACGCACCAGCCGTCTTCAAGGCCGACCGCGTTGCCGTGCTCGACATGGGTGATCAGTGAGTTCATCTCCTGCCCTGTCTCCTCGCCGCTCTCGTCCAGTTCGCGCAAAATCAGCACATCTCCAGCGGTATATTGACGATGATTGAGGCACAGCTGATGGGTTTTACGCCCGGCCAGGATATCGGTGAAATTGGCCGACGGAATCTTCAGCTCATGAAGCGTGACCTTGCTCATGCCAGCACCTCTCTGCTGTTGCGGGCTGAATTGTCAGAGTGTCGCCATTGACCAGCCCCTGAGTTTTCCGGCTCCGGTGAGACCGCGCTGTATTGCCAAAAGCCATTCTGTTGGCTTGCGACAAAAGCAGAGTACGGAAATGAAGGTCGGTCAGACGCCGAATCTCCACTTTTGCGATACAGGGTCCATCAATTGCTATTTGATTCCTTGCCATGAGTGGTATCCTTACGCGTTGGTTTTGCGCACTTTTCGCCAATTTTGCGCTGATTTGTTGAATACGCACAGTGTTGATCCTCAATTGAATGCAGTCAATAACTTTCGCCATTGAAAGTTAACTTTTGACGATCATTTTCGAGTTCGATCACACTGACTGGACAGTCCATGAGTAAAAAAATCCTTATTTTTGACTATCTGAAAGGTCATGACTTTACTTCGAATTTGAGAGACTTAACCCATTGTGCTTCCTTTGGTGAGATGGCGACGCTGTTTGACGTGCCGAAAACCACCTTCAGCACCTGGAATACGCACAGCCGCACCTCTCACGAGCTGGTCGTCCGTACGCATTTACGAACCGGCATCCCTGTTCACCAGCTCATTCTGCCGTCTGATTACCCATTGGAAGAACTGCATCATTCGTTTACGGGCAGTAAAAACACGGGCCGTGATGCGATTGCTGAAACGTCAAATGAGTACAAAACAGGACGACAAACGACGACGAACGCCGCGACATCAGACGCAGTCGTCACGCTGGACAGCTACAGCCTGAGCAATGGCAAATTAATCAGTATGGGGACAATCCCGTTCGCTCAGCGCATTTTTGACGCTTGGCACCTCAATGCCGCGTCCACCATTGAAGTGGAAACCCATGAAGGGCGGTTCCTGATTGATCAAAGCCAGAACGATGCTGTGAGTGGTGATTACCTGATTGATATGGACGGACGTTTGTCGATCAATCCTATCCAGCGGTTGCCGAACAAGCTGGCGGTGACACTGGGCCACACCTGTGTTGAAGTGAATGACAACGAGATCAAAGTGATCGGCCGCGTGGCGGTCAGTCTGAAAAAGCAGTGAACTGTCACTATCCCGGGCCGGTATGATCGACCCGGGATGGCTGTTGCTTAAGGGGCAAATTGAGCGAAGACTTCTTCTTCCGTCAGATTTTTGGTGTCGTTGCTGAATGCATAATAGGCTGGTTTTTTATCAATAAAGATCTGCTGCGCCATTTCCAGCTGATTTTCCTGATCCAACAGCCCCGCCGGAACAATGTACTGGCCGGTTGGTTTAAGAAAATAAAACAGGTGAGTGCCACAATTTTTACAGAAACCGCGCTCGCCCCAGTCTGATGACGAGAAACGGGAAACATATTCTTCACCACTGAATGTCACGTCCGTGCCTGCCGAAACAGCCAGATACGGACCACCGCTCCATTTACGGCACATGCCGCAATGACAGACTTCCGCATGCAAGGTACCGCTGTTTGATGTCATGCCGACCTTACCGCACAGGCAATGGCCTGTGAGACGATCCGCCGACGATGTTGATGCCTGTGACATAATGCCCTCCTTATCCATAAGCTCCAGATAGCATAGTCGATTTATCTGAAAAGATCCCAGCGCTGATTCACACAACACGCCTCAACAAAATCCTGATCATGGCTGACCAGAATGAAACTGCCCTGATGTTCACTCAAGGCCTGCGACATCATAGATTTGCTATCTAAATCAAGGTGATTGTCCGGCTCATCCAGCAGCAGAAGCCCTTCCTGTTGCTGATGACTCACCACCAGCATCGCCAGCCGCATCCGTTCACCGCCGCTCAGGGTCGACACCTGTTGCGCGACTCTGTCACGGCGAAAGCCAATGCAAGCCGCCAGGGTGCGTAACTCAGCGGCGGTATAAGCCGGACAGTGGCGCGTCAGGTTCTCGATCAGACTGGCCTGCAAATCAAATAAGGAGAAATGCTGGTCAAGATAACAAAGCGGCCCGTGCTTGTGAATCTCACCCGATTTGACTGGCATACCGCCCAGCAGGGTTTTCAGCAAGGTCGATTTGCCTGTGCCGTTACTGCCGCGCAGGTGAATTTTATCGCCATACCAGATGGTTCGGCTGATTGCAGGCAATTGCCCCCGCTGTAAGCCCAATTCAGTGATTGTCAGTAAACGCGCACTTCGCTTGTTTGCACTGTCGGTGCTGAAGCTCAGCGGCTTGGTACTGTCCGCTTTATCCTGCAGGGATTGAAGCTGTTGCCGCGCATCATCCAGTTGCTGATGGTGCTGATGCGTTCTCGAGGATGCCGCACTTTCTGCCGCATTTTTCTGAAAATCGAGCAGTAAGGTCGACTGGCTGCCATCGCGTCTGTCCCGTTTACCGGCCGCGGCCCGGCGCTGCGCTTTTTCTTCATTGCGCTGATGCTGGCGTTGAATGGCGTTGATTTGCTGTTTCGCTTTGGACAGCCGTGTTGCCAGTAACCGGGTTTCATGATGTTTCTGCTGCCGGTATTGCACAAAATCGGTGCCATAACAGGCTAAACCCGTGTGGCTGAGTTCAATAATACGATCTGCGTTGTTCAGTAAGGATTGATCATGACTGATCAGCAGTATACCGCCCTGAAAATGAGCGATTTGCTGTGACAGCCATTCCCTGCCCTGCCGATCCAGATGGTTTGACGGCTCATCGAGAATCAGCAATTCAGCGTCGCTGCGCAAGCAGAGCCACAATCGTAGTCTCGTCAGCTCACCGCCGCTCAGGCTGGCACAAGATTGTTCAGGATCGGGCGGTAATCCCAGCGCTGACAACTGGCGAGACAGGGATGCGGGTAAATCCCATTGGTCGCCGACCGCCTCGAAATCGGCCGGATCACAACTGCCAGCGGCGATGCGCTGTAACGCTTGCAGACAACCCTCGACACCCAGTGCTTGTGCGACCGTACCCAGAGCCGACAAATCGCTTTGCACGGTCAGCTGAGGTAAGTAGGCGATGCGCGCGTGCCTGATCACCCGGCCTTCATCCGGCTGGCGGGCTCCGCTTAACAGTGCGGCCAGCACAGATTTGCCGCAGCCGTTACGGCCAACCAGAGCGGTGGTTTCACGGTCTAAAGTCAGGGATAGATCAGAAAACAGTGGTTCCCCGTGGGGAAGAAAAACAGTCAGAGACTGGGCTTGCAATAATGTCATAAGACCTCCGGCGCAAGCGCAGGGAGAGACATTACCGTCGGAAGACATTGCTATCTAGCAGATAGATATTTGGCAGACAAATCTGAGTCGCACAACCGATCACAATACGGCGACTGCTCAGACAAGACGGTTAACGCCCACTAACCCTGCGGATCCAAAAGAAAAAAGTTCAAAGGATGTCAGGGGTTAGTGATTCATTCAGGCGTTAACTCCAAAAGAGGTGATGGCGGCTATTAAACCACCACCAGACACATGCCGCAAGATGAAATCACCAGAAAGCGGGGTTGGTGAAACCCATTTGTCCTTTTGCGACTGTGCCAGCTTAGTGTTTAAATATCTGATGAATCATGATGATGTCAGTCTGTATCTGGCCTAAATTGCATTTGCGAAGGATCCGCGATGAATGAGTATTACGACTACCTGGTGATTGGCGGCGGCATTGTGGGTGTCGCCACAGCCAGTGCTTTGCTGCGCCGTCATCCCGCCAGCAAGGTTTTGCTGATTGAAAAAGAAAGCACGCTCGCGCAGCACCAGACCGGCCACAACAGCGGTGTGATCCATGCCGGCGTGTATTATGCGCCGGGCAGCCTGAAAGCACGGTTTTGCAAAGAAGGCGTGCAGCGTACTCTGGATTTTTGCCGCCAGCACGGGATTCCGGTCGACAACTGCGGCAAATTGCTGGTCGCCACCAATGAGGCGGAAGTGCGCCGGATGCAGGATCTGCGCACCCGCTGCCATGAAAACGGGATTGAAATTGAAGTGCTGGATCAGACACAGCTGCGGGAAAGAGAGCCGAACATCAACGGTCTGGGGGCATTGTTTGTCCCGGCGACCAGCATCGTGGATTACCGCCGGGTGACTGAACACATGGCCAGTGACTTTACTGCCTCAGGCGGGGAAACAGCCCTGGGTACGCAAGTGACAGCCATCGCAGAGCACAGTGATCACATCGAACTGACCTGCCACCGGAGCAATGCAGCGAGTGCCGGTTCTTTTTCTGTCAAAGGCCGCTTTCTGGTGTGTTGCGGCGGGTTAATGGCCGACCGCTTGACCCAAATGATGGGGCTGGAGATGGATTTTCAGATCATCCCCTACCGCGGCGAATATTACCGCCTGGCCGCCAGACACAATCAGATTGTCCGCCACCTGATCTATCCGATCCCGGACCCTTCCCTGCCCTTTTTAGGTGTTCACCTGACGCGCATGATCGATGGCTCGGTCACAGTTGGTCCGAACGCAGTGCAGGGGTTTAAGCGCGAAGGTTACGGACGATTTAATTTCAGCCTGCGTGACTGTCTGGACATGCTGGCTTTCCCCGGTTTCTGGCGTGTCACCGGCAAGCACCTGAAAACCGGATTGCGAGAATTGAAAGATGCCTGGTGGAAAGCCGGATATCTTGCTCGGGTGCGTAAATACTGTCCGGGTCTGACGCTGAGCGATCTGGAGCCCTACCCGGCAGGTATCCGTGCTCAGGCCGTCCTGAAAGACGGTACGTTAGTCCATGACTTTCTGTTTGCAGACAGCCCGCGCAGCCTGCACGTGTGTAACGCGCCGTCACCGGCAGCAACCTCCGCGATGCCGATTGCCGACTACATTTGCGATAAAGTGGCCGAGATTCAACGAAACCGTGAAGCAGGCTGAGAATTTAATTAATACCACAAACCCAGGAGAATATTCAGGACGAATTTTCAGGTTGTCGGCGCCGGGAGCGCCTACAACCGACCCGGACCACACCAAAGGAAAAAAGGGGCTTTCTGGGTACTCTTTGCACCCACAAAGAGTACCTGGCGCGCATCAGACAATGCCAAATGAGCCACCAGACTCAAGCGCGACATACTCACCTAACCATATACAGTCGAGCGGGCGCACTGCTGTTTAAGACATACTTTGAAGGGAAATAACCGGTTTTCCGGTGCGCTTACAGACTCGCCATCGCGCCTTTACCCACACCTTCATAGGCAACGACGTCCAGCGTCTGCTGTTCACCAATGGCAGGTTTCACGGCGGCGGCGATATAATGCGCCAGCAGCTCAATCGTGGTATCTGTGTTGATCATTTCCGTCTCGCTTTTAGCAATCGCAAGCTCAAACAGCCCCTGTGGCGCGCTATAGCGAAAACCATAATGGGTATCATCAGACACACTGGCTGCGTGCTCGCTCAGATTGAGCTCAGAGACACTCACCTGATCTTCTTCAGTACCCAGATAAATATCCGTCCAGCGCTTCGCCCAGTCAGCTTCCAGCTTCGGATCACGCTTGCCATCCACATACAGTTCAACCGGTGAACGGTGACCGTGTGCAATACGCTGGCAGTTGCCGTCATGCTTTTTCAGGCCGTGGCTGTAGTGGTAATAAGCACCGTCAATGTTTTCATGACGTAATACCAGTTCCAGGCCCTGCACATTGTCCGGCAGCTTACCAGACAGCACTTGATGCAAATGCTGGGTGACGGTTTCGATGGTGATGGCATCGGCATCCACCAGGCAGTAGGCCTCATCCGGGCAATGCAGGTGGATACTTTGATCGCCCCGAAGTAAATCCAGGGTCGCATAGCCCGGCTGAGTCGCGGCCATTCTGATCGACGCATGGGCAGCAGGCACCAGCAAACGGTGGTCGACATACTGATCAACCAGTTGTTTAATCTGCTTTTTAACGCGGCTGAAATCCAGCACCATGCTCATTTCATTCAGCTCGCCAGACATCACCACGTCCAGAATCCAGCTTTCTCCCACCATCCCTCGGACCGGGCACAGATAGGAGACATCAATAACGGTGAGATCTCTGACAAATAGCTTCACGCTGACATCCTTACAGAAATGATTGTCGTTTTCGGAGCTGGGCATTATACGCGCACAGCCCAAGGTGTAAACCCAAAGCCGTTGCCTTCATCATGCACGCTGCCCGCGGTGAACAAACAACACTCAGTAACGGTAGTTCGCCGCCAGAAACAACGAGCTGACACCGCGCTGCTGAGATTCAAAATTCACTGTATTGCCCTGATCGTCCTGCCCCTGCCAGTTTTTCAGCTTGCTTGGCAGCACTGTGTGTCGGAAACCGGCTTCGACTGTCGTATCCGCTGAGACGCGCCATGCCAGACCGGTTTGCATCCCAATCACAAAGCCACTGGCTTTATAGTCGCCCTGATAACTGGAATCGGAACTGACGCTGGCATAGCCGAAATGCAGGCCGACATACGGCGAAAAGTCTTTGTGATACAAGAAAAAATAATCTGTACCGAGCAAGTTCAGGTTCGCAATGTTGTCATATTTCAGCCCTGATGACGGAAACTGGCTTTCTTCTGTATGCCTTTCAAAACTGTAGTAGATGCGGCTACGCCCTTCGGGTGTGTAATAACCAAAATCTAAGCCCCAGAAACCACTGGCACCGGCGTCCTTAGCAGATTCAGTCACGCTGGCTATCGTTGCTGTGTCCGTTAAGCCCATCAGGCTGACACCGCCCCTTAAACCAAAGAAATAACGGCTGGCTTCTTGTTCGGCTTCCTGGTTGGCCACTTCGCCCGATGGCAGATCCGACACGGCCTTTGCAGCAGTCGGTTGCGACGTTGCTGCTATAGCACCGACGCTGGTCAGACACCCCAATAACAACACAGAAGAAAAAGGTAAAAAGGAAAAGGTTCGAAACTGCAAAGCTGCCTCCCTGTTTAAACAGCCATAAAGGGGATTTCCCTGAGCATGAATACTGCTGCATCATAGCAACTCCCTGCTTTACAGACGAGCGAAATCCCAGCAAAAACAGCAACAAACACTAAGCAGTGTCTTTTACTCTTCCCTTAACCAGGCTAATGCGTCAAAGGGAGTATCGAAACATTTCACTTCACCTGAGATAAACCAGCTCCCCATTTTAGCCACGATGTCCATCCATCGCTGGTTGCCATAAATGGCAATCCGGTGAAACTTTTTACCGTGTTTGAGGCCAAGTTTGAGGTCATCCCACGCTGCCTGCAATTCCCAGCCTTCAAACTCTGAGCCATCAAAATAGACATTCACCTTCGGGTTCGCGACGCCTTCAAGGGCATCGTCGATCAGGGGTGTGATCTGTTCATAATCCTGGTGAGTGAGCTTACCGATAGCCTTCAGTTCCATGAAAAAGTTATCGCCATCTCTGTCCACTTCAAACAATAATCCATGCGTTGTATACATAGGGCCTCCGTTTGCCGTTCATGAATGAACAACTGGCTTAAAGTTAAGGATATTCTGGATAAGTGTAGCTGTAACAAGGGAAAACAGGAGATGATGACGAACAGAGGATATGCAAACACCGGGCAGATAACCCGGTGCTTGATGTGATGCGGATTAAGCGGTTTCTGCGGCCTGTCGCACTTCGGCCCGGAGATCTTTCTTGAGGATTTTCCCGGTCGCATTCATTGGTAGTGCCTGACGAATCTCGACCATGCGCGGGTATTTATAAGCGGCAAGCTGTTCTTTACCCCAGGCTTTCAGCGCCTCTTCGGTGACCTGCGCGCCTTCTTTCAGGACCACAAAGGCTTTCACTTCTTCGCCATACTGATCACAGGGCACACCGACTACCGCAATCATGGCCACGTCAGCGTGAGTCATGAACACTTCTTCAATTTCACGCGGATAGACGTTAAAGCCACCCCGGATAATCAGATCTTTCACCCGATCGACAATGAACAGATTGCCCTTTTCATCAAACCGTCCGACATCGCCGGTGTAGAACCAGCCATTACGCAGCGCTTTTTCATTCTCTTCCGGCCGGTTCAGGTAGCCTTTCATAATGTTATGGCCGCGAACAATGATTTCGCCCGGTTCTCCCTGAGGCTGTTGCTGACCGTTGTCATCCACCACACGCACCTCGACGCCTTGAATTGGCTGGCCGACCGAGCCAGGAATCCGGGGCATGTCCAGATGGTTGAAACTGGCAATCGGGCTGGTTTCCGACAGACCATAACCTTCCAGAATCGGCACCTTAAATTTCTCTTCAAAAGTGCGCAGCACTTCGACCGGCAATGAAGCGCCGCCGCTGACGCCGATACGCAGCGAAGATACATCGTGATCGGCCTGGCACAGGTTCATACCGATATACATAGTCGGCACACCGGCAAATAGCGTGACTTTGTGTTTTTCAATCAGCCCTTTCACCAGCGCCGGATCAAAACGGGGCACCATGACCATGGTGCAGCCCAGGCTGACGGGCGCGTTCATGTTGACGGTCTGGCCGAAGGTATGGAACAGCGGCAGGGTCAGTAAATGAACATCGTCGCCGCGCATTTCCATCAGATTCTGCGCCACCAGGGCATTGGTGTACTGATTACTGTGCGTCAGCTCCGCCCCTTTCGGTTGGCCCGTAGTGCCCGAGGTATACAGGACAACCGCCGTGTCATCCGCTTCACGGGGGGTGTAATCGCACACAGGTGACTGATCTTTCATAAAAGATGTCAGGGTCGGTAACCCCTGGTATGTCATCGCAGACTGATCGGCCGTCATCACCACCATGTGCTCGCAGCTCTCAACCTGTTCAAACGCAGCCACCCCGGACTGCGCCATAGGTAATCCTTCCACGCCCTCAAAACAGAAATAAAACTTTGCCGCTGAATCTTCGAGATGAAATTTAATTTCGCGCTCACGCAACAGGACATTGAGTGGCACAGTGACCGCACCTGCTTTTTGAATACCGTAATACACCAGCGGGAAGAACGGCAAATTCGGACAACTCAGTGCAACCCGATCACCCGGCTGTATGCCTTTGGCCTTCAGGCCATTGGCGATCTGGCTGGCAATGGCATTGAACTGAGCATAAGTGATCTGAGTGTCACCAGAAATAATCGCGACTTTATCCGGTTTGGACACAGCATTACGCTGTAAGGCAGCGGCAAGGTTCAGCATGGTGTTTTCCTTGTGTTGAGTTCTACACAACGTTTTATAAAGGCAAGCTTCACACTTGTCTTTTCATTTGAACCATAGAATTAAACGGACGTTTGACCTATGTCAACAGAGCAACCACTCCGTGTTAAAATTTTGTGAACCACCCGACGATGCCTATTGATTGCCTGACCTTGCAGTTGCTTTTTCACCCGCTTCTGAGTGACGTTTTTGCTCCTGCCGGGTGGGCGGAAACCCGATGGACTGCCCCTCTGCGGTCAGAATCGCAATACGTTCAGGCTGGCCGTCATCCTTCAGCCACAGCTCGCCTATACAACTGCTGTTCACTAAGCGGCCGTGTCCCGGGATGTCCGGATCCCGCTTGTAAATTTTCATGCGTTTACGTTTGGTAAACCAGTTCAGCGGCGAATGCGGACTGTACAACAGCCTGTCCATACGCTCACAAACCCGCAGCAATTTTTCCGGGAAATTATTTTTAATCCCACTGGCAGTGATCTGATAAATGTTCGGGCTGTTACGGCGAAAGCGCAGCTGAATATCGTAGGCAAACGAGTAATGCACATCGCCGGAAATAATCACAAAATGAGTCGGGGTTTTGGTATGGGTAAATATACTCAACAAGGTATTGGCGGCCCCTGGATGGGCCATCCAGTTCTCTGCATCCACCACCAGCGGTTTACCGAGCAATGTCATGATGCGCTGCAAGGTTTCGATGAACTTCACACCGAAAATCGGCGCGGGCGACACAATGATCACCGCCGGTTCATGAATCAGCGCCTGCTGCATGTCTGTGAGTGCTTCCCAGTCCATCAGACCGGAAGGCTTGTTCATATTCGATTCTGAATGCCAGCGACGGGTCCGGGTATCCAGCACCAGCATTTTGGGTTTTGTCTCGACCTGATAGTGCCAGTGCTCGAAATCATACAGATGATCGATCATGGCATCGTGAGAAACGTTGTCCGGCGCCGAAAAATAGCTACGGGCCTTGGTCATGAAAGCCTCGTCAAACTGTTCCGGGTCATTGCCCCAGCCCTGGCAGAGCCAGTAGCCGAACAAGCTGTTACCGATAATGCGCTTTGAAAAGGCATGCTGATAGGCCGCTTGCTCCCAGCCGACAGTCAGGTTCCAGTCATCGGTGACATCGTGATCGTCAAAAATCATATAAGTGGGAATATGTGCGACCAGGCGCTGCACCTGAGCCAGCCCGCTGATGAACCCCTGAATGTCCGATTTTTCCTGTCGCCACAACTGCTGCCATTTCTCTGCCAGCACCTGCTCGCCGCACTGAAAGCCTTGTTTCTCCAGACGATCAATATCTACCAGTTGCCAGACAGTCGGTGACCAGACCAGCAGATACATTGCCAGAAACTCGCTCAGGCCAATCAGGTGGTTTTCACATTCATTGGCGGTGAAAACCGGGCGCTGTCTGGTTGGCAGCCAACGCAGAATACGGGTGTCTGACAGCCAGTTGCCGGTCGGCTCGTACACAGGTAAAACCTGATCCCGGCCATACAGCTGGTGATGACTGGCGCGTAACGCCGATAACGAGGCATACGGGGCATCGGTGAAGGTTTCGTCGGGTAATCCGAGCAAGTCGATCACCTGACTGATGGCGTCTAAGGTCGGCCCGGCAACGTGATCGGCATAGATTTGATCGCCACTCATCATCAGTAATGCCGGACGCTCAGCCGGCGACAGTGATGCCACCTTTTCATCGGCCGCCGCCAGACTGTCTTTGCCGGGAAAATGCGGATTACGACAGGAGCCATGCTGAATGTAGTCGGCACGGGATTTAATTGTCAGCGTCAGCCGCTCCTCGCCGGGATAGAGCAGCTCAGGCAGCAGTGCGGTCAGTGCGCCCTGCTGGGTTTCAATCTCGTAAGCCAGCTCAGTATCCAGCGGGAAATCGCCGGAAAACTGTGCCATCACTACCCAGGCTGACTGCCCAATCTGAATTTGCTGTTCGCGGGTGAAATCAGCCTCAAAAAAGGCGATGCCTCTTTGCCCTGAAAAAGCTGAAACCGGCCTTCAAGCGGGGCAGATGTCACCATCCACAGCGTGATCACACTGGCATTACAGCGGCGCAATACCGGTCCTGTCAGAAATAACGGCAACTCACGCGATGGAGCGCTCTTGTGCATGGTCGTTTCAGTGTTGTTGACTGTCATTTATCCGTATCACCTGTTACCTGTGATGTCACCCTGCCTATCCAAAGTCCCTGATCCCGTATCAGGCAAACGGATAGATTGATGAATTCATTCTACTTCGTACACCTTCGGCGCTTGCCAATAGAATGTCAAAGGTCAATTCTCAGCCGGCACTGATACCCTGACGGTCAGCACTGTGACGCTGCGCCCTTTTCGGGCGGTAAAGACGATCGACTCAACTAACGGGCAAATTGCTTCAGTGTTACTATCTGTAGCCATTATGGAATCACAAAGACACTGAACCGTCGTCATGAAAACACCAGCCAGCCCAGCTCAGACACCCAAGCCGCATCATTTTACGCGTATTCAACGGGTACTGGATTACATCCACACCCATTTGGATCAGCCGTTGAGTGTGGTCGAGCTGGCGGAGCAAAGCTGCTGGTCGCGCTGGCAACTTCAGCGGGTGTTTAGCAGCGAAACCGGGCTGACACTGGCACAGTATGTCCGCGAGCTGAAACTCAGCCGTGCTGCTGAACAGCTGTTATCAGGCAATGAGCGGATTCTCGACATCGCGCTCGCCTGCGGTTTTAACTCAGAAATCAGTTTTATCCGCGCTTTCCGGCAGATGTTCGGCTGCGCGCCCGGCAGTTATAAAAAACGCGGCCTGCTGACCGGCCTCAGAACGCCTTTGCAATCCACCAGACCGGTGACTTTAGCCCCTGAGATCGCACAGCGCCTGTTACAAATCCGGCTTGAGCGCCGCCCTGCTTTTCAGCTCTGCGGTGTGAGCGGTAAAATTCATGGCCTGTTTGCCGATAACCCTGATTACCCGGAAACAGTGCCCGCTATCTGGCACCAGTTTCATCAGCAGTTTTCCGGGACCGACACATTCAGCCAGATAGGTGTGATCGATACCCAAAGCCAGTCGGGTGACGCATTGAGCTACTGGGCTGGTATACCGGTTGAACAAGCCGCGGATACAGACCCGCTGATCGCGGCGCACGCCCAGCGCCTGAGTGTTCCGGAACAGCTTTACGCCGTGATCCCCTATTCAGGGCCTATTCACCAGCTGGATAAAGTACTGCACTGGTTCATTGCCGCCTGGCTGCCTGAGTCCGGTTATCAAGGCATTGACGGCTATGAGCTTGAAATTTACCCGCCACAATTTGATGTCACCAACCCTGCTCACCGCATGGAGTACTGGCTGCCGGTTGCGCCTGCCTGAAAGATCACGCCTTCAGATCTCAAGATGCACCAAATTGTTAATTTTCCCGCTGCAAGATCTTTAGAATGCAATTGATAACAATTAGCATTCACATATTGCAGCAGAGGTTCCATTTGATGTATCGCACTTTCGCGCCTTTATGTTTCGCGCCTTCATGGCTGGCTATCTCCATTGCCTCAACCTTCAGCGTATCGGCTATCGCCCAGGCAGACACCCAGACACCCCATATCGATGACACCATCACAGTGTTAGGGGAAACCTACCGCAACACAGCGACCAAAACCGCACTGACACCCGAAGAAACCCCGCAGGCTATCTCGGTGATTGACCGTGAAACGCTGGACCTGCGCGGGGCCAGCTCCGTCAGCGAAGCATTACGCTACGCGTCCGGGGTTAATACCGAGCTGCGCGGCGGGGCAGTCACCCGACTGGATCTGTTCAACATCCGGGGTTTCATTAACTATCAGAATTTCTACGATGGTCTGCAGTTGCCCTACCTCAGTAGCTGGAACCTGCAAGGCCAGGTAGATGCCTATGCCGTGGAGCAGGTAGAGGTGTTTAAAGGCCCGACCTCTGTGCTGTACGGCAATATCCCGCCGGGCGGCATGGTGAACCTGATTGCGAAAACACCACAGAAAACCCGGCAAACGGAGATTGAAATCAGCACAGGTACCAATAACCTGATGCAAGCCAATCTTGATACCACAGGACAGTTGGGGAACAGCGATGTCAGCTATCGCTTCATCGCCCTGGCACGGCAAAGGGACAATCAGGCCAATACTGCCGAAGATGAGCGTTACATGATTGCCCCTTCCATCGACTGGCAAGCCTCTGATGACACCCTGATCAACCTCAACCTGTATTACCAGAACGATCCGAGCGCGGGCATCTATACCACGGTGCCATCAAAGGGTTCTGTGTTACCGAATCCGGAAGGCCAGCTGTCGCCTGACACTTTCACGGGCGATAAAAACTGGAATGATTTCGAACGTGAAGTGCTGATGCTCGGCTATAAAGTGCTGCATGATTTCAATGACGACTGGAGCTTACTGCATAACCTGAGATACAGCGATGCCAGCCTGTATCAGACCAACACCTACAATGGTGCGCTCGCTGCAGACAACCGGACACTCAGCCGGAACGCCTACCAGACCGATGAAGCGTTAGGCTTCCTGACCCTGGACAACCAGCTCTCCGGCACGCTTTACTGGGGCGCAGCCGAGCATCATGTCCTGATGGGTCTGGACTATCAGCACATGGACGCTTCCGTGGTGTATCAGGACACACTGAATTACAGTGCGCCGGGCATTGATATGTTCAATCCGGATAATGATCAGATTGACCCGAACAACCCTGGCTTTCACTACCAGGCCAAGCACAATATCAATACCTCACAGTTGGGAGTCTATCTGCAGGATCAGATCCGCTGGAACAAGCTGATTGTGCTGGCCGGGGGGCGGTTCGATCATTACGAACTTGACCAGAAAACCGACAGTGTGAAATCCGGCGATATTGAGCAAGACAGTTTTTCCGGCCGCATCGGCGCGCTCTATAATCTGGCCTACGGTTTGTCACCTTATGTCAGCTATTCGGAAAGCTTTGAGCCGGTCGCCGGGCAGGACAGATTCGGCAAAGTGTTCGACCCTTCTGAAGGCCAGCAATGGGAAGCCGGGATAAAATACCAGTCTGCCGATCAAACCCGGTCCGCCAGTCTGGCGGCCTATCAGCTGACCAAACAAAATGTAGTGACCCGAGACCCCAATGGCAGTGCCTATGACAAGATCCAGACAGGCGAGGTCCGCACCCGTGGGCTGGAGTTTGAAAGCTTCTGGCTGCTGACGGACAATCTGGATATTGCGCTGAACTACACCTATACCGATGCGGAAGTGACGCAGGACAATAGCGGTATCGAAGGCAAAACCCCGGTGTGGATCCCCGGGCAAATGGCGTCGCTGTGGACAAACTATTACATCGACAACGGCCTGCTGAGCGGTACTGTGTTCGGTGCTGGTGTGCGTTATGTCGGCGAGTCTGAAATCGATACACAGAACAGCGCCAAAGTCCCGGACTACACCTTGGTTGATCTGTCTGCCCGCTATGATTTAGGCGAGCTGAGCGCCAGCCTGAACAATGTGAGTGCCACCGTCAGTGCCTCAAACCTGTTCGACAAGGCATACTACACCTGTTTCGATCAGAGCAACTGCTGGCTGGGCACCGAGCGTTCGGTTGAAGCCAAGGTCGCATTCAGTTTCTGACAGTCGCCCTTTACTGCTGGTCTGACGCCACGCCAGACCTCATCAGCTATAAAAAAGAAAGCCGCACGATCCATTGATCGCGCGGCTTTTTATTCCGCCCACTTAGCCTGTTATCAAAGCCTTGCTAAAGTTTGCTGGCGATCTGCCTCAGCACAGAGAGCTTGCGCTTATATCTGTCGCTGAAAGGATTTGAGGCGGTTTCATGATGTGAGAAGAAAGCGGCCACCACTTTGTTCCGGGTATTGATATACAGTGTTTGGCCATGAATGCCCGTCGCGGCGAACTCGCCGTTCTGAGCATCCAAAATCCACCACATATTGTGATAAGCCTGCCAGCCGGCATCCTGATATTTCGGGTTGGCCGCCATTTTTTGTTTCTGCTTCTCGCTGAACTGAGTGATCTGGCTAATCCAGTCTTTGCTGATCACCTGCTGACCGTTGAAGGTCCCGCCCTGCATGATCATTTGTCCAAACCGGGCCATATCTCTCAGCGTGGTGATCATGCCCCCCGTGGCGACCGGCATATAAGCGCGATCAACGGCCATTAAAGCGTCGTGCTCTGTGCCCAGCTTTTGCCAGATATGCTGCTGGATGAACTCATTGAGCGGCATGCCACTGACGCGCGCAATAATCCAGCCCAGCACGTCGGCATTGGCCGAGTTATAGTCAAACACCTCCCCCGGCGTCACCTTACTGTCCGGTTGGATGTAATGGGCAATGAAATCATAAACACCATACACAGGCGTGTTTTCTGGCTGGGCATCCCGGCCGCCGGGTATGTAGGCCAGATTTAAAGCGGGCGCATAATACTTCAGAAACGGGCTGTTCAGATCAGTGTAGGTTTCTTTCAGGTCGATCCCGGTTGAATGGTTGAGTACCTGTTGCACCGTAACCCGCTCAAAGCCCGTGCCTTTGAGTTCAGGAATGTAATCGGCAGGAGAAGCATCCAGAGAAACTTTGCCCTGCTCAACCAAAATGCCGAAGGCGGTACTGGTCAGTGACTTGGTCATGGAAAACCAGATATGGTGACGGGATGGACCCGCCTGGCCGTAATACGATTCAAGTACGATTTTCCCGTCTTTCATGATCATCACGCTGTCAGACTGATTGCCTTCGAATACCTGTTCAATTTTTGCTTTATCTTCACCGGACAACAATTCGACACTCGGCAGCGGGTACACGCCTTCCCCGCGAGGCATCATCACAGTGTTATACACAGCACTGATGTTGTTATAGGCCCAATCGCTTTTGCCCTGTTGCCGGTAGTTTTTGAAGGTGACTTGAGAGTCGGCGGCCGGGGGAAAGCCAACCATTGCAGGTGAGGTCGTTACAGCACTGGCGGTCTGGCTCAAGCAGCACAGTGCGACCAGGGAAAATGAACGCAATAAGTTCGTGGGTTTGATTCGTTTCATCGGGTTCCTTCCGAAAAATTCCATGGGAGTCTTGAATATAGAGCGTTTGCACCGGTGAAACTTGACACTTGGACATAAAATGTAAAGATTATGTTCTAAAATTGTGTCTCAAAAGGTCAATCATGAATCAGAGGACACCGCATACCTCAGCCCGGTTATTGTTTGGTGTGAGCACATTACTTGAGAAGAAAAGCCTCGATTGTGAAGCGTTTTATGCGCAATTTCAGCTCGATAGCAGCGTTGAGAATCAGATGGACAGGCTGATCCCTTACGAGCTTTTTGTCAGAGTGTTATCCCGTCTCGCTGTGTATCTTGATGTGCAGCACCCTGCCCTGGCCTTGGTCGACCAGCACTTCAGCACCATCAATATTCCGATGCTGAATTTACTGACCTCGTCCCCGTGTCTGGAAGTTGCCTTACAAAACGCCTCGCAATACCGTGCTTACTTCAGCGAAATCACTTACTGGGATCACTTTACTGAGGGCGATTATTTGGTCATCAAGCGGTGCAGCTATGCCAATTTGGCGTTGAACGATAGCGAGCATTCGCTGTTTACGCTGGCGCAAACAGCAAAAGTCGTGAATCAGATTATCGGCCCGAATCACATTGAATATGTGGCCCTGATGCAAGCGTCAGCCAGGCGCGTGAGTGAGATTGAACGATTTTTCAATTGCCCGGTGTTATTTAACCAGGATTACGATGCTTTGCTGCTGAAAAAGCCCATGCGCTACAAACAAAATGTGCATTTTGATGCCGGCAAATACAGTGCGGCCTATCGGCATTTGCTCGACCTGCCTGTGGCTTTCCCCCGCAATCAATTATTTTCTGAGTCCGTCAAGCAGCTGATTTTCATTACGCTGACCACCCAGCATTGCAATATTGAAAGTATTGGCAAAATGATGAAATTGCATCATCGCACGCTGCAAAACCGGCTGGCAAAAGAACACCTGACATTTAAACAACTCGTCAAAGAAGTGCGAAACAGCGTCGCCAAACGCATGCTGCTACAGGAGAACTTATCGCACAGTCAAATCGCCCGATTACTCGGCTACAGCGAAGCCAGTGCCTTCACTCGGGCCTTCACGCGAGCGCATCAGATGTCCCCACGGGCGTGGCGAAAGCAGCAAATGGCAAAATGATCCCTTGAATACCAGACGGTGCGACGGCTGCCGCCAATCAGAAAGGGCAGGGTTCACGCGAACCCTGCCCTTGTTGCTTACGCTCAGTTATCCGGCTTCTTTCCGGCTTCAACTCACGCTTGTTGTGCCTGCGCTTTGGCAGCAGCCTTGCGCTTATCACGCCAGGTGCTGAACAGTGGCATCAACAACGCCAGCACTGCCAGCACCATGATAGTGAGTGTCAGTGGACGTTCCACCAGGAAAGCGAATGAACCATCAGACAGCGTCAGCGAACGGCTGAGGTTTTTCTCCAGTATGTCGCCCAGAATGAATCCCAGCAGCATCGGTGCCATGGGGAAATTGAGCAGTTTCAGGAAGGTCGCAATCACGGTAATTAACACCATCATCTGAATATCAAAGGCATTGAAACTCACCAGATACACGCCTGTGATGGAGAAGAACAGAATCAGCGGGATCAGGATCGGACGCGGAATCACCAGCAGCCGGGAGATATACGGGATCAGCGGCAGATTCAGAATCAGCAGCACCAGATTGCCGAAATACATGGAGATGATGACCGACCAGAAGACATCCGGATTATCAATAAACAGGCGCGGACCCGGCTGAATACCGTACGCAATCAGCGCACCCAGCATAATGGCGGTTGTGCCCGAACCGGGAATACCCAGTGTCAGCAAAGGGACGAAAGAGCCGGTAGACGCTGCGTTGTTCGCGGACTCAGGCGCAGCCAGCCCCCGTAACGCGCCTTTACCGAATTTTTCTTTCTCTTCTTTCGGCGCCAGATTACGCTCCATGCCGTAACTCAGGAAAGAGGCAATGGTGGCCCCTGCGCCTGGTAATACACCCACCAGGAAACCAAAGACTGAAGAACGCGCGACCGTCGGTGCCACATGCTTCACTTCTTCCTTGCTGAGTTTCATGCTGCCCAGATTATTCATGTCCATCTGCGCATCTTCATGCCGGTGCTCACCCCGCAGAACCGTCATCACCACTTCGGTCAGTGCGAAAGTTGCCATGGCCAGCAGCAGGAAGCTGATCCCGTCAATCAAATCGACATTATCGAAGGTAAAGCGCGGCACGCCTGTCATGACGTCGTTGCCCACGGTCGAAATCATCAGACCGAAAACGGTCATCATCAGGGCTTTGAGCACCTGACCTTTGCCGGAGAAAGCGGCCACCGCCGTCAGGCCCAGAATCATCAGTGCAAAATAGTCGCTGGACTGGAAACTCAGTGAGACTTTCGCCAGAGCGGGTGCGGCAAACAGCAAAATGATGGCACCCACTGTGCCGCCCGTGAAAGAGGAATACGCAGCCAGTGCCAGCGCTTTACCCGCCTGATTTTTCTGTGCCAGCGGGAAACCGTCAAACGCAGTGACCACTGTGCTTGAACAGCCCGGCGCATTGATCAGTATTGAGGAGGTCGACCCGCCAAAAACGGCACCATAGTACACACCCGCCATCAGGATAATGCCTGAAGAAGGATCAAGACCATAAGTAATCGGGATCATCAGTGCAATGGCGGAAATCGGGCCCAGACCCGGTAACATACCAATAAATGTGCCGGCAAAGCAGCCCACCACCACCATCATCAGATTGAAGGGCATAATTGCCGTCGACAATCCGGTCATCATTCCATCGAACATCATTAACCCCCGAAAATACTTGTGATCAGCCGGCCAGGGGCCAGATAGATGTCAAGCAACTGCGTCAGCAAGAACCAGAAGCACACGGCAAACGGCACCGAAGCCACCAGCAACACTTTGGGACGGCGTTCACCCAGCAACCAGTAACCTCCCATCAGAAAGACCACTGTCGACAACATAAAGCCAATCCATTCGAGGGAAGCGGCAAAAATCAGCATCAGCAGCAGCAGTTTGGTGATCAGAACAAAATCCAATCCCCGTAAATCCAGTTTGTCATCCTGACTGCGGCTCGCCGTCACCAGCTGGCATAGCGCCAGCACAATACCAAGCCCGGCCAGGGTCAGCGGTAATGATTTCGCATTGAAGGGCTGATATTCATCGCCGGGGAACATCTCAATTCCGCTGCCGTAGTAACCGTAAAGGATGGAAAAGCACAGAAACACTAATCCACCGATATGATCTTTCGTTATTATCATGGTCATCCTCACCACTATCGGTTTGACCCGGCCCCAGTCTCCGGCCGGTCTGTTACTACGCGCACCACCCAGGCAGGCGGTGCGCAACATGTCATGCAGACAGGATTATTTCAGGAAGCCCAGTTCACGCATCAGATCGCCGATTTCTTTTTCCTGCTGGGACAGGAAGGCAACGAACTCTTTGCGAGGCTTGTAGATTTCAGTCCAGCCGTAACGATCACGCACGGTTTTCCACTGATCTGTGTTGTACATTTCCCCCAGCACCTCGGCAAACTCATCGGCTTTTTCATCGCTGACACCCGGTGCGGCAAAGAATCCGCGCCAGTTGACGAAGGTGGCGTCATAGCCCAGTTCCTGCAGCGTCGGGACGTCAGGTGCAGAAGGAGAACGCTGATCGCCCGTCATCGCGAGAATGCGGATTTCACCGGCATCGGCCAGTGTCAGCGCTTCACTCAGGCCGGTTGACAGCAGTGTGGTTTCGCCAGACAACAGACCGGCCATGGCTTTACCACCGGCATCATAGGCCAGGTATTTCAGACGGCGCGGCTCGCCACCACCGGCTTTGAATGCCAAGGCGGCAACCAGGTGATCCATGCTGCCACGGGCAGATCCACCCGCAACTGTGATAGTGCTGGGATCTTTTTTGTAATCGTTCACGATGTCGGTAAAGCTGGTGTATTTAGAGTTAGCCGGCACCACGAACGCGGCATAGTCGCCGACTGTGGCGGCAACCGGTGTCAGATCGCGGAACGACTGCGGGAACACTTTTGACAGGGAGCGAATCACAATCGGAGTAGAGTTCACCATCAGGGTGTCTGTGGATTGCTCCGCGGTTTTAATCAGGTACGCAATGGCTTTACCGCCGCCGCCACCAGACATGTTCTCGTAAGAAATGGTGTCAACCAGATCAGACTTTTTCAAGACTTCACCGGTACCGCGTGCAGTGCTGTCCCAACCGCCACCAGCACCACCAGGAACCAGAAAGTGAATGGAATCTACTTTTGCCTGAGCGCTCATGCTCAGTGCAGAAGCCATCAGTGCAGCAAGTACGGAGACACGTTTGCGGGTCATTAACTGAGTAAGCATACCTTTTCCTCGTTATTAGATTGGGGTCCATCGCCCGACCTGATTGACCGCAATGGCGAAAACATCATGTCCGCCTGCGGCCTCAGGTTCTGTTATTGCTTAGCTACTCAGTCAAGGTATGACACGTTCAGAAACATGAAAAGATTGTAAAAATAATGTGAATATCGGGCGTAAAATGCATTAAGTTCATATTGTTCACAGCATTTCGGCGTCACTGACGGTACACTGTTTCACAGATGTTACAAAGGTAGACGGAACACCTTCCCACATGACTAAGTTGTTGTCTTTGCGTCATTTTCGACTCAAAACCCGGATGGTTTTAATTCTGGGTTTTATTGCGATCCTGCAAGCGGGGGCGCTCGGTCACTTTACCATTCGCTATCTCGACAGTGTGTTACATGAACAGATTGGCCAGCAGGCGATAAGAGTCGCGAAAACCATCGCCGCCTCACCCGATGTGATTCGCGCCGTCTCAGCAAGAGACACCGCATTTTTGCAGCCACTCAGCCTGAAAATGGCTCAGGCTGCCCAGGCAAGGTTCGTGGTGATTGGCGACCGTCAGGGCATACGACTCGCCCACCTCAACCCGCAGCGTATTGGCAAATCGATGTCGGATGACGACAGTGACGATAACAGCCAGGCGCTGCTGAACGGCAAAGCATACGTCGCGCTGGATAAAGGCAGTATCGGCTGGTCGATGCGCGGCAAAGCCCCGATTTTCAGCGCGGATGGCACGCAGATCATCGGCATCGTTTCTGTCGGTTATTTGCTGACCGAAGTCGATGCGATTGTCAGCCGCCATCAGCTTTCGATGATTGTGGCCAGCACGCTGGCCTTTCTGTTCAGCGTGATCATGGCACTCTGGTTTGCTAATCATTTCCGCAAAGCCATTTTTGATTTGGAGCCCGAGCAAATCGGCCGGTTGTTTCATGAACGCAACGCCACGCTGGAAACCGTACGCGAAGGCATCGTGGCGATTAACCAGCATGGGATCATCACCACCTTTAACCATGCCGCCATCAAAACGCTGCAATTGCCTGCTGACCAAACATACATTGGCCGTCATATCCATGATGTGTTGCCCGACAACGGCATGCTGGATGTACTGGAAAGCGGCGAGCACCATTTTGATCAGGAAATCTGGCTCCATGATCGTAACCTGATCGCCAACCGTTTTCCCATGGTGCAGGACGGGGTCGTCACAGGTGTGGTCTCCAGCTTCCGGCTGAAAAACGAAGTCGACCTGGTCAGCCGTAAGCTCACCCGCATTCAGCAATATGCCGACAGCCTGCGCAGCCAGTCCCATGAATACAACAATAAGCTGCACACCATCGCCGGTCTGATTCAGATTGGTGCGGTTGAACAGGCGCTGCGAGTGATCGGGCAGGAAACATCCAGCCATCAGAGCTTTATTCAGACCATCATGAAAGCCACTTCAGACAGTATTCTGGCCGGCTGCCTGCTCGGCAAATACAACCGGGCCAGAGAGCTGAACCTGGAACTGGCCATTGACGACGACAGCCAGATGTCGGACCTTCCCGCCTCACTGCCCCGCGAGCAGTTAGTCAGTATCCTGGGCAACTTGATCGACAATGCGCTGGAAGCGACACTCAGGCACCATGGCTCAGGCGGCATAGTGCTGCTCAGTATGAGTGATTTAGGCAAAGAGCTGATATTCGAGGTCAATGATCAGGGGCCTGGCATTGCCGAAGGTGAACAAGATAAAATTTTTACCCGTGGTTACACCACCAAGGACGATGAAGGGCACGGTATCGGACTGCATTTGGTCAAACAGCTGACAGAACATCTCGGTGGCATGATTACCGTCGAACCCGCAGAGCGGTCCGGCAGTCGTTTTACGGTATACATTCCCAAATCACTGCGTCGTTCAGACAAGGCAACAAAACATGGACAAGAGGAACAACAATGACAGCACCCATTACTGTCGTCATTGCAGAAGATGATCCGCAAAATGCGGAAATACAGCGCCGTTTCGTCGAAAAAACACCGGGCTTTCAGGTGGTCGGCATCGCCCACGGCCTTGATGAAGCCAGAGATTTGATTGACGTGTTCCAGCCACAGTTGCTGTTATTGGATAATCAGTTTCCGACCGGAACCGGGCTGGAACTGCTCAGGGAGCTGCGCGCTGAAAGCTGCCATACCGACGTGATTCTGGTTACGGCAGCCACGGAAGTTGAGACCCTGCGCACCGCGATGCGCAGCGGGATATTTGATTACATTTTGAAACCCGTGGTGTTTGAAAGACTGCAATCGGCGTTATTCAATTTCAGTGCTCACCTGGACAAATTGTCGGACATGCAGTCACTGGTGCAAAGTGATGTGGATGGCTTACTGCAACCCGCCCCCGTCGATCAACCCGCACCACAGGCGCCCGCTCCCGGCACCCCCGATTGCCGAAAGGCATTGATGGTCTGACACTGGATAAGATCCGCAGCGTGTTCACCGACCCTGACATTAACCTCAACGCGGAACAGGTCGGACAGGAAATTGGCGCCAGCCGGACAACCGCGCGCCGATATCTTGAGTACTTGGTCAGTACCGATGAGCTGAGTGCTGAAGTCTCTTATGGCAGTGTCGGCCGGCCGGAGCGCAAGTACCGCAGTCAGCCATAGTTGCTGGCTGCGACCAGCCCGGCCGATGGCGGGCATCGGCCGATCATGTCTTGATGTCCGGGCCTTAACGGCCACCGGCCAGATCGATAAAGGATCCGGTCGAATAAGACGCCTGCTCCGACAATAGCCAGCAGATCGCTTCTGAGACTTCTTCGGCTGTGCCGCCGCGCTGCATCGGGATGGCTGATTTCAGCCGTTCAATCCGGTTCGGCTCGCCGCCCGATGCGTGCATGTCGGTATAAATAAAACCGGGACGAACGCCGTTCACCCGAATGCCTTCACTGGCCACTTCCAGTGACAGGCCGCGTGTCAGGGTATCCATCGCCCCTTTCGAGGCCGCATAATCCACATATTCAAAGGGCGCGCCGGTTCGGGAAGCCGCGGAAGAGACATTGACAATCGAGCCGCCCTGGCCGCCTTGCGAATAGGCCATGCGCCGGATCGCTTCCCGGCAACACAGAAAACAGCTGGTGACATTGGTCTGCATCACAGCATTGATTCGCTCTGCTGACATGTGTAACACCGGCATCTGCTGCATCAGAATCCCGGCGTTATTCACCAGCCCGGTTATCGGCCCCAGTTCATTATCCAGTGTGGCAAACAGCCGCATCACATCCTGCTCCTGAGACACATCCGCTTGTACCGCAATGGCATTCACGCCATATTGACGCGCCCGGTGCACAATCTGCTCTGCCGCTTCATGCTCAGAACGATAATTCACGCAGATACTTACGCCCTGAGAAGCCAGTTGAATCGCTGTCGCCGCGCCAATTCCCCGGCTGGATCCGGTAATCATGACTACCTGCTCTTTAGGCATTTTCGATTCCTTTTCATTCCATTGTTATTGATGAGATTCAGAGTGCAATACCCCGGCATTCGCAACACCGGTTGGCTGACCTTTGCCGTAACTCACCACATTGGCCAGAGCCGTTTCAAAATACAGGGTGTAACTGTCCTGCTCGACAAAGCCCAGGTGCGGCGAACATAACACGTTCGGCATGGTCAGCAGGGGCTCGTCCGCAGGTAAAGCAGGCTCTGTCTCGTAAACATCCACGGCCGCATAACCCGGTCTCCCCTGCGCAAGAGCAGCTACCAGCGCGCCGGGCGCCACCAGCTCAGCGCGACTGATATTCACAAACAGTGCGTCGGCTTTCATCAGTGCCAAATCATCGGCAGTCACACAGCCGCGGGTGTGCGCATTGAGCCGTAAATGCAGCGACAGGACGTCAGACTGAGCAAAAAACACCGCTTTCGACGGCGCGGCCTGGTACCCTTGCGTGACAGCCAGATCGCGGGAATGCTCACTGCCCCAGACCAGTACCTTCATACCAAACACGTCTGCGATACGGGCAATGCGCTGGCCGATTTTACCAAAGCCCCAGATCCCCAATGTTCTGCCACTCAGGCTACGACCCAGCTGCGGCTGTCCGGACTGCTGCCACTTGCCTTGCTGCAGATGCTGACAATAAGGCAGCAGTTGCCGGCTGGCTGCCATAATCAGCGCCCAGCATAATTCCGTGGGCGCGACCGGTGAGCCGACCCCTTCTGCCACGGCCACCTGGTGGCGGGTACAGGCTTCGAGATCCAAATGATTGCTGATCTTGCCGGTCTGGCTGATCAGTTTCAGCCGGGGGAGATGGGCAAGTAAGGCATCATCAATGACAGTGCGTTCACGGATCAGCACCAGTACGTCTTTATCTTGCAGCCTGTCGATCAGCTCAGCCTGATCAGCTGGCGGCGATGTGTACACAGTCACATCGTATTCATTCAGAAGAGCGTAACAGGGCAAGGTACGGACAACATCTTGATAATCATCCAGAATCGCAACCTTCATTCCTTTGCCTCCGGTGGGTAGGTGCCGATATTCAAGCACTCTTCTCGTGAAAAAACAACCTGATAGTCAAGACGCTGACGGCCGGGAAACCACACAGAAAACCTGTGTTCAGTCTGATTTTTCAAGCACTTACCGGTAATCTGTTACCGAATGTTATTCTCATCTGCTATGATTTCAGCTTCTCGGAAACAGACAAAACACCATGACCACGACTTTCACTTCAACCCACAATCGCGCTGGAATGATCACTGTCATTCTGGCGTCATTGTTATGGCTGAATGTGCTGTCGGCTGTCGTGGTGATCAACCCGGCTTTCCATCAGGGAACCCCCGGCGGCTTGACCGGGGATAAAATCCTGATCTGTACGGTGCATGGCCTGCAATGGGTCTCGGTCGCCGATCTGGTGAATCAGACTGACGGTTCGCCGCACGCACAATGGCAAAATCACTGCCCGCTGCTCACGCCATTACAGCCTCTCCATTACGACACCAGTTATATTCAACCGCTGATTCTGGCATCCGTGGCGATTTTTTCCGGCCTGCGCCGCATGTTCTGGCTCAGTGCGAACAACAAACTGTATGAACTGTTTGGGCCAAAACATTCTCCACCGCCGTTAAGCACATCATCACATCCCGTTTAAATTTTTGATTGCTTAAACCCTATTGGAGAACACAATGAAACCATTACATGCTTTACTGCTGGCTGCTTCCGTCTTCACCTCCGGCCTGGCAACGGCCCACGAATTTGAGTCTGGCGAGCTGCACATTGATCATCCCTGGTCCAAAGAAGTCCCGCCTATGTCTTCAGTCGCCGCGGCTTTTTCTCCGTGGAGAACCATGGTGATACCCCTGATGTCCTGCTGCGTGCAGAATCACCCATTGCTGAAAAAGTTGAGCTTCATGAACATGCACATGAAAACGGCATGATGAAGATGCGCAAAGTGGACGACATTCAGATCCCTGCCCATGGCACCCAGCTGCTGCAACCTGGCGGTTACCACATTATGATGTTTAACCTGACCTCAGTGCCTAAACTGGGTGACAGTTTTCCGCTGACGCTTTATTTTCAGAACGCCGGTAAGGTGGATGTGAAAGTGAAAGTAGAAAAAGCCGACTACATGATGAAAACCGGGAAAGACATGGATCACAGCATGATGGACCATGACGGTATGGATCACGACGATATGGATCATGAAGACATGGATCACGAAGGGATGAACCACGACAGCATGCACTGATCCGTCATCCATTCCCCCCTCCAACACCCCGCGGGTTCACCTGACGGGGTGTTGTTGTTTCTGCGCCCGGATGCTTGCTGGCACACACGCATAAATCATTCCTGAAGCCCGCTGCGTCACCTCTCCCACCCAGAGTAAACGACTAAGACTAAAAATCCGTCCCATCAAGTCATGATATCTGTGCAACTTATTTCGCCATTTTGTGATCTTTGTACTAATTTGACTTTAAGCATACCTGGATGACAAAAAGTTCCTAAGGCTGGGTAGCTCTTCATAGCGTTTTCAAGGACTGAGGATGGATAGGTAATGAATCAGAGCACAAAGTTTTCCCTTTCATGTTTTGTACTAAGCACTTTATGTCTCTCCCTCGCCAATGCTTCTGAGCACCGGGCCGGGCTCCGCGCCAGTTACACTTTTGCTGATGGCGCCTGTGAAAGCCATAACATCAGCTGTGATGATGATGCGCCAGGTGCGGGGATTTTCTATAACTACGCCTTTAGCCCACGCTGGGAACTGGAACTGGCCTACGACTATTACGGCCAGTTCGATGCCACTTACCCGGCGCTGGATGACCCTTCCGTTGGCGCCAACTATGAAGGGGATGTGTTGGGGCTCTCAGCCTCGCTGGGCTACCGCTATCCGGTTACGGATGTGGTGTCTGTGGTGGGCAAAGCCGGCGTGATGGCCTGGCATGTTTCCAGCGATGGGAAAGAAATTGCCGAGACGGTATCCAACGACGAAGATGGCTTCTCCCCCATTGTCGGTGTCGGCGTTGACTGGGACTTTACACCGCGCTGGCGGACCGGACTCAGCTATCAATTTGCCAATAATGTCGGCGACGATGGCACGGCTGGCGCCGATCTTCACACCCTGATGCTGGGCATCAGCTACCGGTTTTCAGGGAATGATCCGCAGCCTGTCGCCGTGGTTGAGCCCGAACCGGCACCTGTTCCACCGCCTGTCACGCAGGAAGCCTTTACCCTGCAAGTGGATGGGACTCAGTCCAATGCCATTTTCGAATTCAATTCAGCCAAACTCCGCCCCGATATGACCTCCACATTCCAGCCGATGCTGAATCACCTGAACCAGTATCCGGAAGCCATGCTGCGCGTGGAAACCCATACCGACGATGTTGGCTCGGAAGACTACAACATGAAGCTGTCTGAACGCAGGGCGCAAAGTGTTGTGCAGTATTTTGAACAACAGGGCATTACCCCTGACCGAATCAGCTACGAAGCGTTTGGCGAAACCAAGCCGCTGGTCAGCAATGACACCCCGGCTAACCGCGCCATGAACCGACGCGTCGTCCTGACTTCTCCTCAGTTTACAAGGAAGGCAATCCAATGAAGAACAACATTTGCCGGTATTTCACACTCTGGCTGAGTCTTATTCTCATGACGCTGACCCTGGCAGGTTGCGGCGGGGAAGGGAGCGGTCTGCCCAGCCAGAAAGACAACGACAGCAGCGCCGTAGACAAAGGCGGTAAAACAGTTCGTAACCTGGAGATCATCCCCAGCGCGAATACAGCAGAAGCTGGCAGTTCTCTGAACTTTACCGTGAATGCCATTCACGCTGACGGCGATAAGAAAGAGGTCACTCAGGACGCACAATGTACCAGCAGCGATGAGTCCGTGGCCACCATCAGTGGCAAAGGAATGATCCAGGCCATGGCCGCCGGTGAAACCACCATTTCCTGCAGTTATGCCGGGGTCAGTGGTGGCAGCATCGTGATTACGGTGACGGGCGGCCATACAGTCAGTCAGCTGCAAATCACTCCCGGACAGGCATCAGCCGCCGCAGGCACACAGGTGCAATTTACCGCGCTGGCTTACTATCACGATGGCAGCCGTGAAGATGTCACCAGCCAGACCACCTGGAATACCACAGATGCCAGTACGGTCGAGTTGGACGCAAACGGCATGGCTTCTGCCAAGGCGTCAGGGGCAGCAACGGTCACCGGCCAGTTTGAAGGAGTGAGCAGTAATCAGGCAACGATGACGGTGACCACGGCCACACTGAGCTCAATTCATCTCTCACCCGCTACGGCGTCATTGGTCGCTGGCACACAACAGCAGTTTACTGCCACAGGTCAGTTCTCCGATGGTTCGACACAGGACTTAACCGCTCAGGTTACCTGGAACAGCGACGATACGACTGCCGCCACCATCTCAGCCTCTGGATTAGCAGAAGGCGTTGCCGCAGGGTCCAGCATCATCACGGCCGATTTCAATGGCACAACCAGTGCTCCCGTCACGCTCACTGTGACGGCGGCTACCGTTGATACCATGCAGGTCACACCAGCTAACCTGAGTCTGGCCAAAGGCACCAGCCATGCCTATAAAGCCATCGCGCATTTTAATAACAACACCTCGCAGGATGTCAGTGCGCAAGCAACATGGAGCAGCAGCGATACTGCTGTGGCGACCGTGTCCGCTACAGGTATGGTCAGTGCTCTCGCAACTGGGCCTGCCGTGATCACGGCCAGCTTTGGCGGGGCAGTCAGCAACAACGCGAATCTGACTGTGACGGCAGCCACCGTGCTTTCTGTCACCATTGCACCGGAAACGGCCAGTATTGCTAACGGCACCACCCAGCAGTTTACCGCCACCGCCAAGTTCTCCGACGGCAGCACTCTGGATGTGACGGATCAGGTGAACTGGAAAAGCGGTGATACCAGTGTCGCCACCTTGTCTGCCACAGGTTTAGCCCACGGCCTGGGTGAAGGCAATACAGTGGTGACCGCCCATTATCAGGGCGTCGACAGCGCTGAGATTCCACTCTCTGTTACGCCGGCGACCGTCAGCACCATTGCTGTCAGCCCGGGCACCGCCAGTATTGCTAATGGCACCACTCAGCAGTTTACCGCCACAGCAACCTTTTCAGATGCCAGCACGCAGGATGTCACCCATCTGGTGAGCTGGGTCAGTTCGGACACCAGTGTGGCCAGCATCAATCCCTCAGGTCTGGCGCAATCGCTGGCAATGGGCACGACACAGATCACGGCCAGCTATCAGGGCCAAACCAGCCCGGGCATCACTCTGGAAGTCACGGCTGCAACGGTCTCCTCACTGGCAATCACCCCGCCAACGGCAACCATCGCCAACGGTTTGACCCAGCAGTTCACAGCCACAGCCACCTTCACGGACGCATCCACGCAGGATGTCACGGATCTGGTAAGCTGGGTGAGCAGTGATACCGGTGTCGCGACCATCACAACAGACGGCCTGTCACAGGGCGTCTCCGAAGGCGCTGCAACGTTGACCGCGAACTATGGCGGCAGCTCGGACACTGCAACCCTGACGATTGGTCCTGCCGTACTGGATCGGATTCGGATTGAGTCTGATCATTCTGGTGAGCTGGAAGTCAGGTTGCTGGCTCCACTCAACTTCAGCATCTCAACCCGAGCCTATTACTCTGATGGCAGCAATGAGGTCTTAGATAACAATATTGTGACTTACCATAACTCCAATGCATCCCTGATCACATTGGATGTATTAACCGGCCTAGTCAATGTCAGTGCTATTGTTGCAGGCAGCGCAGAAATCTCTTCTTCGGCGCTGTCCCTGAACAGTGAAAATGCTATCACCATCAACTGTCTGGTCGCCATCCCTGGTGTCCTGTCACTTTGTACTATTGATTCAATTGAGAAAATCGCCATTGAACTTTAATGGCTTTTATTCTGCAAACGGGTCCGCTACCATGCGGACCCTTTTTTTGACTGGCTCATAACCACCAGGTTCTCAGAGAGATTACTCCCCTTTTCAAGACTCGCTTACCATAAGAATTGCCTGCTCCGCTCAACACTGACCAACGTTCCAGTATGAAGATTTGATGACATCGGCCTCACAGGGATTGACCGAATCCTTCATCAGGCTAAGATATATGGAAATTCGAATATGGTTATAAACATGCTCCCTCATCAATTTTTTAAACTGCTGGCAGATGAAACCCGTGTGCGTTGCTTACGGCTCATCGTGAAAGAACAGTGTCTGTGTGTGGCTGAACTGACCGAAGCACTGCAAGTCAGCCAGCCGAAAATGTCACGTCATCTGGCTGTGATGCGTGCCAGCGGATTATTGGTTGATGTCAGGCAGGGCCAATGGGTGTTCTACCGGTTAACCGAGGATCTGCCCGGCTGGATGCGAAAACAAATTTACGGACTGGTGAATTCCAACTGTTTAGAGCAGGAATACCAACAGGACAGTGAACGACTCATGGCAATGAAACAACGACCCGTTTGTTGCCAATAATGCAGGATGAATTCAAGATGACAATCAAAGTAGGAATTAATGGTTTTGGCCGTATCGGCCGTCTGGCACTGCGCGCCGCGTTTGACTGGCCTGAGCTGGAATTTGTCCAGATTAACGATGTTGCCGGTGATGCCGCAACCCTGGCCCACCTGCTGGAATTCGATTCCGTACAGGGTCGCTGGCACCATGAAGTGAAAGCGGAAGGCAATCACATTGTCATCAATGGCAAAGCCATCGCGGCCACCCAAGAAAAAGCAATTGATGCCGTCGACTGGTCCGCTTGCGACGTCGTCATCGAAGCCACAGGCAAGCATCGTAAAACCGAGTTCCTGAATCAGTATCTGGCACAAGGCGTGAAGCGTGTCGTCGTGTCAGCGCCGGTGAAAGAAGCAGGCATCGCCAATATCGTCGTGGGCGTGAATGATCACATCTTTGATCCTGACCAGCACCGGATTGTCACGGCGGCGTCCTGTACCACCAACTGTATTGCGCCTGTGGTTAAAGTGATCCATGAACAACTGGGGATCGAGCAGTCAATTTTTACCACGATTCAT
This sequence comes from Photobacterium sp. Hal280, assembly GCF_037162255.1. Classification (NCBI taxonomy): domain Bacteria; kingdom Pseudomonadati; phylum Pseudomonadota; class Gammaproteobacteria; order Vibrionales; family Vibrionaceae; genus Photobacterium; species Photobacterium sp. Hal280. Next base: position 734,175 of record NZ_JARLUO010000001.1, read on the forward strand.
GATTTAACCAATACCCAAACCATTTTGGATGCACCGCACAAAGATCTGCGTCGTGCCCGAGCCTGCGGCATGAGCCTGATCCCGACCACCACAGGATCGGCCTCGGCCATCGTCGAGATCTTCCCGGAACTGAAAGGCAAAATTAACGGCCATGCCGTGCGCGTCCCGCTGGCCAATGCGTCGCTGACCGACATCATTTTCGACGTCAAACGCGACACCACAGCCGAAGAAGTCAACCAGCTGCTGAAAGAGGCTTCGCAGGGTGAACTGCAAGGCATTTTGGGCTACGAAGACCGCCCGCTGGTTTCAATCGACTATAAAGGTGATCAGCGCTCAACCATCGTGGATGCTTTATCAACCATGGTCGTCGGAAAACGCATGGTGAAAATCTATGCCTGGTATGACAACGAAATGGGGTACGCCACCCGCACGGCGGAACTGGTGCGTAAAGTGGGACAGGTATAAGGAAGCCATGACAATGACACATCCAATCTGGACTTTACCCGTCACCGAGACCAGCGCACTGGTACTGACACCCTGCCCCGGCACCAAAGGCGTTTCTCTGGCCGACAGCCTGGCCCAGCTGAAAGCACAGGGAGTACGCGCTGTTGTCACTGCCATCAATCCGCAGGAAATGGCAGACAAAGACGTCGCTGATCTGGGCCAGCTTGTTGCACAGTCTGGCATGTTGTGGGCACACACGCCGATCGAAGACGATGCCGCGCCTGATAGCGAATTTGCGGCACATTGGCAGGCAGCCAGCCCGCAATTGCATAAAATTATTGCAGAAGGGGGCAAGATCGCTCTGCATTGCATGGGGGGTTCAGGCCGCACCGGTTTACTTGCAGCACACCTGTTGCTGGAAATGGGATGGCCGTTGTCACGCATTATTGAAGACGTTCAGGCGCTGCGTCCGGGGGCCTTTACTAAACCGGTCCAGGTCGACTATATCCGTCAGGTAGCGTCACAATCATAAACAGTGTTTCGCCGTTTCGCGCCTGTCTGCACCCGCTTTTGGTTTGCATCGCAGCCGACAACCGAAACGGCGAACAATACGAGTGTCGTGTCTATGTTTGCTAAATATTTCGCGCAATTCAGCCAGCCGGTTCGCCAGTATATGCTGGTGACCTTCAATTACTGGAATTTCACTGTGACTGACGGCGCGCTGCGCATGCTGGTCGTGCTCTATTTTTACGAATTGGGTTACTCCACCCTGGCCATCGCCTCCCTGTTTTTGTTCTATGAATTTTTCGGCGTGGTCACTAACCTGGTTGGCGGCTGGCTGGGCGCCCGGCTGGGGCTGAACCGGACCATGAACATTGGCCTGGGTATGCAGATTGTTGCCCTGCTGATGCTGGCCGTCCCCAACCCGATGCTGACGATTCCCTGGGTCATGGCCGCTCAGGCACTGTCGGGTATCGCCAAAGATCTCAACAAGATGAGTGCCAAAAGCGCCATCAAAACCCTGGTGCCGGACAACAAACAAAGTGCGCTGTATCAGTGGGTTGCGCTGATGACGGGGTCAAAAAACACTCTTAAAGGCGCTGGTTTCTTCCTTGGTGGTTTACTGCTCAGTCTCATGGGTTTCCAGAATGCAGTGCTGACCATGGCGGGTGTGCTGGCGTTGGTGTTCATCAGCAGTCTCCGAACGCTGAAAGCCGACATGGGCAAAGCGAAAAGCAAACCCAGATTTGCCGAGATGTTCTCCAAATCTGAAAGCGTGAATATCCTTTCTGCAGCCCGCATGTTCCTGTTCGGGGCGCGGGATGTCTGGTTTGTGGTTGCACTGCCTGTTTATCTCGGGTCGGTGTTTGGCTGGAATCACAGTGCTATCGGTGGCTTCATGGCAGCCTGGGTGATGGCCTATGGCTTTGTGCAGGGCTTTGCCCCCAAGCTGACAGGGAAAGCGCAGGGCAAAGTGCCGGACGGGCAAGCCGCAACACGCTGGGCGCTGCTGCTGGCCATCATTACCGCAGGTATCGCTTACGGGGTGCAGATTCAATGGCAGCCGGAACTGGTAATCGTCGGTGGACTGATGCTCTTTGGGGCCATTTTTGCGATTAACTCGTCGCTGCATTCATACCTGATTGTCAGCTACGCCAAAGACGATGGCGTCTCCCTGGATGTCGGCTTCTACTACATGGCCAATGCCATGGGCCGTTTAATCGGCACAGTGCTCTCCGGCTGGGTCTTCCAGGTTGCAGGCCTGTCCGCCTGCCTGTGGGTGTCTTTCGTCTTTCTCGCCCTCACGACCCTGATCTCCCTGAAGCTGCCTAAAATTCAGGCTTATCAGGTCGTCTCTTAAGCGCCATCATCCGCAGTGAACCGAGGTACTCAGGCAACGGGTAAATCGGTTCGCTGCCCCCACTCCGCCCAGGAGCCATCATAAACCGACAAATTCCGATACCCGCACTGATAAGCTGCCAGCAATCCGATGCAGGCGGTTACACCCGAACCGCAGCTGAAATACAGTTGATCGTCGGCGAACACCCCTTGTTGGGTAAACAACGCCTGTAATATGTCGGGATCTTTATACTGGCCGTCCTCAATGAAACAGGCGAAAGGAAGGTTTATCGCCTGGGGAATATGCCCGCTTCGCAATTCTGGCCGAGGCTCCGGCTGTTGACCAGAAAACCGCCCAGCGGCACGCACATCGATTAGATGATGTCCCGGCAGACCGCCTTTTTCTGCCAGTGCTCGCCAGTCAGCAATCCACGCGGTGCGATACTCACCCAGCCAACCGTTCCCCCTCTCAGGAATGACGGGAGAGGCAACGACAGCCCTGCCTTCTGCGATCCATGCAGGCAAACCACCGTTCAGCACAAAGACCTGCCTGTGCCCCATCAGCTTAAACAGCCACCAGACGCGCGGCGCTGAGTAGATCCCTTTGGCATCGTAAATCACAACCACAGAATCTGTCTCAATACCCAGTTTGGAGACTTCTCGCTGAAATGCCTCATATGTTGGTGCGGTATGAGGCAGCGAAGAAGAAACATCAGAAAACTGTCGCTCAAGATCAAACACGATGGCGCCGGGGAGATACTGCCGTGAGGAAAAATCGGCATGATCCCCCGTCACGCTTTTCATGGAAGCATCCAGAATCACCAGGTTTGGCGATCCGCTTTTCCTTGCCAGCCAGGATGTTGAAACGAAAGGGGACATCATTTTCCTCAGGCAAACCTGTTATTGAGTGATTTGCGCTCAATTTGAAATCATCCGGTTGAAAAAGGCCATCGAAAAATGACAGTTACATGAGTTTTTAGCCTTTATTGTGATTAAACAGCTTCTCACAGACAAAACTGACAGTTTTCGTCATGTGAACCGTTCAGTGACTTCCGGCGATGAATATGCAGCATGCCTTCTTTCAGGCCCATCTGATAGCCTTCATCCAGGGTGGATTTACGCATGGTCAAACGCTTCACACTAAAATGCTCCGGTGGCGCAATGACCCGGATTGTGGCATCTGCCGGCGGCCGACGAATAAATGCCAGCGAAGCGTTATAGTTATCAGCACGTTTGATCATGGCAGAAGCTATCTGTGGCTGGCGGGCGAAGACTTTTTTCATCATCCAGGGATATTTCGCCGGTTTCATCTGATAGCTGAGCGGATGTGACAAAATCACTGTGATATCCCTTGCGCCGCGGCGGTAGGCTTCCCGCACCGGAATCGAATCTGCCACCCCGCCATCGGTATAACAACCGCCGGCAAAACAAGGTGTCGCTTTATAGGCAATCGGCAGCGCGCTGGTCGCTTCCATGACATCGCTGACGTTGGATGGGCTCACGTTGTAATAATCAGCCGTGCCGGTATTGATATTCGTGGCTGCAGCAATCAGAGCCGTTTTTCCGAACAGTTGATGCTGATCAAGCGGATAGAGCCGTAATGATTCATCGATCAGCCACTTCACATCCACCAGATTACCGCCTTTCAGGAAACGGGCAGGATTGTAAAACTGCTTATCCGTCGCTAACTGCGTGATCACGCGATAACTCCGTTTAGGCTGGTTTGCCAGATATCCCAGCAAGTTTGATGCGCCCGCTGAAACGCCGATAGCCAGATCAAAAGGGTTATAGTTATCGTCCATAAAGGCATCCAGTACCCCGCTGGCAAAAATACCGCGCATTGCGCCGCCTTCCACCACTAATGCTGTTCTCTGATTCATAAACTGCTAACCAACTGATTTAAATTAAATAAATATTACCTAAAGTCGGTCTGGCTGGGTAATTGAAATCACGGATTGTTCAGATAGGAGCAAGCTATGGAAGCACTGCTGGTGCTGAGCAACAGATTTCGGCGGGACAGGCACTTTTTTATCGATAAAATACTGCGCCTGATGGCGTTATAGATAATTATCAACGCATTTCTTGAGCAAACTCTTAATCTTCACGCAACCGGCTATGCTTACCCGAAAGATTACTCTAGGGTTTCAGACACACACTTAACAGGGAAGTCCCATGTCTTTTGAAATGCTGGTCGCGCTTGATGTCGCGAATGATGAAATTTACGCACAATACAGACGCGAAATGACCCCCATTTTATCCCGCTATAACGGCAGCTTTGGCTATGATTTCAAAGTCTCAGAAGTACTCATTTCGCAGGTGTCAGCCCCCATCAACCGTGTTTTCTCGATTCGCTTTCCCAGTGAAGACATGAAAAACCAATTTTTTAACGACAAAGAGTATATGGCAGTAAAGCAGCACTATTTTACGCCGTCGGTTCGTGCCACGACCCTCATCGCCAGCTACGAGAAACCAGACAGCTGAAGCCACACAGACACTTTTATTGTGCTGTCCAAAACGTTAACGTATTGTCCTTCCGGCAAACAGTGCGGTAAGCAAAACATCAAGCTTGCCGCCCTCAACGAGACAAACATGCGAAAGACAGATAAAAAAACCGACAACCAGATCAGAGTGGTACTGACAGAAGTGTGTGACCATGCGCTGGCGGCTTACCCCGGCTTTCAGTGGCTGACCCATCTGGTCGACTACTCGCACTTTCCTGGCAGTTTGAAAGTGGTTTGTGTGTTCGATACCAATGCGAATCTGTCACACTTTTATGATGAAGCGGGAAAACCTGTACTTGAAGCCTTGATCGTCAAAAAGCTGGCAACGGCTGGCATCCGCCTGAACAAACCGTCAGCCCACATCGCGTATGACACCGAAGAGAATTGCGAGCGAGAGAACCAGGGCAAATGGGCGCACCGTTTGGGGTGAATGACACAAGTTTTGCGAGGCAAGTGACTTGTCCCGATCTCGTTGAACTCTGTCCCGCGGGCCACTCACTCTCTGCAGAAATTACTTTGATAATGAACGCTCAATACACAAGGTGATTACCAGAGAGTACCGATTATGAAATTCACGCAAATCCGCAACGCAACACTACTCATTGAATATGCTGGGAAAAAATTACTTGTCGACCCGATGCTTGCCGACAAAGGCACCTACCCAGGCTTTGAAGGAACCCCCAACAGCCACTTAAACAATCCACTGGTCGATCTGCCCTGCCCCATCGAAGCGCTACTGGATGTGGATGCCGTGATAGTCACTCATACGCATCCGGATCACTGGGATGAAGTCGCCCAACAGAGCATTCCCAAAGAGATGCTGATCTTTGCCCAGCACCAGGCCGATGCCGGGGTGATTCGCCAGTCCGGCTTCTCCAACATTCGCGTGCTTTCGGACAACACCGACTATGACGGTATCCGCCTCAGCATTACCGACGGCCAGCACGGCAGCGATGAGGTCATGGCGGTTATTGGCGAACGTATGGGTGAGGTATCGGGCGTCGTACTTGCTCACCCTGATGAGCCGACATTGTATATAGCAGGAGATACCGTCTGGAACCCATTTGTTCAGAGCAGCATCGAACAATTTCAGCCGGAGATCATCGTGCTGAACAGTGGGGATGCGCAAGTGATTGGCCTCGGCCCGATTATCATGAACAAAGAAGATGTCCTTGCAGTGCATGAGGCTGCCCCGAATGCCACAATCATCGCCAGCCATATGGAAGCAGTTAACCACGCGGTATTAACCCGTGAGGCACTGCGCCAGTATCTGACAGAGAATCAGGCAATGGATCGCGTACTCATTCCGGCAGATGGCGAGTCTTATTTATTGACACATTGATAGACAGTCCAGTGCCCTTTTCATCAGAAGACCTGAAGGGCACTTCAATTCGTTTCAGGATGGATCAGCAAGGAACTATAACCGTCATGTCATTACCCACTGTTGCTGTAATCGCATTTAACCAGTTCAGTACCTTTCACTTTTCTGTTCCCTGCATCATTTTTGATGACATACTGCCCGACATGAAGCTCTTTCATCTGACAATCTGTGCCGGCGAACCCGGACCGATTCGCTCCAGTCATGGTCTGATCATTGATGCTCCGTCAGGGCTGGACGGATTGAGCAATGCCGACATTATTATTGTGCCTTACTGGCGTAAATCGTCTGAGCAGCCGAATCGTGATTTGTTAAACGCTTTGCGCAAAGCCCATGCCCGTGGCGCGCAGATCGTCGGCCTGTGTCTTGGCACGTATGTCCTGGCGTATGCTGGTTTGTTACAGCATCGCCGGGCCTCAACACATTGGGAGTTCGAGCAGGATTTCTCTCAGCGGTTTCCGGAGACCACCCTGGATACCAACGCACTCTATGTTGACGATGGCTCGATTGTGACCTCGGCAGGGACAGCCGCGGGACTGGATTGCTGCCTGTATCTGCTGCGACAACGCTATGGCAGCGCCATTGCCAATAAAGTCGCCCGTCGTATGGTGATTCCCCCGCATCGCGACGGAGGGCAGGCCCAGTTCATTGAACGGCCGGTTCCAGCGACCACACAGGATGAACGCATCAACCGTTTGCTGGCATACCTGCGCGACACGCTTGATCAACCCCATGAACTGAACAGCCTGGCCGAACGGGTGATGATGACCCGCCGGACATTCACCCGCCACTTTCAAAAAGCAACAGGTACATCTGTGGGTGAATGGATACTTTCGGAACGGTTACAACGTTCTCAGGAGCTGCTCGAGTCAACGTCACTGCCGATAGAATCTGTCGCAGCACAAGTCGGTTTTACCACCGCAACTTCCTTTCGGGATCACTTCAAAAAGAAGTGCAATGTGACACCCAGCGAGTGGCGTAAATCGTTTCACTATTCAAATCGCTGACAGCAGAGGATGGCAAAAATGGGAGAGCGACGCCCGGAATGAGCAGCATATTGCGTAAGCGCACAAAAATGAAAGCATATACCACTAAATCCATGAAATATTGCAATAAAGCAGGATAATGCGTTCCAATGAACCGAGCAGTTGTCGGGTTCACACAGCGCACGGGAAACAAGATATTGATGCAACAGACCTGAAACAGTCAGATTCTGGGCCATCAGACTGGGTGCTTCCCTGTTGCGGTTCTCGCATACGTTAAGACCTGAATTCGGGCAGATGCCATCAAGTCTTACTAAAGCCACAAGGAGTTCTTATGTATACCGGCAGCTGCCTTTGCGGTGGCGTACAACTTACCATTACCGGAAAAATCAGCGATATTATTCACTGTCATTGTTCTTTATGCCGGAAATCGACAGGCTCTGCTTTTGCCACAAACGGGTTTGTAAACACCGCAGATTTTACGGTTACCCAAGGACAGGAGTTACTGCATCACTTTGCATTAAAATCTGGCAGGCAACGCCATTTCTGCCGAGTCTGCGCGTCGCCAATATACAGTTCCAATACAGCAGATCCTACCCGCATCCGGATCCGGCTCGGCATTCTCGACTCAGAGATCGTCGAAAAGCCCATCTCGCATAACTTCGTCACATCGAAAGCCAACTGGGATAGCCTGGATGTCAACTTGCCCCAGTATGAAGCGCACGAACCAGGCAGAAAATAACCGTATTCTTCGCTCCCCATCAAAGAAAGCAACACGCAAGAAGGTAAACAAGGTATATGGCCAACGCCCAAGATTTTTCAATCTGTCATCAGTATTTCACCTACAGAAACGATAAATACAGATTATCAAGAATTAAGAATGCGCGAGTCAAAGTCCATACGCTGACCGATCACCTGCTCAGAGTATTGACTCTTGGCCTCATCGCCTCCAGCGTCATATGGTTTATTGATCCAGAAGGAATGGCTTTGTTTTTAGCACCAGTTGGATTTATTGCAGGCGCGCTCGGCGCTTTAGCCACTGCTCGTAAATATGAGCTGCAGATTGAGTTCGAGCATGCAGACGAAACCGGGCTGCAGTGGATTAGCGTTGTAAAAGGTAATCAACAAACCAATAGGGCCGTATTTTCAGAACAGGTACACAAGCTACAGCAAAAGATTGTCTGAAATACCGCAATGGCGGTGGCGTAACACTGCAATAACTTGTTGGTCTTGCCACTTTCCATTGCACAGGAAGAATCAAACAATATTCATTGGTCTGAAACCGTTTTTCGGGGCATGTTCTGCAACGCATCTATCGTGTCGTCAGAAGCGGTTAGCCATATCTGAACCGGAAATGATTCGAGTACTGTGACATCTTTTACCTCGCCACTTTTTTCAAGCAACTGAACTTGAGCAAGTACCGGATCGTTTGCTTCAGCACTCCCCAAAATCATCACTCGTTTCCAGTTCTCTGTTGTGGAACAGGCTTGTATCATCATCAAAAGTACAAGAGCTATGCTTTTTTTCATGTCATTTTCTCAATCATGAAGCCCAACAAAGTTGAGCTTCATGAACAGTGTCGTTTCGGATGATTTAAGGATTATTTGCAATCCAGCTTTTGAGCGTATTGTAGACAGTGCTGGTTAAACGTGTACCACAGTTTCTCGTTGTAGAACCTGTTGTATGAATACCTCTGACATAGTTATTACTGTCTTTGATACCACTGCCACTTTGGCCGCCAGCTGTATCAAGCGTATAGCAAACCCTGTAGCTCGATATAGCAGAGGTCGAACCGGAATCTGTCCACATGGTGCCTGTCGGTTTGTCACCAGGATACCCCGTTACACTATGTGTACCGGCAGAATAGGTTCCCCAGCCTGAGTGGCCCCCATGAGGTGCGCTATTGAGAACAATAATCGCATAATCATAGTTTGTATCACCTTTATTGTGCCAGGCTGTCGTCGTGACGGCATTTTTCCAGGTCGTCGTTCCCCAGGGCTTATACGAACCATTTTGACCGGCTGTAAAATCCAGTGATTTATACCAAGTTCCAGATCCATTGGAAACACAATGGCCAGCCGTTAAAACATGTGTTTTCGTAATCAGTGTTCCCGTACAGCCCACTGCAATCCGGCCATTATACAAATGCGGTGCCGACGTTGTATTCGTCACTTTTACGCGATTATCCGCACCGATCACTTTCAGTGGCGATATCACATCGTTCGGAAGTGCCGGTACTGTCGCTTCGTGAGGCTCGGTCGAGAAAACACTCGAGTCGAGCCCTTGTTCTTGCATGATTTTGACCGCTTGATCCAAGAGAGCCAGAGTTTCTTCCGATATCTCCGCTTTAAATTGGGTTCCATCCGCAGAGACAGCGATTGCCCCCATCGCTGCCGCCCTTTCTGCCAGAGAGTATTCTTGTTGCAATGAATATTCATCGGCTTCCGGGACATGAACTACATTGTCACCTTCAATAAAGGTGGCTTCTTCATTCATTTTTACAAAATTATTCAGGTCATTTGCATGGGCGTTATTTATAAACAGCCCCGCAAGTGCAATAAACACCAGATTCCTTTTCATCACTCTGTATCCTGTTTGTTAATATTCGTAGAATGGTCAGTTATGCGAAATTATTTCAATAGCCAACTGTTTCGCATTGATAACTATAGGCCACCATAGACACCCCACTAAAAACAATAATAAAAAAGCCCATCAAACATGAAAAACAGAACATCAGCCAAAGAAATCAAAATAAAACAATGGTAAAAACCATAAAACACAGATTAATGTATCGATAAAATTTTATAAATATCAAATTAATCACTAAGTAACACCGAAAAGCCAAGCTTAAAATCATTATTTACTTTTAACATTTTAAAGAATGAATTTACTTACTGGTAAATAAAAACAGCCTTCAGAGAAACGAAAGCACCAAACTTCAACATCCACATTAAAAACAATGACTTACATTAAAAACAATGACTTACATTAAAAAGTTATCATTTGTTTCCTGCTGCCACATTTCATTGATTCCTATCAGATGAAACGAGATAAGCACAAGAAGTTTAATGGTTTATGTAAGGTTTTTACTTTTTCGCCTTTAACTAACTTAAACAAAGAGCATCCAATCAAATCACCTTCTCTTTATGGGCGAAATTTTACACCTACAAGTTATATATTCTTTCTCATAACCAATATTGAGAAAACCATAAATACTGCCCACTTCCCCTTCGGCGTTTCATCCTGAGATAATGACAAACCAAGCTTCATCAATATAACCCTGACATTTACAATGACAACCATCCCCGAACAATTCTTGAACTATACATATTCAAAGCCGATGTGTGTTTTAATTTACTCTCACCGGCTAACCTGCTTTCACAGTACTCTTCCATTTTTTACGCGCATTGCTCCATATAACAAAGTCAGCGCGTCCAAAAAAGTTCGCCATAAAACTTTCGCATTGTCCAATAATGTGAGCCCGAGCAAATGAGCAATGAATGAACTGAAATAATCTGCAAAATCAGAGTTATACTTTCGAAACTCAATCCTGGAACAGAGAGAAAGTTATGACGACCCTGCTGAATCAGCATTCAGACATCAATGAATCCGCGCTTCGCGCGATCGCCCATATGCCGACGACCAGCTTGACTGTGTTAATGGACCCTGATTTCACAAGCAAGTTATCCGATGCTGACTACATGCGCATTGCGGTCCTGCTGGCACAAAAAAGCTACGACGAAGGGGGCTGTCCGATTGGCGCAGTCATCATGAATAACCAGACCGGACACATTGTGGGTAAAGGTCACAACACCCTGGTTCAGGAAGATCACCCGTACAACCACGGTGAAACCTCTGCAATACGCGATGCTGGCCGGATAGATTTCAGCCAGACGACCCTGTTTACCAGCCTGAGTCCTTGCGATGTCTGTGCAACACTTTTGTATATGAGAGGATTCAATCGGGTTGTCGTCGGTGATGTGACCAATGCCTCAGGGAACGAAAGCCTGTTGCGTGAAAAAGGGATTAAGGTTGATATTCTGGAAGATAAACAAGGTATTGCACTTTACGCTCAATTCCGAAAAGAAAAACCGGCGCAAGATCTTGAAGACTGGAAAGGGCTGTGTGCGGTTCATCCGCATTCGGCGTCCTAACTGCACGGGTAACCAAATCGACCACCTCCCAGATAAAGGAGAACGCCATTGGAACTCATCCGGTGCTGCCAGGCCAGCGATTTAGCAGGCCTGCTTGAGCTCTACGCAGAACTGCGGCCTCATGACCCTACACTCTCGGACCCGCAAGCGATGGCATGCTGGCAGAACATACACAACAGCCCGCACACTAAAATCATTGTTGCTGAGATTGATGGGGTACTGGCATCGACCTGCCAGCTTGGCCTGGTGCCGACCATGACCAATGGCGGTCAGCCTTTTGGCATCATCGAGCATGTCATCACCTCGGCACCATACAGGCGGCGAGGACTGAGCCAGAAAGTCATCGAAAAAGCGCTCTCACTCGCCTGGGACATGGGATGCTATAAAGTCATGCTGCTATCCGGGGAAAACCGGCCAGAGGCGCATCGCCTTTATGAGACAGTCGGATTTCAGTCGGGCATTGAGCGCGGGTTTGTCATGAAAAAACCAGTCAATGCCGGTCCGTGCTGACTTGTGACCATGAGCACAGCGCACACTCTGCTTTCAACAATCCCGACGGGTTATCCGTTATAACATACGAGGCTGGAACAGGTGACATTACCCGAATGTTGCTTTGCGCCACTTTAACCGAAAAAGGAAAGTCCCTTGATAGGAAGAATTGTTGATAAATTGCTGTTCGGCGTCATGCTGATTGCGGCGCTTCAGGTTCCTTTACTGGCCGATCACTATCAGCAATATCTGGCAGGATTATTTGACGCCACACAATGGCAGGTGAGCGGCTACGAAAACACAGCCAGACAATACGGTTACCCTGACGTGACGGCAATGATTGAGCAACATCTGGAGAATAAAGAAGCCAGTGTCAGAGCGGACGCCTTACAAAAGCAAGCAACCCTGAGCCACTATGACGATCTGAAATCCGGGATGAACGTTTTTGAACACGGGACATTGATTGAGAAATCAGTGTATATGTTCGCACCTGCACGCTTTGACGCATTAGAAAAAACCCTGGCTCATTTCAAACCTGGTATTCCACTCTCGCTCAACGGTCTGATGTTTGGTGTCATCCTGGGGTTAGCCACCAATCTCTTACTCACCCTGCCGTTTACTTTGCTGTTCAGACGCAGACGCCGGGCCACGATAAACGCCAGACGGTCAGTGATATCGTGATTTTATTCCTGATGCTGGGATCCTGTGGCTCATTGATGAACTGCACAATTTATCGCCGGCAAACTGGACAGGCTTGCTATCTAAACCAGACTTACACGTGAGCTTGATACCCGCTTCCACCCAAAGTCAGGAGGAAAAATCGCGTGATAAGTAATGTACTGTTAGGCACGAATGATTTGCCCAGGGCAGAACGTTTTTACGATGCACTACTGGTGTTGTTTGGCGCCAAAAAGACCATGAAAACCGAGCGTTCTGTATTATGGCAAACCCATAACGAAAGTGTGGGCATCGCCATCTGCACCCCGCATAACGGACAAGCTGCCACCAGCGGTAACGGCAGTATGATTGGACTGCAAGCCAATTCGGCCGACATGGTCACCGCCATTTATCAAAAAGCCCTTGAGCTGGGTGGGACAGACGCAGGTGAACCCGGTGAACGAAAGCCCGGCGTTTTTGCGGCGTACTTCAGAGATCCGGATGACAATAAACTGGGCGTGTTTTTTGTTCAGTATTAATAGCGTTTCCGGTGTCACTCGGCAGTGAACTTGCCCCTGTCGTATTTCAGTATGAAGTGGCTATCTTTGACGTTAAGTATTGTGAATACATCGCCATCATATAGCCACTCACAACCTTCCTGCCGCAGATGCCTACTGATCTGGCATGCAGGTCGCGGTCTTCACAAGACGCTGGAGCATCTTCACTGTTGATGCCTGGAGCATTGAATGATCACAGAAGGATTTTAACGGCTCAACCCATCAGTTGGTTAAATTTATAATCGATAATCCAATACGTTGCTGAGTACATCGCAGCCAATAACACCACCGTGCAGCCGACAATCAACCTTGGAGAAATCACGCGCTTCAAAGGCCGACTAATCACGGCGGCTTTTAAATTCACTAACTGTAACTTTTCCTGATCCTGAAGCCTGTCCTCTTTGATCAGCTGATATATGGTTTCGGCAATATCCGCAATTTTTTCATTGCCCCGTTCAACACGACCGAATTTCCCTTTAAAACCCACCTGCAACAGAAAGTATAAAAATTCGATAAGTTGTCTGTAGCGCTTGGGATCCTGTCTGAGCCGGTCCAGAATGGTATAGAATTTATCACCACCTGATGTTTCATTATGAAACTCAGCAAGCAGGCTGTGTGTGCTCCAATTGCTTTTTTCACCCCACTCCTGACTGTAAACCGCCTCGTCCACAGCCGCACAGACACAATAGCGCATCACCAGCAGGGATGCTCTGTCTGTGTTTGCAAGGAGCAGGCGCTTCTCGGCATCTTGAATTTCCCGGCTGATTTGTTCACGCAGCAAGGTCGGATCATCGAGCCAGGGAATAGAGGGAATACAGGTCAGGCAAGCCAGTACCCAGGTAAACTCGTCAACCAGCTGGTTGATACCCAGCTTTTTAATTTCCAGCTGCTTGACTGCAATATTGCGTGGTACTTCCGGAGCCGGCATCACCTCCATAGGTTTGCCGGGCTCAGGCTGAAACAGGACGACTGTTATATCATCATCGAACTGACTCATAATCTGACAGCCCACATTTGTAATTCAATATTAGGGAAGTCGCCGGAAACATGCATGGCAATACCGGCTGAAGAAGACAATGCCTTCCACTCATCAGACGCCTTATCCAGCTCAAAATAAGTAAAGCCTGCATGGTAAGGTAGCTGGCGAGGTACCACTGGCATTGCTTTAATGGCGATACCCGGTAACTGAAAGTTTACCAGATCACGAATATTTTCCAGACTGCCCACTTTCACCTGGGAGACAAAGCGAGTATGCAGTACATCCAGTGTGACATCGGCTTTCACGGCAAGAATAAAGGTGGTGGTCTGAATAATTTCGCGATCAGCAATATTGGCCACACGTATACCGTAGCCCTGCTCTTTCAGCACCAGCGGGATTGCTCGCTGTTCAGACATTACGGTCAGGCTGTTGCGGTTCCGGCTGATCAAAGACCACATGCAGTCAGTCAGATCACCATGATTATAGGGCGAGAACGTCTCAGGACGACGGGATGATGTACATAATGTTGCCAGCTCCCCTTCGGCCTGCAGCAACACACGATACAGTGCTTCCGGATGAACACCTTCCAAGCCGGCTAAGTGCCAGAATACCGGCTCTAGCTTGTTGACCACCTGCAGCAGCATGAAATCCGCCACCGAGGATACGCCTTGCTGGTCAACCACACCAAGACGGCTGACTATAGATTCAGCACGATGTTTTAGCAGAGAAGCAAATTCGGTCACAAACTTTGTCAGTACAGCGGAGGCTTTAATATCAAGGCAAGTGGGGATGAACTTGTCATCAAGTAATACAGTACCATCACTTTTGACTTCCGAAATTTTCAGAATCGGGATCGACGTAAAAGCCGAACGGTCTTCCGTCTCTAGCATCAACCGGAAATTCAGGCTGCCGACATGAATGGTTGTGGTATCTTCACTGTCGTACAGACAGTCAACCACTTGCTGCTCCTGAAGACGATAGCGTGCACCGTCTCCCGCATTGGTATACAGCTCACCCTGCTCTGACGGTAAAGGGCAGCATAAATACACCACTTTATCTACCGTCGATGTGTCCACTTCCAACATGGCCGGCGCCAAGGCTTCAGAAGGAAAAGCAAACGGTGTACGGTCTTGCAATATGCCTTCCGCAACAGTGACACCAATTTTGCCCATTTTCAGCAGCTCAGCATTAATCTCTAATCGGCTAATCCCCCAATTTAATGGCGAGCTGAAAGCGGTATACAAACTCACTTGCTGAGAGTGAAAACGGTCCAACTGCTGAAAATGCTGTGGTTTCATGAACATGCCGTCTTGCCAGACAACCGGGTTATGCAATGACATAATGCTTCCTTAGAAATAAATCTGTTCTACGCCTTGTGTACGCTCTACAGACAACACGTTATTCACCAGATTCACGTCCAGATAATAACTCTCCCGCTCTTCAATGGTGTGTATCGTCCGCCAACTTGTCCCGTTAATATCCCGGAAAGCAACTGCAAATCCGACTGCGCGTGTTTCAGGCTGCAGCTTTAAAAATTCAGTGAGTTCCTGGTCTGGCTCGAGCTGATACTCATACCGCTTAATATATTCATCACCCAGTGCAGCTTTGTCGTTTTCAAATAATGAAAAGAAATCCAGGCTGCGAAACAGCACAGGTGACGACAGCTCATAGATGCGTAAAATGGCCGGTGATGATGACCCGTTAGGACGCAGGTTCAGACTCTTATCGGTCATAATATGCACTTCTACTTCTGCGGTTTCAGGGATCAGCCCGGTGGTGTCTTTAAACTGCTCCCATACCGCGCACCCTGACAGTGACAGTGCGGCTACCAATGCAAAAAAATAATTACGCATTTTGCTCCTGTAACAATTCTCTGTACTTTGATTCCAGGCTTGTATCAAAGCTCTGTTTGTCTTCGGTTCGCCAATGTAACTGTTGCTCAGAAAAATATGCCTGATAAGCTTTCCAGGTCCGTTGGCTCTTCAGCCAACCCCCGTCGGCCTTTTGCTTCGCTTCAAATGACGACGGTGATAAAGCGGCTAACTGTTGCTGGAAAATACTGTCACGCGCCTGATCTAATCGGGATCGGTGCATATCCAGCTCTTCCTGGATATGTTCGATCAGCTCATAAGGCTCGAGAATTGACTGCTGATAAAGCGACATCATACTGTCCAATAAATGTGGTTTGGCCGTCTCTGATTCACCTGCCATCATCAAAGAGTGATGCAATTCAGCATTCAGTGAATCAAGACATCCTTTCAAGCTCAGCCCCATTTGACGAAACCAGTTCTCGTCGCAAAGATGCTGTAACTCCGAGGGGATACCTAAACCTTGCAAAAACGCCTTTTCGGATTGCATATCTGATGTTTCAGAACGCTTTTCGATGGTACCTACTGATTTGGGCGGAGTGGGTTGTTCCGTTACGGAAGGCTGGGTGTAGGATGTTAAACGCCCGGCAGGTGCTGCTTGTTGAGTAAATTTATTCCCTGGTGATGAAAAGGGCTCCGCTTTTTCTGAAGCAGGAAAACTGCCATCTTCAACATTCCAGTCTTCCGGAATCAGGCTTGGCACGTCCATTTCAGAGTGGATGCTTTCACTGTCGTCAAGAATTTGTCGTTGTGTCGCGTTGTAATCGACAAACGGTCTGGGTTCTTCATCTTCAATCAAAGACTCTGCTTCTTCATTCACTTCCTGAAGATAAGCAAGCGGCTCAGTAGAATCTGCTTTCTCATCTTGTGTCAGGAACAGCTCTTCTATCGTTCCCTCTCCTGACACTTCAGATTCAGGCGGGAGGATCAGATTCAGACTGTCGACCGGATCATTGCTTTTCATATCCGGCATAATGTCTTCTGCCAGATTAATGTGATGCACCTCATTCTCAAATCCTGCACTGAATTCATAGCGCCCCATCGAAATAGAATCGCCTTCCTGCAGAACTGTCGGCTGACTCTTCAGTGCACGCTTACCATTGATAAAAGTGCCATTGGTACTGATATCGTTTAGATAATACTCACCGTTATAACAGGTGATCAGGGCATGAGTCGCCGACAGATACTTATTATGATCTTCCAGATGAAAGATGCTCTGAGCACTACGGCCGATTGTTCCGCCCTGACTGTCAAATTCCATTTGCTTTGCCCCGACATATTCTTCCGGGGCACTGTTCACTTTGAGAATGAGGGTTTTGTGCGTCATAAACGATCTTAGAATAGAAACGATAAGGAAAATTCTACGCCGCCAAGACCATCATTGACCGGCACGATCAGCGTCGCCTGAGGCGCAATCTGCAAATGTGCATCTGGATTACTGCCCATTTTTATCACCATGCCTGCATTCAGCAGTAAGCTGGCTTCAAACGCATTATTATCCGGTAACTGAGTCCCGTACTTGAATTCATCGGCATCGACGTGCCAGCGCTCGCTGTACTCGCTGTAAGCCAGCGATAACCCGGCACCAACATAAGGCGTCAGCCAGCTCGCCAAGGGGATAGCGTACTGAGGCAGCACACGAAATTCATAATTAGTGACTTCCTGGTAAACACCATTCTGCGGAGCAGGAATACTGTCCGCTAAATAATTCAGACCAAACCACCAGCGCCAGCGGGCACTGTTATCATCGATCGGCCGTGTATGTACCAGTCCCCAGCGAAGACTCTGGTTTTCACCCGACTCACCTTCCTCGGCAGTCGACGTAAAATCATAGTATGCGCCCGTGACACCAAAGCGTTCACCTTTGGCAGAAGCAAAGGAAGTATGAATTAAACAATAAGCAATACAGGCTATTGTAAGAAGACGAGGCATAATGTTCGCTTTCTCTAATTTAAAAACACCTGAAAGATAAACGCATAAAAATATGAATTCAAGGCTTGATTTACGCTATCGTTAAATAAGTTACTTTCCCTATTGGATCTGTCACTTTCACTGCACGAGGTTGCGAATTGACAGCAATTTAAAACTCGTAAAAACCAACCTTTAATTTACCTAACATTAATCACACCGCAATAAAAACATTAATTTGAGGCATTCGTCCCAAAAATGTATTTTTTGATTCATTTACTTAATAAAACGTAAATGTGATTAGACTCGCAAGTTTATACACTAATAACTAAAATTACTTCTATCAGCGACAACTGCAATGAAAAAAGATTGTCATAACAATGTTAAACACGGTTAAAATATAAGGGTGATCTTAATAAAAATGGTTGAAAAAGCTTTGACAGTCATCAATATGTGATCTTTATCCAGCAAAAATAGTATTCACTTAGTTTACTGAAACGCTTCAGCTTACAATACGATTCATATGCAGTAAGGAATAGTTAAAATTGCTCCTCAGATATGACATTCAACAGCCTTAACAGGCATATTGTCTGGGGTAAATTTTTATAATCACAGCAAAGTAATACGCAGAGGAGTTGACAAAGCGTAAATTTGATCCGCCCTATAGTTTAGCATTCACTAATAAACCAATAATTAAGTTAGCGAGCAGGAATTTACTTCCTGCAGCAGGAACACTTTTACTCATAATTACAAGTTTCGAAGTTGGCTATTAAACAATGAAATTCACTGATATTGCACTCAGACCAATATCGGCACAGTTGCCTGTTGGTCAAGACCCGAGAGAGCTCGATCTCTTTTCTGACTTAAAAAGAAACGTCAATCGGTTAAGCAGTTTTGTCTCTCCGGCACCATGGAAAGAGATCTATGCCGCTTCAGAATTGCTCCTGACCCAGCACAGCAAGGACTTTCGCTGTGCCAGTTATTACTGCGTCTCCGCCTGTCGTGTTGACGGATTAATGGGCGCGGTTAATGGACTCAATGTTCTCAATGATCTGTCCATCGTCTACTGGCACACTGCTTTTCCAGCGGCCAATAAACCCAATGCGCGCATCCAGTCTTTTGACTGGGTGGCAGAACAAATGCCGTTGGCACTGAGCAAAATTAAAGTGTCGCTGAAGGATCTGCCCTTAGTGGAAGCCGGGCACCACCTTGCTCTGAATATTGAACAGGAACTTCAGCGTCAATTGGGGAAACAAGCCCCATCGCTCGGTCCGGTTCGCAGACAGTTTACTGAATGGAAAGATCAGCTGGATGAACAGGCCGAGAAAGAATTAGCCAAACAAAAACAGCGTCAATTACCAACCCCAGCCCCAACACCAGAAGTGGTAAGTCAACCGGCTGCTGAGCAGCCACCTGTCAAAAAACAGGCGGCAATACGTACTCTGCCGGCCTGGTGTTACTGGTTGGCCACCGTATTTACTCTGGGTTGCCTGGTCTTTTCTATTGTTGCAGTCCGGCAATACCTGTACCAGCGAGATATTCAGATCGCAACGGCAGAGCAGCTGGAAAGTATTACCTCAAGGCTGATCCAGGCGGAGCCCTATTTCAAACACAGTCTCAAAGAAGAGGTTCTGACCAGAACCCACGATCTGATGATGGACTGGACGGCTTTTCCTGGTCGTGTCTATGAGCACCAGACATTGGAAGCGCTGGCAAATAACGTCAATACCCTTTATCCGGACTCCATTGCAGCCAAAGCCTCAGTCAGTCAGTATCGGGCTGGGAAAGCAGCGTTGGCTCAGGATTATTTGCTCATCAATGACCAGTTCAAACGAGCCAGAACGATTATAGCAAACGCAGCACTTGTCGATGATAGTGAGAATATTTCAGCGGCCTATCGTTTTAGTAATACCCTTTTTCCCTTCCTTGGTCGCCTTGATTATTTGGAGAAAGGTCACATAAACCATGACGATATTTTAAAAGCACAAAAAACCTTGAGTGCCTATCAATATCGACTCATGGAACTCACACATAATTTCGAAAATAAAAACCAATAATAAATGATTCAGGCAGGTTATATCTTGATTAGTAAACTCAAAACGCCAAGGGTATTTATCGTGCTCTCAGCAGTGCTGCTTTCAGTACTGTATGGCTTATTCGCATATTTCGTTATGGCTTTTCCAGTCAGTCATTATCTGACATGGGGACCTGTGATCTTTTTCTGTGGACTTGCAATCCTGCTTCTGATCGGTTTCGAAGTAAAAAAACGCAAATCACGCTCGACCAGCGATATTGAGACAGAAGAAGAAACCTTAAAAGGGCTATTGTCTTCTCTGTTAAAGAGCGCCAGTCATAAGCCGATTTACTTGCTGCTGGGCAACAAAAAATCAGGAAAGACATCGCTTCTGACCAGTTCTCATGCCATCAAGCCTATCGATCAGAAAAATACACTGCAAACGGATTACTTTGTCTGGCATGAGTCAGAAAAGGCGATATACATCAAACCGGCTCCACGTCTGATTTATCAGGATACATCGAATACAGACCAAACGCTCTGGAAAGCGTTTCTGGAAAAAATTGTCAGTGTTAAGCCTCGCAAACCATTTGCAGGGTGCCTGTATGTGGTGGATCTTGAATTCTTGATCACTCAAGAGGAGTCTCAGCGCGAGTATATTCTGGATATTATCAATACCCGCCTCAGCGACATCACTGAGATGACCCATACGGCCTTGCCTGTGTATGTTTTCCTGTCAAAAATTGACAAACTGAAAGGCTTCAAAGAATTTGTTTCACTCAGTCCGCTGAAAATGCAGCTGGAGCATCTTTCTATTTCGCTGAAAGATGCCAAAGGCACGCTCAATGATGCCTTTGACAGCGGCTTTTACGCTATTCTGAGCAAGATGGAGCAAAGCACGCTTGACTGCGTCGCGATGGAACGCTCGCTGGTCAACAACAGTGCACTGGTCACCTTTCCGAAACAGTTTGAACTGTGTCATAAAATCATCCGGGATACCCTGAACAAAGTACGGCTGGAAAAGGACGGATTTCATCTGGTTGATCTGCGGGGTCTTTACTTCACATCCAGCCATCAAGGGGGTCGGAAATATAACCTGCTCGCCAAAGGATGCAGTAATTACTTCAATGTTCCGATGATTGCGTCCGAACACGACCAGTTATCAGAATCTCCACTATTCACCCGCTTCATCATTGATGAGCAGGTGCTGCCCGAAGCGAATTTTGCCGGGGAAAACAAACGCCACCTGCGGCAACTCATACGTAAAAGCCATATGACAATGGCTGCTTGTGTCACTTTGCTGAGTGTCAGTGGTTACTATTTCTTTACGACCACGCAGAGCAATATTTCCATTATCAACCAGCTTCTGGAAGTGGCTAATCATAAAGATGAAGACAATCAGTATGCCGACCTGAAAAAACAGTTTGCTGTCACATCAAACGGTATTTTGCCTCTGTATCACGCCTGGACCAACGCCAGTCATCTTCTGGACGAAAAGCTGATCGATATCAATGTCGACAAACTGGATCAGACAACGCAAATTGCCTATCGCCATTTACTTGACAGCATCAACCTGCAACTGTTGCCACTGGTAGAGAAGCATATCCAGCGCAAACTGGCAAAAAGCAGCCTGTCGCATCAGGACAAGCTCCATTTACTGAAAATGTATTTGATGCTGAATGAAACGGACAAGCGCGATTACAGTTTTCTTCTGAAGTCGATTTCGCGTCTGCTCACGGATGATTTTGGCTCAGAGGGAGCGTACGCCAACATACCTCAGTATCTGGCGGTGTACTTCAAAACCAATTTCCCCCCATTGAAATCAACTGGGATCTGGTTCGAACAACCCGACGTGACCTGCTGTCCCAGTCCAAAGTGGATATTGCCTACAGCCAGATTCTCAACAGTGGCAGAGATGCGGATCTCGGCCAGCTCAGTATTCCCAGAGCAATTGGTTTCAATTTTGGTGAAATTTTTGATCATGAAAAAAGCAACCTTGATGAACTGAACATTAACAAAATTTATACCGCGACCGGCTTTACCACTTTCTATCGCCCTTTATCGGAGTCTTTATCGCACGATTTGATTGCCGACAACTGGGTACTGGGGTTGTCCAATAACACGCTGCCGTCGGACGAAGAGCTTAAAGCCTTTCAGGCCAAGGTGCGCCGTAAATATACTGACGACTATATCAATGTCTGGCGTACAGCCATCAGCGATTTGCGCTTTAAGCAGTATGACAACATAGTGGAAATAACCAATGCGATTGACACCCTGTCAGGCCCGACATCGCCGTTAAGCACCATACTGAATCTGTTGTATACCAACACCAAGTATTCGCCAGAAGCGGGGGCACTGGCTCAGATGACGCTGAAAGATGAGCGTCTGAATCAGGCGGTCGATCTTTTAAAAGACTCAGCAGAGAAAGTGATCGAACCTGACTATGAGCTAATGAAAAGGGTCGAAAAAGCCTTTGCCGTGATTAATACCCTGCAAACCAGTGAAACTGAAAACTCACAAGCGCCCTGGGATCAGGTGATTATTTCGCTCAGTAACCTGCGGGCCTATCTGAAGCAGATCACCGATGCGCCCAATGTTCAGCAAGCGGCTTTGATCGCAGCCAAAGCCAGAATGCGTGAAACCGCGGCTGATCCCATTGTACGTTTGAAGCAGGTCGCTCAAAAAGCGCCTGAACCGGTCAAAAGCTGGTTAAATGAAATCGCCCATCAGGCGTGGTCTGTTTTGCTGGCCGAATCACAACTGGGCATCCAGGAATTATGGACCAGTAATGTGTACAGTAAGTTTGAACTGATTGGTCAGAACAAATATCCGTTCACCAAACATGCCGAAACTGAGATCTCACTGACCGATTTTGAAGAGTTTTTTGCTTCGCAAGGCACTCTGGACAGCTTCATTGATGACACGCTTTCGCCTTTCTATGACACGAATCTGTGGCAGGCCAAACGCGTTGATGGCGAAACATTGCAGCTGTCGCAAGAAATGATCACCCAGATGAAGAACTACACCATGATCAAGAATGTGCTTTTCGATCCCACATCGAACAAGTTCAACATTGATTTCAGTTCACGTTTTATCGATCTGGATTCCAGCGCAATACGGGCCAGTCTGAACTTCGGTGGCGAGAGTCTCGATTATTACCATGGCCCGGCAAAGAGTAAGCAGTTTGTGTGGCCACCTGAAAGTAACGAGTTTTTCGTAAACGTCAACATTCAGGACATCACGTCCAGTGGCGAGCAACACAGGAAAGCAAAGGAAGGTTTTTGGTCTATTTTCCGACTGTTAAATGAGTCGCAACTCGAACCGACATCGGATGGTGGATTTAACGCGGACATTCTTGTTTCAGGACGACACATGACGGTAAAAATCAAACCGTCTAACTCTAATAATCCGTTTCTTTTACAAGAACTGTATAACTTCTCTGTTCCAAGAGATATCCAATAAGTTGGTAGCTTAGGTTAATCAAAGTCGAGAATAATGATAATGAATACTTTAAACAGCAACAGCATTGACCGAATTGATAGGAAGATATTGTCAAACCTGCTGATTAACGGACGTGAATCAATTGCAAATATGGCCCGCAATGTGGGCCTTTCCAGAACCGCCGTCGCTGAGCGGATTACGCGCATGGAAAAATCTGGTGTGATTGAAGGCTACACGGCGAAAATCGGGACACAAAAAAGCGCAACCATGACCAGCTGTTACCTGCTGATCAAATGCGAAAATGGCTGGAAGAAAAAGTGTGCGACAGCCTGAGAGAAATTCCGGAAATTAAATCCATCAGTGTCGTCGGGGGTGGGTTTGACATCATCACGTTACTGGAAGCCGCATCATTACACCTGATGAACGAATTGTGTGATGAAGCAGAAAACATTGTTGGCATTAAGGAGCTGCATACCACAGTCGTATTCCACAGTCCTATTTGCCGTTAAGCGGCAGGTTTACTCATCAGCCTTGATATAAGGCAATGAATCACCTGGCACCTCGCCTTGCAGTCAATGCTGCCAGTCGCACAGTGCCAGGTGGTCTTCTAGACAGCACCGATGATTACCACTGTCTGCTTATCACCTTGCACGTTACCCAACCAGCTGACCTGACCAAGCCGGTTCGCTTCTTTCGAGCCCAAAATGCTGGCTGGTAATCCATCCGATTTCACTTCCAGTTTCAGATCCCAGGCCATCGGGTCACGCAATACAAAACGCATCAGCTCTTTGAGTAACCCGTAACCTTGTTCACCCGGCAAGAAGTGACAGTATTGCTCATAATCCAATTCATGAAAGACCAGATTAAATTTGCCCGTGATATCGGTGAGGTGATCACCCAAATGATAATCCTGGCCCAGCACACAGTTCACATGCCCTAAGCGGTTCAGCTGTGAAGGGGCAATTTTCACCCTGCGGGGTACCCACTGCTCAATACTGACTTTTGCCAGATTGAAGCAATGGGCCACAATACCTGACACCAGGTTCGGAGATCGCGTTCTTGAAGATAACTGGCCGATATAAGACAGCAGTTTTGCCCGGTCGAAGTTAAAATCACTGTCTTCGCTGAGGTCAGAAGAAATACCAACCAGGTTAAACAGATTACGGGACAGCGGGTCGACCGCCCCGGATTCGTACCGGACATGGTATCGGTATTTTTTCCATATCCGGTACAAGTGTGAGAGATACCTGTGATGAAAGAAATCGAAAAAATCTTTCACCGGATTGTCTTCGCCTTCCCGGCCGGCCAGCCTTTCTGTATATGCCGTGGGTAAAGGTGAACCGGTACCGTGCAGACCACCGAAATTCACCGTCAGGCTGGGGACCTCCCGATGATCCCAGTGAACCGTCTCAAACTGCGAAATATCAGAGCGGGGAAAACCCAACTCAGGCGAAATGCGAAACCGCAGAAACTCCTGCTGCGGTGTTTTCGCCTGACCGACAGAGGCAAATTGTACGGATGTTTTCTTTTTCTCAGCAGCCTCCAGTAAATAAACGGCCTGAAAAAAGCATACTCATGGCTGGACTGATTGATCTTATCTATCATATCACCGCCTGTTTACCCTGGTTGCCGTCCCATCGATAGATCTCGCCGGTTTTCACATCGATCACTTCCAGTTCAGAGAATGAGTTGATGCTGGAATACAAAGAGAAAAATTCATTCAGGATAGACACCAGCAGATACATATCCCCTTCATTGGCAAACATCGACGAATCCATCTGCAGTACAATCTGGTTACCCCGGATCGGTAAGCCACGGAAGATACGTTCTATCGGCTTCATGTGAATGGCTTTAATACCGTTTAAGCGGTTTGCTGAAGCGCGCTGCGACTGTCTGTCACTGCGTGAGTGAAAGTCGTAAATACTCAGCATCATTTTCAAAACGTCAGCATCAATTAAAGACAGGTAGTTCAGTGACATATTGGCAATCAGCTGCCAGTGCAGACTGCTGTCAATTTGCGGGCTGACAGAAACAGTCGGCTTGGTCAGATTGGTGAAATTGGCATAGTTAGGCGACTTATGGGTAGAAAATGTAATGTCACCGGGGGCCAGCCGTTGCGGCAGTTTACCGTTCGTGCAGGTTAATTTAATCAGTACCGTTTCAGTTTCAAGATTGGCGACACCGGCATTGTGATCAAAAAAGGAAATATAGTGTGACAAGCCCTTCCCTGAAACATGTTCCGAGACTTTGACATTGTAGTAATGGCGATTGTTATCAATCCCTAACTGATGCTCAAACGACTCAAACGGCAAATAATCAACCTGACGACGATTTTCATTACTCCAGCCTCGGACCTGATTGACGGAATACACTTCGAAGTTATTTTGCCGGGTTGTTTGCGGACGAACACGGTACTCAGTGCGCTTATGATCCAAACGGATCGGATCGGCATCCAGTTCGAACACATTGGCGATTGGTGTGCAGAACAGCCGCAAATTTTTCTCTCGTATCGTCACTTCTGACGGTAAAGAGCGCGAAAAATTAAACACCAGGCTCATAGTATTCTGGCTGGGTACACCACTGAGCCATTCCAGACCATCGACATCAAAGAACATGAATTTGTCCGGCATCGAAAAATATTCCTGAATGAGTCGATAACCGGAAAAAGAATTTGGCCCGTAGGGCAATAAGGCTTCATCTTCAGAAAAACCCACTTTCTTTATGCAAGAAGCAGGTAACCGTTTGCTTCCTCCACCCGCGAGTTTGACATCCACACTGTCTAAATAGCGAAACAGCCACAGATAAAGAATGCGGGAAATATGCAATTCGCCGTGAATATGAAACCGTAATTTATCTAACCCAATACGTGATAACTCTACACCCGTGTCGGTTGATAAGGTGACATTCAGGTGGCTGTTCGAACGTGTATTTTGCTGCGTCACGGAATTGATGGACAGTGGATACAAGTCGACATCGTAACAGGTTCGAAACAGGCACTGCGTCTCATCGACCTTTTCGCTGGCCATTTCATGGCCACGCGTCACTGTGCTTTTTTGTGACACACTCCCGGCATAGGGGATCATCTGCGCAATGCACATGGAAGGCACAGAACGTAAATAATGCGGCCACAACAGAGATATCAGGGATTGGGTCAGCTCAGGAAGCTCATCATCCAACTTTTGACGTAATTTACCGTTCAGAAATGCAAAGCCTTCCAATAAGCGCTCCACATCGGGATCATTGCTGCTTTCCGACAGAAACTTGGTCAGCTGAGGGTGGCTTTTCGAAAACTCAGAACCCGCTTCTTTAAGAAACGAGAGCTCATCCTGAAAATACTTGCTATAAGTCATGTTCGTCGTCTCTACACTGAAAACTTGCCGTCTACACCAACCGACAGATCAATGTTCATTCTGGTTTTCTTATTGTTATGAAAAACTTCACCATTCACGGCAAACCGGAGCTGGAGCGGATCATCGGTGTGGGGAACGTATCTCACCACGACGCCGGCTAATCTTGGCTCAAACTTTTCGATGGTGGCTTTCACACTGTTTCTGATTTCCCGGACGATATTGGATTTATCGGCCAAAACATCATTAAAATCAGGCAGGCCATAATCTTTGGCTATCATTGCATTGCCCGAATGAGTATTAAGCAAATCTGCCAGATGATGATGAATCGACTCAATCAGAAACTGTGTCGATTCCACAGCATCATAGCTGTTCTTTGCTTCGCCCATCTCAATGCGCTCGAGTAATCGGTAACCTTTATCCATAGACAGATTTCGAACGGCAGACCACTTCAGAGTCACTCGACCTGACAATCGCTGCCGTTCGCCTTTACTTAGTTTTGATCCAGTTTACCGACCAGAGACAATTCAAAACTGGCGCCCATGTACTTGAAGTGCGGACGCACAGCAAGAGACACACGGTACCAGCCCGGATCGCCTTCAACATCTGATACTTCAACCCTTGCGGCACGCAACGGACGACGGCCACGGACTTCTGCCGGCGGATTTTCCTGATCAGAGACGTACTGACGAATCCACTTGTTCAGTTCAATTTCAAGATCAGTACGCTCTTTCCACGATCCGATCTGCTCACGCTGCAGCACTTTCAGATAATGCGCCAGGCGGTTGATAATGAACATATACGGCAGCTGAGTCCCTAACTTGTAGTTCGTTTCAGCGGCTTTACCTTCTGGTGAGTTACCAAAGAATTTTGGCTTCTGCACAGAGTTTGCTGAGAAAAATGCCGCGTTGTCTGAACCTTTACGCATCGTCAGTGCAATAAAACCTTCTTCAGCCAGTTCAAATTCACGGCGGTCAGACACCAGAACTTCTGTCGGAATTTTGGTTTCAATGCGACCCATCGACTCAAAGTTATGCACCGGCAGATCGTTCACCGTACCGCCGCTTTGAGGACCGATGATGTTCGGACACCAGCGGAAATTCGCAAAAGAATCGGAAATACGCGAAGCCAGCGCGTAAGCGGAGTTACCCCACAGATAATGGTCATGGCTGCCTGATACAGTTTCGTTGTAGTCAAACGCCTTAATCGGGTTATCTGCAACCGAATACGGCGCACGCAGCATGAAACCTGTGGTACACAGACCCAGATAGCGGGAATCTTCATGTTCACGCAGACCACGCCATTTGGTGTACTGAGGGCCCTCAAAGACCGACTTCAAATCTTTCAGGTTCGGCAGCTCTTCATAGCTGTCGACACCAAAGAACTGTGGACCCGCAGAGGTAATGAAAGGAGCATGAGACATCGCACCCACATTCGCCATGTATTCCATCAGTTTGATGTCCGGTGAGGTTGACGACATCTTAAAGTCACAGATAACCGCACCCACGGGTTTACCACCAAACTGACCGT
Organism: Photobacterium sp. Hal280; assembly: GCF_037162255.1. Classification (NCBI taxonomy): domain Bacteria; kingdom Pseudomonadati; phylum Pseudomonadota; class Gammaproteobacteria; order Vibrionales; family Vibrionaceae; genus Photobacterium; species Photobacterium sp. Hal280. The sequence goes on from NZ_JARLUO010000001.1 coordinate 762,264, forward strand.
ATTCGCGGGTATAGATTTGCTTGTACAGACCAGATTTCACCACTTCCGGGGCATCATCAAAGTCATCAAGCACTTCATTCTTCTTCGCTGAAATGACTTCGATCTGAATGTTCTCGCGAAAATCAGTCTGATCAACCAGGTACTTCAGTCCACGCCAGGAAGACTCAATGGCCTGAATTTCCGGCGCATGCAAAATGGCATCGACTTGAGCCGACATTTTCTGATCGATCTCAGAAATCATCAGATCGACCAGCGACTGATCAACTTTATCGGATACATTTTTGCTCAGCAGTTCAGAAATGAATGCTTCAACGCCACGCTTTGCAACATCAAAACCTTCATCAGATGGCTTGAGCCGGGTTTCATTCAAAATACTGTCTAACAGTGAGCCGGATTCAGCCAGTTGTGCATCCTGCTCCGGAGTCATAGCTTCAGTTGTCATGTGCCACCTGTTTATTCTTCGTTATTAGAGTTGATGCTCAGCTCGCTGAGCAGCTTGCTGCGCGCTTCATCATCCTGCAGCACCTGCGCAATACGTTTGCGGAATGCCGGCACGTTACCCAGAGGACCTTTGAGTGCGACCAGAGCTTCACGTAGCTCCAGCAGGCTGCTCAATTCAGGCACCTGGCGGGCAACGGCTTCCGGTGAAAAGTCTTTGATATTTTTAAAGGTCAGATCAACGCCCATTTGTGCGCCTTCTTCACCGCTTAAACGGTTATCAACGTTGACTTTGACATTCGGCGCATAGGCACTCAGCACATCATTGAAGTTATCTTTATCAATGTTGATCGGATCACGGTCTTCAATTGGGGTCTCGTCATCACGACCCGTAAAATCACCAATCACCATCATGCTCAGGGGAAGTTCGACTTCTTCCTGAGCATCACCTGTCGCAGGAACATATCGGATATTAATTCGCTCTTTAGGAGCGACTGAACCATCTTTAGACATAACTTGTCCTTCTTAGCAGCTATATGTTAATGAACGGCCGCGAGCCATTCTCTGTACTTAGCGGGAAACGCATCTTCCCGTGAATAAATTTGAGTCAGCGTTAAAGACAGTAACTGCTCCAGTTCGGCATCCAGAGTCGGTTCCCAGTAACTCAAATTAATGCGTTCTCTTTCTGGCCAGATCACTTCCAAATGCGGCAGCGCAATACTGTGCAGCCCGTTATGGTGCAGTAACCTGGCCAATTGCAGATGCAAGAGAAATTTTGAACGCCCTGACTGAGCGTCATCCAGTAACGAAGAGGCTGAAACCAAAAGCTGTCCCAGTTCAGCACCTTCAAGAATGTTATCCCCGCTGTCACCCAGCAGTTCAGCGAGCCCTTCATGGCTGGAGGACGCGGACGTTACTGACGGCGCCGCCAGCCATTGGCGGGTTGCCTCATCAGCAAATGGGGTTTCATCGTCAAACCTCAGCGCGTCGATACCGGCTAACCGTGTGGTAAAACGCCGTGTCTCTTCGCGCACGGACTCTGCAGCCTGATGAAATCCCAGCTGTTTGAGCATGTCATGCATCAGGCGCTGGCCGGTCAGCCAGAACGGAGTATTGCGCAGGCTTTTTTCAAGCCGGCGGTAATGTTCAGAAGCCGACTGATTGACCAGTGCCGACTCATAATCCGACAAGGTATCTTTGCTCACCGGCAGCCTGAGCGGCGTTTTTCCTTCGGCATCGTGAGGAGGCAATTCATCAATGTCCATCCAGGTCACAAACCGGCCCACCTGGTAGGCAAGTGACATGTCTGGGCTCTGGTGCAGTAAATGTTCTGCCATCTGCTCCAGCGATTTTTTATCCGCCTCACCACTCAAGACACTGGTCTTGGCTAGAGAAGCAGATGGCGTTACTTTTTGCGTCGGTGCAGCGGAGGCAGACACAGGTTCTGGTCTTGAAACCGCTTTAGGCTCAACCACAGATGTCGGCCCGTCTGCCAACTGGCCATTTTTTGGTTCTGCTACGGGCTGGGGTGATGCCGCCGGTTCCCCGAGAGAATTGCTACTGGTGGTCAACGCGTTGCGCGCATTGATCAGGGACGCCTCTGAGCCTTCAAAGGCCTCGCCCATGGCAAAACTAATGTCCTGACACAAGGCTGCGCAGGCTTGCAGCTCAGACTGGACAGGATTGCTGAGCTTGCCTGCAATCAGTTCAATCTGGTTATCCAGCCATTCGATAGCGCCATCCCGGCCACGTGCTCGTGCCGGGTACAGCGAACTGCCATACTGTTCCAGCGCAGATTTCAGTAAAGTCAGTCCGGCCTTCAGCCCTTCGCAACCGTAATGCTCTGCCCACGCGCGCGCGATGTAAGCCATGGCTTTCAGATCTTTACTGTGTTGTAACAGTACAGTGTCAGCCTGCTGTTCAACGACTTGCCAATCCACCGTTTCACCAAATAATGAACCGAACTTTTTGACTTCCGCTTCCATCAGCTCATAGCACAGTTCATAACGGGCATCTTCACCGACCGGAAGCCCGGCATCGATTGGTGACAACAGTCCATCTAATCGGGCATTGAGTTCACTCATGTCTCCCACTCCCAGTCAGGCAAAACAACAGACGTAACATTATTGGCATTGATACTGAGTGCCCCGGCTTTAAAGCGGCTGGCCTGGCTTGCTTCAATATCCTGTTTAAGCTGGGCTTTGATGCTGTCCACTCTGTCAGGCGCAAAGGTTTTCACATCCTGATAAGCCTGCTGAATAATATTTTTTTCGACGACCAGATCGGACTGCAGAGACTGGCGGAGTATGTACTCACCGCGGCGTGCATATAGCAAAGCTCCCATACTTCGGATGTCCTTACTTTCGGGAAACACCTGCTGGGCACTTTCGATCAGGCCGGCGGCATCTTTAAATTGCGCTTTATCCATGAGCTGCGATACCCGGGATAGAATTTTGGTGACAGTCTGATACCGAACTTCGTGCGAATAGTAATACGCGTTGGCCGTTGCTCTTTTCCATGACGCTTCAAACGCTTTACGGGCAAACACCACATCGCCCAACTCCAGCAGATTCAAGGCTTCTTCTGGCGTTACTGCGTTTTCACTGTATAAACTGGCGTTTTGCAACAGGGTATTAATTCTCGCCTGGGCACTCGACAGCTGCTTTTCAATGTGAACTTTGTCGCTGTCTTTACCGCCCTGCATTAATCGCCGCATGACGATTAATTCATTCTTGATGGCCTGCAATTGATCACGACGTTCTGCATTGGTTGTTCTTTCCTGCTCAAACACCGGGCTCATCTGCTGATAAATCAGCTTTTCCTGCGCTGATTTTCTGCGGTCATATTCTTCAACTACCGAGACGGCTGTCTTTGATAAATCTGGGGTCTCTGAGGTAAATTCATTCAGGAACTGGTAGCTATACCAAGAAGTATCATCAGGCTGAAAAACCTTGCCGTCATAAGAAAAGGTGGCTGGCTGGCTGCTCTGATAGCTATCGCGTGCATAAAAATAAGCATGGCGAATCACCAGAAACGCCACCAGCACCAGCGTGGCACCAATGAGAGTAATTTCTAACGAACGCCACCCATCAATCGCATTCACCAGGTCGTGCTTTCGTCTGCTCAATACCAGATCGGCATTGCGCATATTGTTAAAAATAGGAGCATTGGACAACGGCGTTTCTGTGTCAATCTGACCCAGGATCTGCGCAAAATGAATCGGCGAAAAACCATGACTGCGTGGTTTGCCTATCACGGTTTTAATGGCTTTCCAGGCATGTGGCGGAATGACCACTGGCCGTTTCTGACCGGTTATCACTTCGCCAATCTCCGGGCTTGCCGCTACACCCAGAAACAGGCAATAGGCCATGACAGCCAGTGAGTAGACATCATCTTCAGGTTGCCCGATTCCGGAGCGGATATAGTCGGGTGAGGCATAATTCAGACTGGCTTCCACATGATCATTGGTTTCACCGGTATATTGTGCAGCGCCAAAATCAACCAGACGAACGGCATCGTCAGCACCGATCAGCACATTAGAGGGCTTCACATCCAGATGGCACACACCTTGTGTATGGGCATAGTCCAGTGCACCAGCCAGCTGGTAAATCAGCCAGGCAATATGGTCGGCACGAAAACCACCGTGGCTGTGGCGACTGACTTTCTGGGCCAGATTTTCCCCGCTTACCCATTCCATGAAGAAATAAGGCGTGGAAAACTCATGTCCGACTTTGATGTACTTCACAACATTGGGGTGCTGACAAACCTCAAGCTTTGTTGCCTCGCTCAGCAATGCCTTTTCAGCGGCCTCATTGCCCCGCTGTAATATCGACTTACAGCAAATGATTTTATTCGGATCAGTTTTATCGGCTAATTTATACAGCACAGTGCCACGACCCGGCTTGGTGATCGTCTCAAGAATATCGAACTTGGCCCGCAAGCTTTCCTCAAGAGAAGGTCTGCTCGCAAGATCCAATTCCTTTTGACGTTTCTTTTTCTTTATCAGCGCGCGGTGAATGACATCGTCAATCACAGACACCTTTTGATTGCCAGATTCAGACAAAGGGAAAAACCAGCCATAAAACCAATAGATGGCGAGAGTTTAGAGTTGTCTTATTAAGCATTTCAATAGCCGAATAACATTCCGACTTTTTGATGGTCAAGAAAGTCATTTTCACTATAAAAAAGCTCATAATGAAACAGGGTAATGAGTGGCTTTTGCACAGGTAAAACGGCCTGAAATAAAGGGATGTTGATATTGATCCCAAATAATTTTTCCAGCCATAAATTCAAGCTGATTGAAATAAAAAATAAACTTTCATTGCCACTTAATTAAATTTACAACATAACCGTTTATATCCATTTATTTTTAATATTCTCAATAATCGACCATTGCTTCTTTGACATGCTTTTTAACGGGTCATCGCTGTTTTTATTATTATCAAGCTACCCAACCGGATTCAGGCTTGCTGACAGATGGCACTTTAATTGTGTAGTGTGATGAAGTTCAACGAAAAAAGGGCTATGAAGCCCTTTTCGATTCATATCCAGACATTGTCAGAGAATGAATGTTATTTCACAACCAGCTCTACCCGCACGTTGCCGCGCGTCGCATTCGAATAAGGGCAAACCTGATGTGCTTTTTCAGCAAGTTGAGTCGCCGCTTCGCGATCCATTCCCGGCAGTGAAATGTGCAGCTCGACATCAATTGCAAACCCGACACCGGCAGGATTTTCACCGATCCCGACCTGCGCTGTCACACTTGGCTCGCCAGGTAATTTGATGCTGTCCTGAGCGGCAACAAATTTCATTGCACCGATAAAACAGGCGGAATAGCCTGCTGCAAATAACTGCTCCGGGTTAGTGCCTTCTCCTCCCTGGCCTCCCAGTTCGGTTGGCGTGCTGAGTTTCACTTTCAGTTTACCGTCCGCTGACTCCGATGCTCCGTCACGGCCGCCAGTCGATGTTGCTTGTGTTGAATACAGAACTTTCATTACTTTTCTCCATTGAGTGAATGCGATAGTTCAATGACGGTAGAACACATCCTGCTGGAAAGGTATTCAACGCCATGCCTGGCCTCTCTCCAATTGCCTGAACCGTCAAATTCTTCTGTAGAAATAACTGTAGCTGAGTCTCTGAGAAATGACGTTTGCTCAGTACCCCAATTGCCGTTTTGCGCCTGATCCCGGCACTGTGATCATCGGTGACTCAGAGCCACAGGCTGCATGACCTGATCGTAATCGCGCGGATTGAATCGCCAGTAGAGACAGGCAGTGATCACCACCAGCCCCAAATGCAGCAGCCAGCCAGACACAAACGAACCCGTCATATCATTCAGTAAGGCAATCACCCAGGGAGCAAGGCCAGCAAGAATAAATCCGCCGCCTTGCATCAGCGCGGCCAGTGTGCCTGCCGCTTCAGGCGCTTTGCTGTGGTCTAACGCAGTCACGATGATCAATGCAAAACTGCCTCCCAGCCCTGCACCACACATCCCGACCCACAACATAGCCATTCCGGCCGGCCAGAGTGCCAACCCACAAAAGCCTACCGACTGCATCACCAGCGTCAGCATGAGCCACCAACGTCTGTCCGTTTGCTTTCTTGCCAATACTGGCAGTCCCACAGCGCTGATTGCCTGACAAACAGACATCACAACAATCAGTGTGGCACTGTCGGAGCGCTCCCAGCCCAGTGACTGATAATACGGTGCCAGCCAGGCGACCAGGGTGGAATAACCGCCATTGACCAAGCCAAATGCAGCCATCAAAGACCAGGTGCGAGGACGGTGCAACAAAGTCCGCACCTGCGACATAGCCGGCCGGTTTGTCTGAACTCCTGTTAAATACCGCCAGCCAGCCAGGAGCGCAATAAAGACAGGCACCGCCAGCAGCCCTAACGATTGACGCCAGCTCAATCCAGCATCCATGAGATGCGGAATACTGTAAGCACCCAGCGCACCGCCCACCATCAGGCACGCCGAATACACCCCCGTAATGGGCGCAACCTGCCGGGGAAACGAGGATTTAATCAAGCCGGGCATGGCTGACTGTACGAATGCCACGCCCGCCCCGCACAACACAGCCGTGAAGATGAACATCAATCCATCCTGCACCCAAATTCGCAACACGGAGCCCAGAAACAGGACCGCCAGAGCAATCAGCATCCCTTTCCGGGTTCCCCAGGCGGCTTGCAGTCCGGGCGAAACAAACGCACCGACGCCCATCAGCAGCATCGGTAGCAGTGTCAGTAAAGAGGCCGAATACACCGTCATGCCTAACTCAGGCATGATGGTGTTTAAAATAGGACCGGGAGCCACCAGAAAAGGTCTGAGATTCAGCCCGATGAATACAATCAGGACAAGTATCATCCAGCCTGAGCGATGCTGAGCATACTTGGCAGCCGGTATCATGATTGGGTGTCATGAAGTGTATTTGCCACCTGCCACTTTTCATACAGATGGTGCTCAGCCTCCGCCGCTGCCGGATCCGGTTGATGCGCGATCACCGCCCAGCTTTGCTGTCCAACAGGCACAGACAGCTCGCGTGCAATCGCAGCGGTAGACAAACCAAACGATTCCGCCTGTTCATTCGAGTAAGCAAACACTATCTCTGTCACACCGGACATGCGCATCGCGGCTAAGCACATAGGACAGGGCTGACCGCTGGCATACACTTTACAGCCATCCAGCCGAGGGGATTGGAGCGCCTTTCCGGCTTCACGTAATGCCATCAGCTCCGCGTGAGCCGTCGGATCACACTCGGCCTGCATCCGGTTTACCCCTGTCGCAATCACTTTTTGGTCTTTTACAACGACTGCGCCAAAGGGGCGTCCGCCTTCTTTCACGTTCTTCTCTGCCAATAAGATAGCTTGCGATAAAAATGGATTCATACTGCGCCTTTTGCTTACGTGTGACTATGACTGGATACATTACACAGGATAAACCGACACTATACGTATTGTCCTGAGTACTCTGAAATTAAATGATGCACTGGCAAGTATTCGAAAATCAAATACTGAGCATATTCTGCTCAGGCTCTCTCGCCAAAAGACACCACTGCTTTTGGCGGGAGATCTTTCCAGAAGCTATAGTCAATACAACAAGGTAAGCGCTTACCTCATGCTTGTTACACAGGATTGGCTCATGCAAAAACCCAACACCATCATGAAAGAACTCGGGTATTTAGGGCTGGTCCCTTTTGTTATCACCGCCCTGCTTGCTGTTGCCGACATCACGCTTTTTAACCTGTCCGGGCAACAAATGTTCATCGCTTACAGTGCAGTTATCCTGAGCTTTTTATCCGGCATCCTGTGGGGCAATGCCATCGACCATATTTCCCATACACTCAGCCGCAATGCCCTGATATTGAGCAATCTGTTTGTGCTGCTTGCCTGGGCGGCCATCCTGCAAGGCCATAAACATGCGCTTATCGCGATCGGTTTACTGGCACTGGGTTATGCCGCCGTCTGGTTTGCTGAGAAGCTCATCCGGCAAACCGAAGGGGAAGTAAACCCTAAGGGGTATCAGACCTTGCGTGGCAGACTGACTGCAGGCGTGATTGTTTTGCATGGCGTGGTGATGCTGATTTAATTGATACAAACGAGCCTGAAACAGACAAACCGAGACCGCTCCAGTTGGAACGGTCTCGTTAATAAGCCTGATGTTTTCTCTTGCAGCAAAGCTCGCTTATTCTGGTTTGATATTCTGATTCATTCTGAACAGGTTATGGGGATCGTATTTTTTCTTCAGTGCAACCAATTTCGTGTATGCATCCCCGTACGCGAAAGCCACACGATCACTTTCATCCTGAGTCAGAAAATTAATGTATGCCCCGGCGCTGGCGAAAGGTTGTGATTGAGAAAAGAATTCCCGCGCCCAGGCAATGCAGGCTTCATCTTCGGCGGCGGTGTCCCAGCGCCCGTGTACATTCATGACATAGCGTGCATCACGGCTGGCGTATGCCATGGCATCGGATGAGACTTTTTCTGTCTGACCGCCAATGGTGCCGATAAATATCTCGCACTGGGGTGACGGCAACTTGCCGGCGAATTCAATCAGCACATCCAGGACTTCATCCGATAAATGGGTAAAGTTGTGCGACTTCCAGTAATTCCGGGCACCTTGCGCCAGTAAAGGGTCAAAAGCCTGCTGCCAGGCAACATAGGGTTGCACGCCAACATGCTCACCGTAAGGTGTACCGAAACTGCGCAACGGCGCAATCAGTTTTTCACCTTCTGCCGGATCGCCAAAATAGCACAATGCCAGCGCGATCATTTCTTTGCCATGAACCGTTTCCGGCAAAAATGGCAAAGGCGGCGCTTTGCGTGTCACCATCCAGACATTCAGCGCTTCTGGCATGGACTCGGTAAAGCGGGCAAATTGCGTCAGAATGGATTTTGCCTGCTCAAACGGAAAGACGATCAGCCCGCTCAGCACATCCGGGCCAACAGGGTGCAGCTGAAACTCAAAACTGGTGACAATACCAAAGTTACCGCCGCCGCCCCGTAATCCCCAGAATAAATCAGCGTTTTCAGTCTCGCTGGCTTTCACCTGTGTGCCTTTGGCAGTCACAACATGGGCAGAGAGTAAATTATCGACCGTCATACCGTGCAGACGGCTTAACCACCCAAAACCGCCGCCCAGGGTCAGGCCTGCCACCCCTGTGGTTGAGTTAATGCCGAAAGGGGTTGCAAGGCCGTATTTCTGTACCACGGCATCTACATCGCCCAGTGTGCAGCCCGGTTCCACCATCACCTTTCGGGTGTTCGGATTCACATGCACCGCCTTCATCAAGGACAGATCAATCATGATCCCGCCATCGCAAACCGCGTTACCGGCAATATTGTGTCCCCCGCCGCGCACTGACAGCAGAAGGTCATGTTCACGGGCAAAATTCACCGCCTGAATCACACATTCTGCCGAAACACATCGCGCGATGAGCGCCGGTTTACGGTCAATCATCGCGTTCCAGATCTGGCGAACCTCATCATATTCATCATCTTTGGGGACGATAACCGTCCCCTGAAAATGCACCCTGAATTTATCAATGGATGCCGCCTCTAACTGGCTCATACCCGCCTCCGCGTTATTCATGACCTGAACCATAATCACAGAGTATTGGCTGCTTCAGCCGACAGTGTTTTATGACGCAGGCGCTCCACGGTGACCCGGACTGGATCCCGTGTCATCAAATCAACTTGTCTATAGAGTAAAACCTATTCACGAGGGCGGCGTTGTCCCTTATTGAGACGAAGTACAGAATTGGAGAATCGGGGCGATGCCAGTGACTGAAGCTACCCGTTGCCTGCATCCAGGGTTCTTCATCCTGTCTCGGCTTGTTCTCTCATCTTGCCAAGGTTCAGGCGAAAAAAAACCGCTGACAGTTCAGCGGTTTCTTCGGATGTGGCGGAGCCAGAACGAGGGATAGAGGGATTTTCAAATCCTGGAAAACGCACATTAAATCTCAATGAAAAAAGCCCCGTCTAAGACGAGGCTTTTGAATGTGGCGGAGCCAAAACAAGGTACAGAGGGATTTATCGCTCGCAAGCTCGCGCCCCTTCGGGCGTTGCCTGAAGGCAACGTGGTCTCGCTTCGCTCGGCTGAGACTAGCCGTCCGCCCCGGTCCAGGCTTCTTCACCCTATCTCATCTTGCCAAGGTTCAGGCGAAAAAAAACCGCTGATAGTTCAGCGGTTTCTTCGAATGTGGTGGAGCCAGAACAAGGGATAGAGGGATTTTCAAATCCCGGAAAACGCACATTAAATCTCAATGAAAAAAGCCCCGTCTAAGACGAGGCTTTTGAATGTGGCGGAGAGATAGGGATTTGAACCCTAGATACGCTATTAACGTATGCCGGTTTTCAAGACCGGTGCTTTCAACCACTCAGCCATCTCTCCGTAAGTGCGGCGAATCATACGTGGGGATGATGGCGCTGTAAAGTAAAAAAGTTCAAGTGCTCAATAAGCCATCAAAGCAAAAGTTAACTGCCGACTTTATTCTCTTCCTGCATCAAAAACCGCCATTTGGTCTAAGTCAGACGCCACAAATCCCTGATACTGACTAGTGTCATTACGGATAATATCGCGCAGAGCAACAGGGTGAAGCTGATGTGCATCCAGTTGTAACTTGTCTGTCCAGATAAATTCAAGATGGGGTTCTTTTGAGGCAATGTCTGCCGGCTCATCAATACCCACCAGACGGCCACGAAACACCAGCGCGATTTCCGTTTGATGCTGGCCGTTTTCCTGCCAGTCGTTTTCAGCAATGCCGATCAGATCGCCGATCTCTGCAGTAAGCCCGGTTTCTTCACGAATTTCTCTTGCGACCGCCTGCACTGCCGCTTCACCGGCATCAACATGGCCGCCGGGAAGAAACGTCAATGCCTCCCCAACCCGTCTGACCAGAAGTATTTTTCCCTGCACTTCTATCAGTGCCCGTGATGCATAATGTAATCCCAACCTTGTCACCTCTGTGGTTACTTTACTGTGCACCTAGCTTAACGGCTTGAAGATACCGCGGCAAACAGCAGGCTGGTTATGCTCTTGCTATAGTTGTGCTAACCTTCTGCCTTCATTTACCTTACAAGGTTTAGAGAGATGAATATTTTCAGTAACTTCGAAAGCGGCAATATTGATGTTGTAAAAGCCGACCAGCCCGGTGATATTCAGCTGCGAATCAAAAAAGACAACCAGTCTGATTTTTATCAATGGTTTCACTTTCGTCTGGAAACTCAGGCTCAGGTTGAACATGCCTTCGAGTTACAAGACTTAGCAACATCTGCCTATCCTGAAGGCTGGAAAGATTACGATGTCGTGGCATCTTATGATCGTGAAGAGTGGTTCCGCATCCCGGCTGAATTTGACGGCGACACCCTGCGCTTTAAAGTGATTCCCGAACAGCGTTCCATGTATTTCGCCTACTTTGCCCCCTACAGTTACGACAGACACCTGGATTTGCTGCATCAGGCTCAGATGAACTTCAATTGTGAACTGGAAACCCTGGGCAGCACGCTTGATAACAATGATGTCAGTTTGCTGACGATCGGCGAACCAGGCGAAGGCAAGAAGAAGATCTGGATCATTGCGCGCCAGCATCCGGGCGAGACCATGGCAGAATGGTTCATGGAAGGCCTGCTGCAGCGCCTGCTTGATGAAACCGACACGGTCGGCCGTGCGCTGCTTGATCGTGCCGTCTTTTACATTGTGCCGAATATGAATCCGGACGGCAGCATCAGAGGCCATCTGCGAACCAATGCGGCGGGGATCAATCTCAACCGTGAGTGGCTGGCCCCCAGCATGGAAAAAAGCCCGGAAGTTTTTCTGGTCCGGGAACGTATGCTGAAGACCGGCGTCGACATGTTCCTCGATATTCATGGTGATGAAGCCATCCCATACAATTTTGTCGCTGGCTGTGAAGGCATTCCTTCATATGACGAGCGTCACGCCACGCTGGAACACAACTTTAAACAAGCCTTGCTGACCATTACGCCGGAATTTCAGGATGACTATGGCTATGACAAAGATGCACCGGGCGAAGCCAATCTGAACATGGGGACAGCCTGGGTTGGTGAGCAATTTCAGTGTCTGGCATATACCGTTGAAATGCCGTTCAAAGATCACAACCTGCAACCGGATGCCTTTTATGGCTGGTCGCCGGAACGCAGTCTGGCTTTCGGTCAGGACATGTTAGCCGCAGTCCGCGTGGTTGTTGACCAACTGCGCTGATGATTGCGGTTTGAGAAAGACAAAAGCCAGTCTCCGGACTGGCTTTTTAGCACTTGGATGGCGCAAGATTCAGCCTGCATTTTCTCAGGCTGGAAAGGCGGAAGATACTCTGAAAATCAATTCTGTCAAAGCAGAACTTTATCCTGCTGACGACTTCATCTCACAAATACGCCATTGGTCACAAAGCACGATTTCTTTACTTTGACGCTGTCTGAAAGCTCTGATAAAGATATGCCTGATCTCGACGCATAGTGCTTTCAGGAGGTAATTGTGTCTATCAACTCACTTGAATATCTGGAAATGGCTGATGCCGCTAACAAGTGGGATCAGCAGGACGAATCAGCATCATCTGCTAAAGTTTCTGCTAATAAACGTCAACAAGCTGCCGCACGCCGCCGTATCGAAATGCTGCGTGACATCCGTGAATGCGGATTAACCATTGAGGAAGCCAAAGAGCTGGGTTTATTACACTGAAAACCCGCAGTGAACTCGACTGATCTCGTCATGGCTAATGTGCTCTCTTGCATTAGCCATGCATTGTCACCCCTTCATCGTTTTTCTCTATTGCATTAATTGCCCGATTCCCTCTTTTCTGAACGGCATAAAATCAGTACATTGAGCCCATATTGAGACAGATGGAAATTGATTATGTCGACTATCACCACCCGATGCCCGCATTGCCAGGGGCTGAACCGTATCCCCGTTGAACGCATTGATGACAAAGCCGTCTGTGGTGCATGTAAAGAAGCACTGCTTGACGGAAAACCACTCGAAGGCACGGCCGATAACTTCCAGGCAGTCCTGCAAAGTGAACAGCCCGTTGTGGTCGATTTCTGGGCCCCTTGGTGTAACCCGTGCGTGGGTTTTGCCCCCGTATTTGAAGATGTCGCGGCAGAAAGAGCCGGACAGGTGCGCTTTGTCAAAATTGATACCGAAGCTCAGCAGGCGCTGGCGGCGCAATACCGTATCCGCAGTATTCCGACCATTATGGTCTTCAGACAAGGCAAGCTGGTTGATACCATCAATGGCGCACTGCCGAAATCTCACTTCGATCAGTGGCTGAATCAGGCTCTGGCAAAATAACCCTTTGCGCACATATCACGTGATCAATGCCGCGGTCTCTTTCTTATTAAAGATACCGCGTCATTGTTAACCTCTGTATTCCTTCACTTTTTCAAGTCATTACCTATACTTAACCTCATAAAAATAATGTGTTTGGGTAACAGGTGTTGATGATATGCAAAAGCACTTTTCTCGCGCGTGTCTGGCTTTGACAGGCTTTTTCTGGCTGTCGGGATGTGGCAGCTTGTCCTCTCTGGGATTCAGCAGTGATTACAGCATGTATGACACGGCCCAGGATTTCATTGACGAAAATGAGGTGCGTGCCAACGGTGCCGTGGTTGACAAAGGGCAGTATTACCCCAAAAGCGCCTTCTCATATACTTACCGGTATTGCAGTAACAGCCCGGAACAGGCCGCAGAAGATATCGCGCAGTTTCAGAATCTGGCGAGGCAGGTGTGTGACCTCAACAATGGCCAGCTGAATCATCAGGAAACGGGCACCTGGTGCGTCGTCAACACCGACACGGCCGAGGAATACCCTTTCTTCTCTGCCAGTATCAGTGGTACGGATCAATGGGCAGATCTGTGTCTCGATGGCCCGTTCGTGACACTGAAAGTGATCGAAAATGATGGCGCGCCGGACGACGAATGGTACAACTCAGCCATCGTGCTGGGCTACCAGCCTTACTCGCCCGAACGCAGGCTGCTGGACGCGCCAGCGGCAGCAACCGCACTGATTGAACCCACCAAGGCACCGGCAGCCAATGGTGCCTGGACAGAAGAAAGCGAACACATTTACACCAGTGTCGGCGAAAATGTCTGCCTGTATGAAAGGCCGCGCAACAGCACACTGGGATACACCTATCGTGGCACGGTCCGCAATGCCACCGATGGCAAAGTCAGGGTCCTGGTGACCGAAAAATACAAAGGGGATATCCGGACCGCGCCAACCTTAGAGCGCTTAGACTGGCATGAAGAAGCTTATATCACGGCCAGTGCCAAAGCATGGTTTGTGTGCTCGTCGTGAATTGGCGGACTGCCCCGGACGGAGTCTGTCCCCTTCGCCCCTTTCGGCAGAGAATGGCATCAAGCCATTCATTGAGAAGGCACAAAAAACCCGGCGGTTGCCGGGTTTTGTTTGCAAGACAAAGAGAATCGCTAGACCACAAATTTCTTCATCGCGCTGTTGAGTTCATCTACCTGGGATTTGATGGACTGCGAGGTTTGGTTGGCATTGTCGCAATTGCCCGACACATCGTCGGCAGAAGAAGACAACTGGTGCACCAGCTCAGCAACAGACTGTGACACATTCGATTGCTGTTCAGTCGCAACTGCAATATCACTCACCTTCTGCGACACCACCTCCATATAGCGAACCGTATCTTTGAGCATTTCATTGGCGGTTGCCGTATGCTCTGTACCGACCTGAACCAGAGACTGGCTCTGTTCAATCACCTGGACTACCTGATGGGTGGACGCCTGAAGGGCTTCAACAATCGCGTTAATCTCTGTTGTCGACTCCGTGGTGCGCTGGGCCAGCAGGCGGACTTCGTCAGCAACAACCGCAAATCCGCGGCCTAGATCGCCGGCACGGGCCGCTTCTATCGCCGCATTCAACGCCAGCAGATTGGTCTGCTCCGCCACCCCCTGAATGACTTCCGTCACATGTTCGATGCGATCACTGTCGGCCCTGAGTTGCTGAACCATGTCACTGGCCTGTGCCACCAGGGTATTGAGCTCTGTCACTGTCTGCTGATTTTGATCCAGCGCCTGCTCGCCATTCACCAGCAAAGAAGCCGAGTGGGCCAGATCGTCAGAGGCTGCCTGGGTATTCTGGGCCGTTTCATGGGCCGTGGCAGACATTTCTTCGATTGCTGTCGCCACAGAGTTAATGCGTGAGGCCTGATCGTTCACTTCACCGGCCGTATCAGCATTGGTGGCGAGCAACTGATCCATGCTGGCATTCACTGCGTGCGCTTTGGTCGACACTCCGGTGACTAAACCAGACAAAGCCACAGACATCCGGTTCACCGCATCGATCAACGCGGCAATTTCATCAGAGCCTTTGTTTGCCAGCGCTTGACCAGAGAAATTACCGTGCGATATTTCTTCCGCACGTGTGACGACACGGCTTAAACGCGAACCAATGTCCCGCCCCAGCCAGGTGGCGATAAACAAAGAACATAAGCTGGCAATCACACTGGTGGCAATCAGCAACACCACCACTTTCTGCACGCTGCTGCTGATGGCCTTACCACTTTCAGCCGCAATCACCTGCTGTTCGCTCACCACGGTTTCAATGGTTTGCGCCAGCTGTTCAACCGCAAGCAGGGTTTCTGTTTCCATCAGATAATTGGCTTTATTCCAGTCCTGTGCCTGACGGTGCATGACCACGTCTGTCGCCATGGGCAAATACATATCCTGCATTTCTTTAAACAGCGACCAGAGACTTTTCTGGCTGTCGCTCAGGCTGTCCTGCTTGCGGTTAATTTCAGAGACCGCCCGGTTGTGATGCCGCAGGTACTCTTCGAACTTGTCCAGATTGTCCTGATCGGCGCTGATCAAAAATGCCCGCAATTCACCCAGGCCGTTGGATAAAGACGAATAAGCATCCGTCAGCAGCTTCATCAGGCGCTTTCGATCGTCACCAACAGGGTTACTTTCTTCTTCATTGAGCATGCCCTGCAGCTGATCTAAAGCCACTTCAGCCAACGGCGCCGCTTCCGATTGCAATAACGTATGCGCAGGCAGGTTTTCCGGCGTGTGGCTCATCGTGGCCACCGCTTTTTCACTGGCTTTCAGCGCTTCCCAGTCCGCTTTCACTAACTGAAATTGCGCTTCACTCAAATGGTTTTGTAAACGGTTAACTTCTTCATCCACTTTGGTGAACGCATCGTCAAGTTGTTGACGGTACCTTTCCTGGCGCGCGTCATCTGCCGCCAGCATATAAGCCCGCAAACTGGACAATGAAAATTCGGCATTTTGCTGAATGGAACGACTGGCATCTACAGTGGGAATATCGACATTCAGCAGTGAATCAGCATGGCTTTCCACTTTACTGATCTGAAGGTAAAGAATGATTGCTGCGGCTAAAAATAATGCAGTCAACAAGAAAAAGCTGACCCTGAGCTTCCTTGCAATGGATAAATTCATAACTGACAAGTCCGTTTACTTCGTATGTTGGACCAATATAATGATAGCGATACCAATTGTGAACACTTTGTCATCAAAGTATGAATTTTTTCAGCATTACGTGTGGTAAATGCCTCAAAAAAGCACATCTTATTAAACAAATTGAATAAATGTGTCGCTTCATAGCATGACACATCCCTTTCGCGAACCCATAAACAATAATATGCACCAAGTCCAGTATTTTGCAGCAGAAATATGACATTGGTTGATTGTTTATTCCCCTAAATCGCCACACCCCTCCAAAAAAGTGATCTACATCACGCAATCTGAACGATCTGTCAGTATAATTGCAAATAACAATAATTATCAGTTCTTATCTTTTTTGCATTCGTTTTGGGTATCCGCGTTATGACACAATTATTCAAGCCGAGTCCAAGTTCGCTTGGGCTGGTCATCAGACAAATCTGCCACAAAAATATGCTGCCGATTTCCTTATTCGCTATCGCATTACCTGCATTCGCAGATGATGCAACGCGCAGCGTACCGGATGTTGAGCCAGAGACGATGGTTGTGACTGCGTCAACATTGAAAGTAGAAGCACCACTGGCTGAAACGCCTCGTAACATGGCGATTGTTGATCAGGATAGTCTGGAAAAGAATCAATTCCAGAAGCTGGATGAAGCGCTACGCTATCAGGCTGGCGTACTCTCAGCGCCTTATGGTTCAGATACAGATACGGACTGGTTTAAAGTCCGCGGTTTCGATGCTGCAACTTACTTAGACGGTAACCGCCTATTCACGACCGGATACTATGTCTGGACACTCGAGCCATTCGGTCTTGAGCGTGTTGAAATCCTGAAAGGACCCGCCTCTGTGCTTTATGGTGAAGCGCCTCCGGGAGGGGTTGTCAATGCCATCAGCAAACGTCCGACCGACACACCTGAGGGGAACGTACAGCTGCAAACCGGTAACCGGAACCTGAAACGCATTGGTGTCGACATTTCCGACTACGCCAATGAAGAGGGCGATGTCCGTTATCGGATTGTCGGCCTGGCGAGTGAGCGGGATGGCACATTGGACGGTACTTACAATAACCGTTATTACTTCGCACCAAGCCTGACCTGGGACATGTCTGACGACACCAGCATTACTTTCCTTGCCAGCTATAAAGAGGATGAAGGGGTTCCGACAAACGGCTTTTTCCCTGCTTACGGTACATTAATCGATACCCCACAAGGTAAAATCGACCCGTCAACAAATCTGGGTGAGCCCGATTACGACATCAATCACAATAAGCAAATTTCATTGGGTTATGAGCTGAGCCATACATTTAATGACGTTTGGAGCCTGAAACAAAATGCTCGTTACGCTTATACAGACCTTCTACTGCGCAGCACTTACGCCTTTGGCAGTGAAACATCTGCCGACCTGTTCCGCGGTTTAATTTATCGTGATGGCACAACAGACACATACAGTCTGGACAATCAGGTCACTGGACATTGGTATGGCGATCGCACAGAAAACACCTTATTAGTTGGTCTTGATTTACAGTATTACAAGAACGACAGCAAAGAAAATCCATGGCCCAACACTATGGGTTCAAACATGGGAACCATCAATGCTTTCGATCCTGAGTACGGCAACTTCACTCCGGCAGATCCGAGTTTGGCAACACATGCGCTGATCACCAAAAAGCAAGCTGGTTTATATGCCAAAAACCAGTTCAAGTTTGACGGTAAATGGATCGCGACAATAGGTGCCCGCTTCGACGAAGTTGATGTGGATAACGAAAACAAGACGGCAAATACTGACGAAGATGTTTCAGACAACCACTTATCCATGAGCGGTGGTTTGATGTATTTGTCCGAATCAGGTCTGTCTCCATACGTCAGTTATGCAGAGTCTTTCGAAGTCATTGCCTCTATCGATCCACTAACCAATAAGGTTTATAAACCTTTGGAAGGTGAACAGATTGAAGCTGGTGTGAAATACACACCTGAGTTCATTGACGGCTATATTAATCTGGCCTGGTTTAATATCGATCAAAACAATGGCTTGGTTTCATCGATTGACGGCGGATCCCAGACTCAGGCCGGTAAAGTCACTTCACGCGGTGTTGAAGTGGATGCTGTCGCCAAACCAATGGAAAACGTCAGTGTCGCGTTCAATTACACCTACAACGACAGTCAGTACAAACCTTCTGAAGGTGCTGAAATGAAACGTTCTCCGCTCATTCCACGTCACATGGCTTCAGCGCAGGCTGATTACAACTTTGCCAGCATAGGCGCTGAAGACTTAACGGTTGGCGGTGGTGTCCGATACATTGGTTCTTCTGTCGGTCACACGTCAACAGGCGCAGCAATGCTGAATGTTCCGTCTTATACCGTTTGGGATATGCGTGCGCAATATAACATCAACAACCAATGGCAGGCTCAGCTGAACGTCAACAACCTGTTTGACGAAACCTATGTGTCCAGCTGTGACTACTATTGTTACTACGGTGAAGAGCGCAGTGTGATTGCCACCCTGAATTACCGCTGGTAATGCGTTCACTCGCAAAATGACCACCAGAACCCTGCTCTGTGAGCAGGGTTTTGTTTTTTCAACACCACTGGTTCACCCCTGCAATAATTAATCTATATTGATACTTTAAATATCATTATAGGAATTAATAACATGAGAAACCCCTTCGCTCAGACTCTGGCGGACACCCCGTGCGAAATTGGCGAGTCACCGATCTGGCTGGCCTCAGCGCAGACCCTGTTCTGGGTCGATACCGAAGATCACCGCATCCACCAGTATTCCCTGGAAACAAAAACCCATCGCGCCACCGAGGTCCCGGTCGCAGTCACGGCCATTGCGCCTGCTCATTCGGGCTGGCTCGCCGCCACAAAAACCGGTTTATACCGCTGCCAGGCAGATTTCACTGGCTTTGAATTTATCACCGACCCGACCGAAGGACTGGCCGGCATACGGCTGAACGATGCAGTGAACTGCCCGAATGGCGATCTCTGGTTTGGCTCCATGAATGAAACCCACCTCGAGCAAGCCGATGGCTGTCTGTACCGGTATGAGGCCAGCACCCAGACCATCAGTCAGATTGATAGCGGGTATGCCGTTGCCAATGGCATAGCGTTTAATGCCAGTCTGAAGCGCGCCTACGTCGCCAATATGTTCCGCGGACAGGTGATTGAGCTGCAAATGAATGAAGACTGGACTAGCGTACTCAGCAAACGGGTCTTGATACAGTTGCCGCAGCAGGAAGGCTTACCGGATGGGCTGACGACCGACAGGCTGGGAAATCTCTACGTGTGCCACTGGAATAAAGGCGCGATCAGCATATACAACCCGGAAGGCAAATGTATTCATCTGGAAGCCTTGCCGGTTAAACACGCGACCCGGTGTACCTTTGGCGGCGACAAGCTCGACCTGCTGTTTGTCACCACGGGCTGGTATGGCATGTCTGAGCAGGAACGCAGTGAGCAGCCACTCTCTGGCTGTACCTTTGTGATGCCCGCTCTGTTTGAAGGAAACGCCGACAATATTTTCTGTGAATCGTTTCCACATCAACCTTTTAGGCAATAGGTATACCCGCTATAATCGCCGGACAACAGGAATTACAGGATCCAGCTATGGAAAACAAAGCCAACGCCGTCAGTCGCATTGTGGAAATCATCACCCAGAGCGCCAGACAGGAACAGCCGGTTCCGCTGCCGGAGCTGATTTTTCATTCTGAGATCCCAAAACCCACTTATCACCGTCTGGTTCAGCAACTCGATGACGAACAATTTCTGACGGCCGATGAACGCGGCAACGTTTATCCCGGTGCTGAACTCAAACGCATTGCCCTCAAACTGAACAGCAATAACGAGCGGAAAGCCCAGCTTCAGGCGATATTGCACGGATTGTCGCGCCGGGTGAAAGAAACCTGTGGCATCGCCATTCCGGACGGCAATCAAATGGTGTACCACGAACGGATTCAGACCAACTGGCCGCTGCAGATTGTCTTACCCATAGGGATGAAAACCCCGGTCTGGGCAACCGCCAGCGGTA
This sequence comes from Photobacterium sp. Hal280, assembly GCF_037162255.1. Classification (NCBI taxonomy): domain Bacteria; kingdom Pseudomonadati; phylum Pseudomonadota; class Gammaproteobacteria; order Vibrionales; family Vibrionaceae; genus Photobacterium; species Photobacterium sp. Hal280. Next base: position 782,668 of record NZ_JARLUO010000001.1, read on the forward strand.
AGTTGTTTCTGAGCTCCCTGCCCAAAACGCAGCGCGAACGCATTATCGGTCAGCTGGAGATGACCAAACTGGCCAAAAATACCCAGACCGATCCAGATGCACTGGAACAGGAATTAAAGCTGATCCGCGGACGTCAGGTGAGCGTGGATAACGAAGAATTCATTGACGGCCTGGTGGCGGTGGCGATTCCGGTCAAATCCGCCGACGGCAAATTTCTGGCATCGCTGTTTTGCCACTGCCCGAAAACACGCAAAAGTCTGGATCAGTTACTGACGTATTTACCGGATCTCGAACGGACCCGGGATCAGCTGCAGGGCTATATCCGCGATCTGACCTGACACAGCCCTTTGCCGCTGACGGCTAATCGCCGTTCAGCATCATTGCCATCATCTCATCCGCGGCGTCTTGCATCAGGGGCACAAAGGTTTCCAGATCAAGCAGGGAATGGCGTACGACCGGACTGTGACAGAACAAAAACCCCAGCAGCAGGCCATCCCGCGCGATGGGCACAGAAACCGCGGCCATCCCATCAATGAACTCGCCATTATCCCGGCCATACCCCAGTTCACGGATAACAGCCAGCTCCTGCTCAAGCTGCGCTTTATCAACCAGGGTATGCTCGGTGAAGACTTCCAGCGCAATGTTATCCAGAATCACCTGACGGACATTGTCCGGCAAGGTCGCCAGATACAATTTACCCGATGCTGTCGCCGCCAGCGGCACTGAGCTGCCGACCGGCAGACTGATCTGCAAAGGCCAGTTGGTCTGAACCCGCTCAAAATACAACATTTCGATGCCGTTCGGCACAGAGACCCCGCAAGTTTCACCAATTTGTGCCGACAGCCTTTCCAGCACTGTCAGGCGCCGTGACTCAAACACCTTATTGCGCAGCACGGCCAGCGCCATTTGTCTGAATTCTGGTCCGGCAATGACTTTTCTCAGCATGTTCTCGCGCAGAATGCCAAGTTCTTTTAACTGAACCAGCAGTTTGGCCGTGGCCAGCTTGGGGAGATCCATCGCCTCAGCCAGTTCATTCTGATCGTACTGACCTTCGTGCTCGGAGATAAAGGATAAAATCCGTAAGACACGCTCAATCGTCGAGCCTTTTTCTTTTCGGGTAATGGGCTTAGTTGTGCTCATAATGATTCTTAGAGTGTTGTTTCAGTTCAGGTTATACGGTTCATTCTGGGTGATCAATATAAGGTTCGGGAAGTGGGGTGTGTTCTCTTTAAAGTCTGTCAGGTATGTCGCGCTTGAGTTCAGTGGTTTCTTCGCCATGGTGTACACGCGCCAGACACTCTTTGCTGGCCCAGAAATGCCTGTTTGTTCGTTGCTGTTGTCCGGGCCGGTTGTAGGCGCTCCCGGCACCGACAACCTAAAAATTCGTCCTGAATTTTTCCCTGGGAAGTGTGATGAAATTGGCAAACACACATTTGGACAAAACTGAGTCAGCGACTCTGCTAAATTAGCAAAAGATAAATTAACTCGAATATGGAAAATACCGATAGGCAAAAAACAAGACCTGACCAGGGCGTCCGCATGAATGGTTAAGGTTTAGCCATTGACGTAAATCCAGCCACAAGGACTTGCTCCAAAAAGGCGGGTTTCATCATGCAACGTTTCTGTTTCATCGGCACGCTAATCTTGGTTGGCTCAGCTCTGAGCATGTTCAGTGCCATGTGCCTTAACCCCGCTAGGTTTTCAGCCGCGTTTTCTCGGTAAATCTGACAAGCATCTTCTCGCATACTCACATCTAATATCCAGTGCATTGACTCAATACCCCAGTGGGCGCGGATGGCACTCCCGGCCTGCTCTGGGGTCAGTTCGGCAGTAGCGATACTCCAACTCTGGCTCTTTGCCTTTTGCCGCACGGTAGTTTTCGACCATCACGATGCTGGTCAGCCCGCTCCAAGTGGAGAAGTCCCCCTCCAGCTCACTGGCATTCAATACATGGCAAGTACGCGCTTAAACCCGCCCCTTTTGCTTCTCATTTTGACACGTGGTCTTCTCTATTGGGGCGCGGCGGTGTGGGGCGAAAGCGGTCTGTACGGCTGCCGCTAACTTGCTCTGGTTGCCCTTAACCGCCAATAAGTAATCTCCGTCCTTGCTGGTGATTGCTTTTGCAATCTTGGTCTGACAGGCCATCGCATCAATTGTCACGAGAGCGCCTCGCAAGTCGAGCATTTTAATCAGCGCCGGTATTGCGGTGATTTCATTGCTCTTGTTGTCGGTTTTGAGTTGACCCAATACCAGTTGGTTGGCGCTGGCGTAGGCACTCACCATATGGATGGTGCTTTGCCTGTCGTCTCTGTCATAGGAGCCGCGCAAGGTCTTGCCATCAATGGCAACCACTTCACCGCAGGTCAATTTGTGCACCGCTTTCATCCAGGCAAGAAAGCAGTCACGAAACTCAGCGGGATCTATACTCGCAAGCAAACGAGCAAAGGTACCATCAACGGGGACCCCATTTTCAAACAGGTTCTGTTTAAGAAACCACTCATGGTGGCCAAGGACGTATTCGCGAAAATCGGTTCAGCCTTGGCCTCCGGCTATCACGGCGCAGATTGAGCCAAACAAAATATCAAACAGAGGATAGTCCACTTTTGCGCTTTGTCGTTCGTCACGGATGATGCTGAAATGTTCTTTGATGGTATCGATATTCATGGCCACTCCTCAAAAGAGGAGCATAAGATCACAATTGGTTCGTCTGGTCAATTTTCACCTAGCATTGAGCGAAAAATGTTCATGATCTTGCCCTGATAACTGTCCCCCCTTGATATTGAGCGTATTGCAGTGATGAAGCACTTGATAGGATAAATAGTAACGGAGTGCCTGAAGGATCAATATGTCAGGGTATTGCTTGCCGGAAAAATCGGGTGCCATGCCGTGGATGCTCCCTGGAAAAGTTGGAACATCATCAACACGTCACCCCATCCCGTCAACTTTGCGATAGAACCCTAATTTATGGCTAGTGTTCGTCGAGTAATCTATTTCAATCGTTTCTTGACGAAAGCATTGTCAACCAGAGTGAGACCAATCCGCTTGTAATAGTCCATTGCTCCCGGTGCTGAAAGCAATACTAAGGACACTTCGTCTCCAGTTGCCTTTCTGACTTGAGAGATAAGCTCTGTCCCAATTCCTTGTCGTTGATAAGCTCTGTCTACGGCAAGATCTGACAGATAGCAGCAATAACAGTAGTCGGTAAGTGCACGACATACACCAATCAGTTTATCTTCATGCCAGGCTGAGACAATCAGGTTCGCACCTTCGAGCATAGATGTTATCCGTGGGATGTCATCACTGGGCCGGTTAATGCCGGAGGCTTTAAATACTCTTGCAACTTCCTGCGGATCCAATGGGTGATTTCGGCGGTACTCAATCATTGAGCTTTAACTCCTGAGGCTGAATGTAATTGCTTTGTCTGAATCTTTCTACATAAATACAGACCTATTATGGGAAGGGCTATATAGGTTGTGCTGATGATCAGGACGCTGTTATCGGACATCACTGACACTAAAGCATTCACCACGAAGGCTAGCGCCATCTGCGAGCAGGAGTAGACCGCGCCTGCCGCGCCACGTTTGTCAGTAAATGGGGTCATTGATATTGCAGACGCACAGATCACTATGAAGGTGTAGCTGAAGAATACGCCTGAAACACTAATAAGGAACGTCGTAGTAGACAGGTATCCTGACTCTGTTAAAACTAGCAATGAAAAGCCGCTTACGATGAGGATAATCAATCCAGTAGCGATGACAATGTGCATACCGTAGCTATTGATGAGCTTAGGCAAGATAGAGCGACTTACGAGTAAACCGGCCCCAACAAACGCGGACATCCACCCATAGTCGGTCGGGGACATCCCGAATAGTTCTTGCAGAATAAAGGAGCTAGAACTCGTATACATCACGAAGCAGGCCATTCCAATGCCCGAAAGTACTGTTGCCAGAAGTAAGACATCGTTTCTAAGCACTGAGCGATAGTTCGCGAAGCATTCATGCAACTTTATGGATTGGTCCTTGTATCTGTTCGTTTCCGGACATAGCAGAGCGTAGATTACAAGTATGCAAAAGAGCATAGCAGCCATCACCAAGAAGTTGGTTTGCCATCCGTACCATGATTGAATGGCACTGCCGATCACAGGCCCAAAGACAATAGACAGTCCCGTGAACATGGTTATGTAGGAACTGGTAATGGCATAGCGCTCGCCTTGGACGATATCAGACAGTACAACACGAGACAGTGCGAGGCTCACGCCACTACCCACACCTTGAATAAAGCGGGAAATCAGGAATGGCTCGATATCAGAGAGCGTGGTTGCCCACAAATTGCCGGCTATGGCAGTGGAAATTCCGATCATGATGACCGGCTTCCGCCCATATTTATCACTTAATGGTCCGTATACAAGGGCACTGCATCCAACGCCAAGTAGAAAAATTGATATTGAGGACTGCATCAGCTTCTGGGTGGAGCCCATGAACGTTGTCATTTCCGGCAATGAAGAAAGATGAATATCCGTACCCATCAAGCCGATAAAAAGCAGTAGCGTTAGAATGGCCACCACCTTAAGCTCTTCACGAGATAGTGGGACATGTTTTTTCTGAGGCATATTTATCCTTGTTTGTTGCTCAGGTTTCGAGTGCATACCTGCCAAAACCTGCCATGCCGTACTGGCAGGTATGCTACACCTATGTGGCCGGTATTACTGACCTGTAAAAGAGAGTTTTACAGTACAGCCGATATGCTCTTTAAAGGACTCGAGCAGTTCACTTGTCTTTTCCCCATGGAAAAATTGGTGGCTCAGTATCAAACCAGCCCGGCAATCCCTGTGCGACCTGGTCATTTCCCACGCAGCCCAAGTCACCATGAAGCTGGTGAGCTTAGCCATACCGGTCAGGTTAGATTCTTCGTCCCAGGTTGATACAAGGCTGACTTTTACTTCGCCTCCAGAAGCGAGCTCTCCAGTCACTTCGACAAAGCTGATGTCAGGCCTATTGCGTTTGAGATTACCGTTTTGCATCAGGATAGAATGGGTAAGGTCATTCGGCACTAGGTCACCGGCAAGCGTGGGGGCATCTTCCAGTAAACCCAGCGCTATAAGCGTCCGCATACATTCGAAAAATCCGGGCCACCTTGCCGTCTGTTGCTTAATATTCGGAATATCCTTGATGTAGGGGAAGAAAGAAGATATGGAGACAGCCCATCGTGAAACACTTCAAGCATACCGACGCCATCTACAAAACTTCTTTCACACATATCGAATCGATTGCAGTAACTCAGGCTTCCATTTAACTTGAATAACGCCCTTCGATTTAATGATGGCAACCTGTCCCCGAAGAGAAGGTCATAATTTAGCGGAGGCGTCGGATTAAGCGGCACGCCACCACAAACTGAACGGAGACATGTTAGCGATTTGGAGCCTTGTTGCCAGGCTACATATTGCATAAGTATTTCGACGAGACCCGGTTCTAAACCCAGTCCGAACAATAGGGTGATATTGTTTTCAACGAGGTAACGATCCAGCGCTTCATGTTGGGCAATATCATCATAGCTAGGGCGCCCCAGACTGACGAAGACCTTATCTCCACTGAAACATGAATGGTTCTTTGGATCGGTAACAAACTCAATTGTCTGTGGGCCACTGAGAGAAAGCAGTATTACATCAACCTTGTTAGTATATATCCCTTGTTCGACATGCATCATTGGATAGACCTTTGAGATATTTTCTTTCAGCTTGAGCGATTTCTCCTGGTCCAAGTCATGAACAAATAGCTCGTCAAATCCGAGCTTACCAATGTAATAAGCCAGAGAAAAACCCAGATTTCCGCATCCGACTAAACCTAAACGCTTCTTCATATCACGCCTCCATCATAACTTTCATGTTGTTCAGTTCGTGGAAGACTGGGTCAAGGTCCAGAGCAGTAACAACCTGAACTTGAATTCCCTTCGATTGATAATCCTCTGGGCCAATCTCGAAGCAGGCCAAGATCTTTGTGGCAATCTTCGGGGTGACAGGATACAGGCAATATCCCAAACATTTGTAGGCGTAATTCGTTAACGCAATCCTAGTCCTGAGATAATTCTTATCTCCAGAGTAGCGTGTGCTCTCTTCGATATAATCCCTGATTACGTCGATGATGTAGGAGATACGCTTTATAGAAGACTTGAGAGCACAATCCGTGTAGCTGTTTATGCAATGACGCATAGCTTCGTTAAGCTCCCGATAGAAGGCTACATCCTGCTTCAACCACGGGCCCGCTTCTGCCGCTCCGTCATATTGTGTCGCGAGATCACTACCCTGACTGAAAATATCTCCAACGGTATTGATAAAGTTTCGAGACGATTCATGGAACTCACCGACGGAAAACCTGCTTTCAAAAGTCTGGTTCTGAATACCAGACAAATATAGGCGGAGCAAATCGGCAGGGTATGAGTTAAGAAACTCGCTAGCCCAGATAGCATGACCAGCACTAGTCGAGAACTTTCTGCCTTCCAGTAAACAAAAGTTTGTAATGACAGATATTGGTATTTGCTTATCTGGAACTCCTAAGACTTTTAGAATATACGGTAGGAATATTGCCGTCCCACACATGTTGTCCTTTCCGCAGAAGAAGACATGACGCTCTGCTTCTGGGAAGAGTGAGATGGCGTGATAAGTTCTGAGAGCCCGCTCCATTATCACCGACAGCTTCTGGTCACCATAAATTGAAATCCCATTTCTTCTGATAGAGGTAACTGCAATGTCTGTCAGACTGTTGTTCTCAAGGTAGCCTTTGAAGCCATCAAAACTGGTCCTACCCATAGCAACATTATTGCTATAACACGTAGCAAGAAGTTCCGTTATAATTTCTCTGTCAAGGGTGAGGTAGAGGCGTTTTATTGGCCTGTGGGTCAGTTTTTCCTTTGTGACAGAGTGAAAGGGATCGATCAGCTCACATTCGTCCTGATACAGACCACAACTTTCACACTCCATTCCAATTGTGATCTCACCGCAGTTTGGGCAGCCTCCTGAAACGTAACTCTCACTTACGAAATCGCCGTATGAATCGCTATATGGGTGAAGAACTTCACGCTCATCCAGATAGGATGATGACATTAATACTTCAATAAACTTTGTTGTTGATGTATTAAATGAGCCGGATGTCAGAGTGCTGAAGTGCGTCAAGAATGCGTCATATCTCGTCTGGAACATCTCCAAGTTATTGATAATTTTCTGCTCACTTCTGGATGCAAGCTCATTGTAGGATAGCGCCTGCACTTCCGCGGATCTGTCTATATGGTTTGTGTGTCCGAAGGTTCCACAGAAAGAAAAAGTTTCAATGCCCTTTAACTCACAGCAGCGTCTGTGTATGTCTGAAATTAAATATGCCCCGGACAAGTGTCCGAGATGGAGGGGGCCATTTGGAGTAGGGAATGCAGTTTGAATCAAAAGCTTAGAGCTGTATTGTGAATCTTTGTTCGCTTCAGCCAGGACTTCCGCCCAATCTGCATACCAGTATGCTGTGAAGCATAGGTTTTCACTGCTCCGGTTCTCAATGGTATGAGGTTCAAATAGTGAAAACTCTATGTAGTCACCCGCTTCCAGGACTGCAGTAGTGTCACCGTTCCTGACTATCCCTTTTCCACTTTTTATATACCAGCACTCTTTGTCGTGGTGATTATGAATGTTTGTTTTTTCATTTGTGTGGAGAAACATATTTTTCGTATTTACCGATTTAGAACGGACATCAAACGAATATGGCAACGCTTTGGTTATCTTCATGTATTATTACTTTCTATCTTCGTAAGTATTTGAAGGTGCAGCGGCGAGCAACGCAATGCCCAGCGAGCGTTGCACCTAAGACACTATTAATTTCCAATTTTATGACGATTGGTATATCACATGGGACGCAGCATCATTTCATATAGAGCGTTCTCGTTACGCCGTACCAATTCAAAGTCATGCTCAATCTTCTCTGGTGACGTTGCCACCATATAGACATATCCCGGCCTGGCCTTTCCCTTTGTCCGGTCAGTCTTCTCAAGGTAATCTCCTTTAGATACCTTGAGATAACCACTGCTGACACTATCAATCCCTAAAAACAGGCTCAGGTCGGGTTGATTCAACACGGGCCCCTCTACAGGGGAAGATAGATATACCTTCCTGACGCATTTAGTTGTTGGAGTCTTGCTATCGATACGCTTTATGAAAGAGGCTGTATCAAGCAGTGCATCCGGGAGCAATGACATTTGGGTTAGACTATGGGTATCATGGAGCACGCCGAAATCAACGCTGCCTGACATTCTGGCCGCCACTTCGACCAGACATGGCCCTTCCTCGGAAATTCGAAGTTCAAGATGGGCGGCACCATAGCATATTCCCAGTGCATCAAGGGTATGGGATGTATATTCAGCTATCACTTGGTAGTCTTCAGAGGCCGGGGTTACCAGGTCTGCATGGCTGTCATTGGAAGGAGCATCATCGTTATAACGGGTTTCTATCCAGGCGTCACAGACATAGTGATTCCCGTTGGAAGACACTGTATTAACCAAGTACTGCTTTCCGGATAGATACTCTTGGACAAGTACCTTTTCGTTGATCTGGCCAAGATAGTCTTTAACACCTAAAATCCGGTCTACTGCTTCCGCAATCTGCTGTTTGGAATCGCAATAAAAGACTCTGTCAGTGTTGGAGCTCGCCTCAGGCTTCAACACGATCTTTCTGCCTAGCTCTGTATGAAAGTCATAGATTTCCTGTATATCCGATGTCAGAAGCTGTCTGGCTGACCTAATTCCGTTACGCCGTAATGTTTCATGCATGAGGTATTTGCTTCTGCGGGCACGGCTTAGTGAAGCCACATTACGAGGCGTATTGAAAATATCACTCAGCTTATCTGCAAATTCCACGCATGGTTCGCTGCCAGCTATCACAGCTTTGACCCGGTACTGCCGCATGTCCTCAATAAAATCACTGGCATCGTTTTCTGACGGCAGAATATAGTTTGCAAAATAATCATTCGGCTTAAAGGTTGGTTTAAGGAAAGGGTGTTCTATATTGTCCTCCGTGCAGACATGAACACAGTTGTATCCCAACCCATTGAAAAGAGGGGCCAGATGGTTGCCACTGGAGATGCCACCAACAATGATGATTACTTCTTTTTTAAACAGATAACTCATAACTAGCTCCTTTGTGACACATAACTGTTCGGCTTACATCACTGATCTGGTGACTTTTTGTCATTTCTCTGGATTCAATGGCTGCCCATTCAACGAATGGATCGTCTAGAAGGGCGCTTTTTTGCTGGTTGAGCATACTGTCTATGACAATCTGACTTCTCCAGGCTGTAAGACTCAGATTCGGATCAGCCAAGCCGCGCTGGTTTTTGGCGGAGTTTTGGACAAAAATTTTCCTGTCGGACGGACCATCCCAAATTGCGGAATAGTCTTTGTTGAGTCGGATTTCAGTACCTTCATATTCAACTCTGTGTGCAATAGGGTGCAAAAATGGTTGCGGGGCTGAACGAAATCCTGTCGCCCAGATGATGGTGTCCGCATCCAAAAACTCAGTCTTTTCTTCAAAAATATGTTTGATGTTCACCCCCCAGACATGCGCTTTCTTGTCGATAGAAAATACATCGCGGTTTGGCATCAAATTTATTTTCACAGGTGAACGCTCTATGTAGCGCATGGTATAGATACGCTGGTAAATATCTCGTACTGTGTGGCCTGAAATACCATCGCTGGCCAATACATTTCGCTTAAGGAAGTCTTGTCGGAATGCTGACTCTTGTTTATAGAAATATTCAGAATGGGTCGGAGTGAACAGATCATTGGTAAAAGGGGAGTCGTCTATTGGGAAAAAGTTTTCCCGGCGAGATAACCAGGTTACTTCTTCAGGCGCATCACTGCCTGTACGGTTTAGCAAGTCCAGTATAGCTTCAGCCCCTGACTGTCCTCCTCCAACTACCACCACTTTTTTTCCACTAAAATCACGTTCCTGCCGGGCGAATTCATGAATGTGAAAGTGTGACTCACTATCAATGTGCTCTTTGGCAAACTGGGGTACATGGGGGGTTATCCCTGCACCAATTACAATATTTTTACCGAAAACACGTCTTTTTGAGGTGTCTACCACGAAATAATTGCCGTCAAAATCCACATTTTCTACTCGTTCACCGAAGCAAATATTTTTGTTGCTTGTTGCTGCCCACTTAAGGTAATCCGCAAACTCAAGACGAGAAATCTGGTCGAAGCCCGAGTTTAAATACTGGAACAGCCTGCCATGTTGGTGCAGGTAGGATACGAAGGAGAATTTATTTGTGGGGGATGCGAGTGTAACCAGATCCTTAAACATAGAGACTTGCAGCTTTGTATTCGGCAGCATCATTCCATCGTGCCAGGTAAAGCCAGGCTTCATATCGAAGAATACATTGCTGACATCATGTTTATCATATAGCAATGAAGCGATACTGAGGTTGGATGGCCCGCAGCCAATCCCTACACATTCATAGTGATTCTGTTTATGAGACAACAAAACAGATCTCCTTGTTAACTAACGTGAATACAACAGTTTACGTGTCTGTAAACTTCTCATAACTTAGGCGGGGCTTTTATACCAAGTAACATTTCCGTAATAAATTATTTTTTCACTCTGTTTCACAGCAAAAAGTTTTATATGCGATGTCGTTCACATATTGATTATGTTGCAGAGTTGACGGGATGTGGTGACATGTTGATGATGTTCTGACTTTTCCAGGGAGTATCCACGGCATGGCTCTCGATTTTTCCGGCAAGTAATACACTGATCCTTCAGGCTGTCTGTCCACTTCCCCTATGCTGAGACAGTCTAAACTGGAGATTTCTGCCACATAACAGCAGGAGATCACCATGAAGAAGTCACGGTTCACCGAAACACAGATAGTCGCGATTCTCAAAGAAGCGGATGCTGGCCTGAAGGTCGATGATATTTGCCGCCAGCACGGGATTAGCAGCGCCACCTACTATAACTGGAAAGCCAAATATGGCGGGTTGGACGCCTCTGAGCTCAAGCGAATCAAAGAGCTTGAAGCAGAAAATACCAAGCTCAAAAAGATGTTCGCAGACGTCAGTTTAGAAAACCAGGCCATGAAGGAGCTGTTCGAAAAAAGGGTTGGTAGCCAGCAGCAGGCGCGATTGTGCATGTATGTTGGTGGCTGCAGGTCTTAGTGTCACCCGTGCGTGCCGACTCACGCTTTTGGGACGGGCCAGCTACTACAGAAGTCCCAAGGATTGGCGCATTGCCGACAGCGATGTCATCGATGCCCTGAACGCGGTGCTTGAGAAGTCACCCAATGCAGGATTCTGGAAATGCTTCAGGCGAATGCGACGAAAGGGAAAAGGGTTCAATCATAAGCGCGTATACCGAGTTTACTGCCGGATGGGATTAAACCTAAAAAGGCGACAAAAACGCGTATTACCGGCTCGCATCGCTACGCCATTAGATGTGGTGAATCAATCGAACTATCAATGGGCACTCGATTTTATGCATGACAGCTTATATTGTGGCAAGCGTTTTCGGACACTGAACATTCTTGATGAATCGACCCGAGAATGTCTGGTGATAGAAGTGGATACGAGTTTGCCCGCAGGACGCGTGGTGCGCGCCTTAGAGCATTTGAAACAAGAGCGAGGTCTGCCAAAACAGCTTCGAATGGATAATGGGCCAGAGCTGATATCGTCCCAGTTAACCGACTGGTGTGAGGTTCATAACATCGAGCTGGTTTATATCCAGCCAGGAAAACCTCAGCAAAATGGGTTTGTAGAACGCTTCAACGGGTCATTTCGCCGCGAGTTCTTGAATGCCTATTTGTTCGAGTCACTTGAGCAGGTTCGGGATATGGCTTGGGTATGGATGTGCGATTACAACGAAGAGCGAACACACGAGAGCTTAGGCAATATTCCTCCGGCTGAATACCGGAGGCAACTGGAAACCTCTAGTTTTGAATTGTCTCAGCATAGGGGAAGTGGACAGTTGCTCAGCGCCATTAAAGTAAACCTGTTCGATACTTGGACACTCAGGATGCATCAATAGCTTGATAACTCCATTTACATGGTCGTTATCGATGTGAGTGACAATTAGTGAGTCAATCTTATCAACCTGTCCAACAATCTGTTCTTTCCAGCTATCGAAAGATTGTGCAGTACCACCATCAACTAAGATGAATTCAGACTCCGTTTCAATGGAAACACAGTCCCCGTTATCAGCTTTATGCATTCGTATTTTGAGCATGATTTCGTACTATAACCTAGAGAAACTAATGGTATACTATCAGTTTTATACTGTAACCACATGATGTTTATAGACTTAATCCAAAAATAACTGCTATCTGTGTGACTTCGGTAATCTTGATGTATTAAAGCGATAAACACTCAGTATCTGTAGGCAATAGTGCTTCAGCTAGAATCAAGTCTTTTATCTTGAAAAGCGATTGTTCAGCTAGGATGCAATCACTCCCAAGTAACTCACTCTTATATGGGACTAAAACCTTGGGGTAGATATGAGCCAGCCTAGTGTTGACTGACTCACTAATGGACACTTTTTTAGCGAAGCTGCTAATTTAGTAAGACATGAATTAGCTCAGGTATGGCAAAGTCGCTTAATAGCGTGTCCAGTCTTACAGGTACAGCTCAGCCACGCGGCTAACGCCCGCTTAAGGAGTGAGTAAACGTGTGCCATGTTTGAGCGAAACAAGTTCGGCTGCGCGACACGTATCCTTATTTGTTTGTTAGCTGCTGACTTTTTCAAGTTTGATACTGCCATTTTCAAAAACCAGAGAACCGTTTGGTTCTCTCACTGCTGCTGGTAGATTAGCCACCTCAGACTTAAGAAGGAGGCCAGCCGATTCAGCCTGTTTGACTATAGGAATAATCTGATAGTCGACAAAATCGATGATTTGAGCACCAAGTTCACCGCCAAGAGTTGATGCGTTAATCTTTAACTTCTTAATGTCATTTAAATGTTTTGATGAAAGTTCAGATAGTTCAATTACTTCATTTCTTAGCAGCTCCCGCGTACGATCAAATGCATCATAGGCAGCCACCTGAGAAATTGATCCTACTTGCTTTTCTACATCTACTCCTTCTATCTTTCTAGCTTTACTACCATCCGAAGACATGAGGTTTGCGTTGTAATTAATAGTGCTAATCACCGCTTTTAATCCATGCCTCAGCCCATTGACGTCATCAATTAAACCATTGATATTTCTCATATTTTGATAGTGAACAGAAAGGCTTGAAGCATGGATTTTTACATTTTTCATGGATCTATCGATTATATCTGCTGACCCTCTTAGACGAGAGAGCTCAACTTGTAACGCCATGACTTGCTTTGATTCTTTAATTTCAGAGTCGTGCTGAATTAATTGACGACTTTGCTCGTTCAGTTTGTTTTCTACTTCCGTAGAGCTTATGCTACCGAAAAAATCAGGTGCATTATCGCTAGGCTTTGGGGCTGGCTTTTCTTGATGATATCTGTCGATCACTCGCTCTAGACGATCATAGGCATCCACTGCGCTATCTGAAGTGCAAACTTCATAGACCTTTTACAACCTTGGTTACAGCAGAACCAACTGATTTAACTGTTTCCCAAACACTAGAAAACCATCCCATTAAATACCCCTTATTTAAGATTTCCACACATGTTGCACGAGCAGATAACAGTTATTAGACAGACAACTTCTACCAGAACTTGTCCGTATAAAATACCTTGCGTAATCCTTTTGATTCTTCATTCATTCCGACCGAGTTTGACACAACCTAGCTTCATCGAAGTCGGTCATTTGACTAGGCAAATCACAAATACTTTATACCTAATACAGCATAGTAAACTAGGTACATATTTAACCATTACTCAAAGTAGGTCAACTAATGGCAACAGTATCGAGTCAAGATTGTAGAGCTAAGCAGCTTTAGGGCAATAACAAGCTACAAACCCACACAATGCCACTCCCCCAGGGAAAAATTCAGGACGAATTTATAGGTTGTCGGCGCCCGGAGCGCCTACAACCGATCCGGACCACACCAACGAACAAGTCGGCATTTCTGAGCACTCTTTGGGCCAGCAAAGAGTGTCTGGCGCGCATCCGTAAATGGTGAGATTGCCGCTGAACCCAAGCGCGACATACCTTCATGCCTCACGAAAACTTCCAACCACAGCACCCCAGAAATCACAAAAAACCACGCCCCCAGGGAAAAATTCATGGACGAATTTTTAGGTTGTCGGCGCCGGGAGCGCCTACAACCGCCCCGGACCACACCAACGAACAAGAAGGCATTTCTGGGCACTCTTTGGGCCAGCAAAGAGTGTCTGGCGCGCGTCACACAATGGTGAGTGAAGCACCGAACCCAAGCGCGACATACCTTCATGCCTCACGCAAACCGCCAGCCACAGCTACCCAGAAATCATAAAAAACCACGCCCCCAGGGAAAAATTCAGGACGAATTTTTAGGTTGTCGGCGCCGGGAGCGCCTACAACCGCCCCGGACAACACAAACGAACAAGCAGGCATTTCTGGGCACTCTTTGGGCCAGCAAAGAGTGTCTGGCGCGCATTCGCAAATAGTGAGATTGCCACTGAACCCAAGCGCGACATACCTGACAGACTTTAAATAGAACACAGTTTCGGGTTTGCCCGCTTCGCCGGGCATATAAAAAATGCCCGGACAGGCACTGCACTGTCCGGGCAACACGGGAGGTCAATCACCCCACCCTCCCCAAGAGAAATATCCCTCGCTAGTTCGCGTACCTCAACCGCGCATCAGCCCAGTCCGCATGGTCATAGCCATCACCATCCCCCGCGGCACCCACGACCAGTTTCAGCTCAGTAACATTAGACGGGATCGGCAGATTCACGGTCACCGGCCCCTGACTGCCGGTCAGCGTCACGCTCTGATAGGCCAGACTGCCATTGAGCCAGACTTCGAACACCACGCTGCCGTTATTGCCCACTTCATCATCCACACCAATCACCGCCTGGAACTGATCATACTCACCGGCAACCAGGATATAGGTGACGCTGGAATCTGCATGTACACCAAGTCCCTTGCTGTAGACCGCCCCACCAATGGTGATCGGGTTGCCGTCGTTGGCCAGTTCTTCGCCGTTGCTGGTGTCTTTTTCCAGTGGCCCCCAGCCGTTGATTACCGTGCCGGTTTCAGTCATGTCGCTGAGATAGCTGTACTGACTCTGGCCGGAAGACTGCAGCAGTTTGGCATCGCCCCAGCTGGCATGGTCACTGCCGACACCGTTACCGGCACCGGTCACCACCAGTTTCAGCTCATAATTATCCGGGCTCAGATTGATAGAGACATACTGGGCGGTGTCTGAACCGGTCAGCGTGCCGCTCTGATAACTCAGCACACCGTCGACCCAGACTTCAAACACCACGCTGCCGCTGTCACCGACTTCATCATCGACCCCGACGAAGGCGCGGAACTGGGTATAGTCGCCATTGCTGATGTCATACACCACTTCAGATTCGGCATGCACGCCCAGACCTTTCTGATACTGGGTGCCGCCAATGGAGATGGTGCCGCCGTCATCCGAAGCCGCCTCGCCGTTGCTGGCGTCTTTTTCAAACGGCCCCCAGCCATTGCTGGATGACACTTCTGCCAGATCGCTCAGGTACACCACTGTGGCTTCTGCCGGTGGCTCAGGCACCACAATTTCCGGCCCTTCGTATTCAATCTGCTCCAGGTAAGCAACCAGGGCTGCCCGTTCGCTGGCACTGCTGACGCTGTGCTGAGAGCCGGTTTGCAACACATCATTGAGCGTTGCGGCCTGTCCGTTATGGAAATACGGCGGTGTTGACCAGACGCCAATCAGAGTGGGCGTATCAAAACCGACGCCGCCAAGCGAAGTACCGATTCCCTGACCGGATGAGGCCTGAATGGTGCCGACATCATGGCGCTGATTATCGGTATAGAAATCGCCGCTGTGGCAGGTGTCGCAGCCTTTTTGCGTGAACAGCGTCTTCCCGGTTGATGCGGCCGCGGTCAGGCTGCCGTTCTGATTGCGGTACGGACTGCGTGGATACTGATTCAGACTGCTGACGTAAAACGCCAGGTTATCCAGATCAGCACTGTAACCGGCTTTATTGGCGCCCAGCGGATCTGAGGTCAGCGCAAAGATGGCATCATCGAGAAAACCCACGCCCTGAAACGCCAGACGAATATCGTTTTCAAAATCATGAATTTCATCGAAGTTCGCTGTCCAGTGAACCCGGCCATTTCCCATACCGACACGGCCGAGCAGCGAGATGGTATTGCGCAGCCCTTCACCGCGGTCGGTAAAGTCCCAGACCCGGTTATCACTGTCACCGTCGGTATGACAGCCGGCACACGAGATATAGCCATCACGGGTCATCCGGGCATCGCTGGCGTTGTAGAAAATCTGTTTCCCGGCCAGCACGCGCGGATGCATGGTTTCATTCGACACCAGCGAAATATCTGCCAGTTTGGCAATGGCTTCGCCCTGATTTTCAAACGGCGTTAGATCATGCACCGAGATGGTGCGCGACAGGAAGTTATGCACAAATAACAAGTTACCGGCTTTCACCAGTCCCCGCGGGGCTTTACCTGAGTCGGCAATTTCATTGGCCCGCTCACGGGTATAGGCATCCCGAACTTCGATACTGTTTTGCCCTTCCAGCGCAATGTAGACATAATCGCCCAGCTCACTGAACACCAGTGATTTGGGTTGTGCCCTGTCGTCCATATCCATTTGCAGACCGGGCACTTCGGCCAGCGTATTGAGGTTGATCTGCGAGGTAATGGCACGCAGGGTGGTTTCAAAGGTCAGCGCCTGATTCGGATCGCCTTCATTGTATTCACCACGATCCACATTGGCTTTGATCGCCGGGACCCATGCCGACTGACCGTCCGGTGAAATCGTGACCGCATTGAGATAATTCGGGATCCCGCGGCTTCGGTCTTCACCATCCACAGTGGTGGTGTCTTTCTGCAGATTGACTACCGTGTCCACCGACATCGAGCCGATATGCACGGCAACCACTTCAGCATGCGACTGAGGTGAGATAAAGCGTGTCACCAGTGCAGTGGCTGAATCGCTGTCAACGGCGATCCCTCTGGCGCTCTGACCCACGCTGACCGTGCCGGTGATCGTGCGGTTTGACGGATTGATTTTGACCACTTCACCGGTTGCCTGCAAAGTGACCAGCGCGGCACTGCCGTCCGGTGTAAACACCACACCATGCGGCTGGCTGGCGCGCGGCAGATCGATGGTATGCAGGACGCTGCCGGCAGCAGACAGCACTTTGATGTTGTCGCTGTCCTGGTTCGCCACCCAGAGGTTGCCGTCCGGGGCGATCGCCAGTGTGCGGGGTTTCTCGCCAACCTGAGTTTCCCACACTTTGCCAAACGGTGAAGTCTGGCTGATGGCCGACACTGTGCCGTTATCTTCATTGACCGCGTATACCCGGTTGGCATCTTTCACGATTGTGCTGGCGGTCGTCGGCGTGTTCAGCGTCAGCGGGTTGTACACCGTATGCTGCTGGGTTTTGCTGGTGGTCAGTGAGCCTGATTCGCGCACCGTCACAATGGCATTCCAGTGATTTGGCGAGCTGTAGGTGTGGCTGACCGAGCCACTGCCGGAAAATGCGGTGGGCGGTGTGCCGTCACCAAAGTCCCAGGAATATTCCAGATTACCGCCCAGCAAAGGAGAAGCCGAAGCTGAGAAGGAAATGGGCGTACCCAGTGTCACCTGAGCCGTGCTGCCAAGTGAAATATCATGACCCACCACAGAGCCGGTGGAGAAACGGTAGCTGGTGGCTGGCAGCGGGTTACCGGCAAAGTCTTCAATGCCATCCAGCGCGACCACATAAATGCTGTCTGCATCAAGCTGGGTGTCCGGCGTGAAGTTGGCAAAGCCTAAATTCACACTGTAGGTGCCGCTGACCGGCGTACTGCTGCCCAGCTTGGTGACGGTAAAGGTATTACTGTTGACCGACTCCATCAGCAGGCTGTCGGAAAAGACAATGCCGACCCGGGACGAACGGGGTTGCAGGGTTGCGTCGATTGCCGGACTGCTGTGAACAATCGCCGGTGGCGTATTGTCCGGACCGGCCTGGTGCGCAATTAAGCCGCTGCCTGTGCCGTGATCATTGCCGACCCAGACCATATTGCCGAACGGAAACACCTGGCCATGGTCGGTATCGCCGCCGGCAGCATTGAGCGAGCCGCTGCCTGATACCTGTATGTTGTTGATATTGGTGATATCCAGGACCGAAATATCCTCCTGGTTGCCGAGAAACAGCTTATGATCCTGCACGTTACAGTACAGATTCTGGAACCCGGACAGTTGATCGTGCACCAGGGTCATCGGCGTTGTGCTTGTATCATAAATTCTCAGTTTATCCGCCGTCGAGCGGGCGCCAAAGAAGGCATATTGACCGTCCCAGCAGGAGGCATAATATTTCTCCGGCAGGGAGCTGAGGGTTTTTTCCAGCGTCGGGGTCTCCGGATCATCCAGATTCAGAATAGAAAAACCGGCTGTGGTTTCCATACTCGACAGGAACATCTTGTTGCCCACCACAAAGACCGGACCGACGTTGAAGCCGCCCAGTTGCGAGGTCGGAATGGTTTTCACGATCGAAGGATTACTGACGTTGCTGGTGTCGACTATGGTTAAACCCGCATTCCCGCGAGAGACATACAGATAAGGGGCCTGCCAGAACAGTTGCCAGGACACGTTATTGTAGTCACCGAAGTTCACGCCTGAGATGGGCAGTTTGGCGACCTGAATGGGATTATTGACGTCAGACCAATCCCAGATTTCGATCCCTTTCCCGGTCTGGATGGCAATCAGATTCCCTTCGCTCAGACCAAAAGAATGCGGCTCGCGAAACTCGGCGGTACGCAGTCCGTTGCCGGTGCGGTACTGGTTACTGGTGTCGGGCTCATAGACCATCTTGACCAGAGACAGATTGGTCGGGTCGGAGGCGTCCAGCGCAATCCAGCCGCCGGGGCCGCCGCCGCTGTCCGGGGCGAAAATACCGACCATATACCCGTTGAGCATGGTCATGACATTCACGCCATAGTGTTTACTGCCGGGGTAATCCGGCGGCAGAAATCCGGTGGTGTCGTCCACCAGCGGGTAAGACACGTGGGTGTAAGCTTCGCCTGAACTGTAGTTGAGGTTGCCCAGCCCGGGGCCCTGTACCGCCATCACTGACGCACTGAGTCCGAGCGAGGCAAGCATGCCCAGCACAGGTCGTATGCCGGGGTAGCGGTTCATTCGCTTCCGTATTGCAGCCATGAATGATCTCCATGATTGATTGTATCACTAGCGCAGAATTGAACTGCCTGGGGCCTGTACCAAGACCGCCCCTCAACCTCGGATAGTGAGTAGGGTTGATTGATCGTGATTACTGCAAAACTTCGCCAACTGAGCCGCGGCTGAAAGCCGCTTATTTTTGAGGCGGCTTCCTGCATTGGGAAGCCGCTCTTTTTAGGTCTGATTCGGTGTTATTTCATGGTCGGCATGACAAAGTCAGCCTGTTGCTGCTGGTTTTTCGGCCAGCGGGTGGTGATGGTTTTCATGCGGGTAAAGAAACGCACCCCATCACTGCCGTGCATGTGCAGCGGCCCGAACAGGGACCGTTTCCAGCCACCAAAGGAATGGAAGGCCATGGGCACAGGAATCGGCACGTTGACCCCCACCATCCCCACTTCCACCTGGTCGCTGAAGCGGCGTGCGGCCTCACCGTCGGCAGTGAAAATCGCCGTACCGTTCCCGAACTCGTGTTCATTGATCAGCGTCAGCGCTTCATCCATCGACTGGGCGCGCAGCAGCGACAAGACAGGCCCGAAGATTTCTTCGCGATAAATGGTCATCTCAGGGGTGACATGGTCAAACAAAGTGCCGCCGACGTAATAGCCGTTTTCAAAGCCGGGCACCTGATAATCGCGGCCATCCACCAGCAGTGTGGCCCCTTCGGCTTCACCGGCGTCGATATAGCTGCTGACACGCTTCATGTGATCGTCTGTGATCAGCGGGCCCATTTCGTTCTCAACCGACTGGCCATAGCCCGGCCCGACCCGTAACTCACGAATCCGGGCGGTGAGTTTTTCTGCCAGCTTATCGGCCACTTCGTCACCAATGGCGACCGCGACGGAGATCGCCATGCAGCGTTCTCCGGCCGCACCAAAGGCTGCGCCCATCAGGGCATTGACCGCCTGATCCAAATCCGCATCCGGCATCACCACCAGATGGTTTTTCGCGCCACCCAGTGCCTGCACCCGCTTACCGTGTGCCGATCCCTGCGAATAGATGTATTCCGCAATCGGCGTCGAGCCGACAAAGCTGACCGCTTTGACTCTGGGATCGCTCAGCAATACATCCACCGATGCCTTATCGCCCTGCACAACATTAAACACCCCTGGCGGCAAACCGGCCTGGGTCAGCAATTCTGCCAGTCTCAGCGCTGCCGACGGGTTTTTCTCTGACGGTTTCAGGACGAAGGTATTGCCGGTAGCCAGGGCGATCGGGAACATCCACATCGGCACCATGACCGGGAAATTAAACGGAGTGATCCCCGCGCACACGCCCAACGGCATCAGCATGGAATGCGAGTCCACATCTGTGCCGACATTGCGGCTGTGCTCGCCTTTTTGCAGGTGCGGAATCCCGCAGGCAAATTCCACCACTTCCAGTCCGCGGGTGAGTTCGCCTAACGCATCACTGTGGACTTTACCGTGCTCGCGGCTGATCAGCGTCGCCAGCTCGTCCATGTTCTGCTCCAGCAAGGCTTTGAAGCGAAACAAAATCCGGGAGCGATTGAGCGGTGTCATTTGCGCCCAGGCCGGCCAGGCCGCTTGCGCGCAGGCGATCGCCTGCTCAGTATCCGCCACGCTGGACAGGCCAACCTGATCGATCACTTTACCGGTAGCCGGATCCGTCACCGGCAGATCACGACCCGAGGTCACCGGCACGCATTCACTGTTGATGTAATTTCCAATCATCATTAACTCCATACTTTTTTATACAGTTCAATCACTTCATTCTTGCTCGGCACGCGCGGATTATTATTCGGTGAACCCGATGCCAGCGCCTGCTCTGCCATGATGTCCAGCAGCTCGTGATACTGGTGCCGGTCAATCCCGAAATCCGACATCGCCGGCACCTGCAGATCGACGTTGAGCTGGGTCAGCTCAGACATCAGCCGCTGCACGGCTTCTTCATCACTGACGATGTCATCCGCCAACCCCATCGCGCGGGCACAGTCGGCATACCGTGCCAGACTGGCCGGAATGGAAAACTCGGTAATCGCGGGCAATAACATGGCATTGCTCATGCCATGCGGGACATGGAAATGGGCGCCAATCGGACGGCTCATGCCATGCACCAGCGCGACAGACGCGTTGGAGAAGGCGATACCGGCCAGCGTGGCCCCCAGCATCAGCTTCTCTTTCGCATCATGATTGCCCGGGGTATTCACCGCTTCACGAAGATTCGGGGCAATCAGACGCATGGCGGACAGCGCCTGCTGATCGGAAAACACACCGGCTTTGGCGCTGACATAAGCTTCAATGGCGTGTGTCAGGGCATCAATCCCGGTATCGGCAGCGATACGGGCCGGGACTGACAGGGTCAGCTCAAAATCGATGATCGCCGCCTGGGGGATCAGTCCCGGCCCCATGCACAGCATTTTTTCGTCTGTGTCCTGATCGGTAATGATGGTGACCCGGGTCACCTCTGATCCGGTGCCAGCCGTGGTCGGAATCGCGATCACCGGCAAGATAGCTTCTGTCACCACATGAGGCACTTTATAGTCACGCATCTGACCGCCATGCTGTGCCAGCAGACCGATGGCTTTCGCGCTGTCGATGGCGCTGCCGCCACCCAGTGCAATCAGACAATCAAACTGGCCGGTCACCACCTGATCCACCGCAGGCAGAATCGAGGCCTCAGTCGGCTCCGGCTCGGTGTCCAGAAAGACACCGCACTCCAACCCGACCGCCGCCAGCGCGATTTCAACCCGGCGGACATAACCCAGCTCAGACATCACCCGGTCGCTGATGATCAATGGCTGACGGCAGGACAGCAATGTCAGCATGTCTGCCACTTTATCCAGCGCGCCGGCACCGATTTCCATCAGGCCGGGCATTACAATTCGTTGTGTCATCCCTTTCGTCCTTTCACCTTTTTATCTTCTACTTAATATAGAGCACTAATAGATAAAAATGAGACAAAAAATATCAAAATAAATCAATTTTGAGAGACTGAGCAAAACATGCGCACCGCAGGATCGGCAAAGCCGTTCCGGTAGCACAGCCACCGAAACAGCGAAGATAAGTCGTTGATATAAAATATTTTATCTGAGCGTCATGACATCAGCCCTTTCAAGGCGTTCGACACCGCCAGGTAACGCTGGTAGCGCTGATGCAGCATGGCTTGCTGCTGAGGCCGGGGAATAAGAGGCGTATTGAGCTTGGCCATGGCGGCGACCGCCTGCTGCAGGGTCGCAAAACAGCCAGCGCCTGTGGCAGCCGCCATCGCCGCCCCTCTGGCACCGGCTTCGCTGCAGTCGGAGGTCTGAATCGCCACATCCAGCACATCGGCAAACAGCTGACTCCAGACCGGACTTTTGGCGGCCCCACCGCTGAGAACGGCAGAGTCGATCTGCTGACCCGCCAGCCTGAGCTGGCCGACATGTTCTAAGTGACCAAACACAATGCCTTCATAGACGGCGTAGAGTAAGTCCGATTTTTGATGCCATCCGGCCAGCCCGAAAAAATTCCCCTGCACCGGCTGATTGTCACAGCCGCCGTAGAGATACGGGTGAAACAGCGGCAGATCGTCCCTGATCACCGTCTCGGCGACCAGCGTATTGAGTTGCTGAAACAGATCAGTACCGCTGTTTTTGGCCTGCTGTTTTTCTTCTTTAAAAAATTCACAGATGAACCATTCAAGGTTCGAGGCTGAGGTTGCACTCGACTCCACCGCCAGATACCGCTGGCCGGGAAAATGGCAGGCCATAAAGACATCCCTGCCCGGTAAAGTATCCGTCACCACCTGATTAATGCTCCAGGAACCGGCAATCACAGAAGCCGCCTGGCTTTGCCAGACTCCTGAGCCGATGGCGCAGGCCACGATATCAAAACAGCCACTGACCACAGGCGTGCCTTCGTTCAGTCCGGTTAACGCCGCCGCTTCCCGGCTGACCCGGCCCATGACATCCTGACATTCCTTCACATCAGGGATCGCCTGCTGCATCTCGGGAATCGCAAATGCATTAAGCAAAGCCGCCGACGCTGCTCCGGCTGAAAAATCGTATAACCCCGACGCACTGAGATCGCCGTACTCGGTCGATACCTCGCCGGTCAGGCAAAAATTCAGGTAGTCCTTACAAAACAGCACGCTGCCGATGCGCTGATAGGTCTCCGGGTGAAACTGTTTGAGCCAGCAAAGCAGGGTGGCCGACTGAGCCGGCCAGGCCCCCTGACGGTTCAGCTCCTGGATTAAATCATAGTCGGGCTGATTTTTTATCGTCTGCACCAGATCATTGGCGCGGCAATCGAGCGATTTGATCGCCAGCAAAGGCATCGCCTCGTGATCCAGCAGGTACAGCCCGTTGCCGTGACCGCTGCACCCGACCGCCGCCACCTGTTCGGGCTTCACAGCCCATTTATCCAGTAAGCGGCGAATCAGGGTCGCGCACTGCGTCCAGAGCGCTGCCATATCGCACTGAGCAAAACCCGGTGCAGGAAAATGCGTCGCCACTTTATCGCCCAGCGCACCAATTTCGCGGCCCTGCAAATCAAACAGCGCCACTTTGATTCCCGTATTTCCGCAGTCTATACCCAGTACGTATGGTGTCATTGCTTGCTTCCTTTTCTTGCTGACCGTGAAAAATTACTGCTGATAAATCGCCAGGGCATCCGACACGCTGGCGTTGTTGTGGATCATCGCCATGAAGGCCTGCACGATGCGGCTCGGGTTCGGGTGCTGGTAAATATTCCGGCCATACACCATACCCAATGCGCCCTGATCCAGCAGCTGACGCGCCTTGCTGAAGACCACTTCGACATCTTCTTTGCCGCCGCCACGCACCAGCACAGGACAACGCGCCGCTTCGACCACACGATGGAATTCCGCCGCATCCGTCGTTGGATCGGCTTTGATGATGTCTGCGCCCATTTCGCGGGCCAGGCGTACCAGGGTCACGATTTTTTCCGCATCCCCGTCGACCGCATAGGCTTTCCCGGAACTGGCCGGCTGCATCACCAGTGGTTCGATCATCAGCGGCATACCGTATTTGTCGCAGTCGTTTTTCACCTTGCTGATATTGACCACACACTGGCGGAACAGATCCGGCTCATCGGGCAGCATAAACAGGTTGACCACTACGCAAGCCGCGTCCATTTGCAGTGCCTGCAGTACCGGCTCCTGATCGTTTTGCATCACAGCCCACATATGGCGGTGGCGAATGGTGTTATACGGGTTGCCCATATCCAGACGCATCACCAGCGCCGGTTTGTCTTTGCCATCCACGTTTTGCAGCAGGTCGCTCTGACCATAGTTCATCTGAATCGCATCGGGTCTGGCTTCCACCAGCTGACTGACCACCGAGTCCATGTTTTCCAGACCATCGAGAAAAGACGGCTCGTTACACACCCCGTGATCCAGTGCCACGTCCAGACAGCGACCGTTGTTAAACAGCCGGTTCATCCTTACTTTCTTACTGATATACATAGTTTCCTCCTGAAAAAGATGTGGTCCAGATGTGCTCAACCTGTTCAGCACTGACATCCAGACCATGATATCGCTGCAACTGACGACAACTTTCTGTCAGATCCTGTTTCGTTTGCTGTTCGTTCCAGCCCAGCGTCGTGGCCACCAGTTCAGTGACTTCGGCCAGGACCTGATTGTCTATCCGGCCTTCAATCGCCACTGAGGTGCGGCGCTGCAGCAGATCCAGCGTGCGGCACACCGCCTCGTGTTCGGTCAGATACACCAGTTCGCGCCGTGAATAATCCGGCAGGCTGGACAGCATCGTATCTTCACCGCCAGTCAGATAGGCCATCACCGCCAGGCACTGAGTGCCGTACCGTTGCAGCAGCACTTCTGCTCTGGCGTCGCTCAGGCCGTATTTGACCTGGGCCGCTTTGGTCAAGGCTTTGCGTTCAATATCGGTTTGCGGGAAATCCCTGCCACCGCCGATCGGCCGCTCGGCTGTCGAGATCTGCCGGGGGTGCGCCATATCCGATAAGATCTGATCGGCCACTTCTTCCCCGAAGGCGCGAAATGTCGTCCACTTACCGCCGATCAGAGAATACAGGCGCACCTGACCATCTTGCGTGCTGTCCACCCGCAATGCATGACTGCGCGGGATCTGCCCTGTGGTCGAGGTTTTCACCGACGGCAGCGGACGCACACCACTGAACTGATAGACGATGTCTTGCCGCTGTATCACCAGGGCAGGGAACACGGCTTTGAGTGAATCGAGCATGTAGTCAATTTCTTCATCGGTACAGGTCACGGCATCCAGATCCGCCACCGGGATGTCTGTCGAGCCGATCAGCACATTGCCGTAGTAAGGAAACAGAATGCACACCCGCCCTTCCGGGTTCTCGTAAAACACCATGTGTCCGTCCAGCTCGGCCAGTAACTCAGGATGGCGGACAATAATGTGCGAGCCTTTGGTCCCCTGCAGATAGCCCGAGGCCAGTCCCAGCCGATCATTGGTCTGATCCACCCAGGCACCGGTGGCGTTCACCAGTTTGTCCGCGCTGATCGTGCTGGTTTCCCCGGTCAGGGTGTCGCGCAGGGTAAAGCGCTGACCATCCCGTGCCAGCAGCTCGGTATAGTTACAGGCCTGGCTGTCGCTTTGCTCCCCCGTGTCACTCAGCACCTCCAGCGCCAGACGCTCAGGTGCACTGATCCAGGCATCGTAGTAATCGGCGCTGCAGGCCACAGCGGGATCGAACTGGGGCCAGCGTGCTGCCGTTTCCGACTGCGAAAAGAAACGGTGCCTGGGCAGACGCTGATCACGCCGGGTAAAGAAGTCGTAAAACCACAGCCCCAGTTTAACGACCAGCGCCCCACGGCGACTGGGTTTATCCATCAGTCCGGTGAAGTTAAACAATGCGTAAAACAGCCCGGACCAGCGAGAAAAAATCGGAATCGTGGTGACCAGCGGCTGCACATAATGCGGCGCATTGACCAGCAGACGGTTCCGCTCAGCCAGCGATTCTCTGACCAGGGCAAACTCGCCGTTTTCCAGATACCGCAGGCCACCGTGAATCATCCGTGACAGCGCGGCGCTGGCTTTGCTGCAGAAATCGTCTTTCTCCACCAGCAAGACTTTCACCCCCTGCAAGGACAACTCGCGGTACACACTGATCCCGTTGATGCCGCCACCGACGATGACCACATCGAAATGCGCATCCTGGGGTAATCGCTCCCGCCTTTGTTTTCCATCACCTGCCATACTGCTCCCCTTCTCGATTCTTATTGGGTGTGGGAATCACATCAGTCCGTCTGTAGCTGGCTGAGCGACTGAGCCACCAGCGTACTGATGGTATCCACATCGGCAGCGGCCAGATTCACCTCTCCGGCCCGCGCATTCTCAGCCGCCTGGGTTGGATTACGTGCGCCGCACAAGGCATAGGTAATGCCCGGCTGCGACAAGGTCCAGGCAATCACCAGCTGTGCGACCGAAATGCCATAGTCTTTGGCCAGCGGCGCGACCGACGCGCAAAATTGCTGCACTTTCTGGCGGTTGGGCTGAGAGAACAAAGGATTCGACAACCGCTGATCGTCGCCGTCGAACGTGCGCTCGGCAGAGATTTTTCCGCTCAGCAGCCCCAGCGCTAACGAGGAGTAGCTCAGGCAGGACACCCCGGTCGCGCGGGTATGCGGCAACAGGCTCTGCTCAAGATCACGCTCAATCATGTTGTACTTTTCCTGCACCGCATCCACGGTGCCGAAGCGCTGATACTGCTTCAGCTCGTCCAGGCTGATATTGCTGACGCCAATCGCGCGGATCTTGCCCTGCTGTTTCAGATCCATCAGGGTATGCATGGTTTCTTCAATCGGTGTGGTCGGGTCCTGCCAGTGGGTGATATAGAGGTCGATATAATCCGTGCCCAGACGACGCAGACTTTGTTCCAGTTCGTACTGAATGGCATCGCGGCCAAGATAACGGTGCACCGGCTTGCCTTCTTCATCAAAGAAATGGTTGCCTTTCTGCGTGTGCCAGACCAGGCCGCATTTGGTGGCCAGCACCACTTTATCGCGCTGGCCCTTGATGGCTTTGCCGACCAGCGCTTCCGAGCGGCCCAGGCCATACGCCGGGGCCGTGTCTATCAGCGAGACACCGCAAGTGATCGATTCCTGAATCGCGGCGACAGCATCCTTTTCATTGGTGCCGCCCCACATCCAGCCCCCCATGGCCCAGGTGCCCAGGCCAATGACGGAGGCATCAATCTCTGAAAAACCTAACTGTCTTTTGTTCATGATCATCCCTCTCAAGTGAATTCATCTGCTGTATTTCAATAGATATCGAGTACGCCTTGCGCGGTCGATTCATCTGTGATCAAGGTGTTGAGAAAGCCGCCGCGCAGCGCGGCAGCAATCGGCATGACTTTTTCAGCCCCGGCCGCGACACCGATACTGACCGGGATCTGGCGCATTTCCGCCAGCGACAGGCCCACCAGCTTGTCGTTCAGCGCCGGAATACAGGCCGAGCCGGACTGGTCGTACAGATGGGCAAAGACTTCCCCTTTGCACTGACTTTCTGCCACCAGGGCTTTTTCGCCGTTGATCCAGTGACGCAGGTCGAAATAGCTTTCATCGCCTTTCGCCACGGCACCGATACCCGCCAGCGCGATATCGGCATGCCGGGCCATTTCCAGCACTTCTTTGGTGGCCCGCATGTTGATCAGCATGTCGCGATCCGATTGCGTATCGGCAAACAAAGGCGCATGAAGCTGCATTGAACGTCCCCCCAGTTTTTCTGCCAGCGCCGAGGCCAGATAATTCACATCGGTAAAATGCCTGCCCTGCACCCCGCCGGTGGCCGGCACCACAGTCACATTCATGCCTTTCACCGGCTTCATCACATCGACAATGGTGGCCAGCGCCTTGCCGCCACTGATGCAGATGACATCATTCTTACGCAGGGTGTCCTGTAAAAATTCCGCCGCTGCTTCAGCAATCTGCGTAAACCCAACGACCGGATCATCGGCATAGGAAGGACAAAGCACCGCTTTCGGCAAACCCGTCCGTGCCATCAGCTCTTTTTCCAGCGCCATCACCCCCATGTGCGGAATATTGAGGATGATTTCGACCAGCCCCTCTTCCCGCGCCTGGCGAATAATGCGGTTCACCTTGGCCGGTGACAGATCCAGGCTTTTCGAGATCTCCGCCTGGCTGCGATTCTCTTTGTAATGAGAGAACAGCACCTTGCTCACCAGACGGGAGACATCCAGGCTTTTCGTTGTGGTTTGCATAAGTTCAGCCCTCTCAGGATTTGGCTTTCGACTTCTGGTGCAAATGGTGATCCGCCGCCACTGCCGCCAGCAGAATCAGTCCTTTAATGAACTCCTGCCAGTACACAGACACATTGAGCAAAATCAGTGAACTGGACACCACACTCAGCAGCGCGATTCCCAGTATCGCCCCGAAGATGGTGCCTTCGCCGCCTTTAAGGCTGGCACCGCCGATCACCGCCGCAGCGATAATGTTCAGCTCCAGCCCGACCCCGAAGTTCGGTGTTGCCGCACCGAATTTCGACATGTAGATGATCCCGGCCAGACCGCAGAGCGCGGAGGACAGCACAGTGACGTACAGCTTCACCTTGTTGGTGTTGACGCCCGAGTACTGCGCGGCTTTCTCGTTACTGCCGGTGTAGAAAATCTTGCGGAAGGCTTTGGCATTTCGCAGCAGGAAGTCACTGATGATGATCACCACAAAGAAAATGATGATCGAGAACGGCACACCGAACAGGGTTCCCTGACCGACAAACTTAAATTCAGGCGGCAGAGTAAACAGCGAAATGGGCGTACCCTGGGTGATGATCATGCTGGCACCGCGCGCCAGGCCCATAAAGGCCAGGGTAACAATGAAGTGATGCAGCCCCAGCCGCGTGACACACAGCCCCATCAGCCAGCCGATAAAACCACTGAAGCCAATGGAGGCCAGGCTAGCCAGCCAGGGGTTCATGCCCAGCATGAAGAGCTTAGCGGCAAACACCATGGCCAGACACATCACTGCGCCGACCGACAGGTCAATCCCGCCGACAATCAGCAACAGGGTCATGCCCACCACCACAATGCCTTCGGTGGAAAACGACAGCAGCATGGCTTTCATATTGGCCCAGGTCAGAAAATACGGTGAGGCAAAGCTCATGCCGATAAACATCGCCACGATGATGAGGATCAGCGTGAATTCCCGCATCTGGCTGACGCGCACCAGCGCATCACGGAAGGAACGTTTTTTACCGGTCACCGAAGTGCTGGGTGTAGATACATGTTCAATAGTCATTATGATGTTCTCCTGCATTACGCCTGTACGGCTGCCTGCGTCAGCTCTGCGGAACCGGATGCAAGGTGCATGATGTTCTGCTCAGTAATGTGATCCCCGGTCAGCAGCCCCATTTGACGCGACTCGCGCATCACCATGACTCTGTCACTCAGGCCGATGACTTCCGGTAATTCTGAAGAGATGACAATGATGCCGACGCCTGTGTTGGCCAGATCGCGGATCAGTTTGTGAATCTCAGATTTTGCCCCCACGTCGATGCCCCGGGTCGGTTCATCGAGAATGATGAGCTTCGGGTTCACCGACAGAATTTTGGCCAGGGCGACTTTCTGCTGGTTGCCCCCGCTGAGCGACGACACCTTATGATGCAGGCTGCCGCTTTTCAGGTTCAGTCGGTCGGTCAGGGTCCGGGTTTGCTCAAATTCTTTATCTTTGCTGATCAAACCGTGCTCAGACACCAGCTCCAGCTTGAGCGCAGAGACATTGACGGCAATGGATAAATCCAGAAACAACCCTTCTTCTTTACGGTCTTCCGAGAGATAGACAATGCCTTTATCTATCGCATCGCGATAACTGTTGATGGTGATCGGCTGGCCGTTGAATCTCAGGTTGCCGCGCTGCTTGGGGTGCAGGCCACACAGGCCCTTGACCATTTCAGAACGCCCGGCACCAATCAGACCGGCGACGCCAAAGATTTCGCCCTGATACACCTTAAAATCAATGTCGTTGAATCGGCGGCCGTCTGACAGGCCTTCAACGTCGAGGATCACCGGATGATTCTCGACCTGATCCGGGCATTTCGGCGGATACAGGTTGGCAATTTCACGCCCGACCAGGCTCTGAACAATCGCCTGCGGCGTGGTGTCCTCTATCCGTTTGGTATGGATGTAATGACCGTCTCGGAACACGCTGACCCGGTCGCACTGCTCAAAAATCTCCGCCATCCGGTGGCTGATGTAAATAATGCTGATCCCTTGCGCCTTCAGCGTTCGCATAATGGCAAACAGGATCTCGGTTTCCTGATCGGTCAGCGCCGCCGTCGGCTCATCCAGGATCAGAATTTTGCAGTCCAGCACCAGGGCTTTGGCAATCTCCACCAGTTGCTGATTAGAAATCGTCAGATCAGACACTTTCTGCCGTGGGTCGATATCGGCCAGCTGACTGACGACCTCATACGCTTCGCGATATAAGGTTTTGTAATCCACCAGCCAGCCATCCGAGCTGTTGATTTTCGCCATCATGATGTTTTCAGCCACTGACACATCAGAGCAGAGTGCGATTTCCTGATGGACAAATCCGATGCCCAGCTTCTGTGCTTCTAACGGACTGCTGACCACCACTTTTTCGCCATTGATAAACATTTCCCCGCTGTCCGGCTGGTGTATGCCATCGATGATTTTCATCAGCGTCGACTTGCCGGCACCGTTTTCACCGGCAATGGCATGCACTTCACCGGGCAGTAAATCGAAGCGGATATGATTCAGCGCGGTTGTCGAACCAAAGGTTTTGGTCACATTTCGGATCTCAAGCACAGGTGTTGTATTGGACGTTTCCACCGTCTCTCCTCCATGAGTATGCTGAGGGAAGAGGCCCGGACACCGGGCCTCTGCAGGGTTGGACTTACTCGTTAATCCCTTTTGTGCCGCGTTTCGACAGGTACTTATCCCAGTAGAAATCATCAGCATTGGCTTTAGTGACGATGGAGAAACCGTTATCGACAAACGGCACACTCATTGGGTTATACCCGGCGCGATCATGGTCGTTCATCGGATCGATCAGGCCCGGGTGCGCCGCCATATACAGCAGCATCATGCCCATATAGCCCTGCATCCCCTGATTCGGGTTCACCGCACCGAAGATTTCACCCTGCTTGATCATGTCGAGGATCTTGGCGTTCACGTCGGCATTGAACACGCGGATTTTACCGCCCAGTTCTTTGGCTGCCTGCGCTGCGCCCATGGCAGAGGTTGCTTCAGGCATAAAGACAGCGCCCAGGTTCGGGTGCGCCTGTGCCATGGTCATCAGAGAGTTATAGGCTTTGGTGGCATCGGTATTACTGGCCGCGCGGGACACCAGCTTCATGTCAGGCCACTTCGACTTCATGCGCGCAATAAAGGCGCTCACGCGTCTGTCGTGGTTATCCTGGCCCGGGTTCTCCAGCACGGCGTACTCACCTTTACCGCCCATGTCTTCCGCCACGGCATCGGCGGCGAACTTACCTTCCTGATAGTTATCCGAGGTAATAAAGGACACCCGCTTACTGTTCGGTGAATCCGCTGCAAAGGTCACCACAGGAATCCCCATTTCTGCCGCCCGGTTAATCGGTTCAATAAAGGGATCCGGGTTCATGGGGTGCAGCAAGATACCGGCCGGTTTCTTGGCCAGAATCTGCTCAAATGACGCAAGCTGTTTATTCACATCATATTCCGGCGTGCCGGTATAGACAGTTTTACAACCCATTGAGCGTGCGGCTTCCTTCATCATTTCATAGACAGGGAACCAGTACTCCACACCGGATACCATCACGTTCATGTAATAGGTTTCACCCGGCTTACACTTAAACGGCGTTGGCGCTTTGGTTTCAGCCATGGCTGGTGAGGTAGCGGACAGAATGGACAGTGCCACAGTGGCGGTAGCCATCTGAAGCGTTTTCTTCATGACACGTAACTTGCTCATCCCACTCTCCTTTGTTTGGGGGATTACGAACTTTCAACCTACTGCCACCAGCTTGTGATACCGCGACCAAGCTTCAGATTGAGAAATAAACCAGTGAATGAAATATTTTTGCTCTCAGTGAAAGATGTTTACGAGATGTTAAAGATATTTCATTTGAGTTAAATTTATGCACAAATTTCGACCACGTCAAATCAAATTGATATCTAAAGTCTCATTTTGATATAAAAACATCGATTCATGTCCAGTTCTTCTACGGCAAAAGAGATTCGGGATAACGAGCATTGAATCGCTAACACCCTGATAACCTGTCACTTTATTAACAAGGATCACAATAAAATCAGTCCAATCTGTGCTGAATCAGGGCAAAAAAGGGAGAGTGGTAAAGCGTGAAGCGCCTCACCTTTTATTTTCATCACATCGATACCCACGCAAATTTGATGTCACAAAGCACTACCCTCGCGCTATCAAACTGATTACACTGACAATCGTTTTTATTTACACATATGTCAGGATGTATATGTTGGATCTCACCCTACTAAGCGCATTTATCCCTACTTTTTTCTTTGTTTCGATTACACCGGGTATGTGCATGACACTCGCCATGACGCTGGGAATGAGCATTGGTGTGAAGCGTGCGCTCTGGATGATGATGGGTGAACTGCTCGGTGTGGCGCTGGTTGCCATTGCGGCTGTCATGGGCGTGGCTACAGTCATGCTGAACTATCCTCAGCTGTTCAGCGCACTCAAATGGGTCGGCGGGGCTTATCTGTTCTGGCTGGGGATCAATATGTGGCGCAACCGCGGCAAAATGTCGCTGAATCTGGACACGCCCACTGTGACACAACGCGGGCAGCTGATTTCTCAGGGATTCATCACGGCCATTGCTAACCCGAAAGGCTGGGCCTTTATGATCTCCCTGCTACCGCCTTTCATTAACATCGACTTGCCGATGGCCCCCCAAATGGCAGGTTTGCTGGCTATCATCCTGATGACAGAGTTTGTTGCCTTACTGGTTTACGCCAACGGCGGCAAGAGCCTGCGCCTGTTCCTGACCAAAGGGGACAACCTTCAGTATCTCAACCGGATTGCAGGTACCTTAATGATGGGCGTGGGTGTCTGGCTGGCGTTGGGCTGAACCGGATAACAAACGGAAATCGTTAAAGGATGCCGGCATTTGTCCGGCATTTTTTATGCCTTGAGCTCGTCAATAATTCGTCACACAAAGCGAATCACCTGAATTGAAACGTCAAAAAATAATTCTATGAACGCCATGATTATGCCTTTCCGAAATTTTTTGCGATCGATATCACTTCCAATTGAGCAACGATGTGCATTACACTCTGCCAGCCGTCAAAAAACACACGAAGAAAGGAAAAAAATGTGTTGTGATTCCCCCAATTTAATGCGGGTTAAGCGCGCCATCTGGCAACGATTGACCTGTAAGGCCATCTACCTGTGTAAGAACTGCAACAAAAAAACGAAAGTCTAGCGTGACATCATGCCATTTCAGGCCTTCTTGTTTCCTCCCCTTTTGAGCTTTACAATTCATTTTCAATGGGAGCTAAGCTCCCATGAACGCCTGAACTCTGCCCTCTCCCCCTGCTGAGACACGCCGTTCCTTCATGTTTAATACCTTGTTTACAAAGCACAAAAGCAATAAATCGCTTCATTAAGTCAAGATTACGTCACGCTACAGTCAGTTCTCTGTCACCAATAAAACTGATGTGATGCATATCACACTGATAGGCAAGAACACGGCTTACACTGCCAGCATCCGTCACTGCTGAACAATCTGAGAGAAAGATGTGTTGCGATAATCCAATGTTATACCGAGTGAAACGAACACTATGGGAAAGGTTGACCTGCCGGGCAATCTACCGCTGCAAGACATGCAATACGAAAATGAAAGTGTGAAAAAGATGACGGCTGACTTCACCAGTGACTTGTTGCGCTGAGTACTATCTACCGCAGCAGCAGATGCTATGTTTGATACATGGCGGTAAAACACTGTCGAGGTCAAAATGCGTTTGCTGTCTGCTTGTATACTGGTACTTGCATTAACAAGTTGTTCGTTAACAGACGAGTTTCGCCCCAATACAGTCAATGGTGTGCCCAATGTCAGTATCACTGATTCAAAAAATGCACGTCAGCACTTAGTGTCGGCGACCCGGTTGTTTACCGTCGTGAGGGAACTGCCTTCGTTGGACTGCTGTGAGGAATTACCCGTGCTTTTTACCCTCTCCAGCGATGATGTGATCTTAGAACTCTCCTCCGGCCGCAGTTTCGTCAAACTGATACAACTCACCCCTCAGATCAGACGGCAAGATCTGACCCTGACGAGCCTGGTCAGCCAGACCGTGTTTGCCCCGCAAGTCCAGCTGTATTCCGAAGATTTCCTGCTGATTGACAGCCTGACCGCATACCGCTACCGCCCATTCTCTTATCAGGAGCCGGACAGACTCGAAATCACCCTGCCGCTCAGTCAGTACAGCCCTCCAGTACACTATATCCTGGTTTACACCAGCCAGAGTGAAATGGACGACTACACCCCCTTGCTGGATATTGAATCCAAATATGATCGCAATCTGGGTCTGGATATCATGCCCCGCCCCTGGTTCATTGCCCCGCACGCCCCCATCGGCACGCTGATTTTGAATCGCGCTAAATAACCGGTTCCGATAAAAGAAGAAGCCAGTCAGCAAAACCGACTGGCTCCTTATTATGTATGCTTCTAGTGGATCATTCGGCGCACCATTTAGCTGATACGTTCAACCTGAGCACGACTTAACATCCTCCAATTCTGGGGGAGCACTCGCGTATTGCCGGTCACAGTGACGGTCGCAGACTGTGTAATGTCTGAGCTGGAATGGCCAAACATCAGGTCAAATTCACCCGGCTCCACTATCCGTTCATGCTGATTATTGGTGAAATTCAGCATATCGACAGGGAGCGTGAAAAGCACGCTGGCCGTCTCGCCCGGATCAAGTTCAACCCGCTCGAACCCTTTTAATTCACGGATTGGCCGCACCTGAGAAGCCAGCTTATCACGGACATATAACTGAACAACTTCGCAGCCTCGGCGATCCCCCGTATTGGTCACATCGACTGACACCCGTACATCCCCATGAATATCGACTTCCGGTGTTTGTAACTGTAAGTTGCTGTATTTGAATGAGGTATACGTCAGACCATAGCCAAAATTATATTTCGAGCCAAAATGGTATGGAATGGGCGTCCCCCCACTTTTCAGTTTGTGATTGTAATAATACGGAACTGCACCGACATTTTTGGGAATGGATAACGTCAGACGCCCCGAGGGGGAAGCGGCACCACAAAGTATATTGCCAATCGCATCAGCCCCTTCCTGACCAGGCGCCCAACAGTACAGCACGGCTGCCGCTTTCGTTTCCCAGCCGTTCAGGTTATATGGCCGGCCACCGGTCACCAGGACCACGGTTGGCGTCCCTGTGTTGATCACAGCTTCAACCAGCGCCTGCTGCACACCCGGTAAATCAAGCGTGGCTGCGTCCGAACCTTCGCCAACAGTGCCCGTTTGGAACAAACCGGCCAGATCTCCGACACAAACGACAGCCACCTGCGCCTGCTTCGCTTCTGCCACAGCCAGACTGATTTGCGAGCGATCCATCGACACCGGGGATTGCTGAGTCTGACTCAATGCCAGATCCACATCTCCCGGAAAGACGGGCGCACCCGCACTCCGCTCGGTAAGAATGTCGCAGCCTTTGGCGTAGCTTGTCGTCTTAAACCGTTCCTCAATCGCTTCCCTGATCGTTTTGGCAACTTTGGATTTCTCTTCAAGACTGCTGAGAATCAAGTGCACCGGAAAGCTGTAACCCCCTAATAATGCCAGTTGATCATCTGCAGTCGGACCAATCACGGCCACAGAGGTCTCAGGTGCCAGAGGCAAAACACCCTGATTTTCTGTCATCACAACAGACTCAAGCGCCACCTGATAAGCCACGGCTTTGATGCTTTCCTGCTGCAAACGGATCTTCGCGGGATCGGTATAGGGTTGCTCAAACATCCCCAACTGAAATTTCACCGACAAAATCCGGCCGACAATCTCATCAATTTTACGTTCCGTGAGCAGACCCCGCTCGACCGCATCCCGAATCGACTGTGCACACAAATCATCCGGTAGCTCAATATCCAGACCGGCATTTAATGCCAGCGCGATAGATTCTGCACGATCAGCAGCAATCGCATGATGAGAGGCCAACAGATCAATGCCGCCGTAATCGGCAACAATCAAACCATCAAACCCCCAGCGCTCACGCAGCACAGTCGTCAGCAGATAGTGCGACGCATGGCAAGGTTCGTTATCAATATCATGGTAAGCAGGCATGACGGACCCGGCATTACCCAGTTTGACCGCCATTTCAAAGGGCAGCATGAAAGTATCATTCAGCTCTTTGTAACCCAGGTGCACCGGCGCATGGTTACGTGCCCCCTCACTGAAGGAGTGACCCACATAATGCTTCAGGGTCGCCAGAACATCCCGGCTCTGGCCCTGTAAACCCTGCACATAACGAGTCGCCAGTACACCGACATGATAAGGATCTTCTCCCAGCACTTCTTCGGTTCGTCCCCAGCGAACATCACGAGACACGTCTAATACAGGTGACAAGCCCTGATGTGCCCCAACCTGGCGTATTTCCTGCCCAATCGCCTCGCCCACTTGTTCAATCAGGACTGGGTTCCAGGTATGGCCATAGTTCAGCGATGAAGGGAACAGTGTCCCTCCTTTTGCCATCAGGCCGACCAGGCATTCTTCATGCGAAATGGCGGGTATCCCCAAGCGCGTTTCTTCCACCAGATACTTCTGCAATGCATTTAATGCTTCAACACCCGTCTTTGCATCAATCGAATGTGTCCCTAATGGGCGGGTAATCTGGCCTAAACCGTGCTGCAGTCTCGTTTTGATATCTGCACGCTCAGCATCTCCTGTAAATTCCATCTCCCTTTCCTGATGCTCTCCTTCGGGATCAAGCATCAGCCATTGCGCATGCATCTGAGCAATTTTTTCTTCCAGCGTCATCTGACTGAGCAAGTCTTGCGTTCGCTCGGCAACAGAATAAGCAGGATCTTTATAAATACACATCGCTTTATCCTAACTCTGCATGATGAACTTTCACTGCGACATCCTGAGTGTCCTTGGCATCCAATGCCAGCAGCGCTTTGATTTGCTTCAGCTTCTGACTATCCAGATCATAGAAAGCCATCACCAGTGCCAGCAGCGCGAAAATCACACCAGGGAAAACGGTATAGAGTAAATTAATCCAGACGACAGCTTCTGCCGATTGGCTTTCTGCCCCGCCGACATAACCGACAGCGGCAAGAATCCAGCCGACCATGGCGCCGCCAATTGCGATGCCTAATTTGATAGCAAACAGATTGGTTGAAAAGATCATGCCACCCAGAGCCCGGTTACTGCGGGTTTTCTCGTAATCCACTACATCGCTCATCATGCTCCACAGCAAAGGTGTTGTACTCATCTGAACAACCCCCAGCAAGATAACGAGAGCAAACACCATACCCACATTGCTTGGCTCAACCAGAAATAAAGCCGCTGACAGCAAACCAGACAGTACAATCAGTACCCGATACGTTTTCACCTTATCGAAACGTCCCAGCACAGGAGCCGAACCAATGGCACCGAGAATGTTTGCCAGCATGCCGGCTACCATAAATAAAGTGGCGATATCCGGACGCTCCATCACGTTATTGACGTAATACATGGTAGAGGCCCCTTTCAGAACAACGCCGGTCAGCAGGAGTACATTCAGCACAAACAACACCCGCCACTGGGTGTTTTTCCATAAGACTTTCATATCAGCAAAGACTGACTGCTGGACTTCGTTGGCTTCCGGTAAGCAGCGCTCTTTTGTGTTTGAAAAACTGTAAAAGAACAGGCCAATCGCGCCCAGCCCCATCACCGCCATGGCTCCCAGATACCCCAGCTGTTTATTGCCGTCCCCAATGATATCAACCAGCGGCAGAGCAATCAGTGCGACCACTAATCCCCCTGCTGTGCTCAGCGCAAAGCGGTAAGACTGCAAAGATGTACGCTCTTTGGAATCATTGGTCAGGGCATTTGCCATCGCGCAGTAAGGCACATTGATGGCCGTGTACATCAGGGTCAGAAAAATATATGACACATAGGCATAGATAATTTTGCCGGTTTCGCCAACATCCGGGGTATAAAAAGTCGCCGTACAGGCAATACCGAATGGCACTGCCACCCAGGCAAGGTAAGGACGGTAGCGTCCAAATCGGCTTTTGGTCCGGTCGGCTATGGACCCCATCACTGGGTCTGTGACAGCGTCAATCACGCGCACCAACAGGAACATGGTGCCCATGTGAGCAGGAGACAATCCGTAAATATCGGTATAAAAATAAGCGAGGAATAACATTACCGTCTGCCAGACAAAATTACAGCCGGTGTCACCCAGGCCGTAGGCAATCTTTTCCTTTGCCGTTAGCTTTATCGTTTCCATTTTTTTCTCCAGAGGTACAGGTCATTTATTTTTTAATCTCCCTCTTATTGTTATGAATTATTCCCCCAAATAAATTTATGCAAAATGACATCAGTTTTATGATATTTCACATGTGTGAACCGAACTGTATTTCCATTTTTATCTGTTATTTACAATTACTAAAAATCAATCAGTTAACATTTAAAAATTATTACTCCCTTAACTATTACCTTCTTTTTCGGGAGCCAGAGCACATTAGTTAAATCCGTGAAATTCACTATTAAATTTCATAATTGCTAAGCCACCCCAAAAAGCAAAAGATAGCTCTCGAACCGATCTCCGACGTATATGGATTATGACTATGACTGAATTTTTCAAAAACATCAGCAAGGTACAATTTGAAGGGACTGAATCAACGAACCCGCTTGCATTCCGTCATTACAACCCGGACGAAATGATCCTGGGAAAATCGATGAAAGAGCACCTGCGCTTTGCTGCATGCTACTGGCATAACTTCTGCTGGCCAGGTTCAGATGTATTCGGTGCTGGCACCTTTGATCGTCCCTGGCATCAGGCAGGTGACGCCATGGAAATGGCTAAAATGAAAGCTGACGCGGCATTTGAGTTTTTTTCTAAACTCAACGTCCCATATTACTGTTTCCACGATACGGATGTAGCACCCGAAGGCGATTCAATCAAAGCTTATGCGAACAACTTTGCTGCCATGGTCGATGTACTGGAAGCAAAACAAGCAGAAACCGGCCTGAAACTGCTTTGGGGAACAGCGAATGCATTCTCAAACCCTCGCTATATGCATGGTGCGGGTACGAACCCAAACCCTGAAGTCTTTGCTTATGCAGCCACTCAGATTTTCAATGCCATGAACGCCACCCAACGCCTTGGCGGTGAAAACTATGTGCTTTGGGGCGGACGTGAAGGTTACGAAACACTGCTCAATACCGATCTGCGTCAGGAGCGTGAACAACTGGGCCGCCTGATGCAGCTAGTGGTTGAGCATAAACACAAAATGGGTTTTAAAGGCACCATACTGATTGAGCCAAAACCGCAAGAACCCACCAAACACCAGTACGACTATGATACTGCAACTGTGTATGGCTTTCTGAAGCAGTATGGCCTAGAAAATGAGATAAAAGTGAACATCGAGGCCAACCACGCGACGCTTGCCGGCCACAGCTTCCACCATGAAGTTGCCACTGCAACCTCGCTGGGCCTGTTTGGCTCCATTGATGCCAACCGCGGTGATGCACAACTGGGCTGGGATACCGACCAGTTCCCGAATAGTGTCGAAGAAAACACACTGGTGATGTACGAAATCCTGAAAGCTGGAGGCTTCACAACCGGTGGCTTCAACTTTGATGCACGTGTCCGCCGTCCGTCAATTGATGGTGAAGACTTGTTCCACGGCCATATTGGCGGAATGGATACCATGGCACTCTCACTCAAGCGTGCGGCAGCCATGATCCAGAATGATGTACTGGCAGGTCATGTGGCAAGTCGCTACGCGGGCTGGAATACCGAACTGGGACAAAAGATTCTTCAGGGAAATCTGTCTCTGGCATCTTTGGCAGACTATGCGCTCACCCAGAATATCCAGCCACAGCCGGTTTCCGGCAAGCAAGAATACCTGGAAAACCTAGTGAACGGTTTTATCTATAAATAACAAACTCTTATTGTTTAATCCTGGCCGGGTGTAACACCCGGCTTTTTTTATGCATCCGGCTGACACCAGATCTCAACAGTAAGTTATGACTCACATACTGGTACTGCCTCTGAACTTGCCTGCTTTTCTATTTCCAGTCCCTGCCGTTCGGAGCTCGCTTACTTGATCCCTGAGCGTTCACCCGGATGACCAGCCTGCCAGAAGGTATACACTCGCCATACATCACACTCTCCATGTGATGTCAGAGAAAGACCACAGTCATCCAATCAGCTTGCTGAGTTCCTGTCACATCCAGCAAGCACAGATGCAGCGTTACTGATGCAACCCGCCAATTATCGTTGGCAAGCTCACCAGATACCGAAACGTAGCACAGATCAAGCCACTCACCTATGTGACGACGCAATACCACATACGGCGAAAAGCCTCCGGACACAAAAAAGCCCCCAATCCTTGACGGTCCAACGATTGGGGGCTGCTCTCTTTCAGGTTGTGTCTTCAGTCACACAGACCGAAGGTTACACGTATTGCGTTTTTCCTTTGGCATCAGAGGATGCCCACAGACTTTCTAATTGTTCCAGGGATTTCCCTTTAGTTTCCGGCACCCAGCGATAAACGAAATACACGGTAAAGACCCCCATGACACCATAAAGCCAAAACGGAAACCCGCCGTTATAGGACTGATATAACCAGCTGTTCTGGTCATTCATCATCGGGAAGGTCTGAGAAACGACAAAATTCGCAAACCACTGGGCGAAGACCGCAATCGACAGTGCTTTTGAACGGACGCTATTGGGGAAAATTTCGGAAAGAAGAACCCAGGTCACCGGCCCTAGTGACAGAGCAAATGCTGCGATATAACCCAAAACAAATACCAGCAGATAACCACCAATCGCATTCAGATACGCTGCAGTGCCAATCACCAGCATACACAGAGCCATGATACCCGCACCAAGCATCATCAAAGGACGTCGACCAAAACGGTCCACGGTAAAAATCGCAATCACAGTAAAAGTCAGGTTCACTACCCCAACCAGTATGGTCTGCAATAAGGCAAGATCAATGCTGGAATCACTGAATCCTTTCAGGATGGTTGGCGCATAATACAGAAATACATTAATCCCCGTCACCTGCTGCAACACACTCAGCATGATACCGATCACCAGTACACCCAGCAGCCCTTTCGACACGATTCCGCCAGAAGATTTATCCTGCAGAGAATCGGTGATCTCCTGCCACTGATGCCCTATATCAGCCCCTGGGTTCACGGCTTTCAGCAATGTGCGGGCTTCCTGATGACGTCCTTGCATCGCCAGCCATCTCGGTGTTTCAGGTACAGTGAACAGCAAGCATAGAAAAATACCCGCCGGGATCACTTCTGAGCCGAACATCAATCGCCAGCCGATCGTATTTAGCCAGCTTTCAGAGCCCAGAAGCGCAATTCCGTAGTTGACGAAGTACACCACCAGCATGCCAAAAATAATGGCGAACTGATTACAGGACACCAGACTGCCTCGGCGATTTGCCGGAGACACTTCGGCGATATACATCGGCGACACCATGGAGGCTATCCCCACGCCGACACCGCCAATGATGCGGTAGAGAATAAAGACCCAGTAATTATCTGGCAGCGCCGACCCAACGGCAGAGATCAAAAACAATACGGCCGCAATAATTAAAGCACCTCGTCGGCCATAGCGAGTACTCATGACACCGGCAAAAATCGCCCCGATGACACATCCGATTAATGCAGAGGAAGCTGCGAAGCCTAACGCTGTCGCATCTAAGGAGAAGTAGCTTTGTAACGCTTCGGTTGCACCGGAAATCACTGCGGTATCATAACCAAATAATAATCCGCCCAGTGCCACCACCAATGTTAAATGAAGTACATTAGCAGGCTGTTTCATAATAAGCTCCGTGTAGGTTTTATAATGAGGATGTTCCACAGTCATATTGTGAATACAGGGCAAGGATTCATATTACGATAAACGAAATACACGTTATGATTTTTTACTTATGTGAAGACTGTCATTCAGCTACAGACAAAATAAAAAAAGCAGGATCTTCACCCTGCTTTTTTTCACTAAAAATAAATTTATTTATTAAAATATAGACTGAAGTTTCAGATAAATATCCTGGTACATTTTACGTTTTTTCATATAGTAATTTTGCATCTCTGCCTGAGGGCAATGACGCTGTACTAATTCTGGCACCGGACAAATGGCTGAAAGCTCAGCACCTTCAGTCACACCGAGCTGGGCAAGTCGTGCAGCGCCCAAAGCGGGGCCAACATCTCCACCGACACGGTAAACCAGCGTATAACCCACAATATCGGCGAGCATTTGGCGCCAGAATTCACTCCTTGCGCCACCGCCAATCAGGTTGATTTCCTCAGGAATATCACCGGCACAATGTAATGCGTCAAATCCATCCGCAAAAGCAAATCCGACGCCTTCAAGCACTGCGCGACACAAATCAACCCCTTGCGTACTGTGGGTCATTCCGAAAAAGACCCCCTTCGCATTCGGATTATTATGAGGCGTTCTTTCACCAGACAAATAGGGGAGAAAAATCAACGTCGAGTCCGGACTTGCGTTGTTTTCCACATCTGTCAGCATGGCTGGCACTGAGTCATAACCCGTTAAATCAGAAACCCAGCTCAGACACGATGCAGCACTTAAAATCACCGACATCGTATGCCAGGTGGAAGGCAATGCATGGCAAAAACTATGGAGTGCCGATTCAGGGTTTGATCGAAAGCCATCACTTACTGAGAAATAGACACCTGATGTGCCAAGCGACAACATGGCCTGTCCCGGTTGTGTGATACCCACACCAATGGCCCCTGCTGCGTTATCTCCGGCGCCAGCAACCACAGGTACACATGACATCCCCCACATTTCTGCGATCTCAGGAGATAGCATCCCCGTCACTTCACTGCCTTCATACAAAGATGGCATGTGTTTTCGGCTTAACCCGGTCGCAGCCAGCAGCGCATCGCTCCAATCCCGTTTGGCCACATCCAGCCACAGGGTCCCTGCCGAGTCAGACAAATCAGATGCAAAATCACCGGTCATGCGAAATCGCAAATAGTCTTTTGGCAGTAGGACTGTCGCAACACGCTGAAAATTTTCAGGTTCATATTTCTTCAACCAGAGTAATTTCGGTGCAGTAAAACCTGGCATCATGATATTCCCTGTCAGCTCGCGACTGGCTGGCACCAAAGCTTCCAGTTCCTCACATTCCGCGAAACAACGGCCATCATTCCACAGTATGGCCGGGCGAATAACCTCTCCATAGATGTCCAGCAAGGTCGCACCGTGCATTTGTCCGGCAAGCCCAATCGCCAAGACCTGTGACAGATCAATTTGCTGACGCAGACCATCCATCACTTCACAGGT
Organism: Photobacterium sp. Hal280; assembly: GCF_037162255.1. Classification (NCBI taxonomy): domain Bacteria; kingdom Pseudomonadati; phylum Pseudomonadota; class Gammaproteobacteria; order Vibrionales; family Vibrionaceae; genus Photobacterium; species Photobacterium sp. Hal280. The sequence goes on from NZ_JARLUO010000001.1 coordinate 826,440, forward strand.
TGCTTGCCACCAATCTTCAGGATGTTGTTCAGACCACAGTGGCTCAGGCCGAGATACAGATAAAGGTACTGTCTGGCTAGCCAGTACTTTGCCTTTGCCATCCAGCACAATTGCTTTTACCCCTGATGTCCCTAAATCAATACCAATAAACATGGCTACCTCTTCTCCTGTATCTGTGCCGTCATCTGTAATAGAGACGTACAAGCATTGTTTTCTCTATGCTCCTTTCACTGCAGAAAGTTCTCAATTACGTTTTTTCACACTCAAATTAACGGATTTCTTCTGTGTGGTGCGAGTCACACAGTAGCTGATAAGCCGCTGCTACACTCCAGTTACGTTTTTTGACAGGACATTAAACGAAGTATCAGCATGAATAAACGCTATAGGATCACCCTGTTATTCAATGCCAACAAGGTTTACGACCGACAGGTTATCGAAGGAATCGGCGAATATCTGCACGCCACTCAGTGTGACTGGGATATCTTTCTTGAAGAGGATTTCCGTGTGCATCTGGATAACATCAAAAACTGGGTTGGCGATGGCATTATCGCGGATCTCGACAACCCTGAAATTGAAGAAATTCTCAAAGAAATCAATATCCCCACAGTTGGTGTCGGCGGTTCTTATGAAAATGACCATGATTATCCGGACCTGCCTTATATCGCGACAGATAATGCCCAGCTGGTGAATATGGCTTTTCAGCACCTCAGGGACAAAGGGCTTGAGAACTTCGCTTTTTACGGATTACCGCCCAGCCCGACTTCTCGCTGGGCAGAAGAACGGGAAAAATCTTTTCAGCGGATTGTCAAAGAAGAGGGATACGAAGGATTCATCTACCGTGGCAATGAAACATCGCCACTGACCTGGCAATATGACATGAACCGGCTCGCTGACTGGCTGCAAAACTTGCCGACCCCGACAGGCATCATTGCCGTGACTGATTCACGGGCGCGGCATTTACTCCAGGTTTGTGATCACCTCAACCTGATGGTGCCGGATAAAATTGCTGTGATTGGTATTGATAATGAAGAACTTGCGCGATATCTGACACGTGTTTCTCTCAGCTCTGTCGGACAAGGCTGTAAAAAGATGGGATATCAGGCAGCCAAGATGCTCCATCACATTTTGCTCCGTAAAGAACAGCAGAGCACAGAAGAAACCCTGCCACAGCAGGTCATCCGCCACAGCACAGTACTGATACCGCCAACTCAGGTTTATGAACGCCAAAGTACAGACTTTCAGGCACTGCGAGATCCTTATGTCATTCAGGCGATGCATTTCATTCGCCACAATGCAATCAAGGGGATCAAAGTCGATCAGGTTCTGAACTACGTGGGTGTTTCCCGTTCAAATCTGGAGACCCGGTTTAAAGAAGAGCGGGGCCACTCGATCCATCAGGAAATCCACAATTCAAAACTCAAACGCGCTTGTAATCTGCTGCGTACCACAGAGCTGCCAATCGCAGAAATAGCCTCTTTATGTGGTTACCCATCCTTGCAGTACATGTACTCTGTGTTTAAAAAGAATTTCGATCTCACCCCAAAGGATTACCGCCGGGGAGAAGAGCACGATACGGACATTGAATAGTTCGACATGACTCACTCGCAAGGCCGACTGACGGCCTTGCGACCCATCATTCCTGTTTGAGTGACATCACCTGGTAAGCGGTCGTCTGACGGTAAGCTTTGCCCGGCCAATAATAGCAAGCCACTGCATTGAGCATATTGACCTGATTTGGATAGCATTGTGCTTCCAGACAAAAACCATCGTGTTGGTGATAACCTTGGTTACGACCCTGTGGCTCTACTAATGCGTTGCCGGTATAGAACTGCAATCCAGGCTGATCGGTCAGCATTCTGAGCCCCAGACCTGTCTCAACGCATTGCACCTCAGCAACCTGACGCAGGCCAAAGCCGTTTAAACACCAGCAATGATCAAATCCACCCACAGCCTCGACCTGAGCGTCATTTGCTGCCAGCCGGGAAGCCAGGTGGGTTAAAGTCCGAAAATCCATCGGCGTATCTCCAACAAAGCATTTCCTTTGTGGAATGGACTGCGGATCGATTTCAAAATACATCTCTGCATCGATCCGAACTTGATGATCAGCGATCCCACGCACACCACCATTGAGATTAAAGTAGGCATGATGCGTCAGATTTATTGGTGTCATCTGATCCGCTTCAGCCTCGTAATCAATGATCAGCGTGTTATCGTCTGTTAGTCTGTAGCTGACCTGAATATTAATATTTGCCGGATAACCCGCCTCGCCGGCTTTGACAGAAGTACTCAGCAAAATTCGATTGCGTGACAAATGCTCCAGCTGCCATTGCTTGCTATGCAAACCCGCATGGGCACCGTGAAGGTGATTCTCCCCCTCGTTTTGCTCAAGCTGAACCACCCTGCCTTCCATCTCAAACCGCCCATTTGCAATACGATTTGCCCATGGACCGATCACACCACCGAGGTATGCTTTCCCCTGTAAATAATCCTCTGGCGCTTCATAGCCCAGCACAAGATTAACGGGCACCTGCTCTTTGCCTGTCACAACAAAGTGAACCAGGGTCGCCCCAAGATCTGAGATATCAACCCTGGTATGATGACAATTGGTGAGTGTGTAGAGATGATAATCTCCCCAAGCAGTAACATTCCCATTCATCTGGTTACCCTTCTGTTGTCCGTGGCCGTTTTTCTCCTATTTTTCATCCCAGAATGATTTGCCTCCATTACGTTATTTCTCATTCACTTGACTTAATTTCACTGCCGCAAGCTTCATCACATCTGCAAGCAAAATAATCCTACCTCACACATTCTCTGAAGCGATTGCTCCGAAATCATCCGATGACAAGGGATCAATATTCTGCTCACGGATTGAAACATTTAGTTACATTGGCACATAATACGTAATACTTACGATTTGAGGCTGGTCGAATGAATAACAATACGCTGGGTTTTGTGATGTCTGATGTCACCCGCCTGATGCGGAACCTGTTCAAAAAACGCCTGAAAGGCCAGGATCTGACGCTGGTTCAGGCCAGAGCCTTGTACTACATCGCGCGTTTTGAAGGGGTCCGGCAGGTGGCGCTGGCCGACATGCTTGAGATCAAGCCGATCTCTCTGGTCAGACTGATCGACCTGCTGGTCGAGGCCGATCTGATAGAACGCCGCCCGGATCCTAAGGACAGACGTGCCTACCAGATTTATCTGTCCGCCACTGCCCAGCCCCATATTGATGAAATTCTGCGCGTGATCAAAAGCATTCAGGACGATGCCCTGGCAGGCCTGTCTGAAGCAGAAATTGCCACGGTCACCTTCGCTTTTGAAAAAATGCGCAGCAATTTATCAGCCCTGTAAGTCAGCCGGTTATATCGAGAAGTTGGAGTACCTACCATGAGTCAGATTTCCCAGGAACAAACAGACGTCCCGCAAACCCCGCCACCAAAACGCTCGATGAAACGCTTTGTGCTGCTCGTTGTGATCCCCGCTGTGGCCATCCTGGGCGGCGGTGTCATGTACCTGAAAGGCGGGCGTTTTGTTGAAACCGACAATGCTTACGTCAAAGCCGACAAAGTGCCGGTCAGTGCAGAGGTGTCCGGCCCGGTGCTGGAAGTCTTGGTCAAAGAAAATCAGCCCGTGAAAGCCGGCCAGCCCCTGTTCAGAATTGATCCTGCCCTGTTCGATGTCGCCGTGGCCAAAGCCGAAGCGGAGCTGGCGCAGGTCCGCACTGATCTCGCGGCACTCAAAGCCAGCTATAAAGAGAAACAGGCAGAAATTGCGCTGGCACGCACCAAGCTGGCTTTTGCCCGGAAGGAGCTGAAACGTCAGAAAGATCTGGCGGTAAAGAAATACGTTTCGACCGCCAATTTCGATCTGGCGCAACAGGCTGCTGATCTGGCGAACCAGGAAATCAACGCCCTGGAACTGGATTTAAAACGGATTGCCGAAACCATGGGCGGCAGCGTGACCACGCCGCTTGAGTCGCACCCGAAATACATGACAGCGCTGGCCGAGCTGAACCGCGCCAGGCTGGATCTGGCCCGCACCACGATCAAAGCTTCTGTCGACGGCATTGTGAGCCAGCCGCCCAAACCGGGCCAGTTTCTGAATCCGGGCGTGACCGTGATGTCGCTGGTCGCCAGTGCCTCGCCCTGGATCGAAGCCAACTTCACGGAAACCGATCTGACCAATGTCCGGCCCGGACAAACCGTCAGCATCCATGTGGATACCTACCCGGATGCAGAATGGTGCGGTGTCGTCGACAGCCTGAGTCCGGCAACCGGGGCGGAGTTCTCCGTCATTCCGGCCCAGAATGCGACCGGCAACTGGGTCAAGATCGCCCAGCGCGTACCGGTTCGCATCGCGATCACCGCCGACGCTGACAACCCGGCGTTGCGTGCCGGCCTGAGCACTGTGGTGGAAATCGATACCGAACATCACCGCCAGTTTCTCGGGCTGTCACTATGAGTGAGCTCAGCCAGACTGCACCTGCAGAACCGGCCAACCGGGGTTTCATTACCATTGCGGTCATGCTGGCGACCATCATGCAGGCGCTGGACACCACGATTGCCAACGTCGCGCTGCCGCACATGCAAGGCGCGATGGGGGCCACGCAGGATCAGATCTCCTGGGTGCTCACCTCTTATATCGTTGCTGCTGCCATTTGTATGCCGTTAACCGGTTTTCTCAGTGCGCAGTTTGGTCAGAAGCGTATCTTTCTGTGGGCCGTGGTGGGATTTACGGTCAGCTCCATGCTGTGCGGCGCGGCGCAGTCACTGGAACAAATCGTGCTTTTCCGCTTGCTGCAAGGCGTATTCGGCGCCAGCCTGGTGCCACTGTCGCAATCTGTGCTGCTCGATACCTATCCGACCGAGCAACATGGCTCGGCCATGGCGATGTGGGGCGTTGGGGTGATGGTCGGCCCGATTCTGGGCCCCTCGCTGGGCGGGTGGTTAACCGAGTACTACAACTGGCGCTGGGTGTTTTACATCAACCTGCCGTTCGGCCTGCTGGCCTGGTTCGGCATTGCTGCCTACGTGAAAGAAACCGCGATAGACACCTCGCGTAAGTTCGATTTATTCGGTTTCGCATTGCTCAGTCTGGCGATCGGTTCACTGCAGATGATGCTGGACCGCGGTGAATCCCTCGGCTGGTTTGACAGCCCGGAAGTAGTGATCGAGGCTGTGCTTGCCGGAGGCTGTTTTTATCTGTTTATCGCGCACATGTTTACCCACAAAGCGCCCTTTATCGAGCCGGGTTTATTCAGCAACAGTAATTTTCGGATCGGCCTGCTGTTTATCTTCATTATCGGGATCATCCTGCTCGCAACCATGGCCTTACTGCCGCCCTTTATGCAAAGCCTGCTGGGGTATCCGGTGCTGGATGTCGGCTACCTGCTGGCGCCGCGCGGTGTGGGCACGATGATGGCGATGATCACGGTCGGCAAACTGGCGGGTAAAGTTGATCCCAGGTACAAAATCTTTCTGGGCCTGATGCTGACGTCCTTTTCGTTATGGGAAACGACCCTGTTTGATCTCAATATCAGCGGATGGGATATCGTCCGAACCGGGGTGATCCAGGGACTGGGACTGGGCTTTATCTTCGTGCCGCTGTCGACCATCACTTTCGCCACCCTGGCGCCGAAGTACCGGGGCGAAGGCACGGCGCTGTTCAGCCTGATGCGGAATATCGGCAGCAGTATCGGCATTTCGGTGGTGATCACTTACCTGTCGCAGCAGACACAGGCCAACCATGCCGCTTTTGCCGATTACATCACGCCGTTCAATTTTGCCCTCAATCAGGCCATTGACGCGGGCGTGTACAATCTCACCACCCCGCAGGGGCTGGTGGCGATGAATGCCGAAGTCACCAAACAGGCCGCCCTGCTGGCTTACCTGCAGGATTTCCGCCTGATGATGTGGGTCACGCTTGCGGCTGTGCCGCTGGTCTTTCTGCTGCGCACCCCGAAAAAGCGGCCGCAGACAGCAAACACAAAAACGGACATCGTCATGGAATGACGGCCCGTCTCAGCAACAAACAGGCCCCGCCAGTCATTCAGCTGGCGGGGCCTGTTTTTGAGATACGTGTTTTAACAATAATAAGAAGGCTGCGCTCAGTTGTCGTAACGCCAGCGCGGCGGAAATACCTGATTCATCATCAGTGCATCGCCCTTCAGTTCAAACCGAAGTTTGGCTTCGTTTTTAGTGACATTCTCAACGATCAAACAAGCCTGAAAAACAGACCAGTTAAAATCGACGACCACAGTGACCTGTGTGCCCTCGATAGCAATATCTTTTATGGTCATCGAATCCGGCACAATCGTCATGTGCGGATCGTCTGTCCAGGCCAGTTCATAAAACAGCGGCTGAAACTCACTTTCTGCCGCCTTCACCGCCGCGTGGATCTGCGCCTCACGATCCGGCAACTCAGGATTGAGTGCCAAAACCAGCGATAGAGCTTGCTCACTCATGGTCTATCCTCATTTCTGTACTGACAGACAGCATATCAGATACCGGGCCAGCAGGCGCTGAATCCCCAGCGTGAGATACAAACAAAAAAAGCCCCCACCGAAGTGAGGGCTTACTTTAAACATCAGCCAATCATGCGTTCACAGCTTTGGTCATGCTCGTTGAGCAGTACCGTCTGCGCCCGTTTGAAGAAATTAAAATCGGTCGCGGTCGCGCTGGTGTAAGCGCCCATCATGCGGCCGATGATCAAATCACCGTTGTCCAGTTTTGGCAGCATGATGTTTTCAGCGATCACATCAATGCTGTCGCAGGTCGGGCCGGCCAGTACGCTCGGCGCGTACTCGCCCTCTTGTTTCAGTGTTACCAGCGGATACTGGGCATCGTCAAACATCAAGCCACTGAACGAACCGTAAATACCGTCATCCAGGTAGTACCACATCTGACCGTCACGCTCAGCCTGCCCCATCACAGACGCCACACTGGTCACCGACTGCGCCACAATAAAGCGGCCCGGCTCTGCCAGGACCTGAACCGTTTCAGGCAGTTCGTTCAGCGCCTCGTTAATCGGCACACAGAACTGGTCAATCGGCATCACCTGCTGCGAGTAGGAAACCGGGAAACCGCCGCCAATATCCAGCGTACTCAGTGCCGGTAAACCACGTGCCACCACTTGCTCCATCACTTGCTTACAAGTGCGGATCGCATCAACGTATTTCTGCGGGTGCATGGTTTGTGATCCCACATGGAACGACAGGCCTTTGATGCGGATATTCCAGGCTTGCGCCGTTTCAATGATCGTCAGTGCCTGCTCCGGTGAACAGCCAAACTTCTTCGACAAATCAGCAAAGGCTTCTGCATTGCGGAAGCTCAGACGCACCAGCAGTTCGACCTCATTGTGATAGGCTTTGAACTTCGCCAGCTCATTGAGGTTATCCACCACAAACACATTGCAGCCATACGCCAGCGCGTCGCGGATATCAGCATCACGCTTAATCGGGTGGGTGTGAATAGTACGCTCGGCTGGGACACCTTCCTGCGCCACCAGATCCACTTCACCACTGGTCGCCAGATCGAAACTGGCCCCTTCTTCGAGCAAGGTTCTCACCACAGCCGGGTGCGGCAGCGGCTTGAGCGCGAAGTGAAGGGTCACATTCGGCAGTGCATTGTTGAGTGCACGATACTGCTGGCGGATCACATCACAATCCAGCAGTAATAACGGCGCACCGAACTGGGCCACGGAAGATTCAATGAACTGAACCTCGTCAGCCGCCAGTGTCTGAGCAGAGAAAGAATGAAAATCGAGTACAGAATGAGCGTGAGCCATCGCAGGCCTCCAACAATCGATAGCACTTTTCATCCGCGATGATGAAAAGTGGAGCGTCAAAAAAGCGCACAAGCGCAGTCAAAGTCACTCTTGGATAGTTGCTCTATCGCCTTGCCACAATATCAGCTGTGATGTACTCGGATTGGCTATCATCAAGAAGCGGCGCGATAGTAAAGTCATCATGTTTTCCACGCAATAAAAAAATCAGGTACACAACACAAAAAATTTTTGTGGTGACGATAGCATTTTATTATGGTGGATTTAGGTGATGTGTATTGGTTTGTCGCGCCTAGATTCAGCGCCCCATTCAGTATTTTCTGATGCGCGCCAGGTACGCTTTTCAGGCCAAAAGCGTACCTGGAAATGCCATGGGTTCTCTGGTGTTGTCCGGGCCGGTTGTAGGCGCTCCCGGCGCCGACACCCTGAAAATTCATCCATGAATTTTTCCCTGGTGTGGGGATTGCTTGGGCTGATGTAAATGGTAACGCAGGAATATGTAGTGGTATGTCGCGCGTATCCTCTGAGTACACCTCAGCATTTTCTTGTGCGCGCCAGGTACTCTTTTTAGGCAAAAAGAGTACCCAGAAATGCCTTGGGTTCTCTGGTGTTGTCCGGGCCGGTTATAGGCGCTCCCGGCGCCGACACCCTGAAAATTCATCCATGAATTTTTCCCTGGTGTGGGGATTGCTTGGGTTGAAGTAAACGCGGTACTTCGGAACCGTTTAGCATCAGACATGTATTTACTCAGCGAGATCTTTCCCCAATGCAACACAAACAAGCTGACAGATTTTAGCGTTATCCTCTTGGGTATACCCGCGATAATGGTCTAAATGTGGACTAAATTTAGCTTTGTGCTAGTCTTCAGGTGTGTTTACATCTGAGACACCATACGCAAAGCAGGAGAGAACCATGAAAGTGGAAACCATCAGCTATCTCAAAAAGCACGCAGCGAATCTGCCGCTTGATGAACCAATGACGATCACACAGAACGGTAAACCAGCCTATGTGATTGAGTCCTATGAAGAGCGGAAGAAACGCGATGAAGCAGTCGCCTTAATGAAGCTTTTGTCATTCTCGGTTGATGACGCGAACAATGGCCGTGTGATGTCCAGTTCGGACTTCAAACAAAGACTGGCTAAACGTCGTGCTAATTCAGAGAAAAGTGATAATGATCAAGCCAGTACAGATTAATTATACCGACACTTTCGCAAACACCTTTGACGATGTCATCGACCACTTGGCACCGCATACCAGTGAATCGCAGGTATTGAAACGGCTAGAGAAAACGATAGATAAATTCGAAAATTTAGTAGGCTCAACACCTTTCGCTGCCCCAATTTCACAGACCTTACTAGATCTTGGAATAACCCTATTCAGGGAATACAACAATGACGGTTTTCGTTTACTTTACCGCGTCATTGAGACACCGGAGAACACCATCATTTTCGGTGACGTCTTCCTGACTCAGAAACAGAATACTGAGCAGGCTTTAATTAACTATTGCCTGTTGCATAAATAATTTTCCGATGGAGCCGTGAAGCGCCACTTACTTTGACTGCACCAGCCGAACTCCCATTGCCATGGTACATCGGCAAATTGTTCTCTCAGCACTAAGCTTGTTCAACACCTCAAATACGGCTTGTCTAGCCCCAGTTTTTTTTGCAGTAACGTACAACCGGAAAGTGTGTAGCCAGTATGTACCTTTTCTGAAGAGCCAAAACCGCTCTTCACACTTTGATAGCGTAGAAGTATATATATCGTGGTATGTCGCGCTTCAAGTTCAGAGCACACCTCAGCATTTGCTTGTGCGCGCCAGGTACTCTTTTTAGGCCAAAAGAGTACCCAGAAATGCCTTTTGTTCTCTGGTGTTGTCCGGGCCGGTTGTAGGCGCTCCCGGCGCCGACAACCTAAAAATTCATCCATGAATTTTTCCCTGGGGGTGGCACTGTTTGGGCTTGTAAATCATTATTGCCCCATTCCTTGTTTCGACCGATTCAACACAGATATCACCAAAGCTTCATTTGACTTATTTTTTCTAATCTAACTACGTGACCAAACTCAGTGTGCCACTACAGTTAGCTAAAGCTAAAAATTGACACCATATACGTATCACCCCAACTGACAGCTTTATATCCACCTACGCAAGATAAACCTCGAATACATTAAAACTAATAATAAAAACAGAGCCTTAAAAACTTTGAAGTGTACCATTGTGACAGACGTTATGCTATTATGCTCACCCAATTCTATACCTGTTCGATTGCGTATAGTTGTTGTGGCGAAGCGTAAGGGTGTTTATGGGTTTAGCTGAAGCGTTGATCAGTATTCCACAGTCTGAAAGAGGCGGTGAAATTGCACAACGAGGTTTTGATTACCAAACTTGTTGGGCATTGTCACAGATGTTGGAATACGAACTGGATGGAAAGGACTATGTGTTTATCTTTGAATATCACGATGACGTACTCATTTTGGATAGTGAAGATGACCCTCAAGATTTGACCTTTGCTCAAGTTAAGACCAGAGAGTCAAATTGGACTGTGCATAATTTACGAAAGAGCACCGCGGAAAAGCCAATATCAATCATTGGTAAGCTTTTCTTACATCAGAAAAATTTCTCAAGCTATTCACCCAAGTTACTGTTTGTAACCAATGCTTCGTTCAACTTCTATGCTAAAGCTGGAGGAAAGACCTGTTTCGATGTAAATAGCATTGAAAATACAGACCAAGAGAAGTTTAAACAAGCAATCAAAGAACAAGTCGAGTTAGAGGAAGAACATATTGATTTGTCCACTTTAAAGTTTGTTCAGTCTTCCCTCAGCCTAGATGACCATATGACACACCTAAAAGGAAAACTATGTGATTTCCTTGGAAAAAAATATGGTGAAAGCACTACATTGAGTCCTAACGCATTGGCGATTTTACTTGAGTCTGAGTGTAGGCAAAAATCTAAATTCAAATCGGCAGATATTACTAACTTTATGGATTTAGTTTCCCGAAAGGGCTTTTCGTCAAGAGAATTCAATAATGTTATTGAATCTCTTAATACCAGTAACAGCCTGAAGCCTGACTGGAAGATGGCCGAGCCTGTTTTTAAAGATTTGAACAAAGGCGCACTACAACTTATACAGCTGAAGGCATCGTTCTCACAAGTCTGTATCGACTTCAATAAGAACAAAAAAACTCCATCAAGTGTATATTTAGAGCATGCAATCAGTCTTTATGACCAAATCAAAATAGATAAAGACCTTAAACTTTATATCACTGAAACAATTATCAATATTGATGCGCTCTGTCCGGATTATACAATGGCACTAAAATCAGGGAAGAAAGAATGTATCGTTGTCTATTCAATAATCCAGAAGCTGTTAGAGGAAGGTGAGAAATGAAAAGTATCTACTTTAAAAGCGCTCACATATTATCTCTTCGCGATAAGAAAGGGTTCTTTTTTGAGTTCTCACCAAATGTGAATATTATATCCGGTGAAAATGACACAGGTAAATCTAGTTTCATCAAGAGCTTATATCATACGCTGGGAGCTGATGTTCGCCTTGATAAAAAATGGAAAAGCGACAACTTTATATCAAAAGTAATCATTCACGTAAAAAATCGAGATTATGCCTTTATTCGTCATAATAAGCGTATTTCTATCTTTGACCTCACAGAAGGACAAAGGAACTTAGTTACATCTAACTCGCGTTCAGATATAGCTGAGATTGTACGTGATATTTTTGACTTCAACTTAGAATTGGTCGTAAAAAAACCGCTATACAAGCACAAGCTCAACCAGCTAGCCTCTACTTGCCTTTCTATATTGATCAAGACAACGGTTGGGGCAAAGTCTTAGACTCATTTAGCAACCTAGCTATGTATACCGATTGGCAGAAGAATATTCTTCACTTCCATACAGGAGTTAAGCCAAAAGAATATTACAAGTTACAAGGTGAGATGAATTTAATTGACCTTGATCTTGATGAAATATTCGCAACGCTAAAAGCTCTAGAAGCAGCGAAAAAACGATTCGAAGCTTCATTCGGTAGAGTATTGTTTGATGTAGATGTTGAATACTATGAAGAGTTACTAGGACGTTTTCTGAGTAAATGTCAGGAACTTCATCAGGAAGAAACTGAATACAGAATAAAACTGATAGAACTACTTTCTCATCGGGACGAGATTGTATCTGAGATTGAAGAATGCAAGCGACTGCTTGACGATAATGATGTTGACTCACTTTCTCCATCAGCAGGGCTAGATGCCAAATATGCCGTTCTTGCAAATAGAGAAAAGTTACTGCAAATCATACCTGAATTGTATGAACAGAAATCAGTTTATGATGAAAATATAGTCAATATCAAAGAAGAACTTAGAAGTGCTCAGAAACTAAGCTCTGAACTTAAGGCAATGCTACAAGAAGTTAAAGAAAAATTAACGTTGCAAGACATCATTAAATCTCAGGCTAGCAAACAAGTTGAGTTTACATTCGATGAGCAGATAAAAGAACTACATGAAAAAATAGGTCAACTTAATGCGACTAAGAACACTCTTACCGAGAAGATATCTGAATTTACTGATAAAAATCGCACTCAAGAAATTAATGATAAGTTCAAAGAGTCTTTGAAATATGCTCAAACAGAATTAGGAATACAAGACCCTGTATTGGGGACGATTCTTCAGTACGGAAATATTACAAAAAGTGAAACAGGAAGCCGTGGACCTAGAGCAATTTTAGCGTACCACTATGCTCTTCTAAAAACGATTGAAGAGAAATCGACGATACCTATGCTTCCAGTTGTAATTGATTCACCAAAGCAGCAAGACCCAGACAAGAACACAACTAAAAAGCTATTTGATTTGTGCATTGATGGTTTATCAGACAAAAATCAGTTGATTATCGGCTCAGTCTCCTTTGAGCGAGACACTGATGAATTCCGAACATTGACAATGACCGACAAGTACAGTTTGTTGAAGCCAAACTTGTACGATGAAGTTTATGAACAGATAATGCCGCTATATCAGCAGGTTGCATTTTCATGGTAACTTGCACACCCACTCCCATTGTTAGTGGGTGTGTTATTTTATATCGGTTTATTAATACTTTTCACAGCTTATCCTGCAACTTGATCGCAGTTGTGATATCTAAAGTAATCCGAAGCCTCAGAGTACTGTGGACGTTGTAACTCGGAATTGTCCATAGACGTGCCAACCGAATCATTGCTAGCACGTTTATGCCCCATTATGTATTTCGAACAGGTGTCATGCACATATACGAGTCCGACTGTACTCAAATTTTAGCAATGATACGAAGTGGCTATTCAATTGGAAATCGCCAGACATCGATCGTAACAGCAAACCCCGTCAGTAGAGGAACCAGTTAGTGGCATAAACCACTAAAATCACTAGGGCGACCAGAAAGACGAGTATCATTGCCATCTTTTTCATGTAGCTTGACCTATCAAATACAACGCCTTCTTCTTCCCTCGTCCTTGCTTCTTCATCAAAATGCCACTTGATAGCAAAGTAGCCTCCAATACCTAATACAATAAGCTTAAAAGCTCCAGCAAAGTACGGAAAGAAGTTACCCCAACTCCCGCTCATTATCTATCCTCATCAAATTAAATATCGAATTTACGGTAGCATAGCCAAAGGTTCATGTTTATTCTTTTTATCGTTAAACATGGACATTTGATTGTTTATGCAGACCGCCTGAAGAGCTTTCCGGTTGGTATTCAAAAATGCGTCAATCCAGCTCGGGATCGTACATAGGAAGAAAAGCGCAGTCAAATATGTACCTGAAGGTAAGGAATCTCCTTCTAGCTGAACTTCTACTGATGGTTTAGTTATCTGTTATTTGCTTAATCAGCAAAAACACTGGCACATTTCTGCCTAAAACGAGTTTCGCCCCCAAAGTCACCGCCTCCCCAGGGGGAAAATTCAGGACGAATTTTCAGGTTGTCGGCGCCGGGAGCGCCTGCAACCGACCCGGACAACACCAGCGAACAAGTCAGCCTTTCTGGGCACGCTTTGGGCCAGCAAAGCGTGTCTGGCGCGCATCACACAAAGCTAAAGAAAAACACGAAACTCAAGCGCGACATACCTTCATGCCTCACCTTAAGCACCAGCCACAACACCCCAAAAGTCACAAGAAACTCACTCCCCCAGGGGGAAAATTCAGGACGAATTTTCAGGTTGTTGGCGCCGGGAGCGCCTGCAACCGACCCGGACAACTCCAACGAACAAGTCGGCATTTCTGGGCACTCTTTGGGCCAGCAAAGAGTGTCTGGCGCGCATCAAACAAGGCTAAAGAAACCACGAAACTCAAGCGCGACATACCTTCATGCCTCACCTTAAGCACCAGCCACAACACCCCAAAAGTCACAAGAAACTCACTCCACCAGGGGAAAATTCAGGACGAATTTTCAGGTTGTCGGCGCCGGGAGCGCCTGCAACCGCCCCGGACAACACCAGCGAACAAGTCAGCCTTTCTGGGCACGCTTTGGGCCAGCAAAGCGTGTCTGGCGCGCATCACACAAGGCTAAAGAAAAACACGAAACTCAAGCGCGACATACTCGCTGAATATATGCAATTTAACACATACATAAAGCCACCTTTCAGCATACCTTGAACGTCCGTTGAGCGTGGGTGGATACTCAGGCCGGATTCCCCGAATTAGACATGAGCGCCCTCAAGGCGCCGGGGGATAACGGAATCAACCCCACTTTCAGCCCAAATGGCTTGAAGACTTTATTCAGAATGTCCGTGGTATAGCTGCCACGATCATTTTCTATTTCGGAGAGTGTTTTTCTCGACACATCAACCAAGCTTGCATACGCCTCCTGTTTTAGGCCTAACACACTGACACGGAGCGCTTTGAGTGCCTGCCCCTGAGTCAGCTCACCCGCCAGAAGCTGTTGAGTAATTTGACTGATCCTCTTTTGCCGCGCCTGCGCGCTGAGTGATGGCCCGTTTCTTGAGGCTCTTTTCGCAGTGGCCGGTTGTTTCGCTGTGCTCTCTTTTATCTCATCCAACGTTTTCCCGCTGGTCTCAGATTGCGTTGGCTGACGATTGGCCCGCAGACGGGCAACAGCATCTGCGACAGATTCTTTTGCGTTTTGGTGCTTGCTCATTCGCTAGCTCTCAATTGTTGTCTCATTGCAAACCCCACTTCGCGAGCTTTTGGGGGATGAAATCCAAACCAATTGCAGGCATGGTCAGGATTTGTTCCGGGACTCCTCGCTGCGTAAGTCGCTTTTTCAGATCAAGACATTGGTTTGCAGTGGCTCTGAGCGCGTCAAGTAATACAGCGCTCGGCACAAGATCGGAGAGCGATTCAGCGATGCCAATAAAGTCGTAGGTGCCACCCACTTCCAAGGGGCTCGCCATTTTGTGGTTCTCGCAACGCCTTCCGGATCTGCTTTCATCGGCGCAAAGTCGTAGATCGGCGCAAGTTTGATAAAGCCATTGCCTTTCACAAAAGACGTGTTTCTGCCATGGTTGTCACTATTGCCAAATAATATATTCAGCAGGTCTCGCTTGACCCATTCAATCACAAAAGCCTGAGTGTTAAACACATCCCCCTGAACGTTCACCATGTTGCTTTGGGAAATTTTGCGAATGAGGGATCTGATCGTCTCTTCATGGTCAAGGGTGACACCCGCCCCTTTGCCTAAGATTGAATACACAGATTCCATTCCCAAACGCTCTATCTGCTGCGTTTCATTGAACCGGATATCAAACCTTGGTAACCAAAGAGAAGGGTAGTTTAACCCTTCTTCCAGACGCATATTCTCAATCGGGATTGTCTCAAACCCCATCTCCGTCAGTTCATGGTAATAATGATACTCGGCACGCAGGATATTGCAGTCGACGGCTGTTCTGGCCCCCCTGGGGTATTTGACCAGATAGTGTCGATCCTGATTGCTCGTATCATCCTGAAAGGTATCAATCCATATCCTGTCTTCGCCCTTTGCACACCGTAAGAGTAATTTGGGCGCTTCACCACCGGCGCCCGTCGCACCACCGGCAGCGGCGCCCCGTTGCTGGGCATAATCCAGAAAGTCGCCCGCACGATTGAGTACGTCCTCACGCGAGAAATACAGTGAATCCGATACCTCAGAGCGCTCTGGCAGCGAGTCCTTTACCCGTAAATTACCAACGGGCGACATAGTGCCAAATTTAAACAGAATATAGTTTTGTTCCTGAAGGCTCAGATCTTCAATATCCAGATATTTGACCCAATACCTTCGGCTTGCCCCGCTCGGCATAATGTCATCAATGAAAGTTAGCCAGCCGGGTTGCCCCAGGTCATCGAAGAAAAATGAGACCGGGTGATTGATGGAAACAGCATGAACATCATCAGTCTCGTGGTACTGAAATGCATAATCACTCAGATAATTGAGCTCGGTGACGCGGAAATTGCCTTCACCACTGGCAGGAAAGGCGATGATTGCTGCATCAACCCATGCTTGATTGATAAACGCCTGTATCGTCAGTTCTTCCATTGAGCCACCCAGACTTACCCTTAATGAGTAAAAGTTTATACATAAATGGCAAGAACCACAATTAACGAGTATAAATTTATACATAAATGGCAAGAACCACAATTAACGAGTATAAATTTACACGTTAAAGAAGAGGAAAGTCTTTCATGTTACTTTTATTACACATGATAAACGCTCCGTGGTTACGGGGAGCATGGGTCAACTAACATCTGTAAAAACGCAGGCCGGTTCATTGCACAGTGTGATTTGGCTCATTCCACTGCTTTATCTCCACACAACCCCCGCAGATACCCCAACCGTGAGGCACTTTGCCGCAGGCCACCGGGGCGGTAGTGCTGAAGCCACAGATCGGCATAAGCTTCTTCAACCGGGGCGAGTTGCTCCAGAATGCGGGCTTTGTCTTGCGGCGGTAAAGCATTGATATCCCGGTGCCCGGCGCTGGCGTAGCTCAGTGCGATCTGGCTGGCGAGCAACATGCAATCGAGCGTCCAGAACAGCTCGGCTTGCAGTGCGGAAGCAGGCAGTCCGGCGATGTCGGCTTTCAGGCCGGATAAGTCGTCCATTGCCGCGGCAATCTGCCCGGCGCTGGCGATCCCGGCGCGGCGGATATGGCGGCCAGAGCGCTGGTCAAACACGAACGGGCCGTAAAAAGCGCAGTTCGGTGTGCTCACACCGCTGGTGAGATAGGCATCCTGCAGGCGATCAATCAAAGGCATGGCCTGCACGTAGTCTTCGCCGAAGTGAGCACCGATGAACCAACTGGCGTTTATCTTTTGGTGGCGCTGCGGATCCCAGGCCATGGCGGCACCGAACATGTAACCGGGCAAGGCGGTAAAAAATTGCTGCGCGTGACCCATGTCGCCCCATTCGGAAATCTGATAACCGCAGGCGCCGTATTTCAGGGCCGATTCGGCAGCCCGGCGCATGTGAACTCTGGCAGCCTGCCCCCGGCCCGCTACCGAGGCAAAGGTGTTGGTCGAGACCACCACCTGAAACGGATAGCCAAACTCAGCCAGTTGCCGGTGCTCGTCATCATAGGGGTGATCTGCTTCATAGCCCCAGTTCAGCAGCTCCAGATCGACTGGCAAGTGGGGCAAAATGTCCGGGTACTGAAACAGCATGTCACTGAAAATCTGGCAGGATTTGCCCCGCGCATGGGCAAGATCCAACACTGTCTTGAGGTAATTGAGGTACACCTGCCCTTTGCCCAATTGTTCACAAGCCTGCTGACTGGCGCCTGCGCCGAGATCCATGGTTTCATCAAAATTCAGGTTCAGGGTATCGGATGTGAAATTCGGCAGCAGGGTATCGAGCAGGTCGGCAACAAAATCAGTGACACTGTCACTCACAGGATTCAGACCGAACGACTCTGGCCGGAAGTCACCCCGGTGATCATAAAAACCGGTTGTCTGCTCGGCGAGGTGCTGATAGTGCGGATGACACAGCCACTTTTCCATGTGCCCGAACGTTGCCTGATTGGGGATCAGCTCAATGCCCCGCGCCTTGCAGTAGCGATCCAGCGTCCGGATCTCTTCGGCTGTCATCGGCGAATAATCCTGCCAGACGCTCGGGTGCTGCGGATAGGCAAACGTATGCTCGGTGTACAGCTGTAACTGGTTGATCCGCAATGCTGACCAGAAATCCACCAGCTGAAACAGCGTAGCCATGGTCGGCACTTTGTCGCGGCTGATATCGAGAATGATCCCCCGTTTGGCAAATGCCGGCTGATCGCCAATCGTCAGTGACGGCACCTGGCCATGGCAGAGTTTGATGATCTGAGCCAGGCACTGGTGCGCATACAAACGGCCAGGCTCGTCTGCCATGCTGATTTCAATGCCGCTGGCGGATACCCGGAGCACAAAGCCCTGCCCGGGCAGACTGTCATCTTGCCGGTAACTCACGCTGGGCGAGGGAATCACCTGCGCGAGCTTGACCGGGATCAAGGGCAGCAAGGCGCGATAGTTGGCTGGCGCGGCAGAGCAATCCAGCTCGAGGGTTGCTGGCTGCGGAAAGAGCAGGCTTAAATCCGGGGTCATGTTGCGTCCTTACAGTGAAATAGGCTGGGCGTCTAAGACGTCGAACAACACCAGATCTGCCGAGGTGATTTTACTCCACGCCAGCGCGGCAGCACCCGCGGACACGGCTTGTGTGCCCAGTGTCGAAATCTCTGTGACCGGTTGCCAGGTCTGATGGCCTTGATAGGCCGCAAGGTTGGCGTGAATCAGGCGTTCAATGTCCCGGACATAAGGCTCCACTTCGCCACCAAAGACGATCTGATGCACATTGAGCAGTCGGCCTAAAGTGGCTAACTTATCAACAAACTGCGCCAGTATCTCAGGCTCGCTCACCGGGTTCTGATGCGGTCCGGGTTCGACATCAAACTGGCCGGACAGGCAGTCGTCACCGTAGAACAGCTGGCCGTTCAGGACGAACCCCAGCCCGATGCCCAGATGCCGGCTGTCGTCATGGCGATGGTGTGAGGTAAACAACACGTACAGCAGGTTATCGCTGCTCTGTGGCCGCGACAGCATCACCTGTCCCCAGGCCGCACAGTTGGCATCGTTATCGCAGTACACCGGGTAGCCCAGTTGTGCCGAGAGCTGCGCTGCCAGTGCGACCGGCTCAGAGATCTCAAAGGCACTGGACACAGAGATGACGCCGGTATCCGGCCTGACCAGACCCGGCATCCCCAGGCCGATTGCCAGGACCTTACCCCAGCGGCTTTCGACCTCGCGAAGCACAGGTGCCAGCACATCCCCCAGTTGCTCAAGCGGTTGCGTGCCGGGGTGGTAGCTCACTATCTTGCGGTACAGGATCTGACAGGCCAGATCGAGCACCGACAGGTTGATCTGGCTGTCGGTTAACTCGATGCCCACCAGAACGCCGAGTTGCTTATTGAGCTGCAAAGACACCTTCGGCCGTCCGCTCTGAGGCGTGCCGTTCCGGTTAGACACTTCTGTAATCAGTTGCTTCTCTGCCAGCGAACTGACGATTTTGGTAATGGTCGACTTATCCAGCCCCAGCCGGTCTGCAATATCAATGCGGGAAATATTCTGGCATCGCCACAGCACGTCGATCACGCGAGCGGTGTTCACCTGTTTGATGTTTGGTGCTTTTCTAATCATTTAGTTTCCACTAGAAACTTAATATCTTGGATTTATTGTTAATCAATCCTTCCGCTGAATTCAAGGCTTAAATTTCCTGATTTCTAACTCTGTTAAGCTGACCATGGATTCTCAGCACCAGCCTAATATTGTGATCTGCTTGAGAACATAATTGTGATTTTGATCCTTGCATCCGTGGCGAATATCTCTACATTTTTAGTTAGTTTCCAATCGAAACTAAATAGCATAAGGAAGGCGATATGAAACGTAAGTCTGGAATTACCGCTGTCTCTGCCCTGCTGGGCTTGTTGGTGGCCACCCCCATGTCTGCATTTGCGGAAGAAACGCTCACGCTCTGGACCTGGCGCAAACAGGAGCGCCCGCTGTGGGAAGCGGTCTCGAAAGCCATGGATGATGTCAACATCAAAGTGGAAGTCTTCAAGGGCGTCGATTACAACTCCCGTTTACGTCTGGGCTTGCAGAGCGACAACGGGCCTGACCTGTTCCAGGGACGTCCCGGCGCTTCATTTATCGATCAGTACGCCAACGCAGGTGTGATCACACCATTGCCCGCCACGGTTGATCTCAGCGGTATTTCGCCGGCCACTCTGGTCGCAGCCACCGGCTCTGACGGTAAAGTGTATGGCGTGCCCTTTGCGGTCCAGACGGTTCAGATCATCTACAACAAAGCCATTTTCGAAAAACTGAACCTCGACGAACCTGAAACCCCAGAGCAGTTCGTGGCTGTGATGAAAACCCTGAAAGACAACCAGGTGATCCCGCTGGAAGTCCCGGGCCGCGCTGGCTGGGCACTGGCCATGATGAGCGCCGGACTGGAGGCCGGGCTGTCTGGTGAAGACATGAAACAGGTCGCCAGCCGTCAGTCGCCTTTCACTGCTGGAGCTTACCAGCAGGTTGCGGATACGTTTGCCAGCTGGAAACCCTATATCAACCCGTCTGCGGCGGCACAGGACTACAACGGAATGCGGGCCAATGTTGCGCTGGGTGATTCTGCCATGATCATTGATGGCTTGTGGTCCACCTCGCCGCTCTCGACCATTGCGCAGACCGATCCCAGCGTCGAGCTTGGCCTGATGCCGATTCCGGGACACGGCGGCAAAGTGTATGCCTTTGCCGACGGTGCTTATCTGGTCAATGCAAAAGGAAGCAAGCGCGCAGCCGCTGACAAACTGCTGGCCTTTACCGCCACCCAAGCATTCGCCCAGCTATTTGCCGATCATGTCGGCGAGCTGTCGACCTATGCCGAGGGCATCCGCTATCAGGGGAAATATCAGGCCGAAGCCGCCAGTTTCGTGTCACAGCATGCGCAACCCTACCTGACCTGGAAAGGGCCTTTTAACGTGCAGTATGAGGAGATCGTCGGCCCGGCTTACCAGAAATTTCTGGCAGGCAAAGTCGATGCCAAGGGTCTGACGCAGGAAATCGAAAACGGTTTTCAAGCCAAGAATCTGTAACCCTTTTCTGCCGGCCTGCTCTGGCAGGCCATTTCCCCGAACGGAGTCGTTATGCCACACGCCCCTAGCCCTGATGACTATTCAGACGATCTGACCGCTGAGCTGCTGCGCAGCGATGTGAAAAAAGCACAAGGTTTGAGTTTCCGGCAAAAAGAGAAACTTCAGTACGCCCTGCTGCTGATCCCCGGCTGTCTGTTATACGGGATCTTCAACCTGCTCCCTTTACTAGGCACGCTGGTGCTGTCTTTCTTTGACTGGCCGGGCATCGGACCGGCAACCTTTGTCGGCTTCGATAACTTCACTAAGTTGCTCACCGATGCGTACATGAGCGATCAGCTCTGGAATGCGTTTCAGCAGACCTTTGTGTTTTTTGCCATTTGTATCAGCCTTTTTCTGGGATTAGGCACCACCTTCGCGCTGTTGCTGAGCTGGAACACTGCCGGAAAATCGGCGTATAAACTGCTGTTTTTCATGCCTTATCCGCTGGCTGCTGTGGCCGTTGCTTTTCTGGGTCAGTTAATCGTTGATGTGCGCGGCCCGCTCAATCAGCTGATGATGCACTGGGATCTGATCAGCGCGCCGCTGATGTTTCTGGGTGAGGCCGATACTGCGCTGCCGACGATTGCGCTGTTTCAGTCCTGGCAGAAGCTTGGCTTCTCCATCATGCTGATTCTGTCGGCTATTCTGGGCGTGCGGGCGGATTTGCTGGAAGCGGCGGTACTGGACGGTGCCAGTCGCTGGCAATGTATCCGTCATGTGGTCTTTCCTGTGCTGGCGCCCGCCTTTGTGCTGATCACCATTCTGACCCTGGTTGATGTCTTCAATAATGCCGAGTACGTGCTGATTCTGATGGGCCCGGATGCCGGCCCTTATTATTCCACCGATATTTTAGGCACCTTTCAGTACCGCACCGCATTTGGCACCAGCGGCGGCTCAGGCACTGCTGATCTGGGCATGGCTGCCGCGATCGGCATGGTGATCTCGGTGCTGATCTTGCCAGCCACCATTTACCTCGCGCTTCGCAATATGCGCAACCGATAGGACGCGTTATGGAAAGGATTTTTAAACTTCGCCCCATGGAACAGGTGCTGGTGCAGTTTCTGTTGCTGGCCTGGGCACTGGTCGTTGCCATTCCCTTTGGCCTGGCGTTTATCAACTCTATGAAAGGCAGCCTGGGTCAGGTGATCCGCGATCCCTTTGCGCTGCCGGACAGCTGGCAGTTTGATAACTATGCGAAAGCGTGGGAAATGGCCAATTTCAGTGGTTATTTTATGAACTCGCTGATCATCAGCGCTGGCACCGTGGCGGTTGCCGTTCTGTTCAGTACCATGGCCGCCTTTGTGCTGTCCCGGGTTGAGTTCCGGGGCAACCGCACCCTTTTCATTCTCTTTATGATCGGGGTGATCGTGCCGCTGCGTCTGGCGATGGCGCCGCTGTTTGTGGTGGTGCAAAGCCTGGATCTGCTCAACTCCCTGCTGGGAATTATTCTGGTGCAGGCCGCCAGCATGATGCCTGTGGCGGTGTTTATTCTCAGTACCTTCTTTAAACACCTGTCGCCGGAAATTGAGCAAGCGGCACGGGTCGACGGCGCACTGCCCTTTCAGATTTACTGGAAAATCGTGCTTCCCCTGGTCAAACCGGCCATCGCCACCGTTGCCCTGTTGTCGTTTGTCAGTGCCTGGAATGAATACCTCTTCCCGCTGCTGTTTTTGCAGGATCGCAGTTTATATCCGCTGACGCTGGGACTGCAGGAATTTCAGAACGAATTTGCCATCCAGTGGCACATGATGTTTGCCGGCCTGATCATCATGATGGCGCCGACACTGATCGCATTTTTACTCGCGTCAAAAGCCTTTATTCAAGGTCTGACCCAAGGTGGCATTAAGGAGTAACCATGGCTCACATCCAACTGAGAAACATCACCAAACACTACGGCCAGACCGAGGTACTGAAAGGTATCGATCTGGAGATCAACGACCGGGAGTTTGTCACCTTTGTCGGCCCGTCCGGTTGCGGGAAATCCACGTTACTGCGAATGATTTCAGGCCTGGAAGAACCGTCCTCCGGCACCATTTCTATTGATGGCGAAGACGTCACCCGGGAAGCGCCAGCCGACAGAGGCATCGCCATGGTGTTTCAGTCTTATGCCCTGTACCCGCAGATGACCGTATGGGAAAACATGGCCTTTGCGCTGACGATCGACAAGCAACCCAAAGCACTCATCAAAGAAAAAGTCGATCGGGCCGGTAAGATGCTCAAGCTCGACCACTTGTTCGACCGGCTGCCCAAAGCGCTGTCGGGCGGCCAACGACAGCGTGTCGCCATCGGCCGGGCCATCGTGCGTAACCCCAAACTCTTCCTGTTTGATGAGCCGCTGTCTAACCTGGATGCTGAACTGCGGGTCGATATGCGCATCCAGATCGCCGAGTTGCATCGCTCTCTGTCTGCCAGCATGGTATATGTCACCCATGATCAGGTGGAAGCCATGACGCTGGCCGACAAAATTGTGGTGCTGCGGGACGGCCGCATTGAACAGGTGGGCGCCCCGCTGGAGCTGTACTATCACCCGGCCAACCAGTTTGTGGCAGGCTTTATCGGCTCACCCAAAATGAATTTTATTCCGGTCACCGTGATCCGTGCCGATGCTGACAGCACCACGGTATCCATTGCTGATCAGCATGCCATCACCATTCAACGCAACGGCAGCACGCTGAATCCGGGCGATCACATCACGCTGGGTATACGCCCAGAGCATTTGCTGGTCGCAACCCCTGATTCCATGGATGATGGCAGCACAGTGTTAAATATGCAGATCAACGTGGCGGAATACCTGGGTGCACTGTCCTACATTCATTGCTATTGCGACGACATCGACAAACTGAGCCTGATGATGGACGGCGAAAAAGCATTGCAGCATGACCTGCAGAACGGCGCCAGGATGGCCGTTTCGCTGCGCGCTGAGTATTGTCATTTGTTTGATCAGCATACGCACTCATTACCCCCCGCATGCTGAACACCCGGCCCCTTGCAGTCAGGGGGCTGACCAAAAACCGTCTTTGTGCGGCATTCAGCCATTTCTGAATGGGCGCTCCTGTCTGAACGAGACACCTTCACCCGCTTTTGGTCGAGTGTGCCGCCAAAGATGTTATTTCCAGCCCAACTTTATTTATTCACAAAGATAATTAACCAGATTGACATTGATGTAATCAATAAATACGCGATCATGTGAAATGGCGCCACTGCCGTGACTGTGGTCAAACAATTGACGGTAAGAAAAACACTACG
Organism: Photobacterium sp. Hal280; assembly: GCF_037162255.1. Lineage (NCBI taxonomy): Bacteria > Pseudomonadati > Pseudomonadota > Gammaproteobacteria > Vibrionales > Vibrionaceae > Photobacterium > Photobacterium sp. Hal280. The sequence continues at coordinate 850,584 of NZ_JARLUO010000001.1, forward strand.
CGCCATTCACATCGGGTTACTAAGGCAGGCTGACACCGGCATCCCCCCACGTCTCAGTGTTACTCCGCCCCTATACATTTTATGGATATGTTAATAAGAGATAACAATGCTAATAAATACACTGACCCTAAGAACAAAGCTGATACTCGCGGTGTTGCTTCCGTGCATCATGTTATTACTTGTCGGCATTATCAGTTATTCGACCATGTCGCAATTAGGACAAAAGTCGGATCGACTCTATAAGAATACCGCAACGCCCATGCGTGCCATGGCTGAAGTCGCCTCACGTATACCGCGCATGCGTGTCGGTATCGACATGATGCTGTTTCAGGAAATCGACGGTTTAAAAGACGCCAAAGGCGTTCAGACCCGGATCAATGAAACGCGCACCGAAGACATTCCGGAAATGCGCGCTGCCATAGAGCAGTCCGTCGCCGCTCAGATTAACCCTGAACTACGCCGGGAAGCGCAGAAATTACAGCAGCGTTTCGAAGCAACAATTGCCTCGGATCTCAACCCTATGCTGGCGGCGTTAGAAAAAGGCAATTTGTCTGATGCCTACCGTTATTACACCCAGTACGGGGTCAACTACGGCATCATGCGAAAAGACACCAATACCCTGCTCGATACCCTGCTCACCCAGGCCGAAACATTCAACAATGAAGCCCACAGCAGCTTCATTGATGGGCAGCGCAATCTGGTGATGATAATCATCGCTGCGCTGATCGTCTCTTTCATTGTGTCTTTCATCATTATTCAGAACCTGCGCGCCAGAGTATCGACACTTCAGCGAACCATTAAAACGGCTGAACAGGACATGGCGCTCAATACCAGAATTGAACTGGACGGGAACGATGAGCTGAATGCGATCAGCCAGACGCTGAATAATTTCTTCGCCAAGATTCACCGCTCTGTGGAAGAAGTGGCACAAAGCTCAAGAAACTTAGCCAAAACCGCGCAGGCCGTAGCTTCGACCGCTCAGACAACACAAAGCAACTGCTTAACCCAGCGGGACAGAACCATTCAGGTGGCGACGGCCATTAATGAGCTTGGGGCGACCGTCAATGAAATCGCCAATAACGCAGCCCAGGCGGCTCATATCGCAAAAGAAGCCACCACACAGGCGCAGGATGGCAGCCAGGTGGTTGAGCAATCCAGAGAACAAATGAGCGAGCTGAGCAGTGACTTGGGCGAGATTACCGGTGTGATTGAAGCACTTGCCCATCAGGTGACTGACATCAGCGCCATTCTCGACACTATCCGCAGCATTTCAGAGCAGACCAATTTGCTGGCGCTGAATGCCGCCATCGAAGCGGCCCGTGCCGGTGAACAAGGTCGTGGCTTTGCGGTCGTCGCCGATGAGGTCAGAACCCTGGCTTCACGCTCAGCAGGCTCTACTGAAGAAATACAGGAAGTGATCAACAGACTGCAAAATGAGTCGACCAGAGCCGTGAACGCTATCTCTCAGGGACGCCAGCAAGGCTCTCATGTCGCAGAGCAAGCAAACATGGCCACCGGCTCTCTTGCCCAGATCGCGACCTATATCGATCAAATCAGCGAGCAAAATATTCAGGTGGCCACCGCAACGGAAGAGCAATCCTCCGTGGTGCATGAAATCAACCGAAATATTGAAGACATCAACCATTTAACTTCAGAAACTGCCGACATCGCCAACGAGCTGAATGCATCCAGTGGCGAACTTCAGGCCTTGTCGAAGCAACTTGATCAGCTGGTTGGCCGCTTCAAGCTGTAAAGCACTTCGCGAGATCGTTTCAAAACCACCTCCGCCACATCCAACAAGCCTCTTCAGCACTGAAGAGGCTTGCCTACAGCAAAGACGCCATCCCACTTTTCAGCCTCGACCAATACTCGTCCGACCGCAGGGCAGGTATCAATCTGAGACATACAAAAAAACCCAGCCTTTCGGCCAGGGTTTCGTGTCGTGGCGGGCTGACGGGACGCGATGGTCCGGCATTCCGGCCCGCGACCCAAAGTGCGCAATACTTTCTGGGCGCTCAGATACAAAAAACCCCAGCCTTTCGGCTAGGGTTTCGTGTCGTGGCGGGCTGACGGGACGCGATGGTCCGGCATTCCGGCCCGCGACCTAAAGTGCACAGCACTTTCTGGGGCTCTTGAATACAAAAAAACCAGCATTTTGGCTAAGGTTCCGGGTCGTAGCGGACTGACGGGACGCGATGGTCCGGCATTCCGGCCCGCGACCCAAAGTGCGCAGCACTTTCAGGGCGCTTAAATACAAAAAACCCCAGCCTTTCGGCCAGGGTTTCGTGTCGTGGCGGACGGCTGGGGTCGCACACGACCGGGACTCGTCCGACCGCAGGGCGGATATCAATCTGAAACATAACAAAAAAGCCTCAGCATTTCTGCTGAGGCTTCGTTGTGTTGGCGGAGCGGACGGGACTCGAACCCGCGACCCCCGGCGTGACAGGCCGGTATTCTAACCAACTGAACTACCGCTCCAATTCTTCAGAACTCGTCTTTAAAAAACGCTTTCTTTGAAAGTGGCGGAGAGATAGGGATTTGAACCCTAGATACGCTATTAACGTATGCCGGTTTTCAAGACCGGTGCTTTCAACCACTCAGCCATCTCTCCGTAAGTGCGGTGAATCATACCAGCTCAATTCACTCTGTAAAGTACCAAACCATTCAAATGCCTATTTTTTGAGCCACAAACCCTGTTTTTTATGTATCTGGACTATTTTTAATCACCAAAACGGTTATTTTTGTAGTCTCTTCGCCTTAGAAGGGCGGAAACCAAGGTAATATAGCCGCTGTTCACAGGTCGGATTGTGGCAAATTGTCGTTTCGGCTGGTAAATGCGAAACTAGGCACTAGCCTAAATACAGACCGTGCTGATAAAATCAGCCCCTACATATCGAAAGTATCAATTACAGAGAGTGATTCCCCATGGGACGCAGTTTCGAAGTTCGTAAAGCCTCAATGGCTAAAACACAAGGCGCTAAAATCAAGGTCTATTCCAAGTACGGTAAAGAGATCTACATGAGCGCCAAAAACGGCGGTACAGATCCGGACAGCAACCTGTCTCTGCGCCGCCTGATGGAAAAAGCGAAAAAAGATCAGGTGCCAAGTCACGTGATCGAAAAAGCGATTGATAAAGCAAGCGGTGGCGGCGGTGAAGATTTTTCAACGGCACGCTACGAAGGTTTCGGACCTGGCGGCTGCTCTGTAATCGTTGACTGTCTGACCGACAACAACAACCGTACCTACATGGATGTTCGTCAGTGTTTTGTAAAGAACAACGCGAAAATCGGTGCACCAGGTGCTGTTGCCCACATGTTCGATCACCAGGCGGTGTTCCAGTTCAAAGGCGATGACGAAGAAGCCGTAATGGAAGCCCTGATCATGGGTGATGCGGATGTGACGGACATCGAAGCGGAAGACGGTATGATTACGGTTTTCGCGCCGCACACTGAATTCTTCAAAGTAAAAAATGCCCTGGCCGATGCCATGCCTGACGTAGTGATGGAAGTGGAAGAAATCACCTTTGTGCCTCAGGCAATGCACCCGGTGACCGGCGACGATGTGGCCACGTTCGACAAGTTCCTCGACATGCTGAATGACTGCGACGACGTGCAGAACGTTTACCACAACGCGGAAATCGAAGGTTAATCCCTTCTCCTGACAACAAAAAGCCGGGTTGCATTGCTGCTAACCCGGCTTTTTTATCTGCCCGTTTCGAGACGCTGTGTTGCTATCGGCTTCTGCCGCGAATCAGCAGAAACAGAAAATAACTACCGCCGATGACAGACACCAGCGTGCCGGCCGCGATTTGAGCCGGGAACAGCACCGTCTGCCCTACCCAGTCAGCAATTAACATCACGGCAGCACCCACCAGTGACGCGACTATCAGCTGCTCTCTGGCCTGCTTGGCACCCAGCATGACCGCCGTATGAGGCGCCAGCAAACCGACAAACGCCACCGGCCCCATCGTAGCCGTAACCAGCGCGCACAATAAAGCCACGGTCCCCAATAACAAGGCGCTGCTGACAGGGACATTCAAACCACGTGCCGCCGCAAACTGTCTGCCGGCAGAGATCAGAGTCAGCCAGCGTGAGGTGACTAATGTGAACGCAAACAAGGCGGCCACGCCGACGAACAGAAAGAGTGCTTTGCCTTGTGTCACCCGGTAGGTTGAACCTGCCAGCCAGGTCAGTATGCTGTAACTGTCCTGCGTGCCTTTGGCCAGCGCAAATTGCACTAAGGCGTCGATCAGAGCCGTCAGAGCAATCCCGATCAGAATCAGACTCGAAGGGGCAAACTGATGACGCCGGCCCAGCACCAGCAACACGGCCAGCACGAGCATACTGCCCGCAAACGCCAGCACAGAGCCAACTGCAAAAATGTTCATGCCCAGAAAAACACTGGCGCCCACCAGCGCAAAAGTTGCACCGGCAGAGATCCCCAGAATATCCGGACTGGCAAGCGGATTGTAGATCAACCGCTGCAGCACAGTGCCCGCAATGGCTAACCCGACGCCGGCACTGAGGGCGGTCAGCATTCTCGGCCAGCGAAGCTCCCACTGGTAAGCCGTTGGCAGCGCAACATGCCAGCTGTGACCGTCCGTGACAAAGACAGCCGTCAGAGACAGGATGCCAGCGACGATCAGCATCAGGGCTGGCAAGCTCCAGGCAGCAAGACGATCCCGGCTCGGCGGCAATTTGATTGAGACCTGATCCTGCGCTTTCATCTTGCGGCGACTGAACCACAACAGGGCCGGTGCCCCGATGGCCGCTGCCGTGGTACCGCTCGGAATCGCATCCACCGTCAGCTGACTAAGCAGCTGAGCGGCGGCATCTGTCGCCACCAGAAGCAGCGCCCCGAGCAAAGCACTCATGGTCAGCTCAACCCTGGGGTTCTGGCACCCAGTGCCCGCGCAATGTTTGGCGTCAGCAGCCCGATAAAGCTGATCACTCCAACCGCGGTGATGGATGCAGCCACCAGCCACAAGCCAACCGCCATCAGGACAATAAACGCAGGGACGACATTGAGACCGCGCGCTGCCGCCCCCTGATGGCCCAAACGCATCAGGGTCAGAATCCGCGGCGCAAACACCAGCAGCAGAAGCGAAACAGACAAACGGGGCAGCAACCACTGCACAGATTCCCAGCCATTCTGAGTCAGATCGCCGGCGCCCCAGATAAAGACGTTTTTAGCGTATTCCGCGTTCAGCAAAATGATCGCGCTGGCCACTGAGCCAAGCAGAATATTCACCACCATGCCCGACAGCACTAAGGGCAGGCCCGTCATGTTTTTCGGCCCGGCAATAAAGATCACCAGAAACAGAGACAGCATGGCACCCGCCATCGCCGCCAGGGCACTGTGATCACCCACCAGCTCAGGGAACCAGACGTTGACAATGATCAGCGCCAGCCAGGCACCGGAAGAGGTACCCAGTGTCAGCGGTGAGGTCAGCGCGTTTTGGGTCAGTTGCTGCATCAGACTGCCCACCAGTCCCAGCATCGCGCCCACCATCAGCGCCATCACCAGGCGCGGAAGCTGAGCATAGCTGAACATGATGTCGGCAAATTCTTCAGCCTGGGTGCCGGTGACAATGGCAAGCTGGCGGGAAAATGAAAGATCAGTGCCAATCTGCAGGCTGGCAACCACGGCTGACAACAGCAGCAGCAGTAGGGGAAAGAAGGACAAAGAGCGGGTCATGAATCAGTCCTGTCTGCCCTTGACCGAGGCAACCACACCCTGATTCGGCGCAATCTCAAACAGGCTGTCGGCCATGGCTTCGGCAATATAGCGGATTGACATGGCCCCGCCATAGTTCCAGACCGAGGCAACGCTGTTGACGTGCTTAGCGCGGACAAAAGGCATGGCATTCCAGATCACCGAACGCTGTAACTGCTTCTCTTCATTGAAAGGCCGGAAGTAGAGCACGTAGCTGTCGCCCGCTTTTTGCAGATCGGTCAGCCGTTTCTGCACAATGCCCCATTCGGTGGCAGGTAAAGGCATGGCCGGAGTCAGACCGAGCTGCTCAAGCGCATAGTTGGTGGTGGAATTCTGGCCATAAATGTACACAGAGGTCTGATTGGCAAACCGCATCGCGACCACGCTGGGAGATTCGCCATTAAACGCCTGATTCAGTTGCTGTTTCAGCTCAGCAAAACGTTCCGACATAGCGGTGAGTTTCTGCTCTGCCAGCGCTTGCTGATCAAAGACTGTGGCCAGTTGACGGAAATTCGCAATGGCCGCTTCTGCACTGTTCAGCGTCTGGTTGTAGGTTTCGTAGTACAACACAGGGGCCAGTGCTTCCAGGCGGGGGATCAGATCCTTTTGCGGTGAGGCGGCCAGAATCAGATCCGGTTTCAGCTCGGCAATTTTTTCCAGGTTCGGCTCCGTACGGGTGCCGATATCCGCCACGCCAGCCGGGACGGCCGGTTGTACAACCCATTCCTGATAACCACTGATATTTGGCAGACCAACAGGTGTCACATCCAGTTCCAGCACTTGTTCGGCCAGATCCCAGTTGAGGACAACCACCCGCTGAGGCACCTCAGCCAATGTATGTTCACCCCTGCTGTCGGTGACAGTGATGTCGGCAAACACCTGGCCGGAGAGCAGGCATGCTGCCATAACAAACACTTGATTCATTCGTGCTATCGGGGCGATTTCTTTCAACCATTGATTCAACATAAAACGACAACTTCTCTGTTTTTCGTGCCACTGCTATTCACAGACCACTGTTATTCACACACTACAGCGACTTTCTGGCCAGTCAGGTGTTCTGAATTGACAGGGTGGTCAATGAGTTTAATGTCCGTCTCATACAACGCAGACAATCTTGGTTCATCCAGTAATACGTCTTTCGGGCCGGTAAAGGCAATGCGCCCTTGCTTGAGGGCCACCACATGCGTGGCAAAACGCAGCGCCAGATTCAGATCATGCAAGATGACGATCACCCCGCAACCCGTGTCCCGGTTCAGATCGGCCAGCAAAGACATCAGTTGGTACTGATGATGAATATCCAGTGCCGAGGTCGGCTCATCGAGGATCAGGACAGGTGACTGCTGGGCCAGCAGCATCGACACCCAGGCGCGCTGACGTTCCCCGCCTGAGAGCTGGTCGGCCAGGTTGTCAGCAAAACGCAGGGTGCCGGTTTTATGCATGGCCGCTTCAATGATAGCGACATCATCTTGTTGCCAGCGACCGAATGTGCCACGCCAGGGAAAGCGGCCCAGTTTGACCAGTTCTCTGACCGTTAACCCGGCAACGTCCGGCAGCTTTTGCGGCAGGAAAGCCACTTCCCGTGCCAGCGCCTTGGCTGACAGCGTATTCAGTGGCTGTTGATTGAGCAGAATGTCGCCTTCATCGGGCGCCATTTGTCCGGCAAGCAAGTTCACCAGTGTCGATTTACCTGAGCCATTGTGGCCCAGCACCATGGTAAATGCCCCGCTGTCGATCGTGAGCTGATCGATACGCAAAATATCGCGTCCGCCACGGTGTACACGGATGTTGTTGAGTTCAAACATAATTTTTCTTATTACTTACACGGCTTGGTTGTGATCGGCACATAGACGTGTGTCACAATCAGGCTTACTGTTTATTCCTCGGGCAGTTTTCGCAATAACTGCCATCATCACGCCGGTAGTGCATACAGCAGCTCACCCGCAGTTGCTGCCACTGACCGTCGGTTTCGGCGCGGTACAGTGTCTCAATATGCTTGGCGGGCAGGCCAAGACTTTCCAGCCACCATGCGGCATGCTGAGGTACCTCGTCCGCTGGCATCTTCTCAGGTGATTCATGATGGTAACGCAGCAACACCGCCAGGACGGCATCCGCCAGTAACTGGCGGGTAAAACCAGGACGAATCCGGGTATGGTGTTCCATCTGCTCACGCAGATCGTCATACAAATCGACCAGTTCACGACCTGCGCACTGAATCAGCTGCTGGGTATTGCCTTCGCACCATTGGCTGTTCTGGCTGAAACTGTAGCCAGCCACCCACCCTTGGTTATTGTATTGCTGAACAATACGACTCAATGGCGGCACGGCCTGCACACTGTATACACAAACAAAAGCCAGATAGAGTGGCTGCCAGGTCAGCATCGACCAGCTGCGTGTCGTCCAGTAAGGCTGCCCCGCTTCCGGATAGTTCTGCTGCCAGTACTGATACAGGCTGGCCAGCAACGGATCGTTATTGCCATCGCGCGTAATACAAAACAAGGTGTCAGGCGCGGTAACGCCTTTCATGATGGGGATTAAACGCTCCGCATCATTGAACAGCCGAATCAGGTTTTCCGGTTGAACGGCACGCGCAATAGTGCCGGGAAAGCGGTTCGTTTCAGATCTCTGTTTTGTATTCAACGCTGTTGCCATCCATTCACCAAACTATCATGGACTTGCTTGCTGCCACTTGAGCAAACGCAAATTCTTACCAAGCCAATAACACTAGAATAAATAATAAGTATTATCATTCAAGTTGAATTATCTTTTTGGGGCAAATTCCTTGCTCCCGCTTCGGGTCATCACACCAGCGTTGTTGCAACACTCTGAAAGGTAATGGGAAGAATAATAACAATTATTATCAAAATTATCAGTCAAAAAATACCACAGTGGCATTGCTGCGGTATCGGCGGGATAAAGATGAAAAAACCAGCCCTGAGGCTGGTTTCGGTCAGATTTGAGGGCGATCGCCCTGAAGGGTATAGCGCTGTTGCAGTGTGTCTGTTGAAATCACTTCGCCAGCGTCTGTCACCCGATCGCCTAACATCAGGGTGACGGTGGGAAGATCAGTCTCTGCATCTTGGTTTGCATCCAAGAATGCCGGGAACTCACTGGTTTTGATCTCAACCGTTTTACCGTCCAGGCTGCCAAGCGCTGACAGTAGCTTTGCATCTACCGTCAATACCTGTATCTGACGCAACGACTGATAACTGTGGAATGACAGCGTATCTGGCATCATGCCGTATTCTTCGAACCAGGCGGTTTTGGTCATCAGATACTCGTGATACACCGCCCCGACCAGGGGTTGCATATCACGGACAACAACACTTTCCGGCTCAATCTCTTGCTGCGAAACCTGAACAGGCTTTCCTGCTGCATCTAACCCGTAGGTGGTGAGCATCCGGCCGATATCATCACGGCTGGGCAACCGGGCATAAGCGATAGCATTTCGCCGCCACAGTTGAGCTGACTGTTCAAATGCATCCGCCAATACTGAGGCGGTGTTCCTGGATGATACCGCTTCCTGCACTGTTGCCGTGACCGGCTCGCTGCTGGCTGCTGTGATACCGGGGAAAAACAGAACCGCCAGCAAAGGCAGGCGGTTCAGCATCACAAAAGGTCTGCGTCTTGGTTTTTTCGTCATCTTCATTCTTATACTTACATCTCAAGCTGACATCAGCATACCTTAAGTCAATGATTTATGCTGCCTGATTCCCGCGCAAACGCTGCCAGGCCGAAACAACCGCCAGGACCAGCAAGCCCGCAACGATACCGACGATCAGGTTGGTCATCATGGGCACCAGCCATGACGTGCCGGGCAGAGCATGCAATCGCTCAGTCAGCAGCTCCAGCCAGTGATGCGAATCGGGAATACTGTGAACCACGATACCACCACCGACCAAAAACATGGCGATGGTGCCGACAACGGCCAGTAACTTCATCAGCTTAGGCGCTGCGGCGATCAACAGCTGACCAAAACGGTGCAACAGGCTTTTCTCCTGATGCTGTTTCACCAGATAAAAGCCGCCATCATCCAGTTTGACGATCCCGGCCACCAGGCCATAAACGCCCGCTGTCATGGTCAGGGCAATCAGGCTGACCACCAGCAATTGCGTCATCAGTGACATGCCCTGAACGGTGCCTAATGCAATCACAATAATTTCGGCAGACAAGATAAAATCGGTCCGGATGGCCCCTTTAATCTTGTTCTTTTCGTATTCCTCCAAATCCATGCCTTCTGGCAACTGGTCGTGATCCTTCAGTGCTTCTTCCGTATCATCATGGGTGAGTTTGTGAATGACTTTTTCTGCCCCTTCAAAACACAAAAACAAACCGCCAAGCAGCAGCATTGGCACGATGAGCCAGGGAGCAATGGCACTGATTAACAGCGCCGCCGGCACCAGGATCAGCTTATTTTTAAACGAGCCTTTTGCCACCGCCCACACCACCGGAATTTCACGTTCCGCTCTGACCCCGACCACCTGCTGAGCATTCAGAGCCAGATCGTCTCCGAGTACGCCTGCCGTTTTTCGGGCCGCCACCTTGCTCATGACAGCAACATCATCAAGCACGGTTGCAATATCATCCAGCAAGGTTAACAAACTTGCACCAGCCACATCCCCTCCTCATTTTTGGGAAAGCTTATCTTATTAACTATCAGGCCATTGTGCCTGAGTAACTTCTTTCATAGTAAGACATTTTCCGGTGAAACCCAGCTTTCTCATTTACGAATCGTCTGCAGAGAAAAGCTCCTGAGCACTCGCACAGCATGGTGATGTCCACTAAGCTTTTAATCAATATGACGATCAAACACAGCCGCTTTGTCTTTTTCTGACCGCAGTTGTGTATAAAGCCTTCACTGCGCGGGCATCAACACGGTTTGACTTTCAGGGTTTGGGTTACCGACTTTTGTTCCTCTCATGGATGCGACCAATTTCGGTAAAAGGTGATATATGGCAATAGCCATTGCCCTGATCATTATTGTCGTTGCTTCCATTGCCTTCCATATTTACAGCCCCTGGTGGCTGACGCCTGCTGCGTCAAATTGGGGGAAATAGATAATGCGCTGCACCTGACGCTCATCATGACCGGGGCGTTTTTTATTGTTTTGAACCTGGTGCTTGCCTGGCTGGTCATTCGCTTCAGGCACAAACCCGGCCGCCGGTCCCAGTTTCAGCCAGACAGCAAAAAACTGGAAGGTTGGCTGATCGGCATTACCTCGGTCGGCATCATCGCGTTACTGGCCCCGGGCTTGGTGGTGTACGGGCAATTTGTCAGCGTGCCGGATGAGGCAAGGATTGTTGAAGTCGTCGGGGAGCAGTGGCGCTGGCGATTCCGTTTTCCCGGTGATGACCAACAATTGGGTAAAAGTGACACCCGGTTTGTGTCCAATACCAACCCGTTAGGTATCGACCCGGACGATCCTGCCGGGGCAGATGATCGGATTATTCTGTTGCCCGAGCTGCACTTGCCCCTTTACGCCCCCTATAAAGTGCTGCTGCGCTCCAAAGACGTCCTGCATGATTTCAACGTGCCCCAGTTCCGGGCAAAAATGGATCTGGTGCCGGGTACTGTCACCCACTTCTGGGTCAGACCCACTGAGCGGGGACAATTTGACATCCTGTGCGCTGAACTCTGTGGTGTCGGGCATTTCAATATGCGCGGGCGTGTCGTGGTTGAAGACGAAGCACAATTTGGCAATTGGCTGGCCGCACAGCCGACGTTTGCCCAAACCCAGCACCCCGCAGACACCACCGCCAGTGGCGAGGCACTCTCACCAGCCGAGCTGGTTGCCAAGGGCGAGACGTTATCGCAAGTCAATGGCTGTATTGCCTGCCACAGTCACGACGGCAAGCCCGGCATCGGACCGACCTGGCTGGGACTTTACGGCAAAACGGAGACTCTGTCGGATGATACACAAATACAAGTCGATGACATGTATCTGAAACGGGCCATCCTGGATGCAAAAGCCGAACTGGTCAAAGGCTACCCTGCGGTGATGCCCGCATATACTTTGAATGATCAGGAAGTCGATGCCCTGATCGCATATATCCAGTCTCTGGCGCAGTAGTGCTCGCGACGGGAGGAGATATGACAGCACAGACTCACCAACACAGCTCCGGGTACTCGCAATCATTCTGGGGCAAATATATCTGGAGCCAGGATCATAAGATCATTGCCATTCAGTATTCTCTGACCGCTATTTTTATGGGCCTGATTGCCTTGGTCATGTCCTGGATAATGCGCCTGCAACTGGGCTTTCCCGGCACCTTCGATTTCATTGATGCCAATACCTATTATCAGTCTCTGACCATGCACGGCATGATCATGGTGGTATACCTGCTTACTGCGCTGTTTCTGGGCGGATTCGGTAACTACCTGATCCCGCTCATGGTAGGCGCCAGAGACATGGTGTTCCCTTTCCTGAATATGCTCAGTTACTGGTTTTATCTGCTGGCGTCGCTGATATTGCTGGCCAGCTTCTTTGTGACCGGCGGACCGACCGGCGCCGGATGGACCCTCTATCCGCCACAGGCAATTTCACCCGGTACACCGGGCACCGACTGGGGTATCGTGCTGATGCTAATCTCGCTGGCGGTTTTTATCATCGCGGCCACCATGGGCGGGCTGAATTATGTCACCACAGTGCTGCAGGCACGGACCCGGGGGATGACGCTGCTGCGCATGCCACTGACCGTCTGGGGTATTTTTACCGCGTCAGCCATGGCCTTACTGGCCTTCCCTGCCCTGTTTGTCAGTGCCGTGATGATGCTGTTCGATAAACTGCTCGGCACCAGTTTTTTCATGCCTGCGGTGATCTCCATGGGACAGCTCACCGAGCACAGTGGCGGCAGCCCGATCCTGTTCCAGCACCTGTTCTGGTTCTTTGGCCACCCTGAAGTCTACATCGTCGCCTTGCCTGCGTTTGGCATCGTGTCGGACTTAATCAGCATTCATGCCCGTAAAAACATTTTCGGCTACAAGATGATGGTGTGGGCGATTCTGGCCATCGGGGTACTGAGTTTTGTCGTTTGGGCGCACCACATGTATGTCAGCGGCATGAACCCGTACTTCGGCTTTTTCTTTGCCATCACCACGCTGGTGATCGCCGTTCCGACCGCGATTAAAGTCTACAACTGGCTGTTTACGCTCTGGAAAGGCGATATTCATCTCACACTGCCGATGCTGTTCGCGCTGGCCTTCATCAGCACCTTTGTGATCGGCGGGTTAACCGGTTTGTTCCTGGGCAATGTGGTGGTCGATATTCCTTTGTCGGACACCTATTTTGTGGTGGCTCATTTCCACATGGTGATGGGTGTCTCGCCGATCCTGGCGATTTTCGGCGGGCTCTATCACTGGTATCCCAAAGTCACCGGCAGAATGCTGAACAACACCATGGGTCATATCCATTTCTGGTTTACGTTTCTGGGAACCTACGCCATTTATTTTCCCATGCACTATCTCGGTGTGATGGGGATGCCAAGGCGCTATTTCGCCTGGGAAGATTACAGCTTTATTCCCGAATCGGCGCAGCACCTCAATGCCTTCATTACTGTCGCCGCTCTGATTGTCGGGGCGGCACAGCTGCTGTTTATCTTCAATATGTTTTGGAGCTGGCGCCATGAGCAGGCCGTAGGGGAAATCCCTGGCGTGCCACGTCACTGGAGTGGCAAACCCCTGAAACGCCCCCTCAACATGGTAACTGGGGTGAGGAGCTCCCCGTGGTGTACCGATGGGCCTATGATTACAGCGTTCCCGGTGCCAAAGAAGATTACCTGCCGCAGAACCTGCCGCCCGACGATATCCCCGCTGATGTATCCGGCAGCGAGCCTGAGGAGTCCAAAACATGAGCCGTAAACCTGTACTCACGACACTGGCGTCGGGCAACCTGAGTCCGGCCCCGGATGCTCACTACCAGCCGGCCAGCACCTATACGATCGCCTCGACCGGTTTGTGGGTACTCATGGGGGTGATCGGCGCCTTGTTTTTCCTGTTTACGATCGCCTATTACATCCGGCATACACTGAACGACTGGCAACCGCTCAATGAGCCATGGCAATTGATGCTGAGTACATCATTACTGGTACTGAGTTGTGTTGCCATGCACCTTGCCACTCGCAAAGCCCGTTTGCTGCCGGCACTTGCCGCCTGCCAGACAGAAATCATCATGGCCGTCTGTTTCACGCTCGGTTTTATTCTGGCGCAGTTGTGGGCCTGGCTGGCACTGGTCCAGATCAATCAGGGCGTGCTGGTGAACCCGGCGAACAGCTTTTTCTATCTCCTGACAGGCATGCATGCCCTCCACGTTCTTGGGGGAGTAACGGCACTGAGTGCAGTGATATATCAGGTCTGGCGCGGGCAACGGGACAGCCTGCATCTATGGCTGCAACTCTGCGCCCGGTACTGGCATTTCCTGTTATTCATCTGGCTGTTTCTGCTGGGGTTACTGCGGTTGACATAAACCCTGCATTTGGCAGCGCGAGAGGTCTTGATTATGAGTGACATCCAACAATCCCGGACGCCGACTCTGGGCAGCCAAACCGGTTGGACAGGGGTCGTCAATGATTATGCCGGGGATCAGGCCGCATTTCGTGTCTCGGCAAACAAAACCATGATGTGGATTTTTCTGCTCAGCGACACCTTTGTGTTCGGCTGTTTCCTGGTGGGTTATATGTCAGTAAGAATGACCACCACGGAAAACTGGCCGCTGACCAGCGAGGTCTTCGCCTTAACCCTTGGCGGCCATTCTATCCCTCTGATCCTGATTGCCATTATGACCTTTGTGCTGATCACCAGCAGCGGCACCATGGCGATGGCCGTCAACTGCGGCTATCAGGGAAAGCGCTGGTCCACCGCCACACTGATGTTGATCACTGCATTATTGGGGCTGACCTTTGTCAGTATGCAGGCGTTCGAATGGAGCAAATTGATTGCCGAAGGTATTCGCCCGTGGGGGAATGAAGACGGTGCGTCGCAGTTTGGCGCGGCATTTTTTATGATCACAGGTTTTCACGGCTTGCATGTCAGTGTTGGCGTACTGTATCTGACAATCGTCGCCATTCGGGTCGCACTGGGGAAATATGACCAGAAGCAGGTGGATCCCCATGCCGCCGGCATCCAGGGCGGACGATATGAAATTGTAGAAATCGCCGGACTGTACTGGCACTTCGTGGATTTGGTGTGGGTATTTATATTCGCCTTTTTTTATCTGTGGTAACTCAGGCCAACCGTCAAGGAGGCTATGATGGCAAACTCTGAACTCACGCATGATTCAGTAAAGCAGCAGCATCCAATCAGCCTGTATCTTAAAGTATGGGCGCTGCTGTTTCTTCTCAGCACTCTGTCTTATCTGGTCGACTATTTCCATTTGCAAGGCATTTTGCGGTGGAGCCTGATTCTGCTGTTTATGGCCCTGAAAGCCGGGCTCATTGCGTCGGTATTTATGCATATGCGCTGGGAAAGGCTCGCGCTGGTGTATACGATTTTCCTGCCGCCCTTAGTCCTGCTCGTCTTGGTGGGTCTGATGGCGAGCGAAGCAAGCTATATCTTTGCGCTCAGAGAATGGTTTTTCAGTCTGCCGGGTGGATAATACCCCGGCAGATTCCTAGCCAGTACCAAAAGCAAGTCATCAAGGCAGGGTTTTCATCATGCGCTGCCATTTTTCCTGCATAGCCACCAGCCAGTGCGGCGGTGACTTCCCGGTTCCGGCCGGTTTGAGTTTGTCGTGTGCCAGCGTAATACTGGCCAATTGGAGTTCCTGCTCTGGTTCCACGTCTACCATCAATACATGCTTTCCGGATTTCAGGACATTTTTAAACCGGCGGAACTGATAATGCAGTTCCTGAAATCCAAACAGCCCTCCTTCCCAGGTAATGAAGCCCAGAATCGCAATGGCCAGTAAAATAAATGGGGCCCAGCCAACGGCATCTGTCACCCCAGAGGCATAGGCCGCGATTAAGATACCCGCAGCGGCAATCGCCCCGATCACCGCGCCGATTTCAGTTGAGTGTACAACGTCATTGCGCATCACAGATTGCACCGGATGCAAATGCTTGTGGCTCGACACATCAGCATCTTTGTTACTGAGAACATGGATTTGCGGCGCAGAAAAACCACTCAGTTCCAGCTCATGCTCCACCAGCTCAAGCTCATCCAGATCATCACTGATATAAAAGACCCGTTTCATGTTTGCCTCCTGACAGGTAGCCAACGAAGAAGGTCGCCATTTTAAAGGTTACTATCAGTTTACAAGGCCTTTGCAGAACTTTTTACCAGAGTGAAAACTAATTTCTCGCAATATTGTCAGATTATCCTGCCAGCAGCGACTATGACAGACTCAGGCAATCATTGACCTCAGGCTAACACAGGCTTTGAAAAAATGATGTAGAGTGCCCGCTTTTCCCATTTGATGGCATGAAGCATGAAAATATTCACTTTGTTCGGCTTGCTGGCCTTGAGTCTGTCTTTGACTGGTTGCCAACTGACACATGTTGAGGGTGAAGTAGAGGGTGTCAACATCAAAGCCACCACGAATGGTGACTACGATGATCACCATCATGGCGGCAACGGCAGTTTCTGCCCGCCAGGACAAGCCAAAAAAGGCCGCTGTTAATTCAGCGGCTTATTCCACACCCGTCGGTATTGGGCGCGTTCCACCCGATATTATGGCGGCTAGCTTTTACCTGTCAGCTTGCCTTTGAGCCATTGAAAAGCATGAAGCAGCGTATAAAACACATTGGTTGAAGCGTTGTACTCTGCCAGGTGATAAACATAGTCAGAGCGAAACTTATTCACGGCATCTTCTGCGTTCTCCGCGTATATCACATCATCCTCGACCTCAAAGCCCTGCTGGAGCAATGCCTTTTTCTCTTCAATAAAGCTTGAAGATGACATATTCAGGTAGGTAAATCCTTTCCTGTCGGTATTCGGCACACAGAAAAATTGATATTTATTGGACATTGAATTCCCATTCACAATGACGAATCACAAGGATGATTGTTCTCTGGTCAGACTCATCTCATCGTTTTTCTCATCTTATGATAACTCGCACATATAAAATATATTGATTATTCAACTATTTGACCAAGACAGCATCTTCAGATGCCTCCAGTCACTGAAAGCCTTAAAACGCTCAATTTTCTTTTCATCGAACCACGACAAAAACCTTCCGAGTGCCCCTGAGGGGTAAGTCCACCGCGTCACTGAAACAAGTTGTTACACTTATAACCATTCGAATGGGAAGCCTTTTTGTGAACCCCATCGAACCCTGAACCATACTCAGGTTGTTATCTGGCAAAACGCCTGACTGCATTTCAAATCAATTACATGACAGAAAACAGGATGAACTGATGAAAACAATCGTTAAAAAATCACTGATGTTGAGTCTGGCAATCGCTTTTTTAGGGACAACAGCTGCAGCACATGCCGCAAACAGTGTGAAAGGCGCCAATCAGGATGTATCAGAAGGCACAGTGACCGCGGCTATGATTGAATCCGATGCGAATGGCTGGCTGGTGGTGCACCGCACCAATAAAGACATGAAACCCGGGCCTGTTGTGGGTTATGCGCCGGTCAAAAAAGGAACAAACCAGGATGTCGTCGCCATTCTCATGGAACCTGTCGACACTGGCGAGATGCTGATGCTCATGCTCCACGGTGAGCAGGGCGGGATGAAAACCGGGGTGTTTGAATATACTTTAGGCGCGAAAGAAGATGGCCCTGTGCGCGAAGATGGCAAGCTGGTGATGGACATTATTACAGCCGAGTAATGCTTCGCTTCCGTACATAAAAGAAAAGCCACGCAAATGCGTGGCTTTTTAGGTTCATCGCCGATGATTACTGACGATCCTGATCAAAGTCACCGTGGAAATGACCGTGATCCGAATGGCTCTCTGCGGCTTTCAGCTTCTCGCCGATACGCAGTTTCTGTGTTGGTTTCAAGTCACTTTGCATGCGCGACATGGTTTTCGCTGCAGGCGCTTCCACTTCAGGGAACAGTGGCTTGCTGAACGCATAGTATGTCGTGACATAAGCCAGCGCCTGGGTATTCACAAACAAGGCTTTCTGACTAACGTTGTTCAGATCATCACAGGCCTGGTGATAACATCTGTCGTAAGCCACATCAATTTCACCGCCAAACTGATCCACTTCTTCAGCGGTTTTCACTTTCTCAGCGCCAGTGAACAGACCACCAAACGCCACGCCCCAATCGGCAAAGCCTGCATAATCTGACCGTTTTGACAGCGCCTGAGGCACAGTGAACTCGGATTTGGCCGTAAAGAACTCATTGAATGTCGCTTCAATATCTGAAGTACCGTATGGCGGCTTGAAGTCACCGGTATAGGCATTGTCCGGGCTGTCTTTGGTATCCGACAAGTCGCCGTCCATGACACCGAAGATGTAGTTTGGCGAACCTATCATGTCAAAGTTCAGGTACAGCTTCACTTTGTTGAGCTGAGTGTAGCGGGCTTCAACCAGCTCAACCTGTTCTTCTGTCAGTTGGCTGGGATCTTCCAGTCCCAACTCTGCCAGAATCTCGTTCTGAGCCTGATCATAGATAGGGGCAAACAATTCGTTGGTGTAATACTCAGAACCCACTAAGCCAGCTTCCTCTGCCGCCCACCAGGCGAACCGGACTTTATTCTTCACCGGCGCTTTGGTATCAGCCAGCGTCACGGCATATTCCAGCAAACCGGCCGTACCTGAACCGTTATCATTAATACCAGGCCCTTCCGGCACTGAATCCAGATGCGCCCCCAGCATCACCACCTGATTCGGATTACCGCGTCTGGTTTCCGCAATCACGTTCTGGGTTACGACCATTTCATCTTTGACATCGACAGCCAATGCCACAGGGACAGGCTGAGTCTGGCTTAAATCAAACCACTGTCTGGCGATATCATAGCGGGCACCAAAGGCGGGGACTGTCGCCGCCGTATCACTGCCCAGCGTACCGTTAACCACAGCCTTACGGCCTTCATCATTGCCCTGGTTGAACACGATCACGGCCTTAGCGCCGGCATTTTGCGCGTTCACCACTTTTGTCGTGAAGTCACAGCCACCGCGCTGGATCACCGCCACTTTCCCGGTGATTGCTTTACCGTCAAAATCGGTTGCGTCACAGCCATCGGTATCATCGTAATTCGGGCTGTCAAAGTTGAAATCCGGCGTCACAAAGACAAGATCACCCGCCAACTGACCATTCGAATCTCCCGAATAGGACATCACCGCATAGTCTGCTTCAACACCTTCACCGGCCTCACGCGTGCTAATCAGATCAACACCGTCAACATTGAGCTTGGTGCCGGCCAGCTCTTCCCAGGCGCGGAAATCAAACTCCTGCGTCGACACTTTATAGCCGTGTTCTTTCATCACTTCGATGATGTAGTCAACGGAATACTGGTATCCGTCTGAGCCGGCAGCACGGGTCACAGAGCTGCCATCGGATGTCGGCGTGGCACGCGCTTCCAGCTCGACCAAATGCTCGACCACATCTTCATGTTCAATTTCGCTACTGACGTAAGCCGCGGCTTCTTTCGGGTCATCCCAATAACAACCGGTCAACATGGTTGCGCTGATGAGGGTGGCGAGAAGCGTCTTTTTTGTTGTGATGCATACTTGCATGTGTGACTCCTTGTGTGTTGTTAGCCCACACATTGTTGACGAAACACAAGGTTACAAGAATGTTAAATTGACGTTATTTTGTTAAATCCCGGCAGACCTCAAAATATGCATATAAATTATATGCAACAATAATTAAAGTTTTAACTCAAGATCACAACCTTGACCTCAGCAAGATACTTAAATTAATGACAAAACTATTAATTTAAGCTGCATTTTTGGCAAAATGCAGACAAAAAATCCATGAAATACAAAACTAATGAGAATAAGCGCCAAGACAATGACAGGCGGTCGGGAAGGTCACAGACAGCACTCTGACACGCGCAAGGGCATGGCAACAGTTGGATATCAGGTGGTGTTTTTCGCTGAGACGATCGCGCGATTGACTTTACCCTCAAGCCATCTCAATAATTTCTTGAGATAATGCCTTGCTCACAACACAGGGTGAGCCATGGCACGCATGAGGGCAAAGCAGAAACACAGGCTAAAGCTGTGAACAGCCATACTCAGAAAGCATGGCGAAATGCCACTCAGTCACATTCAAAATAAATCAGCAATGTTTTTGATATTCTGAATCGTGTTTTCAGTGGTTGATAAGGTCTCGTAGTATTTGCGCTGATTGTTCAGACTGGCAAGACGTTGATTCAGCGTTGTCTTCTGCGCTTGAGGCAGATTATCCGAGGTCAGCTGTTGATGAATCTGACCCATTTCTCGGTCAATCTTATGAACGGCAAGCTCATATTCAAAACGATTGACGTCGAACTCCGCGCGTTCCATCCGCGATTTGGCAGATTTCAGTTCTGCTTTAAATGTTTTCCTGTCATCACTGGACAAGGTGTCCTCTTCCAGCCTCGCTTGATAGCTACTCACACTGCTTTCGGCCTCGCTGAACCTGGATTGCGCTTGCGCCAGATTATAGTAAGGGGTATAGCCTGACAGAAAATCTCTGGCTAAATCAGCCGGACAAACATTGTCATAACTGGTATTAGACTGACCCACCAAAGTGCCATTTTCATAAGTACAGTATGAGGTTAATCCTTCGCGGCGACCTTCCTGGTAAGAATTCAGATCCACAGTTACGCCGTATTCGGCACATTCTTCACTGTAAATCGCCGAGTAATTCTTTTTCCCTTTCTGGCCATCGGCCAATCCTATCTGATGCCAATCACCCAACCGGCATTCTTCTTCACTGATGGAAGAACAGCCCGACAAGGCTAACATCATTGCCACAGCTGGCATCACATATCGTTTATGCATTGATTCAGATATCCCTGATCCACAGTACGCCACGCTCTGTTCCTGACATGCTCTTTCCCAGAGATAATGCGGCGCACTGTCTTGATTTGTTAACTGCAAATAACCGGGTCGCGTCAGGTGAGCCTGCGCCTCCTGGTGTAAAGCCCGTAAAGATACAGTACAACCGATGTCATATCAAAGCTTTAGCATAAGCTCAGTGACATATTTGGTGACTTGAATACCGAGGGTGAATCACTCAAGTGTCTGGCAGGAAGGCATGGAGGGATGAAACAAGTGAAAAAAGGCTTCATCCCGATCAGGCACTGACTGCCTGACCGGGAGTAAGCATTAACCTGCAGAGTGCAGATAACGGTGAATCGATAACCCGTCAGTATCAATATCCGTGTCATGACCACTGACAATATCAGCCAGCAGGCGACCCGAGCCACAGGCCATGGTCCACCCCAGCGTGCCGTGTCCGGTATTGGTATACAGGTTATCAAACGGTGTTTTGCCGATGACCGGGGTACCATCCGGAGTCATCGGCCGCAGGCCGGTCCAATACTCGGCCTGATTCAGATCGCCCCCTCTGGGAACAGATCATTGACCACCATAGCAATGGTTTCTTTGCGTTGCTCGGTCAGGTGCAGATTAAAGCCCGCCAGCTCTGCCGTACCGGCCACACGGATACGGTTATCGAACCGTGTCATGGCGACTTTATAAGTTTCATCGATCACAGTCGACACGGGGGCACCGTCACTGTCTTTCAGTGGCATGGTCAGTGAGTACCCTTTTACCGGGTAGACCGGCAGTTGCATGCCAAGGGAGCCCAGCAAGGCCGTTGAGTAGCTGCCGAGCGCCACCACATAAGCATCGGCTTTGAACTCGCCTTTATCGGTATCAACAGCCACAATGCGCCCCGCTTCATGGCGCAGTCTTTTAATTTGGGTATCAAACACAAAAGTGACACCGGCCTGCTCGGCCAACGTGGTCAGTTGCTGGCAGAATTTATAGCAATCACCGGTCTCATCATCCGGCAAACGCAAGCCACCCGCCACTTTCTCCCGCACTTTCGCCAGCGCAGGTTCTGCAGCGATGCAACCTGCAGCGTCCAGAAGTTCAAAGCGGATGCCGCTTTCTTCCAGTACCTGAATATCTTTACCGACTGCGTCGAGCTGAGCCTGGGTACGTAACAATTGCAATGTCCCTTGCTGACGGCCTTCATATTGCAAATCATGGTGCTGGCGCAACTCAATCAGACTTTCCCGGCTGTAATTTGCGACACGTAACATACGGGCCTTATTCCGCTGGTAGCTGACATAATTGCAATTGGCCAGCATCTTACCCATCCAGCTGTACAAATCCGGCGATAACGACGGTTTGATTTTCAGCGGCGCATGTTTTTGTACCAGCCATTTCATGGCTTTCGCCGGAATGCCAGGCGCTGCCCACGGTGAAGAGTAGCCATAGGAAATCTGCCCGGCATTCGCAAAACTGGTTTCTTCCGCGCTGCGGGGCTGGCGGTCAATCACCGTCACCTGATGCCCGTTTTGCGCCAGATACCAGGCTGACGTCAACCCGACAACACCGCTTCCTAATACAATGACTTCCATACGTTTCTCTCTTCGCTGTGGCTGGGGGGCGGTAAGAAAACGCGAATACGCTCTCCACACCTTCATAAAAGCGCAGATTGCGGGATTTACATCGCCTTAACAATCGATAATTATTAACACCAGCGTATAGTGATTCTATAAGCTCATCATCAAAGCCTAGCTGACTGGCAATGTCAGTGCGACCCGAAAAGAGAAAGAGAAGATGTCTGTGATAAAAAGCAACCTTCTGGCAGCGCTGGCCACGTTTGATGTCGCCGCCAGAACCACCAGCTTTACCGGTGCAGCCAGTCGGTTACATATCACAACAGGTGCGGTCAGCCAGCAAATTCGGCAACTGGAACAACAGCTTGGCTTCCCGGTCTTTCAACGTCATGCCAGAGGCATCACGCTGACCGAACAGGGCCAGCGGCTGCATCAGGTTGTCAGCCGGAGCCTGACAGATATTGCCGAGGTTATTCGGGAGCTTCAGACTGATCGCCAGCCCGAGGGGGAAATTCGCCTCAGGCTGACCCCTTCCTTTGCCTTCAAATGGCTGGTGCCCAGATTGCATGATTTCTATCAGCACTTCCCGGAGATTAATATCCAAACCTTTGCCGATGGTGCTCTGGTGGACAGCCGGGACACAGATTGCGATTTAGTGATTGATTACCGCCGCCATGACGAAATTAAAGATGACGGCAAAACCAGCCTGTTGATGGCGGAATCCCTGCTGCCGGTCATGAGTCCCGACTATCAGGCAAAGTTCGACTGGTTGCATCCGCAAGCCTGGCACCAGGTGACGTTACTGCATGATGCGATGCCGTGGCGTCAGGCGGAGCGGGATACGGAATGGCGCTACTGGTTTAACAGTATGCAGATACAGGCCGACAGCCGGCGGGGCCACTTTTTTAACCGGACAGACATGGCCATGGCAGCCGCCGAAGCCGGACTGGGGGTCGCCATGGCGCGGCAGGCACTGATCGGGGATGACGTTAACAAAGGCCGGCTGGTGTCGCCGTTTGCGCCCCTGCAGGCCAATGCGGGTTATTACCTGATCAGCCACCGTCATTCCGCGGCCATCGACTGTTTTGTGCAATGGCTCAGAGCACAGATTGATTCCATGCCGCTAAAGCACTAACTGACCATAGCGATTGAAGGCAAACCGACTCATCATGCCTAAGGTGACCGCCACACTCACAGAAACAGCCACAAGAATAGCGATCATGATCGCCAGCTGATACTTCACCGCCAGCACAGGCGCCGTACCGCCGAGGATCTGACCTGTCATCATCCCCGGCAAGGCCACGATTCCCAGCGTGCTCATGTTGGCTAACTGCGGCATTAACGCCGCTTTGACCGCCTCTCGCTGAAACGGCTGGATCGGATGCGGCGCCCCCATGGCCAGATAAAACTGGTACTCGTTATTTTTCTCTTTCAGACTGGTATACCAGCGCTCCAGCGCCAGTACATTGGCGGTCAGGGCATTGCCCAGAATCATGCCGGCGACCGGGATCAGGTATTGCGCCTGCCACCAGGGGTCGGCATGAATCAAACCCACCAGCATCGGTGGCAGTACCACAAACAAACACACCAGCAAACCAGTGATCACGGCCAGTGTGGCTTTTCCGAGCGCAAGACCCGCGCGACGGCAGATACTGAAACCGGCCACTGTCACCATGATGCCCAGCCATAACAGATTCAGACCGAAATGCTGGAAATTAAACAGGGTTTGCAGATACAAACCCACCACAGCGAGCTGCAAGGTCATGCGAAGCACAGCCATGACCGTCGACTTGCTCAGTCCCAATTGCCAGCGATAGAAAAGCGCCAGGGGCACCAGCAGCAACAGATAAAAACCGGCCAGCGACAGGTTTGAAATCACAACGGCATTATTCATCACTGACTCCCAGTTCAATCTGATACTCAGCCGATGCCAGCCAGTCAGGGTCATGGGACACAGACACACATGTCAGCGACTGCAACGCCAGCTGGGCCATCACCTGATCACGACTGGTCCTGTCCAGCGCCGAGGTTGGTTCGTCCAGCAGCCAGATAGGCCGGTCCATCAACAGTGCCCGGGCAATAGCGACCCGTTGCTTTTCGCCCCCGGACAATGCACTGACCGCTTTTTCCAGCCCATGGGCAATATCCAGTGACAACAGCAGATCCACACAGCGTTTATCGTCAGGTATATCGCTTTTTATGGCTTTCAATGTCCATGGCAGCCGTAAGGCATCCCCCACAGATTCGCCCCCCATCACTGGCGTTTGCGGTAAATAACAGAATTGCTGCCGCCACCAGCGCAAATTGCCGGCGCTGATTTCCTGCCCCTGCCACAGAAAATGACCTGAACTGGCAGGTTGTAAACCAGCCAGTACTTGTAACAGACTCGACTTTCCGCTGCCTGAACGGCCGGAGAGGGCAAGGTGTTTGCCTGCGGGCAAACTTACTGTCAATGCTTGCTCCTGAGATTGTTCAAATCCGGACCTCAGCATGTCTATCTTTAACTGAACCTGACTGTCAGACATTCTGTTCGCCTATTCACGCCGGACATCTAAAATTGATGCATCATTATGGTTAGATTCTGATAAAATATTGTCGTTATTTCTGACACATTAAAGAGCACTCAAACAATAAACAGTGTTCAGCCGTATTGCTTACGGCCATCCTTTAAGGCTATCGCCTATTGCGTCACATGCACAATTGGAATCAATAATTTATGTTTAAATTCTTTGAGAAACTGACGGCGCCTTTCCCGGACGAAACGCCTCAGCAGCCCCCGGGCAGCCTGCTGGCATTTTGCCGCTACTATACACGTGGTTTCGGTTGGCCATTATTGGCAATGTCTGTTCTCAGCGCCTGTATTGCCATTGTTGAAGTTACTTTATTAGGCTTCATGGGTCAGTTGGTTGACCTGCTGGCTCAACACTCACCTGACACTTTTCTGGCCGAAGAGAGCGGAAAACTCTGGATGATGGGTCTGCTGATTGTGGTGGTGATCCCCTTCCTTGCGTTCACGCACTCAATGATCATGCACCAGACCCTGCTGGGAAATTATCCGATGTCGATCCGCTGGCTGGCACACCGTTATCTGCTGCGTCAGAGCGTCTCGTTTTATCAGGATGATTTTGCCGGACGCCTGGCGACCAAAGTCATGCAGACGTCGCTGGCCGTCAGAGAAACCGTGATGAAAATGGTGGATGTGCTGGTTTACATCAGCGTGTATTTCACCGCCATGATTGTCATGATGGGCAGCGCAGATTTCATCCTGATGCTGCCGATTCTGGTCTGGCTGATGGCCTATGTCGGTATTCAGTTCTACTTCGTACCGAAAATGAAAAAAATCGCCACCGAACAGGCCGACGCCCGTTCGATGATGACCGGCCGTATTGTCGACAGTTATACCAATATCACCACGGTGAAACTGTTCTCGCACACCAACCGTGAAACCGAATATGCAGAAGAAAGCATGCAGGGTTTTCTGGATACGGTCTACCGCCAGATGCGCCTGGCAACCAAATTCATTTTGAGTGTCGATGCCATTAACTACCTGCTGCTGTTCGTAATCGCTGCTGTCTCAATTGGGCTGTGGATGAACAGTGCCGTGACTGTGGGTGTGATTGCCGTGGCGATCAGCATTGCGCTGCGGGTGCAGGGCATGTCTAAATGGATCATGTGGGAAATCGGTGCGCTGTTTGAAAACATTGGTACAGTCGTCGATGGTATGAAAACCCTGTCTAAACCGGTATCGATTGAAGATAAAACCGATGCGCAGCCGCTTGATGTGACTCAGGGCGGGATTGAATTTGATAACATCAGCTTCCACTATGGCGAGAAAGATAAAGGCGTGATTGAGCAGCTGAACCTGCAGATCAAGCCTGGTGAAAAAGTGGGTGTGGTCGGCCGCTCTGGCGCAGGTAAATCAACCCTGGTCAACCTGCTGATGCGTTTTCACGACCTGGAATCCGGTGCCATCCGCATTGACGGCCAGAACATCGCTGATGTCACGCAAGATTCACTGCGCGGCAATATCGGGATGATCACCCAGGATACGTCTCTGCTACATCGCTCGATTCGTGAAAACATTCTTTACGGCAGACCGGATGCAACAGAAGAAGAACTGCTGGCGGCGACCCGTCAGGCGCACGCCCATGAATTCGTTGAAACACTGACCGATCCGCACGGCAATGTCGGCTACGATGCACAGGTCGGTGAGCGCGGTGTGAAATTGTCCGGCGGTCAGCGCCAGCGGATTGCCATATCCCGCGTGCTGCTGAAAGACGCACCGATTCTGGTAATGGACGAAGCGACCTCAGCACTGGACTCCGAAGTCGAAGCAGCGATTCAGGAAAGCCTGTACGAACTGATGGAAGGCAAAACGGTGATCGCAATTGCACACCGACTGTCGACTATCGCAGCCATGGATCGCCTGATCGTCATCGACCAGGGCCAGATTGTTGAGCAAGGCAGCCATCAGGAACTGCTGAGCAAGAACGGCATCTATGCCCATTTGTGGGCACACCAGACCGGCGGCTTTATTGCCTGTGATCTGGAAGAAAGCCAGCCTGAAGCGGAAATGGCCAAGTAACCTGCTCCCAGCCTGAAACAGACAAAACCAGCCTCCGGGCTGGTTTTTTTATGCTTCCTTCAACCCCTTGAATCAGGGAGTCTCACTCTCTCCGCCCGTCCCTGCTTCCTCTGGCGGGAAAGGATCACTGAAGATTGGATTGCTCAGGAAGCCTTCATCGGTCAGGGTTTCGAGGAAAGCCACCAGCGCTTCTTTGTCAGCCTGGGTCAATCCCATTCTGACAGGTCGTCCGGAGCGATCTCTCAGGTCGGGGCTCAGATTGTTGTGGTTATTGATACCGCTGTTGTAGAACTCAATCACAGACATCAAATCAGGCAAGTGCCCATCGTGAAAATAAGGGGCACCAGCCGCGATATTACGTAGCGATCCTGTTTTAAAGAACCCGGCCAGATTGCCGCCCACGCCCTGATCCGGGTCATTATTTGTGACTGAACCATTATTGTGGTTTCTGTCCAGTACAAAGGCCGTGGTGGTGTGACATTTAATGCAGTTGAGATTATCAAACAAATTCAGCCCGCGGAGCTCCTGCTCAGTTAATACTGGCGTCGGATCATTGTTCAGCTCAGCCTGGACGGCCTGATCAAATTTAGACTCATAACTCACCATGGCCCGCATAAACTGGGACATCGCCAAGGCTATCCGTTGGCTGGTGATCGCTTCATCGCCGAACGCATCGGTAAACAACTGGCTGTAAAAACTGGTCTGTCCCAGCTTGGTTTCGAGATCAAACAGGTTCATGCCCATTTCAACCGGATCCTGAATCGGCATCAGCGCCTGCACTTCTAATGTCGCTGCCCGTTCATCCCAGAAGAAACGGCCGGGATCGTAATAGCGGGAATTAGTCAGCCCCATGGAGTGACGGCCGGTGTGGCCACCTTCAAACCCTGAGCTCAGTTGTGCCGGGTCTGTGAAGCCATGCTCCTGTTGATGGCAGGAGGCACAGGCGACGGTGTTATTGGCCGATAAACGGACATCATAGAACAAAATTCGGCCCAGTTTCGCGACCGGATTGCTCAGCTCGTTATCATTAGGCGTGTTGTCTTCCGTCGCCACGCTGGTAAAGCGAATGTTGTTAAATTCGGTGCTGGACAAACTGGTGAAATAACCCGGCTGACCTGCCACATAGGTTTCATAATCCGGACTGGTTTCAATATCGGGTAATGGCAACCCATCGATATCTACCCTGGGTTCCGGATCAGGATCGCTATCACCGGGTGACTGGCCGTCACCTGAACCATCATCAGTACCGTCATCAGGACTGTTAACAGGCGAACCGTCGCCGCCTGAATCATCGGGAATTACCGCTGAGGGCTGGTCGATTGCAGGTTCATCTTCATTATTACATCCCGCGAGTGCTGTGAGTGCCACAGCCAGCAAAAAGACATGTGAGTACTTCATGGTTACACCTCTGCCTAACCACTGCATTTGTTGTTATTCGTCGAGGAATCTGGCGGTGTCATTCCCGCCTAATGAAAACAGTAGCAGTAGAGAAAGAGGCGCGTTTTCTGAATAGTAAGACGAAATACCACCAGATTTTCCCGGCATAGCAACCTTTTGTCGTCATCGCGTCATAACTTTATCCTTCCAGCTCAGTGCTTTCTTCATCCCACTCAACGCAGAAAAAGCCCTCATAAGCAGCCAGGCCAGCGAGAAAAAGCGCTGAACCGCAGAGTGCAGAAACACGCCTGCTCAAAAAAGTCTCTGTACAGGGCAAAAAAATTCTGACTTTCACATCAAATTCGTTCAAAGCATCCAAAATCAAAATCAATGTTTGTGATTTTTTAACGACCTTAAAAGCACACCAATCCCCCCGACAACACGAAAGATTCGACAGCAAATCAAATTCACCTGTAAATTTTATAACCAACCAGAATCAACCACATCAATTCATTTAAAAACAACAAATTAAAGTCAATAACACCCCAAATAATCACACAACTAAACATTACAACACTAAACATTTTTTTGACTTAGATCATCGGATGTGTCATTTTATTTTTAATTAATCGTTCAATTAAAAAAATTGGTGACTGATCATGCCCAAAGTAGGAATGCCGGAAATCCGAAAGCCACAGCTAGTGGAAGCCACGATGGCAGCCATCGATGAAGTGGGGCTGGCCGGGGCCAGTGTGGCGCTGATCAGCCGAAAAGCGGGTGTATCACCGGGCATCATCAACCACTACTTTGGCGGCAAGCACGGCCTGCTGGAAGAAACCATGCGTTCAGTACTGCGCCAGCTTTCCCATACCGTGATGGAACACCTGGCGAGCGTTGACAAAACAGATGTCCCGGGCCGGATCAAAGCCATTGTCGCCGGTAATTTCGACAGCTATCAGGTCGACAACAAAGTCGTCAAAACCTGGCTGTCTTTCTGGGCGCAGGCCATGCATGACCCGCAGCTTCACCGCCTGCAGCGGGTGAACGAAAAACGCCTGTTATCTCACCTTCGCCATGAGTTAAAGCAAGTGCTGCCTGCCGACAAAGCTCAGTTTGTCGCCCAGGGCACAGCCGCACTGATTGACGGTATCTGGTTACGGGGGGCATTGACCCCGGGCGGTATCAGCCCGACACAGGCGCAGTCGATCATTACCGATTACCTCGAAAAGCAACTGGCACCGTATCTGTAATCACAATGTGCCAACAAGCAGACATTCATCATTCTTCGGGACTGATGCGACCCCATCAGCCACGACACAGGAGCAGAGAAGCAGTATGACCATGACATCCCTGTACATTCACGGCCAAGCCGTTCAAGCCACCTCCGGCGAATACTTTGAAACCCGCAACCCGGCCACCGGTGATGTGATCGCTGAGATCGGCCAGGCTTCTGAAGCCGATATGGCACGTGCGATTGAATCGGCCAAAGCCGGTTTTGCCCAGTGGTCTGCCATGAGTGGTGCCGAACGGGGCCGCATTCTGATGAAAGCCGTCGCTCTGCTGCGTCAACACAACGATGAACTGGCGGCACTGGAAGTGCAGGACACAGGCAAACCGCTGCAGGAAGCACTGGAAGTGGATATTGCGACAGGTGCTGATGTGATTGAATACTACGCCGGTCTGGCAGCCAGTCTGTCCGGCCAGCAGCAGGATCTCGGCCACGGCCAGTTCTTCTATACCCGACGCGAACCGCTGGGTATCTGTGCCGGTATCGGCGCCTGGAACTACCCGATTCAAATCGCGATGTGGAAATCCGCCCCGGCGCTGGCAGCCGGGAACGCCATGATTTTCAAGCCGTCTGAAGAAACGCCGCTGACTGCCCTGAAACTGGCGGAAATCTATACTCAGGCCGGCGTCCCGGACGGCGTGTTTAACGTGGTTCAGGGCGATTATCGGGTCGGCCAGATGCTGTCACGCCACCCGGAGATCGCCAAAGTGTCTTTTACCGGCGAATGCGGCACGGGCAAGAAAGTGATGGCCGACGCCGCCGGCACCCTGAAAGACGTCACCATGGAACTGGGCGGCAAGTCACCGCTGATCATCTTTGATGATGCCCAGCTGGATAACGCCGTGTCCGCCGCCATGATGGCAAACTTCTACACCCAGGGCGAAGTGTGCACGCACGGCACCCGGGTATTTGTTCACGATGCCATCTACGACGAATTCCTGACTCGCCTGGCCGCGCGTACGGCCAAGCTGAAAGTCGGTGATCCGAGCGATATCAATACCCAGATTGGCGCCCTGATTTCTGCAGACCACCTGGAAAAAGTGCTGGGCTTTATCGAAGCCGGCAAGCAGTCCGGTGCCCGTCTGCTGGCCGGAGGTCACCGCGTGACCGAACACGGTCTGGACAAAGGCAACTTCGTAGCGCCAACCATCTTCGCCGACTGCACCGATGACATGCCACAGGTCAAAGAAGAGATTTTCGGTCCTGTGATGTCCGTGCTGCGTTTCCATGATGAAGACGAAGTGATTCGTCGTGCCAACGACACCGATTACGGCCTGGCAGCCGGTATTTTTACCCAGAACCTGTCGCGCGCCCATCGTTTGAGCGCCCGTATCGAAGCTGGTATCTGCTGGATCAACACCTGGGGCGGTTCGCCGGCAGAAATGCCGGTCGGCGGCTACAAGCATTCTGGTGTCGGGCGCGAAAACGGCCCGGAGACCCTGAATCATTACACTCAGACCAAGAGTGTGCTGATTGAACTGGGTGATCTTGAATGCCCTTACCAGTAACCACGTATGTGGAAAAACACGCCAAGCCAAAGTGAACAGACGTAAAGGGGACGCCATGAAGCAAGCATTTGATTACATCATTGTCGGAGCCGGTTCAGCAGGTTGTGTGCTGGCCGACCGCCTGACCGAAAGCGGCGAGCATCAGGTGCTGCTGCTGGAAGCCGGTGGCAGCGACAAGAGTATTTTTATTCAGATGCCAACGGCGCTGTCTTACCCGATGAACAGCGATAAATACGCCTGGCAGTTCGAAACCCAGCCGGAGCTTGGCCTGGATGGCCGTCAGCTGCACTGTCCGCGCGGTAAAGTGCTGGGCGGCAGCTCATCGATCAACGGCATGGTGTATGTTCGTGGTCACGCCTGTGACTTCGACGAATGGGAAGCACAAGGCGCGGCAGGCTGGAGCTACCGTGAGTGCCTGCCCTACTTTCGCCGGGCTGAAACATGGAAAGACGGTGAAGATGCCTACCGCGGCGGCGACGGCCCGGTCGCGACCTGTAACGGGAATGATATGGCACTCAACCCGCTCTATCAGGCCTTCATTGATGCCGGTCAGCAGGCCGGTTACCCGGCAACGGACGACTACAACGGCTATCAGCAGGAAGGTTTCGGCCCGATGCACATGACGGTGGATCAGGGTGTGCGTGCTTCGACATCCAATGCTTACCTGCGCCGTGCCATGAAACGCAAAAATCTGACACTACTGACCGGCGTCCTGAGCCGCAAAGTCCTGCTGGAAGGAAAAACAGCCACCGGGATTGAGTTCGAACGCGGTGGTAAAGTGCAAACGGCGACAGCGAGAAAGGAAGTCATTCTTTCTGCCGGTTCCGTCGGCTCACCGCATTTGCTGCAACTGTCGGGCATTGGCCCGAAAACCGTGCTGGAAAAAGCAGGGATTGCCGTAAAACACGACCTGCCGGGCGTGGGCGAAAACCTGCAGGATCACCTGGAAGTCTATTTCCAGTACGAATGTAAAGAACCGGTGACCCTGAACAGCAAGCTGGGCCTGATCAGCAAAGGCATGATCGGCACCCGCTGGGTGTTGTTCAAAGACGGATTGGGTGCCACCAACCACTTTGAGTCCTGCGCCTTCATCCGCTCGCGCGCTGGTCTGAAATGGCCCAATGTGCAGTACCACTTCCTGCCAGCGGCGATGCGTTACGACGGTCAGGCGGCCTTTGACGGTCATGGTTTTCAGGTCCATGTCGGCCCGAATAAACCGGAGAGCCGTGGTCGGGTCTGGGTCACATCATCGGATCCGAAAGCCAAGCCGGGGATTGAGTTCAACTACATCAGCACCGAGCAGGACAAACAGGACTGGCGGGATACCATTCGCCTGACCCGTGAGATTCTGACCCAGCCGGCCATGTCGGCGTACCGTGGTCAGGAAATCCAGCCGGGGGCCGCTGTCGAAAGTGATGAAGCCATTGACGCCTGGGTGCGTGAAAACGTCGAGAGTGCTTATCACCCGTCCTGTACCTGCAAAATGGGCAGCGACCAAGATGCCATGGCGGTGCTGAACAGTGACTGCCAGGTCCGTGGTATCGACAGCCTGCGCGTGGTCGACTCTTCTGTCTTCCCGACCATTCCCAACGGCAACCTCAACGCGCCAACCATCATGGTGGCCGAAAAAGCGGCCGACAAGATTCTGGGCAAACCTGCCCTGCCCGCGGCGCATGTACCGGTCTGGATTGCCGACAACTGGCAGGAGCAGCAACGCAGCAAAGAACCTGAAACGGCTGACACAAACTAACGCGCCACAATGAACAACAGCACCTTTTCGTGGTGGTGAGACTCACCACCACAGGGCCACTGCATGCCTGTTTTCAGTCAGCAGGCGGGCCTGTCATTCACGCCTCAGCAGAACACGAGGCTAAATAACAGTAACGAAATGGATAAAGGACACGTCATGACGACAATCAAAAACACCATCAAGTACACTGCCTTTGCGACACTTTTTGCTGCCGGCACCCAGCCTGTCATGGCTGCGCAGTGTGACACGGTTCGCTTCTCAGATGTCGGCTGGACCGATATCACAGCCACCACAGCCGTCACCAGCGAAGTGCTGAAAGGTCTGGGCTACAGCACCAAAACACA
This sequence comes from Photobacterium sp. Hal280, assembly GCF_037162255.1. NCBI lineage: Bacteria > Pseudomonadati > Pseudomonadota > Gammaproteobacteria > Vibrionales > Vibrionaceae > Photobacterium > Photobacterium sp. Hal280. The sequence goes on from NZ_JARLUO010000001.1 coordinate 883,599, forward strand.
GCTGCTGTCTGTGCCTGTGACATACTCTTCCATGGCCAATGGCGACATCGATATCTTCCTCGGCAACTGGATGCCGACCATGGAAGGTGACATTGCCAAATACCGCGACAACGGCACCGTTGAAACCGTTCGCGCCAATCTCGAAGGCGCCAAATACACCCTGGCCGTCCCGAAATACGTATACGATGCCGGCGTGCACAGCTTTGCCGATCTGGCGAAGTTCGAAGACAAATTCCGCGGCCGGATCTACGGCATTGAACCGGGGAATGACGGCAACCGTCTGATTCAGGACATGATCGACCAGAACGCCTTTGGTCTGGAAGACTTCCGCCTGGTGGAATCGAGCGAAGCGGGCATGGTTTCTCAGGTGAAACGTGCCGTGAACCGCGACCAGTGGGTGGTTTTCCTGGGCTGGGCACCGCACCCGATGAACAATAATTTCGAGCTGAAATACCTGGACGGCGGTGATGACTTCTTCGGCCCGAACTACGGTGGCGCCAGCGTATTTACCAATGTTCGCAAAGACTATCTGCAAACCTGCCCGAACGTTGGCCAGTTACTGCAAAACCTGACATTCAGTCTGGAGATGGAAAACACCCTGATGGGTGACATTCTCAACGATCAGAAAAAACCGGCAGCAGCAGCGAAAGCCTGGCTGAAAGACAACCCGGCCGTACTGGATAAATGGCTGAAAGACGTCACTGCCCTCGACGGCAGCCAGGGCACTGATGCCGTGAAACGTTACCTGAACATTTAATGATTTGCCGCAGGTGCTGAACCTGGCGCCTGCGGCCGCTTTTGTTGTACCCCTTTTAAGGAGTTAATGTGAATTTTATTACCGATCATAAGATCCCACTGGGCGAATGGATGGCAAACCTGGTCGACTGGCTGACTTTCAATGCGGCCGGCTTTTTCGACGCCATCTCTTACAGCCTGGAATCTCTGATCATGATGCTGGTGGATGTGTTTAAGTGGATGCCCCCTGCGGTGCCGATTCTGATCACCGCGCTGCTGGCCTGGGCGCTGCACCGCAGTATTTCACTGGTTGCCTTTGTGGTGGTTGCACTCTTGCTGATCCTCAACCTGGGTTACTGGCAGGAAATGCTGGAAACCTTTGTGCTGGTACTGACCGCGACGTCAATTTCAGTGCTGGTTGGCGTGCCCATCGGCATCATGGCAGCGCACCGGCCGTGGCTCTATACCCTGATGCGGCCAATATTAGACCTGATGCAGACCATCCCGACATTCGTGTATCTGATCCCAACGCTGGTGCTGTTCGGTCTGGGTGTCGTTCCGGGCTTAATTTCCACCATTATTTTTGCCATTGCTGCTCCGATTCGACTGACCTACCTGGGGATCAGCCGCGTACCGGAAGAACTGATCGAAGCCGGTCAGGCCTTCGGTGCAACCCGTTCCAAACTGCTGTTCAAAGTAGAACTGCCGGCGGCAATGCCAAACATCATGGCGGGGATTACCCAATGTATCATGCTGTCTCTGTCGATGGTGGTCATTGCCGCACTGGTGGGTGCCGATGGTCTGGGAAAACCCGTGATCCGCGCACTCAACACCGTGAACATCTCGCAAGGCTTTGAAGCAGGTCTGGCGATTGTACTGGTCGCGATTATTCTCGACCGCCTGTGTAAAACCCCGGCCAGCAAGAATCAGGAGGGCTGAACATGACTGCCATTCGAATTGAAAACCTAGACGTCATCTTCGGTAAAAATACCGAACAGTCACTGGCACTGCTGGATCAGGGCAAAAGCCGTCAGGAGATCATTGATCAAACCGGCGATGTAGTCGGCGTGAATAACGTCAGTCTGAACGTCCAGCAAGGCGAGATTTGTGTCCTGATGGGCCTGTCCGGCTCAGGCAAATCCAGCCTGCTGCGCGCCATTAACGGCCTGAACCCGGTTTCCCGCGGTAAGCTGGAAGTGCAGGACGGCGAGAACATGGTCGATCTGGCCAGCTGTGATGCCACCAGCCTGCGCCACATGCGCACCGAGCGTATTTCCATGGTATTCCAGAAATTTGCCCTGATGCCCTGGCTGTCCGTGCTGGATAACGCAGCATTTGGTCTGGAAATGCAGGGCATCGGAAAAGCCGAACGCCGTCGCCGGGCAATGGAAAAACTGGAGATGGTGGGTCTGGCTGAATGGAAAGACAAATTCCCGCATGAGCTGTCAGGCGGGATGCAGCAACGAGTCGGTCTGGCCCGTGCCTTTACCATGGACAGCGACATCCTGCTGATGGACGAACCGTTTTCGGCGCTGGACCCGCTGATCCGCAGTCAGTTGCAAGATGAATTGCTCGATCTGCAACGCAAGCTGAACAAGACCATCGTCTTTGTCAGCCACGATCTGGATGAGGCGCTGAAAATCGGCAATAACATTGCCATCATGGAGTCTGGTGAGCTGATCCAGCACGGCAAACCGGAAGAGATTGTTCTGAAGCCGAACACTCAGTATGTCAAAGATTTCGTCGCCCATACCAATCCGCTGAACGTGCTGCGGGGCCGTTCACTGATGACACCGACCAGCGCGCTGGAAAGCCTGGAAGACATGCTGATCCTCAACCGTCATGAAGGCACCCGGTTAAACACCAATGACGCTGGCGAAGTACTGGCGGCACGTCGTCAGGATCAGGATCTGGCACTGCAAAGCTGGCATCAGGGTGATGATCTCGACCGCCTGTCTCAGACGGATATTGTCACTGCCAGTCCGGATATCTCAATGCGCGATGCGCTGGAAATCCGCTACCGTACCGGACAGCCGGTGCTGCTGACCGAGCGTAAAGAAGGTGACAAGATTACACTGGTGGGTGTGCTGTCTGATCAGGACTTCTACCACGCCTTGCTGGGGAAACACTTTGAGGCCAAAGTGGCGTAATCCTTCCGCCTCAAGTCCTTGCTCTCACAGTCAAAAGCACGCTGCCAGCGTGCTTTTTTTACGGTCATGATTTGCTGCCCATCACGCTCTTTCCCAGCAGGTCAGCCTTCGCTAATTGGTCTCTATCAATACCGATCTGGCTCAGGGCTTGCCACCAGCTTGCTCCAAAATGCGGACAAGCCTTCACCCGCACGGATTCGCTCCGCCCATACCGCACCGACAATCAAGCCAATCGCAGTAAAACTCATCACCACAGTTCCATTCACTTCACCCAGCACCAAGCAAACCGGCCCGGCCAGTAACAAGCCAAACATCGCAGGGGTAACAGCGAGCAGTATCCACATCGAAAGAGCAATCAGCCCAGAGACAACTTTCAACACAGTGACATCCTTATCCACAGGGTAATCCGCTTACCAGATAGTCAGATCCTAATCGCTAATGCACTATGTTGCACTGCTGATTATCAGAAAATGTTAAGAAATGTGATCCTGTACCAGAGGCAAGCGTTTGCTTATAAACTAATGATTTTTAAGTAATAAATTTTCATTAATTTGACATAATTTATAAAAATAACCAGATGATAATGATTTGGCGTCCTCAGCAAACACCAAAATGTTAACAATTTGATAAAATATTCTCAGTTGCTTGCAAGGAGGCACTATGAAATCTCGTTATGACTATATTGTTGTCGGTGCCGGCTCTGCTGGCTGTGTACTGGCCAACCGCTTAACAGCCGATGGAAAATACTCAGTACTGGTGCTGGAAGCCGGTCCGTCGGACAAAACACCTGTTGTCAGCACCCCGGGTGCCTTCGCGTATTTCATGTTTTCCAAGAAATATAACTGGGCCTACAATGCAACGCCCGATGCTGCACTCCGTCACGGACAACCCGTCTTCGTCCCGCGCGGCAAAGTGCTGGGCGGCAGTTCTTCCATTAACGGCATGCTGTATATCCGGGGTCAGAAAGAGGATTACGACCACTGGGCGGCACTGGGAAATACCGGCTGGAGCTTCGATGATTTGCTGCCTTACTTCAAAAAATCCGAATGCAATGAGCGCGGAGCCAATGCCTTTCATGGTGACAGTGGCCCGCTGCATGTCAGTGACCGTCAGGCGCAGTATCCGCTCACGGAGGCTTTTATTGCGGCCGGCAAGCAGGCCGGGTTCAAATTTAACCCAGATTTCAATGGTGCTGATCAGGAAGGTGTGGGCTATTACCAGTGCACCATTAAAAATGGCCAGCGCTGCGGCGCTGCCCGGGGTTATCTGCACCCGGCCATGGGACGAAAAAACCTGACCGTACTGACGCAAGCCACCGTCAAAAAAGTCGTGATTGAAGATAAAAAAGCCATCGGGGTCAGCTTCACCTACAAAGGGCAGGATCTCACTTTCCATGCTGATCAGGAGGTGATCCTGAGTGGCGGTGCAATCAACTCCCCTCAATTACTGATGCTGTCGGGAATCGGACATCAGGATCACCTCACTGAGCATGGCATTGACTGTCTGCATCACTTACCGGGCGTCGGTGAAAATCTGCAAGAGCATGTTGATGCCTGTGTGCTGGTCAAAAGTAAGAAAAAAGACGGCTTCACCGCTTCACTCGGTGGCCTGTTGCGTCTGACTCCCGATACACTGAAATATATGTTGAAGAAGGAAGGCAAGCTGTCGAATTCCATTACTGAAGCGGGCGGATTTATCAAATCCCGTGATGATTTGGATCGCCCGGATATCCAGCTGCATATGTTGCCGTTATTGTTTGACGACAGCGGCCGCGACTTAAAGCTGATGGCTCAGCATGGTTATTCCTGTCACGTCTGCGTGCTGCGCCCGAAAAGCAGCGGAACGGTCAAACTCCGTTCGGCAGATCCTGTCACGGCGCCGGACATCGATTTTAACTTCTTCGCCCATGAGGAAGATAAAAAGGTGCTGGTCGACGGCATTCGCCAGTTACGTAAGATTCTGGCTGCACCGGCTTTTGATGACTACCGGGCTGATGAGCTGTATCCGGGCATTGAAGCGGAATCCGATGAGGCGATCTTTGACAAGATCAAGCAGCACATCGGTTTGGTCTACCACCCGGTGGGCACCTGCAAAATGGGTCATGACCCAATGGCAGTGGTCAATACCGAGCTCAAGGTATATGGCGTGAAAGGCTTGCGAGTCGTGGACGCTTCCGTGATGCCAACCCTGATCAGCGGCAATACCAATGCGCCGACGATCGCGATGGCAGAGAAAGCCGCAGAGCTGATCCTCAACAAACAAACCAGCCTCCAGCAGCAACATCAAACAGACAGCATCACTGCTTAATCCGCAACACATCTGCGTTTAAAAACCGGCTGCGAAATTCAGCCGGTTGTTCCTGCGAAAACGTAGTGAGTACTCTACCGGACTTGATCTGAGAGTTGACTGCGGTAGCGGCCCGGTGTCTCCTCCGTCCAGCGCTTAAAGGCCCGATTAAAATTCCCCACGCTGGAATACCCCACCAGATAACCAATCTCACCCAATGACAGATGCGGTTGCTCAATATACTCTAACGCCAGTTTTTTACGGGTACTTTCCAGAATATCGGTAAAGGAGGTGCCCTTATCCTGTAACTTTCGCTGCAGACTGCGCAGGCTGATCCCCATGGATTCAGCAATCTCGGTCTGGGTGGGAACGCCCATCGGCAATAACTGACAAAGCTGATTGCGAATGATCTGAATCAGATCATTTTTATCCATCCTCGTCAGAAACTCATCCAGCATTTTTTCATGGGTTTGTGCCAGTAAAGAGTTCCCGGTCATCAGCCGCCTTGAGGCTTGCTCATTATCAAAAACGACCGCATTCATTGCCTGGCCGTAGCGGATCTCACAGCCCATAAACTCACTCAGAAACCTCTGTCCCTGATCGGCTGCCCTCAGACACACGCTGACCGGATGTAAATCGCCGGGGACCATATCTCTGGCAAATTGCACCATGGTGGCTAAAAAGGTTTCAGCAACGAGGTCCGGTATCACCGGGGTCTGGCTACCTTCGTGGCAGACGATATTCATTCGGAAAACGACCTGCTCTGCCGATTCGATCAGTTCAATCGAACAGGTATTAGACACCACCCTTTTATAGCGGGCGATACGCTCCAGTGCGTCTTTCAGTGTACTGGAAGACATCATGGCGTAGCCAAGCGCGTAGAACACACTGGGATGAAAGTTGCGGGCCACCTGCACACTGACATCCTGCCGTGGTAACCGCTGATTGCAGTACTGTAACAGCTTCGTGATTTTTTCTATGCCGATTCGGCTTTCCTGATGCAACACCTCATTGGGTGAAATCCCGCAAGCCGACAATGCCTGTTGCTCGTTTATCTGGTTTGCCGCCATCATGCGGCTAAAAGGGATCAACCAGCCACTCAGGGTGGAGTAATAAGCATTCATACGCGTCTATCGCCTCACTGTTCACATCGAAAGCGTCATGTCTTTAAGCTTGCCATTTAGCCATAAAAGCCAGCCATTGTGGACTGACCACTCAGTCAGCTTTTCTGGCAGACGTACACTTTCACCGATAAACCCAGGTATTACCAAAAGCCAGCGAAGCACAAAACCTGATACTGAACCTGACATTTGACACACCACACATCAAAGACACATTTTATTAACAACCCGCATCCGCGCAACATAAAATGGCGTGAACTGAGAACTCGATAAGACAGTCGTCCTATAAGCTAGTTGACTGAATGAGCCTGCGTGGCCTGTCAGGGTAAATCGCAATCACACCCTGAACGCCTGACCTCTACGACACATAACAAGGACGAACGATGCGCCATAAAACTTTAGTCGCCAGTATGATAGTGGCTGCCTTTTCTCAATCTGTATTTGCAGCCGATCTCAACACAACAGCAAAAGATGCCAGCCCCTCGACGAAAGCTTACCAGCAGCAGCAGAGAGACATCCTGCCCTTTTCCGATACCAAAGATTTTGAACTGGTTGAAAAGGGCCTGATCAAGCGCCCTGAGGCAGTCACTGTCAAAGATGAGCACGGCACAGTGGTCTGGGAATTGGGTAACTATGATTTTCTGATGGGTGATATATCAATCGACACGATTAACCCCAGCCTGGAACGTCAGGCCAAACTGAACATGGCCTACGGCTTGTACAAAGTCACAGATCGTATTTATCAGGTGCGCGGTTACGATATTTCCAACATTACTTTCATTAAAGGGGATACCGGCTGGATCGTGTTCGATCCGCTACTGACACCACCGACAGCGAAGGCAGCGTTCGAGCTGGTAACAAAAGAGCTCGGCAACTTCCCGATTCATGCTGTGGTCTACAGCCATGCACATATTGACCATTTCGGTGGCGTGAAAGGCGTGGTCTCTCAAGCGCAGGTTGACAATGGCGACGTTGAAATCATTGCTCCTCGTCATTTCATGGAGCATGCGATTAAAGAAAACGTGCTGGCCGGTAATGCCATGACGCGTCGCGCGACGTATCAGTATGCCAACGCACTGCCTGTCGGCCCGAAAGGTGTGGTGGATACCGCGATTGGCAAAGGGGCCTCTCTGGGTGTGATTGGCCTGATCAAACCAACCCGGGAGATCAGCCAAGACACAGAAACTGTCACGATTGATGGCATTGAGATGGTGTTCATGAACACACCGGATACTGAATCGCCGTCAGAAATGAACACCTATTTTCCACAGTTTAAAGCATTGTGGACAGCCGAAAACGTCATTGGCACCATGCACAATGTTTATACCCTGCGTGGCGCCGAAGTGCGCGATGCCCAGGGCTGGAGTAAATACATTAACAGCCTGATCCATGGCGTGGCTCAGAAAGCCGATGTGATGTTTGCCTCACATACCTGGCCGCGCTGGGGCAATGATTACCTGATGCACGTACTCAAAAAGCAACGTGATATGTACGGCTATATCCATGACCATGCTCTGAACCTGGCCAACAAAGGCGTGACTATCAATGAGATTCATAACGAATTTGATGTGCCTGATTCACTCGCCAATGAGTGGTACAACCGTGGTTATCATGGATCGTATTCACACAATGTCCGCGCTGTGGTCAATAAATATCTGGGCTTCTTCGACATGAACCCGGCAACCCTGAACCAGCTCAGTCCGGCGGATTCGGCGCCGAAATATGTCGAGGTGATGGGCGGTGCCGATACCATCATCAAACTGGCGAAGGCCAGCTTTGACAAAGGCGAATATCGTTGGGCAGCTGAGATGCTGAACAAGGTCATTTATGCCGATCCTGACAACCAACAGGCACGCCTGCTCCAAGCTGATATTTTCGAACAGTTGGGTTATCAGTCTGAAACAGCCGGCTGGCGGAATACCTATCTGGTCGGTGCTTACGAGCTGCGTCACGGCATGCCGACCAATGCCCGTGCAACCCGGGTTGGTCCTGACTTTGTCAGCGCAATGAGTACAGATCTGATATTCGACTATTTAGGTGTGCGTCTGAATGCGAAAAAAGCCGAAGGGAAAAAACTCACACTGAACTTTGTGTTCCCGGATCGGGATGAACGCTATCTGCTGGAGCTGGAAAACAGCCACCTGAACAACATCAAAGGCCAGCAAAACGATAACGCCGATGTCACCATCACCATTAACCGCAGCGATATGGACAAAATGCTGACCAAACAGCAAAGCTTCCAGCAACTGTTGCAAGACGGTAAGGTCAAAACCCAGGGCAATGTTCAGGCCTTTGGCCAGCTGATGGGTATGATGGACGAATTCCCGTTCTGGTTTAAGGTTGCCACGCCTTAATCGCAGGCTATTTTGTGTTTCATGCGACAAAGCCGCTGAGTGTCAGCGGCTTTTTTCATTCTGCGGCTCCATCAGGTTCAAGGCAGGTTGATCTGCCAGGACACCCCAAAACGATCCGTCACCCAGCCAAAACGCTGGCTGAAGCCATAATTTTCCGCAGGCATCAGGGCATGACCGCCTTCGGTGAGCGCGGCATAAACCCGCTCAAACTCATGAGCGGATTCACAATCGACAAAGACAGACATAGCAGGCGTGAAGGTAAAATTGTGCGCAATGAAGGAATCAATCGCGATAAATTCACGGCCGGCAAGCGCAAAACGGGCTTGCCTGACCATGCCTTTGGAATCGCCATCCGGGTAACGATCAATCTGACGGATTTCAGAACCGGCAAACAGACTGATATAGAAATTCATCGCCTCTTCAGCGTCCCCTTCAAACATCAGATGGGTCAGAATCGCTTGCGCCACAACATTTCTCCCTGATTAGCCGCTGGCCATCGCAGCTGAGGGCTCAGACGGTGTGATCTCTCTGACTACACGGCACGGGTTGCCCACGGCAACGCTGTTATCCGGAATATCTCTGGTGACAACACTGCCTGCGCCAATCACACAGTTATGTCCAATACGCACGCCCGGCAAAACAGCCACATTGCCTCCCAGCCAGACATTGTCACCGATCCACACCGGCGCACCGTCCTCTCCATGCAGCCGTTCAACCGGATCGATCGGATGAGACGCCGCGGAAATCATGACGTTCGGGCCAATAAACGCATTCTCACCAATCGTCACTTTGCAGACATCCAGAATGGTCAGGTTATGGTTCGAATAAAAATTAGCCCCCAGCACAATGTTATAACCATAGTCGCAGTAAAAAGACGGTTCCATATGGGCATCGCCGGAAAATTGTACCCGTTCGGCCAGAATCGCCATTCTGGCTTGCGAATCGCGCGGGTCAGCCAGATTAAAACGGTGACACATGACTTTGGCTTCCTGGCGGTCATTGACCAGTTCGGCGTCTCTGCCGCTGTATGCCAGGCCCGCGAGCATTTTTTGTTTTTCTGTCATTGATTCAGACACTGTGTACTCCTTGATTGATTCACAGCTCAATGCCATACAGCACAAGCAACCCGCCGTCAGGCAAGGTTTGATGGTTCGACTCATAATGAAAACCCAGCCTGGTCAGCAAATCAATGCATCTGTGGTTCTCAGCATCAGTAATAGCGACCAGACGCTTCAGTGCCAGCGTTTCCCGGGCAAAAGACAAGATTGCCTGAGCCGCTTCACAGGCATAGCCCTGTCCCTCAAAGCCCGGCAAATACCCATATCCTAAATCAATGTCTTCCAGGGAATCGCGCTTAATCAGGCCGCAAATACCAATGGGGGTGTCATCGCTTTTCAATGCAACACGCTGAAGTCCCAGTCCTTTTGACTGGTACATACTGATGAGCGATGCTTCGAGATAATTCATCGCATCCTGACGCGTATGGAGCTGTTTATCGCCGACAAAACGTTGAAAGCCCGGGGTGTTATACAGTTCAAAAATGAAATCGACATCTGCCGCCGTTAACGGCCTGATCGTCAGACGTTCCGTGGTGATTGCTACCATGCTCGTTATTCCGATATTGATGTAACCATGAAAAGCCGGCTATCTGGCAAGGGGGCCAATGTCATCAAACAACCAGTCAGCTGATACTGGGCCTCTATTGCGTTGGCACTACCCGTCAGTGCTTTTCTTCTTCTCTCAGCGTCAGGACTTCATAACCGGTTTCTGTCACCAGTATGGTGTGTTCCCATTGCGCCGACAGCTTTTTGTCTTTGGTCACTACCGTCCAGCCGTCTTTCTTAGTTTTGGTTTTGTAGGTGCCTTCGTTGATCATCGGCTCAATGGTGAATGTCATCCCCGGCTGCAAACGCAACCCGCGCCCTTTCAGGCCATGGTGAAGGACTTGTGGTTCTTCATGCATTTCCCGGCCAATGCCGTGACCGCAATATTCCCGGACCACAGAATAGCCATGGCTTTCTGCATGTTTTTGGATCGCATAACCAATATCGCCCAGTGTCGCGCCGGGTTTGACCTGCGCAATCCCCTGCCACATGGCTTCGTAGGTTGTTTTTACCAGCCGGGACGCACGCGGCTGCACCTGGCCGATGCAGTACATTTTACTGGAGTCGGCAATAAACCCATTTTTTTCCAGCGTGATATCAAGATTAACGATGTCGCCATCTTTCAGCACACGGTTTTCATCCGGCATACCGTGACAAATCACTTCATTGATCGACGCATTCAGGACATACGGATAATCATACTGGCCTTTACTGGCTGGCCGGGCCGACAATGCCTCGGTAATAAATGCCTCGACCTTATCGTTAATCGCCATGGTCGATACACCGGCAGTCACGAAGCTATCCAGCATCGAAAAGACGGAGGCCAACAGCCGGCCAGACTCCCGCATCAGTTCAATTTCCTGTGCGGTTTTAATATTAATTTTGTTCACTCATTAATTCCTGTACTGATCCGGTGTCACTAAGTAACAGCTTACGAATCAGTTCGTTATACGTCAGTGTCGGATTCATTTCCGCCAGCAGGCCCATCTTTATCCAAAACTCGGCCTGAGCATTGATGGAACGCGACATCGTGCTGCTGGCTTTGCGGATTTCCTCATGAAGCTCATCCGATATTTTTACGATCCCCATAGGGTGCCCTGAATGATATACACAGAATATGCGAAGTGTATACGAAACATATATCCGCATCAATGTTATGCGATCATGATCCAAGTCGGTCTTTTCAGACACAGGGAATCTTTACATTCTCATCCGTCCCCCCTGATAATGTCGGCCTGTTGTCCATTCGAGCAGTACTATGATTCAGGTTCCGATTACCCCCCGCCCAAACTGGAAAATGCTGGCCGATGAATTTGGATTTCGTTTCCATACCCTGGAAGGCGAACCCTATTGGGTCGAAGACCGCTACTTTCAGTTCAGTTTGCAGCAGATTGAAAATGAACTGGAAGCGCCCACCGCCGAGCTCCATCAAATGAGCCTGGAAGCCGTCGATAAAGTCATCCGCGATGAAGCTTTACTGAAAAAATTTCAGATCCCGGAAAACATGTGGGATCTGATTGCCAGCTCGTGGAAACAAAAAGCACCCAGTCTGTATGGGCGACTGGACTTTGCCTACGATGGCCGTCAGCCTGCCAAACTGCTCGAATTTAACAGTGACACACCAACATCACTTTACGAAGCCAGCTTCTGGCAGTGGTTGTGGCTCGAAGATCAGGTCAATGCGGGCAAACTGCCCAGACGCGCCGATCAGTACAATCTGATTCAGGAGCTGATGATCCAGCGCATGGCGGCGTTAGGCAATTATCAGCCCGGACAAACACTGCATTTCGCCTGTTGTCGTGACAGCGTAGAAGACAGAGATACAGTGCAGTATCTGGAAGACTGCGCCAGAGAAGCAGGGCTGAAAATCGCCTTTGTTTACATTGAAGATATTGGGATCAATCAGGACGGCGAGTTTACCGATCTGGACGACAACCCGATTCGCTGGATGTTCAAGCTCTATCCGTGGGAGTTCATGTTCCGGGAAGAGTATGCCGCGTATCTGCACAGCGCCAATGTCAACTGGCTGGAACCTATGTGGAAAAGCATCAGTTCAAACAAGGCCATTCTGCCGCTGATGTGGGACATGTTTCCGCATCACCCGAACCTGTTGCCGGCCTACTTTGCCGATGATGCCAAAGCCGCGAGCCTGACGGACTTTGTGAAAAAACCGATTTTCAGTCGCGAAGGGGCCAACATCAGCGTGCATCGCGCCGGTGAAATGCTGCAACATGAACCCGGTCCGTACGGCGACGAAGGCTATATCATCCAGCAATATACCCATTTACCGCGTTTCGGTAACAACCATATGCTGATCGGCAGCTGGCTCATCAATGACGAACCGGCCGGGCTGACCATCCGGGAAGATACAGGTTACATCACTAAAGATACCTCAATGTTTATTCCGCATATCATTCTGGATTAAACCGACAGGCACAAAAGCGGCGGATGTATCCGCCGCTTATTCGAATCAGTCACTTTTGACGATAAAACAATCAAGCATCCATATTTCTCCTGCTCATTTCATGAACAATCAACTGAATCATAAACAACCGAAACATAACTTCATCTCAATAACCCTCGATTCAAAGTCAACTAATTGAATATATATAGATCAATGGCTTGTGTTAAGTTGTGTCTGCGTAGATACTAGCCCACTTGAAATGCCGACCGAAATATTTCGCGCTCTGCTCTGCTCTGCTTGTGTCCACTTCCCCTTTAGCGAGACAATTCAAAACTAGAGGTTTCCAGTTGCCTCCGGTATTCAGCCGGAGGAATATTGCCTAAACTCTCGTGTGTTCGCTCTTCGTTGTAATCGCACATCCATACCCAAGCCATATCCCGAACCTGCTCAAGTGACTCGAACAAATAGGCATTCAAGAACTCGCGGCGAAATGACCCGTTGAAGCGTTCTACAAACCCATTTTGCTGAGGTTTTCCTGGCTGGATATAAACCAGCTCGATGTTATGAACCTCACACCAGTCGGTTAACTGGGACGATATCAGCTCTGGCCCATTATCCATTCGAAGCTGTTTTGGCAGACCTCGCTCCTGTTTCAAATGCTCTAAGGCGCGCACCACGCGTCCTGCGGGCAAACTCGTATCCACTTCTATCACCAGACATTCTCGGGTCGATTCATCAAGAATGTTCAGTGTCCGAAAACGCTTGCCACAATATAAGCTGTCATGCATAAAATCGAGTGCCCATTGATAGTTCGATTGATTCACCACATCTAATGGCGTAGCGATGCGAGCCGGTAATACGCGTTTTTGTCGCCTTTTTAGGTTTAACCCCATCCGGCAGTAAACTCGGTATACGCGCTTATGATTGAACCCTTTTCCCTTTCGTCGCATTCGCCTGAAGCATTTCCAGAATCCTGCATTGGGTGACTTCTCAAGCACCGCGTTCAGGGCATCGATGACATCGCTGTCGGCAATGCGCCAATCCTTGGGACTTCTGTAGTAGCTGGCCCGTCCCAAAAGCGTGAGTCGGCACGCACGGGTGACACTAAGACCTGCAGCCACCAACATACATGCACAATCGCGCTTGCTGCTTGCTACCAACCCTTTTTTCGAACAGCTCCTTCATGGCCTGGTTTTCTAAACTGACGTCTGCGAACATCTTTTTGAGCTTGGCATTTTCTGCTTCAAGCTCTTTGATTCGCTTGAGCTCAGAGGCATCCAACCCGCCATATTTGGCTTTCCAGTTATAGTAGGTGGCGCTGCTAATCCCGTGCTGGCGGCAAATATCATCGACCTTCAGGCCAGCATCCGCTTCTTTGAGAATCGCGACTATCTGTGTTTCGGTGAACCGTGACTTCTTCATGGTGATCTCCTGCTGTTATGTGGCAGAAATCTCCAGTTTAGACTGTCTCAGCATAGGGGAAGTGGACACTTGGACACGTTAAGGAATCGTTCGAAAAGCATAAAGTGTCATGATCCTTCAAAGCGGGTCAGTCGCTCTTCATAAAATTATAAAGTAAGGAAATATCGTGAAAATAAAGCTGCTATCAGCCCTATCTTTGGTCACCTTAATGGGTTGTGGGGGTTCTTCAACAGAAAACCTGGGAAATGTAAGTGATAGTTTGACAAAAACTGCCGAAGGTTATTCGAAGGAGATTACAGATTGGTTTGATATCGAAATTGGACTTTACCACCCACTTCAAGAGCCGATTCATCAATCAAATATAGAAATGACTTTTGATGTCAATCAAAATGGCCTTTTTGATGATGGAGATATTCGAATTATCGCAGGGAATGCATCCGATAGTTTTACAGATATCATCAGTTCATGGGCTTATAATGCTGACTATTTAGTTCAGTTAAACAGCAACAATACCATGATCACATTCCGTGAAATGAGCGGGGTCATTATTGGTTCATCCAATACAAATTATATCAGTCAACTCGGTGGTGTGAAAACGTACCAACATTTAGTGAACGATCAATTAACCGAGCAGAAAATTATCTTGCGCACGAATAGAAGCCTGTCCGGTTCGTTGCCACAATTAGATCAACTCATGCAGCAACTGAGATTGATTGATGCCAATACACCGATGAATGTGGCACTCACTGATGGTCTGACTGACGCGAGCAGTGACTATGTCCCTGAGCCTGGTGTATTTACTCAGCAGCCCATCCTCTCTTTACAGGATAATCAAAACGATTACACCGGCAACAATCAATGGGTTGATATCAAGTCTGTCCATTTTATTTCGAGCACTGGTGAATAAATCATATCTCTGAAGTGTCAACACTGCTGGTTTGATGGCTTCTCAATATGAATGAATCAGTTAATCTTTCCGTCTCCGTGGACTCTTCACGTACGCCGCTAGTCATTGACTAACGGCGTAATTTCACGGCTTTAAAAACGCATCAACCCGGCAGAACGACAATACCAAGAGGTTCCAGCAATTGTTCTTGCTGCCAGTCGCAGATTTTCACACCCGTTAAATCGACTTTTCGGGGATCTAACCCATCAAGCTCTGAATGGCTGAGATCAGCCCCCTGAATAGAAAATTGTCCCCAACAATCTTTAGAGAATGACCCTCGACTTAAATCAGACGACTTAAAAGAGGCCCCTTGAAAATTTGCTCCGACCCATCGGTTCTCAAACAAATCACATTTTTCAATACATTGCCGCTCCAGATTGACATAAGACAAATTACACCCTGTGATATAAGCCGAACAGAAATACATCTGATGACTAACCTGATTCACAAAGCTCGCCTGAATAAAATTGGCACCTTTCAGATCACTATCCCGAAATTCAATACCAAAACAATTTGCACCTTTAAAGTTTGCTAAAGCTAGCTGACAGTCTTTAAAACTCGCATCGCGCAAATCGCAATAGTCAAAATGACAGCCTACGATAGCCCCCGGCTCAATAAACTTACAGTTTTCAAACACTGCATCCCTTAAATTTGATCGGCTAAAGTCACAGCGATAAAACTGACAGTGCTTGAATACAGCTTCTGATAAATCCTGGCGGGAAAAATTAACCTGATTAAATAGTTCATTCTCTTGATACATCATCATCTCCACTCATTTGATTCAGAGTCTAGCATTTAGAATGTATCGAATTAAGAAAAACAAACCATTATAAAACAACAATTTAAACCACCCTGATTTTGCCGTTTTAAGGCACCAAATCGGCTTGTAGTGAAGCGTAAAGCCAACTCATCGACGCCGAAGACGAAGAAAAAAGTTTACCTGCGCAGGAGGCGCAGGAGGATGATTTATGCTGAATAGATGTATCAAGCTGTGTTGCAAGAAATCGTTAACAGCACAGCTGAATTCAACTTGATATAATTATTGGTTAAAACTGTACTGCCGCTTCACTTCCACAACCTGCACCGTGTAGGAGGCGTACCATTTTTCACGACCAAATGCTGGCTGTCTTTGTACAAGTTCTGGATATCCGCTTCGGCGTTCCAGTAGGAAATCGCGATTTCCTGATCCCCTTCTGTCACCGCGATAAAATCCAGACAGCCATATCCGTACTTTCTGAGGTGCCGATACGGGCCTCAGCCCGGACTCTTCGGGCACAACTGGATCTGACGCCGAGACGATGGACTCAATTCGAGCACCGACAGCAAAATGCCGTTCAGTCCATGCTCTGTCATCAGGATTAAAGAGCTGACAAAGAGTGACAACAGTAACTCCAGTGTCGCGATAATTAACACAATGGTGCCTTCTCAAACCCGCTGATGAGTGGTGAGCAGTTTATCTTTACTTGTAAACATAAACGCGTGTCTTGTGTTGTCTCTCTCATGAAACCTGCACTATTTTGCATTGCGCTATAATGGAATGGGCGCAGACGGGAACCGTGATGTCCTGCCACGTCAGAGCTACAAATCAACCGGGTAAATAGCGGCACGCCCGGATGAACCAATCTCAAACTTCAGCCTGAATCGTGGTGTTATGGAATATCGTGATTATTACGCCATCCTTGGAGTTTCCCGCGATGCAACATTAGCGGATATCAAACGAGCTTATAAGAAAAGTGCGCGCAAATATCATCCAGATGTATCGAAGGAAACCGACGCCAAGGAGAAGTTTGTTCAGGCCAAAGAGGCCTACGAGGTGCTCAAGGATCCCCAGAAGCGGGCCGCTTATGATCAATTGGGTAAAGACTGGCATTCCGGGGAGCATTTTCATGTACCGCCAAACTGGGAACGCAATTATCAGTTTTCCAGTGAGGGTTTTTCCCAGGGTGATGCATCTGCATTCTCTGATTTTTTTGAATCGCTGTTCGGCGATCACTTTGATCACAGCGCAGGGCGGCATCATCGCGCTCGAAGAACACATCAACATTTCACAGCCAAAGGCGAAGATATCCACGCCAAGGTTCAAATTGACATTGAAGACAGCTTTCATGGCGCGGTACGCACCCTCACCCTGCCATCATCCCCGCTCGACGGCGCGCACCCTCAGACCGTGAATTTAAAAATTCCTAAAGGGGTCCGGGAAGGTCAGCATATTCGTCTGGGCGGCAAGGGAATGCCCGGCCATGGCGGCGGCACGGCGGGCGATCTTTATCTTGAAATCAGTTTTCGTCCGCACCCGTACTACAGGCTTGAGCAGAAAAATCTGTACATGACCCTCCCCGTCACACCATGGGAGGCAGCCTTGGGCGCTAAAATAAAGATACCGACTCCTACAGGGCCCATCGAGGTGACGGTGCCGGCCAATTCGGTTTCAGGGAAAATACTGCGGCTTCGCGGCCGGGGACTTCCCGGAGCCTCACCCGGAGATATGCTGATCACTCTGAATATTGTCCAGCCCAAGGTGAATAGCGAGCAGGAAAAAGCTCTGTACCGGCAGATGCAGGATCTGATGTCCTTTAACCCTCGTGGCCAATTTGGATTTGAGTCATGAAGAAAAAAATTACGTCAAGCCAGCTCAGTATTACGGTCATTGCAGAGCATGAGCCGACGCTTAACCTGGCCGAGTTTTGTCGCGCTTGTGGTCATCCTGCTGAATGGGTGATCGCCCTGGTTGAAGAAGGGGTTCTGGATCCTCAGGGAGATCGGCCAATTCACTGGCGCTTTGCCACCGTCAATCTGCGCCGTGCTCTGCGCGCCAGTCGTATACAGCAAGATTTGGATTTGAATGTACCCGGAGTCGCTGTGGTACTTGATCTACTGGATGAAATCGAACGGCTGCAACGTCGATTGAATGACCGATATTAAATGCCGCTTTATCCGTCACTAAATCATAAAACTCAGAATTTATTGACATCAGGTGACAAATCTTAAAATAAAACCAGGGTGAAAGTCGCTTTACGAAGCCAGTTTCTGGCAGTGGTTATAGCTTGAAGACTGCGCCAGAAAGGCCGGTCTGAAAATCGAGTGGGTTTATGTTGAAGATATCGGCATCAATCAGGACAGCGTGTTTACCGATCTGAACGATAATCCTACTCGCTGGATGTTCAAGCTCTATCCATGGGAGTTCATGTTCCGGGAAGATACAGCTTACACCACCAAAGATACCTCAATGTTTATTCCGCATATCATTCTGGATTAAACCGGCAGGCACAAAAGCGGCGGATATATCCGCCGCTTAACCACGTAATACGCGAGTTATGACTCATTAAAACTGTACTGCCGCTTCACTTCCACAACCTGCACCGTGTAGGAGGCGTACCATTTTTCACGGCCAAATTGCTGGGCCAGTGCATGCTGGCTGTCTTTGTGCCAGTTCTGGATATCCGCTTCGGCGTTCCAGTAGGAAATCGCAATTTCCTGATCCCCTTCTGTCACCGCGATAAAATCCAGACAGCCATATTTTTCAAAGGCCAGATCCCGCATCACTTTGACCATCTCACCATACTGGCTGTCCTGCTCACCTGTCTTCGCCCTGAAAATCACTGCAAACATTGCTCTCTCCCTGGTTTTCATCTGAACATCCATATCCGAACATTCTGAGGTGCCGATACGGGCCTCAGCCCGTAAGCCAGCGTCGATCATTACGACAAAAGCTGGGCGTCAAACGTGGCCGGGACGATTCTGGAGCCCTGCTTTTCGACGATTTCCATGATGCCCAAATGGATTTCCTGAGCCGCCACCTGATACACAGGCAGGCTTTTGGTGCCAATGTACGCAAAGACATTAATTTCCAGTCCGTGCGCACCGAAGCCACGAAACGTCACCCGCAGCGGCTTTTTATCAACTTTTTCATGATTCTCCAGCAGCAGCTTAATCTCATCAATAATCTGCTTTAATTGCGTGGTCGATGTGCTGTAATCCAGCCGGATATCCGACTTAAACCGGATCTTTTCCCGCATCGAAATATTTTCGATTTCCATTTCAGACAGCTTGGCATTCGGCACATGGATTACGGTTCTGTCTATGGTTCTGATACGGGTGCAGCGCAGGCCAATTTCTTCAACCGTGCCCCGAATGCCGCCAAAATTGCACAGATTCCCCACTTTTACCGGCGCCGCGGAATAAAGCATCATGGTGCCAATGAAGTTTTCCAGTGTTTGCTTGGAGGCCAAAGCCAGGGCAACACCGCCCACGCCCATACCGGCCAGCAAGGCAGTGGCATTAAAACCCTGGTATTCCATCCAGGACAAGACTGCAAAAATCAGCAAAATAATACGGATAAAGGTCAGGAAAGGACGAACCATAGCCGCCCCTTGCTTGTTACCGTTGTTAATTAAACGCTCACGAATGAGGTACTGAAAAAGCCCAATCGCCGACCAGCCCAGCCACAGACTGGCGCCAAACAGCAGATAACCATTGTTGAGAAAAGCTCTGGCGTTGGCCGTCAGCGTTGCGCTCGACAGCAACAGATGGTCCAGCCCCAGTGCGGTAAAGAACAGCAGCGGCTTGGCGATTAAACCCGCCAAGTCTTCTTTCATCTTGATGTCTGTTTTGCGGACCAGCCAGGCCGTGATCAGACACACTGGCGTAACAACAGCAAAAGAGGCGAACAGGCAAGTAAAGAGAAAGACGATTTCCCAGAGGCTGAGTTTGAACAGATAGCCGTCCGGTACATTCTGGATGAACCATTCAGTCAGCGGACTGTAGCCCAGTTCTTCATACAGACTCGGGACCAGTGCGACCGTGGCATTGGAGATCTTCCAGATTTTACCCAGTTTTTTACTCGGAACCTGCTGCAACAGCAGTGAAACTTCGGCATTTTTGACATTGATATTGCCGAACGACTCGCGATAGTCAGGCAGCAGATCATCCAGATCCCCTGCCGGGGTATCATCGATATCCTGCAGGTTGATCCACAAATTTCGCTCAATGATCGCATGGAGTTTTCTGGCGTATTCTTCCCCGTTGCTGGCGCTCATTCCTTTTGGCATGTAACGCAAGTCCAGGTATTTCGCCGCTTTGGTGTAGTCCTGCTCGTAAACCGCTTCCAGAAACCCTTTCAGCGATCCTCTGGGCGTATCGCGATCCAGAGAATCTTTGTAATCATAGGCAGCATTCACCGCCTGCCCAGCCGCTGTCGTTGCCGGGTCTGCAGGATTGCTCAGTCGTAGGTTAGGCGCCGCAGTCGCGAGAAACGGCACAAAAAAGCAGCAGAACAGAAAGGTTCTGAACAAGGTTAGCATCATCGGGTTCCGTCTGAATATCCAAAGCTGGTGCGATTTTATAAGCGACAGCATTCAGAGGCCAGAGATTGTTATGCGCTCAATGCACATACTCTCAAAGGCACAGAATACAAGTGATGCTCCACATCACCATGCCGATAGTTGAACGCTAAGCTGACAAGGTCTGCTGAGCTTTCAGCGCCACGTCGGCCACTTTTTCGATCAGGTCCGCTTGGCTGCTAACAATGTCGGCCACGGACATCCAGCGACAATCACTGGCGTCATCACCCGGCTGCAGCTCTCCTGCCAGATAGCGGCAAAGGACAGGCACCAGAATAAAGTGATGGTGACAATTGTCAGCATCAAATTCATTCACTTCAACCACTTCCAATAAGTGTTCAGCTGCCGCGATCACACTGGTTTCTTCTTTCAATTCACGCACAGCCGCATCACGCAGGCTTTCACCCGGCCAGACCGAACCACCGGGAAATCCCCAGCCACCTTTTTGCGGTTCATTTTTGCGTTGAACCAGAATGAGTTGATCGTCTTTGTAGGTGACGGCGAGCACCGCCACTTTAGGTGATGAAAACGCACTGTGTTGCTGAGGCATACCGGGCTTCCGAATTCTGTTTCAGGAACCCCATGATATCGCATGTTTTACGCAGAAAGTACCTGCCAGCCCACAGCCGTTAGCGCCGAGCGGCAGGTTCAGAGGGGCGAATCATTCAGTTCAGCGGTTTGATGGGCGCCGTTTTCAGATCGTCATCCAGCTGATCATTGATCTTGATGTAATCTTCACCTTTCACGTCATAGATAGACTGTTTTTGCGTCACAATATTTTCACCGGTCCAGAATTCTATCGGGTTCAGCACACCATAGTCTGCAACCGTGTGATCGCGTAAACCGGAGACATCAAGATGGTAAGGCCGCCACGGGCGTAACGGTTATCCACCACATCCATATTGAATTTCATGGTCGCGTTAGTGGCAGCCATCTGGCCGGCACACCCCGTTAATAAAGACACCAGAGAGACCGCAACAAAAGCCATTTTTTTCATTACTCAATACCCATAAATAAAACAGGGTTTAATTGTAACCGTGTGCTTATCGTTTAAAACCTGTAGCCTGTTAAATCTGGTTTAAATTCAGCATACATTCAGTTAAAAAACGACGTTCAATTACATTGAGAAATAATTAGCGGCATCCTATTTGACCGGCTGAATGTGTTTAAGAAAATGCCCGCTATTCTTTGTCAAAACTGTCCACAATAATCGCTCCCATAGAAGCAGGCATGGCAATAATCAGTGCCCGCTTAACGGCAACAACCCAGTTATCGATGAGCGGGAACTGGTTCAACGAAAACAGGATCAGGCAAACCACCAGATAGGTGATCAGGTAAGCGCCAAACACCCTGACCAGAAAGACAGGTACGCGTTTGCGGATATTCTGACCAAACATAGACTGATAAGCATACAGCCCCATGAAAGCCAAGGTGAGCACAACAAGGACAGACAAATTCAGCAGTGGCAGAGATTCACTCAGTTGCCAGGCTTCTTCAGAAAAGGAAATGGGGACGCCCAGAGCAAAGGCGCCAATCACAATCTGGCCTAAATCTTCTGCGTTGAATTTCCAATCCATTGACTGCTCCGGTTCTGTGTATTTTGCTCAAGGCCATCTCCCCCTTTTCAAGGGGGAGGCCAGGCGGGGGCGACAGGGCACAATCGTCAAATCCGTGTCCGATTCACGAACCCCACCCTGACCCTCCCCTTGCCAAGGGGAGGGAATCTTCGTGATTTCAGTAAGCTCCGTACTGTCGTGGTTCAGCCCAGCAAAAACAGGCTGCCAAGACCGAGAAAGGTAAAAAAGCCCACCACATCTGTGACTGTGGTTAATATGACTGACCCTGACAGGGCAGGATCAATCTCGTATTTATCCAGGATCACCGGAATCACGACACCGGCAATGGCCGCAACCACAATATTAATCGTGATTGCTGCGGCTATCACGCCGCCAATCGCTATACTGCTGAACCAGACAGCCGCCACAATGGCGATAACCACCGCCCAGAGCACGCCGTTCAGGCAGGCAACCAGCAGCTCTTTCTTGGCCAGCGACCAAACGTTACCAAAGGTGATCTGCCCCATCGCCAGACCGCGGATAATCAGAGTTAAGGTCTGGCTGCCAGCAATACCGCCCATTGACGCCACCACAGGCATCAGGACCGCCAGTGCCACCACCTGGCTGAGCGTGGCTTCAAACAATCCGATCGTCCAGGACGCCAGAAATGCCGTGAGCAGGTTAATGCCCAGCCACAAGGCACGACGTTTTGCACTGAGCCAAACGGGGGCAAACAGGTCGGTGTCTTCATTCAGACCCGCCCGCGCCATCAACCTGGCTTCATAGGTTTCCCGGGTAATTTCCATCGCCAGCCGCAGTGTCGCACGGCCGACAAAGCGGCCGGATTCATCCACCACCGCCATCGCCGCCTGATCCGAGTGTTCAAGACGCTCAGCCGCATCGTAAACATCCATGTCCGCTTTCAGGGGAGAGGCAATATCATCTTCCAGACTGTCCACTCTGACCTGGCCATCGGCCGCCAGCAGGACAGGCAATGACACCTCGCCTTTATACAGTCCTTTTTTGTCAACTATATAGACGCGATCCAGCATCGGGTGATCGGCACGCCGCACCGCTCGCAAGGCTTCGAACACCCGGGTATTCGGGGTGAGCATCACCAGGCTGTGATCCACATAACGGCCGATCTGATCTTCATCATACTGCTGGCTCTGTTCGTACCAGGACTTCTGATCCTGACTCATTTTCGCCAGCGCAAAGTCCACCAGCTTATCGGACAGACTCTGCGACAGTTCGATCAGATCTTCTGCATCCAGCCCATGCAGCATGGCCCGCAGATCCGGCATGCTGAGATTATCAATCAGCACCCCCCGGGCATCGGAGCGCATCGCAACCAGAACTTCTACCCGCTCTTCCGGGGCAACGGTCTGCCAGAGAGCCAGACGCTCATCAATCGGCAAAGATTCCAGCAGTAAACCCAGCTCTGACGTTTCCAGCACTTCTGAGGCTTCTGAGAAGACCCTTTCCTGCTCTTCGTCATGAGCCCGGTTCAGATCTTCAACCCACTGACTGAGTTCCTGTTGTGGCAGAAGATCTTTCACCGCTGCTTTGTCTTGTTCTTCATTCATAGTTTTTCTTACATTGTTTACTGCTGCGTGCTTGCCTGTGGGGTATTAACCGCCTCAGGCTGCTCATTGTCCGGCTTAGGGTTTACCACCAGCTGAGTCAGTTTAATTACGGGTTTTTGCAAAATAATGTTATTGGGATAGGTGATCAGGCTGCCATCGGTACGCTCAATAATCACATGAAACATGGTGATATCCTTGATCACACCGCTGATGTCATCGTCTTTATCCACCACTTTGACCCGATCGCCGATACGGTAGGGAAACACAAAAAAGATCAGCACACTCGCCGTCACGTTGCTCAGCATGGACCATTGCGCGAACAAGGCGACACCCAGCACCGCAAAGGCCGAGGAAAAAAACAGTGAAATATCACTGTATCCCAGTCCCAGGCTGATCACCGTCACACTAAACAGCACGAAAAACACCACAGACGATAAAACGCGCGAGATAAAGCGCACTCTGGCTTCACTCACCATCTTGGTCTTACCCAGCCGGGTCAGCCACAAGTTGATCACACGTTTCGCAATTGTGTAAACAATCAGAAAAACCAGAATAATAAACAGGTTATAAGCCAACCGACTTTGTAGAACGGCTTCTATCATTAAATGAATTTCATCCTTCTGAACAAAATAATCTCAATCACGGTAATCACTAATAGCGCGATGCAAAACAGCCAGAATGCCGTGGAGGAATCCACACCGGGCATGCCGCCAATATTAACGCCCAGTAAGCCGGTAAGAAAACTGATTGGCAGGAAAATAATGGAGATCATCGAAATAAGATACGTGTTGCGGTTGACCTTCTCAGACTGCATCTGGCCCAGATGCTGATTGATGACTTGGATCTGGTCGATATAAAAGTTGATTGATTCGTTAATCCGTACCACAAGATCACGGCAGTTCAGCAAAGGCATACGCAAAACGTCCAGCCCCGCTATCTCCGACTGCAGCAGGTCGTCCAACGCATAGCGCTGGGGCGTCAGAAAACGACGAATTTTCAGCAAGCGTTTATTCAGATGCGCCAGTGACTGGCTGTCCGCTTCATCCTGATGTTCTGCGTAATATTCGATATCTTCTTCAATCGGGTCGAGAAAGGTTTCAATATTGCGGTTCAGTTTATCAACAATAGTTGCCAGCATGGCCAGCAGGCTCGACGGGCCCTTTCCTTCCTCACACTGACGTCGTGCCTCCGCAATGGCCCGGGACGGGTATTTACGGGTCGAGATCAGGCAACCTTTGAAATAGAGAAACCGGATACTTAACATATCGTCCGGATTATTGCCTTCATTCAGATTGATGCCGCGCAGGATCAGCAGGAAAGTGTCTTCCCCCAACTGCTCGAAACGCGGACGTGTATCATCCGCCAGTAACGCTGAAGTCAGCGACGGTGGCACGCCCACTTTGGACAACCAGTGCTTCAGCCCGCTGGCATCACGCTGACAGTGATACCAGCAGTCTTTTTCCAGCGTCTCGCAATCTTCAAGCGTCAGTTGACGCGGTGTATTACCTAATTGCCAGCCGTCAATAAACCACTCATTACCAGGTTCCGAATTGACCATACAGTGCGCCTCCCGTGCGCAAAAAAATAAGAATGGTTAGCTCAACATCCCATCAGGTGATATCGACTTCATCGCTGACTTCATCAAGAAATGATTCAATTTGTTGCTCAACTTCTGAACTTGCCCCTTTACTGAAATAAGCAAGATGAAAAACGGCGTCCCCTTCATTGACCAAGGGCAGCATTTGCTGGCCGATGACAATGCCGTCTCTGGGGGCAACCATAGTGTCTTCACCATGGCCAAGCGGGGCGCTGATATAGGCCAGTACCTGCCCTTTGGTGACCCGCTCCCCCAGAGCCACCACACAACGCACGATCCCATTCTGCTCAGCCCTCACCCAGCTGCTGGAGCGGGCGATAAAAGGCGAGGCCGGCTCTTTTTCCGGCTCACCCGGCGTATCATTCCCAGCATCCGCATGACACTTACGATGCCCTTCACCGCCGCGGCAATCACCAGTGGCTCAAACCGCAACGCTTCCCCGCCTTCGTAGGTGATGACAGGAATTCCTGCGGCATCAGCCACCGCCCGTAATGAGCCATCGCGAATCGCGGCATCCAAAATCACAGGGGTGCCGAAGGCATGCGCCATTTCCGCACTTTCCTGATCCTCCAGATTCGCCCTTACCTGAGGCAGATTTCCCCGGTGAATGGCACCTGTGTGCAAATCGATAATGTGCGTGCACTTTTTAACGACATGTTCACTGAACTGGTAGGCCATGCGGGCTGCCGTGGAGCCGCGCTCAGAACCGGGAAAACACCGGTTGAGATCGCGTCTGTCAGGCAAATAGCGGGATTTATGAATAAACCCGAACACGTTCACAACAGGCACGGCCACCAAAGTACCGTGCAATTTTAATGGATCCACTTTGTTGAGCAGTTGTCTGACCGCTTCCACACCATTGAGCTCATCACCATGAATAGCAGCGCTGACCAGCATTACGGGACCCTGATAGCGCCCGTTCACCACATGAACCGGAATATGCAGTGGTGAATGGGTATATAACTGGGCGGCTTCTAAATCGATGGTGGCTGATTGTCCTGGCGGCACTTGAGTGCCAATAAATTCGATGACTTTGTTTAATCTAGCCTTTGCCACTGGTGCGCGTCCTCTGCGGTTTTGCGGTTGATTCTATGTATTTGATTATCATACCCGCGATATCCTTACCAGTCGCTTGTTCAATACCTTCCAAACCTGGGGAGGAGTTCACTTCCATCACCAGCGGCCCGCGCTGAGAACGCAGTAAATCCACACCGGCCACGCGCAGCCCCATCACCTTCGCAGCAAGCACAGCCGTCTTACGTTCTTCCGGCGTAATCCGAATTAACGACGCCGATCCGCCACGGTGTAAGTTAGAGCGAAATTCCCCTTCGGCCCCCTGGCGTTTCATTGCGGCGATCACTTTATCGCCGATCACGAAACAGCGGATATCCGCACCACCGGCTTCCTTGATGTATTCCTGCACCATGATGTTCGCTTTCAGGCCCAGAAACGCTTCAATCACACTTTCTGCCGCCTTGCGGGTTTCCGCCAGGACCACGCCGATGCCTTGCGTCCCTTCCAGCAGTTTGATCACCACAGGTGCACCGCCCACCATTTCAAGCAAGTCGCCAATATCGTCCGGCTTACTGGCAAAGCCGGTGATCGGCATCCCGACCCCTTTGCGCGACAGCAATTGCAGCGAACGTAATTTATCCCGGGAGCGGGTAATCGCGACAGATTCATTGACCGGAAAAACGCCCATCATTTCAAACTGACGCAATACCGCACAGCCATAAAAAGTCACTGATGCGCCGATGCGCGGAATAATGGCATCAAATCCGGATAAATCCTGTCCTTTGGAGTGGATGGAAGGCTGGTCGGAATTGATGTTCATGTAGCAGCGCAATGCATCAATGACCTGTGCCTCGTGCCCACGCGCACGGCAGGCTTCAATCAGACGACGGGTTGAGTACAGCTTTGAATTACGGGAAAGGATACCAATTTTCATTGTCACTCCAAAAAATGCATAAACAGGTGTTGCACGTCAGAATGGAACAACCGGAACAACAGCCTAGGGTGTCAACCGGTATACAAGAATGCTGCTCTGTAGCACTCAAGCAGAGTGCCAGCTTCAATAGTCACAGTGTAGACAATCAGATGGCGTTCAGCTTTCTCCGCCTGAGGGTTGCAATTGTGAGGCAAGTTGCACACAGGACTTCACTTATACTGCTCTAATCGCAGGTGAATTAATCCTGACTTTATCTGATAACTATATTTCGTTCATGACTATCTGCATTTCATGACTATAGTGACAGATTGGTCATATTGCACAACAGCTTAGCGGTCTGCGATCGCAATCAAGTACGATAAAAAACGGATTATCCGGCACTCAGAGAAATGAATGACATGCTTTCAGTATCCGGCAGTGACAAGCACGCTCGTTATTGGCTTGTCTGTTTGGCACCCAGCCTTCGCAGCGCCGCCAAATCCACAGGATTTTGGCCCGCTGAAAACCTATGCCCAATCGCCGCTGCAGTCTAACAGCCTGAGCCCGCAGCTCAGAAGTGGTTTTGCGTTACCCGAAGACACGCTGGAATTTTACGCCACGGCAGCCACGGCCAGTATCTGGGCGGAAACCCCTGAATATCGGGCCGATTACTATCAGTCCACGTTCAGCACCGGCTTATTGTGGCAAGTCTCAGCCGGCTGGCAGCTGGAGCTGGACGCCAGCTGGCGAATTGCCCTGGACAGCCATTTGGATAACCTGACGTTCGGCTTTCATAACCTGTTCGGCATCAGCCTGAATGGCCGTGAAGATGTGCCCAGGCACAGCTTTGATATTTCGATCCCTGAATACGGGGTGGAATATTCTGATTTCAAAGGCGAGACGCTGACACGGATGCTGACTCTGTACAGCGGCTGGCAGATACTGGATCGCCCAAGGGAAGCGCTGTCTGTCGGTGCCTCGCTGTATTACAACTATGTAAGCTCAGGCCCGTTCCACAACCATAATCTGGAGCAGGCTTTACAGCTTAATTACAGCTATCATCGGGACCGCCATCGCTTTCACGCCATGTTCGGCGGGGTTTATCGTGATAATCCGGCGGCACTCATTCCTTATAACACGCTGACCTATGCCGCAGCTGCCGGCTGGCAGTATCAGTTCAATGGACCCCACCGAGTCTTGCTGGAATACCATTTCTACGAAGGTGCATCAGAAGCCGCCTCTGCGCTGTCAAAAGCCTCAAACGAGATGCTGGCAGGATACCGCTATCATTTTTCCACCAGCGTGGTGGAACTGATCCTGACTGAAAATGTATTGAATATGGATAACAGCCCGGATGTGGCGATTACCCTGGGCTATCGGCAACGCTGGTGATCACCTCAAAGCGCTCGAGCAAAAAATCAATAAACAGACGAAGCCGGTTCGGGATCAATTCCCGCTGCGGGTAAACAAAGCTGATCGGCACAACCGGCGACACCCAGCCTGGCAGTATCTGTATCAGTTCACCACGCTCAATGTGCTCCCGACAGATAAATTCCGGCAACATGGCGATACCCAGGCCATCCAGACACGCCGACACTGCCGAGGTGATGGTATTCACCCTGAAACGATACGGCAGTTCAATCTGCACCTGCTGTCCGTCTTTTTCCAGCGCCCAATGCGGTATCTTCACGGCGTTATAAATTTTGATCTGATGATGCGGCGCAGCCAAATCCGCCGGCGACTCAATGTTGCCGTTGAGCGCGAGGTAGTCAGGGCTGGCAACGAGAATCCGCCGTGAGGAATGAAACGGTCTTGCCACCATGCCGGAATCGTTAATGTCACCCACCTGCACGTACAGATCGACGCCTTCAGCAATCAGATCAACTTCCCGGTTGCTTAACTCAAGGTGCAGGCTGACATGCGGGTACTGTTTCAAAAATGCGTTGATGCTCTTGCCAAACACTTTCTGCCCGATCTCGACAGGCATCACCACATTCAGCCTGCCTCGGATCAAATCCTGGTTTGCCGTCACTTCAAGCTCAGCCTGGCTCGCAATTTCGACCACCTGACGGCACGACTGATAAAACGCTTCCCCTTCATGGGTCAGCACCAGATTGCGGGTGCTGCGTGTCAGCAGGCGCACTGCCAGATCTTTCTCCAAATCCGCTATTTTCCTGCTGATTGTCGATTTCGTAATGTCCATCGCCTCGGCGGCTTGCGTAAAACTCCCGCATTCCACCACCTGGGCGAACATCACCATTGCATTTAAATCCATACCACTACCCATTATTCAGAAAGCTGTCAGCAACAATGCGACTCGCAACATCACCATTAGTGAAAAGTTCGCAACAGTGTTTTCGCTTTTTCCTATCTAATAAACCAATTCATAATTTTTTACAATTCATGCCCCAAACATAAATCACAACAATACGAATTCTCATGACCGAGCAAGCCTCAAAGACATCTTCACGCCTTCCTCTTATTGCTACGCTGACGCTGGGTCTTATCGCCGTGTCGGTGGGAGGATACTGGTACGGCTACGGCCGCTATTTTGAAACCACAGACAATGCCTATTTACAGGGTGAGATCACCAATATCAGCCCCAAAGTGGCCGGCTATATTCAGGCAACCTATGTCAGCGATAATGACAGCGTCAAAGCAGGACAACTGCTTGCCACCATTGACGATCGCGATTATCAGGCCGCACTGGAAAAAGCCAAGGCCAACCTGGTGGTGACACAAGCTGCAGTCGCCCACCTGAATGCCCAGTTTGCGCTGCAGAAAACCGTGATTCGCCAGTCCGCCAGCCAGGTCAGTTCAGCGCAGGCAGAGCTGGAGCGGGCTCAGCAGCAAGACACCCGAGCCCGCTCGCTGCTGGCCAAAAACTATTCATCGCAAGATGAAGTCGACGATGCCAGTTCGCACCTGAAAGTCACTGCCGCCGAACTGGAAGCCGCAAAGGCCAGCCTGCAGGCAGCCA
The DNA here is from genome assembly GCF_037162255.1 of Photobacterium sp. Hal280. NCBI lineage: Bacteria > Pseudomonadati > Pseudomonadota > Gammaproteobacteria > Vibrionales > Vibrionaceae > Photobacterium > Photobacterium sp. Hal280. Next base: position 913,606 of record NZ_JARLUO010000001.1, read on the forward strand.
AAGATCAGCTGCTGGTCCTCAACAGCCAGAAAAGTCAGGCGGAAGCTTCGGTACAGGAAGCCAGGGTGCAGGTCAAACAGGCGGAGCTGGATCTCAGTTACACTCGTATTTATGCCCCGGTTGACGGCATTGTCGGCAAGCGCAGCCTGAGGATCGGGCTGTATGTCCAGCCGGGCATGCCGCTGCTCAGTCTGGTGCCCAGCCGCGATGTCTGGATTGAAGCCAATTTTAAAGAAACTCAGCTTGCCAGTATTCATCAGGGACAACAGGTGGCATTTGAGCTGGATGCCTATCCGGGTCAGACCCTGGAAGGTGTGGTCGACAGCTTTTCTCCCGCCACCGGGGCAAAGTTTGCGTTACTGCCGCCCGAGAATGCCACGGGCAACTTCACCAAAATTGTTCAGCGGGTGCCGGTTAAGATCATCATTCCACACCCTGAGCAGCTCGCCGGTCAGCTACTACCGGGCCTGTCTGTGGTCGCAACCATAGATACCCGCTCAGTGTCAGCGCAGGGGGAAGAAACTCTGGCAAAAGCTGAGGTCGCTCATGAGTGAACAGGCCCTGCCTCAGGCAACCCCTGCCCTTGATCAACGTTCTGAGGATGACGTTCCGCTCCGGCACTGGATTGCCCTGCTGGGCGGTATGCTGGGCGCGTTTATGGCAATTCTCGATATTCAGATCACCAACTCCTCGCTGAAAGACATTCAGGGCGCGCTGTCCGCCACCCTGGATGAAAGCTCGTGGATCTCCACCTCGTATCTGGTAGCAGAAATGATTGCGATCCCGCTAAGCGGATGGCTATCGACAGCACTGGGAGCACGCCGCTACCTGATTGGCACCACGGTGATTTTCACTGTGTCGTCTCTGTTGTGTTCTGTCGCCTGGAGTATGAGCTCCATGATTGCCTTTCGCGCCATGCAGGGTTTCAGTGGCGGGGCGTTAATTCCGATGGCGTTTTCACTGGTAGTCCAGCTGTTACCGGTTCATAAACGGGCCATCGGGATGGCGATGTTTGGCGTCACGGCCACTTTTGCGCCGTCTATCGGCCCCACTCTGGGTGGCTGGCTGACGGAGCATCTGTCGTGGCACTACATTTTTTACATCAACCTGCCACCGGCGTTGCTGATGCTGGCTATGCTCCGCTATGGCCTGGATGATCAGCCCATGAATATCAGCAGTCTGAAAAATGCCGACTGGGTTGGCATCGCGACCATGGCGGTTGGCCTGGGCTGTCTGGAAGTTATGCTGGAGGAAGGAAACCGGGAAGAGTGGTTCAGTTCGCACTTTATCATCGGGTTAACGGTGATCGCTGTGCTGAGCATCGTGGCCTTCGTCGTCAATGAACTGCGGCACCCAAAACCCCTGGTGAACCTGAGGCTGCTCAGTAACCCGCACTTTGCGATGTCAGGGCTGGCTTATCTGATCCTGGGTATGGCGTTACTGGGTTCCATTTTTGTTCTGCCCATGTATCTGACGCAAATTCATCATTACAATGCGCTGGAGATCGGAAAAGTGCTGATGTGGATGGGGTTTCCTCAATTGTTACTTTTCCCTTTGATCCCCAAACTGACGCAAGTTATTAAACCCAAGTTTCTGGTGGCATTTGGTTTCATCATGTTCGGCATCAGCTGTTATGTGAATACCCACATGAGCCAGGATTTTGGCGGACAGCAGATGATACTGTCGATGTTACTGCGGGCCATTGGCAGCCCCTTTATCATTGTGCCGCTGTCACTGGTCGCGATGCAGACGATACAAAAGCACCAGACCCCGGATGCCTCGACCATCACCAATGTGTTACGCAACCTGGGCGGCGCCTTCAGCATCGCACTGATAGCCACCATGCTGGACAACAAAGCGCGGGAGCATCTGGCTCACATCAAGGCCAGCTTACCCAGCGTCAGCAACGATGCATGGCACCAACTGGCCCAGCAAGCCGGGCATTACCTGCAGCAGGGTACAGACCCAACAACCGCCATGCTGAAAGCCAAAGCCAGTCTGGCACAAAGCATGCAAACCGACGCTTACATCATGGCATATAACGATGTGTTCATGATGATGACTGGCTTTCTGGTGTTCGCCGCCATTCTGGTGCTGTCTTTACCGGACGCAGAGCCGGCAAAGGATTGATCCATCACCACTGGGACAATATGTTGTTCTCGTTCGCGCCTTGTCAGCTCAAATACTGGCAAGGCGTTTATTCAATGAAAAACCCATTAATTGCATTGCTCAGTATTATCAAGATGTGGTGAGGTTTGTGCGACTATGTCTTTAATCTCCTGAGGCGGCACATATTCATACAGCTCATCAAAAATATCTTTTTTATCACTCGGTATCTGACCATAAGGATAAAAACCATTAATCATAGATATAATTTTATCTTTGTCCCCTTGTTGACAGTATATCTGTGTCGAAAAAAACTTATATTCTTTAAACTTAATTTCATTATATTCCGTTTCTGAGAATTTCATAAAACGGTGAAATAATAAAAAAAATCCCTTGGTTCATCAGAGTCATCATGCTCTCTTAAGAAAAAGATATCATCATAGGTACTGATGCGCTGTAACAGCATGTACTTATCTAAGTTTGCTCCGCTCAATACCAGCCAGGTCACCCCCAGCCCGGCAAAACCCGCCAACGCCGACGGGCCAATGATAAATACAGCAGCCAGTGACCCAACAGCGGCAACAGCCAGCAACTTTCTTAGAATCGCGTTGCCTATTTTTGATGAATGAACATGACTTTCAGTTATCAGACCATAACGACTCAAGATGTAGTGATGGCGGAATCTCGGAAATAAAGTGATCTTTCCAATGGTTAGGCTTGCAAAAATGACAGCTCCATACATCGGCCAAGTAAATGGTTCAGTAATTGCAGCAATAACATTAAATTCAAATGCAATCAATAGAATGAAAAATGAAAATAGCACAGATATTAATGTCATCAACATCACATAATATTTACGCCGACTTGGATAAGGTTGCTGAAAGGCTATGACTTCCCATTCAATTTTATCCGGATCCGAGGTTATTTTTCCATATAGATCTTTAACCTCGGTTTCTGTTGGTACCTGAGCTTTTGTTAATGGTCCGGTAACTGCATCCATGCTCAATTCCTTATCCACCAATTAACTGCATTGCTCAACATCATCTCGATACGGTGATGTCTGTGTTTCTAGATCCATGATTTCCTGAGGTGGTAAATATCTGGCTGCACCTTTAAACAAGTCCTTTTTATCACTTGGAATTTTCCCATAAGGGAAAAAATCATTAAATTTATTCATAATTCTTTGTTTGTCACCTTGCAAACAATATATATCAGTTGATGTGACATTATATTGTTCTAATTTAATAACGGACTCTTCAGATTCTTCGAAGATATATCCACGGTGATATATTAAAAAATAATCTCTTGATTCATCATGATCATCATGTTCCCTTAAGAAAAATATCTCATCATGCGTACTAATACATTGCGACAACAAATACTTATCCAGATTCGTTCCGCTTAATACCAGCCAAGTCACCCCCAGCCCGGCAAAGCCCGCTAGCGCCGACGGGCCAATGATAAACACCGCCGCCAGTGAACCAACAGCGGCAACAGCCAGCAACTTTCTTAGGATCGCGTTGCCTGTTTTTGATGAATGGACATGATCTTCAGTAATCAGACCATGACGGCTTAGAATGTAGTGATGGCGAAATCTCGGAAATAAAGTAATTTTTCCTACTGTTAAACTTATAAATATAATACCGCCAAGCATGAACCAAGTAAAACCATCGGTGATTGCTTTCATAACATCAAATGATTCACCAATTAAAATGAGAAGAAATATAATCAAATTTAACATTAATGTCATCAACGCCACATAATATTTACGCCGACTCGGATAAGGCTGTTGAAAAGCGACTACTTCCCATTCAATTTTATGAGGATCTGAATTTATTTTTTCATACAGTTCTTTAACTTCTATTTCTGTTGGTACCTTAGCTTTGGTTAATGGTCTGGTAACTGCAGCCATGCTCAATTCCTTATCCACCAATTAACTGCATTGCTCAGCATTATCAAGATGTGGTGAGGTTTGTGCGACTATGTCTTTAATCTCCTGAGGCGGCACATATTCATACAGCTCATCAAAAATATCTTTTTTATCACTCGGTATCTGACCATAAGGATAAAAACCATTAATCATAGATATAATTTTATCTTTGTCCCCTTGTTGACAGTATATCTGTGTCGAAAAAAACTTATATTCTTTAAACTCAATCTCATTATCTTCTGTTTCTGAGAATTTCATAAAACGATGAAATAACAAAAACAAATCCCTTGGTTCATCAGAATCATCATGCTCTCTTAAGAAAAAGATATCATCATAGGTACTGATTCGCTGTAACAACATGTACTTGTCTAAATTTGCTCCGCTCAATACCAGCCAGGTCACACCCAGTCCTGCAAAGCCCGCTAACGCCGACGGGCCAATCATAAATACCGCAGCCAGTGAGCCAAAAGCGGCAACAGCCAATAACTTTCTAAGAATGTTGTTACCTATTTTGGATGAATGAACATGACTTTCAGTTATCAGACCATAACGACTCAAAATATAGTGATGGCGGAATCTTGGAAATGCAGTGATTTTACCAATAGTTAAGCTCACAAAAATTGCGCTACCAAACAGCATCCAAGTTGTAGAGTTTATAATAGCAGCAATAAAATCAAACTCTTCTGCAATAAACGCTATCATAAACATCATAAACATCATAAACATCAATGCTAATGTCATGATCAGAATATAATATTTACGACGACTCGGATAAGGTTGCTGAAAGGCTATGACTTCCCATTCAATTTTTTCCGGATCCGAGTTTATTTTTTCATATAGATCTTTAACTTCCGTTTCTGTTGGCACCTGAGCTTTCGTTAATGGTCTGGTAACTGCATCCATGCTCAGTCCCTATTCTTCAATTAACTGCATTGATCTGCATTATCAAGATGTGGTGAGGTTTGTGCGACTATGTCTTTAATCTCCTGAGGCGGCACATATTCATATAGCTCATCAAAAATATCTTTTTTATCACTCGGTATCTGACCATAAGGATAGAAACCATTAATCATAGAGATAATTTTATCTTTGTTCCCTTGTTGACAATATATTGATGTAGAAAAAAATCATAATCTTCTAATTCAATATTATTATTCTCATCTTCTTTATAATTTGTATAGCGATGAAATAACAAAAACAAATCCCTTGGTTCATCAGAATCATCATGCTCTCTTAAAAAAAAGATATCATCATAGGTGCTGATGCGCTGTGACAACATATACTTATCTAAATTCGTTCCGCTTAATACCAGCCAAGTCACCCCCAGCCCGGCAAAGCCCGCTATCGCCGACGGGCCAATGATAAACACCGCCGCCAGTGAACCAACAGCGGCAACAGCCAGCAACTTTCTTAGAATCGCATTTCCTATTTTTGATGAATGAACATGACTTTCAGTTATCAGACCATACCGGCTCAAAATGTAGTGATGGCGGAATCTGGGAAATAAAGTAATTTTCCCTACTGTCAAACTTATAAATATAACACCACCAAGCATGAACCAAGTAAAACCATCGGTGATTGCTTTCATAACATCAAATGATTCACCAATTAAAATGAGAAAAAACATAATCAAATTTAACATTAATGTCATCAACGCCACATAATATTTACGCCGACTCGGATAAGGTTGCTGAAATGCGATGACTTCCCATTCAACTTTATCCGGATCCGAGGTTATTTTTTCATATAGATCTTTAACTTCCGTTTCTGTTGGCACCTGAGCTTTCGTTAATGGTCTGCTAACCTGTTCCATTTCTCGTTAACCTTCTATAAAAATACGATTATCTGGTACAAAAACGGGCGAGCGGGCGAGCTGTGAAGTGATAAAACTTCGGCTAGGATCAACGGGGTTTACTCCGGGCGATACGGATGGCGGTGTCGCTGTTAGAAATGAGAAAAGGTTTGCTGCTGTGGGCGGGTAAGGGAAATTGGTATCTGCCATACTGACGCTCGTCTTGATTGGATGCTGTTTAATCCAGGGATTCCAGCAATTTTCGCGCCAATAGCCAGCGCTTTATAAATCAGTATGTTACCGGATTGGCAAGACCAGGATTGCCAAGAAGTTGGAAAATTTTCTTGTTTTTTGAATCAGATATACAGTTTATTGATTAAACAGCCAGGCAAAGACAGCGAAAGGGGCACACACGGCCCCCATTTACATTGTAAATTACGCTTTGATGCTTAATCCTTCATGCTCAAGCAGCCAGCGTTTTTTATCCAGCCCGCCGGCATAGCCGGTCAGGGTGCCGGAGCGACCGATAATCCGGTGGCAAGGCACCACGATAGGGATTGGATTCTTCCCATTTGCAGCGCCCACGGCCCGGACAGCTTTCGGGCGGGCGATTTGCAGCGCGACATCTGAATAGGAACAGGTGACACCGAAAGGCACATCCGTAAGAGCCTGCCAGACCTCGCGTTGAAACGCGGTGCCCGGCATGGAAAGGGGTAAGTCAAAATGCTTACGCTGACCGGCGAAATACTCATTCAGTTGCTGCACGCCTAACTCGGTGACGGCGTTACTGATATCGTCAGGGGCGGGCTGAGCATCGAACTCAATGGTCGTGATGGCCTGATGATCGGCCACCACGGCCAGCCAGCCAATCGGCGTATCAATCCGTTGCCGGAATCGCTGGACAGCGCGCGTCGTGGTTGAGGTCATAACAAACTCCATAAATACAAAGTGAGATAACTGCGCCAGGGTGCGGCGGCCGTTTCATGAACCGGTTTTTCCAGCGCTGCCAGCGCTTTCTTTACCCCTAGATCACCGGAAAGAAAGATATCCGGATCGCTGTGGCCCCGCATGCGCATGTAATGGACCGTCCATGGACCAATCCCGGGCAGCGCCAGCAGTTCTTTCTCTGGCGCATCCATACCCAGCGGGTGTGTCTGGGCAAAACCGGCTAGATTTTTCAGGGTTTCCCTGCGTTTCTGTGGCATACCAAGCTGCTGTAAATCCATCTCAAGGACCTGGGCCGGCGTCGGAAAATACTTGAGATCCTCACCGCTGTCCGGATTCAGCGTGACCAGTTTTTCCACCAGATTCCGCGCCGCTTTCACCGATACCTGTTGCCCCAAGACCGCTCGAATACCGGCTTCAAACGGACTCCAGATACCGGGCAGGCGGATCCCGGCATCCGGTTCTGAAGCTGACGCAGATGGCGTTGCCAGGCGAATGGCGGTTGCGATACGTTCACTGTCCGCATCCAGGTCCAGACAGCGGCGAATGTTTCGAATTACAGGGATCAGACCGCTGAGATGATCAATCCGGATATCCACATCAAAACAGCATTTTTCAGGACAATGAGTCGCAGTAAAGTGTCCCTGATAATGTGTCGCCACATCCCCGGCACGTGTATAAAAAGTGCGGCCGTAGCTGTTTTCGGTTTGCCACTCCAGCCCGGGAATGAGGCGGGCGGCATAAAAGCCCTGCACCTGTCGCCAGTCATAAGGCGGCCGGTAGGCCAGTTGCAGGCGTATGCCCAGTCCCGCCTCTTGCTCAGCTTTACCCTGCTTGCGCAATTGGGAAGGTGACAACGAAAACTGCTTTTGAAAACAGTCGTTGAACCGGCGCACGCTGTGAAAGCCGCTGGCAAACGCCACTTCCGTGACGGGCAACCGGGTTTCATGCAGGAGTTTTTTTGCCATCAGGCATTGCTGATACAGGCTGTAAGCTTTGGGAGAAAGGCCAGTGGCCTGAGTGACCAGCTGACGCAGATAGCGGTCGGTTACGCCCAGGCGAGCCGCAAGGTGTTCGGTGGACTGAGACATCAGTGCCCCTTCATCCAGCAGTGACAAAGCACGCTGCACTGTGGCCCCGGTTCCCAGCCAGGCCGGGGAACCGGGAGCACTGTCCGGACGGCAGCGCAGGCAAGGACGATAGCCCGCCTGAGCCGCTTCAATGGCGGTGCGGAAATATTCCACATTCACTTCTTTCGGGGCAGGCGCCGGACAGACCGAACGGCAGTAAATACCGGTGGTTTTCACCGCAGTAAAAAACAACCCGTCATAACGGGGATCTTTGGCCAGTCTGGCCTGCTGACACTGGGTTGGCGATAAACTCATACACTCAGCCTGTTTGCGCAGACGCGATCATTTGCATCACGCTACTCTTCATCCATACGCTCAGTGTACGCCTCTGGCCGGGTAAAACTAGCCAGAATCGGAACTCAATAGGAAGGAACGGGAAAGCGGGTTCAGCTCAGCCTGACCGCGGTGCCATACACCAGAATTTCAGATGCGCCCTGCATGATCGTGCTGGTTGTAAAGCGCATATTCACAATGGCATCCGCTCCCATATGTTCCGCTTCAGCGATGGCTCTGTGCATGGCTTCTTCAGGGGCTTCCACCAGCATTTGCGTATAACCACGAATTTCCCCGCCAAAAATGGATTTGAAGCCCGCCATGATATCGCGGCCGACATGCTTGGATTGCACCACGCTGCCACTGACAGTCCCCAGCACTTCTTGAATGGGACGATGCGCCACATCCGGTGTTGTTACACATAACATAGAAAGCCCTCAATCGGTGGGACAGAAAGTTCTGTCCCATACTGTGATTATTTCAAAGAAATTAATTTTCAGAACAGTGCATTTTCAGAGAAATTCAATTTAAAAGCAATCAGTTACCGCTGTTCACTCAGGTATTCCAGAAATCGTTGCCAGGATTTTTTATCCGCATCTTCACGGTAACGATCCGAGCCGAAAACAGTGAAAGCATGCGGTGCCCCGCTGTAAACGATCATCTCATTTTCTATGCCTGCACCTTCAAGCGATTTGTTCAGGCTGACAAAATCCTCCATTGTCACGGCTGTGTCAGCCGCACCATGAAATACCAGGACATTGCCTTTCGTTTTGCTGTAATCCTGGCCTTCCGGTGTATCAAGGCCTCCGTGAAAAGTCACAAACCCTTTCATGTCAGCCCCGGAGCGGGCCAGCTCTAACACAGCGGTGCCACCAAAACAGTAACCCATTGCCACCGCGTCTGAAGTATTTCCGCCCATCTGTCTGGCTTGTGCAATCGCCCCTTCCATCAGGCTGCGCATCTTTTCGCGATCCTGATATAACTCGCCCGTCAGTTTCTTTTTGTCATCCACTTTCTCCGGGCGCACGCCAGCACCAAACAAGTCAGCCGCGAACACGGCATAACCTTTGTCTGCCAGCATCTGCGCCCGCTTGACTTCATAATCGGTCAGGCCATCCCAATCGTGGATCATCAGTACCAACGGCGCATCTTTGGCCGGCGAAATGTAGTAACCCTCGTACTCAGCGCCATCTACTTTATAACGCACTGCTTTGCCTTCTTCAGCACCCACAACCGGTGCCATCAGTGCACCTGCCAATATCGCTGCGGTTCCCAGCGCTGCCGTTATTTTCATGCGGTTATCCTCATCTTGTTGAAAAACGACTGATTACAAGTGTAGGACAAGTAGAAAAACCCGCGAATCGATACACTTAGAGAATCAGAAAGGCCAATATTGCGCTTAACCTCAATCCCCCTGACTCAACCGATGAAATTATCGCCAACAACGGCGCCCGTCATCCCCAAAGTTACCCACTGTTTTTGTGGATAAACTTTTTCTTCTTTCCAAAACAGTCGTTTAAAAAATGCAAATGCCTTTTACGTCAAAATGATGAATCTTTTTTTGCCGAAGAATGTACTGAAAAATATCGGCTTCACCGATCCAGAAGCAGTGCCACGCACAAGCCCTTTCAGCTGACCATTCGAAATGGCCCTGTTTACGACAAATATCACTCTTTTTTGTGAAAACAGGACTAATCTTTATCTAAATTCACGACACAACAAGGGGTTGGACATGGGCAGTTATGAGCTGAAAAAAGCAAAAAATGATCAGATTTATTTTGTGCTGAAGGCGGCGAATGGCGAGGTTATCCTCAAAAGTGAAATGTATACCACCAAGGCAGCGGCCAATAACGGGATCAAGTCTGTTCAGACCAATTCTCCCAATGCTGAGCAATACGAACTAAAAGAAGCCGCAAACGGTCAATTTCACTTCAATCTCAAGGCCAAGAACCACCAGGTGATTGGCAGTAGTGAAATGTACAAATCCAAGTCCGGTGCTGACAACGGTATTAAGTCGGTCCAGAAAAATGGGCCAACCGACAAGATCAAAGATCTCACTGTCTGAATCCCCCAAGACCTGAGACTTCACTCCGTCATCTCCATTGGCGGGTGCGAATGGAGATGACCCTTTCTGTGGCTTGGATACGACACTTTTTCAATTTTTCTCTATTTATCCGCCTTTTCTGCCGCTAGTATCAATTCAGTTACATTTCAATAACAATGGCATCTGACCCGCACGGGTGCTGACCGCTACGGAGACTCTGCATGAAAGTCCGCCGCCTTTATCCTGCGAAACCCAGGCATGTTTATCTCTATGTCACCTGTTTGGTGGATCTGTTTGATCCGCAGGCCGGTTTGGATGCAATTTCCCTGCTGGAACGCGAGGGCATCGCCGTCACTTTTGTTCCCGGGCAGACCTGTTGCGGCCAGCCCGCTTACAGCAGCGGCTACAATGACGAAGCACGTCAGGTTGCGCTCAGTCAGATGGCGTTGTTTCCGGAGCCCTGGCCAATTGTCATCTTATCCGGGTCGTGCGGGGGCATGATGCACCATCATTATTCGCGTCTGTTCAAAGACAGCGTACACGAGCAAACTGTGGCGGCCTTTGGTGAGCGCGTGTTTGAGCTGACGGAGTTTCTGGTCAATGTCTGCCGGGTGCAGTGGCAGGACGCAGGCGGGCCGACCGCCGTGGTGATGCACACCTCCTGCGCAGCGCGGCGTGAAATGCAGGTGCATGTGAGCGCCGGCCAGCTTCTCAGCCAGCTGAAGGCAGTTGAGGTTCGCGAACAGGCTTATGAAAGCGAGTGTTGTGGCTTTGGTGGCAGCTTTTCAGTGCACCACCCTGATATCAGCCAGGCGATGGTAGAAGACAAAACCCGCCAGCTGTGCGCGACCGCTGCCGACCATTTGATCAGCGCCGACTGGGGCTGTTTGCTCAATATCAACGGTGCTTTGTCGTACCAGGGGAAATCATTACAGGGCCGGCATCTGGCCAGCTTTTTGCTGGAGCGGACCGGAGGGCACCATGAGTAAGTATCAGCCCGAACAGTTTCACCAGCAGGCCGCTGATGCTTTAGCCGATCCTCAGCTGCGGCAGAATTTTCGTGGTGCGATGGACTACTTGCAAGACAAACGAAAAGCCGCCTTTGCCGATGCCAGAGAAGAAAACGCCATCCGCGACAAGGCTGAAGCCATCCGGCAGCGCTGCCTGCGTCAACTGCCAGAGTTACTTGAACAACTTGAAGCCAACTGCACTGCCAATGGTATCCAGGTGCACTGGGCTGAAAATGCTGAAGACGCCAACGCGCTGTTTCTCTCGATCGCGCAAAGCGTTCACCCCCTCAGATCAGCCGCTACTGATGATCAAAGGCAAATCCATGGTCAGTGAGGAAATTAACCTCAACCAGGAAATGGCCAGGCATGATATTCAGTGCCTCGAAAGCGACATGGGGGAATACATCATTCAGCTCGACGGCGACACTCCGTCGCATATCATCATGCCGGCGATCCATAAAAATAAGCAGCAGGTCAGTGATACCTTTGCCGCACATCTTGACGGCTTCACCCCGACCACGGATGTAGACGCCTTGATTCAGACCGGCCGCCAGCAACTGAGAGAAAAGTTTCGTACCGCGCCAATTGGCGTGTCCGGTGTCAACTTCGCGGTCGCCGAAACCGGTACCTTGTGTCTGGTTGAAAATGAAGGTAACGGCCGGATGTGTACCACAGTGCCTGATATCCACATCGCAGTGACCGGGATAGAAAAAGTGGTCCAGTTCCTCAGCGACGTGCCTCCCCTTTACAGCGCGCTGACCCGCTCGGCAACAGGCCAGGCTATCACCACTTACTTCAATATGATTTCCTCTCCCCGTAAGCCGGGAGAGCTGGACGGCCCGAAAGCCGTCCATCTGATCCTGCTCGATAATGGCCGGACACAGGCTTACCATGACAACGAAACCCGCCAGACCCTGCAATGCATCCGCTGCGGTGCCTGCATGAATCACTGTCCTGTGTATACCCGTATCGGCGGTCATGCTTACGGCACTGTCTATCCGGGCCCGATTGGCAAAATCATCTCACCGCACCTGCTCGGACTTGCGGCGACTCAGGATCTCGTGACAGCCTCCAGCCTATGCGGAGCCTGTGAGGAAGTGTGTCCGGTCCGAATCCCTATCCCTTCGCTGTTACAGCGTTTGCGCCATGATGCCAAGCAAGCAGAAGAGCCGGGACAGTCGCCTTTGCGCGGGCAGCAGAGTGCAGCCAGCAAAACCGAGCAGCTCATGATGAAAGGATTCGCACTGGCCGCCACCCACGCACCGCTGTACCACTCGGGCACCTGGCTGGCCGGTCAGATCAGAAACTGGTTACCCGCCAGGCTCGGCAGCTGGACTCAGTGCCGGACCACTCCCAAGCCGGCGGCGATGAGCTTTCATCACCTCATGAAAAAGAAACGAAAAGGACAGTCAAAATGAGCCAAGCCAGACAGGCCATCCTGGCCCGTTTACGTGCCGCAAATGTTCAGGCGAACCACGAACGTTCGCCTGATTCCGAACCTGTGTATACCCCCTGGCAGGCAACGGATGATGCAGAGCGTACCGCTCGCTTCTGCGAGCAGCTGACGAGCAATCATGCTGAAATTTATCGCTGCACTTCCGCCGGCTTAACCGAGCAACTCCGGCAGATTCTCGAGCAAGTGGGCGCTCGTAAAGTGGCCGCAGGTACAGCCGGCGATTATCGGGACAACATAGAAGCAGCGGCCGGGGCAATCTCCCTCGTGCCTTTTGATCAGCCAATCGAAGATTGGAAAGCCAGTCTGTTTGCTGACATGGATGCTGGCATCACGCATGTACATGCCGCAATTGCGGACACCGGAACACTGGTGCTGAGACCGGATGAAACAGAACCGAGAACCCTGTCTCTGGTGCCGCCCTGCCATATTGCCATCGTGAACCATTCAACCCTGACCGACAACTTTGCGACGCTGATGGACACCCAGCACTGGCAGCAGGGGCTGCCGACCAATGTCGTGCTGATTTCCGGCCCGTCCAAAACAGCCGATATCCAGCAAACCCTGGCCTATGGCGCTCACGGCCCGCGCCAACTCATAGTGGTTTTGCTTGAAGACAAGTGAAAACAGGCATTTGAGGGTCATTTCCACCCAGAACGCGCAAAAGAAAAGCCGCACATTGCGTGCGGCTTGTGTACTCTTTTACTACCTTCAGTCTACCTACTCAGCACACTGATGGCCTTACTTAACGCGGGCTTCGCCACTCATTACGTTGAGTATGCCGTACTCGATAATCGTCATTCATTTCAATCGAGCATAATGGTTATTTGGCGAAGAAGTATCAATTATCTTGTGTTGTTGCATTCCAAATTGTAACACTAAGTTTTCACCGTCTTAGTGCCTTGGTGCTTTAGCAGTTGCGTCCTCTGAAGCCGGAAACAACCAAGAAGCAGGAACATGAGAGTATCGAAGAACAGCTAAATCCTCCAGAAGCTAGAGCATGAAACCCTCTCACTTCACACGCTTCACTATTACTATGGGATCAAATCCTGTATTTCGCAACTTTTGCAGCGATGTTTAGGTAATTTTTCCTGACACCTATCTGCTTTTCACCGGCAGTCCAAATGACTGGCAAATCGCTCAGTAACCGTCAGCAATCAGCATCCTTTTTTCACTATATAGTGTAGAATCCTCCGCTTCACTTCAGGGTCAACACCCGCCAGCAGGACAGAGAAAGAGGAGAGATTGTGGCACTCGGCAAAGCATTTATTCAGGTCCCCACCGCCCAGGCAGCACTGGCATTAGCCATTACAGGCACCGGGCTTGCCTGGTCACTGTTTTATCCTGAATTCGGCATTCATGTCCGTTCTGTTTGCGCATTGATCGGCGCCTGCCTGCTCATTCCTGTGGTCATGAAATACCTGCTCAATCCCAAACTGTTTTTATCCGATTTACACCATCCGCTGTACGGCAGCCTGATGGCGCCGATGTCAATGACCATGCTGGTACTGGCCGATTACCTGGCAGGGGTTCACCCCGCCAGTGCCCGTATCCTGTGGTATCCGGCCCTGGTGTTGCACCTCACCATGATGGTTTTGTTCTTCAGCTTTCAGATCAATAATTTCCGTCTGATACACCTGTATCCGAGCTGGTTCCTTTATCCCGTTGGCGCGATCAGTGGTACGCTGGCAGGCTCTCAGCTGGGCTACGCTGAATTTTCCATCTTTATGACCAATGCCTGTGTCGCAATATACTTCTTTATGCTGCCTGTGGTGCTGTATCGCTTGTGTTTTGCTGGTCGTCTGCCCCGGACTGCTCGCCCGACACTGACCATCATGGCCGCCCCGGTGAATCTGTCGCTGACGGCATACCTGACAAATCTGGCCAGCCCCGACCCGATTCTGACCGGTGCGCTGGCGGGGATTGGCATTACGATGACAATCTTTGTCTACCTGTGTTATATCGACATCCTCAAATACAGGTTCCAGCCTTCCATGGCCGCGATTACTTTTCCTTCGGTGATCAGTGCGGTGGCCATGCACCGGCTGACCGAGTGGCTGCCGGATGATCACGCGCTGTCAAAATACCTCAATCTGACAGGGGTGATTGAAATCAGCGTGGCGACCCTGCTGGTGTGCTGGGTCGGCGCGAACTATGCACTCTATTACTGGAATTCCTATATCAGAGAGCCCTCCAGAGCCAGCCACTAAAACGCGAAGAGGCCCCTATACGGGGCCTTTTCTGATCTGGCTGTCAGACAGACGATGGTGCAACCGCCACTCTGGTGTGATCCAGCCTGCCGGAAATCCAGGTTAAGACAAACGCCAGCATCACAATCACAGCGCCAATCCAGGGTGCGTCGGTCAGCGACATTTGCTCCACCACCACACCGCCTATTAGCGAGCCCAGCGCAATCCCAACATTAAATGCGGCAATATTCAGCCCGGAAGCCACATCCACAGCCTGAGGGGTATAACGCTTGGCAAGCTGAACCACGTACACCTGCAAGCCCGGCACATTGCCAAAGGCAAAAGCGCCCCATACCAGCACAGTCAGAACCGCGAGCACAGGGCTGTGCGCGGTAAACGTGAATCCCCCTAACACCACAGCCAATGCAGCAAATATCCACAGCAAAGCAGTCACCGGCCCTTTGTTGTCGGCCAGTTTCCCGCCCCAGATATTGCCTGCCGCCACCGATACGCCATAGATCAGCAAAATCACACTGATCGCCCCTTCCGCCAGGCCGGTCACCTGCTGAAGAATAGGAGCCAGATAAGTAAACGCCACAAAGGTGCCGCCGTAACCAACAGCTGTCATGGCATACACCAGTAACAGACGCGGATTCACTAAAACCGCCAGTTGCTGTTTCAGCCTGGCCGGTGGTGATTGTTTCAGGTTCGCCGGTACCAGCAAGGCACTGCCGATCAGAGCAATCAGACCCAGCAAAGCCACAATCAGGAAAGTGGCCCGCCAGCCAAACAGCTGACCAATCCAGGTCCCCAGCGGCACGCCCGTCACCAGTGCCACGGTCAGTCCGGTAAACATGGTCGCAATCGCGCTGGCTTCTTTTTCCTTGCTGACCAGGCTGGTTGCTATGGTGGATCCGATGGAGAAGAACACGCCATGAGCCAGCCCGGTCAGGATGCGCGCCGCAATCAGCGATTCATAGCCGGGGGCCCGCCAGGCCATCAGGTTTCCCGCGATAAAAAGCGTCATCAGGGATAACAGGACGATTTTACGCGGCCAGCGGCCGGTCAGCGCCGTTAATACCGGTGCGCCAATCGCGACACCAAAAGCATACAAACTCACCAGCAACCCCGCTGAGGGCAGGCTGACATGTAAATCCTGCGCGATGGTGGGCACCAGCCCAACGATCACGAATTCTGTGGTTCCGATGGCAAAAGCGCTCAGCGTGAGCGCCCATAAGGCGAAAGGCATAAACTTATCTCCGTCTCAAAAGGTTGACGGCGAGTATGCCCGGGCTTATTTTTGTTAAAAATACCGTAAACCACAAATGACTTTATCAATTATGACAATAATATCGCGTACTGAAGAGCTGGAGATTTTCCTTGCCGTGGTGGACAGCGGCGGGTTTTCTGCGGCTGCCAGCCAGTTGGATCTCCAGGTGGCGAAAGTTTCCAGAGCCATCGCCCGACTGGAAGCCGAACTGGGGGTCAGCCTGCTGAACCGCACCACCCGACGGGTAGAGCTGACCGAAGAAGGACGCTTTTTTGCGCAGCATACCCGCAACGGACTCAGTCAGATTGCAGAGGCCGAGGAAAAGTTGCAGGGACTGAGCGGTCGTCCGGCGGGCCGTCTGAGGGTCGATTCAGCCAGCCCGTTTATTCTGCATCAGCTCGTGCCGCACATTGCCGACTTCCGGGCGCAGTATCCCGACATTGAGATTGAGCTGATCTCCAGCGAAAGCATTATTGATTTGATCGAAAAGCGTACTGATCTGGCAATCCGGATTGGCGAATTGAAAGACTCCAATCTTCATGCCAAGTTCCTCGGTCGCAGTGCACTGCGGATCGTGGCCAGCCCTGACTACCTCGCGGCATTCGGCACACCACAAACCGCCGCCGATCTGGCGCAGCACCAGTGCATCGGCTTTGCCGGACAACCCAATCTGAACAAGTGGCCACTTATCTCAGGGCCGGCTACACCGCTGATGTCACTGCAAGCCAGCAGCGGCGAAACGGTGCGCCAGCTGTGCCTGGAAGGCAACGGACTGGCGCTGTTGTCCAATTTCATGGTGTGCCGGGATCTGGCAGCCGGCCGCTTGATGGCGGTGATGGATGAGGCGATCGCCAGCCCGAATAACCGCGAGCCGGTGCAGGCGGTCTATTACAAAAACTCCGCCCTGTCGCCGCGCATCAGGGCATTTCTGGATTTTATTGCAGAAAAACTGTGTCTCTAGCGGAGATTATTGCAAAAGGTGAAACAGTCTTTTGTCCAATGTGGTCTTTTTCCTGTGGCTGAGAAGCCTAAGCTAAGCGGCACAAACTCACAAAACCACAGGAAATACACAATGAATCATCCCCTGCCACATCTGGGCTTCGGCACCTTCCGGCTGGAAGGCCAAACCGCCTTCGACGCTGTGACGATGGCACTGAACGCCGGTTACCGGCACATAGATACAGCGCAGATTTACGGCAATGAGCAAGCGGTTGGCGATGCAATCCAGGCTGCCGGGGTTGCCAGAGCAGCGCTGTTCCTGACCACCAAAGTCTGGACCGACAATTTACACCGCGATGCCTTCATTCCCAGTGTCAAAGCCAGCCTGGCAAAACTCGGCACTGACTATGTTGACTTGCTGCTGGTGCACTGGCCGCTGAACCACAATACAGTAACCATGGAAGATTACCTGTCGTCGCTGAAAAAGGCGCAGGATATGGGCCTGACCCGCCACATCGGCATCTCGAATTTTACCGGCGCTCAAACCGAACAGGCCGTCAGCATTCTGGGCGAAGGGGCACTGCTGACCAACCAGTTTGAAGTTCATCCGTATCTTCAGAACCACAAAGTGGTGGCGAAATGCCGCGAAATGGGGTTGATCGTGACCGGTTATATGCCATTCGCATACGGCGCTGTGCTGAAGGATCCTGTGATTCAGGCCATTGCTGAAAAACACAGTGCCACCGCAGCACAAGTGGTGCTGGCATGGATGCGTCAACAGGGATATGTCACCATCCCTTCGTCCACCCGGCAGGCCAATATTGACAATAATCTGAAAGCGGATTCACTTGAGCTGGACGCCACCGATCTTACCGATATCGCGGCTTTGGATCGCGGTCACCGGGTGGCTAATCCGGATTTTGCACCTGAGTGGGACTGATATCCCCCTCTGTCGTTTTGGGCAGCCGGACGGTAAACCGGCTGCCTTTGCCTGCTTCTGAGTCCAGATCGACCGATCCCTGCAATGTCTTGACCATCGCGGCGACAAACGGCAGACCCAGACCGTAGCCGGGCTGGTGACGACTGGCTTCAACCCGGTACAGACGTCTGAATATCAGCGCGTGATGGGCCTTTGCAATCCCAATCCCCTGATCGCTGACACTGAACCATACCCTGCCATTCTCTTCACCGCACAGCAGAGTAATTTCACCGCCAGGCTGACTGTATTTCAAACTGTTATCCAGCAAGTTCACAACGATTTGTGTCAGACGTTTGGCATCGGACTGCAGCATCACCGGCTGCAGGGCCGATGTATTGAAAGACAGCCCCGCCTCATCGGCGACTTCCTCATACCAGGCGGCCACTTCGGCCAGCAATGATGCCAGATTGACCGGTGCCAGCTGGCAGGGATGACGGCCAGCCTGCTCATCATGAATCCGCATCAGGGTGGTGAGCATCTGGCTGGCTTTCTGGGCTGATTCAGCACAGTCGGACAAGGCGGCCGCCAGTTTGTATTGTGATTGCTCACTCTCATTGTCTGACCTGTTTTCACTGAGTGCCGCTTCTGTGGTCAGTATGATCCGGGACAGCGGTGTTCTGACATCATGGGCGATCGCATCCACGGTATTATCCATGCCGCGGATAGCCTCCTTCAGGCGGTTCAGCACCTGCTGCACACTCCGGCTGAGTTGCCCGAACTGCCCTTTGGCTTCAGGGGGCGGCAGATCCGTGTCCAGTATGGCATCCAAAGAGCCGCTGCTGATCTGATCCACGCTTTTGGCCAGATTATGTAAAGGTAAGAGTGTGCGGCTCAGTAACTGCCAGACCACCAGTGACATCACAGTGACCATGACTGCCAGTGCCACAATCAGCCAGCTGCCTTGTCTGAACAGCTGACTGCGCCGCGGGCTGCCATCCATCACCAGCCAGTAGCGGGTCGGTTTGCCGCTGAGCTCCAACGTCAGATAGGGCGCATCACTGAAGAGGTGATACCACAAACGATCCGGCAACCGATAAGCCGACGGGGCATCAGGCAAGGTGGCAGGCGCTGCACCGCTGACCCATTCAAGCTCACCCGTAATCGTCTCTTTTGACACACTGACGGCGTTTTCAATCAGCCGGTTGGGATTGCTGACCACTACGTGCTCGAACTTTGCGTCCGACTCAAACGTGAGGATGCGCTGGTATTCCTGCCCGTACGATTCAAGCAATTTCCTTTCCTGATCATCCAGCTGATATGTCAGCACCAGCGCCATCACAGTCACGATCAGCAAAAAACAGCAAAACAGCGTCAGCAAAAAACGGCGAAACAATGCGCGCTGTGCACAACGTGTGGCCTGTTCAGCCCTGATGTCTGAGGACATAACCCACTCCGCGAATCGTATGCAGCAGCGGCGTCGCATAACCTCTATCGATTTTTCCGCGCAGGCGGCAGACCAGCACATCCACCACATTGGTTTGCGGGTCGAACTGAAATCCCCACACCTGCTCCAGAATCACGGTTTTTGATAACACCCGCCCCGGCTGAGTCATCAGCAATTTCAGCAGCGCAAATTCTCTGGGTTTTAGCACAATCTGTTCGCCGTCCCGCCGGGCTTCGCGAGACAATAAATCCAGCGTCAGCCCCTGATAACGAAGGACCTCTGTCCCTGACGCAGCAGGCTGGCGTCTGAGCAAGGTCTGACAACGGGCTGCCAGCTCGGCAAACGCGAACGGTTTGACCAGATAGTCATCGGCGCCGGACTGTAATCCCAGCACCCGTTCATCCACAGAATGGCGGGCACTGAGTATCAGTACCGGAGTACGATGCCCTTCGCCACGCAGTTGCCGCAAAACCGTCATGCCATCCGTCACCGGCAGCATTAAATCGAGAATGATCAGATCAAAACTTTCCTGGCTGGCGAGCTGATACCCCAGTTTGCCATCGGCACAGACTGTGACCTGAAAATTCAGCTCTTCCAGCCCTTGCCGAACAAACTCACGAATAGAGGTGTCATCTTCTATCACTAAGATATGCATACTTATCCCTGACCACGTCCGTGTGAACCCAAACGCCGATAGTACCATGGCAGCACATGGCCAGAAGATTACAAACTGGTAATCTTCTGGCAAGTCTGTGGCAATCCAGATCCGGTAAAGTCACGTCATTCCCCCATCCCATCAAAGGAAATGACATGAAAAACCTGACCCCGCTTTACCTGGCATGCGCTGTATTCGGCACTTCTGCTTCGGCTGCAACGACCCTGGCCGAGACCCAGCTTTCGTCCGGCACGGCGTTTGAACTCGCACAAGCCGCTGTCGCGCAATGCGCCAAAGACAACTATGCCGTGACCGCCACTGTGGTTGATCGCTCCGGCCGGGTACTGGCCCAACTGCGCCAGAACAACGCCGGCCCGCACACCCTGGACAGCTCGCGCAAAAAAGCCTTCACTGCGGTCAGCATGAAGCAACCCACGGCGAATCTGATGAATCTGGTGAATGACAAGCCGCTGATGGCGCCGCTGAAAGACATGGATGACAATTTACTCTTCCTGGCCGGCGGTCTGCCCGTCAGTGTGGATAATCAGGTCGTCGCAGCCATTGGCGTCGGTGGTGCGCCGGGTGGTCATCTGGATGTGGCCTGCGCCGACGCGGCGATCAAAGCGGTACTCAAATAATCACAGCAACAAACCCTACCGATAACGATTGACCTCTGACAATAACCGGTTCATCTGGCCGGTTATTGTCACTGTTATCCGTAACCCGCCCCTGAATGATGCGCTTATGACGCGACCACCACGCGGCCATTCAGCGGCTGCACAGGCCGGTTATTGCTGTGCTTGATGATTTTCATCAGATCGCTGATTTGCTTCTCCGATAATGTCTGAGGCGATTTCATCACCAACCAGCGTACCCCTTCCGAGCAGGGCGGCGTGGTCAGCGAGCCGCTGAAGCGATAATAATCCTGTGCCTGCGGCAGTATCTGACTGGCATCGACCGGCTGTTGCAACGTCGCCGTTTCCCCGGCTTTGGTCGGAATGTGCGGCCAGATCGAAGCCAGAGCCTGATTGGCTTTACCTTCTTTGAACATCACTGCAATCACGGCCAGGCTGCCGTTTTTATCGGCATGGACAAAGTGGCCTTCCAGCGGAAAAGACTCACCCTGGATCAGATTTTCACTGGGAGTGTGAAAGTGAAACTGTTTCAGTTCAAACGGCTCGCCATCAAGCGTGATATAGCTGCCGGGCTGATAATTGACCTGCACACTGTGGCCATCATTCACCACACTGGCACCAGCAGGCCGGTAATGGAGTGCAAGCGGGGCTAACTCTCCTTCAACCGCCGCGGTTAAATTGATCGGAGACTGATTTTTCCCTGTCGCGCAGACCTTAAATTCAGGATCCAGCGTCGACCAGTGCTCAGGGCCATGAGGCCCGCTGTAACGCCAGTGAGGCTTATCAGCGGCGAGCGCCAAACCGGCCTGACATGCTGCAGCAATCAGGCATGACATCGTTAAAATCGAGTGCTTTTTCATTTTCTCTCCAGACTTTGATCAAAAACCTAAACTCAGGCAATGAGCCGGGATCGGCAAGCCAGTGTTGACCACCCAAGATCCCGTCCCGTTTTGTGGCGGTTTATGATAGAAGCGAAGAAAAAACGCCATTGTCATCAAAACGTCATCATGCATCCATTCTCATATGCAGCTCGATAAACCAAGTTGCAATAAGCGCTTTTACATGAAAGTTTGAAGTGCTGATCTCATTTCACCCACTGACTTGATTGCAGTGGTTCATTGCGCCGGGTTAGTCCACCAGCTCAATGCCCAGGCTTTCCAGCAGATGGAGCGCTTCAAAGCGGGAGAATTTGGCCCCTTCGACCTGATTGTCGAGCACATGGATGTTGTAATGAGTGGATTCGGTAAAATCGACCCGGCGCAGGTCTGAACGCATAAACAGGCTGTGGGTAAAATCGCAGTAGGTCATGACTGAGTCTTTAAAATCCCCTTCTCTGAAGTCGACATCGTGCAGTTTGCAATCGTCCAGCTTGAGCTCGTTCAATGTCAGGCCGAAAAAAGACGCGTCATTGAGAATACATTTCCGGAACCGCAATTCATGATCAATATTAAATGAAGGCCAGTTGGCCTGCGTCCAGTCGACTCCCACCAGTTTACAGTCGAGAAAATGCACGTCGAAAAAGCGTGTGTGCGGGACCTTGAGTAAACTCAGGTTACATTGATGAAACTGGCAATTGATGAACTTGCAGTTTTTGAAGACGGCTTCGGTAAGGTTACAGTCGTTGAATTCGCAGTCTTCAAATTCAACGCCGGCAAACTCAGCAAAAGAAAGCGACAGCTTCTCAAAGGTTTCATTGTAGTACTGCTCTTCATTTTCAATGTGTTTCACGGGTACATCCTTGGTGATTGTTATCGGTCTTCATCTGGCAGAAAATGCGGATTCCACACCACTTCCCACACATGCTGGTCCGGATCCTGAAAATAGCCGGCGTAACCGCCCCAGAAAGTCTCCTGCGCGGCTTTGATCACAGTGGCCCCGGCAGATTCTGCCTGTTGCATGACACTGTCGACCTCTGCTTTCGAACCGACATTGTGCCCCAGCGTCAACCCGGTGGGTGCTGGGCCTGACTGAGGCAAGCCGGTATCCTGCGCGATACTGCTGCGTGGCCAGAGCGCCAGCCTGAGCCCCGACTGCAAATCAAAAAAGGCCACCGCACCGTGCTCAAATTCCTGGCCGATAATGCTGTCTGTGTGTAGCCCCAGGCCATCCCGGTAAAAGCTGACCGCTTGTTCCAGATCATCCACACCGAGTGTCAGAACACTGATTCTGGGTTTCATCCTGTCTGCTCCTTATTTGGTCTATGTTTAACTACCGAGATTTTATACAAAAAAGCCGCAGATAGCGGCCAAGTAATATTTTACTGAGATTATTTTTGCATCACATGAATCAAAGTAGCGCCGCAGGGATCAATGGATGGTCACCTTCATACTTCAGACCATACCGCCGGGCCAGTTTGATCATGCACACAGCCTCCAGGCTGGCATAGGCAAACGCCAAATCACGGTTTTCACCTCTCGACTCAGTCTCATAGTCTTTCAGGAACAGCTTGAGCGCTTCGTCAAATGTCTCCTGCTGGCGCTGCAGCACTGACCAGAGCGTCAGGTTAATCGTATAGGTCCTTCTTCGCCAGCCTGCGCCCTTAATCGGATGACTCTTGCTATGGTCCAGCGCTGTCTTGAGAATCGACGCACTTAAGCTGTCCTCCCCCGAGATAGCATCACCTGCAGAGCCCTGATAGTCTGCACCATTTCCATAAGCTCCTGATCTTTTTCATAACGTTCAGCAAGTTGAACGAAAGGAATCAACTCGGCGTTGATTTCATCATTGTCGAGTGCCGCCATGGCCAGGAGAAGACTGTTCGTCTGAGGAATACCGATCGTGCCGCTTTTCTCAGGCGGTACAGCCTGGTCTCGATACTCACAGGCCTCGTCATAGGCCATCCTGTAAGGGAGTGCAAGGTACCGGATGGATTCTGTCAGCGCCTCTTTCGCTTGCGGCCGATCGCCAAGCATGGCGTGACCGAGGGCCATATCGCGATAATACAGGCCCCTAGCCCGAAAAAACCTTTCCAATGTCAGATTATGTTTCTCGCGAAACCCTTCCTTGAGGCGCCGTTTCTGGCTCTCGATGTCATCGTGTGCGTCGTCTATCCATTCTTGGATTTGTTCCGCTGTCGGCTGCTTCATAAATTAACCCACTAAAATAGTTTGCTGATCACTGATTTGGCTTCAGCAAATCCCTCAATCTTAAATTCATCCAACGTGTGAAGAATATTACCATCTACATCCTGCTCGTATACGCGGACTTTCCCCGTAGAAACATCTGTGTTTACAAGGATATGACGTTTTTCAGGCAGCATGACTCAAATCACAGTAAGAATATGAATCGTGCAGAAGCCGTAAAGTGTAAACTCTCAAGCGCCCGAAATTTGAATAAGCTCCTATGCGACACATTTTCCCGACAACCATGATGTCTAACGTAAACAAGAGCCTTGTATCTCTGGACTATTTCATTGTGTTATGCTGCGTTTCTCTGCACTGATATCAAACAAAAAAGCCCGCTCCGGCGCAGACCGGAGCGGGCAAAACAGCTCATGTGAGCCTTCCCCAAAAAATCAGATGATGCGTTGCTGGGATTGCGCGTCGAAAAACACCGCTTTCGACAAATCGATATGGAATGGCATGGTTTCGCCCACTTTAGCCTCATAGTCCGGTGAAATACGGCACGCCACTTCCTGGCCGTTCATGGTGACCATGGCAATGGTGTCCGGGCCTGTCGGTTCCAGCACATCCACCGTCAGCGGCAGCGTGGTACAGCCGTCGCCTTCCACCAGTTGTTCTGTGATGTTTTCCGGGCGCAGGCCAATGACAATCGACTGACCATCGCGTTCACGCAGCGCGGCGGGCAGCGCAAGCAGGTGCGGCTTTCCTGCGACAGTCACGCTGGCAACCGGCTTGTCCTCACCATCGAGATCCACTTTGGCCTGAATAAAATTCATGGACGGGGAGCCCATAAAACCGGCGACAAACATGTTGTTCGGCTGGTTGTAGATTTCTTTGGGTGTGCCCAGCTGCTGCAGTTCGCCGTCTTTCATCACCGCGATGCGGTCGGCCAGCGTCATGGCTTCTATCTGATCGTGCGTCACATACACGATGGTGGTGCCCAGCTGCTGGTGCAGACGTTTGATCTGGGTGCGCATTTCAACCCGCAGCTTGGCATCTAAGTTCGACAACGGCTCATCGAACAGATACAACTTCGGCTGACGCGCCAGTGCCCGTCCCATGGCGACACGCTGACGCTGGCCGCCTGACAGCTGCGCCGGTTTGCGATCCAGCAGGTGATCGATTTGCAGCATGGCGGCAACGCGATCCACTTCCTGCGCGATTTTGGCTTTATCCATCTTGCGGATTTTCAGACCAAAGGCGATGTTGTCCCGTACTGTCATGTTGGGATACAGCGCATACGACTGAAACACCATGGCGATATCGCGGTCTTTCGGTTCCACCTGAGCGACATCGACACCATCAATCAGAATTTCCCCGGAGGTGATATCTTCCAGCCCGGCGATGGTATTCATCAGAGTGGATTTACCACAGCCGGAAGGGCCGACCAGGATCAGGAATTCACCGGAATCAATGCTGATATCAATCCCCTTCAGGGTCTCAATCTCGGCGTTGCGGTAGGTTTTACGAATCTGTTTTAACGCGAGTGTAGCCATGCTTGTTATCCTTTCACTGATCCCGCGGTCAGACCGCGAACAAAATACTTCCCTGCCAGCACGTACACCAGAAGCGTTGGCAATGCGGCAATAATGGCGGCGGCCATATCGACGTTGTACTCTTTCACCCCGGTGCTGGTATTAACCAGGTTATTGAGCGCCACCGTGATCGGCTGGGTTTCCGCCCCGGAATACACCACGCCGAAAAGGAAATCATTCCAGATGGCGGTGAACTGCCAGATCACGGTTACCATGAAAATCGGGGTCGACAGCGGCAGCAGAATCCGGAAGAAAATGGTAAAGAACCCCGCCCCATCCAGCTTGGCCGCTTTGACCAGCTCATCGGGCACGCCGACGTAAAAATTACGGAAAAACAGTGTGGTAAATGCCAGACCGTAAATCACGTGCACCGTCACCAGACCGGCTGTGGTATTGGCCAGTCCCAGTTTGCCCAGCAAGGCTGCCATGGGTAACAAAATGACCTGAAACGGGATGAAGCAACCGAACAGCAGCAAGCTGAAAAACAGCTGAGAGCCGCGAAAACGCCACTTGCTGATCACATAGCCGTTAAAGGCACCCAGCAGAGTAGAAATCGCCACCGCCGGGATCACCATCTGGAAGGAATTCCAGAAATAACCTTTGATCCCGTCACAGCTCACCCCGGTACAGGCACCGGACCAGGCTTTATTCCAGGCATAGCCCACCCACTCCTGCGGCAGGGACATCAGGTTACCGCTTTTGATATCGGGCAGAGTTTTGAATGAGGTAATCACCATCACAAACAGCGGCATCAGGTACACGACACAGAAAAAGAGCAGCCCGCTGTAAATCGCCATCCGGCCCAGAGTGAGATGCTTATTCATGATTTCTTCTCCCGCAATTCTGAGTAGAGATAAGGCACCAGAATGGCCAGCACGCCCGCCAGCATCATGATGGCGCTGGCCGCACCCAGCCCCACCTGTCCACGGGTAAAGGAATGCGCGTACATAAAGAGCGCAGGCAAATCGGAGGAATAACCCGGACCGCCCGCGGTGAGCGCGGTGACCAGATCGAAGCTCTTAATCGCAATGTGCGAGGTGATGATCACGGCACTGAAAAAGACCGGACGCAGGCACGGCAGGACAATTTTCCAGTAAATCGCCGGCATGCTGGCCCCGTCGATCTGGGCCGCTTTGATGATGGAAGAATCAATCCCGCGCAGGCCTGCCAGGAACATGGCCATCACAAAACCCGACGACTGCCACACCGCGGCGATCACCAGGGTGTACACCGACATGTCCTGATCCACCAGCCAGTTGAATTCAAAGCCGGTAAATCCCCAGTCGTGCATCAGTTTTTCGATCCCCAGGCCGGGGTTGAGAATCCACTTCCAGGCCGTGCCGGTCACAATGAAAGACAGCGCCATGGGATAGAGATAAATGGTCCGGATTGCGCCTTCCTGGCGGATATTCTGATCCAGCAAAATCGCCAGACCGACCCCCAGTACAATCGCAATCAGCATAAACATCAGGCCAAAAATGCCAAGATTGGTCACCGAGGTGATCCAACGGTCGTTGTCCATCAGCTTCTCGTATTGCATCAGCCCGGCAAAATTAAAGCTGGGCAGAAAGCGCGAATTGGTCAGCGACAGATAAAAGGTCCAAAACATAAAGCCATAAATACACACCACAGTGACCAGCATGGTCGGGGCCAGCACGATTTTCGGCAGCCACTTCTGTAATCTGTCCGCCAGGCTGGGCCGGGCCGCTTTCTGTTTGGTGAGCGACAAGGTTTGCTCCATAGTGCGTCCTTGATTCTGGTTTCGTCTCAATATTACCTCTCAGGCACACGCGTGCCCGGGCATGAATCGTCGGATTCATTCGCCGCAGAGGTAAATAAAGCGTGGGTGAATCGGCGGACTGAACTTCAGCCCGCCGACAGGGTTACATGGCTGCTTTGACTGCACGAGCCAGCTGTTGCGCGGCTTGTTTCGGATCGGCAGATGTATCGTTGAAGAAGTTGGTCACCACATCATAGACCGCACCCTGCACATAGCTGGTCGTGGCCAGGCCGTGGGCCATACTCGGGACCAGATCGCCTGTTTGCGCCGAGGCCTTGAAGGTGGCCATTGAATCCAGCGCACACTTGTCGAACTTGTCCATGTTCATGTCCAGACGCACCGGGATCGACCCTTTATTGAGGTTAAACACTTCCTGGAAGTCTTTATTCAAAATGGTTTTGGCCAGATGCTTCTGGGCCTCTTCGTTGTCTTTGTTGCTCAGTTTGAAGAAGGCAAAGCTGTCGATATTGAAAGTAAACTGGTTCGCTGTGCCCGGCGCTGGCGCGCAGATGTAATCTTTACCCGGCTGTTTTCCGGCCGCGGCAAATTCACCTTTCGCCCAGTCACCCATGATCTGCATGGCAGCCTCGCCATTGATCACCATAGAGGTGGCGATATTCCAGTCACGGCCCGGCGAGTTCTCGTCGATGTAGTCATGCATCCGCTGGAAGGTCGCGAAGGTTTCGACCATTTTCGGACCGGACAGCACGTCCATATCCAGGTCAACAAACGCCTTGTTGTAGTCCTGCGAGCCTAAGATATCCAGTGCAACCGCTTCAAACAGGGTCGCGTCCTGCCAGGGCTGACCCCCATGCGCCAGAGGCACAAAACCTGCAGCTTTAATCTTCTCGGCCGCGGCAAAAAACTCGTCCATGTTTGCAGGCACTGTCGCACCGGCTTTCTTGAACACTTCAGGGTTGGCCCACAGCCAGTTCACACGGTGTACGTTCACCGGCACGGCCACGTAGTCACCTTTATACTTCATGACTTTGGTCACTACCGCTGGCAGCACCTTGTCCCATTGACCGGCTTCTGCCACATCATCCAGCGAGGTCAGAAAGCCCAGATCGCCCCACTCCTGAATATCGTGACCTTTAATTTGCGCCGCAGAAGGCGGATTGCCCGAGACCGCACGGGTTTTCAGGACGGTCATCGCACTCTCACCGCCGCCACCGGCCACGGCGAAGTCTTTCCAGCTATCGCCCTGCTTTTCCAGCATTTGCTTAAGCACAGCGGCCGATTTGGCCTCACCGCCCGATGTCCACCAGTGCAGCACTTCCACTTCACCGGCATTGGCGACAGAACTGGCTGCCGCGAATGTCATAGCGATCAGCGATTTTTTCAGAGTAAAGGTACCTTGCTTTGTCATTATTATGCTCTTCCTTGTTTATCAGGGATATGACCGGCGTGTAGGGTACAGAGCGCCGGTTGTTTAGAGTCTACCCAAGCAAGGAAATGGCACTGTAACAAAAGGAAACCCGAACGTAACACACACGTAACATTTGGGTGTGTTTGATTATTTATCAGGGAGTTAGGGTGTTAAATAGATGCTAAAAAGTGTGATGTCAGTAAAGGGGATTGCCCTGTTCAGGGCTGGCAGGTATTCATACAGCGAGTGCGATTTTTAAGGCTGGGTGAGTATGTCGCGCTTGAGATCGGTGGTTCTTTTGGCATTGTGTGATGCGCGCCAGACACTCTTTGTTGGGCCAAAGAGTGCCCAGAAAAGCCCTTTTGATTCTCTGGTGTGGCCCGGGACGGTTGTAGGCGCTCCCGGCGCCGACAACCTAAAAATTCGTCCTGAATTTTTCCCTGGGGAAGTGGATTACGTCAATGTGGCGCAGACGATAAACAAGTGATTTCAGGTAAAGCTGAAAGTATGTCGCGCTTGGGTCTGGTGTATCTCTTGGCATGGTGTGACGCGCGCCAGACACTCTTTGTGGGGCCAAAGAGTGCCCAGAAAAGCCCTTTTGGTTCTCTGGTGTGGGCCGGGACGGTTGTAGGCGCTCCCTGCGCCGACAACCTAAAAATTCGTCCTGAATTTTTCCCTGTGCGGGATAGAATATCCCAATTTGTAACTCGTTTTTGGACAATTCTGAGTTACAATTTTTATTAAATTAGCTAACCATTAATTACCACGCTTATCAAAAATACCATCAAGCAAACAATAAGCCCTATTGACTTAACTACCTCATGATCTTTTACCTTCGTTGCCAGAGTGATTGAAGTCTAAAATTTTGAGCCAGAATCCGTTCTTGTGATGCAACTCAGGACATACCAATAGTATGAGTATTAAGCTATCTCGATATTTTTAAAGTTGAGAACATATTCATGACATTGATTACAGAAATGACGGCAGAAGAGGCTAAAGGTTTCTTCTTGAAGCATGAGAGCTATTGTAGCTTTTCGCTTCCAGTCTACTTTGACTTTGAGCCACTTTTAGATGCTGTAAGCAATTCGCTTGAAGCAAAACAGAACGGTATAAACGACATTGGTTACAAAAAAGCATGTGATCACGAAGGCACTAACTACACGTTACAGACAAATAAAGACGGGCACTATTCATGGCGTCCATTTGAGCTGATTCACCCTGCTATTTACGCTCACCTAGTTCATAAAATTACTGAAGAGGCAGAGTGGGATCTTTTGGTAAAAAGGTTCGGCGAGTTACAAGGCAATGAGAAGATTATTTGTGCTAGTTTACCCAGAGAGTCTGATGATGGGGAGACATCTGATACCGCTGAAACTGTAAATGGTTGGTGGCAAGAGGTAGAGCAAGAGTCTATCAACAAAGCACTTGAATATAAGTACTTGTTCACAACAGATATAGCCAACTTTTACCCATCGATTTATACCCATTCTATTCCTTGGGCAATTCACACAAAAGAAGTAGCAAAACCGATAAGAGACGTTAATGCTAACCTTGGGAATCGCATAGACCACGCTTTACGCCAAATGCGTTGGGGACAAACAAACGGCATTCCTCAAGGTTCTGCACTTATGGACTTCATCGCTGAAATAGTTCTTGGTTATGCCGATGAGATGCTTGGGGTGAAGTTGGATGACGAAGGGATTGTTGACTACCACATCATTCGATACCGCGATGACTACCGAGTCTTTACAAGCAGCAAGGAAGACGCAGAGGCGATAGCAAGACACCTCACGGTAATCCTTCAGGAGCTAGGGCTGCAACTTAATGCATCTAAAACTTCTTTATCAGAAGATATCATCTTCAACTCTATGAAGCCTGACAAACAAGAATCTCTAATGCTATTTGGGAAGACAGTATCAGCTACGACTATCCAAAAGACACTCTTGAAGCTCGCAATATTTTCCAGAAAGCACAAGAACTCAGGTCAGTTGCACAAATACCTTGCGAAGATAAATAAGCGCCTTGAGCGAACGAAGAAACTGAAAGAGGATGTTCGTCCTATAGTTAGCATCATCGCAGACATGATGATTCATAACCCAAGGACATTTGCTTCTTGTGCATTGGTCTTAAGTAACGTCCTTCAGTTCGTTGAAGATGATGCCGAGAAGATAGAGCTGCTAGAACTGGTTAAGAGTAAATTCGAACCAATCTTAGGGACAGGGATTCTTGATATTTGGTTACAGCGTATTTCTTACCATATCAATCCAGATATAGAGTATCGAGAGACACTCTGCGCCATTGTGTCGGACGTACACGACAAACCACATGAGCATGTCTGGAACTCGGACTGGATTACAGATAACAATTTCAAAGATGTCGTTTTGGCTACACCATTTGTTGACGAAGATAAACTGAATGAATGTGAGCCTGTAATACCTGAAGATGAGGTTGTTCTGTACCCTTATGACACCGATTTTGATGAAGACGATGATGAGTAGTTCGCTACCAACAAACTAAATCATAGAGCGAGCCTCCTCCAAGCATTGGGAGGAGGTTAAGTCTTGCCGTTTGCTTGAGTATTTGTAGTATTAGCTCATCTAATGCAAAACTTATTCGTCTGAAAAGCCTTTACAATGGCTCGTAACTTGATGTTTTGGGGCCAATCAGAGCTAACCCGTGCTGCTATCTCGAAGCTGGACAGAACCAATATCGTCGATGAATCAAAACTGACAGATTTCATTCCGACTAACTCAACTGAGGTTCCAGTTGGTACATCTCTCAAGGCCTACGATAATATAGTTAAAATGAGTTGTATTTTTTTTCATCGCTAAATTAAAATAGTGCTTACTTAACACTTCAGCAAAATCAACTTCACGATATTTGATCCCCCAATAGTCCCAGTCTTCTTCAATTAATTCGCTAATTGTATAGATGTAATCAGCGGCTAAGTCATATCCACCAAAAATTTGATGTGGGATCTCAAGTTGTTGCCTAGTTGGTAGGTTAATCTGATCTATAGCCATATCTTCGGTGACCAGATGGAAAAACTCTCTTTTGCCATTGACTCTATGCCCCGCCATGCGCCCATGTGCAATTTTTTCAGCTCGGCCCATATCATCAACAAGCCATAGTTGTTGAACATACATGAGTTCAGCAGTTCCTGTAGTATGAAGTTCCTGTCTGCGCCTAATAGGGTCGTTCGTCAAACCAATTTTTATTTCATTGGGGTTGGTAGCATTAACAAAAATGTAAATATATCCATGCTTCTGAAGGTCTTCTGGTAGTTTTTCCATGATGAACCTCTATTCATTACTACTGTAGGAACAAATATAAACTGGTAGTCTGAATCATTCCGTGATTAAACTCGATCTACAGTCAACACTAGTCATTCAGGTGTCTATTTCAGCCATCGTAATTCACCACTAATAAGTTATACTCTAGGGTAACTTTCTAGCTCGAAGTTGCCAATGCAACGATTCTTCTCTCTAACACATTTCGGGGCAATAACGAGTTGCAAGCCAAAACAGTGCCACTCTCCAAGGGAAAAATTCAGGACGAATTTTTAGGTTGTCGGCGCCGGGAGCGCCTACAACCGCCCCGGACCACACCAAAGAGCAAACAGGGCTTTCTGGGCACTCTTTGGCCCTACAAAGAGTGTCTGGCGCGTATCGCACCATGCCGAGAGAACCACCAGACTCAAGCGCGACATACCTCCGCCGAACCAAAATCCACCAGCCACAACACACCAAAGAACAACAAGGGCTTTCTGGGCACGCTTTGGCCCGACAAAGAGTGTCTGGCGCGCATCGCACCATGCAAAAAGAACCACAGAACCCAAGCGCGACATACCTCACCCAGCCTGAAAAGTCGCACTCGCTGCACGGGAATGACAGCTTGAAAATGTACATTGATGGCACCGCCAAAGAACAAACAGGGCTTTCTGGGCACTCTTTGGCCCCACAAAGAGTGTCTGGCGCGCATCACACCATGCCAAAAGAACCACAGAACTCAAGCGCGACATACCTCAGCCGTACCAAAATCCACCAGCCACAACACATCAAAAAGCAAAAAGAAACCCACTTCCCCAGGGAAAAATTCAGGACGAATTTTTAGGTTGTCGGCGCCGGGAGCGCCTACAACTGGCGCGCATCGCACCATGCCAAAAGAACCACAGAACTCAATCGCGACATACTCACCCAGCCTTAAAAGTCGCACTCGCTGCACTGGAATGACAGCTTGAAAATATACATTGATGGCACTTCCTAGGGAAAAATTCAGGACGAATTTTTAGGTTGTCGGCGCCGGGAGCGCCTACAACCGACCCGGCCCACACCAAAGAACAAAAGGGTTTTCTGGGCACTCTTTGGCCCCGCAAAGAGTGTCTGGCACGCATCGCACCATGCCAAATGAACCACAGAACTCAAGCGCGACATACCTCACCCAGCCTTAAAAGTCGCACTCGCTGCACGGGAATGACAGGTTGAAAATGTACATTGATGGCACTCCTCCAGGGAAAAATTCAGGACGAATTTTTAGGTTGTCGGCGCCGGGAGCGCCTACAACCGTCCCGGACCACACCAAAGAACAACAAGGGCTTTCTGGGCACTCTTTGGCCCCGCAAAGAGTGTCTGGCGCGCATCACAGCATGCCAAGAGAATCACAGAACTCAAGCGCGACATACTTTCTGTCTCACCTGAAATCGCTTATTTATCGTCCAAGTCACATTGAAGTAATCCCCAATCCAGGGAAAAATTCAGGACGAATTTTTAGGTTGTCGGCGCCGGGAGCGCCTACAACCGTCCCGGACCACACCAAAGAACAAAAAGGGCTTTCTGGGCACTCTTTGGCCCCACAAAGAGTGTCTGGCGCGCATCACACCATGCCAAAGGAACCACAGAACTCAAGCGCGACATACCTCCGCCGTACCAAAATCCCCAGCCGTCCCTTTGTGCACCCTAGCCCTGACGCAGTCTTAACTCCTTCTCCCGCCACGCCTGAAACAACCCATGACGCCGCTTTGGATAGGCCTGATCCATCATCATCGGATCAGCAATCAACTCCGTACGAAAGTGGCGAAAATCCTGCCGCAGTTCGCACCAGGCGGCGAGTATCCTGCCCTGGGCGAAATAGCCGATCGCAAACGGCCAGATCACCCGGGTGCTCTCCTGTCCGTC
Organism: Photobacterium sp. Hal280; assembly: GCF_037162255.1. Taxonomy (NCBI): domain Bacteria; kingdom Pseudomonadati; phylum Pseudomonadota; class Gammaproteobacteria; order Vibrionales; family Vibrionaceae; genus Photobacterium; species Photobacterium sp. Hal280. Next base: position 947,320 of record NZ_JARLUO010000001.1, read on the forward strand.
CGCCGCGCGGTAGCGAATGGCGAGTTTTCTTTCCCGCCGGATAGCCGTTCTGAACAGAGTGAGATCTTCCGTGGCAAGCGCATTCGTCGGGCCGACGCGCAGCGGGACTTCATTGGCGCCCTGCACCAGATCGGCGGGGAGCACGGCGGTGACTTTCGCCAGCGCGGTGTCGGCGGCACTGGCCATCGGCACATCGCCAAAGGCCGAGACCCAGCGGACACCCAGCATGATGGCGCTGATTTCATCTTCGGTGAGCATTAACGGTGGCAGGAAAAATCCCGGTTTCAGCACATAGCCGATGCCGGGTTCGCCCTCGATCTGCGCCCCCTGGGCCTGCAGTGTGGCGATATCCCGGTACAGGGTACGGATACTGATATTCAGCTCATCAGCCAGCCGCTGTCCGCTGACGGGCAGCCGGTGCTGGCGAAGAATCTGCAGTAATTGGAGTAATCGTTCGGTACGCATAGGCAACATGATACTGCCACTTTCTGACAGTGTCACGGGGTAAGCTCTGACTCTACCCAACGAGGATGAACACAAAAGGAAAGAGAAAATGATACCGAACCTATTGCTGCTGTATGTGAAAAACCCGGAAACAAGCGCAGATTTCTATCGCCAACTGCTTGGCCGGGAGCCTGTGGCTGCACTGCCGACTTACGTGGCGTTTGAGTTTGAAAACGGCTTTAACCTGAGTTTGTGGTCAGAGCAGGCACGCAATTTTGTCTCCGGCGGCGAGGGCCATCGCAGTGAATTCGCGTTTATGGTGCCGGATGACGATCAGGTCAAAGCGCTGTATGACCAATGGCAGACTGCCGGTGTCGTGATTGAGCAACCTTTGCATGACGCGGTCTTTGGTCTGACTTTTGTGGCACTGGATCCTGACGGGCACAGAATCCGGGTGTGTACACCGGATGAGTAACGACGACTGAAACTGTTCACAACAGGCGCATTTTCATGCGCCTGTTTTTATTTGTTCCAATCTGCGTGAAGGCCGCAAATCTTAATCAAAATCGCTGTACAGGCGGGGCACAGACGGCGGGTAGTCGATCGGTTGCCAGCGATCATTGAAGGTAAACCGGGTATAGAGCATCAAATGGTTTGGCTCGTAGAAATCTGAGCGCTGCAAGTCCAGGGCGACCCCGACATACCAGCGACTGCTGACCCGTTTTTCCAGCGCGCCTTCGAGCGAATAACCAAAGCCAAAGCCACCGCCTGTGTCTGATTCCCCATCCGACTGATAGGGCGCATCTTCTCTCGACCACGAATTGGAGACAGAAGCGCTGACCAGATACGACCAGCTGCTGTTGTAGCGGCCGTAGTAATTCACCGGCACTGACAACGACACATAGCGCTGCGGGCTGTAATACCCGCCGCTGCCCAGCGTGTACTCGCTCAGGTTTTTGTCGTAGTCAAAATACAGCAGATTGGTGCCGATACTGAAACGCTGCTCATCGGTGGCAATCAGTTTGTAATAGCCGCCGCCCAGCAGGGCCAGTCGGGTATTATCAGCCACATTTTCGCCGGTGATCAGATGATGTTGCACACTGCCCCAGAAACCGTACGGGCCGCCAATGTCCCAGCTGGCATTGAGTTTCACGCCAGTACTGACCACCCCGCCCCATTGTGTCCCGGCCGGATCGACAGAAGAACCAGATATAACTTGGGGCACACTCATCCCGGCATAGGACAGCACAGTGCTGGTTTCAGGCCGGCGCGATAAGGTGCCGGACACGCCGAAATCACCGATATCCCCCGCAAGCGTGACGCCGCCCACCCAGGCTGACTGGGCAAAACCCAGCGGTGTGGTGCCGATATCCGCCTGCCAGTTCTCTGCCTGCCAGCCAATGCCCAAGGCCAGCCCGGTCTCGCGGGCACGCAGCGTGTCGTATTGCGCATTGGAATTGGCAAACTTGTCGAAATAGTCCAGATCGCCGGAGTCGAGCGAGACATAATCGGCCCGTACCATCAGATGGCCGTCCCATTGTTCGATGGGGATCCGCGCTTCGATCGGCACCTGACTGGCCTTGTTTTCCCCGTCGCGGGCACTGTAATCCCAACCGATCATGAGGTGGCCGTCGCTGCGATCACGCAGACGATCGATGTCAGCTTTGACATTGCGGGTCAGCCAGTAATCGTCGGCCTCCTGATACAGCGTCCGCAAATCCGGTGATTGCACCTGCGCCGCCTGTGGATCCGGGCTTTTTTCAATGCGATCCGCGTTCAGTGCCTGATAGCCACGCTGCCCGGCCAGCGTCCACTGCTGATTTTCCATCGCCAGCGCCATGCTGTTGCGGTAATCCATCGCATCCGCGTCCGGCCGCTGATCCAGTAAGCGGTTCAGCGCCTTGGCTTTATCGTACTCGCCCTGGCTGTTCATCACAGGGGCGGCCAGCATGAGCTGTCTGGCCGTCAGCTGGGCGCGGCTGGCATAGAGTTGCTCAGACACCGGCTGATAAACTGCCGCATCCCCCAGCGCAGCACTGGTTTGTAACACCCCAAGCCGGGCCTCGGTGCGGTAAGGCTCAGGTGCAGGTTGAGCGTCACTGAGCACAGTCTGATAAAGCGCCTGTGCCCGGCTGTGCTGCCTCTGTTCAGTCAGGAGTTCTGCTTCGGCCAGCAAGCGCCGGGTGTTGAGCGCACCGAGTTCGGCCAGCGAAACAACGTCCCCTTGTTCCCCGTGAGCACGCGCCTGTCCCTGCTGCGCCAGCCACAGATCAAAGGCATTGAATTCCCCCAGCGCAATCATCAGCTCGCCATAGCCAAGCTGAGCATTCTGCGGCCAGGCATCATTCGGGGTTAACTGACGGTAGATTTTCTCAGCCTGCTGCCGCTCGCCCAAACCGGCCCAGATCGAACCCAGCCGCGCCAACACGGCGGGCTGACCGGCATACTGCTGCGCCAGCGAATGCAACTGCTGGCGCACGGCATCCGGGTTGGCCTGATAGCGGGCAGGCAGATCAGCCAGAGACTGATTCAGGCGCAGCCGCAGCAAGTTATTCTGCATCGCCTCGCTGCGCCGGGCAGCAGACACGCGCGACATAACGGCAACGGCCTCATCATCGCGACCGGCCTGGCTCAGGTATAAGCCGTAGGCAAACTGCATTTCGGGATCGCGGCTGTCGGCAGCCCATTGCTGCATCAGGGCATCCGCCCGGCTGCGCTGCCCGGCGGCGACTAAGGCATCGGCGATATCGCGGCGCTGCCAGGGCGAGGAGGGATTCAGCTGGAGTAATTGTTTGGCGAACCGCTCTGCGGCCTGCGTATCATTCTCTGCCAGTGCACGGCTCAGCTGTTGCACCACAAACTGGGTTTTCATCTCCAGTAAGGTGTCGCGGATTTGCCGCCGCTGAGCCGGAGGCAACTGCTCTGCAAAGGTAATCGCGGCTGTCAGTCCCTGACTTTCCCGTGTCAGGTTCACCAGCGCACGCACAGCCTGCGCATTGCCGGGATCACGCTGCAAGGCTTGCCGGTAGGCCTGCCCGGCGGCAGCAAATTTCTGCTGCTGCTGATACAGTTCTGCCAGTTTGAGATAGGCATAGGGTTCTGCGTCATTGACCGGGATGGCTTTGCGATAGGCGCGCTCGGCCTGACTCAGCTGGCCTTTTGTTCTCAGTGCATCACCTTCATCCAGAGATGCCCAGTAAGAAGAGGCCTCCACCAGCGATTGCCATTTGCTGACATTGTCCGGGTCCTCATCCAGCTGTTGTGCCTGTTTGAAATACGCCAGGGCTTTGCCCTGCTGGCCCTGACGCAGGTACACCATGCCCAGCCCGCCCAGGATCTCAGGATCGTCCGGCCGGGCAGTTAAGGCGTACTCAAGTTGTTTCTTGGCCTGCGGATAGGCTTTCTGATCGATCAGCGCCAGACCCTGACGCTTGGCCTGATAGGCGGGGTCTTGTCGCAAGGTCTGCTCGGTTTCCCAGCGCGCCTGGGCATTGCGGTTGGCACGCTGAATCGCGGTATCGGACGGAAAATAGCTGGCGACAATGGCATATTGCTCGGCCACTTGCGCCGAGATTGGCTGCTGATCCAGCGCCCTTAGCCAGGCATTGGCGGCCACGATGCCGATATCTGTACGCAGTGCCAGCTGACGGTAAGTCGCCAGAATCCAGGGATCGGCAGCATCGCGGCGGCGAATGTGGTTTGCCAGCGCCAGCTGAAAAGAAGGCACGCCGGGATACGCGGCATTGAGCTGCTCCAGCCCCTGTTTCACGCTTTCCCAGCGATCACTGAGGCTGCCTTCAGCCTGCAGGTATTCCAGCTGCAACTCGGCCGAGGGCATCCCGTTGGGAAACAGCGCATCATAGGCGTTCAGCGCTTGCTCATACCGGCCGGCCCGCACCAGTAATCTGGCCTGCTGCAAGTCGGCTTTTTTGCGGCCTTGAAGGGCAATCAGATCATTGAGCGCCTTGAGCTGCACCGACTGCGGCGCGCTGGCTTTGAGCTGGTTTCTGACTTCCTGCGCCTGCTGGAGCTGATTTTGTTTGATCAGCAGCCGCGCCTGATAATACAGACCATCCGGATGCTGGCTGTCTATCGCCAGTAATCGCTCCAGCGCACTTGCAACGATATCATCGCGACCTAAGGCCGTGGCCAGTTCAATCTGATTAACCAGAAACGCCACCGAATTGCTCTCCGGTATCACGGTCGACAATGTGGCCGCCGAGCCGACCGGCTGATACACCTGTTCAAGCTGCTGGGCTGTTAAAGGTGTGGTCGGCACAATACCGGCGTAAGCAGACAGGCTGATGGTGCCGGCACTGAGACCGAGCGCCATCAGAATACGGGTGTTTCGCGAGGCTGTTACTGACATCCTTTTTCCCATGCAGGCTCCAGTTCACCCTGTACGCCGAATCGATACCGTGCCTGATGCCAGCCTTGACCAAACAGCGCCAGCACATTGTCGTAATAATGATCGTCCCGGTGTGTCACGAGACCTGCCGCCGCCCGTTCGGCCTGCGCCTGCAACAGTTCGGTTTCCCCTGACGCAGCCAGCAAGGGCAGCAGGGCAGCGGAAAATCCGGCACTGCCCGGCGCCTGATACTGGCCCGTCTGGGTATTCACCGTGCGTGGCGGGGTCGACAAAGCCGCCGTGGCCGACACCATGGGCTGCATGGCCTTCACCAGTGCCGCTTTGTCTTTCGCGTCGTCGCTGAGCATCCCGGCCCATAAGTAAGTCCGAATGGCATTGTAGCTGCCCACAGGTCCGGTTTGCCGGTCAGCAAGATAGCGACCGTCTGCCAGCGTGGCCCAGTCCGGACTGAAACCTACAGGCATGGTGTCCAGAATCATGGCCAGACTGGTGCGATATAAGGATGTCCAATTGTACTGCGGATAAAGCTGTGCCATCCGGGCAATCAGCTGCAGCGGAAGATAGCTGGGATTGACCCGAAACTGGCCGTTTTCCAGCGCAAAACCCACGGTTCCCGGCAGCAGCACAGTGCCAAGGCCGTCGATCGTGATGGTTTCTTCGCGCAGGATCCGGCTGGCCATCAAATGCGCCAGCGACTGATAGTACTGGTTATTCCACAGACGGCCCGCTTCTGCCAGGCTGTACGCAATCCAGAGATCGGAATCCGAAGCCGGATGATCATCCAGCACGCCCCAGCCCCCGAGGGCTGTTTTCCCCACAGCCAGGCCGGCAAACGCGCCGTCAGATCGCCCCCGGCCAGCTGGCTCTGCGTCCAGTCCAGCATCGCCGCAAAGGCCGGTTTGTCATTGGCAACCAAAGCAAAGAACAAGCCGTATGACTGGCCTTCGGATGTGGTGATCCGGCGCTCATCACTGCCGTCTATCACACGGCCATCGACCAGATAGACCGATTTGAACGCTTGCCATTCCGGCCATTCACAGCGTGCGGCCAGGCTCTGGGCGCTGAAGATCAAGCCCAGCACAAGGATCAGGCTTTTCATTCATCTTCCCCGCTTCGTGCCAGTCTTCTGGCGGCAATTTTCCGCAGTACCCGCCACAGGAAGACAGTGACGATCACCACCAGCAGCACCGCCAGACAAGCAACAAGTACCGGATGGTTGGAGAAGTGATACCAGATCAATTTCAGCACCGGCAACTGGCCGACAAAATAATGCTGTCCGACGTGATAACTGGCCACTTCCTGATTACGCAAGATCACCACAGAGCCTGACATATGCTCCACTTTTCCCGAATCTATCAGAGCCTTATCGACCAGAGTCAACGCCTGTGGGCTGGCAGCCATGATCGCCACCAGACTGCGTTTTTTGCTGAACGGCGATTCCATGCCGGTGATGGCAGCAAACTGACCGCTGGCACTGACAGATACCAGATCAACAGCCTCCGGATTGTCAGACGCGCGATTCAGCCAGTTGTTACCTGATGTGGTTTCGTTACGACCCGGCAGTCGGATCTGGCGCTGACCGGACTGCAGGATCAGATTAACCTGATCAGGATGCCCAATCGCCTGGTTCAGTTCCTGCGCCACGCCAATGCTCAGGATATCCTTACCTTTCAGCGTGGCGCTGTCCCACTGATCTGTGAGTGAAACTTGAATGGCCGGGTATCCGGTGTCAGCCCCCAGCCGGCCCATGACATTCAAAAAGGTTTGCAGCACTTCAGGAGATGAAGCCGCTGGCAGGACCACGGCCGTGTCCGACAGATCGGCCATGCGGGTAAAGGGGAAGCCGGAGGTTGCAAAGGATCGCAGATTCGGCATCTGGATATAATGCGGAAAGCCACTGAAATCAATGGTTGAGTCACCGTCAACCACGGCATACTGTTTGCTGGGCTGGGTGATCTGGCAGTTCCCTTCCGTGACTGAGGCAAAGCCGAATTCGAAATCGATGAAATTTTTACTGCCCACTTTAAACGCCGGAATGCGTACCCGATCACTACCGCCCAGCAAGCCGTCATCCAGCAGCGGAACACGTACCCGTTTGGACTCACCGCCCTGACCGGCTGTGGTCAGGTTAAATGCTTCAACAAATTCGTCGTTGATCCCCAGCGTCAGCCGTGAGCCCGAGTTATCTTTGACGGGCGGCGAATACCGGTATTGCAGATCCATTGGGATACCGCGGCTCTGCCAGGTGAACAAATCCGGCGGGAGCTGAAAACTCAACCGCACCGGCGGTGGTGTGCGCCCCTCCACCTGCAACTGACTGCGCTGTTCCACCAGCTCAGTGAAGGCCACAGGTCTTGAGGTATTCACCCAGTTGGGCGCGTCATAAGGGGCGCGGGGTTTCACCTGGACCACCTGATTCACCTTGGCCATCGGCCCGGTTAACAACTGAGTCCCCAGTGCCAGCCCCTGCACCGCGGTATTGAGATCCTGACTGTCGCGGCCCTGCACCAGCAGCAGTTTGACATAAGGGTTGGTCGGGTGGGTAATCACCTGCAAATACGGCCCGTCGGCATCCGGGAAGTCACGCAGAAAATCGGGTTTGTTGTCATTGGTGACAAACACCACAGCATGCTGCTCTGGCAGTTGATCAAACAAGAGCGAAAATTGCGCGCCCCGCCAGCCCGACAGTGAACCGAAATGAGAAGCCAGCACGCCTGCCGCTTTGATTTCCGCCAGATCATAGTCCGATCCCAGAATGACCGGCAGAGTTAACTGACCAAAATCACGGGGATCAAAAAACGGTGCCGGCAAGACACTCAAATCGCTTTCAAGCCGGGTTTTCTGCACAAACAATTCAACCCGGCTGCTCTGGCTGATCTCCGCCCAGATACTGGCATCATTGGGGTTAGAGCAGGTTTTATGGGTGTTGCCAATCAGCTCAAACCGGATTTGGTTATAGTTACTGAAATAACGCGCGTCCATTGGCATAGACACACTGATTTTCTTGCCCTGTTGACCATCGGTGACCGGCACAACCCCCATCAGTTCGTTGTTCAGGTACACCTTAATATGCGACACCAGCGCCAGCAGCGCCGGAGAGGGCGTGACCTCGAAATGCAGGTTGGCTTTGGCAATCACTTCATCCAGACGCGAGCCAAAACCGACCGTGGCGCTGGCTTCACTGCCGTAAATGCCGATAGAACCATTAAAACCCAATTGTGAGAATGGCAGCGCCCGCTGGGTAACGGGTGAGAGCAGATGTGAAGGTGTCACCGTTCCGGCTGGATCGGTTTCAGAAACGGTGGCCTGCGCACTGGCCATTGCCGTCATACCCATACAGCTCAGTATGGCGGCCGCTATTTTTATTGTTTTGTTGATTTTCATTGTTTAAGCCCTGTTGGGGACATTACGGGGTCTCAGTGACCAAATCAGGTCACCAAAGATTGACACGCCCTGAGCCAGCGTAGCGACTGGCGCCGGGCTATGCTGAATCAGGCGGCGGTATCCGTTCCAGCCCACCTGAAGCACAGATTTCATACTCGACATCGGCTTATCCGACTGATAAGACTGCTGCCACTTCGCCCAGATGTCTGCTCTGGCAAATGTACATTGCACATACTGGATTTGCTGCTGTGTGCTGAGCTCAGTGAGCTGAAGCCCCAGCATGCCGTTGCCGGTAAAAGCGATGGTCGCCGGAAAGACATACGATTGCTGACCACGACTCAGCACCACTTCCAGTTTCTGATTCACCTGAACCTTCAGACGTTCACTGTCCCGCTCGCCCAGCTGAATCCGCAGGCCACTGAGGGAAAAATCTTTCATTTCAGCCTGCAGCAGGTGTCCGGATTTCAGCCTGACCGCCACCGGCATAGCCACGTCAACCCGGTGATCCCGGCGTATCTGCTTGGCCTCAACAGCTACCGCCACTGCCGCACCGAGGATCAGCAGGTTGTAGAGGGTCCAGACAATATTGACCAGCACGGTTGCGATTTCGTTATCCGGCCCCCACCCCAGCCGGTAAATCCCCATGCCGAGTCCGATGATATTGAGCAATACCAGCACCAGATATGGCCGGGAGATCACCCAGTCATAGTGAGATTCTTTCACCAGTCCGCCCTTGGCGGTCACATTGAACTGCCCTTTATGGGGTGCAAACAGTGCCACTGTGGTCGGGCGGGCGATATACCAGGCCAGAACGGTTTCATACACTTCGCCCCAGAATGAATAGCGAAACTCTCCCTGCATCCGGGAATTGGTCATGCTGGCATGCACCATGTGCGGCAGCACGTACAGAATGATCGCCAGCGCCGGTGCATAAATAATAAAAGAATGCAGCACCAGAAACGCCAGTGGTGCGGTCAGGAAGATAATCCTCGGAATGCCCGACAAAAAATGCAGCATGGCATTGGCGTAACACAAACGCTGTGACAGTTTGAGTCCTTTGCCGGTCAGCGGATTATCGACCCGGAAAATCTGCGCCATGCCCCTGGCCCAGCGGATCCGCTGGCCGACATGTGCCGACAGCGTTTCCGTCGCCAAACCGGCTGAAAGCGGTTGTTTCAGATACGCCGAGTGATAGCCCAGCCGATGCATCCGCAGTGAGGTATGCGCATCTTCGGTGACTGTTTCCACCGCAATGCCACCGACTTCTTCCAGTGGCCCACGGCGTAAAATAGCGCATGAGCCGCAAAAGAAAGTGGCATCCCACAGATCGTTCCCGTCCTGAATCAGGCCGTAAAACAAGTTGCCTTCATTGGGCACGTTGCGAAAATTAGCCAGATTACGTTCAAACGGATCCGGCGAGAAAAAGTGGTGCGGTGTCTGTATCAGCGCCAGTTTCGGATCTTTCAGAAACAGACCCATGGTCAGCTGAAAAAAGGCTCGGGCCGGGATGTGGTCACAGTCAAAGATGGCCACATATTCTCCCTGGGATCGTTTCAGGGCATAGTTAATGTTGCCCGCTTTGGCGTGCTCATTGGTTGGCCGTCGCAGGTAATGTACCCCCACTTCCCGGGCAAAATCGCGGAAACTGTCCCGCTTTCCGTCATCAAGAATATAAATATTCAGCTTATCCTTTGGCCAGTCGACCCCGAGAGAGGCATACACTGTGGCACGCACCACATCCAGATCTTCATTGTAAGTCGGTATCATGACGTCAATTGTAGGCCAATCTTTGGTCTCTGGCGGCAGTGCAACCGGTTTTCTGTTCAGCGGCCAGATATTCTGAAAATAACCTAAAATCAGCACGATCCAAGAATAGGTTTCTGCCAGTAACAATAATACGCCCAGCATGAACGCCAGAGGGTCGTCCCAGTTCAGTGTGGATGAATAGCGCCACCACAGATAGCGGCAGGAAGCCGTGACCGACAGGATGATCAGCAACAAGGTTGGAAAATGGCCGGGCATCCGCCGGCACATCATGGCCAGTGTCCAGAGTAATAAGACGAAAACCATCTGGGCTTCCAACCCGAACGGCACGGTAAAACAGATCAGGGCCAGCAAGACCACAGCGATCAGCAGCAGGATATTAATCATCCGCCCGGTGTTGGTTTCTCTTAATACCGCGTTGAGATCTTCTGTGTCGGCATCGGTCGCTTTCTTTTCCAGCCATTGAATAAGCCCGGAAATGCGCCCCAAGGGTAAATAGAAAATGGCTTTCACGCGGCGGATCAGTTGACGGGTTCCCGTTTGCAGCTGGGCTTTCAGATGACCCGGCGACTGTGGCCTGACACAGAGCAGCCACAGGCTCTGCAGCACAAAGCGCACAGGATCCAGCAATGTGGGGGAGGCAAAGTTGATGTGCGGGTAATAAATCAGAGGCAGACGCCATGCCGGTACGCCGGCAATCTGCGGCTTGAGACACACAAACGCAAAGGTAAACCACAGCCCGAGTATGAGATTTCCCATGCGGGAGACAGGTGTATTTCGCTCGCGCTCATAAGCAAGCTTTTGCACTTTGAACTGCTCAATAACCCAGGATTTAAAAATCAGATTTAAGGTGCTGAACATAGACTCAGGAAACGCACTGGATGGCTGATAATTGCGACACGCACCAAAAGGCGAGTGACTGGTAATCTTTTGCCGCCTGGCTGGTTGGTGAAAACTGCTGCACCGTGGTCAGGTTTGCCACACTGTCCATCAGAGCGATATCTCGGTGTAACAGAACCGGTGACATATCAGCATCAAGCTCTTTTTTCATCACCAGCATGAAATCGCGGCTGATCTCAGTTTCTGGCTGATATTGATTGAGCACATAACGCACTTTGGCTGAGACAGGCGCATCGTTAAACACAGTCAGGGTCTCAGAGACATCTTGCAGCACGCTGTAACAGGCAGCGTCCGGTGTTAACACCACCAGCACGGCATCAAAAAAATACCCGAAGGATTCATCTTCCAGTATCGCCAGATCTGACGCCGCCAAATGTACCAGTTGCCAGTGATCCTGATTGTCACCGAGGTCAACCCGCCCGAGTGCTTCTAGGATCTCGGCAAGATAAGGGCCGCGATTCGCCTCAAACTGCCGGGCGTTCTGTAATGACAATTGGCCAAAAGGCAAAAATGTTACACCATTGGGACTTTCAAAGCCGGCCGATTGCCAGTCGGTGTTTGCACACATGTGGCTGGCCCACCCTTCAACGCTGGAGAGTGGTAAACCAAAGTGTAAACGCAGCAAATTGGCCGGGACAGCATCCACAACCAGCACATTTTTCTGCACTTGTACGAGCGCCTGTGCCAGATTGGCTGTGACTGTGGTCGCCCCGGCACCGCCACGCAAGCTGAGGATCCCGATCCTTTTCATGCCATATCGGCCTGGCTACTGTTTTCCATGTTCGTGCGCCTTGTCCCGTGAGGTGATTTTTTACTTTTTAATATCAACCACTTGTTTTTAATTTTTGAATAATTTTCACTTTCGTTCAATTCAACATAATCATGATTTGTCATGTTGTAAGATGCATAAATTGCATCAACATCTTTCGCAGGCATTACCACAATAATTCACCACTACTTCATCGAATTTATCAATGCCGTTCATACATATTGTATTTAAGTACATAATTTTTAAAGAAACAAACAGGTGCTAACATTTATTACACTTTTGCCTTTTCATTCTTAACATTCAGTCCACAAAAAATAAAAAACCGATTCAATAAACTTGATGCGTGTGACTCACACGCTTCCTGATACAACCGGAAAATAATGATAATATTACAATTAATTATGTGTGCCTTTCAGTTCATAATCAAATGTCATCATCAATGCATCGGCCACATGCCAAGAGAACAGTTCTTTATAGATTTCAGTCTTTACCAAGATACATCAGACGAATGATTCGACATTTTGGGTAAATTCTATATGATCTGATTATATTAGTAACATCTTTTCTGTCGCGATCTTACGGTGATGGTACCTCTGAAAGCGTTAAACAGCAGGGAAAAGTGCCGATAGCGAGCAACTGGTATTTTATATGTCTACAAATCCGGACTTTACACACTTTGTCGAAATAAACAATTTTCCGTCGGTTTATGTGACTCTTTTTGACCAGAAAACCATGGCAATCGATTATCTGACAGCCATCTTGAAACAGAATCAAAACAATGGCTTCACTTGTTTTACAAACAAAGATAACTTTTACTCAGGTCTGAACGTTCAAGAAAGCGTTCAGCTTTCAGCGACATTAAAGGAAAAGTGTCAAAGAACCTTTTTCTGAATCAGAATAAAACCAAAAATGGTATCCATTTTCATTTGCTGCTGGATGATCTCATCAAATTAAAAGTGGTAAAGCACTCGCTTGCTATCCTTTTTGTGCCGGATATATTTTTCACAAATATTAATAAAAAAATCTCACTATTGTTTTAAAAATGCTTCATAAATACGCTGCTGACCATGAGCTGGCGATACAGCTCATGGTGTACGGCTCTGTCACCTCAACCGCATTAAAACCGGCATTACTGTCACTGAACCGCTATCTGGCAGGGCTGGCCGCGATGGGAATGATCAGTGACAACAAATACAGCTACCATGTGCATTTCTGGGCAAAATCAGACGGTATTCAATCAGATAAAAAGTTTGTTGTGCAAAAAACGGCCCCGGGTGTGCTGACTGCGGTGCCGATGTCCCCCACCAGTATAGCGACATTCAGCAGCCAGGATGACACGACTCTGATTGTGATGAGTCATGCTGTGCTGGATGAAGACATCCCACTGCCTGCGCATGTTCAGCTGGCAGCGAACAATGCAGAGATCATCCGTGATTCAGCAATACCGCATTCAGCGACATTGATCTTGTCCTGTCAGTCGCCGGAGGAGATCCGCCAGCTGGCTGTCGACTGCCTGCATTTACGACAGCAAGCCGGCCCGAAGCTCAAAATCATCATCAGAGAAGTCAGACAGTGTCTGCGATATGCCGATGAGACTTTCCTGCTGCGCGCCGGCGTAAATCTGATTGTGCCTTATCATCTGCCCTTCCTCAGAATGATGAGCCAGGTTGATGCAATACAAGGGCAACGCATGACGCGCTCACTGCCGGACAATACGGAAGAACTCTTGTTACATGACCCGAACTACAATGCACGGGGGTATCTGGATAATCAGACATTTATCCAGTATTGCCATGCTGTAATGCAGCAATTGACCTCCCCGCGACTGGGTGTGGTATTGATTAAACTCAAACTGCTGTCCGGCATGCAGCCGGAGGAGTGTCTGCGGCTGTGCCATATCCGGCGTGATGGCGATGTGATTACTGCCTGCAACCATGCCTTGTACGTTCTGTTCAGTGCTATTCGCCAAACCGATATCCATACCGCACTGAATCATATTTTTGATGTCCCGGTCCGGGATCTCTTCCGGACCGTTCATGTCATCAGTGCACACTATGAGCTGGAAAAAGAGCTGGAAGTGGTTGGCAAAGAAGCTTTACCGGTTTCGGCAGAAATCAAGAAAATCACCACAGAACCGGCGATTTTTACAGTAAAAAGCAACGCCGAGGATGAGATGGCGACCCTTTTTGCCACCCCGAAGCGCATTCGATTAACAGGTGAATCATGAACATTGATGATTTTCTGCTCACCGCAGGGTTAAGTCTGATCACAGGTATGGTACTGGGTTATTACCTGCGCCAGCTGATCGCGCTGGGCAAGCGTTTCCATCACAGGTTTATCAGGCGCTCCCGCTACTTTGAACAAGACTGAATCTTTCAACTAAGCAGAGACTATGACGATTACACGCTTTTCTCATTCATCACAGCAGGTTCAAGGACTGGGGTGGTGGAATGTTTATTTCATTGCCAAATTCGCCCTGTATTTCCAGGGGACGATTGATTTCCACCCGCTGGAAAACGTCGTGCTGGCCCTCTTTCTTTTGCTACCGCTGCGCTCGCGTCTGCTGGCAACGGTCAGATTCGTCCTCGCTGTGCCTGCTGCGATCTGGTTGCTGCACTACGACTCTTTTCTGCCGCCTTTAGATCGCCTTTGGGGGCAAATGAATCAGTTGATGCATTTCGAATGGCGTTATCTGTTTGAATTGGCTGGCCGTTTTGTCTCTTTCCAGGCGATATTGGGCCTTTTTGCCGTCTGTATCGGTTATTACCTGCTCAATCGTTTTTTACGCATATCCGTGCTGGTGATGGCGGCGATGTTGTTTTTCAGTCTGCCCTCCAGCCAGATACCGCCTGTCATTGCGGATCAGGGAACGGCTGATAACACGACCCCGATCACCCAACCCGCAGGCAATGTAAACACAACGGCTGCCAACGTGCCGGCGGGCACGGACGATGCCTCGCTGAATCAATACGTCTCTGAGTTCTTTTCTCGTGAAGCAAAGCGGCAAGTGCTGTTTGATGACAGCGCTGTTCAGGCTGCGCCATTCGATATTCTATTTCTGAGCATCTGCTCTGTTGCCTGGGACGATATTGATATTGCCGGGCTGGAAGATCATCCCTTGTTTAAAGAATTCGATGTCCTGTTTGATCAGTTCAATGCGGCGACTTCCTACAGCGGGCCTGCCGTGATCCGTCTGCTGCGAGCCAGTTGCGGGCAGGAAAACCACAGCCAGCTCTTTGCGGGCGCACCGTCTGAGCAGTGCTACCTGTTCGAAAACCTGAAACAATTGGGTTTTGAAGAAAATCTGGTGATGAACCACGACGGGGTTTTCGACAATTTCCTCGAGTTAATTCAAACCGAAGGGAATGTCACGGCAGATCTGATGCCGCAAACAGATTTTTCCCCCTACCAGAAGTCGTTTGACGGTGCGCCGATCTACCGCGACAAAGATGTCTTGAATCACTGGTGGCAGCAGCGCCAGCAAGCAGGCAGTGACAAGATCGTCGCGCTCTACAACACCATTTCTCTGCATGACGGCAACCGGATCATTCACGGCAATCAATCCACCGGACTGGTGAGTTACACATTGCGGCTGAAAAATCTGCTGGACGATCTGTACGTCTTCTTCCAGTCGCTGGAGCAATCGGGCCGGAATATTGTGGTGGTGCTGGTGCCGGAACATGGCGCCGGCATGAAAGGCGATCGGATGCAGATCACCGGCATGCGTGAAATTCCGTCACCGTCGATTGTGCATACGCCTGTTGGCTTAAAAGTCTTTGGCAAAAACATCGTCCGAACCGGTGAGACAGCCCGCGTGACAGCACCGTCCAGCTACCTGGCGTTATCTCAGCTCATTGCCAATGTCTTAGAACAAAACCCGTACCAGAGCGGCAGCTTTGACCCTGCCTCACTGATCAGCAACCTGCCTGCAACACCCGTCGTCGCTCAGAACGAAGGCTCGACTGTCATCAGGATTCAGGGCAAAAACTATGTCACCCTGGATGGCAGCAACTGGTCTGAATACCCGGCGAAATAACCGCCGTCACTCAATGGCTTTTCCACACCCCAACCGGGGTGTGGAAGTGATCACAGCAGGTTGAACGGCAACAGCGTGACTTTCAGTCATTTGCATAAAAAATATTATAAATAAAGATATTCATATCTTTTCTAACCATGCAAAATATCGCTTTAATACACTTTGGGCATCGCTCCTACATCCATATGAAAAAAAATATATTTACAAAACTTCTCGCCGTCCCTGCCACTTTGTGTGTTCTCATGTTCGTACTTTTCTGGAATCAAATGTCTGGAAATAAACACACATTGAATGCAATGAACTCAATCTACCTTGATCGTGTCATTCCTTTGCAACAGTTAAAAACAATTTCTGATGCCTTTGCGATTGATATTGTCGATGCATTCAACAAATGGAATATCGGTATGCTTTCTCAGCAGGAGCTGGAAGTCTCCGTGTTAAGGGCGAAGGACATCGTGGCAGATACTTGGGACAGTTATCATTCAACCAATCTGACGGCTGAGGAAAGCGACATATCAGGAAAGTTGACGCACGATATCAATACAATCAGGCAAGATCTCGCGACACTTTTACAAGAGGCAGCCAATCAGCCTGAGGCTAAAGATCAAATTGTTCACCGTGTCTACAATCTTATAGAACCTCTCTCCGACCAAATAGACAACTTAATTAAAATTCAGATCACGACTTCGGGACAGGTATATCAATCAAGCAAAAATAATTATGCGTCAGATATACAGCTGGGGATCGCACTGCTTATTGCTGCCTGTATGACCGGGTTCATTTTTTCATTCTGGATCATCCGTAAAGAATTACGTGTACTGCCTGAAATTACGGAGAGTATTCAAAAAATGTCTGACGGTGACTTTACACCGCGTACAATGATGAAAGCCAATAATGAACTTGATTTAATATCGTCATCCCTGTCTGCACTTCAGCAAAGTATTTTCAGTATTATACAATCCTCTGATGGTATTCAGGAGCAGTTGGCCGTAAACCAGGTGCAAATTTCGACTGTCATACACAACAACTCTGAAAATGCCCAGCGTGAATTATCTGAAATAGAACAAGTCGCAGCTGCTGCCACAGAACTGTCTTCAACCGCGTCGGATGTTGCCCGCAACGCGCACTCGGCGGAAACGGCAGCGATTGAAGCGATCACCATCATCAACGCCAGCTCAAGTACGCTGCAACGCTCCGATTCTATTGCTGAAAGTGTCAGTGACTCCATGAAAGAATCTGCACGAATCATCAACGAATTAAGAGATCATTCAGAAAAGATAAGCTCAGTGGTTGATGTGATTAACAGCATATCAGAGCAGACCAACCTGCTGGCGCTCAATGCCGCGATTGAAGCTGCCCGTGCCGGAGAACAAGGCCGGGGGTTCGCGGTTGTTGCCGATGAAGTCCGTGCACTTGCTGCCAAAACACAAAAGTCGACCATCGATATTCAAACAATCATCAGCCAGCTTCAGGAACAATCCAAACTTGCAGATGAACACATGAAACTCAACACAGACATGGTTTCAGAGTCTCAGATCATTACTCAGGCTTTGTCTGATGCATTTAAAACGATTTCAGAGCAGGTTGGACAAATTTCGGACGTCAATGCGTTAGTCGCTACCGCCTCAGAAGAACAATCTTCTGTCACGAATGATATCTCTCACAGGCTGGAAGAAATCAGCCAAATCGTGCAGAAAAACTCTGAGAATGCCAGCCAGACGACACTGGCAAATAACGATATTTCGGCGTTAACACAACGCCTCAGAAAAGAAATGGCTTTTTTTAAAGTCAGATAACATACAGCTCAGGCCCGGCTGCGGGCCTGAGCTATTAATAAATCACTTGCTTGTCACGTTTAAAGAGGCTGACATCTTGGGCATGGCGGTTTTGGTGTGCCCGGCACTCTCACATAACCTAAAGACATACCATCGGTATATTTTCCGTCAGACAAAGTCACACTGACACTATTTATACCTGGGTTCGCTGGTGTAACACTAATCGTTTTAATGCCCTTCAATGCACTCAGGTTCACTGATGCCGAGGCAGTCTGGCCATATAAATCATCCCGGACATGAATAATCAAGCGGGCATTCACGCTGGTATCCTTCGCAGCCGTTGAATATTTATCAATCAAATACTCTATATTTGCCTGTACTTTACCCGAGGAATGTGTGGCATTTCCACTGACAATTCTTGGCTTTTTCTGTACCCAGACACCTTCAGCCGAACACATACCGCCGGCACGGTTTATCCAGACTAAACCGTATCCGTAAGTGCGTGAAAATTTCATATTCAGATAGGAGTTCGCATCCAGATTTGATTTATCTTTGCCGACATAACCGAACTCTGAATTGTTGAAATGCACGTTAGCATAACGATCAAATAAGTTACCTTTAGCGCGGAACACTTCGTCCTGAACCACATGTTTTGGCACTTCTACCCGCAAATAGTCAAACGAGTTGAAAAGGTTAATCAGCGACTCAAAAAAGTTGGCATATTCTTCCTGATTATAATCCGTTTGATCCGGGTTAGAAGGATCAGGGTAGGTTTGCGGATCGTTGTAAATATTGTAACCACTCTCCACGGCACCCTTCACATCTTCTGATTTAAAATCATATGATTTGACTCGTCCGTATTCGCAGCCAGAGGGTAAATCAAAGTTACGTGCCTGAGTGCTCACTGAAGTTGCCGCTAATGCTAAAGCAGCAACAGTAAGAGCGTATTTTTCTTCATTGTCGTCATCCTTGTTATTGATCTCTATGGGTGTTGCACTACCAACAGTGCGCACACAGGTGCATGTGCAACTCATTCATATAACGGGAGTTGGCAGATTTAGACAATGAGGAAAAGATAAACATGAGACACAGGAATAATATTTACTCATAAACCTTGCATATCAATGTGATCAGTATCATTTGCGGGCACAAGCAAAGATAACCAGCTACACGGTTTCCTGTTGTATTTCCTCACGATTGAATGTCAGACGACTGCTGCTGTTTTGATACCACAATAAAACCAAGGACAGTGAAACGGAAACTGAATTAACAATCAGCTGAAACGACCAGAGAGTGACAAACATTGAGTACGAGAAAAACCCGCTGCAGGCGCAGCCCCGGCAGAATAAGAAAGATCACCGAGCGGAGAAGATCCCCTTCAGGGCGTAGCAAAGGGGGCGTAGGCAGGGGCTGAGATAACAGGATCACAGTTCAATTTTTTCTTGCCATACAATGAGTTAATCGGTTCACATTTCAATTCAATTTCACCGGAAACGGCATTTTCAGCGTTATTTTTTGTGCTATTTACAACTCACCTGACGGGTTGAAATCGCACCGTCAGCGAACAAATAACCCTCAACAATAACGCGATCCGTTCAGAGAGGATGTCTCCCATAAGGACGGCAAAAGGAAATTGAAATGAGAACCTTACCTACGCTTATTGCAGGTGCGGTGCTGATCAGCGCCCCCGCACTCGCCGACTGGCACTTCCGGGGCACCCCGAATCAGTGGAACGCGGCAGCAATGACACAGATAGCGACCACTCACTATCAAACCTGTCAGACGTTTCTGCAAGGGGATGCGACAGGCGGCCCGCGGTTTAAAATCGACCGTTACGGCGACTGGCAGGAAAGTTATCCCGCCGGCGATTACACGGTTGGCGGTGATCAGAGCTACCGGATCGACTTTGACAGCGACAGCCAGACGATACTCACCCCCTGTGGCCAGTTGCGACAGCTCGTCTCTGGCGCAGAACTTCCCGGCGCTGTACTTTCGCGGTACGGCAAATCAATGGGCTGCAGCGCCAATGACCCTGGTCGATGACAATACCTGGTCGCTGTTGGTTGATTTTGACGGACAAGCCAACCAGCGTTTTAAATTTGACCTGACCGGAGACTGGTCGCAGAACTATGGCGACAATCAGAATGACGGCGTGCTGGATGCATCCGGTGATGACATTGAGACCCAGGTCAGCGGCGAATATTTAGTCACGGTGAACGACCAGACGCTGAACTATACGCTGACGCCCGTGAATCCATGCACCTCAGATTGCACCCCGCTTGCGACGCTCGGCGCACAGTATCAGCCTGATCAAACCACTTTTTCGATCTGGTCGCCGGATCACAGCGATGTCACTGTGACTGTGAACGGGACCGAATACCCGCTGAGTAAAGTGAGCGACGCCAACGGCTACACAGATATCTATCAGGTTGACGTCAGCGGCGATCTGCACCTTGCCGAGTACACCTTTAAAATCAATGGCATTCCGGTGCGCGATCCCTACGGCAAAATGGCAACACCCGGCACAGGAGACAGTGAAGCCGTCAATATTGTGATGGACATGTCCCGCACGGCGCCTGCTGGCGGCTGGGCTGAGCGTCCTGCACTGGTAAACCGCGAAGATGCGGTGATTTATGAAGTGCATGTCCGCGACTTCACCATCGATGCCAGCGCTGGCGTCAGCGCAGACAAGCGCGGAAAGTTCCTGGGCATGGTTGAAAGCGGCACCCGCTACAACGGGCTGAAAACGGGCATAGATCACTTAGTTGATCTGGGCATCACCCACATTCAGTTGCTGCCCGTCTATGACTTTGCCACCTGCGACGGACTCCCGGACAGCGATCCTTGTTACAACTGGGGCTATGATCCGCGCAATTACAACGTCCCGGAAGATCGCTATTCACAGGTGCCGACCGATTACGAGGCGCGTGCCAGCGAGTTTAAAACCATGGTGAATGAGTTCCACAAAGCCGGAATCCGGGTCATCATGGATGTGGTCTACAACCACACCTACGCCAAAGAGATGTTTGAAAACATCAGCAACCGCTATTACATCCCCACGGATCTGTCCGGCACCGGCAATTCCATTGATGCCGACCAGCCGATGGTCAGCCGCATGATTCAGGATTCACTGGCTTACTGGGTCGATGAATATGGCGTTGATGGTTTTCGTTTCGACCTGATTGGCATTTTCTCGTATCAGGAAGTAGAGAAATGGGGACGCGCGCTGAACCAGCAATTC
The DNA here is from genome assembly GCF_037162255.1 of Photobacterium sp. Hal280. Lineage (NCBI taxonomy): Bacteria > Pseudomonadati > Pseudomonadota > Gammaproteobacteria > Vibrionales > Vibrionaceae > Photobacterium > Photobacterium sp. Hal280. The sequence goes on from NZ_JARLUO010000001.1 coordinate 968,002, forward strand.
CCGGATCGCAATCTGCTGCTTTACGGTGAACCCTGGAATGGTTACGCCAGCGATCCGAAAGAAGCACAACGAGTGCGCTACGGCACCACGCATCACATGGTGCAAGAGCATGTCGGTGTGTTCAACGGCGCCTATCGTGAAGCCCTGAAAGGATCGAACGATGATACCCGGACCAGCTATATGTTCAACAATCTGGACAGCGCCGATGCGGGCTGGTCTGTCTACGATGGTATGCGCGGTTCAGCGTACGATCCCAATGACAGCCGCAACAGCACCTGGTTCAGAAACTTTGCCGCCGATCCCGAGCAAAGCATCAACTATATTTCTGCCCATGATAATTTCGGGCTGTGGGATAAGGTGTATTTAAGCCTGTCGGGCAATGTTGTCCAGAACAGCTCGCACCAGATTCTCAGCCTGACGCCGCCGGCCAGTCTCGATCATGCCAAACGTGTGGTGAATTTTGGCATGGGCATGGTGCTGACCAGCCAGGGCATCGGGTTTGTTCATGCCGGGGACGAGTTCTTGCGGACCAAAACCGACCACGAGCAAATGAATGATCCGGATGCCTGGAATTTCGGCGCACACGGCGGGACCCACAATACCTACAATGCGCCGGACAGCTTTAACAGCATCAAATGGCAGCGCCGAGCTGACAATGCGGCCACCTATGATTACTTCAAAGCACTGATCGCGCTGCGCCGCAATCACCCCGGTTTACGTATGCCCTCTAACCAGGATATCGCCAATTACCTCACGGTCTCCCGACCCGCTGAGTTTGGCGGGCAACTGGTCACCGGCTATATCACTTACCCGCAAGACACGCATCACCTGTTTGTGGTGTACAACAGCGGCAACAATCAGACCATCAGCTTGCCTGCGGGCGACTGGACGCTGGTTGCCGATGCATCAGGCGCCCGTCATCAGACTGGGTTATCCGGCAGTGTGGTGGTTGAAGGCACTGCGGTGACTGTGTTTACCCAACCCCGTTAATTACCTTGGTGCGTGTCCCTGAATGAAGGGTCACGTATCCACAAACAAACAAACAGCGATCAAACATTCAAAAAATAACGACAGGAATTGAAACGTGAACAAAAGGATTGCTCATTCCACACTCTCATTACTGATAGCCGCGGCTCTGGCAGGATGCGGAAGCTCAACCCCATCTGCGGACCAAAACCAAACCATTGCGCCTTATGCCTGCAACACAAACGTTGCCGAGCAAAGTCAACAGCTTCGGATTTACCAGGTCATGGTCGAGAGCTTTGTCGATGGTGACCCGAATCTTGGTCATGGCACCGGCTACGGCACCAGTCATCACCAGGGCGATTTGCAGGGGATTATCGACGCTCTGGATTATATCCAGTCGTTAGGGGTCAATGCGATCTGGCTGACGCCTGTGTTTGCGTCGGTACCCACAGCAGACCAGGATCACTGGGCGGACCGTTTGGATGCAACCGGCTATTATGCGACCGATTATTTTGCGATTGACCCGAAGTTTGGCACCTTAGAGACCGCAAAGACATTGGTCGAGCAGGCCCATGCCCGGGGTTTATTTGTATTCTTTGACGGTGTGTTCGGTCACCACAAAGAGAATGTGGTGCCATCGCCCACCGGAAAGCTGCCCGCGGGCAGCAGCAATCCGGTCAGCTACCCGGAAAGCCTGCCTTTTTATCAGGAAGTGGCGGCTTACTGGATCAAAACACTCAAAATCGATGGCTGGCGACTCGATCAGGCTTATCAGGTGCCTCTGGAGGCGTGGCAGAACATCCGCCAGACGGTCGATGAAGCCTCGCAGTCGGTCACTTATGTCAATCACCTTGGCGAAACAGTTCACCCGCTGGGTTACATGGTGGCTGAAATATGGAATAACGAAAACGTCATCAATCAGACAGGTTATGGCCCGAAAGGCGCACCGGGACTGTGTTCAGCCTTTGATTTTCCGGTCCGCTACCGGTTAGTCGAAACCTTCGCCGTGAATGAAAACGGCAACGGCGGCAAAGGCGGCAGCTGGCTGGCAGAAGGCATGGATTTGCATCACCTGTATCCCGATCATGCCAGACCCAATCTGATGCTGGGCAACCATGATCTCGTCCGCTTTGGTGATTTACTGCAACGGGGCAATATTGCAGAACCCACCGATGATCAATACTGGCAGCGCCATAAAGCCGCCTTATCTTTCCTCGCCGCGTATACCGGCCCTATCACCTTGTATTACGGCGATGAAATTGGCGATCAGGTGGACGATTTTGCCGATAAAGCGCCGGGCGATATCTGCGCCATACAGGGCTTGTGTGATGATCATGTGGCCCGCTCCAGTGGCAAAATTGACGGTGTCAGTGCCACGCTGAATGCGCGCCAGCGCGATCTCAAAGCCTACGTCACAGAGCTGATGACCATGCGGGCGGCGCACCCGGCGTTATATCAAGGCGAGCGCCTCAATATGATGGCCAATGACAAGGTGTATGTGGATCGCAAGCAAAACGATCAGGACGCCGTGGTTTATCTGGTCAGCACCACAAACGATTCGCAACAACTGGCTTTAAATGCGGACACACTGGGATCAGCCGGTGATTTGATTGACTTGCAAAGCGGCGAGCGCTTTCCCTCAGCAGCGGACACTACAGTGTTCCGCTCAATGGCTTTGAAGCACGCTTCCTGCGCATTGCATCCCCGGTACAGCCTGCCGTCGATCTGACGGCCAAAGCCCTGAGCGTGACGGGCACAGGGAGGATGGCAAAGTGTGATAATCCCACTGTGGATGAACAAGGCCCGGTGAGTAAACCGCTGTATGTGGTGGGTGATTTCACTGATTCGGGTTGGAAGCACAAAGCCAACCGGCAGTTTGAATACAAAGGCCAGAACCTGTATCAGGTCGTCAGCAGCGAACAGGCCGGCAGCTTCCGGATGCAGTACGCCAGTCAAGACTGGTCACCCCAGTATACGGCTGAAGGGCTGGAACTCAGGCCGGGTCAGGAAACACCACTCACAGCTGGCAGCTATGGCAAAGACACAGCTGCCATGCTGCCTGAGGCCGGACGCTATGTATGGAGCCTGACCTTCCAGGATAACGGCTTACCCGACGCCGTCATGGTGTCGAAATGTGAGTAAATGAATTAACGGCGAGTGCGGTGCACTCGCCATCATCGGCTCAATCAAAGCATTAAAATAAAAACACATCCGCCTGCAACCCGATGTCTGTTCCAGCATATTTCTGCCTCCAAACATTCTGATAGAATTAAAAATAACCGCTAAAAATATCAATCACTTACTCAATAAAAGAAAATATAAAACATACTTTTTTACATTCATTTACAACCCATAAAAAATGGATTGTTTTATTGTGACTATTCACACATAAAAGATCTTTTCTTCTAGATTAAATTTTTAATTACACGATGATTGCGATCGGGGCGAACAGTTGCATATCTTGATGTTTATCAATATGACAAATTATTTCTCTGTTTAATAACAACACTGTAAATATACGCCCTGAAAATAATAGTATCTATCCGATAATCATTTGTCTTACAGATGATTTCGTAGTGACTCAATTTTTCGATGAGGAATTTATTATGAAAAACGCAAAATCAATGTTCAAAAAACCTGCCACTGAGAATTTCGAATTCAACGGTGTTGCCTGGTAATTCTTGAAAATCTACAAAAGGAAAATGATATGAAAAATGCAAAATCAATGTTTAAGAAACCTGCCACTGAGAATTTTGAATTCAACGGTGTTGCTTGGTAATTAGCATTTAAAACTTAGAGGCTAATCATATTGGTTAGCCTCAAACATCAGGTAAATAAAGATGGACTCCACTGGATATCATTACTTAATTGACATTGTCACATCAAATACAAACATCCTTTGTCAACAAAAAGAGCTGGAAGAATCATTCAGAAAAGTAATTGAGAAATCTCTGTTTACAGAGGTTGGATTTTGCGATAAGAAGTTCTCTGGTGGCGGAGAAGGTATCACTGGTGTTTTTTTACTTTCAGAATCTCATTTGTCTTATCATACATATCCGGAAACAGGCTATATCAGCATTGACTTATATACCTGTGGGCAGGAGCCAAAATCTCCTGATATAGAAAACATCAAAGCGATATTTAAAGATATCAAAAGTGCAAAAATACATCGACTTGAAAGAGGTTTATAATGGAACTTAATCTTATTAACGATCCAGTATATAAGTTTGATGCACAATTCCCTGTTTATAATTTTTTCTTTCCAAGTCAAATCAACATTGATAGTCAATTAGATATAAAAAAAATACTTCCAAATGTGAATGATGGGATTTCTTCGAGAGCATTGTATTTTCATTTTCCATTCTGTGAAACTATTTGCTCTTTCTGCCCCTTTACTCGGGGTATGTATAAAGATAAAGATGAAATATCAAGATATGTGGATTGCATTATTGATGAAATCAAACTAAAAGCCACCATGCTTGATCTGCGTACAGTGCCGATTGAATCCATATTTTTTGGCGGGGGCACGCCCTCTTTGCTGGAATACGAACACATTATGCAGATAGGCGAAGCCATTCATGCCCACTTTGACCTGTCAAAGCTACGAGAGTTTTGCTTTGAGATCGAAGTGAAAAGTATTAATGCACGCAAAGTAGAAGCGCTGAAAGCCATCGGTGTTACCCACCCCAGATTTGGTCTGCAAACCTTTGATCAGGAATGGCGGGAAAACTTTGATTTAACGGCAACGATAGAAGATTTGGAAAATGCTGCCCGTCTCTTAAATGCTAACTTTGATCACGTATCTTTCGATGTACTTTATGGCATGCATGGTCAATCTGTCGAAGCATTAAAAGCAGATTTGGATAAAGCGATAGCACTGGGCACCAAGAATATTGACATATACCCTATCGACAATGTCATGACTCAAGCCAAACTTCACAAAAAAATTGCCCGAAAAGAATATCCGATTACAACGGCAAAAGAAAAATTCCATATGCGTCTTGAAGTTGATCAATATATGCGAAGCCGCGGCTTCATGCCACATAATGGTCATGGATATGTTAAAGCCCATGTGACCGAAGAGACAGTGACTGATGAGTATTCTTTTGTCTACCATGAACATGTATACGGCTACAGCGATAAAGACATACTGGGATTTGGTGTTAATGCCGTTTCTTCGGTGAAAGGACACGTATTTACAAACTGCTCTGGCAGAGAACAATACATTCGCTCTATCCATGAAGGACAGATTCCATGTTCCATTTCCCGCCATCATTCTGTCATGGATCTTGTTAAACCATTGCTGCTTCGATTGACTTATCATGGCCGGGTTGAGAAACGTCATTGTAATCTTGATCGTCTTCCTTTGATTTTCATGCAAAAGTTTGAAGAGCTCATCGAAGCGGGGTTGATTGACCAAGACGACGACTTCTACTTCCTGACTAAACCTGGCTGGAATTGGTATACCAACATGACCTATTACTTAATGCCTGAGTCTGAAAAAGATTATATAGGACAATTTATTTACTCCGAACTTGATAAACCAGGAAAAATGCTGGTCGTCGATGAGATTATGATATAACTCTGCATTTATTTTCTTGGTAAGAAAAATGAATCTTACAATTTAATTTGTTTAGAAAGATGATTTGATTTGTTTAGAAACCTGAATCATCACATCCGGAGAAGTTATATGAAAGAAGTAATCTTTAATCGAAAATTACTTCCCTTGTCGCTTGCCAGTCTCACATCCAAAATTGGCGACTTCGCACATGAGGTTGTCTTCGCGCTGATCACGATTGAGTTATTAGCAGGAGACATATTCTATATAGGGTTAGTCTATTTCCTAAAATTTATTCCCTATCTTTTTTCCGGACCTGTCGGTGGCTGGATTGCTGATGTATTTCCATTCAAGAGAAATATGCTGCTCAGTGATACACTCAGACTGAGTGTAACTTTTGTCATGTTCATCACTTACTACTTTGGCCTATTGAACATAGCCGGACTGGTGATTTGCGCGATGCTGATGACAATAGGACGCAGCCTGTTTCAACCAAGTTTCAGATCCTACCTGCCTTTTGTATTGAGCAAAGAAGAATTGCCGGCAGGAAACAGTCTGTTTCAAATCATCGAAGATTTAGCATCGATTATCGGACCATTGTTATGTGCCTTGATCATTTCTGTTGCCGATAAAAGTTTTGTCTTACTTGCCGATGTCATCACTTATGTCCTGTCTCTGATTCTCCTGCTTTTTCTTAAAAAAATCAGATACACAGGGAGGAGAAGTTCTCATTCACAGCCCTGTTTACTGATACCAGAGAAAGTATTTCGAATTTAAGAAATCATCAAACTGATTTGTTCATGGTGATTATAGGCACGACCGCATGCGTACTCTTTACTGCTGCACTGTTGAAGTATGTACTCCCGGCTATCATTGTTGAACATTACCTGCGTGAAGCGTTAGTTGGGTATGTCTTTTCAGTGATGGCAACGGGGACAGTTCTGGGCGGTATTTTATATCCGAGAATGGTGAAAGACACGACGCCTGAACTGGTGATGAAATCCTGGATGTTATATGGTGCGCTGTTTGTAGTGGTGGCGGTTGCCATTAACATCAATCTGCCGACGCTATTCGCTTCTGTATTCATACTGGGGCTTGTTGGCGCCATTGTGGACATTTCTATTATCACCAATATACAGACCCTGTCCCGCCAGGGAGAACTTGGCAAAAATTACGGCCTCTACTCGACGGTAGCCAACACAGGTGAATCGTTATCAGGCATTGTGGCTGGTGCACTGACCATGCTCGCTGGCGGTTTCTCTTTTATCTGCATGGCTATCTCCATTGTCATTTCAGCCAAATGGGCACTGCTAAAACTCAAAAAAGAAGAAAAAACACATGAACGAACAGTTTAAAATCGCTCTTTGCCGTGAAGCAGAGGTGTTAATCGTTTCAGAAAGAACAAGCATAACGCTCTCAGACATTAAAGAGCATCTTGATGTCGCTGCAATTGTATGCTCAAAAAATGAGAAGCTCACTGAAAGTGCTTTTAAAAATAGGAATAACATTCCCATTTTTTATTTGGCGGATGATGATGAGAAAATGTGTAATGAGCTGATTCCGTTCACTGGTGTGTTTAGCGTAAACGGCTCAGATAAACGCGAGTTCAATCGCCAGCTGGAAATTGCAGCGCAAGCCTATGAAGCATCAGTGCTGCCGCCCTTTCTGAGTACACTGACAGAGTATGTTTCCAGAGGGAACACCACCTTTGCCTGCCCGGGCCATCAAGGGACATCGTTTTACAAAAAGCACCCAGCCGGGCAAAAGTTCGTTGAATTTTTTGGCGAGAATATCTTCCGTGCAGACGTGCCTCATGCTGATCCTATGCTTGGGTATATGTTAAGTCACGAGGGTGTCCCTGGCGATGCGGAGCAATCTGCCGCGAAGGTTTTTAATGCAGACAAAACTTACTTCGTACTGAACGGCACGTCGGCTTCCAACAAGGTTGTCACCAATGCTTTACTCACACCGGGTGATCTGGTGTTATTCGACCGCAATAATCACAAATCGTGTTATCACGGTGCGCTGATGCAAGCAAATGCAACACCTGTGTATCTGGAAACAACGCGAAATGCCTACGGGTTTGTCGGTGGTATCCCAGCGCATTGCCTGACTGAAAATTATCTCAGAGAAAAGGTACGAGCCTGTTCGCCCTCAAAAGCTGACCAAAAACGTCCGTTCCGACTGGCCATTTTTCAGGCCGGCACCTGCGACGGGATTGTCTACAATGCCAGAGACATTATTCGCAAAGTAGGTCATTTGTGTGATTACATTCTGTTTGATTCAGCCTGGCTAGGTTATGAGCAATTTATCACCTTTATGCATCAGTGCTCCCCCTTACTGCAAACGCTTCACGAAAATGACCCCGGGATCATCGTGACGCAGTCTGTCCATAAACAAATGGCCGGATTTTCGCAGGCTTCTCAGATCCATAAGAAAGATCACCATATCAGTGCCCAAGCCCGTTTTTGCAGCGATGACTTGTTTAACCACGCCTTCATGATGCATGCATCAACCAGTCCCTTTTACCCCATATTTGCTTCGTTAGATGTCAACGCAAAAATGCATGCTGACGGCCAGGGTGAAGTGCTTTGGGAGGAATGTGTCCGACTGGGAATAGAAGCCAGAAAAGAGATATTCAGCGCCTGTCATTTGATTCGCCCGTTTGTACCGCCCGTTATCGATGGATTGGACTGGCAAAGCCACAATACCGCCACTATCGCCAATGATCACCGTTTCTTTACGTTTGAGCCGAGCCAAACATGGCATAGTTTCCAGGGGATTGAGACAGGTCAGTATACTCTGGACCCCTGCAAGCTGTTGTTGACTACGCCTGGTATCAACATAGAGAGCATGGAATACGAACAAACCGGGATCCCTGCCACCTTCCTGGCCTATTATCTGAGGGATAACGGCATCGTGCCGGAAAAGTGTGAGTTAAACTCCATTATATTTTTGCTGACTCCCGCATTGACTGCACAAAAAGTCATGCATCTGGTCGCTAAGCTGGTGCAATTCGAAAAACATATTGTTGAGGATCGCGCCTTATCCGTGGTTATTCCATCGGTATACCAGAGCAATGTCGCTCGCTACAGTAACTACACCATCAATCAGCTTTGTCATGAAATGCACTCCCTCTATACCCAGTATGATTTACAGTCTTTACAAAGAGATATGTTCGTTGAGTCGAATTTTCCTCAAGTGGCTGTGTCGCCTTATGAGGCAAATATTCAATTTATCCGGGGCAATGTGGTGTCTGTGCCTTTAGCTGAAGCCGAAGGCCGTGTGGCAGCAGAAGCGGCACTGCCTTATCCTCCCGGAATCGTGTGTATCGCGCCAGGAGAAGTATGGGGGAAAGCTGTGCTGGCATATTTTTTAGTGATTGAAGAACTGATTAATCTTCTGCCAGGATTTGCACCAGATTTTCAGGGGGTCTCTATTCGCCCTGACAATCAGAACAAGCTCCGTCTCTACGCGAATGTATTGAGATAGAAACGATGCACACAGAGAGAGAGCAACACGGAGACAGGAAGTTTATTCATATCGACATGGACTGCTTTTTCGCGGCAATAGAGATGAGGGATAACCCTCATCTCCGTGATGTTCCCATCGCAATCGGCGGCAGTGTTGAGAGCCGCGGGGTGGTTTGCACAGCGAACTATCCTGCGAGGAAATACGGGGTACGCAGTGCCCTGTCGACAGCAAAAGCGCTCAGGCTATGCCCAGACCTGACACTCATCCAGCCACGAATGGCGTTGTACGAATCAGTTTCAGAACAGATGCATGCCATTTTTGCCCGCTATACTCCCTACATTGAGCCCGTGTCGCTGGATGAAGCCTATCTGGATGTCAGTCAGTGCAGTGCATGCAAAGGGTCTGCAACCCTGATCGCCCGGGAGATCCGCAATGCTATCGAAAATGAACTGCAACTCACCGCTTCCGCCGGTGTTGCCCCGGCAAAGTTTCTCGCCAAAATTGCCTCTGACTATCACAAACCTAACGGACAATTCGTCATCGCGCCTCATGAAGTCGATGCCTTTGTCAAAGCCTTGCCGCTGCGCAAAATTCCCGGAATTGGTCCGAAAACAGAGGAACGCTTACAAGCGTTAGGCCTGAAAACCTGCGGCGACGTACAACAATGGGATCTGGCTGAGATCATCAAAGAGTTTGGGAAATTCGGCATCATGATCTGGGACAGGTGCCACGGCCGGGATGACACGGCGCTCTGCGTTGAGCAGCCGAGAAAAACGGTCGGCGTTGAACTCACCTTACCTCAGGATATTCATCAATGGCCTGAATGCGAAGCCATTATCAAACAGCTTTACCCTGAGCTGAAACGCCGGCTGTTCTCTTACAGTCCGCAATACAAAATTTCCCGCCAGGGCGTGAAATATAAATTCAGTGACTTTCACCTCACCACCCACGAACATATGTTCCCCGTCCTGAATCAAACCGATTTGCTGAAAACGGCTAAAAAAGCATGGGATGAACGTCGGGCAAACCGGGGAGTGCGGCTGGTCGGGCTGAATGTTACGCTGCAAGACCCCCAACTTGAACGGCAATTACCGTTATTATGGTAATTAAACATTCGATTGAACACTCAATCATGACTGGCTTACCGATACCTCAAACCGCCTGAGCGATTCACTTACCGCGAGTCATGTATTCTTTCAGCGATTGTCGTAGTACGCCGGATAATCAGCTGAACATTATTTATTTTCGAAATAGTTTACCGGTAACGGCCGACATGATAATTGTCCGGTGACAGGTTAACACCGCCATAAAAATATTAATCATCAACACACGCGGTCCGTTTTATTTATTATGCATCATGTTTACAACAAATAAGATATCTTTGTTTGCAAAAGTAATAGCCTATCAATAAATTCAACCAGTTAAGCGCCTTTGGGTATAAAAGGGAAAGGCTATCATTAATCATTCCCATTTACATTTTTGTGATGCCACATATAATCACCACCAGATAATTTCACATAAGGCTAACAAACAGATGACTAAGTTACTGAAAAACGCTGCACTCGCATCCCTTTTACTGACTTCTTTTGCCACGCTTGCTGATATCCCGACCTATGAATTGGTCATGAAAGATCATCAGTTTCAGCCAGCTGAATTAACCATTCCGGCTGCACAAAAGGTTAAATTGGTTATTAAAAATCAAGATGATAACGCGGAAGAATTTGAAAGCCATGCATTACACGTTGAAAAAATCATTCCCGGTAATAGCCAAGGTTTTGTGATCCTGCGTCCTCTGGAAGAAGGTGAATATAAATTCGTGGGCGAATTCCATGAAGACAAAATGATCGGCCACATCATCGTTAAATAACCGGGATATTTATTGTGAACTCAGGTGCTGCCATTATTGTTTTCAGAGAACTATTTGAAGCCAGTTTAATTGTTTCAATCGTTCTTGGGGTAACCAAACAAATCCCCAACCGAATCCGCTGGGTTGCTGCGGGAATCATCTTTGGCGTTTTGGGCTCCGTATGGGTTGCAGCATCGATGAATTATCTCATCGGTTTATTTGATGGTTTGGGGCAAGACCTCCTCAATACCTCTATTTTAGTATTAGCAGCCCTGATGCTTTCCTGGCACATCATCTGGATGTCCACACACGGAAAAGCACTGGCGAGTAACATTTCTTCAGTCAAACACAAAATAGTGGCAGGTGAACAACCACTGTATGCGCTCACCGTTATTGTTGGCTTGGCGGTGCTGAGAGAAGGAGCGGAAGTCGTACTTTTTCTCAATGGCATGGTCGCATCATCCAACGATGTTTCTGGCATCATTCTGGGCTCATTAACCGGTTTAATTGCAGGCTTAGTCATCAGCTTTATTATGTACAAAGGCATAGTTCATATTCCGGCGAAATATTTCTTCAGTTCGACGACCTGGCTGATTACATTGCTGGCGGCAGGTTTAATCAGCACTGCAGCGGGCATTTTGGAACAGGTTGATTTGATTCCGTCAATCATTCCGGTTGTGTGGGATACAAATGATATTCTGAGCCAAAGCAGCATGCTTGGTCAGGCGCTGCAAACACTGGTTGGCTACAATGCAGCACCAAGCCTGATGCAGCTAATTTGCTATGCATCAACGATTGTCCTTATTACACTGGCCCGAAAACTCGTGGCAGCTCATAGCCAGGTGCAACCTGAGGCAAAAAGCGCTTAACGACTTTTAAAAGAGTGCAGCAGCACTCTTTTTTTATTCTCTTTTATTAAAAGTCGCTTCGATTTGCACGCTGCCAGCAAGATTCAATCAATCAGTACTTTTCAATGCTGAGTCAGTCACCTTGTTGTGTTTCAGAGCAAAGCCTGCCAGCACTGGCAGGCTGCTTTCTCTTAACGCAGGAACTCACCGTCGCTGCCGATTTTCCCGGGACCGTTCAGCACGTAAATCCCGGCACTGTAGCCTTTCACCGGGAAACTGATCGTGCCGTTGAATACCGTCAACTGATGACCTGTAACGGCATCGCGGTAGGTCCCGTTACGCACACCAGTGACCGTCATGGTTTGCGGGTTAGCATTGCTTAATCCCACCACAGCGTAGCTCTCTCCATTGTTATAGTCCCGGATGTAGCTGATACCGGCGCCCCATTCATTCACCTGGCTGGTCGGCGCTTTCTGCAAGGCCGGCACCGCCTTGCGGATCTGGTTCAGGCGTTTGATGTGCTGGTACAGCGGGTGTTGCGAAGTGGTCGCTTTATCATCCAGATAAGGGCCAAAATAGGCGCGCCCTGTCATGTCGATGGTATCTGTGGCACCGGCAATATCTTGTGGCAGCCCTGCCTGGAACATGACTTCCTCCCCGTAATAGAGCGCAGGGATCCCCCGGTTGGTCCACATCAGGTTGTAGACCATTGCCGCATTGCCCATATCGCCGCCATAGCGATACTTGAAGTCATTGTCCGGGCCGACATCATGGTTCTGGAAGAAGGTGACCAGTTTGGTCGCGTCGCCATACACCCAGTCCCAGCCAAGCACGCCTCCGATTCCGCCAAAATTACCGTGCGTGACGTTATCGCGGAACGTCGAGAAGATTGAAAAGTCGAGCACCGAGAAGCCGGAATCGCCGCCTCCGTTCGGATTGGCCGGATCTTGCGTGGTCCGGGTATACCACCAGGGACGAATGACCGCAGAGGCGTTGTCATTATCAAGCTCTGAACCAAAACCGGTTCCTTTGACCAGGTTCTCACCAAAGACAAACAAACCGGGTTTATGGGCTTTCCAGTTGTTGACATACTCCAGCAGCTCATCACGCTCAATGTGCTTCACCGTATCCAGACGAATCGCATCAACCCCCATATCCAGGTACTGACGGATCGCACCATTGATATAGTCTTTGACGTTCTGGTTTTCCGTGGCCAGATCAATACAGTCGCCCGCCATGTGCTTCTTCTGCAACGCTTGCGGATTTTCCCAGTCACCGCCGGACATGAAACCGTCCTGGTGATACCAGGCCGGATCCAGCGTCTGGGCATCAATACCAAAGAAGCGGTTGGGATCATAACCGGCCAGCGGCACAGTCACGCCGGTTTTCGGATCAACCAGCGGGGTGATTCCATCCGGATCTGAGCTGTGACGCTCGCGGAACCAGGCAGGCGCGACACTGTTGTCGTTATCATCCCGGTAAGCCGACTGATAGTCGCCCAGATGACCAAAGTAAGGATCATTGCTGACTTCCCCCTGGCTGCCACCAGCCGGAACGTAGTATTTAACCGGCAGATGATCAATCCAGACATGATCGCGCAAGCCGTACTGGCTAGAGTGGTTAATCACGACATCCTGAATCACTTTCAGGCCTTTGGCATGAGCGGCGTCGATAAAATCCTGATAACTGGCATCAGGGGATTCAAGACGCGGGTCAACCGTATAAAAGTCATAGGCATGATAGCCGTGATAATCCAGACCGGAGCGGTTTTCCACCGGCGGAGTCACCCAGATCGCGGTAAAACCAAGATCCTTGATATAGTCCAGCTGAGCGATCAAGCCTTTAAAGTCGCCGCGCCATTGTGGATCCCCCGGTTTAATCCGGTCACGGTTGTAATAATTGTTGCTGCTGTCACCATCATAAAAACGGGCGGTCAAAAGAAAGTAGATGGTTTCCTCACGAAAATCTCCGCTGGCAGTTTGCTGACCGATAAAATAGCTGAAACTCTGTTCTTGCTGATTGCCCGCAGCATCCATGGCCAGCGTTTTCACCACCAGATCGGCACCCTCACCGAGATCACTGGCCGGTAGTATTTCCCCCTGGTAAAGGCTTGAGCCCGTATTGGGCGAACTGCCGTCTGTGGTGTAGTAGATTTTGGGCGCCGTATCCTGGTTGTCGTTCACCGCCAAAGTCACGGACTGACTGCCGGTATAAAAGCCAGCAGCAGGTGTCGCTGTCACCGCGGGGGGTTCACTGTCGGCCCCTTGAATCAGCTCAGTGGTGATTGCCTTGCTCTGACTGTCGATGCAGATTTTATACTGCTGGTTATCCTCCACCCGATAATCTGCTTGCGGATAAGACTCTGCCCAGTCACCGAACCTGTCGACTTTAAAACGGGGATCATTGTCAGCAAATGTCTGTTCAGTACAAAAAAGCTGGCCATCCTGAGGGATCATTGCGGTGGCAGACCAGTCATTGGGGGTTCCCCGAAAAAACCACTCTTCAGATACGGCTCCGCAGCTCCCGACCGGTTCAGTGGTTATATTTTTACTGTCGACGAAAAAGTTGATGAGATAGCTCTGATTGGCCTCAACCCCAACATCCTGAACGGGATAGCTTTCATTCCAATTGCCATCGCGATCGATTTTAAATCTTGGCCCGCCACTGGCGTCACCGGAAGAGAAACTCTGGCAGGTCTGGTATTGGTTCGCACTGATCACTTCCAGAGGTGTGGCAGCCCACTGATTGGGTGTCCCGCGAAAATACCATTCGGCACTTGCCGGTATGGGGGCGAGCGAGGCTCCCGCGAGAACAAGCAGTAAAAATCTCATCCATTGCATTCCTTTTGCTGTTTGAAAAAGCTGACGGTTCTGAACAATCGCAGCCATGTTTGCGAAGCGGTGACTTCGCGGTATCAGCTTATAAGGAATTGATGAGCACCACCCGAATGCCATCCGGGAATTTCACGAATTGTGAACAGGTAAATACTATGTGTAACAAAGAGATAGGGAGAACATGCACACTTAGTGATCAGAGTTCACAACGGGGTCATCGATGTTGTCCACACAGGTGATCTCACCCTGCCCCTGCGTCGCGAGCGTCTTGTCTTTGCTGTATGACGCAGTGTTGGTGTATTGCGGGTTGATGCTGTTGTCCGTGAATCGATTCCTTCTTCCTGTAAGCCGACACTTGTGATGGTACCTGCCGACTGACCCGGACAGGAGTCACTGCTGCCCGAGATGAGGTTTGCAAAGTGGGGGGGGGGGGTGAGCTGGGTTTAAGTTTTGAGGGATGGGGGATGGGGGATGGGGGATGGGGGATGATAGGAAAATGGGCGGCCAAAATATCTACGCTGAATTGTTTGTTCTCATTACTACCTCTGTGAGAGATTTTTCTGAATGAGATATCCATTCTTGTTGGAGTAAGTCAATGAATACCCATGATCTTATGCTATCGATTTTTCTCCATCAAACACACAGATCATTAATTGGACTCTTGGTATGTTTATTGTTCTCATTTGTGGTTTAGACATCGTTTGATGATAGACCGAACAGCCTACCTATAGATCTATGTCACTATTTGCACATGAAATCATTGGTGTATAGGGAATCTCCCTATTCTATTGATATCAAGGCTGCTGTAGTATCGCTGTCTGTTTCAATAACCAAGAGATTACTTCAGTGAAGAAAATGCTGAAGAAAAGTATAAGCTATGGAAAGCATTGAGTATTTTCTCGAGAACCCGATTATTGACTTTCCTGTCGGTATTCTTTTCGTTAAAGATAAAAATTACAAGCTTGTTGCTTGTAACAGAGCTTACCTTGAGCTTTCTGGAAAATCTGATTTCGATGAAGTTATCGGTAAAAGTGATGATGATATGCCATGGAAAGTATTTTCCAGAGTATATAGAACACATGATAAAGATATTATTGAAGGGAAAAGTTATGACTTGTTTGAGCCAATCATCGACGCAACAGGTGAAAGATTCAACTTATATGTCAGAAAAAACCCCATCTTAGATAAATCAGGTAAAATCGCAGGCATCGTAGCAAACGCCATGATTTTCAACTTTTTTGACGGTTCATCTATTCTAAAAAAATCATCTGGCATTGTACAGAATGTGAGTTGCGGCGTTAAACTAAAGGAGCTCACTTCTAAGGAGAAAGAAGTTTTATTTCTTTTTCTTAACGGGCACAAAAGGAAATTTATATCTGATTCTCTAGAAATATCAAGTAAAACGTTTGATACACATATTTCATTCATTAAAGAGAAGTTAGGTTGCCAATCCAGCAATGAAATCATGATTAAGGGAATAGAACTTGGTCTACATAAAAAGGCACCTGAATCATTGTTATAGTTCAATAAAATCAATCGGAATAAAATGATTCACCTATCTTTCATAACGTCTAACATTTAATAGGTTTCAATCGTCCCCTCATGTAATCATGAAAAAACCATTCACATAAAATATGTGAGTCAGTTATTTATGATAACTAATTTTCAGTCACTTATATGCTTATTTTTATAATCGATACAAACGCTTGACAATTATTTTAATGACCTTGTTTTTAACAACAAGATACAGTATTTAAAGTTGGTGTAAAAATGGTTAAAATTAAAATGTTAAATAAAAAACCAAACCTTGCCTTATTTGGTGTAGGACTAGCGAGCTTTCTTGGCTGTGTTGATTTTACGATAGTGAATACAGCACTTCCAGACATTCAATCAGAGTTTTCCTCTTCATTATCCTCGTTACAGTGGATCATGAACATCTTCGTTATCGCATTATCGTCAATGATGGTAACGATGGGAAGATTGGGAGATATATATAGCCATGAAAAGGTTTTCTACACAGGGGTGATCGTATTTGGACTATCCTCCGTAGCAGCTGCACTATCCCAAAATATCGAAGTATTAATTATAGCCAGGTTAATACAAGGACTTTCCTGTGCAATTCTGTTTACAAATTCCGGAGCGATTATTTCCCATATATTTCCGGTAGAAAAGCAAGGCCATGCACTGGGAATTTTATTTGGAATCAATGGTCTTGGTTTAGCACTTGGCCCTTTTCTTGGCGGCCTGCTTGTCAATTATATGGGTTGGAGATGGATCTTTTATATCAACATCCCCATTATCACAATTTCTGTATTGGCTTGCTTGCTTTCCATTCCTAAAACCGAATACAAGGAAAGTAAAGGTCGCCTGGATATCCCGGGATCTATTCTTGTGACCTTCATTCTTGCTTGTTTGTCAATACTGTTCACTCAAGGTTCAGCATGGGGCTGGCTGTCTACTCATGCAATTTCTCTGGTTGGTTTCGTTACGTTCTTAACCATCATGTTTTTCTTTGTTGAAAAAAGGGCAGAGGATCCAATTGTCAATTTCAAGATCATGAGGAATGCGCAATTTTCATCGTCAGCAATCGCTTCCTTTACACTTGGGGCATTCTATAGCCTGGCATTCTTTCTGATGCCACTTTATCTGGATAACATCAGACATCTGTCTGCATTGGATATCGGCTTCATGTTACTTCCGACGACCGCAGGAGTCGCGATTATTTCGCCTTTTGTTGGTAAGGCAGTAGACAGATTTGGGTGCAAGCCTATTATTGTGCTGGGGCTAGGATTGCTGGCTGTATCGGCAGGGCTGCAATCTCAATTTGTCGCTGATGAAACAACACCCTTCATCCTTCTTTCCTTTCTCTGCATGGGAATTGGCTGGGGATGTGTTTTAAGCCCGTCAATGACAGCAGCCGTCACGTCCGTACCGCAAACATATACAGGTGCCGCCATCGGAAACTTGGGAACAATACAAAATACGGGGGCTTCTGTTGGGCTGGCGATAGGCGTCGCGTTGTTCAATAGCAAGTTTATGGACAATATTTCCTCCGGACTGGGGGTGTCAATTTCGTCAGCAGAGCATTCCGGGGATATAGGCCAGCTCATGGATATGTTGACTCAGCAGCTAAGTACGAAACCAGACATTATTGCTCATATTGTCGTTTCAGGTTTCATGGCGTCTTATTCGAGCGCAATGTTATTGCTGGCTGCAATATGTTCATTGTCAGTCCTGACTTTGCTGATAAAGATGAAAAGCACAACGTCTGATGCCATCGAGGAAAGCTGACAGCCAGAGCTAACGGTCGTATTTAGGAGTTCTCCCGAAAAAGAATCAAAGCCGACAATTCGGCTTTGATTCTGTATGTAGCCATCGCAATCAGCTCCAGGGCATGATGGAGGCTATGGAAAAGATGCGATACATCCACAGCCGTTTATTGCGCAAGGCTCATGTGATTCAGACTGCCAATGATACGTGTCACCCTTCTGCATGCCGATACTGTCGAGGATGACTGCCGACTGGTCCTGACGGTAGTCGGTGCTGTCCACGACCTTGATTTCTGCCGTACCGCCCGAGATTAAGGTGGTGAGTTGGGTTTAGGTGTTTTGAAGTTGACAGCCAAGAGACTGCCGCTAGCTTGGTAGTTCCAGTAATTCAGCAGATTAAATCGGCTGTAAAATGCTCATATTAAAATGTCTGTCCTTGTAGGCCATTGCAATGAAACAAAAAGTAAGCAATGGCTTTTGCTGAGTCAGCAATAATCACAGTGATCGTGATATAGCGAAGATACGCTAATACTTCACACTCAGATTATTATCGACAGATTTCACGCCTGGGACGCCTTTTGCCAAGCTGCCCGCTTTTTGAATACTGGCTTCTGATGCCACAAAACCACTGAGCTGCACCACACCTCTGAAGGTCTCCACACTGATTTCAAGTGACTGAAGTTGGGGATCATTAAATATGGCGGCTTTTACCTTTGTTGTGATTACCGAGTCATCAAAATATTCCCCGGTGCCTTGTCTGCTCGCCGTTGAGCCACAGCCAATCACAAACAGTAATGCCACAATGGTTAAGATCGAAGTAAAATGCTGTAATGTTTTCATAACTCACTCCCGCTGTTGTCACTGACGCACGAATTACTGATTACATCCACACAGATCCATTATGGTCTGTGTGTCGCAGTCCCGTACGATTCAAAACCCGCAATAACATCAAATAATTCTTCATCAATGACACGCTGGCGTAACCGGTGAAAATCCGTGCCCAATGTTTCCAATAGATTCTCAATGTTCTTTTCTGCACGCTGCATGGCTATCAGCCGACAGGCATTTTCACTGGCTAAAGATTCTGCACAGGCACGAAATAAAGACACAAAAATATATTCTTGCACGAAAGCAATAATGGCCGGCTTGCGCCCCTGAATCACTTCCGGAAGGTTTTGAGTCGGCCAGTCTCGCTGAGCAATCTCGCGATACCAGACCTCGTCAAGAGGCAATAAGCGCAGACAATTCGGTTCGAAGGTCGCCCCGGAAACCGGATGATTATGGAATAGATACACCGGGCCAATATCGCCACCTATACGCCGGTTTTCTATTTCTGACCGGATTTGACTGACCATAGCCGTGATTGCGCTCAATGAGTTGGGAAGCTCAAAGCGGGTATCAACGTCCAGATGACAGCTGTCAAGACGGGTCTGAATACGCTCACCCACAGTCCATATCCTTTTCCGGCATGGATGTTCACTAAGCGTCTGAACCGCAAAATCGACTAAGCGCTCGTTAAACTGTCCGACTAAACCCTGATCTGAGCCAAATATCACTGCTGCGACCATATTTGCTTTCTCATGAGTCTGCGGGCTGGCGGCAACCGACTTCTGGCGGAGACCGACGAGCAGAGCAAGCTGCACGGCCCTGTTGTAGTCCTCCAAAGCGCTTACGGCATTCTCATACTCATGAATACTTGATGCCGCTATCGCTTTCATCGTACGTACGATCGCGATCAGGTCAGACGCTGTCGCAATTTTACGGCGTAGGCTAACAGCAGTATTACTCATCTCTTTTCCTCTTGCTCTGGCAGGAAATCCAATAATGCCTGCTTTGCAATATCGGTAATCAATGCCCGATCTGCAGCGCTGAGCGCATCGTCTGAGTCTAATTGCGCAACCAGTTCATCCGGTATCTTTACTGCAGCAGCACAGATGGCAAGTTCTGCTTCTGCCATCTGTGCCAACGGCACGCGATCCAGTAATCCTGCGGTCAATGCCAATAACACGCTCATCTGCATTGGAACAGCAAGCGGCGATAACTCCTGCTGTTTCAGACAAGCCCGGATACGTAAGCCGTGTACGAGTTTCAAACGCGTCGTTTCATCAAGCCGGGCACCAAAGCGGGAAAAGTTTTCAAGTTCTTCGAACTGCGAATATGCCAGCTTCAGATCACCGGCGACAGCCCGATAAGCTGCGCGCTGTGCCTTACCGCCAACACGGGAAACCGATTTACCGACATCGACGGCTGGCAAAACACCTAACTCGAAAAGTGCGGGCGACAAATAAATCTGACCATCAGTGATCGAAATCAGGTTGGTCGGTATATACGCTGAAATATCTTGTGCTTCCGTTTCGATGATCGGCAATGCGGTCAGCGAACCTCCCCCCAGGCTGGGGTTTAGGTGTGTTGCCCGCTCTAACAGGCGAGAATGTATATAAAAGATATCCCCGGGAAAGGCTTCTCGTCCCGGCGGTCGGCGCAGTAACAGAGAAAGCTCCCGATAGGCTCTGGCATGGTGCGTAAGATCGTCATAAACCACTAATACATCCCGGCCCTGAGCCATAAAATACTCAGCGATACTGGTTGCAGCGTATGGTGCAATATAAGCGAGTCCCGGCGGGTCATTCCCTTCTGTCACCACCACGACAGTGTAGGCCAATGCCCCTTTTTCACGCAGCGTCGCAATGACTTTCGCTACCCCAGAAGCGCGCTGACCAATCGCGCAATATACGCAAAGGACGTTTTTGTCGTGTTGGTTCAGGATGGTATCCAGCGCAATCGCGGTCTTGCCGGTTTGCCGATCACCTAAAATTAACTCACGCTGTCCGCGGCCAATGGGGATCAGGGCATCAATCACTTTAATCCCGGTTTGCAAAGGAACAGTCACAGCAGCCCGATCCATGATATGCGGTGCGGGCTGTTCAACCGGTAAACGGACTCCGGTCAGCAGATCACCCTGACGATCAAGGGGTCTGCCGGTCGGATCAATGATCCGGCCAAGCAACCTCTCACCCACAGGCACATCGACCACGTGACCACAGCGCTCAACCGGATCACCCGCCTGAAGCTGCCAGTAGTCACCAAGCAGAACCACACCAATTTCATCTTCATCCACATTAAAGGCGATGCCCTCAATGTCACCGGGAAATTTAAGCACCTCCTCAAAGCCCACTCCTGGCAGACCGGAAACCTTAGCGATGCCTGCGGCAATACTGGCAACCCGCCCGATTTCTCTGGGCGTTAACTGAGGCGAAAAGGTTGCACAGGCTGCGTCAATCGTGGCAAGTGAGGCATCCAAAACACGCTTGAGTGGCTCAGCTCTCATCAGCATTGTCCTGAGTCTGTACCCCCTGTTCAGGTACTGTGGCTTTAATCAGTTCATCGACACTGTGTTCCAGGGCCTTGAGATATTCCTCGATACTCCATGCCACTTTCTGTCCGTCAGTACTCAACTCAATACCACTGACCATTTCCGGCGCCGTTGCGAAACGAATAGCTGACGTCGTGCCGAATATTTTCCTGACCTGGGTTTCAATCAATATTCGGTTTTCTGACGGTAGTTCAAAGGCAGAACGTACCACAATAGGCTCCGCATCTGTTCGCAGGGCGGTCGCCAATTTGCATTGTTCGTCAGTGCTTAACGCTTGCAGGCGGGCCACAAAAGCGAAAGTTATACGCTCCTCAAGCGTCACATCAGCCAGGTCAGCCAACGCTTTACGTGCAATAGCAAAAACCTGTTGTTGCATTCGGCGACCTATTTCTTGCCGCAGCTCTCTGGCTTCAGATTCCAGATTTTCCTGGCGTTTAGCACTGAGTCGCAGGGCTTCTTCACGCGCTTGATCCAGCAGACGCAAACGTTCCTGATTCGCCGCCACTGTCGCCTGGCTGAGCAATCTTGCTCTTTCCTTATCAAAAATCGCCTGCTTTTGCTGAAACGCCTGGCTCACTTTTTCAGCTTGGATCTTCGCTGCATCTGCGTCAGCCAGTTCACTGGCTATGCGCTGCTCTCGTTCGTCGATGGCATTGAGTATCGGACGATACAAAAACCGTTTGAGCAGCCAAACGAGTATCAGGAAATTAATAATCTGAGCGCTGACGGTAAACCAGTCGATGAGCATGCGCTATTTACCTGCCATCTGACCAATAACATAGTTCCAGAATGGATTAGCAAACAGCAGAATCATCGATAGCACAAAGCAATAAATAGCAATTGATTCGATCATAGCAAGACCAACAAACAAGGTGCGGGTAATCGTTGCTGACGCATCAGGTTGCTGCGCCAGAGCACTGAGCGCTGCGGCTACAGCCCGCCCTTCTCCTAACGATGGTCCAATGCTACCGATAGCCATTGTCAGACCAGCTGTAATCATCGAGACGACCGCAATAACTGTTACCGTATCCATAAAGTAGTCCTATTCATGTTTGAGCTTCTGGTTGAGTTTCGGACTTACTGACGCGAACGTGTCGCCGCCGCAATATAAACAGTTACCAGAATGCTGAAAATATATGCCTGAACAATGCCGGTCAGCAGCCCAAGCGCACTCAGAGCGATCGGAAAAAGAAAGGGCGTGAGAGACAGTAGGACGGCAAGAATCATAGTGCCACTCATCATGTTTCCGAAAAGTCGCGCGGCCAGAGCCAAGGTGCGTGAAAATTCACTGATGATATTGAAGGGCAGCATAATCACTGTCGGCTTCAGATAAGCCCCCAGGTAAGCCCTCAAGCCACAATCCGAAATACCGTACATGGGGACGGCGATAAAAACACAGATAGCCAGTGCTGTGGTGGTAGAAAGCGAACCGGTCGGTGGTTCGAAGCCAGGAACTATGGTGAAAAGACTGGCCGAACCAATAAAGAGAAAGAGGGTACCAATAAAACCCAGATACAGACGCGGCCGGGCCAGACCAACTTCGCTAATCTGATTGACGATCCCAATCACTATGATTTCTAACAGGTTCTGCCAGCGACTGCGTTTCAATCCCCGTGACAAACGTCGCGTCACCACATAGGACCCCAGCGTCAACACCGCCATCAGCCCCCAGGTAAAAATGATAGTCGCATTGATTTTAAACAGACCCCATTGCCAGAAAATGATGCTGTCCGGACTAAGGTGCATTATTGCCCTCCTGAATCGCCTCAGTCGAGCGGGTCAGCCGAATGATGGCCCAGCGCGCCAGGCTAAAACCCATTAAAGCCGCCAGCCAGTGCTGCCAGCGGTCACCACAAATCCAATAAAAGCCAGTTAAAACAATCCCGGTACGTACCAGCAGACTACTGAAAAACCACAAAGCCACATAGTCAGAGGCTATCGTCTTCTGAACGGTCAACCACAATCCACCGAAAAAAATGATACCCAGCACAATACCCATGATCAAAGGGGCGACAAACCAGAGATTATTCATCATCGTCAGTTTCCTGTTCACGAATTTCGCGACCTTCTTTGGCCAGCCAGTGCCAGGCATTGGCACAACCAATAACCAAACCGGCCACCAGTAAAGCCAGCGTCCAGGAATGTTCGCTGGGGTATCGGTTATCAAGCCAGATGCCCAGTGCTGTCCCGAGCAGGGTTGGTATCGCTACAGACCAGCCAACCAATCCCATCATGCCGAGACCATTCCAGATGGTTCGCGATACATGCCGCTGAGACTGCCGCTTCCTCGCCGCCTTCGTCCCAATTTTCTGGCTGAAAGCCGTCTTTGTGATTGGCGACTTACCTTTTTTCTCATTCATGATGCAGTGTGAAAAAACGACGGATAAAATCGTCTTCGATTTTCGCTAACACCGAGCGCACACTTTTTTCCTGCTCGTCCAGTGCAAGGAATTCCTGTTCAATTGCATCATGCAGCTCTTCTAACGCCAGCCCACCGATGGCATTTCTCACTGAAACCAACACATCGGTGCCCACTTTAACCAACACACCTTCGTCTACAGCGATATAAACCTCTCCGTCAGATGCGGTTTCATAAATCAAAATGCCCGGCACAAGCGCGGCTGCGCAATCAAGTCTGTTTGGCAACAGTCCAAAAGCGCCACTGTCTGACTCTGCGACAATGCGAAGAACGTGATTCTTCTCTGCAAACACATGATAAGGCAGTAAAATCTTAAGCTGCATGCTCGTCGCTGGCATCGTTTACATCCTTCCGCTTCTTCGCATTGTCAGTAGATTCACCCATAGCGCCAATCATATACAGCGCGCTCTCCGGAGCATCCTGGAATTCATCGTTTAAAATGCGCTCACAACCGTCGAGAGTGTCTTCAAGACTAACCAGCTTGCCTTTAAGGCCGGTAAATTGTTCCGTGGTAAAAAAGGCTGGGTAAGAAAGCGCTCCAACCGGCGGGCCCGACCGACGATTTTGCGGTCATCATTCGACAATTGCTCTAATCCGAGCATTGCAATGATGTCCTTGAGATCGGCATATTGGGCTAACGTTCGACGAATCTCCTGCGCCAATTCATAGTGCCGTTTTCCGATGATATTAGGTGTCGCCATTTTCGAATTCGACTGGAGTACATCAATCGCTGGATACAAGCCTTCGCTGGCCATTTTTCGCGACAACACAATAGATGCAGACAGATGCGAGAAGGTATGCACTGCTGCAGGATCAGTGAAATCATCCGCGGGAACATAAACGGCCTGTATCGAGGTAATGGCGCCTCTGTCAGTATTTGCTATGCGCTCTTCCAGCTGTGCCAGCTCAGTGCCCATCGTCGGCTGATAGCCAAGCCTGGCCGGCATCTGGCCAATTAACCCAGAGACTTCCATCCCAGCCTGGATAAAGCGGTAAATGTTATCGATTAATAGAAGAACATCGCGATGTTCGTCGTCACGGAAATATTCAGCCATGGTCAATGCCGCATGCCCGACTCTGAAGCGGGCACCCGGTGGCTCGTTCATCTGCCCGAATATCATCACCATACTTTCCAGCACACCCGCGGCCTTCATTTCGCGATACAGCTCTTCACCTTCACGGCTGCGTTCACCAATCCCACAGAAGATACTCACACCTTCATGCTGCCCAACCATGTTGTGGATCATTTCAGTCAAAAGCACAGTCTTACCGACACCGGCTCCACCGAACAAGCCCGCTTTTCCGCCTCGTTCCAAAGGGACCAAGACATCGATAATTTTGATCCCGGTTTCAAAAATACTGGATTGTGTTGAACGATGCTCCAACGCAGGAGGGGCACGATGAACGCTGCGCCACTGCACCACCGGAACAGGTAACCGGTCAATAGTATTGCCAAAGACATCAAACATCCGCGATAAAATCGCTTTGCCGACCGGCGCCATCAAAGGGCCGCCACTATCAACAACCTGCATGCCTCGGGCTAATCCCTGCGTGGTGGTCAAAGCGATACCTCGCACACGCTGCGCATCCAACTGGGCTACCACTTCAATCGCAATTTCGTCATCCGCCCCCGTGCGTAACAGAGAATGTATCTGAGGTAACAGGGATTGAAAAAGGACATCGACGACACTGCCTCGAACAGACACGATGACGCCTTTATTGAATGAACTTTCAATATTTTTCATATGCGCCCCTAAGCACCAAGCCGCTCTATGAGTCCTTTTTCATTAATTTTCTAAGTCTAGTTCAGATCGAGACAGTACTTCCCTGCCACTTAAACAAAAAAGCTCAGATTGACTCCCGATGACCCGCCACGGAAAAATACAAAATCTTTCTTCACGACATCGACGAGCAAGGACAAACCAAGCTCATTGCACTTCACATCCTCTGTGACGAGCGCTCCGGTAATATCGGTGTTAACCGCGTCCTTGAAACCTGCCGCGTTCCCCAAGGCTAAGGTGGTGGCCGGGATTAAGTGTTTGAGGGAAAGGGTAAATTGGCAGTCTGCAGACCACCGCTATCGTGTATGTCTTTGTCCCTTTTATTTTCTCTCAATACAAAAAAGCCATGAACTATCATCATGGCTTTCAAAGAGAAATCAGCTGTCATTACAGTGATGAACAAATCGTTGGAAGCATATCATTCACATTTGTGCCATGAACAGGCTGGCCTTTCGCTGAGAAATGCCATTCATTATTCTGACGAGATAACAATGCAATATAGATTCCGGTGTGATTCCCTTGCTCTGACAGGGTGAAACGACATAGTTCTGCCTGCGTTTGGTCCATCACTCGGCAATACGCCTGTTCGACTTTATTGAATGACTGACCGCGAAAGCTATTTACTGTCAGGGCCATATAGCTCACATTTTTCGGCAGCTTTTCCAGATTGATTTTAATCTGCTCATCGTCGCCATCGCCTTCACCGGTACGGTTATCACCCTGATGCTGAACGCTTTTACATTTTGACTTCAGTTTCTGGAAAAAAACCTTATCCAAGACCTCCCCTGTTTCGCTTAACAGCACACAAGAGGCATCAAGATCAATATCGCTCGCGCCGAAAATGGCACCAAAAAAACCTGTGGGTTTCACCGGGTTCCAACCCAAACCAAGGGTCAGTTTTTTCAATTCAACTGACGCACTCTTAGTCAGAGATATGGTGCTGTTTTTTTCTAGGTTAATCGCCATCACTACTTCTTCCAGGTCCGAGAATTATTGGTAACCGTTGACAAAATCAACCAGACCCAGCTGATAGCCGGCACCCACTGCTTTGAAATTCCACTGACCGTTTTCTTTAAACAGAGAACCGAATTGCACCGAAGTTTCACTGTGGAAATCATTACCCAGGTTGAACTGTGCAATCAGCTGGCCCGAGTCTTCGTTGTACAGCTTGATATAACTGTTTTTCACCAGTCCGAAATTATGATTACGGGCTGGGGCATCGTGAATTGTCACAATCAGCGAAATCTCATCGGCGTCCGGAGACATACTGGTCAGGTTGATTTTGATGCTCTCGTCATCACCTTCACCGTTACCGGTACGGTTATCACCGGTGTGAACAACCGCGCCCTGTGGACACTTCAGGTTGTTATAAAAAATAAAGTGACCATCAGACAGCAGTTTTGGCTCGCCCTGCGCATTGTGACGACAGACAAAAGCAGATGCGTCGATATCAAACGGTGAGGTATGGGTCACCGGATCCCACCCCAGACCCAGACGAAGATTGACCAGACCCGGCTCTGTTTTTTGCAGGTTGATGGAGTTGCCTTTTTCTAGATTAATAGCCATAACGTTTCTCTACTGATGATTTAATTAGACAGAACAGACAGTAATTCTGTTTTCATGGATTCCATTTTCTGGCTGGCGGCCTGACGTTGTCTTGCGCCTTCCTGCTCAATGGTGACCACATCCTGCAGGGTGCTGATCAGTGTGGTCTGAACATGTTCAAGGGTTTCGATATCCACAACAGAGCGCTGATTGCTTCGTGCAACATCCAGCGTGTTCTGACGCAGCATGTCGGCATTTTTACGGATCAGATCATTGGTGGTATCGTCAATCTTGTTGCTGAGCTGAACGGCTTTCTTCTGCTCCAACATCGAAATTGCCAGCGTAAACTGCTTCTTCCATGCCGGAATGGTCAGCGTTTTGATGTTGTCGAATTTCTCTACCAGGGTCAGATTGTTGGTTTGCACCATGCGGATCATCGGCGCGGTTTGCAGCGCCAGCATTTGCAGTGATTTCAGGTCATACACACGCTTTTCAACCCGTGCAGCAATGTCTTTCAGGTCACTCACCTGCTGGGCAAGGAATGAGGAGCTTGCTGCTTCTTCAGCCATGCCATCAATTTTCTGCTGAATCAGATTCAACTTGGCTTCGCCGAACACAATGCAGGAAGACAGCTCTTTGTACTCATTCATATTATGAATAAAGACGTTGTCCAACTGATGCGCACGTTCACGCAGACTGGATTGCTGCTTATCAATTTCTTTGACCAGGCGCTCAAGCTGCGTATTGACCGAGTTAAACTGTGCCAGGATTTTTTCTTTGGTGTTCTTGACCTTGGAAATCAGTTTGGAGAAGAAGTTGCTTTCCCCCACCAGGGCTTCAATATTGACGCCCTTCGCCAGGCCAATCACCTCCGTCAGGTTACCAGCCATGTGCTCCAGATCTTTACACTTCACATGCTTCAGCATGTCATCCGAGTAGCTGCCGATCTTCTGGGCAGACGCATCGCCCAGCGTTGCTACGCCATTCGGACTGTAAACATCCATTTGGGACAATTGGCTGACAAGGGTGGTTCTGAGCACTTGCGTATCAATCTGGCATTGTTCAAGTTCGGACTGATACTGCCCCATCGCCTGATCAACCGCAGCCTGAACGACCGCCTGCTCAAGCGCAACCGGGGGTTGTGAGACTTCGGTGGATTGACCCCCTGCTGCAGGGGTTGCTGTGTTTACAAAAACAGGTTTAAACGTCATTTTTATTCAGCTCTATGATACTGGAAAATAGCTTTTCCTGGACTTCGTTCAGTTCGTAATACAATGAAATTTCACTTTTTTCATGAAGTGCAATGGCAGTTAAAAACTGTTGTTTCCACACCTGGATGACATTTGTACGTATATCTTCCAGTCGGCTAAAACCATTCACCAAATTGGACGAATAAAGTTTTAATTGTGGCAATGTCATCAACAATGATTGACGTAACACCTGCAGGTTAGACAATTTTCTATCCCATCGACTTACGGCTTCTTTCTTTGTCGCAACAAGATCAATCTCGAAAGGATTAGAGGCTAATTCACTGCTTTTATCCGAATGCAATTCTGAATTAAAGGAAGCCAACTTTATTTTAGCAGCCAGAATTCTCAGCTCTAATTCTTTATAAATTGAATGAACCTCTGACATACGATGCTCAAACTCAGACAATGTAGATTTCATTGATGTCAAATCCTGGAACACAGAGTCAATTTTTGTATCCACCTGATCACAGGCAAAATCAAATTCATGTTTAATAAACTCAATTTTGCCCTTTTTAGTTCGCATAAAGGTCGCAATTCGGCTGGACATTTTCTTTGGGTTAAAGATAGAAACATCGATACTCTTAACAATATCTATTACCACAGAACCCAAATCAGTCAGTTTATCAACCTTACCCAGCTTAGCGTAATCAGATAACTCGCCCTGTACATCTTGAAAACGTTTCGATAAATGGTTACAAAATTCAATCTGAGCCGTTGCACTTTCAATATTTATTTCATCTGAGAAAGTGCGTATTTTCAGATAATCATTCGACGATATCTCTGAACCTTCTCCTAAAATAGCATCTACTGAATTCTTCCAGTCACTCGGAATATCTATTTCACCATTCACCGACTTAACCTGGCTTGAAAAAAGTAAGCCAGGCGACCGGTTAACTTTTTCCGGTGAATCTGACACTTTCGGTGAATTCTCTTGTTTTATCCGAGCAACAGAAGAGAAATCTTTTATGTTTGATTTCTTTTCTTGATTTGTTTTAGATGCACTATGAAAAGTTTTTACCATTCTCTCGCTCTGCTCTAAGTCAACGTCGTTAAACCTATAACGATAAAGCATTGATTCTGACAGCAGCAATCCTATTCCTCACCACCATTCATTACAACTTTTGAAATGTATTTAGACACTGTCATTTTTACTTATCCCATAGTCAAAATCACGCCCCTTAATAAAAAGTTAAATTCTTTGACTCTGATTCAACATACAAACAATTAATTTAATTTTTATGAAAACGCTAAAAATAGAAAAAAAGTAAACGTTAACTAAAGTCAACGTCTGAAATTTTCACAAAATGAATACCACTTGTTAACAATAGACAGTGTTCAAAACACTGTAATCGCTGTTTGATATGGACTGACAATCAGGGACTATGAAAGGGTAGTATCGGTCTGAATTCCAAACTGAATTTCGACAACATTCTTATCTGAATCCGGCCCGCACCAGTTGTGGTAAACCTCGCGGCTTTCACCGGTCAGCCTACAATCTTCGTCTTTCATTTCCTGCAACAGTGGCTGGTAACCTTTGACAAATAAATCATCCAGCGGACCTTCAAAAACGCAGGTAGCGCAAAGGAAATCAGATAAACACTTCGCCTCAATGTCACCTTTCAGAAATTCGTCACACTCGCCAGCGACAGGCAGGCAGAAATCCATATCAAATTCGGTCTGGTCATCCTGAGGAAAATGATAGGCAATGAAATGCCACGGGCCTGTAACATGTAAGTTTGATCGATCAATCAGATCCTGAATCTGCCGGCTGCAATCAACGCTGGCAGGGCCAACATCGGAAATATACAAACGCTTTCTGATAAACAAAACCTGACCGGGTGAAGTGTGTTGAATCTGCATACTGTTGTCCTTTTTCGTATCTGAAATTTCCGAAAGAGTATTTCAGTGTTGCCCCAAGCTGGCAAAGACGAGAGAAAAGGTGTGGAAGGATCGTCACAATATGCATTTAAGTGCGCTTGGTGCGGTAACGTCTGCAGATTTTGCAAACTCTGAATTCATCGGTATTGCGTTTCATCTCAATAAGTCACTTTACTCACGTAACGCAGTGTCCAAAAGTATTGGATCAGATCATCATTATTGAAGCGTCTACTTTCGGGTTTCCGCGTTTACCTGTGGTCATGAAGCAGAAACGTTCATCACGTTTCAAACCGGGGGAATGTTTGTACGGGGACTCAAAAAACGCTGTTTTATCGCCAATTTCCCGTGACAGATATACTGATGATTACAATGGCCGCGACAGTAAATATGCTTCCCAAAAAAATAGATGGACACTGAAAGACGGTTTACAGGCATCAGGAAGGTGATATGTCCACTTCCCCTATGCTGAGACAGTCTAAACTGGAGATTTCTGCCACATAACAGCAGGAGATCACCATGAAGAAGTCACGGTTCACTGAAACACAGATAGTCGCGATTCTCAAAGAAGCGGATGCTGGCCTGAAGGTCGATGATATTTGCCGTCAGCACGGGATTAGCAGCGCCACCTACTATAACTGGAAAGCCAAATATGGCGGGTTGGACGCCTCTGAGCTCAAGCGCATCAAAGAGCTTGAAGCAGAAAATGCCAAGCTCAAAAAGATGTTCGCAGACGTCAGTTTAGAAAATCAGGCCATGAAGGAGCTGTTCGAAAAAAGGGTTGGTAGCCAGCAGCAGGCGCGATTGTGCATGTATGTTGGTGGCTGCAGGTCTTAGTGTCACCCGTGCGTGCCGACTCACGCTTTTGGGACGGGCCAGCTACTACAGAAGTCCCAAGGATTGGCGCATTGCCGACAGCGATGTCATCGATGCCCTGAACGCGGTGCTTGAGAAGTCACCCAATGCAGGATTCTGGAAATGCTTCAGGCGAATGCGACGAAAGGGAAAAGGGTTCAATCATAAGCGCGTATACCGAGTTTACTGCCGGATGGGATTAAACCTAAAAAGGTGTCAAAAACGCGTATTACCGGCTCGCATCGCTACGCCATTAGATGTGGTGAATCAATCGAACTATCAATGGGCACTCGATTTTATGCATGACAGCTTATATTGTGGCAAGCGTTTTCGGACACTGAACATTCTTGATGAATCGACCCGAGAATGTCTGGTGATAGAAGTGGATACGAGTTTGCCCGCAGGACGCGTGGTGCGCGCCTTAGAGCATTTGAAACAGGAGCGAGGTCTGCCAAAACAGCTTCGAATGGATAATGGGCCAGAGCTGATATCGTCCCAGTTAACCGACTGGTGTGAGGTTCATAACATCGAGCTGGTTTATATCCAGCCAGGAAAACCTCAGCAAAATGGGTTTGTAGAACGCTTCAACGGGTCATTTCGCCGCGAGTTCTTGAATGCCTATTTGTTCGAGTCACTTGAGCAGGTTCGGGATATGGCTTGGGTATGGATGTGCGATTACAACGAAGAGCGAACACACGAGAGCTTAGGCAATATTCCTCCGGCTGAATACCGGAGGCAACTGGAAACCTCTAGTTGTGAATTGTCTCGCTAAAGGGGAAGTGGACAGATACTCTAAACCTGTTGCGGGTGAAAAAAATAATGGGCAAATAAACAACAGTTTTTCTCATAAAACCTGCCAGAGCAGCATCGGAGAAAATTGAGTTTTTCTGGTTGAACTTTGAGAGATAAAATGCCCAGAAAAAACGTCTTCCTTTCGTAACTTTCATTGAGAGAATCAAATTGAAAAAGTATAGCAAGCATCCCCTGGCCTTGTTCGCTTGGTTTGGGCTGACTTTTTCCTCTGCCACTCTGGCTTTTGAGGAACCGGTTCATCCGAAATTACAGAAAATTACAGAACAGCAATTTATTCAGTTTATTCAAGAAGCCCCGGTCTATTCGCAGCCAGCACTTGAGATGATTACCAGTTATCAGGAAACGAAAGAGCGACTGGGGGAGCGGTTTACCGCCAATGACAAGGTGGAAATCAGAAATGATCAGGGAAAAGTCTTGTTTCAGCTCATCAATCATCAAAATGATGACTGCGGTTTTAAAGCTTATTTCCCCGCTGATCATGTTATCGGACTTGAATGTATCGTTGACGCTGACTATTTCCTGTCGCTGAAAACGGGTGAATCTGTGGAAGGAAACCCTGAAAGTGCGATCTACTCTCCCGATAGGCAATTCAGACTGATTACCCATTACAATGGGCAGGAAATCGGTCGTTTTATTCAGCAGAAAGTGAATGACACTTGGGTTTTTGTTTACGGAAATGATCCTGATGAATATCAAATCCTGTTTTCTGTACAAAACATTACATGGTTGAATAACAAAAAGTTTGTGTTTAAAAGCCAGGATATGTGGTCAAATCCCACAGAACAACCGGAGTATCAGTATTATCTTGGTGTATTTTAGGCACAGTGTTTAGGTTTATCGCTGACCTGTATTTTCTGTTGAAAACAATATGTCCGTAAACCGAATAGCTACCTTGTCTGGTTATTTAACGCTTAGCACTAACGAACCCTGCTCTCTGAAGCCGCGCTATGCAGGATGTTGAAGGCATTGAGAAGTGGACGCATCCGGTACTCAACTGGAATCGGACGTTATCCCAGTTGAGTATCCACTTCCCGAACAGGCTAGATAAATATGTGGATCTGTGACTAATGCTGATATAGAACTATAAACAGATCATATTAACTCCAAACACATAATAATTTTTCAATCATTTCTTTCTCAGACTCTGTAAATGGATTATATAAACTATACTTCCTCCTATAATCCATTATTTTTTGATGAATACCTCGAATAGGAACTGTTTGACGAACCCTAGCATCACTTATAATAGACATCAGTTCATTTTTTTCATTTTCATGCAATACAATTCTTTCAATTAACCTTTCCAAATCATCTAGATATTTTCCACAAGAATCATCACCTACATCATCCATATTCTTATGTCTCTATAAAAACCAAAATTGTTATACTCCATGACTTAACCATCAGTTTGAACATTTACAATAGCATCTTGATAAACTTCAGAATATCACCCCTACCCCCAGGCATAATCGAACAATATATGGTTCTAACATTCATACAACCATTATAATTAACATATATAATTCACTCCAAACAATAACTAAACTGAAATATCATTTTCATCCATAACTCTTCTGATTTTTTTAGAGAATTCACCAATTTCAGATGCATTGAAGTTTGTATAAGTTGATAATGATTCTTTTGGAATGTTCAACAATAATCCATAGCCTGAAGCTAAAAGATAACGCAACTCAGATTCGGAAAGCTCAACCATAATTTTTTCTCTTCGCTTGGCACTTTTATCGAGCACATTAATACCTCCCATTAGGAACTAAATCACAAGCCGGTTGATTTTTAAAACTATTAGTCTGCTTGGAACTTGCTGTTCCAAAAAACTATCCTATCCTATTCCATTCGGACCGTAATCTAGCCGAAATGCTTTTGCTCCACATAAAAACTTTTAAGCTCACAGAAGCCAAGGTCGATAGCATCAATGAAACCTTTTGCTGAAAACGCACTAAGCCGGAATGCTGGAGGCCTCCGAGAAGTGGGCACATCTGGTACAAAACTGGAATCTGACTTTATCCCAGCGGAGTATCCACTTCTCGTGCAGGGTCACCAACAACACCCATCACATTGATACAATCTCTATCAAACCTCCTTCATCTCGTAATTCTTCAAGACACTCTTTTAGTACACTAATCAGATCACGACCGGTGCTAGTAACAAAATAGTTTGATAAATCCGTTATATCGCTACTAATATTGCTGCCCCAAGGCGGACTAGCATCTAAATTTTCAATATCCCAGATCACCTTATTTGGAGAGAGATTACGAAACTCAGAGGTAATCACATCTATTTCTTCTAATGCTTGCTTTGCATCACCTTGCTCCAGCCTTCCTTGATAAAGCTTTTTAAGCAAGCATGGAAAGCGGGAGCTCCAACCATTTTTTTCTAGCCTATAGCTAACTGTTGAAAAAAGGCATGGAACAAATCCTGCCCTCCAATTTCATCCGTAATACTTCCTAACTTTAAACCTACAGTCATGCCATCACCTTATTATATTAATGTCTTCTACTCGTAGAGCACCATTTGACCTTTCTACCATGCGCGCAATCATTTGATTTAACTGTGTATGTGATACTGTCCATTTCCCAAATAGGGTCGATCAATATGTGAATCTGTGACTTACCCTGACACAAAACTATGAACAGCATCAAGAGAGGGTTCTTAATCTGGATATTCGAATTTAGTTGTCACAGTCCCGTCTTCGTTGATGAACAACGTAAATGCATTCCAATCTCCCCAGCATGCGCCTTCATCTTCGCATGAAGCTGAGGGACCAAATCCACAACCGGAAATGCCAACTCATGCCTCAAAGCTGCCGAAACACTCTCGCCATTTTTTGTATAGTAAAAAGTTTCTCCAACGCTCTCACTACCATCCTCATAACCATGATCGTATTCGAACCGACACTTAGCTGACGTGGCATCAACTGGACAACTCCCCTTCACAATTCGGTAAAGCTGTTCGATCAATTTTCGTTGTTCTTCAATTAGATTATCCATTATTTAAAACCTAGTAACCATTTAAGGTAATAAACGGAAATAAAGTCTTATATTCATCTATAAGGTCGGGATATTAATAAACCTTATTAACAGCTAATTATCTACTAATCTGGTAATCGTAAATTTCGATATCCCTTGCATATGCAATGCTATATAAAGCCTCTCTATCTCTCCTAAATATGGCCAATGAGGGAAAAGTCTTACGATACTAAATATAGTGTGCTGTCGAACTATCAAAGTCAATAATTGAACCTGGATAACTTTCGTTATCTTTAACAACCTCATAATACCATACCTTCAACTCATCCAAGTCAATAGCCTAATTAAACAAAAATGATAGGACAAACCAATTTTATCACTATTTTCTCTAGTAAACCCTTTCGTTAATGCCCCCTGAACTTCACTGAAGGTCTCACTATTATCTAAAATACCGTATCAGTTGAATGTTCACAATCAAATCAATCATTCTATCAGGGCATTCTCATTAAAATGGTACGAAGTATTACCTCTCCTTCCTTATAATTTCTTATAATGTCAATGGGTTTATAATTTGACAGAGCTGGTACAGGTAAAAAAGCCAACGTCTAGTATGTTCAATTGGCCCTACCTTATATATAAGAACCTTTTCAATATCATTTGGAACTCCTAAATCAGATAATCCATTTAATTTCACATCAGTCAGACATAAACCACGTACAAATAACTCTCATGCATGTTCACCTAAATAAGCATTGTATAAATCCATTAAATCTTCAGGAATTCTATTCATTTTTTAATATCACTAAATTTGAACCTTGAGGGTTTCGAACTGACGGTGCTAAAATACCGTCATATCCGTGTTCTCTAACCCACCATCCAATTGCTTGAAGTTCTGAACGAAGCTCAAACTCACGTTTAGAAAATCTGACAACTTATTCAGAATTTTTAGTAAGCGTAGGAAAAGACACAAAACTTTGAACACTACCGAATAACCGTTGCAACTATTAGTACTTAGCTTTGGTGCATGTTTTTCGTAACCAAGGCGCTCGTCTAACTCGACATTAAGCGCAGTTTCAACGGTCACCTTGGTTAACATTTTACGAAATGTCCTCAAGATCAGATTGAGACTTGATGGATTTCTCGGCTTCACGAGCATCAAGTGCTTTCTTGTCCATGTTGTCTATCCTTAAGTCTTTAAGGCTAAAGCTTAGACAATTACACAGAACTCAGGACAGTCT
Organism: Photobacterium sp. Hal280; assembly: GCF_037162255.1. NCBI lineage: Bacteria > Pseudomonadati > Pseudomonadota > Gammaproteobacteria > Vibrionales > Vibrionaceae > Photobacterium > Photobacterium sp. Hal280. Next base: position 1,003,933 of record NZ_JARLUO010000001.1, read on the forward strand.
CGCTCCAAAAAATTTATTGCACTATCAGTGCACTCTCTCAGTTGCATCAAAAATATCAAGCACCTACCTACCCAGTAACTTTAACCTTAAAACCCTAAGAAAAAACTTAAACCCAAGAAACCATTCAAGGTGAAATCTCATTTTCCTTTATACTTTTCTATACATTTTATCCATTCATCTTCGGGAATATAGTACTTCTTCGCTTCTTCTAAAGTTAATTCACTTACACGATTCATTAATAAACCTGGCCAAGAATCATCTTGAGGAATGTAAGAAAACTCCACTTTTATCTTTCCTGATTCAGTTAAAATTACTTTAAAGTGAGTCCACACTTCTCTTTCAAATGGAGCTTGTTTTTGTAACTTGCAAGCTAGCTCATAAATATCTTCACACACTTTATGTGGGTAATTATCAAAACCGAAACGCCCAATAGATAAATCCTTTTGTAGCCACTCAAGACAGAGCTCGTAAGTATCGGGGTAAATCTTACCAATCAAATACATTTCTTGTGCACTTTCAGGCATAATAGACCATAGTATCTCCCCAATTTTCCGATATATTTTTTGATCCTCAGTCATTTATTTACCTTTCGAAGTGTTTGTTAAATTTTTAATCGGTTGCTGAACACCGTCAATTGAGTAATAGACAGAGAAGCTTTCTGGTCTTTTGCTATCCCCCGAGTACTTAGGTGTTATTTTCACTTTCACTTCACCGCCATTATTTAAAACTTCGCGCCATCTGGTTTCAAGCCTATACCACTCTCCGCCAGAGCCATTAAGTTTAGCATCCATTGGCACTAAGTTAATGCCTTCACCGGGTCCACCAAACATTGATGCAATCAAGTGACCTCCACAGTCACTCGTTTCTCTACAATCGCGACCAGACACTTTTTGCTGATAGTTATTCCTGTCCCACGGCTCAAGCTGCAGTTCAGCCTCAACCTCGTTTACTCGACCATTTGCGTCTGTCTTATAACTATAACCATTTTCAAATTCATAGCGTGTATTTGGCTCAGGATTATTTGCTAACTTATTCCAGTCGCCTGTTGTTCCTCGCTGAAGACTAACATCGTTGCCCCCAACATCACCAGCATGTCCCTCAACATCCTGCTTCGTCAGCGAGCTGTCCATTTCCGGTGATCCCAAACGTGTCCCCGAAACATCCAAATCCATAGACGGGGCTTTATCCAGATGGGAGGCGGGGGCCGGCAGAGCCAGATCTGGCAGGTCAAAGTCCGCATCCACATGCTGGAGGTGCTCCTGCGCTTTGCTCAGGAGCTTCTGTGCTTCACCGACTTTGCCAGCCTTAAATGCATCGGCTGCCATTTTCACTAAGTCACCAGCTACAGGAACAAGTCCGACCGTTGCCAGCAAGTAGTCCAGCTTCGTCTCCGCCTCTGCGAACCCTTTGGCATCGCCTACACCAGGCGAAAAGTCTGCCAATACGTTGAACGCTAAATCTAATTTCTCTTGCTGTGCCTGACGCGCTCTGCCCGACGGATCATTCAGCACAGTACGAATGCTTTCCTGCTCCTGCCCAAGGCGGGTGTCGTCCCAGGGTGATGCCCCTTCATCAAACGAATCCAGCGCGGCCTGTGCCTTCGCTATCTGTGCCCGGCAACCAGGGCTGCTCATGTCCTGGCAGGCCGCCTGAAGCTCTGCATCCCGCATGTGGTCAAGCTGATTGGTCTGATTCAGCTGCTGACAAGCCGCAGAGCCCGCCCCTTGCTGGTTACAACTGGCAAGCAGAGACAGTTTATTCTGCACTTCTTCCTGATTCAGGTAGTACTCGATACTGCCTGCGGGCAATACCGCTTCGTCCGCCAGATAGTTGGAACTGTTACGACTGATGAGCGCTGACTGATTCCCATGATGGCGGTTGATATCCCCTTCTCTAACCGTTCCCAGCCCGCTGTTTTCCAATACAAAGGTGTAGTTGTCCGCTGAATATCCGCCCATCAGGCTGGCATATTCTTCATTCAGCGTTTTATTTTCCCGGCTGTCTAATCCGCCCTGCGCAACCTGACCATGCGTGACTTCATGACCTAACGTTGTCATGTAGTCCTTCGCATTCTTCATGGTTTCGTCATTGATAACGATTTGGCTGGCACCATTACCATTCATGTAATGTGCCCCGTGCGTCATCTTGGTGACCGCGACAACCAATGCCGAATCAATATTGACGCCATACACTTCGGCATAGGCGGCGGCATACGCGTTAATTGCAGCCTGCTTTTCTGAAGCTGTTGCTGTATCCAGATTATTTAATATGACCGCAAACTTGCCCTCTGCCTGCGATGCAACCAGCTTCTGAACATCCAGGTTTTTCTGAACGTTATCAACATGCTCAAAAGTATCACCGAGAGAGACGGAATCTTTGGTGACCACATCAGCAAGCGAGGACAAGCCAAGTTCATTCCGCTTCACATCCTCGGCAATGTTATTGCGGCCTTCTTCCGTCAGCAGGCGGTGGTCGAGGGTGACATCCACACTGCCCTGCTGGCGGTCGACTTCGAACAGGTCGCGGCTGGTCGTGCTGATATCGCGGTTCAGCGCCGTGAGGTCGCTGTCATCGCTCAGGGTGATCTCGCCCTGACCCAAGGTTGCGAGGGTCTTGTCTTTGCTGTAGGACGAGGTGTTGGTGTACTGCAGGTTGCTGCTGTTATAGGTGGAATCGATCCCCCCTTGCTGCACCCCAACACTGGTGGTGAGCCCTGCCGACTGATCCTGACGGTAGTCGGTGTTGTTGAGATCGCTGTAGCTCAGGCTGCCGGTGTTGAGCGTCAGGTTGCCGAGATCGTTACCCTCTTCATCGACGGTGGCAATGAGCGCGCCGGTAATGTCGGTGTTGCCCGCAACCTTGATCTCGGCCGTACTACCCGAGGTGAGCGTGGTGAGCTGGGTTTCCGAGCTGATAACACGGCCGCTGCTGGCGTTCAGGCCGCCATTACTGCCGGTGGTGTCTCCCTGGCCGCTCAGGCTGACACCGCCGCTGATACCGGCCCCCTGATGGCTTGAGCTGTGGCGATCCTGTACTGAGGCGACATTGAGATCGCCGCCAATATCCAGGCTCAGCGACTCAGCGGCATCGACATTGGCACCTTGAATATGGGTATCACCACGGGAATTAATGGTGATGTCATTCCCCGACACCCCGCTGTTCACATACGTGGTCGACTGGCTGCGCTGCTCCGACTGATTCAGGCTGGCGTTGAGACTGCCGCCGGTGCTGCTGCCGTGCACCGTCATCGACGCGCTGATGGTCCCGCTTTCCGTCTGCGACTGGCTTTGTTGTGTTTGCTCAGCGGCCAGTACACTGACCGTCCCGCCATCCAGCGTCACCCCCTCTTTGGCGGTGAGCGAGCTGCCCTGCACCAGAATCTGCTGATCGGTCTGAGTCCCGGACTTCACAACAATATTCTGGCCCGCGAGCGACGAGCCGCGTGCGGTTGAGCTGGTGCTCTTGCTGTCGGTCTGGGTGACTGACATGTCAAGATGAAGACCTGCATCGACCCCAAGTGTACTGGTGCTTTGCGCCGCGGCGGCTCCCTGCTTCATCAGCAAAGTGGTTTTCGACGCCACATCCACTGTCGCCAATGTAATGCTGGCGAGATAGAACGCCTCATCGCTTTTGACATCACTGATGACGCCTTTCAGCTCGGCAATATCAGCCGCGCTTACCCCCGGTTCATGGTTCGCCAGTGCCTGTTCCAGCTCAGACAGCGTATTCTCCAGGCTGTCGACTTGTTTCTGGTACTGACGGTAATCTTTTTCTGCCTGTTTGAGCTTGTCTGCAGACTCTTTCAGTGCGATCGCCGCTTTGCCCGTTTCCACGGCCTGATGCTGCACCACCAGGCTCAGCTCGGCTTCACCCTGCATGCTGGAAGAGGTGGTCGATTCCGTGTCGAGCACTTCGCGGATCAGCACGTTCTCTGCCGCAGTCAGTTCGATATTGCCCTGACCGTCTTCGTCCGCGTCGGCCAGCACATCAGATCCTTGGATCACAATGTCTTCAGCGGCATCCATCAGAACCGTGCCTTTACCGACGATAGAGGAACCTCGATGGGTGGTGGCATCTGTCTTGTTGTCAGCTTTACTGTACTCGGCTTTTGCCAGTGTCAGCTTGGCCTGACCACCATCAAAACTCACCGACTCATAGGGGTTGACCACTGATTTCAGAGCATCTTCCACGTTAACCGACAGGGATTCCGTAGACGACCAGGTGGTGTGCGTTTCTTCCGCCGCCAGCACGGCAACGCTGCCAGTGTCAGCGGTGAAATTGGCATCGGCTTCGGCGCTGACATCAGAGCCGATCACGCTCACGCTGCCGCCATTGACGTTCACTGTGCCGCCGGAGGTCAGGACGCTGCCTCTGGCGGTGTTGTGGATTTCACCCTGGCGTTCAGAATCCATTGAGAACAGGTCACCGCCTCTGAATGCGCCGTATTCCTGCTCAAATGTTTCGTGCTGACGGCTTTCCTGTCCGGCCGCGATAATCACCTCATCGACGGCGGTGGCCGTAATATCGCCGTCTGCGTCGACAGCACTGGCCACCAGCGTAATCGACTTGCCTGAGGTGATATCAATGTTGTCGCTGCTCATCATGCCGCTGGCATCAAGCAGGGTGGCGGAATCCACCTCGGATTTGTGCGAACCGGACAGGCCGCCAAAGCCTTGTTTGATGGTCTCGTCGCGGCTGTAGCTCTGGTACTGCTGCGCGGTGACGGTGACATCACCATCGGCCGAGGCTTCAATGCCCCCACCCGCGGTAAAGTTAGAACCGACAATGGTGATATCGCTGTCACCACCGGCGGTCTGAACGCTGTCAATCTTCTGGGCTTTGGCAATGATTTTGCCGCCCGCCGACACATCGGCACCGACCACAGTTTCGGTCAGCGATTCCTGAATGGCCGTTTCTTTGCGGCCAAAGGATTTCTTCTCAGTGGATTGGTCGTAGTGATATTCGCTGTCATTCACCGCTTGCAGCGTGATATCGCCTTTTGCCAGCACGCCCACATCGCCATGTGTGGTGATCTGGCTGCCGGTTACTGTGATGTCGTTGCCCGACTGAATGAAAACACCGTCGTTGGCCGCCATCTGCGTCCGCTGATGCTGCCGAAGATGGCTCACAGATTTGCTGTTGCCGGAGGTCTCACTACTGAAGCTTTCATTCACCAGGGTATCCAGGGCAACATCCCAGCCCGCAACCATCGCCAGTTTGCCCCTGATTTCCATATCAGATGCGGTAACCGAAATATTCTCACCGGCATCAACACTCAGGTCACCATCTGAAAACACGCTGGATCCCAGCACGGCCACGTTCAGTTGTTCCTGATCGCGCATTTTCATGTATTCGCGATCGGTTTCAGCGGCCAGAGTGATGTCTTTTTCTGCGGTGAAGCTAAGGTCACTTCCGGCAGAGACGTTCGCGGCCGTATTGATAATCGAACCGCCAGCATTCATCGCGACCTTGCCACGACCACTGATCGTAGCGGTATCACCAACTCGGGTTCCGGTGTACACCACACCGCTGGCATCATCGGCCGTGGTTACTGCGCCGCTCTGCGTGATACTGACGCGCTCAACCTCAGTGCGGTTGATGATGTCGCCTTTTTCCGTGCTGAGTGCGATGTTTTCACCGGCGATCTGGCCGCTGATATTTTCGATATCATTGACGGCATTCATCTCAATATCGCCACCCGCGGTGATGCTGCCGCCCAGGTTGCTGATACTGTCGTCACTGACCAGATGCAGTTTGCCCTGACTGTCCATCTGGCCGCTGTTGACGATATTGCCGGCTTCAACATAGACCTCGCTGCCGCTGATCAACGCGCCGCCGCTGAGGTTGTCCTGCGTCACTTTCGACAGATAGAGCTTGGGTGCCAGCACCTGCTGGCCGTTCACTTTAACCGGTTCCCACCAGACAATATCCTGCGTCAGTCCGGCGACCTGCTCCGGCGTCAGTGCCACCCCGGCCTGCAGATTCAGGCTGTCTTTTTGCTGGCCTGCACTGTCCAGCAGTTGCTGCATCTGCTCGAGATCCGTGCCGACATCATCATTGAGGTAACGCTGGCCCGTTTGTTCGAAAATGGCAGAGGTGATGGTGCGGGTGTCATAAAACGCATCCCCCAGTACCTTGAGATCTTTTTGCGGATCGAAACCGATGCTGTCGAAGAAGTAATCCGATCCCAGAAACTGATCCAGATGGGTCAGCGCCGGATTGGTTTCAATCAGATACTGGCTGTCCGGGCCGTCGTTAAATACGAACAGGCCGTTCGGGCTGGTCGGCAGGCGGAAATCGGGGAATTCAATGCTGTTGTTGCCAGTTAAGCTGCCCAGATCGAGCTGACTGCCGGATGCAATTTGACCGATCGTCTGCTGCGCCTGTTGTGATGGCCTACCGCCACTCTTGACACCTGTGTTTGATTTAATTTCCGAATTGTTCAGCTTATTTTTAACATTGAGAACGGTTTGACCACCGGATGAAATAGTGGAATTGATAAAATCTTGGTCAAACTTTTGCACATCATGACTTGTGCGTTTGAAAACAAATTCACTTGGACCTGAAGAATATGAAAAACGATTCCATGCTGGTAATTCATATTCATAGGTTGAAGTTTCTTTGATTCCCCCCGTTTCATAGCCAATGTTCTTTAGCTCGTTAAGCGTTACATTAGAGTCTTTAATTGCAGTGATTAGGCTGGCATTATTTTCAAGTTTAACCCCTGTAATAAATAAATTTTCACCCGATAAAATTTGACCTGAAGCCGATGATTTTTTTAGTTTAACAACTTCGTTTTTAGTCACAAAATCAAGCTGTGTTCCACCAGTGAAAGTTAGCTTATATTTGATATTACTATTGCCATTTGCTCCACCACCTCCTCTTACTTCGTTTGCAGTAAAAGTGGGAACATACTCAGAGCCGTGTTTGACAGTAAATTCAGCCTGGTTATAGTGCGGAGCCAGCTGTACTCCTTCTCCAGAAGATTTTTCAATCTCCAGCACTTTCCGCTTATTCACGATGCTTTGAGCTTTCAAATCCAGATCATCACCGGACTGAATTACCCCAGAAATATTCTGCACTGAGACTGCCATGGCCCCGCTGGTATCTCCGGCGATCATCATCTTGCCGCCGGTTAAGATGTCGGCCTCGGTATTGATCAGATGGCCTTTAACATAGAAATAACCCTGATCACCGGCATACAGCAGGCCGGTGTTGGTCAGGTTACCGGCCACATTCAAGGTGGTGTCCTGCATCCCCAGTGTCGCGCCCTGATTGGTGAACTGCGTCAGGGTGGCCATCAGGTTGGTCAGTGCTTGTATCGTTCCCTGATTCGTCAGTACACCGGCATTCAGTACAGTGGTATTGCCTGAAATCAAACCGGTGGCCAGATTGGTGAAGGTGCCAGCAACGCTGATGGTCGTCTGTCCCTGAGCCACCAGCTTGCCTTGATTAGAAAGCTTGCCGCCGGCAGAGATACTGGCATCCCCGCCGGCACTCAGGTTGTGGTTGAGAGCCATATCGCCCGTAGCATCGACATCAAGCTCGCCGTTTGCCGATGCCGCCTGATTCAGCGTCAGGGTATCCACACTGATACTCATATCGCCAAGCGATGTCAGATCACCATCGTTAATCAGGGTGCCCGCGGTCAGTTGGCTATTGGCATCACTGGATACACTTCCCTTCTGCGCAAACCCGTCAGCCTCAATCAACTGATCCCCCACGGCCTGGATCTGTCCCGTATTTGTCAGCTGACCCGAGACGCTCAGACGCTGTGCTCCACCAGCCGCCAGCGTGCCGGCATTGTCGATCTGATCAGCGACAACCTGCTGATCGGTCTGCGATGTCGTCACCCCTGTGCTTTGCTGGCTAAAGCTGCCGGCTGTGATGGTTTGTTCGCCGGCAGACTGAATCGCGCCCTGATTAGACAGCAGACCTGTCACTTGCAGAGTTTGCGTACCAGCCGATACCAGCTTGCCCCTGTTATCGATTGTCTCAGCCTGAACAGACATGCCCGTCTGTGCCACCAGTTCACCGGAGGTGCTCTGTGTCAGCGTGTCTGCTTCAGCGTTCAGCTGATTGGCGATGAACTGGGTGTGGTTTTGAATCGCCCCCGCCCGGAGTTCCAGCGTGTCGGTCTGGGTTGTCCCTGCGCCCTGCAGGGTCAGCGACTGCGGATTGGCAATCGCCAATGTCTGCTGAACGGCGATCTGACCTTCATTGGTGAACTGGCTGATCCCCGCCAGATTGACGTGCTCTGCTGCAATCTGGCTTGGCGCATCCAGGCTGAGAGTGTGAACCTCACTGCTCAGTTCGCCAGATACCTGTATCCGGCTGTCACTCAAGCTCACGTCAGTGCCGGTCAAATCCACCCGTCCGCTGTGGCTCTCTGCGCCGTCTGCGGCCACACCGGCGGTCAGCGCACTGTTTTGCAACCGAATGGCATCCGCCTGAACCCTGATTTTCTGGCCGACGGTCTCTGAATCCTGAAAGTTCACGGCAGCCGCCGAGAACGATGCGCTTTGTGTGGCACTCACCAGACGGTTCTGATGAATCTGATCACCGGCCGTTGCCTGAAACTGAGCGGCTGAGTTTTCACTGTTCAGAAGCAGATCACCGGTCGCGACATACTCAATGTTCTGTCCGGCCTGCTGCGTGCCTGTGGTTGTCACCGACTGGTTCGACTGTACAGTGAGTGACTGCTTACTGCTGACATCTCCCAGGGTAATCTGGCCGTCTGCCGAGAGCTGAATATCACCCACGGAACTAAATAGCTTGCCGGTATTCACGCCGACGCCCTGCTCGGTCGCCACCAGCGAAATACGACCGGCATACATGCCACCCAGCGCCGAGGAATCGATTGCCAGTACAGGCTTATCTTTCACATCATGCGTGGCTGTGACTTCATTGGTCAGATAATCAATTTGGTTTGGGCCGGTAACGACAGATAGGTTATTGGTATGAATGTCCGCATTGATTTTTGCCGTGCGGGCCAGAATATCGAAATAGTCCTGAGCGGTGCCATCCAGCCCCTGCCCGGTGACAGTGACATCGCCCTGGCGAATATCAAAGCCGCTCAGCAAGCCGTTCTGAAACTGCGGTACACCTGTGGTTAATGTGGCTCGCGGGGTATTGAGAAAACCACAGCCGTTACAAGTAATGCCATAAGGATTGGCGACGATAACGTTGGCTTGCTGACCAAACACTTCGGTATAGCCATTCAATTGGCTGCGGTTGGCCCCGGTGACTTCATTGAGAATGACAGACGCAGCCTGCCCGTTCAGCTGAGCGTTCCCCTGCAAATAACCGCCCAGCTGAGATTGCGCCAGTTTTTCGGTCGAATTATTGAGGATCAGCCCTTCTTTGCCGACGTGATATTGCTGGAACTGGTTATGCGATAAACCACTGGCATTGGGGGCGGCGATATTCACCACTGGTACGCCGTTCGCCGCGGCAGAGATCGTGGTGTGATGCTTGCCGCTGCTATCGACCTGAATCGTCGCCCAGACCGGCTGAGTCGCCAGCATCCAGCACATCACGTATGTCAGTACTTGTGTAAATTTGTGATTATGATGACGCATACCGGCCTCGGAAAATTCAGAATCTCAGTGAAAAACGGTAATTCAGGCTGTAATCATCCGCCGACATCCAGGTAGGATGTTCGATGGGCCAGCCCGCTAAAACAGTACTCTGGTAAACGCCCGACTGTGCACGCAGCCCCACCGCTCCGCCGGTTAAGTGACCCCGTTCAAAGGGGTCGGTGTTGTCGGGATGTATCGCCCCGGTATCGAGTGCAACAGTCAGATCCAGTTGCCCCACTTCTGGCCATTGCCCCAGGTGGTAGTTCAGGTCGTTGCGCCAGTAGTAGCCGGCATCGCCCGACAGTGATTGCCCCTGAAAACCACGCACCGAAAATTCACCGCCGATACTCAGCCGCTCACTACCGGGCAAAGACTTGGCGGCAATTTGGGTAAACAGCGTGGTCGAAAACGACCAATCCGGCGACAGGGGGTAGGTATAGTTCACCGTGACTGTGCCCTTGTTGAATTCCTCATCCGGACTGCCGGGCACTGTGCGATAACCGGGAATGGCCAGTCCGCGCTCATATAAGGGTGACATCGTCAGAAATCCGCCTGCCAGCCGCGTACTGTGTTCGGCAGTAAGCGTCACCGACGCACGTTCATTGCTGCTGCCGTTCAGTAAGGTCTTGTCGATAAAGTTTTTTTCGTGGTCATACCCGAGCACCACCCGTAGTGAAGACTTACTGATGCTGTCGCGGTGAAATAACCATTGGGTATCCAGTGCGTGTCTTTGGGTTTCACCGCTGGATTCGAATGAGAAATTCTGGCTGTTCACAGTGGTCAGGTAATCGCTGTAGGCGTACTGGTAGTTCAGGGTCCAGTAACCCAGTGGCATTCCCCATCCCAGCTGCAGGCTCTGGCTGTCCCGGCTATCGACAAATTCAGCACTTTTCGAACCAGACAGGCTCCAGCTCTCGTAGCGACCTAAAAGATCTTCAGCCACCAGCGTAACGGAGAGTTGCTCCTTGCCCGTGCTGTCCTGCCCTGCATTGCTGTATCCCAGCTCGCCCCGCCACCATGCGCCCGGCCGGGTCTGAATATCGACCAGACTGAAACCGGGTCGGGTGCCGGGTAACATTTGCACCGTCGCGTTATAGCGGGACAAACGGTTCATTTGATCCAGCGTCTGCTCGACATCCCGCAAATTTAAAATCCGGCCACTTTCCCCAGGGAAAAGGTGCTGCAAACCGGATGACGGCCTGCCGTTTTCCTGCAGGCTTTCCAGCTTGCCTTCCAGCACGTCGACAACTAACTCACCATTCGACAAATTTTGCGGTAACAGCACAGCTCTGGATGTCACATAAGCCTTGTCGATATAGGTGTTGGTGATGATTTTCAGCATGTTGTTGATGGCTTCAATGCCGATGCAGTCTCCGGCTCTGAACTCAACCGCCGCCAGTAAAATCTCTGTGGCAATTTGCTGATTCCCCCGCAGCGTTAGCTGCTGAATCACAAAACATTGTGCATCCTGCGCTGGCAGGACTGGTGCTGGCGGTGGCAAAGCCTGTAACTGCTCGATCGCCTGTTGGGACGCTTCAAGCGATTGCAGACGTTTTGCCTGCTCTGTTTCGATATCACTTTTTACCGCAGGAGAAAGCAGAGCGGCATAGGAAGAAAAAACGGTGAAAAAGAGACAAACCGAAGCAAAACGAATCAGCATAGCACCCACATGAAAAGCGATATAAATATGCGTTCCAGCCTTTAATAAGTCGCTGATGCTGATGCAAAATAAAAGTCATCAGTCACCTTACGCCCGTGTATTTTCAGCGCTTTCAGCATCCTTTTCTTTCCGTAAAAAAACCGGCAAATAATGGCAAGCCATGCCAATACACACGCAGAGAATCAAGAACACATAGTTATTTAAAAATGTGCATCACTCGTGCCAGGAAATCGCTTTCAATCATGGCGACAATTTATGCAACGACATTAAATTGACACCGAATGAACAAGGCATAAAAGATCTGAACAACAAGCAGGCAATGACAAATGAACGGCATAAAAAAACGGCCCTGAGCGAAACTCAGGGCCGTTTTTCAAAAAAGAAAAGGATGTTCAATCAGGCATGCAGCAGCGCCATGGATTCTCTGGCGATCACCCACTCTTCATTGGTCGGAATGACCATGGCCATCGGGGTATTGGGTTTCGTGATCACGCCTTTTTCGCCGAAGCGGGCGTTCGCATTACCCGTGGCATCTTCGCGGTAGCCGAAAATTTTCAGGTACTTAAGCACTTCACTGCGCACCGGCAGGGAATTTTCGCCAATGCCGCCGGTAAATACGATGGCATCCAGTTCGTCCAGCGCCACCATGTAAGAAGCAATGTATTTCGCCACCCGGTAAGTAAAGATTTCAAACGCCAGTTTCGCACCGGCATGGCCTGCTTCCATCGCTTCAACAATGCCGCGGCAGTCGCTGGTTAAACCGGAAACGCCCAGGAAGCCCGCTTCTTTGTTCAGTGCCTGCTGCACCTCAGCCTGGCTCCAGCCTTTGTTGATCAGGAAATCCACAATCCCCGGGTCTAAATCGCCGCAACGGGTGCCCATCATCAGACCGGCAGTTGGGGTAAAGCCCATACTGGTATCAACACTCTGGCCATTGCGTACCGCACAAATCGAGGCGCCGTTGCCTAGATGCACGGTGATCACATTGGTTTTCTCTGCCGGTTTGGCCAACTGCTTCGCAGCTTCCTGGCTGACAAAGTAATGGCTGGTGCCGTGAAAACCATAACGACGGATGCCGTAGTCCTGATAGAGCTTCTCTGGCAACGCATAGCGATACGCTTTCGCAGGCATCGTTTGGTGAAACGCGGTGTCGAACACAGCGTACTGCGGCAAATACGGGAAAGCACTGATGGCGGCGCGGATGCCGATCACGTGAGCCGGGTTATGCAGGGGTGCCAACTCGCTCAGCGCTTCAATCTCAGTCAGAACCTGGTCATCAATTTTCACGGTTTCACTGAACCGTTCGCCGCCATGAACCACACGGTGGCCGATGGCAATGATGTCCTGCTTCAGGCCCAGTTCATCGAGCAATAACACCAGACGATCAATCGCCTGCTGATGGTGATTGCCTGTCGCTTCCAGCGCAAAGCTGGACTTCTCGCCGTCATATTTCCAGCTGACCGTAGCATCGCTGAGACCAAAGCACTCCCCCAGCCCTGTCAGTCTTGCATCGCCGCTGACGGCATCGATCAAAGCAAATTTAAGCGAAGAGCTTCCGGAATTTATAACGAGTACAAGTGAATGGCGCATGGGGATTCCACCAGAAGATTGTCGGCTGATTTGGCACTAAGTGCCCCCTGACAACAGATGTTGTCGGCACAGATGCTAAGAAATTGATGTGGAGCAACAGATTCATAGCATCTTGTGCTGCACCATAATACTCAATTTTTTTTGAATGATTCAATACAATATTCAAATTTAATGTAAAAACACAAAATTTTTTTGCAAGGAATCAAAAAACTGAGTGATAGTTCAACAAAGAGAGGAGATGTACATCCGCTGAACCATCACTGGCAAAGCGCTTAGATTGACTCAGACGAAGACAGATACCTTTGGTACAAAGCCTCAACGTCATTACTGCACATCACATCCATATTGGCTTTCAGCATGGATAAGGGCCAGTCCCACCACTTGATGTCCAGCAGCTTGGCCACTTCGCTGTCGTTAAACCGTGACTTAACGACTCTGCCAGGATTGCCGACTACAACACTGTAAGGCGGGACATCTTTGGTGACCACAGCCCGCGCACCGATCACTGAACCATCGCCGATGTGTACACCCGGCATAATGACGCATTCACTGCCGATCCAGACATCGTTCCCGATCACCGTATCGCCCACCCGGGCAAAGCCTGCTTTGACTTTGTCGCCAAATTCACTGACCTCAAACGGGTAAGACGATATCCAGTCGTGTCTGTGTCCCTGATTGCCTGCCAGCATGAAAATGGCGCCAGAAGCGATCGAACAGAATTTACCGATGATGAGTTTATCCACCTCACCAAAAATACCAGATTCCCACACCGCTTTTGTGGAGTGATCGCCCATCAGGTAACGTACGCAATGATCTTCAAAATGCTTATCGTGATAATAGCCAGAGTAGTAAGTAAAATCCCCGACGATAATATTCGGGTTCGTCACTTGTTTATTCAGCTCGTAGCCGCCAAGCCAGGAAGGGAAGATAGTCGCCATCATTACCTCGTACATAAACATGCGCAAAAAAAATGCGACTTTTTATGTCAGTATACTGTAACTGTCTGGAAGCAGCCGCGCTATGCTGTCACCCAACTAAGACAACAACACAGCAACGGCTGAAAATGGCAGAAATGTCGCTTATGCGGATGACACAGACTCAGCAGCGATCATTTCACCGCCCCAGTCTTTTTTTGCAGTATTGGGTGAACCGTTACTCTGCCCGGCTACAGCAGGATTCGATTGCACCACGGCATCCACATCAATGTCTTCATTGATGCGACCTAACGCGGCATCCAGTTCAGCATCGGTGGGACGGTATTTGGATCTGTCGTACATTTTGTCCAGCAAATCCATGGTGGAATGCACAGGTACCGGTGGATTGTGCAGAAATTTATAAATCTGCTTGGCCACTTTCTGCACATTCAAAATCGACTCAATGCCGACATGCTGAACCGCCGTATCCCGCTCTTTTTTGGCATCCAGATATCCCGAAGCAAACGCCACAGAAAACCAGATATACGCAACGGCGGCATCGGTGACATTGGTCACAGGCTGGTCATTGTTCAGATGCATTTTCCCGGCCAGATACTGTGCTTCCAGATTGCCGAGCTCGGCCGCTTTTTCCAGCCAGTAGATGGCTCGCCGGCGATCTCGCGTCGCCCCCACTCCGGTCTGGAAACAATAGGCCACTTTAATACAACCCATGGCATCGTTATTCACGGCCGACTTTAAACGCCAGAAAAAGGCACGGCGCGGCGATGGGGTCGGATTCGACTCCACCACGTACCAGTCACCCAGAAACAGCTGCGCCGGCACATATTCCATTTCAGCCGCTTTGATCAGATGGCCGACACCCGAAGTGGTATTAATTGCAGTACCATAGCCTCGTATCTCGTAACGACCAAGCTCAAACAACGCTTCTGGTTCATTGTTGTTGGCTTTGACCAGGCACTCCCAATAACGCGACTTGGCTTCGCCGTGAGGATCATCGACATCCTGACGACTTAACCGTGCCAACGCATTCTGTCCGATTTCATTCCCTAGTTCAGCAGCTTTCTGGTACCAGCCTAATGCCACACGGAGATTGCCAACTTCATTTTCCTTCGCTAACGATAAAATGCTGGGAATATGACCTGACTGCGCCTTTTTGACTTTTTCTTCGTGTTCAACAGCCTTTGCCTGTTCTAATACCTGTCGGTATTTTTCATCCTTGAGTGCTTGCTCTCTGGCTGCCTCACGAACGTCTTTCATCAGTGCAAAATACCGGGAAACCGCCACAATCAGCAATACAATGCCCAGGCAAACGCCTAAACCGAGTTGTGACATAACCCCTCTTAAAACAAATCTGTATTCTTTGTAATAACGGCATTTTGGGATAAATCTAAAGTTATATTTTCTCTGATTTTGAAGCTGGTCAGATCAGGGCACCGAAAACTATACAAAAATCCCGGTTTCAGCAGAGATTCTGCGAAACCCGGGACAGAAAAATAACTTGTGTGTGACGCTTAATCCAGCGAAATACCGTTCACACTCAGGCTGACTTCCACATTGCCGCGGACGGCATTGGAGTAAGGGCACACCTGATGAGCTGACTTCACCAAGTCGATGGCTGCCTGATCATCCATCGCCAGTTCAACCGACAAATCCACCGCTAATGCAAAGGCGCCGCTTTCTTTCGCCAGCAACCGAACCTTGGCTTCTGTCGGGGCTTCACGTAAGCCCAGTTTCTGAAGGCCCGCAATATGCAGGACTGCATTTGAGAAACAAGCCGAGTAACCCGCAGCAAACAGCTGCTCTGGATTCGTGGCTTCCCCGCTGCCGCCCAGTGCTTTGGGATAGCTCAGAGAAACATCCAGCAAACCATCATCACTCTTCACCTGACCATTGCGACCGGCGCTTGCTTTTGCTGAAGTGGTGTAAATTGTTTTCATCAGATAACCTCTTATATTTAAGTTGCGTGCAATTTAATTTCACGCAATCTTATATCGATTTTCAGATCGAACGCAAGTATATTGCGCACAATTTAATTGAATCTGATTCATTGCGGAGAGCAAACATGGCCAATTCCACTGAAATACCTGCCCGAGTCACACTGGATGACATGATCTGTTTTTCGCTCTACAGCGCTTCCAACGCCATGATCCGGGCTTATCGGCCCATACTGGATGCGCTCAATCTCACTTATCCGCAATACATAGTGATGCTGGTGATGTGGGAAAAAGAATGCCTGAGTGTCAAGGCGTTAGGCGAGAAAGTTCATCTTGACTCAGGCACACTGACGCCGCTGCTAAAACGCCTTGAAGGGAAAGGATTGGTCAGGCGCAGGCGCAGTGAAACCGATGAACGCGTTCGTGAGATCAGCCTGACAGATGCAGGTAAAGCCTTGCAGCAGAGCGCGCAGCAAGTGCCTGCCTCACTGTTCTGTAAACTGGATATGTCGCTGGAAACCCTAAAAGCCCTGAAATCCACCTGCGATACGCTCTACGCGCAACTGTCTTCGGTCGAGTAACTGGCTTTTGTCGGGGAACGGGCATAAAAAAATGCGCAGCCAAGGCTGCGCATTCCAGAACGTCAGGGTTTGATAACAGCGTTAATCAAACGCTTTCAGGTTGTTCTCATAAGTCTCGAACTGTGCGTGCAATTCAGATGATGCACCACCCGTCATTTTGCTGACCACAATAATGGCAATGGTTGCAAAAATAAATCCGGGAACAATTTCATACATATCGAAGATACCGCCAGTCAGCTGTTTCCAGATAACCACAGTCAGCGCACCGATAACAATACCCGCCAGCGCGCCGTTACGGTTCATCTCTTTCCAGTACAGGCTCAGCAGCAGAGCAGGACCGAATGCGGCACCAAAGCCCGCCCAGGCGTAAGACACCAGACCCAGCACTGTGCTGTCAGGATTCATTGCCAGCATCAGTGCAATAATCGACAGGACGATCACCGCGACACGGCCCACAGTCACAATTTCTTCTGTAGAGGCGTTTTTGCGGATCACTTGCTTGTAGAAATCTTCCGCCAGTGCAGAAGACGAGACCAGCAACTGGGAATCAGCCGTACTCATGATCGCCGCCAGAATCGCCGCCAGCAGAATACCAGCCATCACGGGGTGGAAAATCGCATTCACCAGCAGCATGAAGATTTTTTCGCCATCTTCCAGGTTACCGCCCAGCTGGTTATCGGCATACAGAATACCGACCAGACCCACCAGGATCGCACCGGCCATAGACAGTGCCGACCAAATCACAGCGATGCGACGCGCCGTTGTGATATCACGGTTAGAGCGGGTGGCGTTAAAACGCGCCAGAATGTGAGGCTGGCCAAAGTAACCCAGGCCCCAGGCAGCCAGAGAAATAATACTGATGGCCGTCAGCGGCTCACCTTTGACGTCGTTAAACAAGGTCATTAATTCCGGGTTCTTGGCTTCCAGAGACGCCGCCAGATCACCAAAACCACCTTGCATCGCGGCGATAGGTACTATCATCAGTGCCGCCGCCATCAGCAGGCCCTGCACCAGGTCAGTCCAGGATACCGCCAGGAAGCCACCAAATAAGGTGTAAGACACCACGCAGAGCGTACCGACCACAACGGCAATTTTGTAATCCAGACCGAAGACGGTTTCAAACAGCTTACCGCCAGCCACTAGGCCGGAACTGGTATAGAAGAGGAAAAACATCAGAATGAAAAAGGCTGAGATTGTCTGAATTAACTTGGAGTTATCTTTAAAACGGTTCGACAGATACTCAGGAATGGTGATCGCATTTTCAGCAGTAATGGTATAGGTACGAAGACGCTTGGCACAAATCAGCCAGTTCAGGTAAGTCCCTAACAGCAGACCACCTGCCAGCCACAGTGATTCTATACCCGCTGCAAAGGCATAACCCGGTAGTCCGAGTAACAGCCAGCCACTCATATCAGAAGCACCGGCAGACAGCGCTGCTGGCCAGGGCCCTAACGAACGGCCACCAAGAAAGTAATCAGATGAGTTTGCAGTACGTTTATAGGCGTAATAACCGATTGCAAGCATAGCAACCAGGTACACGAAAAACGTGCCTGTGATAGCAAAGCTATTTTCTATCATGTTTGTGTTCCCTCATTTTTGTTGCTCCCGTCATTGCAAGAGCTTATTGAATGATGCTGATCTAATTCAGCCTCTGTGCCGACTGGGTTCTGCTCCACCTCGTACAACGTACCTGAGAGTCCTTGTTAAAAAACCGCCAATCCATCGATTGACGGTTCAGGTCACGAGTCACTGGTAACAGTCACCATCAACATTAATGTGTTTCTTCGCCACTCCCCAATTCCAGCAGCGTCGCGTTGCCGCCCACCGCTGTGATATTGATGGTACGTGTTCTTTCCGTTACGAAACGCAGCGAATAAGTCGGGCTGCCAATCACAGGATAAGATTCAAAATCCGATTCTGCAATCAACTGGCCCAGCAGCCCGTCACGGGCGGCTAAATCACGGGACAGCGACAAGGCTGTCTCGCGTTTTCCTGCAAACACCACACCGGCAACACCAGCATGACGGACGAACACGTCAAGTTCGTTAGTGCTCACTGACTGCACAACGCCTTTCGGTAGTTCAGCCTTTTCCAATTCAGTGACAATTTGTTGAGCTGATTTCTCGTATCCTTCCGGCAGAGACAAGAGCACAGTGTTCCCTGTAACCAACGCGGCCGTCAGCTGGCCGGCCACAGCCACCAGCGGTGCTGTCGCTTCGGCTGTGACCACAAAGATACCGCGGCCGGCGCAATAGAGTTCATTGGTTTCACCGGTTGGCCCCGGCATTAATTCCGTTTCTGCCACATGCTCGTTGGCATTGCGGCACTGAAACGCCACCATAGCGGCCA
This sequence comes from Photobacterium sp. Hal280, assembly GCF_037162255.1. Classification (NCBI taxonomy): domain Bacteria; kingdom Pseudomonadati; phylum Pseudomonadota; class Gammaproteobacteria; order Vibrionales; family Vibrionaceae; genus Photobacterium; species Photobacterium sp. Hal280. The sequence continues at coordinate 1,022,563 of NZ_JARLUO010000001.1, forward strand.
CATCCGCATCGAGCGTGCTGCTCCACTGAGTCAGCTTGGTAATGCGTTTTTCAAAGCCCTGGCCATTCCAGTTTTCCCAGGCGGCATTGCTCTGATCGACGAGCGCTTGAATACTTGTTGTCATCTTTCTTTCCTTCCCAATTCCGGCAGCCATTACGCAGTAAACACATCTTTCGTGAAGCGATACAGGTAGTGCGGTCCACCGGCTTTCGGACCTGTACCCGACAGACCCTGACCACCAAATGGCTGAACACCCACCACAGCACCCACCTGATCGCGGTTGATGTAGCAGTTACCCACGCGGGCACGGCGCTCGATATGGCTGTAAGTCCGCTCGTTACGGCTGTGAACGCCCATCGTCAGACCAAAGCCTGTCTGGTTGATTTGGTCAATCACCTGATCCAGCTCATTGGCTTTAAAACGCACAATATGCAGAATCGGGCCGAAGTTTTCGTTCTGCAGCACATGGATACCGCGGATTTCAAACGCCGTTGGCAGGACAAAATCGCCATGAGTGCAGTCTTGACTCAGTGTGGCCTGGGCTACCATTTTGGCCTGATTTTTCAGCGCGCCAATGTGCGTCAGCAATTTATCCTTGGCGGTTTTATCAATCACAGGGCCAACATCCGTGCTGTGCAGCTCAGGGCGGCCCACCGACAATTCGGCCATCGCGCCTTTGATCAGCGTAATAATCCGATCGGCGACATCTTCCTGTACAAACAATACCCGCAGCGCAGAACAACGCTGACCGGCGGACGCAAATGCCGAGCGAACCACATCGCGCACCACCTGCTCAGGCAGCGCCGTACTGTCAACAATCATGGCGTTCTGGCCACCGGTTTCTGCGATGAAAGGCACAGGATCGCAGTCACGCGCCGCCAGCGTGCGGTTGATCCGCTGTGCGGTCTCCGTCGAGCCGGTAAAGGCCACACCCGCAATACGCTCATCTGAGGTCAGCACTGAACCCACTTCCGCGCCACGACCGGGTACGAACTGGATGACGCCCGCCGGTACACCGGCTTCCAGCATCATCTGAATCGCACGGAAGGCAATCAGCGAGGTTTGTTCAGCCGGTTTACACACTACAGTGTTACCTGCCGCCAATGCTGCGGACACCTGGCCTAAGAAAATCGCCAACGGGAAGTTCCACGGACTGATACAGGCAAAGACACCGCGGCCCTGATACGACAAGGTGCGTGACTGGCCATCAAAAGCGACGACTGATTTGCCTTGTGCAAATTCCGTGGCTGCCTGATGGGAGTAAAAGCGCAGGAAATCGACCGCTTCACGGATTTCATCAATACCGTCCTGAATGGTTTTACCTGCTTCACGATGACACAGGGCAACCAGTTCGCCGGTGTTCGCTTCCAGCAAATCGGCCAGACGCTGCAGGCAAGCACCACGCTCTGCGGCAGGAGTGTCGGCCCAGGCAGGAAACGCTTGCGCGGCAACATCAATGGCTTTGGCAACCAGATCGCTTGAGGCAAACGCCACTTCACCGACAGACTCACGACGGTCATAAGGAGCCGTGACGTGGAAGATGTCGCCTGACTGCACTTCGCCGTTCACAATCGGGCCAGCCGTCCAGTGATGCGTTTTGAATGCTTCGACCGAATCACGGAAAGGCGTCCATTCCGATTCGATATCAATGTTAATCCCGGCCGAGTTCTTGCGGTCGGCACCAAAAATATCTTTTGGTAATGGAATAAGATGGTTATGCAGCGTCGGACGCGAGCGCAGCACATCAACCGGGTGCTGCACCAGAGAGTCAATCGGACAGCGCGCATCCACCAGGCGGTGTACAAAAGAGCTGTTGGCGCCATTTTCCAGCAGGCGACGTACCAGGTACGGCAGCAAGTCTTTGTGGCTGCCGACCGGAGCGTAAATACGCACATTCACACCGTAGATATCCATCACATGGTTATACAGTGCATCGCCCATACCGTGCAGGCGCTGGAATTCGAAATCGCGGTGTGTGGCCATGGCCAGAATGGCAGTGACTGTATGGGCATTGTGGCTCGCAAACTGCGGGAAAATCAGGCCACGCACATGGGAAGACAGCAGGAAGCGGGCACAGGCCAGATAAGAAGTATCTGTCGCTTCTTTGCGGGTATAAACCGGATAGCCGGCATAACCGCTTTGCTGGCACATTTTCAGTTCACTGTCCCAGTAGGCGCCTTTCACCAGACGCAGCGGGATCACATCGCCCTGCTCTTTGCTGAGCGCCGCCAGCCAGGTCAGCACAGGCAGAGCACGTTTCGAATAGGCCTGAACCACCAGACCAAAACGGCCCCAGCCTTTCACAACTTCTGAACGGTACAGTTTCTCGAACAGTTTCAGCGACAGTTCCAGACGGTCCGCTTCTTCCGCGTCAATGGTGATACCCACGTTCAGCGCACGGGCGCGTTTCAGCAGCTCCAGCACAGTGTCGTACATTTCTGTCAGTACACGGCCTTCATTGGAGACATCGTAACGCGGATGCAATGCCGACAGCTTAATGGACACAGTCGGGCAAGGTGATTTGGAGTGCTTTTTATTATCCAGGCCCACAGCGTCGATCGCTTCAATGTAATCGTTGAAGTATTTCTTGGCATCGTCCTGAGTCAGCGCCGCTTCGCCCAGCATGTCAAAGGAATAGGTAAAACCTTTATCTCGCTTGGCCTGACCGTTCTTCATCGCTTCGCCGATGGTGCGTCCCAGCACGAACTGGTGGCCCATGATTTTCATCGCCTGGTGCATCGCCTTGCGAATCACAGGCTCAGACATCTTATTGGTCAGGCGATTGATCACCCGGGCCGGGCTGCCATCTTCCTTAGACTCCATGCTGACGACTTTACCGGTCAGCATCAGGCCCCAGGTAGAGGCATTCACAAACAGGGAATCAGAGTTTTGAAGGTGAGACTTCCAGTCCGCCACGCTCAGCTTGTCGCGAATCAACGCGTCAGCAGTGGCCGCATCCGGGATACGCATCAGGGCTTCGGCCAGGCACATCAGCAGGATGCCTTCTTTAGTGTCCAGGCTGTATTCCAGCAGCAGAGCATCGATCATCTGGATCGCAGTCCGATCTGCGCGCACCTGTTCGATCAGGCGTGTCGCCTTCTCGACAGTGAACTGGCGTTCTTGTTCAGAAGGCTCAGCCAGGGACAACAGTTGTTCCAGCCAGGCAGATTCTTCTACCGAGTATAACGGTGAAATCTGCTGCCATAGTGCATCTAAAGGTTGCTCAATAAAAGATGGCTGAAGGGCATCTGCCGCATTGAACATAGTCATTCCCTCAATATAGTGGACCTGAATAACCATCAACACAGTTTGTCATGTGATTCAGGATAAATGTTACACCAGTGTTACTTTAGCGGGGGATTTTATTTCGTACCTGTCGCTGAGTCTTACCAAAAACTCCGATAATTTATCGAAAAAGTCCGCTTTATAACAAAATCAGACCCAAGTATTTAGCAAAAAATGCTGTTTTCTATTTAATTGATGTAAGAAACAGCAAACAGCCAATCCTGACACCCGGTAAACGGCTCAATGAACAGGAGAAGTCATAAAAACTGTGGTTGAAAAGAGTGAGATAAGCAACTGTTGGCTCAGAAAGCGCCCACCTTTCGTGTTGACGGCTGCAGAGATCTGCCGGTCAGCTCCACTGACGACGGTATTTGGCGGGCGACACCCCGAAATGGCGGGAGAAAGCCTGGGTGAAATTGCTTTGGCTCGAAAAGCCGCACGCCTGAGCAATCTGGGCCAGACTCAGGCGCGATTCTTCCATCAGGTGACGGCTCAGCTCCAGACGCTTTTGCAGCACATACTGGTGCGGCGTAACGCCTGTCTGTTCTTTAAAAACAACATGAAACTGGCTTTCCCCAAGGAAAACCAGCCCTGCCAGCTGGGCAACAGTGATCTTACGTGAAAGATGCTGATGGATGTAATGATCAATCACATCCATGTTTAGGCGCGGCAGATAGCGTTCGGACGCCAGCGGCTTGAAATGACGCTGCAACACGCACATCAGGGTATCGGTACAGGCCTTACTCAACAGCCAGTCGTCCGGGTTAGCGAGCATTTCTGCTGAAAGCGCGCGGATCAGCGTCTGCGCCTGGTTATCAAGATGAAAGTAGGAAGATTGCTCGAACAGCCTCTGCATGCGCTCGACGCCATAGTCGGGTACGGCGTCGTTAACGGACACATTCAGCACCAGAATCTCATTGTTGCCTACGCCGGAAAAACCATGTTCAGATTCTGCCGTCACCAGGCACCCTTGCCCCGGACAGACCAGACTGCCATAACCTTCAATTTCAAACTCAGTTTGCCCGGACAGCGCAATCACGACCTGATTATACCCGTGATTGTGATGATCCATCTGCTCAGGCAACTTCATGATTTCCGCCGGTTTGAACCCTGACGGATGGGTACTATCCTTCATCTGTTCTCCCTGCGTGAATGATTGGGGTATGCCATCTGGCGCGATAGAAAGGCGAATCATAATAGATAAGCCCCGGCAATGAAAAGAGGCGGGCTGATTTCTGTTGATCTCGCACCAGGTCAGCTTGATCATCTTTCCTGCTTAACAGCCCGATTTCGATCAAAATCAGCTCGGAAGCGTGATCAAGACTCAACTTTTTACGGTCAATGTCATTTGGATTTTAACCCGCTGAATTTTCAGCCAGCACAATACCTGATATTCACGCAAGCAAGGGCACAGGCAAGAACTCTGTTTCCACAGCAAGGAAAAGTTAAAATACCAATCAAAATCAACACCTTAATTTTTTAACGCTTGGTTTTTCATCTGTTCTGATGGCTTTGTCTGGTTCCGAGATGAGCAATGTACCTGTTTTGCAAACCAACCCGCTTGATCATACTTCCAGGGTTTGCGGCTGATACCGGGCTTTGGTTTATCAAATGATCAAGGATCCTGCTTGATCATCTTTCCAGTCAAAATGACAAAGGCCGTTATTTATCCTTGCTTGATCATCTTTCCAGTGAAATCCCCCTGCCTATACCGGCTAGTCACAAACAATTTCCCACCCCTTCGCTCATGGGCAGCGAAAAAGGGAAGACAAAAAAATCTTACAGATAAATCGGTTAGTTGCTGTTGCCTGATACGCTTTGTGATAAAACGTAGGGCTGCTTACCCGAGTGAAAAGGACACACAATGGGCGAATTCCTCACGCAGCTTTCATTTTCATTTACCGTGACTGGCCCTATTTTTATCATGCTGGTGCTGGGAATCGCCTTAAAACGCTGGGGAATCATCAATGATGCCTTCACTCAGGCCGGTTCCAAGCTGGTGTTTACTGTTACCCTGCCCACATTATTGTTCCTCAATCTGGTCAATGCCGATGTCCATCAGCTGGGCAGCGGGGAGCTTTTTGTCTTTGCCGCGTTCGCTAACATTGCGATATTCCTCCTCTTTGAAGTGATCGCCGGAAAGATGATCAAGGTACCATCAGAACGAGGGGTTGTTGTTCAGGGCGCTTTTCGAGCCAATACGGGGATCATCGGCCTGGCTTATGTGGCCAATGCGTACGGCGAGCCTGGCATCGTGGTCGGTGCCCTCTATGTTGCCGTGATCACTGTGCTTTATAACATCATGGCTGTGATCACGCTCAGCCGTTCCAGTGCCGCCAGTGCCTCCCTTGATCATCGTTTCGTCTTGAAGTCGATCATCACCAATCCCTTGATCATCAGTATCTGCAGCGCGCTTCCTTTTACTTTTCTGGATCTCCGCCTGCCGGATGTTGTCATGCAGTCGGGCCGGTACTTTGCCGACATGACGCTGCCTCTGGCGCTACTGTGTACCGGTGCCAGCCTGGATCTGCGACAGCTGAAACAGGAATCGGGCAATGCCAACCTCTCGACCTGTGCCCGTTTGATCATCGCTCCGTTACTGATCACCTTCGCTGGCTACAGCTACGGTTTCCGAGGCACAGAGCTGGGCATTATCTTTCTGATGAGTGCCGCCCCGACTGCCGCTGCAAGCTATGTCATGGCGCGGGCAATGGGGGCCAATGCCAGTCTGGCGGCCAATATCATTGCATTGACCACACTGGGCTCAATGTTCACCTGCAGCCTTGGCCTGACTTTGCTAAAAACAGTCGGAATGATTTGATTTATGATCCGAAAATAGAATTGATAATCACTCTCATCTGATATTAAATAAGAACTATTCCTATTTAGTGTTATTTGAGAGTGACTATGGCATCTCAGGTTAAATCTGCGGCATTCCAAAAACTGGGTTATCGCTGGCGTCTCGCCAATAAACGCCTTGTTCTTCCCATCTTGCTGATGGCCATGCTTGCAGCGCCTGCAACTCGTGAACTAACCGTGAGTGTGCTTGCGGATGCGTTCTGGCAAGTCGCCGCCTATGTCGCCATCACTCTCGCGCTGTATCATTGGCTGTCAGAAAGGCTGAGCCATCAATCCGCTTTCACCTTACGGCTAAAAAGCAGCCGGCGATATCAGGTTGTCTTTGCATCTGTTATGGGCGCGTTGCCCGGTTGCGGTGGGGCAATCATAGTGATCACGCAATTTGTCCGTGGTCAGTTGAGCTTTGGCTCTGTTGTCGCCGTGCTGACAGCCACGATGGGAGATGCCGCCTTTCTTTTGCTGGCGGCTCAACCGAGCACAGGACTGTTCGTTATTGTGATCGGTTTAGTGGTTGGCATGCTCAGTGGCTGGCTGGTCGATACGCTTCATGGCAGTGCCTTTTTGCAACCCCATAACCCCGCAGCCACGACAGCTTGCTGTCGTGCAACGTCATCTCGCTTCCAGACACCCGCCGTTCGCTGGCAGGGAGCCTTCTGGCAATGGCTGCTGATCCCCAGTGCAGTGATCGCCGTGATGGGATCGCTTCAGCTCAACACGGATGCATTGTTACATTTACCCGAAGGTAGCATCACAGTACTGGGGGCGTTTTTTGCGCTGATCGCCATGCTGCTCTGGTCACTCAGCCACGACATCCAGGGTTATCAGGATGCCGTTTCTGAAGATCCGAAATCTGACAAAGCCAGCCTGTTTCAGCGAGTGGCCCAGGACACAAATTTTGTCACGACCTGGGTGATTGGCGCTTTCCTTTGTTTTGAAGTCACCATCAAGCTGACAGGATGGGATATAGCGGCTTCACTCGGCCAGTGGCGTGCAGCACTGCCGCTAGCCGGCGTATTCATTGGCCTTATTCCTGGCTGCGGACCACAAATTCTCATCACCAGCTTTTATCTTCACGGCGCGATCCCCATGTCGGCACAGTTAGGCAATGCGCTGAGCAATGATGGCGATGCGCTCTTTCCCGCCATCGCACTCGCACCCAAGGCTGCGTTGGTGGCGACTCTGTATTCCAGCCTGCCCGCATTGTTTGTTGCTTATAGTTATTATTATTTTTTTGAGTAGTATCACTTTATCCATTTGTACATACCTCTCTATTGCATATTTATGAGTAGAAAACGTATTTTTTAGAGATAAGACACAAAAAAATCGACCTCTGGTCGATTTTTTATTATCTTATGCGCTCATTTCCTATCGTTTAATAGCATCCAGTATCATATTGCAAACAGCAATCACTCTCAAATCACACCTATCAACTATTGTCAATAGGTGATTTCCCCCCTTAACGAAAAGAGACCGTTTCACTATAGTTGCAACTGTAGGCGGTTGAGGAAACCCTTTCTGAAACCGGCTGCAGTATCCTAACCGGATACATCCCAATGAGGTTCTTTGATATATACCCTCTTATCAAAGATGCAAACTTGATTGGATACCTCTTCTACACGTCGTACAGGATTGAACTCTTCGGAGTAAAACTCTTGTCTTTGCCGGCCAGTTTGGCCGGCATTTTTTTCTATTTTATTCCATACTTGTCTAACTTTTCAGTCAGCTAATATTGTAACATTCTGCGCTTGCATTAAACTCAGACCTAATCCGCCCACTAAAATAATAAACTCTGGCTTAAAGCGTGAAAGATTCACTCGATCCCACTTTGTTACATATGTTTAATCAGCTTCCTGGATGTTGGGGTTGTAAAGATAAAGACTCTGTATTTGTTTATGCCAATCATGAATATGGCAAAATTATTGGCGTAGAGCACCATTTAGACTGTGTTGGACGCACAGATTTCGACATGCCATGTCCCACCATTGAGTGTGCAGCAAACTTCCGGGATCAGGACAATCAAGTCATTCTCAGCGAAAAGCGTATGCGAGTGCTGGATATACACCCTTACTCAGATGGTAACTGGCGAGCACACTTGTTCACAAAAATGCCCTGGCGTAATGAAGAGAATGACGTCGTCGGCACCATATTTTCAGGCATTGAGCTGAAAGACACCGCGATTCTTGAAGTTGGTCATTGGATTTGCAGGGCAGCAGGTCTGAATGATCAACACCAAAAATCATTCAGTCTTGATCTTCACCGCCAAAAAGTTCAGTTGAATACGCGGGAATCTGAAGTGCTGTTCTTGCTGCTTTACGGTAAAAAACCTCAGTACATTGCTAAAGTGCTCAATGTTTCAGTGAAAACAGTTGAGAACTATGTGATTAAGCTGCGTGAAAAGTTTAATGCCAATTCAAAAAATGAACTGATCGATTTAGCTTTAGATCTTGGTTTTGGCTCGCACATTCCCGAAAGCATGCTGACCAGCCAGTTATCCATCATTCTGAAAGAATAACAGTACAATCAGGCCACCTTCATGGTGGCCTTGCTGTGTCTGTTTACGGCGCTAAACGGTCAATATGCCAATGATCACCTTCACGCTCGTACAGGAAGCGGTCATGCAGGCGATGCTCGCCACCTTGCCAGAATTCCATTGACGTCACTCTCACACGGTAGCCGCCCCAGAAAGTAGGAAAGGGGACTTCGCCTGCGGAAAACTTCTTCTTCATTTCCATGAATTTTCCTTCCAGCGCCTGACGAGCGGTTAATCGGGCACTTTGCTTACTGGCCCAGGCTGCAATCTGGCTCTCTTTGGGCCGTGATGAAAAGTATTTCATCACTTCCAGCGTGGTCAGTTTCTCTGCTACCCCGGTAATATGAACCTGTCGTTCCAGCGGGTGCCAGGGAAAATGCAGACTGATCTGATTATTATGCTCAATTTGAGATGCCTTCCGGCTACCTAAGTTGGTATAAAAAACAAAGCCCTGCTGATCAAAATGTTTCAGCAATACAATGCGCTGAAAAGGTTGACCCGTGGCATCGACTGTTGCCACCGTCATTGCCGTCGGATCGGTCAGACCCGCTTCAATAGCCTGCTGAAGCCAGTGATTGAAAAGCTCAATCGGTTGTTCCGGCAGATCGTGGCGGCGCAACCCACCCCGAGTGTACTCGCGACGAATATCAGACAGCTCCATTGTATTCTCCGTTTACTTACTGCCAGGGCTCACCAGCACTATGGTGCGATGAGCTCAGGCGAGGACTGGTTAATGCGTCAAATTGTCCGCCTTAGTGTGTGGAAAAACAAGCACCTCCTGCAAAGTAAGCTGTTTTTATTGAAGGTGAAAGGCGATACAAGGATCACGATCAATTTGATAAACATAAGCTTTAGTGCCTGACTGCGAAAAATGCTAATTTTGCACATTCCACTTTGACTTAGACAGAGCCCCGATTTTGCCAAAATCACGTACCTTGGGCCTGATTGCCGGACTGGGCATACTCCTTTCTGTTTTGATCAGTTTCCTGACCCAGCAGCACTTTACGCATACGCTATCAGAACAAATTACCTCTGATATCCGCTTACTCGGCGAGAAACTCGACCAGCGCCTTACACGCTACCAGCAGTTACCCCAGCTGCTGGCCCATGATCCCAGGCTGTTAGACTCACTGGATGCACAATCAAGTCCTCAGCGCGAACGTGATGCCAAAATGCTGCAAACCAATCTGCTGCTGGCTTACTGGGCCAAGACACTGAGTGCAGACACCATTTATTTACTCAATGCCAGAGGCGATACCCTGGCTGCCAGCAACTGGGGACAAGCCGATAGCTTTGTCGGCAATAACTACGCCTACCGCCCCTATTTCAGTGATGCGATTCAGGGCTCACTGGGGCAGTTTTTTGCCCTTGGTGTCAGTTCGGGTAAACGGGGCTATTTCTTTTCCGCCCCCGTTTTTAATTCACAGAAGCAGATCGAGGGCGTGATTGTCATAAAAATAGATCTCAATCTGGTCGATGAAATCTGGCAATATCAGGAACTGGAATACGTGATCAGCGACCCGCAAGGTGTGGTGTTTTACAGCTCAATTGACGCCTGGCTCTATCACAGCCTGGTGCCCTTATCAGCCGCACAGCAACAGCAAGTCAGAGAGAGCCGCCAGTACGGTAATGCATCATTGAGCCCTCTGACCCAGTTTCCGAGCCTGTCGGCACTGAATGCAAACCAGCAGGCAGAAATCTATCTGCCGCAACGTCAACGCAGCCAATCTTTTTTGCTGGCTCACCATGACATGGCGACGGCAGGCTGGGTGATTTATGGCTTTACACCCAGCCTTCATATCTATACCAATGTATTTGAAAGCATACTGCTGTTTATCGCCTTTTACGTGCTGCTGATTCTTGTCATGATTTACTGGTGGCAGACGGTCAGTGCCAAGCAGGCGCTGTCAGAGCTGAACGACACGCTGGAGCACCAGGTAGCAGACAGAACCCAACATTTGCATCTGGCTAACCAAAAGTTGTGGCACACGATTGAGCAATACGAACTGACCCAGGCACAACTGAAAGAAACACAAACCGAATTGATCCAAGCCGCCAAACTGGCCATGCTGGGCGAGCTCTCAGCCAGCATCAATCATGAAATTAATCAGCCGCTGTCGGCGATGCGCACCTATTGTGAGAATGGCCTGAAACTGTTGGAGAAAGAACGCTATCAGGCGGTCGCCAGTAATCTTGAACAGGTCATCGATTTAAACGAGCGTATTTCCACCATCATTGCTCGCTTTAAGATCTTTGCCCGTAAAGGGCAATCACTCAACAGCAGTACTGATGCCGCCCAATCGATTCGAAATGCCATTCAGCTGATGCAGGCACCGCTGACCAGGCATCAAGTCGCCCTGCAACTCAATCTCACTGAAGATGTCTTTATCCGTATTGATGCGGTGCAGTTTGAGCAAGTGATCATTAATCTGCTGCAAAATGCCATCCAGGCACAGGAACTGGTCACCGATAAGAAAATTGGTATCACGCTGCATGCCGGTCGTCAGCGCGCAGTCATCACCCTTTGGGATAATGGCCCGGGCATGGATGACACGCAAAAACAGCGGATCTTTACGCCCTTTTTCAGTACCAAGCACGATGGCCTGGGACTGGGGCTGACCATCTGCCGCCGTATCCTTGATCTGTTTTCCGGCAGTTTAACTGCACATAACCACACAGGCGGTGGCGCCGAGTTTCAAATCAGTTTGCCACTGAGCAAAGAGGAACAAGCATGAAACCTCCGGTCATCTTCATTGATGATGAAAAAGCCATCCGGGATTCGCTCGGACAAACTCTCGAACTGGAAGACTACCAGGTCCAGTTATTCTCCAGTGCCCGCCAGGCGCTAAGCGCTTTCGACAGCCAGTTTCCGGGTGTCATCATCACAGATATTAATATGCCGGGCATGGATGGCATGACGTTTCTGCAACAAGCACTGACGATTGACGCAGAGTTGCCGGTGATCATGCTGACAGGACACGGCGATATTTCTACCGCTGTCGATGCGATGCGGATCGGCGCTTACGATTTTCTGGAAAAACCATTCTCTACCGAACATCTGCTCGATGTGGTCAAGCGAGCTTGCGACAAACGCGAGCTGGTATTAGAAAACCGGGAGCTGAGAAGAGAGCTGGCATCACAAAGTAGTCCTGGCCCTCGAATTTTGGGGAACAGTTTAGCCATTAAACAACTGCGACGAAGCCTGTATCAGTTGCAGGAGGATGAATCGACCGTGTTGCTAGAAGGCGAAGATGGAACAGGCAAACGCATGGTGGCCCAGTTTATCCATGACCACAGTCCCAGACAGCATCTGCCTTTGATATCGCTAAAATGCCAGGATCTCAGCGAACAGCAATTTGAAGAGTTGTGCTTCGGCCACGCCAGCCAAGCCGGCAAATGGTCAGACGCGACAGGCAGTACACTCTACCTAGAGAATATCGACCGGCTGGCTGCTGTCTCGCAGCAACGATTACTTGACCGGCTCACACAGCAAACCAAGGAACCAGACCACAACAAGACACGCGTGATCGTCAGCAGCAGCCGTTCTCTTGATACGCTGATCTCGCAGGGACAATTTTCGGACGAGCTGTTCCAGTACCTGAGGCAATGCGTACTGTCATTACCTCCATTGCGTGAACGCCAGGAAGACATTGAATTATTATTTCAAAACTTTATTCGTACAGCGGCTTCGCGCTATAACATCGAAGCCCCCGTACTCAATGCCGAGCAAAAGAATAAGCTGCTTGCTTACCACTGGCCAGGAAACGTTCGCGAATTAAGATCAGTGTCAGAAAGGCTAGTCCTGCTTGGGAGCCATTTTGACCAACACCAAACACTCGATCTTGATGCTCCGCTTCCCTCGTTGAGTGAACGTGTACACCAGTTCGAATTTACCTTAATCAGTGACGCACTCCGCCGCCATAATGGCCGTTTGAAAGAAGTGCAATCGGAATTAGTTTTGGCAAGAAAAACCCTGTACGACAAAATGAAAAAGCACGGGTTAGATAAGCAGGATTTCAAAGAGTAACTTAAGCGAACAAGCGATCAAGCGATCAAGCGCACTGAGCCTGAGCCTGAGCCTGAGCCTGAGCCTGAGCACGAACGTCCCGATTTACAGTGTAAATACAAACCTGCGATATCAACATTCAGTTCGCTATTTACACTGTAAATCTCATATCTCAGGCCTGGCTGCGAGTCGTACTCAGTGGTTGACACACAATCTTCTGTTGCTCTAGATGTATCCGGCAAGCCGTTATTTCTCGCTCTGCAACAAATTCTTTATCCGCAATACGAACCGATACCCCAGGGTATATCAAGCCACTGACCTCAACCTGAGCAGCAGACAGTTGCTGCAGGTAGCTCTGCTGCAAAGATTGATGCTGGTTTTTCATCTCAGCTAACGTCGACATAAACTGCGCTTTACTGTCTGTAATTTTATTCGCTAATTCCTGAGAGCGTTTCTGTTTTGGCGTTTTCGCGAGCTTCATCTGCAACAGAACAATTTGATGTAGTCGCTCTTCCTGATTTTTTATCTCGGCTTTGAGGGCGTCAATATCAGCCTTGAGATCATCAAACTGACTTAACAGTTTGATCTGGGTATCAATGCCGGCTTCGGCACCTAACACTCTGGCACTGACCCCCCTCAGCGACGATAATCCCTCCCGAGACAGTACCGTGACGTTGCGCAGGATCGATAACTTTGACAACGCCTTGAGCAGTGACCAGGCAATGCGCCAGATGGAGATGAAGCTCAGTGTCCGTACCTGATTCGATCTGCGTGTACTGAGCGAATTTGGCCGAGACTTTACCGAGCGCTTGCAAGTGACAGTAAGCCGGTTTGCCATCCTGTAGCCGTCCTATTACACCATTTGCGATCGTAATATTTCCACCGGCAGTCAGTTCAGCCAGTTCCACCACACCTGTCACGGTTATATTGCCCGCGGCTTTAACCTTCATGCCCGAGCTTATATCACCAAGCACCAGTACCGCGCCGTTAAAATCGATATGGCCAGTCGTCACATCCACACTATCGACAGTTAAAAGATCATCCACCGCCATACCGGTCAGACCGTGCCGCGGGGTCCCTTCTTTATCAGCAATCAATACATTTGGGTCGGAGTCAGAAATCCGGGTTCCTATGCCAACATCGAAAGCAATCACTTGACCCGCGACTGCCTTAACTGTGTTGCCATGGATATCATAACCAGGTTCACCAGAAGTGGGTGGGATACGTCGCATCAAAGGTTGGCCGATTTCAACCGTGATCAGTTTACCCAGATCACGCATATCGACTTTTCCGTGATCACTGTCCTGCGGAGCAAGAATGCGCTGAGAGGCATCGGGGACTAAAGGTTCAAAGCGGGTATCTGCACCAGCAACGGCTGGCCGGCCAGCGGCTATTTTCAATGTGAAAATTTCACCCGGATCGAGCTCCCAGGATTTCTGCAGGAGATATTGCAGACGCTTTTTGCTGACACCACGTAAAATACGATGCTGCTTCAGTGTGACTATCAGCCCCTGCGCCGTTAAACGCTCACCACCGTATGCACCGGTCAGAGTGACATAAGCGAACATAGCGTCGTCTGAAACGGAGATTTCAAGTTCTACGTCTTTTCGCTCAGCAATGATAAATGCCGACGGCTCAGCGTCGGATGCCGACTGGTTGTAACAGTCGATTGCCTCTTGAATCGCATCCTCATGACGACAATAGGCATAGTAATCTGACTGTTCCAGTAACGATTCGATATCAGCACGCGCTAGCGACTGACTCTCATTTTCCATTTGTTTGGATACAACCAGACGCAGTTGTGAGCCAGCTGGCTCCAACATCAGTACTGAATCCGTCATGGAAGGCTCCTTCTTCCTGGCCTGCAGCCCGTTTGAGTCTAAATCTTACAGAAATTTCAATCGAGTAGACATAGAAGGGAGTCACACTTCGCACAACAAGCAACCACAGAGCTTGCAGCGGGGCAACCAGGGCAGAAAACGGAGAACCAGAATGAAAAGGGCGCAAGAGAATGAATAAACGGCAACCTCATGCAGCGACACCAACCAAAGCTAGACAAGGATGATGGAAAAAGCGATCAAGAATAAAGCGAGCAGGGATATCCTTGCTCGCCCGCTAAAAGCGTTTCAAAGAAAAAATTAATCTACCCCTAACCAATTTAAATCATCATCTGTCAGCCAGTCATTTGGATGAAACTGATAAATGCAGGGCAGTTGGAGATCATTATCCTCGGATGATTCTGCCGTCAGGTAACCATCGAGCATTCTCAGCCCCTGAACTTGCAACTGATAAGACGCAGATAAATCCAACGGCACCATCGCTGCGAAATAGATGCAATTCTTACTTAACTTATTCAACCGTACCTTTAAACCCAAATTACCGCTTTCAGAAAGCGACGGATCTGACGTGCTATTGGCTTTTTTCAATAAGCGCGCAGCAAATCCGCCAGCAACCAGGCTGAATGTCATATTGGGTTTGGCAATGCGTACACCGGGTTCCATCAAGGTTTTCATTGCCTTGCTTTCTACCTTCACTAAACTCATATCCCACCCCTTAACGGCATTCTAATAATTATCCTGTACTTGCATCAGCAGTACGTTTTTCATGCTCAGGTAAAATAACTCTAGTCTAATTTTGTGGTTTAAGTGGTAATACCTTGAACTTTTTTCGGAAGAACTTTTCCGAATCAGTTAGTGGGCACTAACCCTATAAACCACTAAATAAATGGTTGAGTCGCGCCCTAAGCAGGACGATGATAACCCGCTTAGTAATTTACAGTGTAAAACCGGGGTGTGACCTATTTACACTGTAAATTGCCATCAATGAGAAATATTTGGCAGCATATTACCAACGAAGTGACGCAAATATTGCTCTGCCTGCTTTCTGCCGGTGAAACCAAACTGCTCCTGCAATTCTGCCCACGATTGTCGCTGAATCACTTTCGCTATCATCACATCAATACCGGTTTGATCAGTAAGCTCACCAGACTTAAGTCCATGCTGCAGCCAGAGAGACAATTGACCAACGAGCAAGTCGTAGCCCAGTCCGCCCTGAGAGAAGTGCATTAACTGACGGTATACCGTGCTCGACACCGGCGGTAAATGCGCATGCA
The DNA here is from genome assembly GCF_037162255.1 of Photobacterium sp. Hal280. Classification (NCBI taxonomy): domain Bacteria; kingdom Pseudomonadati; phylum Pseudomonadota; class Gammaproteobacteria; order Vibrionales; family Vibrionaceae; genus Photobacterium; species Photobacterium sp. Hal280. Next base: position 1,038,355 of record NZ_JARLUO010000001.1, read on the forward strand.
ACAAGCATCGCGAATATAAAGGCAGGAAAACAGCATTATCGAGCAGACGAAACTGCTCACAAGCCTGTGCCAGAAAACTGAGTGAGAAAGAAGGTGTTGCCGTATCAAACCAGGATCGCGACGCGTCGGATAATGGCAGGACAGACAACAGGGAATGGCAGCCGCTGGCGCCGTCTTTAACGACTCCCAACCGAATCGGGGCATAACCGGCGTTCTGCCAGAACGGTAATAACTCGCTGCTGGCTGCATAGCTGGTTCCCAAAAAGTCCAGTCGATTCAGCTCAGCCCATTCCTGAACTTGTGTCAGTAAGGCTGAGCCTATTCCTATAGTGCGTGCATTCTCATGAACAGCAATGCGTAAAATACGGCCACAATGCTGACTGGCCGCCTCTGCCAGACCAAGGTGCGCAGCAACAGACTGCGCGAGCAAGTGCCCTTTGGGCCGGCGTTGGCCCAAGCAAATCAACTGAGCGAGCTCTGCAGTGAAACCACCCTCACGAGCAAGCAACACACAACCGACAATCAGCTCATCCTTGAGCGCGACAAAAATCATTAAATCAGGATCGTCGAGGAGTTGCTGAAGATCAGCCGGTGAGGTCTGATAATGTGCATTGACCAACAGACCAAACAGCTGAGATAAACGGTCCGGCCGCTCAGTCAGCCATAATGGCGATATCTGCGTATACTGAAGATCCGCGGCAGCAACCGGCTCATCAAGAGAAGCTGGCTCAGCATCCAGCAACAACGTCTCAAAAAGCCAGCGTTCCAGCGGATCGCCCGCAGCCCATCGAATAGGAGAGCTCATTAAACAGGCGCGCCATTGCGGGGTCGTTGCATCCAGTACAGATTTAAACTTAATGGCAAACCCCCGCCCGGTCCCTTCGTAGCCATGTATCGTCGATGCGAAGACCACCCTTGAATAACTCGACAGCATCTTTTGCAACAACGGGGCAGGGATAGCCGCCGCTTCATCAACGATCAGCAAATCCGCTGAAGGGCGTTCAGCCAGCAAGTGATCAGGCGCCATAAAACAAAGCTGGCTGCCATCCCATTCCAACTGGTAAGACGAATCCACAGCAAGCCCTAAAATGTTTGCTGCATGCTGAAATACGGTTTGGGCATTACGCTGACGGGGCGCGGTCACCAGTATCTGACGAGGCTTCTCCCTCATCAGAATACCCGCAGCGATACCTAAAGCGGAGGATTTCCCTCGCCCGCGGTCAGCCGTGATGACCAGGGGACGGCGCCTGTGGCCTGTGACGACTCGTCGGATTGCTTCAACGGCATCGAGCTGTTCATCACTCAGGCAGCCATAACTCAGCTCAGTAATCTCGCTGACGGCAGGAAGTTCTTCCGGCAACAGTGGCAAACTGAATTTGCCATCCTGCCCGGATTTTATCGTCAGTACATGATGGCTGGAAAGCTGAGACAAAAAACGCTGCATGAAGGGAGACTGCCAATCGCTTGACCTGTCTTTGGCGCCGGGTAACAGCATCACCATCAGGCCTCCGCCACGGATGGTGCCGGCCAAAGCAGCCATGGCCTCAATCGCTAAGCCCTGATGCAAATCTACCGCCAGAAAATCACAGTCCTGACCTAACCAGGCCTGTGCTTTTTTGGCCGGGACTGATACCACATTTGGCGGCGCATCATCGCTCAGCCACAGACCATCCGAGTAATGCGCCTGAGCAAGCAGAGCCGTATTCAGCCCCCAAGACTGATCACCCTCAATACAAAGCAGGTAACGATGGCGGGATTGTTTGGCACGACTGACTAAGTCAGAAATGAAACGAGACAGTTCAGACATACTGGCCTCTGATGCTGCAGCAATAGATAGAAGAAACAGGTCTGTATACTACCAAGCACAATAAAAAAAGCCACGTCATCAGACGTGGCCTAGAGAGAACAAAGATGCGATTAATTGAGGTAATCGGCCAGATAGGCAAGGATGTGTTCAGTCTGCTGTTCAGAAAGCTTGCTCAGTTTGAGCTGGAGTCTGTCACCATCTCTGACATAGCTTGCTTGTCCGCGCACCAGCTCCACCGCCTGAGGTTTGCTGCTCTGCTGCACTTTGGGACGCACTAACTCGCCAAGATGCTCAATGTGATTGGTGACCTCTCGGGTAATGCGCGTAATCCCCTGTGCATCGACACTTTGCCACACAGGTTTATCTTGCTGAGCCAGCGCCTTCACAAAAGCTTGCTGCTGCTCATCATTGAGTGAATAGTAAAGTTTATGCAGCTTCACTATGGTCGGCCGGCCGAGCTCACCGACACTCGGGTAAGCCATGAGCAGCTCCATCGGTAAACTGGCTGCTTTCAACGCGCCGCTGACCAGCGCTTCGCTGCACTGGCAAAACCGAGCCAAGGCTTTTTGGTCAGCCACTTTACCGGTAGCCAGCAAAGCCTGCATTTCTTTACCGCGCTCAAATAATGACAGCGGCTTGTGTGCATTGGCCACATCGGAAAGAAATTTGGCATGATCACTGTTGATGCCTTTGGCGACATAAATCAGAAAATCCTGTTTCGACAGCAAACAGGCCATCCGGCGCCGGCTACCGTCCAGTACTTCTATGCGGCCATCATCCAGCCAGCGACCCACAGCCGGATATTGCTGTCCCCGGTCTTTCAGTGTTGTGAGAATATCGGCTAAAGCATGTTCGGTTAAAAATGCCTGCTCGCGGGCGTTCTGAGCAAACACTTGTGTCTTTTCACCGATCTCGCTGGCTTTCACTTTGACCAGCTCAAACGCCACAGTCGTTTCACCGGCAACGGCCAGCTCAATCACTGCGGCTTTATCTTTTGCCGCACTCTGCGCTTCTGCCACTGTGGTCGCACGGCGCTTATCTGCTTTACCAAACAGACGGGCATTCAGATCGTTTGTTTTAATCGCCACCTGTTATTTCTCCTGGTTCAAATTGGCCCAGTGACTATGCATGACACGTTCGAGTTCAAGGCCAACCCGCTGAATCGCGTCCTGGGCAGTCGATAATGTTTTTTACCGCCTTCAAAATCAGACGTTGTCAGATCAAAAACGGTGCTGTAGGTATCAGCGCAAGTTTCAAAAGCACGGCTACGGGGTACTGTGGCCATCATTACCTGCTCCTGAAGCAGATAGTTCATTTCCGTTAATACCGAAACCTGTTTCTTATTATCATCTTCGAACATGGTAGGAATCAATCGGATAAACTCCAGGCCATGCCAGTCTTCCGGGAACATTTCATAAACCGTTGGCAAGTGCTGGAAGAAATTCACCGTTGAGGCCCAGTCAAGACGTTTAGCCGCACAAGGAATCAGCAGCGCATTTGACGCATACATCGCGTTCCACACCAATGGATCGATGTGCGGACCGGTATCTATCATGATGACATCAAATTCATCTTCAATCTGATCGATGACTCGCTCTTTCAGCAGCTGCACAATATCCAGGTTCTGATTTACAGCCAGGTCCTGCCAGGCATCGGCATTGAACATCGCGTCTTCCGGGAAGGCCGCAATAGTTTTCAGGTTAGGGTACTGGGTCGGCATGACCACATTGTTCATCAGAAATGTTTTGTCCGTAGCCTGATCTTCCGGCACATTTCCCAGCATCACATCAACCGCGGAATAAATGTTTTCCTGATCGCCAACACTGATTTGCGGGTTCAGGAACAGACGAAGCGAGCCTTGCGGATCCAAATCGATTAAACAGATGCGATAGCGCTTATCCAGATCCAAGGCCAGACAAGCCGCCAAATGAACCGCCGTCATTGATTTGCCTGTGCCACCTTTCTGGTTCTGCACATTCACCACCCAGGGCTTACGCTTGCCGGTTTGGCGTTCGTGAAAAGCTGGCCGCTCTGCCGCATCCATCAGCATATGTGCTTCATTCAGCGTGATGGAGTAATGATTGGCGTTATTTTTAGTAAATTGGTGTCCCGCTTCTTCCATCCGGGCAATCGCTTCATCTAATTTACGACGGGTCAGGCCAGAGCGGGTTTCCATCAGTGCTTTTGACATTGAGGGAAAATGATCATCCCTGCGCTCTTCGAGCACGATTTCAATTCGGTCCGCCTGAACCTGTTTTGTCTGCTCAGCTATCTTGAGCAAATTTTCTATTGTTTCTACCCGATTCATCTTGTTCATCACCCTACAGAGTATTTGTCAAAATTGTACAACATAAATATACAAAAACAACAAAAAGCTGAACGATTAACTGTGATGAAGAGCTCAAGTAAAAACCATGCCAGTTCGGATAAAAGCCGTACGAATTAACAAAATCCTTACAAAATAATGCGCCATTTCTGGCAGTTAGGATTCGGATAACAGCTCACAAATTAAAATGTCACAGTGTCACAAATTTACAATGTAAAGCAAATGAGCCTGATTTTGACTGGAAGCCTGAAAAAAGATGGCTAATCTACAGTGACTGTCATTTCAACTCGCAAATCACCAAGATGAGCTCGCTGAATCAGAGCCGGCGCACTGAAAAAGGCAATAGCATGAGGCCAACAAGAATAATGGTGCAAAAATGAGCACTGTGCCTTGATCATGCTTCGGGCATTATTTGCCGTTGACGCAACAATGATCAAGGAGAAAACCGACTAAGTAGTAAGCAGAAAAAGGTGCTCTCAACATAAGGAAAGATCGGATCAATGATCAAGATAAAGATCCTCGCAAGGGATCAAGTTGAACACATGCGGAAGCATAGTGAAGTACCGCTAAATTACGGTGAATGCCCGATATACCTGAATCAAATCGGGTTGTTAACCCTGCAACTGGCAGCAATTGTGTCAACCCCCAGCGCAATCAGTAGATTGAAATGACAAAACTGACAGCTTGATCATTTTTCCATTACCGGACACATATAAAAGCGCTCTGTTATTACGGGGATTGTCTTTCCGAAATCGATGAAATCAACAGCAACTGGAGAGAATCAGGCGTTAAAAACAGATTGCACCAAGTCCAAAGGCGATGACTTGATCATCGTTCTGGGTCTGAAAACAGAAAAAAGCCCTGAAAAAGGAGAGTGAATCGACGACTTTCCTCACGGAGAGATGACTTCTACGGTATAACCCTGTGGATAACCTGTACAAATACATTGATCATCGTTCTGTTCTTTCGTTGATCATACTTACAGATCGCTAATGATCATGGTTCTGGGCCTTATTTGATCATGCTTACCGGAGCATCATGATCACCTCTCCGAATGTACATTGATCATACTTCCGGATCATGCGGAAAAATATATTTTTGTAATCAGTAAGTTATCGCCATTTTGTCGCCGGGATCATAAGATCACTCTATCAATTAGATCATTAAAATCAAAAAGATCATGATTAAAAAGCCTCAATAAAAAAAGCTTTCTTTCTCAGTATTTTTTTATTATTCTTTTCGGAAAGATGGTCAAATTACGGCGAATGGCAAATGAAATCTACGGTTACGCGTGATGAGAAATATGATGAAAAGATCCTGATCTCAGCTCCCCGATCACACAAAGACGGACACTTGTTTGCCATTCCCAACGCGCTTGTCGACTGGTTACCTCAATACCAGCACTTCAAAGGGGTCACCAAAAGCATTATTGAACTGCTGAACCTGATCTCATTGCGTGGCCTGTCCAGCCAGGACGGTATAGTGTCAACCACCGAACTGGTGGAAGCCACAGAAGGTCAGCTTACCCGTGCGGCCATACAACAACGTTTACGTGCGGCTGTGAGTATCGGTTTATTCAACCAGCAACCGGTACGCTTCGAAGAAGGGCTGGCGGGCAAGACCATGCTGCATCACTTCATTAATCCTGCTCTTTTGGTTTCCCAGCTGGGCACCGCCAGCCTGCAGTCTGCCCAAAGTAAGGAACATGAAAAACAAAAACGTTCCAAAGCTTTGGCTCAGAATCAGGTCAATAAACGATTATTGAACGAATATGGCCTGGGCACGCCGCCTATGATGCCGGACGAAGCCGATCAGATTGTTGTCTCACCAACCAGCTGGGCGGGGATTATTGATCAGGCACTGGCACCGCCACGTACCAAGAAAAGCTATCAGAAATCTATGGTAGCAATATCTGGCACGCGCGCAATTATTGAAACACGATCATCAAAAGCGATCATGACGGTAGACGACATGATGACGCTGTTCGCGCTGTTTACCCTGACTGTGCAATATCATGATCATCATTTGTCGGATTACGAGCTGCAATCCCGGCACATGAGCAATAAAACACCGATTTACATCACAGATATTCTGGCATTGCGCGGGAAAAAAGACAGCGGCCCGGCCCGTGATTCGATCCGCGAAAGCATAGACAGGATCGAGTTCACCGATTTTCAGCTGCATGAACTGACTGGCCGCTGGTTAAGCGAGAACATGCCGGAAGGCTTTAAAAGTGATCGTTTTCGTTTTCTCGCCCGGACCATAACGGCGTCAGAAGAAGCGCCGCAGGAAGGCGAAGATGGCGAAATCCGCATTAAACCGAATCTGTACATTCTGGTCTGGGAGCCTTCGTTTTTTGAAGAGCTGCTGACCAGGGACTATTTTTTCCTGTTCCCGCCAGAGATTCTTCGCCAGCATACTCTGGTCTTCCAGTTATATACCTTCTTCCGCAGCCGGATGTCGCGCCGTGGTCATGACAGCATGTTGTTGAGCGAGCTGAACCAGAAACTGGCCCGCAATATTGAATGGCGCCGTTTCTCTACCGATTTGATCCGCGAGCTGAAAAAGCTGGCTGAAGGCAAGGTGACTGAGTCGTTATTTGCCGTCAACCTGTGGGGCTATCACCTGACGATCAGCCCGGCCGAAGGCAAGGCATCGCGCTATCAGGATTATCAGATTGAGATCAAATGTGATGCTGATGAAGTGATCCGCTTCTCCCGGGCTAAGATGCACAATGAAGGGAAGCGATCCATGGCCCCCACTATGCCCAACCCGCTGCGCAATGAGATCCTGCCCCGTCAGGAGCTGGAGCAGCTGTCCGAGATCATTGACGGTGAATTTGAACCGATCCAGCGCAAAGAAGGGCGACCAAAGGGGCGTTTGGGCCGCCGGGTTAAACTGCGCAAGCACCTGGTCGAGATCAACGCCGATGAGTTAACGATTGTCCTGTCGAAATATACCTCTCAGGAAGCCCTGCAACGCAGTATTACGGCACTGTCCGCCATGTCCGGCCATCCTGTCAGTGTCATTACTGAAGAGTGTCAGGCTTTTATGGACAAGCTTGACTGGCTGCGTGTCAGTGGCGAGGTGATGCCCTACGAAACCCTGAGTAAAACGGTTGAGCTGTTTAACAGCCAGCATGATGAGCGCCATCTGTCGATAGAAAAGCTGATCTCTGGGTTAGCCGTACGCCGTAAGGTCTGTAAGTTAGTGTATGAAGGACACATAAATGACCAGGTACTGACAGCGCTGGATGATATTGCCAGCGGCAGATAGGAAGCAAGATCAAAGATTTCCGTCAAATCTGAGTCAAATCAATATGTTTTGACATTACGATGACATTAGGTGCAGAAAAATAGCCAAAATGAATCTTGATATAACCTTTGTCCCTTTCGATGAGAAAGGTAACCCCTGGCAAGGATGGCGGGTCAGTTATCTTGTGAGTCTCTCGAAAATGCAATATGTGAGTTTGTTGCGAGCCCGTCCCGGCTCGCTTTTTTTTATCTGTTTTTCAGGCCACTGCATGCGTATTGCGCGAAACGTCAGGCAAGCGCACGGGCCGACGCCACATCTTTTCAATTGTCTGCTGCTAAAAGAACGGGCATGACTTTTACCCGCTCGGCCTTGATCATCTTTCCGCTTGAATAACATGATTGCTGTGACTTAATCTGACGCAACCCCGTTTTACACTGTAAACCGGGTCTGAGACTTCTCTGTATCCCACTTCGGCCCTCCTCTTCGCAATTGACAACACGTCAAAAAATCGCTGCTGGCTATACTTAACTGGAATCGACACATCATTGCTGTTTCGCCTTTGTTCACAGGAGCACATGGATGAAAGTCACCCTGATCGTCGGCGCTGTCTTACTGCTGGCTCTGGTTCTTGGTATTGGTTACACCGAATACCAGCGACATGCTCAGACACTGGTGAAACAGTCACGTCCTGTGCCCAATGTGGTGGTTCAGCCGGTGGTCCGCCAGAACGTCGCCCGTCTTGTCGAAGCGCTTGGCACAGTGAAATCCCGTGAATCCGTACAGATCACCGCCAAAGTGACGGAAAAAGTCGATCGCATCCACTTTGAAGACGGTCAGCAGGTGAGGGCGGGAGAGTTGCTGCTGACACTGACCTCGGGTGAACAACAAGCCAAAGTCAGGGCGGCGCAGGCCAACCTGGACGAACAAAGGCGGGAATACAAGCGCATTGAAGGCCTGGTTCGGCGCAATACTGTGGCGCGTTCTGAGCTGGATAAATTGCGGACGGGGATTGAAGTCGCCAGAGCCATTCTGGCCCAGAATCAGGCCGAACTGGAAGCCCGAACCTTACTGGCACCTTTTTCCGGTGTGCTGGGATTTCGCCAGATTAGTCAGGGCGCCTTGGTGACGCCTGGTATGGTGGTCACCACGCTGGATGCCCTGGATACGGTGAAGCTGGATTTCTCTGTGCCTGAACGCTTTCTCGGCCAGATCAACCCTGGTGCTCAGGTGGAAGGAAGCGTCGCCGCTTTTCCCGACCGGGTTTTTTCCGGAAAGGTTTCGACGGTGAACAGCCGGGTCGACCCTCAGACGCGGGCCGTCGAGGTGCGGGCCAGAGTCGACAATCCTCAGTTATTATTACGGCCCGGTATGCTGATGACACTGGCACTCACCTTGGAATCCCGTGCCGGGCTGGTGGTTCCTGAAGAAGCGGTGATCCCGCGTCAGGCGGAACATTTTTTGATGGTCGTCAACGGCGACAACGTGGTCGAACAACGGCTGGTTGAACTGGGCTTTCGCAGTCGCGGGGAAGTGGAAATCCTCAGCGGCGTACAGCAAGGCGAGCAGGTGATCACCCGGGGGATGGATAAAGTGCGGCCGGGGCAAACCGTCACGACTCAGCCGGTCGAGCATTTTACCTTCCGGGAGGCCACCCATGTTTCTGACTGATCTGGCTGTCCGGCGGCCTGTTTTTGGCTCTGTGATCAGCTTGCTGTTAATCACTTTCGGGCTGGTGGCTTATGAAAGGCTGCCGCTGCGCGAGTATCCGGATATCGATCCGCCGATTGTCACAATCTCAACCAATTACCGCGGGGCATCGGCAGCCATTGTCGAGAGCCGGATCACTCAGATTGTCGAGGATCGGGTCTCTGGTATTGAGGGGATCCGCAATATCAGTTCCACCAGCAGCGACGGTCGGTCGGATGTGACGCTGGAATTTGGTATCGGGCGCGATATCGATGCCGCCGCGAACGATGTGCGGGATCGTATTTCCGGCATTCTCAATAATCTGCCGGACGAAGCCGATCCGCCTGAAGTGCAAAAGGCGGAAGGCAATTCTGAAGTGATCATGTGGCTCAATCTGGTCTCCGACCGGATGGATACTCTGGAGCTGACGGATTACGCCAACCGCTATCTGGTTGATCGCTTCTCTGTGCTGGACGGTGTGGCGGCGGTGCGGATCGGTGGCGGCAAAGAATATGCGATGCGCATCTGGATCGACAGGCAAAAACTGGCGGCTCGCAGGCTGACGGTGTCGGATGTGGAAAACGCGCTCAGGGCCGACAACGTTGAGCTGCCGGCCGGATCGATCGAATCCGAAAACCGCCAGTTTTCTATCCGCACGCAGCGCAGCTTTCTCGCCCCTGCGGATTTCTCCCGTCTGGTGATCGGGATTGGTGATGATGGTTATCTGATCCGTCTGGCAGATGTGGCCAATGTTGAGCTGGCGGCGGAAGAAGAAAAAATCATGTTTCGCGGCAATACGCAGGACATGATCGGACTGGGGATTAACCGGCAGTCGACCGCCAATACGCTGGAAGTGGCGCAGGCGGTGAACGCGCTGGTCGCCCAGCTCAATCCGACCCTGCCTGACGGGATGGAAATTAAAGAATCCTATGACTCCTCGGTGTTTATTCAGGCATCGATCGATGAGGTGTATAAAACTCTCTTTATCGCGCTGATCCTGGTCATCATCACCATTTACTTGTTCCTCGGTAGTGTCCGCGCCATGCTGATCCCGGCACTGACTGTGCCTGTGTCTTTGATCGGGACCTTCATTATTCTTTACGCCCTGGGCTATACCATCAATCTGCTCACCCTGCTGGCGCTGATCCTGGCCATTGGGATCGTTGTCGATGATGCCATTGTGATGCTGGAGAATATTCACCGCCGTATCGAACTGGGTGAATCGCCGCTGAAAGCCGCTTTTTTGGGTGCGCGGCAGGTCGGTTTTGCCATTGTTGCCACCACAGTGGTGCTGGTCTCTGTATTCCTGCCGATTGGTTTTCTGGAGGGGGATCTGGGCAAATTATTCCGCGAATTCTCGGTGGCCATGAGTACCGCGGTGATCCTGTCTTCCCTGGTCGCACTGACGCTGACGCCTATGATGGGGTCAAAAATTATGCAGCAGGTCGACAGTGAACCCTGGCTGGTGCGTAAAGTCAGTGCTGTGCTGGGGGCGGTGACGGATTTTTACCGCGCATCGCTGATGAACTGGCTGCGCCGGCCTTATCTGATCATCGGCATTCTGGTGGTGATGCTGTGCGGCAGCATCTGGCTGGCGACCCGTATTCCGACGGAATTTGCACCCCGGGAAGACAGAGGCGCTATGTTCATTCTGATCAATGGCCCTCAGGGGGCCAGTTTTGAATACATGCAGCCCTACATGAATGAGATTGAGCACAGGCTGATGCCCATGGTAGAGAGCGGGGAAATCATGCGCTTGCTGGTTCGGGCACCGCGGGGCTGGGGCCAGCTGGAAGATTTCTCCAACGGTTTTGCCATTGTGGTACTGGAAGACTGGGATGCGCGGCGCAATGCCTTTGTGATCATTCGTGATATACAGCAGCGTCTGAGCGATCTTGCCGGGGTGTCGGCATTCGCCGTCATGCGCCAGCCGTTCGGGCGCGGTGTCAACAAACCGGTGCAGTTCGTGATTGGTGGCGGCACCTATGAGCAGCTTGCCCAGTGGCGTGACATTATCATGGAGCAGGCCGCGAATAATCCCGGTCTGGAAGGCTTGGATCATGACTACAAAGAGACCAAGCCTTTGCTTGGGGTGGACATTAACATCGAGCGGGCCGGGGATTTAGGCGTCTCGGTGACAGAAATCGGACAGACGCTGGAATCCATGCTGGGCTCCCGGGTGGTGACCCGCTATGAATGGCGTGGGGAAGAATACGATGTACTGATCGAAGGCCAGCCCGAGCGACAGAATACCCCGCAGGATCTCAGCAACCTGTACGTGCGGTCACGGCATAATGGCGAGCTGATCCCCTTATCGAACCTGGTGAGGGTGTCTGAATATGCCGATGCGCCGACCCTGAACCGGTTCAACCGGATCCGCGCCGTCACCATAGAGGCGAATCTTGCCGATAATTACACCTTAGGAGAAGCATTAACCTACCTGAACGGGCTGGTCAGGCAATATTTACCTGCCGATGCGGTGGTGAACTATAAAGGACCGTCACAGGACTTTCAGACTGCCAGCCACTCGATTCTCTTTGTCTTTGCCCTCGCGCTGGCGGTGGTGTTTCTGGTACTGGCGGCCCAGTTCGAAAGCTATATTCACCCGCTGGTGATCATGCTGACTGTACCGCTGGCGACCTTCGGGGCTTTACTGGGACTGTATTTTACCGGGCAGACCCTCAACATCTATTCTCAGATCGGGATCATCATGCTGGTGGGACTGGCAGCGAAAAACGGGATCCTGATCGTCGAGTTTGCCAACCAGTTGCGCGATCAGGGCAAAGCTTACGAAGATGCCGTCATCGACGCCGCCTGTGCGCGGCTGCGTCCGATTCTGATGACTGCCATCACCACAGCTGCCGGGGCGATTCCATTGATTCTGGCGACCGGCGCCGGGGCAGAAACCCGGATGGTGATCGGGATCGTGGTGCTGTGCGGGATCAGTGTCGCCACCTGTTTTACCTTGCTGGTGATCCCTGTGGTGTACCATCTGCTGGCCCGCCACACCAACAGCCCGGAATTTGTCACCCGCCAGCTGGAGAAAGAGCTGGCGCAGGACAACACCGTCCTGCTGAAAAAGAAACGGCTGGGGTAAGCAGAGGTCATGATTGGGGTGCAGAAAAACTCACAATGCAGCCGTGTTTCGCTGCATTGTGAGCGATACGCACCGATTCAGTGGTGCGACTCAGAGGTCAGTGATGCGACTCAGAGCCCATCTTGTCCAGTCCATGACCAGCCTGGGTAAAGCACGCCGTTCACTGTGGCATTGTTGCCCGAAATAATCGAATGGGGTTTATCAACCGCTTTCCAGTTCTCTGCCGTTGAGTGTTCTAACTCAAACACCACATTGCCCCACAGATCATAGGGACCTGTGATGGATGAATTACGATAGGCGCCAAACAGGGTTTGTCCTCCCATCATTAAATGTGCGACAGAGCTTTCCCGGTTGATGTCGACTGCCGCTTTACTCCAGATCATCAGCACATTGATCTGCGTGCCGTTGTCGGCCAGAAAATAGCCGTTGCCGGACACTTGTACCGAATTGAACTGGTTGGCCGCGCTGGACTGGGCGGAGGACGTGTCGCTGACATTCAGGGTATGTAACTGGTTACTTTGCTTAAAATCGGCAAATGAATTGCCCGCCACCCGAATCGCATTGCCTGTCATATTGGTCAGGGTCAGGCTGCTGCTTTCACTGACGACAAATTGTTCCAGCGGTGTGTCTGTCGAACTGGTGGCATCCGTGGTGACTTTATCCAGCGTCACGCTGCTGTTGGCCTTAGCCAGTACGGCAGGTATATCGACGGGCACTGAAATGTCGATATCCCGCAGGGTGACGGCAGCAGACTGAATGACAATCGCCGCACCGGAGGCTGGCTGCTGATTCAGCACGATAGCACCGCTGCGGGCGCCATCACTGGTGATCTCAATCCCGCTCTGGTCAATGAGCAGCGGGCCACGGCAGTGACCTGAGATGGTGATTGTTATCTTGTCAGCCAGCCAGGTTTTCTTCTCGAGTACTTTTTTCAGTGTATCGGGTTGGCGGTGGCAGTTGAGTGACAGTTGCCTGGTTTTGCTGACGCTGAGCTTGTGGTCAGCGTAGTGAGAGAACTGAATGTCACCCGGCGTCATCTGTTTGGCATGAAGCGGGAGTGAAACCATCACGGAGGCTGTGAAGGCCGCGCTGAACAGGGTACCGGCGATACCTTTCACGCGTTGCGGTTTTGAGTTCAACATAAAAAATCCTTTTCTGTAAGATGAAGATGCGAGTGGTTCATGCGTCTGGTTCATGAATTTGCCTGACAGGTTAAAAAGCTGTCTTTATTCCAGGCGGTGCATATGTTAATGCGTTAGAAAAGGGATGCTTTTTATATGCAACGATTTTTTGATCGAAGCGATACATTTTTGTCGAGCGGGCGGTGCAGAGAACGCAGAGTTTGTGGGGGACATGCGGTTCTTCGCGGTCTGTCTCGTGTCACGCTGACTGTCAGGATCCACCCATACAAAAAACGGAAAGTCGGGCACTTTTCGGATGTTTATCAGTCCAACACCTCATCAAGGGCCCCGAAGGACTTTTCGCTGAATGTGTGGCTGAAGTCGGGCCGTATTGAGGTGGTTCAGTATCAGGAGAAAGTATGAATACAAAGCGACTCTTGTCTCTTGCGATTAGTCTGGCTCTGGCCGGTGCGCTGGCAGGCTGTGATAAACCCGCTCCCGACAGCGAGATGTCATCAAATGCTTCCCCGCTCAGGCGCAGGTGGCTGATCAGCAGGCGACAGCCTATGTGGACACAGAACACAATGCACGTAATTCTCTGGACTGGAACGGCACTTATGTCGGTACGATTCCCTGTGCAGACTGTGAAGGCATCGAAACGGTGCTGGTCCTGGATCCGCAGGGAACATTTGAACTGACTGAAACCTATCTGGGTAAAGATGGCGAGCAGTTTTCCGATCATGGCAATTTCAGCTGGAATGACGCTGGGAATACCATCACCTTGAGCAATGACAGCGGTGAAGGTATTCAGTTCTTTGTCGGAGAGAACCAGCTGTTCCGGTTAGATCGCCAGGGCCAGCGTATTACCGGCAGCCTGGCGGATATGTATGTACTGACCAAACAACACGGTCAGTGATAATCGCAGTGGCAGTGTTTTAACGCCCGTTTGGTTGTTGCCGCGGGTCTTTGTCTGTTTCATCACCCTTCACGCTTTTGTTGCTTCAGACAGTCAGGCAGATAAGCAAACCTGACTGTCTGATTTCCCCGTCAGAGAAATTTACACGCTGTGCCCAGATCTCCCCCTATCGTGTCGGTGTTTTTTACATTGCGATAGGAATGCTAAAAAAGCTACTGTTTTTCATTGGCTTAAGTTTTGGCATGCAAGATGCAACAGCTTGTGCGAACACAAAAACACAAACGTAAATCAACACGGCATAACACAAGTAGGGAGCAAGATGATGAAATCGCTTATAAAGACAGGGGTCGCAGCCCTTGCACTGCTGGGTGGTTCGATCAGTGTGTCGGCGGCACAAATCGACTTCACGGACGGTGCTTATTCAAGCCTGAATGGAAACCAAACCGGCACTGTTGGCGGTATAACGTTTTCTTCGTACCGTTATTATGTCCCTGGTCTATTCCAGGATGGCATTATTACCGGCGATCCGTCACTGGTGAATCTGTCACACAGTGGGCAAGGGATCGGCGTCAACAGCATTTCTGACGGCGGTCTGATCGACTCTGCGTTGTTGCTGGGTGACGATAACTTCAAAGTCGATGGTCATGAATTTCTGGTCCTGAGCTTTGAGCAGCCTTCAACGGTGCAAGGTTTGTACCTCAATAACCTGAATTTGCTGGAATCGGCCACTGCTTATCTTATCGACGACGGTTTTCCGGAATTTGAGCTGAACATCAACACCAATTTACTGGGCATTGACGATTTACTGACTGCCCTCACGCCGGATGAGCTGAACTTTCAAGGCAATTACTGGGATCTGGATGGCGAAGACAATGTCAAACACATCATCCTGTCGGGCGTGTTGCTGTCAGATTTTTATCTGGCCGGTATTGACTATATGACGTCCGGTGGACCGGGTTATCCCAATCCTGTTCCGGAGCCAGCCAGCTTGCTGCTGCTGACAACGGGTTTAGGGCTGCTGGGCTGGCGCACGCGCCGTAAAGGTGCCGGGCAGCAAGAGCCGCTACTGGCGTAAACCGCGTTTAACACTACCTTTTCATATCGGTGAAATGCTTTGATGTACCGGCGATGCATGATGCTCGCCGGATTTTTTTCTGTAACCGACGCAAGGAGTTGCAGCGATATCACGAAATACTCAGCAAAGAAGTGCCACATGAAAGGGAAATTTGCCTAAAATGTAAGTGTCATTTTCACGTAAATGTGATCGTGTTAACTAATAAGTCTTGTAGCAGAGCCAGAACATCAAATGGCCGTATTACAACAAAACAACACGATAACAATCACATATTTTCCCGAGTTGGCGAAGGACGTGACGGTGATCATTTGGGACGAGGTAATCCATTTATGAGCCATTCTGCGCAGGGTAGGGCTGGTCGTGAGGCTAGCTTGCAATCGCTATTTCATTCAATGTTCCTGAAGCGAACCTTGATCAAACTTGCTGTCTTTGCCGCGATCTGGCTGCTTTTAGCCAGTCAGTTCGAGTTCTTCGAGCACTTTACGCTTTGGGTTGAGCAGTACCGCCAATTCGGACTGGGTGCTTTCATTTCGCTGCTGTTCGTTTTGCCTTTCGCGCTTGTGGCACTGAGCTGGCGACGGCTCAGTCAGATGAGTCTCATGCTGAAAGCCGGTGAACGGGACAAAGCCGCCATGTACAAACTGGCGATGCATGATGCACTGACCGCACTGCCGAACCGGCTGTATTTTTCACAGCAGCTTGAGACCGCCCTTCAGCATGCAGGCGATAACGATGCCTGTGTTGCCGTGTTAATGATGGACTTAAACAAATTCAAGCAGATCAATGATGCTTACGGCCATATTGTGGGCGATGAACTGCTGGTGGCAACGGCCGGACGGCTCAAGCATTTGCTGCGCATGCATGACACCATTGCCAGGCTGGGCGGAGATGAATTCGCACTGATTCATGTTGGCGGGCAAGAGCCGGATGAAGCATCGGCCCTGGCGTCCCGCATTATCAAAGCGATGTCTGAACCCTACCACATTCGCGGACAGCAGATTCTGGCCGGTGTGAGCATTGGCATCGCCATGTCGAACCATGATATTGAACCTGTCGATCTGCTGCGGGCCGCGGATACCGCCATGTACCGCGCCAAGATGGACGGCGGCTCGACGTTTTGCTTCTTTGATACCCGGATGGACGAGCAGTTAAAGCAAAGGCAACTGCTGGAAAGAGACTTACGCAAAGCCATGGCGCAAGACTTGCTCGAACCTTATTATCAGCCGGTGTTTGATTTGAAAACCAGCCAGTTGCAGGGATTTGAAGCTTTGCTGCGCTGGCGCCATCAGCGCGAAGGCATGGTGTCTTCTCAGGAATTTATGCCTGTTGCCGAAGATGCCGGATTGATTCAGGCGCTGGGTGACTGGGTGCTGAAGCAGGCGTGCATGGCCGCAAGGGACTGGCCGGAGGAAATGAGCATTGCGGTCAATATTTCCGCCCAGCAGCTGAAACCGGACACCTTCTGCCAGACAGTACTGGAAGCGCTGCAGGAATCCGGACTGGCGCCAGGACGCCTTGAAATAGAACTGACCGCCAAAACCGTCCAGCAGGATCCGCCGAAAGTGCGTGCCATGATGCATGATCTGAAACATATCGGTGTCAATTTAGTACTGGATGATTTCGGTAACGGGAATGCCTGTTTAACCATACTGCGGGATTTCCCTTTCGATAAAGTAAAAATTGCACGCGCCTGTGTTGGCACCCTGCCGGGTTCTGATGCCAACAAGGCCCTCATTCAATCTGTTGTGGGTATGAGCGAGAGTTTGGGCGTGCAGGTGGCCGTGGTCGGGATTGAAGATGAGGTTCAGCTCTCATTGGTCAAATCACTGGGCTGTCAGCATGGCCAGGGCTTCCTGTTAGGGCACCCGCTCAGCAGGCATGCCGCCGGACGTTTGCTGGTGGGGCTGCCGGATAAAGCCGTGGGCAGCTAACCCGGCGGTTGTACTGTTTTTGCGTTACCGGGCCCGGATTTGCTTTTGTCTGTACTGTTCCGGTGTGCATTGCGCATGCCGTTTGAACAGGTTAATAAAAGGCGAAGCCTGGTGATAACCTAAGGTCAGCGCAATTTCTTTTACAGACAAACCTTTCCTCAATAAGTGCAAAGAGTAGATAAATTTTCTCCTTTGCCGCCATTCAATGAAACTCATCCCGAGCGTATCCTGACAATGGCGAGCCAGTGTACGCTCAGAGGTATGCAGCTTTTCTGCCCATGCCGCTAACGTTGTGCCGTCGGTCGGATTTTTTTCCAGCGTACGCAGGATGGGTTGCAGCAGCTTATCTTCACTGCTGGGCAGAAACTGATCGTGGATACGGGCGTGTCTGAGCTGATCCAGCAGGACGTCGATCAGGCGTTTATCTTCAGCGGTTTCTGCCACCTGCAACTGTCGGTCGCGCAGATCATTGACGATCGCTTCAATAATCGGATTGACTTCCAGCAGGCAGGGAAAGCTCGGCAGTGATTCAGCCAGTGGCTGAATCAGGTTCATTGAGCAGTAATTCATGCTGCGGCGCATGTAACTTTCGTGCTCGATGCCGGGCGGTATCCAGATCGCGTACTGTGACGGTGATAAAAAGCGTTTCCCTTCGGCGTTTAACTCCAGAATACCGCCACTGATGAGCTGTAACTGCCCCCAGGGGTGCGTATGTTTGGGTGTGGTGGTATGGGGGAGAAATGCCTGATGGCCGAAAAACACCTCGCCGGGCGGGTTGTTATCGTCAAACAGCGGGCGGTAGACGTTTTTCATTGCGGCATCCTTTCATCAAAGCTGCCACAAGAGTAATTCCGACGGGCTGTTGTTGGCAAGGGGCTGAAGCCAGCCGCCATCCATGCTATCCTTCGCCGCTTTGTTCAAAGCGAATGGCTCAAACTCTATAATCATCCGTGTTGGTGAGTATTTACTTTCAGAACTGATGATTATGAAGTTTGGTATGACGGATAATGGAAAATCATGAATTTTAACCGCATCGTTTGTTTTGATCTTGAAATGTGCTGCTGGAATGAAGACGGTGTCGCCCGAACCGGTGAAATCATTGAGATTGGCGTGGCTGAACTGAACCTTGAAAAGGGCACGATTTCACGCCGGGCGCAATACTATGTTCAGCCGGAAAACGACGAAATATCGCCCTTTTGTACCGAGCTGACGGGCATCAAGCCTGAAGTGGTGGCGCAAAACGGCAAACCCCTGGCCAGCATTCTGGCTGCAATGGAGCAAAAATTCGGTGGCCGTCATAAAATCTATGCGGCATGGGGGCGGGACGATGCCATCCTGCGTACGGAGTGCAAAGCGAAAGATCTGAACGTGCCCTTCAGGGAATACCTGAATCTGGCCACTCTGTTTAAGCTGCAGCCACACGTGAAAAACAAGCGTATCGGGTTACGGGCCGCCATGAGTATGAGCGGACTGGAGTGGGAAGGCCGTCAGCATTCAGGCTATGTTGATGCCTATAATCTGGCCCGGTTAGCGCGTGTCATGCTTTGCCCGTCTGAGTAAGCATTGCCGGCAAGCTGATTGTCTTTTCAATGGCACAGGTCACCGTTTGTGATGAGCGGTTGCCTGTGCATTTTGTTTGTTCTTCTGTTCTTCTGTTCTTCTGTTCTTCTGTTTTCATCCTTCCTTATTCGCTTTCAGTTTCCTCTCCGTCGTTGACCTGCCGGTTTGGTGATAAAAAATAGTGCTTTCAGGATTATTTTGACTTCCTAGCCGGGCGAGCTTAAATCAAATAAGTACCCGGATATCTTTCTCAGAAAGAAGGGAAGCGCCTATGCCTGCCAGTCACAACCGTCGGAGCGATGCATCAAACACTGCACGCAACCCAGTGCCAAACGCACTGGTGACGCTGGTGTCTGGCATGGTGGTTGTGGGCGTGCTGCTCTTTCTGACCCGGGGCTTTTTCGCGCAACTGATTTTTCTCAGCCAGTCAGAAAATCCGGTGCGCAATGTGGCGGTGTTTGCGGCGATCTGGCTGATCGCCATCGCATCGCTCAAAGCGGTGTTCACGGCCAGGCGAACCGGGGTGCATGTTTTCTGGAACCTGTTTCTCAGTCTGGCTGTATTGGCCCACTTATCCCTGCTGTTGATTCTGGCGGATAACCTGACGCTGTTCGATATCAGGCGCATGTGGATTGAGCGCGGTGAAGCAGGTGCCGCTTTGCTGTTTTACTGGTCAGAACTGCTTCTGCCTCTGCTGATTGCAGTGGCATTCTGCCTGTCTTTGTTCAGAATCAGAACCTGGCTACTGTCTCGGTTTTGTCCCTCCTCCTCCGGTGTTGCTGCCGGATTACCTGCGGTTGTTATCGGGATCCTGGCTGCCATGGTGGTGATGAAAGGGCCGGTGGCGGCGCAGGGACAGGCAGGTATTTATGTCCTGCCTGGTCTGTTCAGTGTGATCCTCTTTGAGCAGGTGATGGATGAACGGCCAGAGAGACGATCGGTCACGGCCATAGCCCGGCAGCCGCTGGTCAGCAATATCATTGTTGTTGTCGACGAGAGTGTCAGCGCTGATTTTCTCGGGCAGGACAGCGAGTATGCGCTTGTGCCGGCTTTAAAATCGCACGCGGATGCTGTCGTCAATTATGGCGTCGCGACGTCGGCACATAACTGCAGCAGCTACAGCAATGCAGTACTGCGCTGGGGAGTGGCCCCCGGCGCCTTTGAGCAAGCCTTACACTTACCGACCATCTGGCAGTACAGTCAGGCATCCGGGTATACCAGTACCTATATCGACGGCCAGAAACCGCCAGGCACACTGACCAACTTCATGAATACCGATGAGCTGAGCTTTATCAATCAGGTCATGCAGCTGAATGTTGAGCAAATTGAAAGGCATCAGGCTTTTATGCGGATTGATTTCGAGATTGTCGATCATTTAGTGTCGCTGGTGGCTGATGATAAGCCAGACTTCATCTATATCAATAAACTGGGTGTGCATTTTCCCTATGAGGGGAAATACCCGGCCTCATCGACCCGATTTCAGCCTGCGATGGCGTTATTTGAACCGATTGGTCACAGCGATCGTCAGGCGCTGATGAATTCCTATAAAAATGCCATTGCCTGGAATGTGAACGGCTTCTTTGAACGCTTGCTCACCCGCATTGATTTAGACGATACGGTGGTGATTTATACCTCAGATCACGGACAGGATTTACTGGAAGCAGGCAAAGGATTGCTGACACATTGTAACCGTAACAGCGGCTCTGCCTATCAAGGGATGGTGCCCATGGTGGTGCTGACGACGCATCCGCAACTGCGGCAGCGATTTGAGTCATCGCTGGCGGAGAACCGCGATCAATTGTCGCATTTCAATGTGTTCCCCACTGTGCTTGAAATCCTGGGATACGATCACAATTTTGTGAAGCAGCATTATGGGGATGCCATGTTTTACCCGGTGGAACGGATCGGGAAATTCTATACCAGCGAATTATTTCTTCCTGAACATGCTCAGCACGACTATGAGTGGCAAAGTGTGCCGCTGCGAACACCTTCCCGGTTACTGCCGGGAGCGCTTGCCAGCCAGCATGCTGACTGACATGGATTTTCTGCCTGATGGCAAAAAACAGCATCATTGATTGATTCATCGCGACAGAAAACATACATTGTTGGGCTTTTCACGTCAGTTAAGGAATTAAAATGGATATTCAGCGAATTAACCCAACAAAACGTTGGTCTGATGTCACTGTATTCAATGGTATTGCTCACTTTGTCGAAGTCCCTGAATCGGATACCAGTGCTGATATTACGGGTCAGGCCGAGCAGGTTTTCGCACAGGCTGAAGCCATGCTGGCCAGCGTAGGTAGTGATAAGTCGCGTATCCTGTCCGTCACGATTTATATCACCGACTGGGCTAACCTTGCTGCTTTTAATGCGGCCTGGGATGCCTGGCTGCCAGAGGGCGCTGCGCCAAGCCGTGCCTGCGTGAAAGTAGAACTGGCTGATCCGGATTACCTGGTAGAGATTGCTTTCGTTGCCGCTGCCGGTAAATAGAGAATCCATTGCCATCATTCCTGTAAATGATGGCAATTTCCCCTCCTGTTTTGATGCCATTCATTTGTACTGACTCTCGGCCTTTCTGACTTCGCCGCGATGCTGGTTTGTAATTTCCTACCGATTGTCATGCGATTGGTTTCTTACCTCTTGTTATCAGACGATTAAAACTGATAGCTTTGCTGATTAGGCATAGTCACTTGTCCGTGATGTCCGTAGGTTATTATTGAGGCGTATTGCATGCGGTTGCCTTGGTATTGAACACTCAGTTGCAACCCTGTTTGACTGCCGTGAATCGTTTTTTGGTGGATGTTCGTGAAGTAAAGGATGGCTACATTGAAAGGATTGGGTTTTGATCTTCGCTCGTTAGAAGTTTTCGTGGCTACCGCGCAGTCAGGCAACATGACGATGGCGGCTAACCAACTGGGCCTCACACAGTCCTCCGTTTCTCAGACACTTTCTTCCCTTGAACACAACCTGAAAGTGATACTGCTGGACAGAAGCGTTCGCCCGGTTGAGCTGACTGTCGCCGGACGATATTTTTATGACCAGTCATGCCATCTACTAGCTGAAGCAGAAAAAACACACGGCGTGATGACGAAAAGCAGTTTTCAGAAACTGCATTTGTTACGCATTGCCATGGTCGATTCGCTGGCCACCTCGTTAGGACAGCCGCTGGTCGAGGTGATTAAACGACATACAGAAAACTGGACGATCAATACTGGCCGCTCCCACATGCATGCTCAGGCGCTGCTTTCACGCAATGTGGATATTATTATTTCTGACGACGCGCTGGAAAATAACGATCACCTCAGCCGTTACCGCCTGCTACGGGAACCCTTTGTTCTGGTCATCCCCAGCCAGTTTGCCAGTCAGTTTCAGGAATTACAGCAGGTTGCAGAAAAGCTCGATTTTGTCCGTTATTCCAATGACTCGCTCATCGGCGTGACGATTGAACGCTATTTACGCCGGTTGGGGATGAACGTGCCCGTCAGGATGCAGCTGGATAATACGTTTGCCGTGTTATCCAGTGTGGCCGCCGGGCTTGGCTGGACAATCACGACGCCGCTTTGTATGTTCCAGTACGGGCTCACCAATGACAAACTCACCTGTCTTCCGCTTCCCCGCGAAGAACCCTTTTACCGCAATCTGACGTTGGTCTGCCGTCACAATGAGCTGGGAAACCTGCCGCACATTCTGGCTGAAGACAGCCGTCAAATGATTAACGAACGATTTCTTCCTCAGATCCGGGATGCATTACCCTGGTTGGATAAAGAACTGTATGCCGGATAAAACCTGCGACTGTTTGATTCTAAATAGAATAAATGTGATTCCCACCCAGCATACAAAATGATGCCTGCATTCTATTTTGGTAATTATCAACAGTGTGGACTAGGTTGAACTTATCGATAGTGGCAAAAAAATACTAAAGTGATCTGAGCACAACGATGGATCACAACGACTATCGGCTGAAACGGGTCTGATATTTCAGAGGTTATCGCAGCAGACACAATGGAAGTGTGTACCTATCATGAATTCGCTGGAATTTTTTCTGAGTTCTGTGCTTAGCGGCATCAGTAGTCTGTCTGATTTTACATCGGTATGGAGAGAACTGTTTTCGCTTCATGTTAATTTACCTTTCTTCTGGCTGGTACTGACAGGTTTAGTACTGGTGGCATTGTTGTTGTCTGTGGTCAGCCTGTTGTGGAAACAGCACAACCGGCGTTCCCGTATTCACCGTGAGCTTGCCCGCGCCAATCAGAGAATGAGCCTGGCAACCTCTGTGGCGGGAATTGGCGTCTGGGAATGGGACGTGAACAACGACACCCTGCAATGGAGCCCTTATCTCTATGATCTGTATGGTATTCGTGTCGGCAGCAAGCTGGCATTGAGTGACTGGATGTCGCGCTTGAAAAGTGGCGATGGCGATAAGGTGAAACGGCTGAAACAGATCGCAGGTAAAAATAAGCAGCAGACCTTGCTGATCGACATGATCGATCCGCTGGACGGGCAACCCAGAGTGCTGGAGTTGGTGGTGCAGGGGCTCGTGAATGACGCCTCTCGTCTGATTGGCACCCAGCGGGATATTTCAGATGTCATTGAACGGCAGCGCCAGATGGAGCAGGCTGCTTTGCAGGACAAGCTGACGGGTCTGCCCAACACACGCGCGCTGAATCGGGTGCTCAAAGCCGCCTTTGCTGCACCGGACGTAGAAAACAAAGTCTTCGGACTCATGTTTATCGACCTGGATGGTTTTAAGCAGGTCAACGACACGCTGGGCCATGATGTCGGTGATGCTTTGCTGCAGCATGCTTCCAAACGGATGCGTGGATGCCTCAGGGTGGAAGATGAAGTCTTTCGTCTGGGTGGCGATGAATTTGTCGTCTGGGTGCCACTGGGTGAATACGCAGTGAAGATTAAGAAACCCGCGCAAGACAGTGTTCTCGAATATGACGAGTCTGATCGCCGGGACCCTTCCATTCTCACCTGGGGGACAACGATGAAGAGCTGACCTTCAGAATGGAAACCATCGCAGAAAAATTACTGCACACCCTGACCGTGCCTTTTAATTTTGGTGACAACCAGTGCCGCGTCTCTGCCAGTATCGGCATTGCCCGATACCCGGTGCACGCCAAAGATGCACCAGCGCTGCTCAAACGAGCCGATTCTGCCATGTACCAGGCCAAGCGTAAGGGAAAACGCCAGTTTGCTCATTATGACCCGGCACCCGAACCGCGTGAAGAAAACGGACAACTGGATGATATTGCAGAGAAACTGCCAGAGAACAGGCAGGCGATTGGGTAACCATGATTCGTCACTTTATTGACGTCTTACATTTTTATTAAGCCTGTATCAGATAAAAACACAGTGCTTATGAAAAAAAGTTCAACCAAGACAATAAATTTTTTACACAAAATTAGTACAGAATCTAATATTTGAGACATAGAAGAGAAAAACTATTCTACAAGAATGCTTAACCAGAGTGAGGGATGTTCCATGAAGTATTTCGTATTAGCTTGGATTCACACAACTGACTTTATTCATCGTCTGATGAAAGAAGAAAAAGGTGCTTCTGCGATTGAGTATGTGTTGATTGCGGCAGTGATAGTTGCTGCAGTGACGACAATGAAAACACCATTGACTCAAGCGTTTACAACAGTAACAGGTAATTTAACGAGTGCGGTTGCTTCTAGTGCTCAATAATATTTATGAATCTTTATGATGAATATTTTTTAGTCTTTGTTTTATCATTGTGTGCAATGCAAGATCTTAAGTTAAGAAAAGTCAGTAATGTTTTCCCTGTTATCTTACTGATATATTTTTTGTTTCTTAATGATGAAGGTGTATTTGATATACATGAGAGTATATTTTCATTAATTTTTGTTGCATTGCTCTCTTTGCCGGGTTTTATCAAAGGGGTGTTTGGTGCTGCTGATGTAAAACTTGTTTTATTACTTTCAGTAATTTTGCCAGCGTCTAAGACATTAGACTTTTTACTGTATTCATTTATTAGCTTCGCAGTGTACTGGCTGTTGTTTGCCCGTGGCCAGAAAGAAGCTCCCTTTGTACCAAGCCTGTTGGTTGGGGTGGTTGTATCGTTATGGATTCTATAAGAAAAAATCGATTCAGGATCAAACGAATAAAGCAGCAGGGCTCTGCAGCACTGGAAACGATATTTCTTTTACCTGTCATCCTGATGATCTTTTATGCCGTTGCCCAGTACAGCCTTATCTTTGTTTCCATTCAGATGCTGAATTATGTTTCGGAAGAGGCACTTCGTAAGAGTGTTTCCTATGTGGATGAGAATTGTTATTACGGCGGGACTTGTGATAGCAGTGAACTGGAAGATCATATTGAGCAATCTGCGGAGTCTTTAATCAAAAGCTACACCGGATCTAATTCAGGAAGAGGTTCGCTCTTTGGGCAAAGTCTGGATGATAACCTTTCTATCAATATCGAATCAGATACATTTTGCTGTAAAGTCACCATCATCTATAACTATAAGAACAAACCATTCTTACCATCTTTTGGTTTACCTGTTCCGGACGAATTAAAATCGACTGCTATATTAAATTTATAGAAATACGCTCAGTTTGTATTTCTGAAATGATGCTGCCTGGCAGCGAGAGTGAGGGTAAAAATGCAGGGACGCACATTAAAAATTGCTGCTGCCGTCTTATTGGTGATGGCACTCTTAATTGGCTGGTACGGGGTGACTTTGAGTGGTCGCACTACAACTCAGGCGGCATCGCCGGCGGTATCAGTGACTAAGCCTGCGGTGACTGTCTGGGCTTTTGCGAAAGATGTGCCGAAACAGGCGGTGCTGACCGAAGACATGCTGGTTGCCACCCAAGTGACCGATGCCACTGCCGAAGACATTCGTGACTATGCTCCCCTTATTGGCAGGCAGCTGAAATTGTCTGTCGTGAAGGGAACCCGCCTCAAATCTGCGCTGTTACAGGGCCAGTTACCCATTGCACAGTCTCTGCCTCAGGGATACCGCGCAATTGCGATTCAAGCCAGCGAGCTGACCACAGTCGGCGGACACGTTCAACCCGGCTATCGGGTGGATGTGATTTATCTGCTTCGTGCGAATAAGGAATCGGGCGACAACAGTACTGCCCGGCGTATTCTGAGTAATGTAGAAGTGCTGGCTGTCGGGGATCAGCTGAACTTCGACAGTAATAAAACAGAGAAACAAATCAATGATAAGGCCAGAACCGTCGTGCTGGCCGTCCCTGCCACAGATACGCCACAGCTTTTGCTGGCAGAAACCACGGGGCAACTCAGGCTGGCGGTCGTTGGCACTCAGGAGCTGGCGCCGGTTGCTGAGTTAACGGCTGATCCGGAAAGCATGATGGCCTACTCACCTGTTTCCGGTCAGACATCCGGCGTTGCGGCGCCTAAAGTCATTGTTTCTTCTCAGAAAACGGCCAGCACCGCGCAGGGGGCTCCACCCGTCATGATGACAGCGCCCAGTCATTCAACGGTCAAAGAACCTGAGGATGCCAAGCAAGACGACAGTTATGTCATCTCATTGAAAACATTGGGAGGGTATCGCGAAGCGGAAGTGGAAGTGAAAAAACCGACGCCGGTGAAATACCGTTACGTTGCCCCTCGGGTTGAGGTGTACCAGGGCGAGAACCGAACTCTGGTTCGCACCAGTCACTGACAGGGAGAGAGTGAATGCTGCGTTTTGTAAATGGATTTTGTGTGTTTCTGGCTTTGAGCCTGAGTGTGTCCGCCGATGCACGTGATTTTCAAATGGATGTCGGCCAGCAGGTCACAGTGCATTCTGGAAAGCGCATTCAGCGGGCAGCCATTGGCGAGCCCTCTGTCGCGGGTGTCAAAGTATTGAGTACCTCTGAGTTGCTGGTGACAGGGAAACAAACCGGCTCGACATCGCTGTTGATCTGGGAGCGGGGTTCCGAAGAGCCTGTCCGCCATCGAATCTCGGTGAATCCCGGTGGTGTTGCAACCTCCAATATTCAGGTGCAGACCGACATCAAAGTGGTCGAAGTCAGTAAAAGTGCGCTCAAAGAAGCCGGCTTCTTTTTCGGTAAACAGGGCACTGGCGGTACGTTTTGGGGCATTGGAAATTCAAGCGCGATTACGGGCGCGTCATTTAATGGCTTTCGTGGCAGCTTCTTATCCAGTGGCGATGCGTTCAATCTGGTGATTGGGAACGTGGCGGATCATTTTCTCGGGACAATCAGTGCCCTGGACAGCAACGGCTTTGCCTACACGCTGGCCGAACCCAGCCTGGTGACTATGTCTGGTCATACGGCGACCTTTCTGGCCGGCGGGGAATTTCCGTATCCGAAAAGCACCAGTGATAATGATATCAGCATCGAGTTTAAAGAGTTTGGGGTTCGTTTGAACCTGACGCCGACTGTGATGTCGGGCGATCGCATTATGCTCAAAGTCGCCCCTGAAGTGAGTGAGCTGAACTATGCCCAGGGTGTACAGGCATCCGGCGTCATCGTGCCGGGATTGTCGGTTCGCCGCACAGACACCACTGTCCAGCTGGGCAACGGCGAAAGTTTTGTGATCAGCGGGCTGGTCAGTCGCAGCACAATCAAAAATGCCAACCGTTTCCCGGGATTGGGGGATATTCCGATTCTTGGCGCCTTTTTTCGCTCAACCCGGTTAGAAGAAAATGACAAAGAACTCATGATGGTTGTTACGCCACATCTGGTGAAACCCTTTGCCAGTAATGCGCCGCTGCCACCGTTACCGGGCGAAATGTACCGTCAATTCAAACCCAATTTTTTCGAATTAATTTTTCTGGATGCTGAACCCAGAGAACTACCCGTAAAAATGGGCTTTTCAGGGAGGGTTAAGATGCAGCTCATGGCCTATACGGCGGATCATCACGCCAAACTGGATGTGTCTGAAGCGATCCCTGAAGGATGTACGCTGACATGGATAGAAGATGCGTCCCATCTGAGCTCTAATCTGGCCTGGAAGCAGACGCGTATTCTGATCCTCGTGGCCTCTGACTGGCCAATGCCGGATATCGACAGCATGATGGATAACTTTGCTCCCCGGCACGTCATCCTGGTGGATCTGACGCCCGAGGCGCACTGGCATGGCATCCAGCAAAACCAGCTGGTACGGAAACATCTTCACTGGTGTGAGCTGGAAGGACTGACCGATCTGATTATTCAGCTGACACAGATGACCTCTTTTGAGCCAGAGTCGCGACTGGCTTTGCTCTCTCCCCGGAATGATTGTGATGGGGCTTTGCTGGCGATCGCCACAGCATCGCAGCTGCAACGAAAGCACAAACAGCCTGTCCTGTTATTGGATCTGGGGCGACCTTACAGCGACGTGTCTTCGTATCTGGGGAGCGGTGATCGGATTGATTTTCTGACCTTGCTGGAGAAGAAAGATTACCTCAGTGCGCAGTGGCTGGCGGAGCAGGATCTGGACGCCGCAAGCGGCATTCATGTCATCGGCATGCCGGAATCGGACAATTACAGTGCCGTGACCATGGAAGCCCTGGTGGACGTGATGGATCTGCTGGAAGGCATGTACAGCAATATCGTGATTAACCTCACGGGGATGCCCCCCAGCCCTTTGCTGTTCTTCATGGTCAATCGCTGTGATCAGCATTGGCTGCTGGCCGATCAGAAAAATGTCAGTCTGAAAAGTGCCTGTGATCTGGCGGAATTACTGTATCTCCAGGGGATCAGGCCGGGCAGCGTGAATTTAGTGCTGGCGCCTTTTTCCCCGGAAGTGATGCCAGGGAAAGAGATGATCCAGAATCAGCTTCCTGTCTTAGTTCGTGGCGACTTGCCTTACACCTTTGCAGTCATCACTGACATCAATGCCAACGCACTGTTTCCGCCCAGCGGCGAGTTCAGATTGTATATGAAGGCGGTTGAGAAACTGCTCTGGCTGTCGACCGAAAAATCACGCTGGCAGTTTTCTCTGGGCTGGTAAGTATCCTCAGGTGATTTCTCAAATCAAGGAGTCGGTATGGGAAATGAAATGGTGTGGCCAAGCCGGGAATTGGTGATTCAGCAGGAAGAATCGACACTGGCTCTGAAAGCGGAATTGCACCGCTATATTATCGAGCAGCTCGAAGAAGATGGCCTGATGTTTGAGATGGAACGTCAGGAAATGCAGCCGCATGTTCATGATTATGTTCGCCAGTATTTTCAGCAGCATAAGGAACAGAATCAACATCTGAACATGCAGGAACTGGTCACGGAACTGATGGACGAAATTGTCGGTTTTGGCCCGTTACAGAACCTGCTGGATGACCCAAACATCGACGATATTCTGATTAACGGCCCGAAAAATATTTATGTGGAGCGAAGTGGCCAGTTAAGCCGGGTTTCCCTGAGATTCATGAACGATCAGCATGTTTTGCGGGTGATTCGCCGTATGATTTCGCCCATCGGCCGGCGAATTGATGAGTCCAACCCTATGGTGGATGCCCGGCTACCCGACGGCAGCCGGATCAACGCCGTGATTCCCCCTTTGTCGATCGACGGTCCTTGTCTGTCGATCCGGAAATTCAAAAAAGAAGGCCTGACGGCGGATACCTTAATTCAAAATGGCGCCATGAGCGTTGCCATGCATCAGTTGCTGAGAAGCTGTGCGAAATCGCGCTTTAATATTCTGATCAGCGGGTCAACCGGGTCAGGTAAAACCACCTTGCTCAATATTCTCAGCCAGTACATTCATACCGGTGAACGGATTGTAACCATTGAAGATGCCGCCGAACTGCAGCTCAGGAACGGGCATGTTGTCCGTCTGGAAACCCGCCCGCCGAACTCAGAGGGCCATGGCGAAGTCACCGCCAGAGATTTGCTCAAAAATGCCCTGCGGATGCGGCCTGATCGCATCATTCTGGGTGAAAGCCGTGGTGGTGAAGTGCTGGATATGCTGCAGGCGATGAACACAGGCCACCAGGGGTCGATGAGTACCCTGCATGCGAACTCCCCCGTGATGCGCTGGTGCGGCTGGAAATGATGGTGACACTGGCCGGTTTCACCTCTACAGAATCGTTGATTAAGCAAATTATTGCCACTGCGCTGGATATGATTATTCAGGTTTCACGCCTGCCAAACGGTAAGCGGGTCATTACTCACATTGTTGAGGTGCAGGATGTGGCGGATGATCAGATCCGCATACAGGAACTGTATCAGTACAACCAGCAGACAGAAGATTTCCTGCCGGTTGATGCCATGTCAGCCCATCTGCGTAAAAAGCTGGAGGAAGGGCTATGAACAGCGCGATCTTTATCGCGGGGGTATTGCTGATTGCCAGCTGCATCTTGATGGTGATTGCAACCCGGCGTCCCAAAGCTGCGACAGAAAAAGCTGCGAAAGAGAAAGCCCAGAAACAGAGTGCTGACGAACGGCCCGTACAGCGCAAGGATCGCATGCTGGAAAACTGGCAGCGACTGGGACTGAGTACCTCGGCTTACATGCTGGTGATTTATGGAGCATGCCTGCTGTGTGGCCCTTTCGTGCTGGCTCGCCTGACCGGTATTGGTGGACTGGGCATTGGTTTGTTTGTGTCTGTGGGGTTTATTCTTCTGCTGGGGCAGATCCGCAAAAGCAATAAACGGCGGAAAATCCTGCAGCAGTTACCTGGATTTATTGATCACCTGAATCGCCGTATCCATGTGGGGATGTCGCTCAATAAAGCGGTTGAGCAGGTGCTGCCTGCCATGAATAACCCGCTGCGCAGTGCTGCCCAGCGTGCAGTTCAGCGTACCAGCCTGGGCACAGAACTTTATGACTCTTTCTATAAAGAAGCCAAGATCACCGGTGTGCAGGAGTTTGCTCTGCTGGGTTCTGTGTTTAAGGTGAATCATCAGTTTGGCGGCAGTGTGACGGCGGCATTAGAGAATCTGGTTGAGCTGCTGCATCAGCAGGAGCGCAGCCAGCGGGAACTGAAATCAATGACAGGCGAAACTCGGGTGACGGCCTGGGTGATGGGTGTGGCCCCAACGGCCATGGCGATGTATATGCTGGTGTCTAATCCTCAGCAGTTGTTGTCGATGTGGGCAGATGAGTCCGGCCGACAGGCACTGATGCTGGGCATTGGGGCGCAGGTGCTGGGCGCCCTGGTGCTGTGGCGCATGGTTCGGTCGTTATAAAGGGGTTGGGCGGAATTCAAGCCGCCAGTTTGAGTGGTTCAAAAGTACAGGTAGGGAAACAGAATGACAGTCACCGCGTATTGGATCATTGCCAGTTTTTTGCTGACGGCAGGCGGGGCCGGTCTGATGTACTGGTCAGTCAAATTACAGAAAGCGCGCAGCGTCGAGCAAAATCTTGCTAAATCGCTGGGGAAGACACCTGGTGAGCGCGTGATTCAGACAGGCCAGATGTTGTGGGGCAAAACCAAGCGGCGCAACGCCTCATTTCTGAGCGAGATTCTGGAGATGATGCGCAAAGCCGGATACATCTCCAACCGCGAACAGACACTGGCCGTGTTCAAGATGGCAGCCGTGTGGTGTGCTGTTCAGCTGGTGTTCGCCAGTCAGCTCATCCAGGCCGATGCGCCGGTAAACAATAAAATCAGCCTGGCGTTTATCAGTGCGCTCGGTACGGCGTATCTCACGATTCAATGGCTGAAGAAAAAAGCCGCCAGGCGCACCCGGATCATCGATGAAGAAATGATCATCGGTCTGCAGGTGATGAAAATTTTGTGGGATGTCGGACTGTCGCTGGAGAGCCTGTTACGCACCCTGACCCGTGAACTGTCGGAACTGACCCCTGAGCTGAATAAGGAACTGAAACTGGTGCTCAGCAAAATTGAAGCGGGCCAGGAACGTGCCTCGGCATTCAGTGAAGTGGCCAGCGTGAACGATTCCACCGGCATGCAGGATCTGTTAACCATGCTGGCGCAGGTCTCTGAAACCGGCGGCAATATGTCGGCTTCGCTCAATCAGTTGTCTCAGTTGCTGCAGGACAGGCGGCGGACGCAGCTGCAGGAAAAAGTCACTAAGCTGTCGGGGAAAATGTCAGTGGTCATGATGGTGTTCCTGTTTCCGGCGCTGTTTGTCGTGTTAGCCGGACCGGGCTTCATGGCCCTCATCAAAGCAATCGGCAGTTGATGCCTTTTGCTTTCAGCCGGTGACCGTCAAGAAAAATAAGAATGACAAGGATGCGCATATGAAAAGCCCGTTAAGGAACCGAACGATCAGACATTACCGCTATTGGGCGGGTGGCCTGCTGGCAATGACTTTGATGGCATGCGCCGGCTCGCCTGAGGAAGAAACGGCTCAGCAAACAGCAAACAAGGCCGTACAGTCCGGCGCTTGCGGAGAAACCCTGGTCGCCAAAGACGGCATGAAGCTGTCGATGGTGAAACAGCAAATGGATCAAGGCCAGTATTATCTGGCGTTGGCGGCTTTGGATGATCTGGATGAGGATGGCCTGAGCGTGAAAATCATGCGCGCCGATAGCTACCGCAAACTGGGCAAATGGGATAAAGCGTCCGCTTTGTATCAAGAGATGCTGAACACCTGCCTGGCTGGCAGTGCGTATCACGGACTGGGCCTGATCGCCTCATATCAGGGCAAGATGCAGGACGCCATGAAGTGGATGGAGAAAGCGGCCAAAGCGGCCCCGGTTGAAGCTGATGTCCGTAATGATCTTGGCTTTCTGCTGCTGGTCACAGGGCAGGATCAGAAAGCCAGAGACGAATTGCTGACCGCGCTGGAGCTGAATCCGTCGCACCCGAATGCGGCGAAAAATCTGTGGTTCGTTTTGTTGAAAACCAACCAGAAACAAGCGGCTGCGACGCTGGCGTCCCGGTTTGAATGGGACTATGCCGATCAGCAGGAAATGATGGATGCCATTACTGCCTTCAGACCGTTGCAGCTGGATCCTTCTCAATCGGGCAAAGAAAGTACAGGAGCTTTGTGATGAAAGGGACATGTATCTATTTTTTCAGTGCGATGGCGTTCGTGTTGGCGAGTACCGCAGCAATGGCCGAAACATCTGATGCTCAATCAGCAGAAACACGTACTGGGACTCAACCGGGCAAAATCAGTGCATACCCGGCAAGCACCACAGCGCAGTTAAAACCTGTGATGAAAAGCGAGCGCAAGAACATGACACAACTCTGGCTGAATATGCAGACGCGCGGCCAGATGGCAACATCCCAGACCGATACCCTGACGCCGGAAGCCGCGAAGGCAACACAAGAGCGTATGCAGCAAAGCTTCAGCCACCCGATTCCGGACAAATTTATCAAAGATAATTTTGGCGGCAGTTAATGGTGAACACAACGCCAGATTTCTGCGCATGACTTGTCATGCCCGCAGATGAACTTGTCATTCCCGCGCAGGCGGGAATCCAGGTTACGGAACATGACGCTGATCCATCAGCACTGGCGGCACACTGAACAAACAGTGTCATCACTCACAGTCGCCCTGAGGAGCTAGGATATGTTGAGTCCATCAAGATCACCTGGTCGTTTTGCCCGGAGATCCCGCCAGCGCGGCGCGGTCGGGATCGGTCTGATTTTACTTATGGTCAGCATGGTGCTGTTTCTGGCGATGGCCGTCGACACCGGCCGCCTCTACATGGAAAAACGCAAGCTCCAGAAACAAGCCGATTTGGCGGCACTCAGTTTAGGGCGAAGTGCCTGCTATATCGACGGAATCAACAATAAAGAAGCTCTGGAGACACTGGTTAAACAGAACCTGGCTGCCAATGGCTTTGATACCACAGCATCCAACCCCACCATTGAATTTGGCGCCGCGCAGATTACCGGCAACGAATGGCAATTCGAACCGGCGAGCACAGTCGTCAAAAGTGCCGGCAGAGTCACCCTCAGTAAAACCGTCCCCGGCAGTTTGATTTCGCAACTGTATAACCCCAATGATGTCACTTTAAGTGCCTCGGCGGCTGTGTATAAACGCATGTCGGTTGGGTTTGGGGTGGGGTCTTCGACTGCTCGCCTCAATCCAGATGCGGGATTGTTGAATGCGCTATTAGGATCTGCGTTACAAGGTGCTCTCAGTTTAGATGTTGCTTCTTATAAAGGATTGGCAAACACCGAGATAAAACTTGGAAGTCTATTATCGGCCATGGATAAAATGGCATTATTATCTGTAGAGTTATCTGCTGGTACATTAGATCAAGTTCTTAGTACTGATATCAGTGTGGCTGAATTGATTCAAGCCAGCATTGATGCAGTTGATGAAAATGATGTACTGGATGCGGCTGTTTTACCTGCTTTAACTCAATTGGATAGCCTTGCAAAAGTATCAGGATTAGATCTCACTTTATCCGACATCTTGGAGCTAGCTGCTGGTGCTGATGATGAAATGAATGAAGAAATTCGTCGAGCGGCATTAGCTAGTCATATTGCATTGTATGATTTAATTACTGGGGCTATATATGCAGCGAAAGGTTCAAACGCAATTGAAATTGATAGTTTGAATGTCGATACTGAGGGATTGCTTGGTCTAAGTTTATTAGCATTAACTGTTGATGCCACGATTATTGAACCGCCCAAATTTACTGTTGGTGTACTACCTGTTGTAAATGGTAGTTCAGGAACAACAGTGGAAACAGCACAGGTTAGATTAAAGGTTGGATTGGATTTACCATTAAATGTTTTATCCCTTCCTGGTATTTTAGATACAGATCTTTCCTTGGGCTTAGCTATCGATGCAGCAAAAGCGGAAGCTGAATTGTTAGATATGACAAACTGTACTCAAGATGGCTATCAGTTGAAGTTTGGTGTTAAACCAGCGTTAGCTTCGGTTAAGTTAGGCAGTAGAGCCGATGTTGATCAACCAGCGAAATTATCAGCGACTGTTTTAGGTGGCACTGTCAACTTGGATGTAAATTTAAGTGCGAATATCTCTGAACCTGAAAGTTCAAAGTCATTATTAGTTGTAGATGCTGAACATGGTGATATACCTAATGTTTATTCCTTAACTGAAAATATTTCTGATAATTTAGATAGTCTATTGTCTAATGACAGTATTATTCATGTTGATACTGAAATAACCAGTAACTTAGGTGTGCTTAATATACTCTTGGTTACCGTATCTGATTTAATCGATGCATTAGTGAATAATGTTGTTGGTGGGCTTATTTCAAATCTTCTTGCCCCTGTAATTTTATTGGTAAGCCAACAAGTATTAGACCCATTACTCAATCTTCTCGGCATCCAAGTTGGTACAGCCGATGTATTCGTCACCTCAATTGAAGTGGATGGCGGGGGTTTGATTGAGTAATGACCTGCTGAGAATATTTTGAGTTTCGTGTTTCAATGGATTCCGCTTTCGCGGGAATGACGTTTAAATTATCAATAATGTTTAAAATACCAATAAATTTCAACTATAGATAATGTTTATGTAATAGTCATGTTGTAAGTTAGGTTAAAGGACGTGCTTGATATTTTCAATATTCCATTTAAATAATTTATACAAAGTTTTTTTGATTGTTAATGTTAATCCTGCCTATCTTAAAATATAGCGATGATTTATTATTCATCAGACTGATAACTTCAAGGTTGAATAGCAATAACTCACTCAGCTGTAATTTTTTATGTCATTCCCGCGAAGGCGGGAATCCAGTGATTTCAGAGTACAGTTCACGCCATTGTGGGTTAGATTTCTCAATCAATTTTATTTTCCACTGCCTTCTCCATTTCTTGAGTTGTTTTTCTCTCTGGATGGCAGAATACATATCGTCTGCTTGTTCAAAGTATACTAGGTGTAGCACATTATATTTTTTAGTAAACCCATCTTTTTCTTTCTGCTTGTGTAAGCAAATACGATTTACTAAATTGCTCGTTACACCTATATACATGGTTCCGTTTTTCTTACTGGCAAGAATGTAAACGCAAGGATGTTTATCCATATTATTTATCCATCGCAAGTGGCTTTTTGATTTATATTGGGGTTTTGTTAGTAAATATAAATTAAGTTAAGTGAAGTTATCGACATGGTTAATAGCTAGCACCAAAGTGTTGAAATGTGATTTCACTTTTCTTAGATGCAGTTTGCGTTTTCGACTTTGTAATGGATGAAATGGTAAATATGAAATTCAGCCTTCGAGATATATGGACTACTTTCTCACAACGAGAGTGCAGCTACACTTTTCCTTAATCAGACACTTTATGTGATTGCCAACTGAACCGGGATCTGAAAATGAAAACTGGCTGTACCCGTGAAACGGGTATCCATCTCCAGCAGTATTTCGATCAGGCTGCCGTGATTGTCGAGGGGATAGTCAAGTAATTCGGCTTGCCGGAACAGGCTCTCAATGGCATTGAGATAAGCAATGTCAGAGGCGACGCGGACTTTGCTACATAAATAGTAGCCTTCTGCAATCAGATGGTCGTTTGGCTCTGGTGGTGTTCGCCATTTTCCTGTGACGGAAGTGATGTCATGCCAGGGCCGATCCAGCTCCAGAACCGGTGTGGCGCAGAGCATTTTGGCCGTCTGCTGCCCGTGTTGATTGAACAGATTGTGCCAGTCTCCTCTGTGGGCCGTCTGCCTGAAGATCCCTCTTGCCGGAAACCAGATCAGCTCACATGGCATTGAAGCCGCCAGCTGCTGTTCAATGGGCGCTTGTACCACTTCAGAAGTGTGATGCTGGCTGGGATGCGCCAGTTTCCTGAGTAAAGCGATGGTCTCATCTGGCGTGCCCGTTTCTCCCAATGCTTTGATTTGTTTTGCCTGAAAGCCGGTTTCCCGCTTCAGCGCTTTCGCCAGTGCCTGAGACGAGGAATAGCCGCAAGACAGCGCAATTTGGGTAATTGAGCTGTTTCGCGACACCAGCAACTGTGAGATGGCGTATTGCAGCCGGATACGGTGTAAATATTGCCCCGGCGTTTCATTGAATAACTGAGTAAACTGCCGGTGAAAATGAAAGGGCGATATGGCACTTCTGTTGGCAATTTGCTCCCAGGTCAGTCTTTCACTGAGCGTACTGTGCATTAGCTGCAAGGCCATTTCGAAGCGCTTTCGCACATTGTCCGCCAGAGGCGCGAGCAGTGTGCTCTCGGGCACGAGTTCATAGAGCGATGTTGAGATATCAAAAGAATCCGTCGTCTGTTTCATGGCTGAGAGGGCGAAGTGAAAGTGGGGGTCACTATGCGCCCTGATGCAATCATTTGCAAGGTGTTGACGGGTCCTGATTTGCTCGCGATAGCATCGATCGCTACAACCCGAGGGTGGCTGCGATGGGTTGATATGGACTGTCCGTTTTGAGCAGGCTCAGCCAGGGGAGTGAGCCGTTTGTTGTGTCTGCTGGTTCAGCCAGTGGATCAGCGTCGGAACGGTGTCGGGTGCCAGTGCCGACTCGCCAAGCCAGTGGAGTTTGAGCAGATCCCCTGTATCCATACGCTGTCTGGGAAAATAGGCTGAATCCAGCAGCCCGTGATTGCCGCTTGCGATCAGCCGGGTTGAGACAAAGGGGTTTGAAGCGCGCTGGTGTCTTTCAAACTCCAGCCGGGCATCGACATTGAGATCGTCTTCTCCCCAGAGGAACAGAGTCGGTGTATGTATCAGCGGGTAGTCCTGCCGGGCATCTGACTGCAGATTCTTCAAAACAAAGTGGTACCTGTCTGCCGGCATGGCGTGATCACCCATCGCTTGCCGGTAGTCTGTATAGTCGGGGGCTTGAAGCAGTAAGGCAATTTCCTCGTCATACGCCTTGAGGGCTGCCTGAATCTCTGCCTCTGTCGCCCCGGCTTCCGTGTGTTTGATCCGGGTATAGTAACGGCTCTGTTCAATCCAGTTCGTTGCAAAGCCAATACCAACCATAAAGCCAAACTGTGTCGGGTGATCGACGGCCAGAGACGGCAGCACCCAGCCAGCCTGACTGAACCCCACTAAACCGGTTTGCCGGGCTGTAAAGCCATGCTGGGACTGAACCCATTGAATCGCATCAAGCACTTCGGCCTGTCTGTCTGCCATCGACTGCGCAAGCCAGTCACCGGTAGATTGCCTGACGCCAGGTTTATTCCAGCTCATGATTGCGTACCCTTCGGCGCGGAGCTGATCCCACAGCAAAGGGTAATATCCGTAAGCGTCATAGGGCATCTCACCGTCACCATGCACGAACAGCAGTACGGCTTTGCCGGGTTGCCCGTTGGTGGGCGACAGATACACCCCGGACAACCGGTTATCACCGCTCTGGAAAACAATATTTTCTTCTGACGAGCAGGCAGAAAGAGTCAGGACGAAAAACAGGACAAGCAGTTTCATTCAGTTCACCATTATCTGCTGAGAGCGTGTGCCATGTGCCAGCACAAGTATCGGGAGAGTGGCTCACGAAAACGTGTCCCTGTTTGCTGTTTGATAGAATGGGCGTTTGCGCGGTTGCAACTTTTACCTGGTCACATTCTTGGTGTGACTTGAGTCAAATTGTTAGAAAAGCCGTCAAATGGTCAGTGCTATCCGTCGAATCCACTGCTTTTAGTGTCACTTTGTCATCTGCTGATTTTTTTATCTCAGTGCTATTTTAATGCCTTGTTTTATGAGTGGTTGTTATCCCGATTCAGTGTAGCTGCGAGTCGTGGCTGCAAAATAAGAGGCGATGAGTATGCGCTATGAGTTGATGGAGTCACACAGGTTATCTCTTAGTGATTTGCACCGGGTTCTCAGTCCGGACAGTGCGAGGTGGCGAATTCAGGTCGAACACAGCATTAAGATTAAAGGTTTGGACGGGTTGCCGCTTCGTGACAGAAACTCCCGTGATGATATTCTCCGCAAAATTCAGAGTGGTGAGTTGGTATTGTTGGGGGATAGCGGTGATTTGTATGATGCTTCAGGTCATCTGAAATCGAATTTACCTTTCGGGTTTTCCAGTCGAATGCGAGTCTTGCAGAAAACGGCACGGCCGACCCGCTATGTAAAAGCACATTATGCCCCTTTTGATCCGGATACCAATATGTACGAGACGGTAGCCGAGGTCGCCACTCGTGTCGTTGGTGCCAGCAAGCAGTTCGTGAACGACTTTGTCCGTCATCAGGCTGCTCAGATGGGTGAGCATTTTGCAGAAGAAGGCGTGTTTGTAACGACCGACACGCAAACCGGGCAAGTCTTGACCCCGGAGGCAGTTTCGCAGGCTTATATCGACAGTGCACATGAGATGTTCCCGATTGAAGGGAAGCTGGAACAGCAAGGGGCTGAAACGCTCAAAGGCTATGAAAGTTATCAGGCGATGGTTCCGATTGTCAGTTTAGCGGCGGGCGGCTATAAGGGGATGTTTAAGCTGGCCAAAGACCCTAAGTTGCTGTCTGATCTGCTCGAAGCCGCTTTGCGGGATGCCAGAAGTTTGCCTGAGGCGCTGGGTCAGTTGGGGATGGAGCACGCGAAGCAACGGCTGGGAATCACTAATCATCCAGATTATATCAACCGTTACCATGGCCCGGATTGTGTCGGTTGTGATGTGGCCGGTAATTTAGTTGAGATTGAGAGTAAAGGGACAGCAGGAGCAACAAAAGCTGTGAGTTTGAATGTGGATCAAATGAAACAGTGGTCTGCGGCCAAAAACCTGAAACGAGCACAGCAGATGATCGGAAAAGTAAATAAAATTGGCCAGCCTTCTGCCCGGCAGGGAGGTGAATACACAGATGGCGAAATAGATCTGTGGGAAAATATTGAAATGCGTTCTGGGGAAAAACGACATTTACTGGTTAATACAGATACCGTATCAGGTAGGGTTCGAGTCTACGAGCAAGATGAAAAAGGTAACATTATTGAACAGGTTGATGACTTCGTTATTGAGCATTACAGCGAAACAAAAGCTTTCTTAGAATCCCTTTTTTAGGACTTTATAATGAAACAACCAACAAGAGAAAAAATTAACGAGTGGATCAATACGACTGAGCGACTTAGGTCCCGAAAGCAAAAATTGTTTAATGATGGTTACATGCAGTTGAATAACCTCTCAATTGAAGGGGTATTCTATAGTTTCTCATTGTATGACAAACATGATGCTATTTGTTTTGCTCTACTGGATGATAAGGCACAAGCGCTTGAGTCATTGAATCGCTCAGTCACAAATGGAATGATTCCCTACCAAATGGCATTTGATGACAATTGTGAATTTCATGAAATCGCTCGCTCACCCGAAGATAACGGATTTATTCACTTACCGATTGCACATCAACAAGCGCTGACAATGGCTGCGTTGAATAATGATGTTTTGAACCAGAGTCTGCTCCCTTTTTTACTTCTTCTTGAGAGCGATTTAAACGATGGTGATTCTATGGAAATGGTGCAAACAGTAGAAGCATTGCGCAATATTCTTGCTCATGGCGATGATGCAAAAAGTGAGGCATTACTCAAGGTTGCGTTAGATCATAGCAAGACTCACCCGATTCAAGGGGGTGGCGACGTCGAACTTATACCATCAATCTTTCATTGTGGGCCATTTTGCGTCGTGACCAGCACACTTTTGATGAAGCATTAGCTTTGAACCTGAAAGACTATGAACAAGCAGCGAAGCGTGAGGTCCGAGGTACGCCGGAGGCATACGTCAGTTTAGCTGCCGTTGGACTCGTCAAACTGGCCCGCCGCTATGGCCTGAAGTATGACGGTGACCATCCGTTGATCCCAGCAGCGTTACTTTGATCAATGTTGTGCAAAACTCAGCTCAACAAGACATAACCTGGCCGCCATGTGCGGCTTTTTTGTTTGTCTGTCCTGCGAAGTGGTTAACGGCAACTTAGGATGTATGTTCATGGCTGCCTGATACCAATGAATGTCTTACAGGCATACTGTGATGTCAAAATGTGCATTCACCTCAAAACAGGCAGATAAAGCGTTAAAAAAATAGATTTACACCGCTCATCTTTGGTGAAATCAGGTGCGCATTATGCCTGCTCATTTCTGTTGTCTATTGTTTGTTCGATGTTGGATTGTTCAGCACAACAAAAATAAGTTCGTGTCTCTATTTCATTGATATTGATGTTTTTTTACAAATCCACACAGTCAGGGTTAACGTTGAATGAAAAAATTTATAGTGATGGTTGTCTGTGCAATGTTTGCCATTGCAGCGATAGCGAGTATCTGGTCTACGTCGTACATTTCTCATCAGGAAATAGACAGTATTATTTTAAAAAAATCGCAGGTACAAGCTGAGTTACTGGCAAAGAACGTTGAGTATGTGCTTGAGAACTCTCAGCAGCCGGAAAAGGATTTACAGACGCTGGTGTTGTCGCTCAAGCAGCGCAGCGATATCAGTTATGCCGTGGTGATTAATAAAAACATCACGGCCGTTGCCCACAGTGATCCGCAAAAACTGAATAAAGTCTATGACGACAGCTACACAGTAGAAGGGGCCGGACAGGGGAAACCGAAACACTCCAAGTGGTATGCGGATGTTCAGAAAGTGTGGGTATACGACATCATGATGCCTGTGTACGTGAACGGATCACTGTATGGCGCGTTTGACGTCGGTATTCCGATTACCGAAGTTGATAACGCCGCCAGTGAAATTGTGATTGCCCAGCTCACCGCCATCATCATTATTTTTATTCTCTGCGCGGCTTTTCTGATGTGGATGCTGAACCGTTTGTTCATGCCGCTGACCGGATTGCAGCAGGCGCTGGAAGATATCTCGAAAGGCGATGGTAACCTGACGGTACGTCTGCCGGTCAAAGGGGATGATGAGATCGCCCGTATTTCTGAGGCGTTTAATACCTTTGTCGGCAAGATTAACGACATTATTGTTCAGGTGGTTGATACCGGTGTCGGCTTGGGACGCTCTGCTGCGTCGCTGCGTGATCAGTCAGTACATGCCTTATCGAGAGGGCAGGATCAGAGCGAACAGACGTTGCTGGTGGTGACCTCGATGAATGAAATGATCGCGACGATTAATGAAATCTCTAATAACGCAGCCGGTGCTGCAGAATCTGCAGGTAGCGCGAACAGCGAAACTCAGGCCGGACGCAAGACGCTGCAAGCGGCAACTCATACCATCAATCATCTGGCCGGCGAAATGAATAACATGTCTGCTGTGATTGCGACGCTGGCAGATAAAACGCAGTCGATCGGCTCGATTCTCGATGTGATTCGCGGCATTTCCGAGCAAACCAACCTGCTGGCGCTGAATGCGGCGATTGAGGCAGCCCGTGCCGGTGAAGCGGGCCGTGGATTTGCGGTAGTCGCGGATGAAGTGCGCAATCTGGCCACCAAAACGGCCCAGTCGACCGATGAAATCCAGCGCATGATTGACCAGTTGCAGCATGAAGCCAAAAACGCAGTCACTGCGATGGAAAGCAGCAAGTCCCTGACAGAAGAAGGCACCAAAGCCACTGAAGATGCATTGAATGCACTGGATGAAATTTCAGGTCAGGTGATTGCAATTCTGGACATGAACACCCAGGTCGCCACGGCAACAGAACAGCAATCCAGTGTGGCTAATGAAATCAACCTCAACATGGATACGGTGAACCAGGCGGTTCAGGCCGGGTTGGATGCCAGCATGGAGCTGGAAAAAACCAGCCAGGATCTGGCGGGTCTGGCTGAAAAACTGGATCGGCTGGTCGGCGCATTCAAGCTGGTAAGACAGAGCCGATAACTGCTTTCTGTTCACCCGCGCTTTGGCAAGGGAGCCAGTTCTCCCTTGCTGAAGCACCTTGTTTGTTCCGGCCTATCTTGAAGCCTTTTTCTCTTCCCCGTCTTTCCGACCTTTCTGCCACGCCATTGCGAGTGAATGGAACTCGCTCTGGCAGCAGCCATCCGCAACATCCTTCTGTTTTCTATTTAGATTCACCACATTACATCGGGTAATCATAGATTTACCACCTACTATTAAGAAAACTTATACCTTAGTTTTAACCTGACTGATTCTTGTTGCCGCTGAGGGATACCGCCAGTAAGTTAACAAAAGATTAACAAGATGTGCGATTTAACTTCATTCACTGTAGAAAAGGAAAAGTTATGTCTGGCAGCAAGGATCAAGCCGTCGAAACCCATACGGTTTCGGACGAATACTTAAGTAAACGACAACTCAAAAAAGGCGTGGCGGGCTGGATTCTGCTGGCAAGCCTGGGGGTGTCCTATGTGATCTCCGGTGATTTCGCCGGCTGGAATTTTGGTTTAGAGCGGGCCGGGTTTGGCGGTATGTTACTGGCCACCCTGGTGATGGGGCTGATGTATTTATGCCTGGTGCTGAGTCTGGCCGAGATGTCGTCATCCATTCCCACGGCTGGCGGCGGTTACAGTTTTGCCCGCCGCGCTCTGGGTCCGTGGGGCGGTTTTCTGACGGGCACCGCTATCTTGCTGGAATATGCCATTGCCCCGGCCGCGATTGCGATTTTTATCGGTGGCTATGTCAATGAGTTAATCGGGATTGACGGGCCGATTGTCTACGCGGCGTTTTATTGTGTGTTTGTCGGCATTCATTTGTGGGGGGCCGGAGAAGCCCTGCGCATTATGATGGGGATCACCCTGCTGGCAGTGATCGCAATTATTGTGTTTGCGCTGGGGATGCTGCCGCATTTTGACATCAACAACCTTTTTGATATTGCCGTGAATACTGATGTCGCCGGCGCCAGTGCCTTTCTGCCGGAAGGTTACATGGGGATCTGGGCGGCTTTGCCCTTTGCCATGTGGCTGTTCCTGGCGGTCGAAGGGGTGCCGCTGGCGGCGGAAGAAGCCACCAATCCGGCCAAAGATATGCCGCGCGGTATTATCGCTTCTATGCTGGTCCTGATCGTGTTTGCTGCTTTGGTGCTGATCCTGGTGCCGGGCGGTGCCGGGGCTGAAGCCATGAAATCGCACAGTGCGCCTTTGGTCGGAGCGCTGCAGTCGGTCTACGGCACAGAATCGCTGGCGGCCAAATTCGTCAACCTTGTCGGCCTGTTTGGCTTAATTGCCAGTTTCTTCTCGATTATTTACGCCTATTCCCGTCAGGTGTTTGCGCTGTCCCGCGCTGGCTATCTGCCCCGTTTTCTGTCGCTGTCCGGCGAGCGTAAAGTGCCTGTCTGGGCGCTCATCGTGCCCGGTATTATCGGCTTTTTGCTGTCGCTGTCCGGTGAAGGGGATCTGATGATCACTATGGCGGTGTTTGGGGCCACGGTCTCTTATGCCCTGATGAGCCTGTCTCATATAATTTTGCGCCGCAAAGAGCCTGAACTGGAGCGCCCCTACAAGACGCCGGGTGGCACCCTGACCTCGGGCATTGCGCTGGGACTGTCGCTGGTGGCACTGGCATCCACTTTCGTGGTGAGCCTGCAAGCCGCGCTGTGGTCTGCCTTGTTCTATGCCGTCATGCTGACCTACTTCGCGCTGTACAGTCGTCATCGCATTGTGGCCAA
Organism: Photobacterium sp. Hal280; assembly: GCF_037162255.1. NCBI lineage: Bacteria > Pseudomonadati > Pseudomonadota > Gammaproteobacteria > Vibrionales > Vibrionaceae > Photobacterium > Photobacterium sp. Hal280. The sequence continues at coordinate 1,082,392 of NZ_JARLUO010000001.1, forward strand.
CGCGCCGGAAGAAGAGTTTGAGCTGATTTCCGGTGCAGAGTCTGAACTCAGTTAATGTCACTTGAGGACGCGCTGGCAGAAGCAGCGCGTCCGGAATCACCCTATATCCAAACAGGCTCAGGAACGAGTCATCTTGAAAAAGAGGTACACATGGAAGCCAGAGAAGTGAAGACGATTGCCGATGCCATGGCCATTGTAGAAGAGCGCGCACTGACCCACGTGAAAGTCGGCTTGTTTGATAACGACGGCATCATGCGCGGTAAATACATGTCGAAATCCAAGTTCTTTTCATCGCTTGAAAAGGGATTTGCGTTTTGTGATGTGGTGCTGGGCTGGGATTCCAAAGATCAGCTCTACGACAATACCCGCTATACCGGCTGGCATACTGGCTATCCGGATGCCCCGGTGCGTATTCTGCCGCATACCTGCCGGGAGGTTTACGGGGAAGAAGGCATGCTGCTGTTTATTGCCGAATTCACCGATGAAGCCGAGAAAGTCTGCCCGCGCGGCACCTTGCGCAAGGTGCTGAAAAAAGCCAATGACATGGGTTTTGACGTGTTTGCCGCCCTTGAATATGAGTTCTTCGTGTTCAATGAAACGCCGCATTCGGCCAGAGAAAAAGGCTTTCGCAATCTGGAAACCATTACGCCGGACTGGTTTGGCTATTCGATGATCCGCAACTCGGTCCATTCCGGCTTGTATGAAGCCATTCTGGGCATGAGTGAGCAGATGGATTTTCCGATTGAGGGCATTCACTCAGAAACCGGCCCCGGTGTACTGGAAGCCGCCATCGCGGTGGATGGCGCAGAGGCGGCCGCCGACAAAGCGGCACTGTTCAAAACCTTCATGAAAGTGCTGGCCCAGAAAAGGGATCTGCTGGCGACTTTCATGGCGAAATGGTCGGGGGACTATCCGGGTCAGAGCGGCCATATTCATGTGTCGCTGAAAAACAAAGACGGCTCATCGGCGTTTTTCGATCCAACACAAACCCACAATATGAGCAAACTGCAGCGCCATTTTCTGGCTGGCCAGCAGCGGCTGATGCCTGAGTTTCTGTGTTTGATTGCGCCGACCATCAACAGTTATACCCGGATGATCCCCGGCTTCTGGGCGCCGACGGATGCCACCTGGGGGTAGAAAACCGCACCACAGCCTTGCGGGTGATCCCCGGCAGCGAGCAGTCCCAGCGGATTGAGCACCGTCTGGGCGCGGCCGATGCCAATCCGTATCTGGCGCTGGCGGCGGCTGTGGCTTCCGGTCTGTACGGCATCATGCAGGAATGGGAACCGTTCGATCAGGTCAAAGGTAACGCTTACGACCAGCAGCACGCCCCAGAACTACAATTACCTCGTACCCTCTGGGATGCCGCGCAGCGGTTTAAGCAGTCAGATGCGGCCCGGACCATGTTCGGTGATGACTTCGTTGAGCATTTTGCGGCCAGCCGTGAGTGGGAAGAGCGGGAATTCAGAAAGCACGTGACTGACTGGGAAATGGATCGGTATTTCGAAATTATTTAAGGAAGATGCGTCATGACTCGAATGCAACAAACGATATCGCCGGTTGACGGCAGTGTGTATGTCACGCGTCCGCTTGCTTCTGGCGATGAGATTCAGCAAGCGCTGACGCTGGCGAAAAGTGCTCAGAAAAACTGGGCGAGTGTCGCACTGGCTGAGCGTCAGGCAATCTGCAGCAAAGCCGTTGACTGGTTTGAAGCCAATAAAGCCGAGATCGGTCAGGAAATCTGCTGGCAGATGGGCCGGCCAATCCGCTATGCGCAGGGCGAAATCGCCGGTCTGGCGGAACGCGCCCGCCATATGATCGCAGAAAGCGAAGCCGCGCTGGCGCCAATCACGCTGCCCGATAAGCCGGGCTTCAGCCGTTATATCACCCGCGAACCTGTCGGGGTGGTGGCGGTGATCGCGCCCTGGAATTATCCGTACCTGACCGCCATCAACAGCATTGTGCCGGCCTTGCTGGCGGGCAACAGTGTCATTCTCAAGCATTCTGCGCAAACGCCTTTGTGTGCCGAGCGGCTGAAAGCGGCGTTTGATGCCGCAGGCCTGCCGGAAGGGGTGTTTCAGTTTCTGCATCTGAGTCATGAGGACACCACCCAACTGATTCAGTCGGATGCAGTCAATCATGTCGCTTTTACCGGTTCGGTGCCGGCCGGTGCACAGGTCGAGCAAGCGGCCGCAGGGCGTTTTATCGGGGTTGGACTGGAGCTGGGGGGTAAAGATCCGGCTTATGTGCGCGAGGATGCTGATCTGGATGATGCGGCTGATACCGTGATTGACGGGGCGTTTTTTAACAGCGGTCAGTCCTGCTGCGGTATTGAGCGCATTTATGTGCACGCCTCAGTGTATGACGCCTTTGTCGCAAAAGCGGTCGCGATCGTCCGCCAATATCAGCTGGGTCGCCCGGATGAGCCGGACACCACGCTGGGGCCGCTGGTCCGCACCCGTGCTGCGGATTTTGTCCGCGGCCAGATTGAGGAGGCAATCGCGCAGGGGGCGGTGGCCCATATTGATGAACAGGCTTTTCCGCTCAGTCAGGCCGGAACGCCTTATCTGGCGCCGCAAATCCTGACTAAGGTGGATCATTCAATGCGGGTGATGCATGAAGAATCGTTCGGACCGGTTGTCGGCATCATGAAAGTCAGCAGTGATGAAGAAGCCATTGCCCTGATGAATGACAGCGATTTCGGCCTGACCGCCAGTATTTTTACCCGTGATATTGAGCGGGGCATTGCCTTAGGTCAGCAGGTGGAAACTGGCACTTTCTTTATTAACCGTTGTGATTATCTCGATCCGGCGCTGGCCTGGACCGGGGTCAAGCAGTCGGGACGCGGCTGTACCTTGTCGGCCCTGGGCTTTGCGGCGCTGACACGTCCGAAATCATTTCATATTAAAACACTGGCCTGAACCGGCATGAAGGAGCGCAAGATGTCGCTGAAAGGAAACTGGAATTACCCCACACCGATCACAGTCGGTGAAGGCTGTTTACAGCAGATCGCACAGGCATGTCAGAGCGCCGGGATCAGCAACGCCTTACTGGTCACCGATCCCGGGCTGGCAGCCCTGCCCATGGTGACAGACACAGTCGCCTTGTGCCGCGAAGCCGGCATAGGCTGCGAGGTGTTCAGCCGGATTCAGGGCAATCCGACCGGCGAGAATGTCGACGACGGCCTGGCTGTGTATCGTCAGGGCGGGTTTGACGGTGTGATTGCTCTGGGGGGCGGCTCCAGTCTGGACGCTGCCAAAGCCATTGCTTTGATGGCGGGACAGTCATTACCGCTGTGGGCATTCGAGGATGTGGGGGATAACTGGCTGCAGGCCGATGCGGAGGCGATTGCCCCGGTGATTGCGATCCCGACTACCGCCGGGACCGGCTCTGAGGTCGGGCGTGCTTCGGTGATCACGGATACCGCCAATCACGTCAAAAAGATCATTTTCCATCCTAAGATGCTGCCGGTACGTGTGCTGCTCGACCCTGTGGTGACTGCCGGACTGCCGCCGCATATCACAGCGGCAACCGGTATGGATGCGCTGTCGCATAACCTGGAAGCCTATTGCGCCAATGGCTATCACCCGATGGCTGAGGGTATCGCACTTGAAGGCATCCGGCTGATTAAAGCCTATCTGCCGCAGGCGGTTGCCGACGGCACTGATCTTGAGGCCCGCACTCAAATGCTGGTGGCCTCCAGTATGGGCGCGACCGCCTTTCAGCGGGGGTTGGGCGGCATGCATGCCATCGCCCATACGCTGGGGGCCTTGTACGACAAGCATCACGGCTTACTGAATGCGATCCTGATGCCTTATGTGCTGGTGGCAAACCGCAGTGCGATTGAAGATAAGCTGACCCATCTGGCTCGTTATCTGGATTTACCCGAGCCCGGTTTCGATGCCTTTCTGACCTGGGTACTGGATTTCCGTGCCGCGCTGCAGATCCCCCATACGCTGGCGGATATCGACATCACGGTGGAAGAGGCACAGCGCGTGGGCAGCATGGCGGTGCAGGACCCCTCGGCAGGCGGAAATCCTGTCGCGCTGAGCGCCGAGCAATACAGCCGGATTTTTGTGGATGCTGTGACGGGCCGCTTGCCGCAGCACTGACATCGGGAGGCTCCATGACGATAAAAATGGGTATTCTGCAGTGCGATGATGTCAGGCTGGATTTGCAGGCCGACCACGGTAATTATCCGGCGATGTTCACTCAGCTGCTGCGCGATGCCGGTGACGCCGTGGACCTGGTGTTTTACCGGGCGCTGGACGGCGAGTTGCCACAACATGCCGATGAATGCGATGTGTATATGACCACGGGCAGTCGTCACAGTGTCAACGATGATCTGCCCTGGATCCCCCGCTGCTGGCGTTTGTGCGCGAGCTGCATGCCCGCAAAAAGAAGCTGGTGGGGATCTGCTTTGGTCATCAGCTGATCGCAAAAGCGCTGGGCGGTGAAGTGATTCAGGCGCCGCAAGGCTGGGGCGTTGGTGTGGCGACACATGCGCTGCATGCATTGCCGGCGGGAGTAACGGAAAATGCCGCGTCCCCGCCCGATCTGTCTTTGCTGGTGAGTCATCAGGATCAGGTGGTCAGGTTACCGGAGGATACGGCTGTGCTGGCCGGGAGTGATTTCTGTCCGTATTCCATGCTGCAGGTGGGGGAGCATTTCCTCGGTATTCAGGGTCACCCTGAATTCAGCAAAGCCTATTCGCGGGATCTGATGCTGGCAAGAAAAGCGATGCTCCCCGCCCATGTGCTCGATACCGGACTGACCTCACTGGCGTTGCCGGTCGACAGTGAACGAGTCACCCGCTGGATGCTGGATTTCCTGCGCGCATCCTGACCTTTTTGCTTTACTGTGACGGAACACCTGCCCTGTGCATGAAAGCATGGGGCAGGTTTTTTTACTGGCTGTCAGGGAGCGGGGTGCGAAATCCGCTGCGGATATTCAGGGTGACAATCAGCGCAAATACGCCGATCACACAGCCAAGCTGCCAGGCCTGATGAATGCCCAGCTTGATCAGCGCCATGCTGATCAGAGCAGACAGCAGCATCTGCCCGCCACCGGATAACGCCGCCACAGTGCCAGCCTGTTTGCGGTACGGCTGCATCACCTGCGACTGTGCGCAAGGCATGGCGATCCCATTACCAAAGACCATCAGGAACTGGCCCAGCATTATCATCAGTGGCGTCAGCGGCGCCAGGATGAGCCAGACGGCAGCGATGAGATGGACGGCTGGCGCAAGGTACAACATGCGTTGAGTCCCGATTCCGGGCCGCATCCAGCTAACCAGAAAACCGCCGCAAAACAAGCCCGCAGTCGGCAGGAGCGCCCAGAGGGCATATTCGTCTGAGGTCATGCCGATTTGCACCTGCATGATAAACGGCATCAGCGAGATGGTGGTCACGACCAGACTGAAGTTCAGCCAACCGATACTGGCAAAGCTCAGAAAATAGCGCGACGACAACAGGGCACGGTAATCCGCGGCGATTTTCTTCACCGAAGGGATCGCTTGTTTGTCGTGCATGGTCTCTTTGAACATCAGATATAGCGCAAACCACACCAGGGTGATATAGCTCGCCAGCACGATAAACACCGACAGCCAGCCAAAGTGGTGGTTAATCAAGCCACCGATGACGGGTGCAAAAATCGGCGTAAACGAGGCCACCATGGTCAGATAAGACAACGCCTGCGGCAGCTGTTCCCCTGTGTAGGAGTCCCGTGTGGAAGCGCGGGCCAGCACGGCGCAGCAACCGGCCCCCAGCCCCTGCATCAGGCGGCCGGCCACTAAGCCGTAAAAATGATCACTGGCAAGGATTATCAGAATCAGCCCGGCCACGGCAAGCAGGATTCCGGCTAACAGCACGCGGCGACGGCCTAAGGCATCCGAGATCGGCCCGTAGATGAATTGCGATGGGCCGAAACCGAGTAAATAGACTGCAATCAGCAACTGCACCTGATCGATGGATATGCCAAAGTCTTTGGCTATCCAGGGCAGGGATGGGAATACCAGTCCCATCCCAAACTGACCGATACTGATGGCCAGACACGCCAGTAAAACAGGGCGCCAGGAGAACGCGGTCGAAGCCGCGGATTGCTCTGCTGTTCCCGCCACCGTTTCAGTGTCTGGTTCAGCCATGGTAGCTGTCCTGATCATCGCGCTTGATCACTTTGTGCCCGTCCTCCGTCACCCCGTGTTTCCAGTAACTGCTGATGTAACAGGTTTTGCGATCAAACTGCTCCTGCTGGCTGATGTGCTGGCGAATGGCGCGCATATTGTTAAATTCACAGGCGCACCAGATCGCCGGTTTTCCTTCCAGCCAGCCCAGCGCCGCCACTGTCTCTGCCAGTGCCTTGCCCGAGTGCTCTCCCTCGATCACAGTGATGAGTTCAACGCCTGCCGGTAATGGCAGCGCTGGCAGATCCTGCCCGCTGCTGAGTGCCAGCACCACATAACCCCGGCTATCTGCGGCAAGGCGGGCGGTTTTGAGCTGGATGGAAGGCAGTGCTGTCATATCACCGATGATCAGCACCCAGTCCCTGTCCTCGGCCAGGCCCTGAATGGCATTCGGTCCGCCAAGAGATATCTGTTCGCCGGGCTGAACGTGCATGGCCCAGTGACACGCATAACCGCCCCGTTCTGGGTTGATCTCGTCTTTGTGCTGGCGCTCGCCCTTGTGCTGATGTTTGACAAAATCCAGTGACAAGGTGCCTTGTCCGGCATCAAATTCACTGATAGTAAAGGTGCGCAGCACAGGTTTCTGGCCCTCAGACAAAGTGCTCAGATCGGTACTGCCTGCCGGGGTGAACAGCAGTTTGACATACTGACCGGCGCTGTCGGCCGGCAGATGGTGAATATCCTCGCCCGCCAGAATCACGCGGCGCATGTTCGGGCTGATATCAAAGGCTTGCTGGACCGTGAATGTTTTGGGTTGCAGTCGTTTTTGCATGTTTTCATCTCTGTTTGAATTCGGGGGTTACAGATCGTGGCCGTGATGCTGCATTTTTGCTTTCACGCGTTTGACCGTGGAAAGACTGACACCGGTTTCGTCAGCCACGGTCTGCAGGGTTTTCCCTGCCCTGAGCAGCATAGCAATCTGGCGATGCACTTCATGATTGGCCCGGCGACCGCGAAATTTTTCTTTCCACGCGGCCTGGTCCTGACGCAGGGAATCCCGGCCTGCCTCGGCGGCCCACAGCCGGTGCTGGGTGTGGGAATTTGCATAGCCCTTGAGCATCAGTAACAGGGCATCTGTGACAGGGCAGTCCGGCTTGAAGGTCAGCGGTTGGTTCACCGTGTGCACGATCACGCCTTTGTCCAGTAATTGCTGAAGGGTCTGATGGCAGGCATCGAAATGAAAGCCAAGATCGGTTAACCAGCGGACGATCAGCTGATCGCCCGGTTTGAGTGCGTCGAATAACGCGCGGTACTGAGGGCGTTCCTCTGCCGGGACATTCCCGCGGATCCCGGTTTCCCGGAACAGACGCAGTTCGGGATCGTAACCGGTAATTTGCCGGATTAACGCCTCCGGATCGCTCATTTTCGGCGACAGACGAATATAGCCATACAGGGCAGACATAGTGACTCCTCAACAGAACCGCACCTGTTGCTGACATCAGGTGCGGTTCATTTGGTGTGGTTCATTGAATAAGTATCATAGAGGTTCAAAATGATTACCGCAACACCAAATGAGCCGTCTGGTGTTCACGGGCCAGTGGACGAGTCAAAGCGAGTGCGGTGAGCAGAAGGGGATATGCCAGGGTTTCAAGTCAGTACAGGCTGTGTCTGAGACTGGCGCACTTCCTGATATAGCCAGTCGATAAACGCCTGAGTACGGGTCATGCGCGGTGAGCTGCGGTCATAAAATAAGGTGTAGCGGAGACCCGGTACTAAACCGATATCAAAAGGCTGAACCAGCAGGCCGTTGTCAATCAAATCACCTGCCAGACTCAGTGTCCCCAGACAAGCACCGTGACCTGCCATCACGGCATTCAGGCCCATTTCAAAGGTGCTGACTTCCATCCATTGCAGGTTGCCTTCGGGGACGTCAACGCCCGCCGTGTTAAACCAGCGTTCCCAGGTTAAATTGCAGGTTTCAGCCCAGTGAATCAGCCAGCAGTTGAGCAGTTGTTCCGGATGGCGGAATGTCATCGAATTGGCCAGTTCAGGTGAACAGAGTGGATACACGGGCTCTTCATACAGGATGCAGGACTGAATGCTGTCACCAAGATGTACCTTGTGGCCCTGCCTGATGGCGAGATCAATATTGCCGTACTTCATGTCTGGTGCATCGGCGGTGGCATCGACCCGAATGGAGATATCGGGGTGAATCATGGTGAATTTCCACAAGCGGGGCATCAGCCAGCGGGAAGCAAACGATCGGGAAGTATTGACGGTCAGGATCCCTTCCAGAGGCTCGGCCTGAATGCGGTTCAGCCCGGACAGAATCTGATCGAACCCGCGGGAAACATCGGTATACAGGCTGGCGCCCTGTGTGGTCAGGATCATGTTTCGTCCCTGGCGGACAAAGAGTTTGCAGCCCAGGACGTTCTCCAGCTGACGGATTTTCTGACTGACAGCAGCCTGACTGACATACAGTTCTTCGGCAGCTTTGCTGTAGCTCTGGCGTCGGGCGGCCACTTCAAAGTAGCGTAATCCGGATAAGTGCTGTAGTCGATTGTCCATAATCTCAGCTTATAGTTGGTGTAATGAATCATCGTTCGTGACTGGCACTCATTATACGCATAATTCCTGCAGGCACAGTGACCAGAGGGGAATAACATGATCAGAGTAGCACTGCAGTGGGAAGTGGAAATTCAGCTGTTTAAGCAGAAAAAGTCCTGGTTATGGGGAAATCGGCGTAAGAAGACACAAATGCAAGCAGATTCCTTTACGCCGCACATGCAGAAAGATATCGGGCTGGAATCATTGCCTTCTCCACCGGAGGATTATCAGAAGTACTTATAGGTATGTTGGTTTGAGGTTGTGGAGATGAATATTCAACTTACTGTATTTGAGCCTGAAAGTATGTCGCGCTTGAGTTTGGTGGTTCCTTCGGCATGGTGCGATGCGCGCCAGACACTCTTTGTCGGGCCAAAGAGTGCCCAGAAAGCCCTGGTTGTTCTTTGGTGTGGTCCGGGACGGTTGTAGGTGCTCCCGGCGCCGACAACCTGAAAATTCGTCCTGAATTTTTCCCTGGGGGAGTGGGTTTCTTTTGGTTTTTCCGATGTGGTTTGGTTATGGATTCTGGTGCAGCTGAGAGATGTCGCGCTTGAGTTTGGTGATTGATTTGGCATGGTGTGATGCGCGCCAGACACTCTTTGTCGGGCCAAAGAGTGCCCAGAAAGCCCTGGTTGTTCTTTGGTGTGGTCCGGGGCGGTTGTAGGCGCTCCCGGCGCCGACAACCTGAAAATTCGTCCTGAATTTTCCCCTGGGGGAGTGGTTTTCTTTTGGTTTTTTGGGGTGTTGTGGTTGGGGGATTTTGGTACGAATGAGGTATGTCGCGCTTGAGATTGGTGGTTCTTTCGGCATGGTGCGATGCGCGCCAGACACTCTTTGTCGGGCCAAAGAGTGCCCAGAAAGCCCTGGTTGTTCTTTGGTGTGGTCCGGGGCGGTTGTTGGCGCTCCCGGCGCCGACAACCTGAAAATTCGTCCTGAATTTTCCCCTGGGGGAGTGGGTTTCTTTTGGTTTTTTGGGGTGTTGTGGTTGGGGGATTTTGGTACGAATGAGGTATGTCGCGCTTGAGTTTGGTGGTTCATTTGGCATGGTGCGATGCGCGCCAGTGACTTTTTGCTGGAAGGAAATTGAAGGGACAGACGCTTTACGATGGAAAGCGTCTGCCAGTGGCTTGGTCTGGTACTGAAAACCAGGTTTGTGCGGAAGATTAAGCCGTTGCGAGAGCGCCTGCTTTGGCTTTTTGATGAACGCCGAGCAGCAGTGTCAGCACAAAGGTGACAGCAAACGAGATCAGCATGCCAACCACAAAGTAACCAATGTAACCCGGGGTGATGGAAATGATGCCGGGTAAACCTGCCGCGCCGAGTGCCTGAGCTTTGACATTGAATAATGTAATCCAGGCGCTTGCTACGGCCGAGCCGATAATCGCGGCGATGAAGGGGTAACGCAGTTTCAGGTTCACCCCAAACATGGCCGGTTCGGTAATCCCCAGCAGTGCAGTGACACCAGACGGCAGGGCGATGCCTTTGGTTTTGGTCTCTTTGGTTGAGAAACCGACCGCCATGGCTGCCGCTCCCTGCGCTATGTTCGACATGGCCGCAATCGGGAAGATAAAGGTGCCGCCGGTGACCGCAATATCTGTCAGCAACTGCGTTTCAATGGCAATAAAGCTGTGGTGCATGCCGGTAATAACAAAAGGCGCATAAATAAAACCAAACAAAGCGCCACCTAAAAAGCCCGCGGAATCATAGAGCCAGTTCAGGCCATCGCCCAGCACAAAGCCAATATCCCGCGTCACCGGGCCAACCAGGGTAAAGGTCAGAAAACCGGTCATAAATATCGCCAGCATAGGCGTGAGCAGGTTATCCAGCACGGACGGGACAATTTTCCGTAAGCCGTTTTCAACTTTCGCCAGAATAAATGCCGAGACTAACACCGGCAGGACTGAGCCCTGATAACCCACTTTTTCTATGCTAAAGCCGAAGATATTCCAGGTTGGCACCGTACCGGAAACGCTGGCGCTGCCAAATCCCCAGCCGTTGAGCAAATCCGGATGGACCATCAGCATCCCCAGCGCAGCGCCCAGGAAAGGGTTGCCGCCAAATTTCTTACTGGCTGAGAATGCAAGTAAAACAGGCAGATACACAAAAGGAGCATTCGCAAAGGTGTTGAGCATATTGGCCAGATCAGCCAGGCCCGGATACGCATCAATCAATGATATCTGATCCAGAAACAGGCCTTTTGCGGTCAGGAGGTTAAATACCCCCATCAATAAACCACCGGCCACGATTGCCGGGATGATCGGAACAAAAATGTCAGACAGACCTTTCACGGCCCGTTGCACGATATTCTGTTTCTGCGCGCCTGTATGGGCAACATCCGCTGTCGTCATGTCGGCCATGCCGGTGAGTTTGGCCAGCTCTGCATAGACCTGATTGACAATCCCTGAACCAAAAATGATCTGGTACTGACCGGCCACTTGAAACTGACCTTTGACGCCATCCAGCGACTCAATGGCTTTTTCATCGACCAAGGCATCATCTTTCAGTGCCAGACGAAGACGCGTTGCACAATGCGCCAGCGCTTGCAGGTTTTCTTTACCGCCAAGCTGCTTGAGAAGCGCTTTGGCAATGGTTGGGTAATCCATTTCATCCCCCGGTAGGTATTTGGCTGTAATCGTGATGTACTATCTATGGTTTTTTATAATTTCGGGAACGTTTGCAATAATCATTTTTCTTGAAGAATCCCATGTCGTCAAAGCACATTCCGTCTTTATGTGAGGTTGATCTGCTAATTGCGCAGCAGAAAGGACCCTGTCTCTCTGGCAATCCGATGAGATTCTGGTAATTTTGCAAACAATCCCAATCAGTTAGAAGACAAGGCGAAGGCCAATGGCAAGTTTGCATGACGTGGCGCAGCTGGCTGGCGTTTCAAAATCGACCGTCTCACGCGTGATCAATGATGAATATGGCGTTAAAAAAGCGACCAGAATCAAGGTCATGAAAGCCGTAGAAGAAGTGGGTTATGTGGTCAATCAGGTCGCAAAAGATCTCAAGTCACAGAAGACCAATTTAGTCGGGGTGATTGTTCCGCGAGTCTCCTCACATGCCACAGCGCAAGGGGTAGACGGACTGAGCCAGGTGTTTGACGAGGCACAAAAGCACGTCCTTTTAGCCAGTTGCCAGCAAAACGCTGAAAAAGAAATTGAATATATTCAGTTGTTTAACAAGAAAAGAGTGGAGGGGATTGTCCTCTACGCGACCCATATTGATCAGCAGCTGGTGCACGCGATTCAACAGTCCTATGCCCCGGTGATTCTGGTGGGGCAGGATGGCTCCTTGTTTAATATTCCCAGCATCATCCATGATGACCTCCGCGTCGGGTTTGAAGCCGGCAACCGGTTATTGAATGCCGGCTGCCGGCAGATTGGTTTTATTGGCGTCGCTGATTCAGATGTGGCCGTCGACAAACTGCGCTCAGAAGGTTTGCAGCAGGCACTGCAAATGCGTCAGGCCGAGCCGTTGCTGTTTCACAGCCATGGCGAATTCACGATTGAGTCCGGCTACAGCCAGATGAAACAGCTGCTCGAGACCTTCCCCCAAACCGACGGGGTGTTTTGCGCCACTGACCGGATTGCGATCGGTGCGATTAACGCGCTGAGGGATGCCGGGAAAACCGCAGGAAAGGAGGTCAAAATACTGGGCGTCGGGAACGACGAGCTGAGTGCTGTCTGCGCTCCGAGCCTGTCTACATTTAACTATGCTTTTGATAAAGCTGGAGAAAGTGCTGCCAGAGTTTTGCTGGAACTCATCGAAGGTAAGCCTCAGGTGATGAGCAAAGTCGTTTTAACTTTCCAGAACATCGATCGCGAAACCTGCTAACCACGTTCACCCATATCGCTCGGCAGTGTCCGGGGTTTTGTGGCGGTGATCACGGCAAACATACCGGAATCCCCGTTTTGGACTTGTCCGCCGCCATAGTTTGATGTAGTTTTTGCAAACGTTCCCAGTTTAGGTTTGCACATATGTCTCTTCAGTCTTTATCCGATCTCTGTGGCAGCATAGATAATCTCGCCCGGATACTCATCTCGGACGATACATTGATTTTTGAAGTGCTGAATGCCGATCGGGTCAAAGAATCTGGGCTGATTGAGCATCTCGGGCCGGTACAGGGCAAGCTGCAGGTCACCTTCAGGCGGCCTGAAGATGTATCGGAACAAGATTTGCTGGCGATGGGAAATCTCATTGCCGCCAGACAACAGGCACGGTCTGAGGACTTTGCCCGACATGTGCCGTGCGAATTTCGTCCTTTATGGCATATTTCTCCGCCTCAGGGGCTGCTGAATGACCCCAATGGCTTTATCTTTCATGATGGCCATTATCATTTGTTTTATCAGTGGTTTCCTTATGCCTGCACCCATAGCGATAAGTACTGGGCGCATCTGACCAGTCCGGATTTAATCAACTGGCGCTGGCAGCCCATTGCACTGACGCCCTCTCACTGGTTTGACAGCCATGGCGTCTTTTCGGGCCATGCCATCAGTCACGGCGGGGAACTTTTGCTGTTTTATACCGGCAATACCCGTATCGGAGCGCAAAGGGACAGGCAGACCACGCAGTGCCTGGCAACCTCAGCCGACGGTGTGCACTTTACCAAGCAAGGCCCGGTGATTCATGCGCTGCCGCCCGGCGTGACCCCTCATATCCGCGATCCCAAAGTGATCCGCCATCAGGATCACTGGCTCATGCTGCTGGGCGCGCAAACTGAAGATCTGAAAGGCCGGCTGGCGGTTTATCAGTCTGACGATCTCAAGCAATGGACGTTTGACCGGCTCTGTGGCGATGAACTGGGCGACTTTGGCTATATGTGGGAGTGCCCGGATTACTTTGAGCTGGGCGATCAGCACTTTGTGGTGCTGGGGCCGCAGGGGATTGCGTCATTTTCAGCGCACAATACCGTTCCCCATCACAATGGCATTGCCAAAGCCTGCTGGGACGGGCAAGGCCAGCTCAGGCTTACCGGGTTTCAGCCGCTGGATTACGGCTTTGATTTTTACGCCCCCCAGACCCTGCTGACCCCAGATGGCCGCCGGGTGATGTGCGGCTGGATGGGACTGCCCGATGAGGTGGATCAGCCAAGCGCCGATAACGGCTGGGTACACCAGTTAACCTGCATGAGAGAGCTGACAGTACGCGATGGCAAGGTATACCAGTGGCCCGTTCGGGAGCAGGAAAAACTGGTGACAGCAGAGCAGGCGATCCAACTCTCTGCAACGCCGTTGGATCTGGCAACCAAAGCGTTTGATCTGACTCTCAGCCTGCAATGGGGAGATGAATTGCGGCTGTTTCAGAATGAAACGCAACATCTTGTGATTCGGGCTGACCACCAGCGCAGAGCCTTGATCCTGGACCGCTGCCATACCCTGAACCGTGCCCAGGACACGGTTCGTGAACTGCCTCTGACATCCGATTGTGTGCAGCTGCGTATTCTGGCTGATACGTCCTCGGTCGAAATCTTTGTCAATGGCGGCGAAGCTGTGATGAGTTCCCGGGTTTTTACCGACACCAGCGCGACCTGCGTTTCACTGTCCGGCGAGGCGCGATCAGCGCTGTTGCGGACATACCGCCCGGCCAGTGCGCCCTTCCCGTCTTAGCACAAAGCAATGAGCCAAGTAAACAGAGAGCCAAGAAAACAGACTGCCCGGTTCACCCCGGCAGTCTGTTTAACTATTTATTGAATCGATGCAAGTAACGCCTGCTGGGTTGGCAAAGCGGTCATAGCGCCTTTTTGCGTGGTCGCCAGTGCCCCACAGCCGTTTGCCCACCTGACTGCGTCTCGGATGGTTTCCCTGTTTGCCCACGCCGGATATTGAGCCAGCTTTGCCAGCAGGCCACCGACAAAAGCATCCCCGGCGCCTGTCGTATCCACAGGACTGACCGCCTGACCGGTGATCAGCTCGCGGGTGCTATCAAAAATCACCAGTGCGCCTTTTGCCCCCTGAGTGATCAGCACTAAAGGGTGATGGTAAGGCTGAATGGCGGCCAGAGCCTGTTCAAGATTCTCTGTCTGTGTCAGAAACAGCAATTCGTCATCGGAAAACTTGACGACGTCGGCCAGTTCCATCGCCTGCCGGACCACGGGAATGATGGCGTCAGTATCGGACCAGACTTCCGCACGCAAATTCGGATCAAAACTGACAAATCCGCCGCTGCGTCTGATACGGCGCATGGCTTCCAGAGTGCTGCTGCGGCTGGGTTCATTGGCCAGTGCAATAGAACAGACATGAAGCCATTCACCGGCTGAGAATTCAGGAATATCGGAGAGCTGCATGAATTGATCTGCGCTTGGTTTGACCATAAAGGTAAAGCTGCGCTCGCCGCTGTCATCCAGATCGACAATCACGGTTGAGGTTCGGTGCGCCTCATCCAGGGTCATGTAGTCAGTATTGACTTGCTCACTGGACAGGGTCTGCTTCATAAAACGACCCAGCGGATCGTGTCCCACCCGGCCGAAAAATGCGGCCTGGCCGCCAAGACGGGCGATTGCCACGGCAACATTCGCCGGCGCCCCGCCCGGGCATTTCAGATAGCGGTTGTCGCCGTCTGGTATCAAGTCGACGACTGCATCGCCGGTCACCCATATTTTGCTCATTCTATCTCCCCAAAACAGAAACATTCCTTTGGCAAAGTATGATTGCTGAATCGTTTCAGTCGGTCAATGAAAACATCAGATTCAGCCCGATTACCGGAGATTCTGGCTTCCAGAAACGAAGCGGGGAAACAGGCTATACAACAGGTTGAAATTGTGATTATCTGCGGGTGAAAGGAAGCGTGAGATAGAGATGCGCAGACATGGAGAGACTAAGAAATGGAGAGACAAAGACATGGCAGTGATCATTCGAGCTTTAACCCCTGCTGATATTCCCGCATATCGCGACATTCGCCTGGAAAGCCTGCGGTTACATCCAGACTGCTTTGGTGCCAACTATGAGGAGCAGCGTCAGCAGCCAACCATGCATTTTGAGCGCAACATTGCCAACCAAAGCCCGCAACACACGATGCTGGGGGCGTTTGAGGGGGAGCAACTCGTCGGTTTGTGTGGTGTGTCTGAACGGGAAAACCGGACGGTGCTGCTGACACAGATGTACGTCAAAAGCCGGTGCCAGGGCGCTGGTGTCGGCGTGGCGCTGATCAATGCTGCCAAACACACGGCAGCCGAAAAGCATCAGGCTTGTGTACTCCAGCTGGATGTTTATCCGCATAATCTGGCGGCAAAGCGGCGTTATGAGCAAGCCGGTTTTCAAGTCACGGACCAGACCGCAGATGAGCTGATCATGACACTGAGGTTGTCATGATTGAGATTCAGCATCTGGATGCGGCACAAATACCGATGGCACTGTTGCTGGAAGCAGATCCCTCTGACGCCTGTATCCAGCGTTATCTGAACGGGGCTTATTGCCTGGCCGCTGTGGTTGATGGCGAAATCATCGGGGTCTGTGTTGCCAAGCTGATCGCAGAAAATACATACGAAGTTTTTAATCTGGCGGTCTATCCGGCGTTTCAGCAGCAGGGTATCGGTTCGCAGCTGTTATCTGCATTATTTCTCCGGTTGAAAGAGCAGGGCGTTCAGTCAGTGGTGCTGGGGACCGGCACGTTCGGCTATCAGCTGACGTTTTACCAGCGGCTGGGGTTTCGGGTCGAGTGTGTCATCAAAGATTTCTTTCTTGATCATTATGATGAGGCAATTTTTGAGCAGGGTATTCAGCATCAGGATATGCTGCGGTTGAGGTTGGCGTTATAACTGCTTGCTGTGGGTGGGGTGACGAGCTTTGATGTATGAGTCTGAAGGTATGTCGCGCTTGAGTTCGGTGGTTCACTTGGCCATGTGTGATGCGCGCCAGGTACTCTTTGTGGGTCAAAGAGTACCCAGAAACCCTTTTGTTCTCTGGTGTGGTTCGGGTCGGTTGTAGGCGCTCCTGGCGCCGACAACCTGAAAATTCGTCCTGAATTTTCCCCTGTGGGAGTGGGTTTCTTTTGGTTTTTTGGGGTGTTGTGGCTGGGGAATTTGGAGCGACCGAGGTATGTCGCGCTTGAGTTCTGTGGTTCACTTGGCCATGTGTGATGCGCGCCAGGTACTCTTTGTGGGGTCAAAGAGTACCCAGAAAGCCCTTTTTGTTCTTTGGTGTGGTCCGGGTCGGTTGTAGGCGCTCCCGGCGCCGACAACCTGAAAATTCGTCCTGAATTTTCCCCTGTGGGAGTGGGTTTCTTTTGGTTTTTTGGGGTGTTGTGGCTGGGGAATTTGGAGCGACCGAGGTATGTCGCGCTTGAGTTCTGTGGTTTGCTTGGCCTTGTGTGATGCGCGCCAGGTACTCTTTGTTGGGTCAAAGAGTACCCAGAAACCCTTTTGTTCTCTGGTGTGGTTCGGGTCGGTTGTAGGCGCCCCTGGCGCCGACAACCTGAAAATTCGTCCTGAATTTTCCCCTGGGGGAGTGGTTTTCTTTTGGTTTTTTGGGGTGTTGTGGTTGGGGGATTTTGGTACGAATGAGGTATGTCGCGCTTGAGTTCGGTGGTTCACTTGGCCATGTGTGATGCGCGCCAGGTACTCTTTGTGGGGTCAAAGAGTACCCAGAAAACCTTTTTGTTCTTTGGTGTTGTCCGGGGCGGTTGTAGGCGCTCCCGGCGCCGACAACCTGAAAATTCGTCCTGAATTTTCCCCTGTGGGAGTGGGTTTCTTTTGGTTTTTTGGGGTGTTGTGGCTGGGGAATTTGGAGCGACCGAGGTATGTCGCGCTTGAGTTCTGTGGTTTACTTGGCCTTGTTAACCAGCAGCCTCGAAGTGGATAAAGAACATGAGAAGATCAACATCCTTCGCTTTTGACAACCTGTAATTTTCACCAACGATATTGGAAACAGCAGACTTCCAGAAACTGAGTGCGCCTGAGTTTTCCAGAAGAACTCGAATTTGCCACTGACCAGGAAAAGTATTGATGAGTTGTTTCAAAACGTCCTTACCTACTCCTCGGCCTTTAAACTTACGGAGTACAAAAAACTGAGCAACATCATATAACGATAAGTCACCAGGGTAGTGACGAATCAGAACAAACCCTGCAAGTTCGTTATTGACCATGATGAAATATGGGATATGGTCATTTCGTTCCCAATAAGGATCAAACTTTGAAAAGTCATAACCCGAAAAATTGCCACCTTTGTCAGGATTCCATTTCATATACTCTGACATGTCGTATACGTAGTAACAGAACAGATTTTCAAGGATGTGTCGTTCTTCTCTTCTGATTTTTACCAGCTGAACTTTCATGTTTCTCCCTGCCAGTGAACGCCGCGCGTTGACAGTGCCTCTTGAGGTGTTTGTTAGTTGCGTTCTATCCATGATAGTGGAAATTCTATGACATCAAGTACATAAGTTTTAGGTTTATATACTTGCTTCTCTTCAGTCAGATAAACGACTGCAACGTCACAGCCCAAAATTGACTTGATTTGTGAAAGACATACAAGTTGTGACGATGAAAGACGATCTGTCTGCTTCTTTACTTCTACGAAAAGAACTGAACCATCTTCTTTGTAAAGAAATAAATCAGGTTCCCCCGATGTTAACCCTTGCCTAAGCGCTTTGAACATAGCTAACCGAGTAGCGTTGATAAATTTAGCTACAGCGGCACGACCTTGCACATATTTATCGTTATTTAGTTCCCAATCACCTAATGCATAAAACGCCGTTCCATGCCAGCCTAGCTCCAGGTATTTCTTAAGAGCATAGTATTCGCCAAAGTGATAATTGGGCTGATTATGCACATCTTGAGGCACAAACAATGATTCTGGAATCCAGTCTTTATGACCATTTTTCCAATCATCCAGCAGAGATTTTGGATATGAAAACGTTGTTTCTGTTATTTCAAAATTCATCGACTTTCCTTGGAGTAACTAACAGCCGCTTAAGGGGCTGGCAACGCATCAGCACTAAACTCAAACATAGCAGCCATAACCATTTCAGTTTAATGAGACTAGGGACATCCCTCGTTGACGGCTTTGTTATATTTTGGGTGGTTTAAATACATAAAATCTGAATATTAAAGCTTGAATCGTAGCAGGGAGTCCCAAAACAACACCTGCCTCGTGACCACCAAATAAAGTGATAGTTAATATAATTAATGCGCCAGATAATAAGTAATACACGTATTTTGGCGTTGCCCATTTGCAAATCGCCCAATGAAATGGGACTCCGATGATAAGCCAACCTGTAACAGACAGAGCTAAGTATACCGAAGCAAACAAGCCAAAGATTGCCACAAAGTCTTGAATAGGATAGGTAAGTAATGGAACTCCAAGCTCATAAATGGAGTAAGCAATTACAAATAGGAAAACCCACCCAACACTACGAATTATTGCGTCATCCCAATGACCCATTAGCTCTGGCTCCGAATGAAAATAGAACGCGCGTTAAGGGGCAGGCGCGCAAGATATAAGTTCCTGTAAAATGCCTTAACCACCAAACCAAACGCATAATAATGCCACGTGTTGCGAATCACCTTTCAGCGTTTGTGATACCGTTACTTACAGTTGACCCAATACCTAGCCAATGGATTTGGAAAAACCTTACCCATAACGATTTTTTCAAACTCGCCACCATTGGCTTCGATGACACCACGCGAAGCAAAGTTATCCTCGTCAGCGGTCAGCAGAGCTCGTTCTATACCGAGATCGGCCGCTTTCGACAGGACCAACTTTAGCATGAACTTACCGTTACCTTTGCCACGATGTGAGGGTGCTATATCGTAGCCAATATGCCCCGCCTCTAAAGCAAGAAAATCATTGTCGATATTGTGTCGAACCCGAATAGCTCCGAGGATTGACCTTGTACTATCGATCAGCCAAAAGTGACTGCATGGCACATAACCCTCAGGTAGGTTGATACCCGCAGCTTCGTCGCTCAAGCGCTGGACATACTTGGAAAAATCAGTTTTACCTTCAAGGTAATACTCAGCATTTTCGGCATCGTTTTGAGCAAAGTCGTCATAGAAATGCGCAAACGCAGACTGAAACTCAGGCGAGGGTACAACTAACTCCATGTCATTTATCTCCGATAAGGCATAACATTTTGATACGACATGATGTCGCATAACGCTGTCGTATATTCATTTCTGACAAACCATCTAAATGCATGATTATTTTAGACAACTCATGAAAAATGATATCAATCCATCAGTCAGTGATACGAGATCTTATCGAGTATCTTATCCAAATCGCTCATGCTATCCAATTGATGTTATTGGCTTTTTCGTGTTTCATGATTGACCGCAAAAATCACACTCGCCGCATGGATTTCGCTTGCGTGAGGATGACGAACCTGAGTTGGGTCGTCGTCCCAGATAGACCAAAAATCAAAAAGGGCTTCCAGGGTACTTTTTTGTCCACAAAGAGTCTCTGGTGCGCATCACAGCATGCCAAGAAAACCACCAGACGCAGGCATGCTAAATCCCCAAACGGCAAACGGGTTTTGGCAAAACCAAGGCGTTCAGCCATGACGTCAGGCGGGAAACATGTTCCCGCCTGGATCGATACGATGATCTTGTTCGGTATGTTTACAAGGCCGTCCACGGGCTGTTTGGTGTGCCCGGTTCGTGATTGAGCGTCCACCACATGGCTTGGTAGATGATGCCATTGTGGGTAACACGATCACCGGATTGATAGGTAGCTTCTGCAGACCAATTGACCGCATGGGTGAAGTCAATCTTTTCCCATGGTCCGTGCGGATGGCCGGGTTCGTCGTTTTTGGACCACCATTTGGCCTGATAGACAAAGTGATTGAATCTGACGCGATCACCGGCGAGATAGACGGCATCTGGTTGCCAGTCTGTCACGTCCGGCAGAGTGTTCATATCCAGATTACCGACACTGATATTCATGGCATTGAGCAGATCGCCATTGTCCTGACCGTATTCCCACGAGAACAGGCCGCCGAGTTTTTTACGGGTACCCAACTGGCCTTTGGCGATAACATCTGCCGGGTGATCAAAGCCGACAAATGCCGCATCCGAGCTACGCCATGCGTAGTGACACTGGCAATCCGGATCGAAACGAATCTCGAAGCCGTTCACGCCTTGTCCGTCTGGCCCGAGGATCTCATTTGAGAGACGGGTATAGGTCGCGATGCCTTCGACATCCCAGGGATTCACCGCTTTCGGAAAACCGGCAGTTGCCACGCCGCCAAAGGGCGACCCCTGAGGATTTAAGGTGACGCCGTCCCAGCCCTTGGCATATTTGGCAACGCCCAGGACGAGCTTTTCAGCAGGCATGCCTAAACCAAGCAGATTCTGAACCGCATCTTCAGCGCCATAGCCATACCCTTTGGCTAAGTTGCCATTATGGGCACTGAGCGCGGTGTGATGGCCGACATTGTCAGATGACCAGGCTCCGAAGAAGTCGTAGGTCATCAGGAATATCAGATCCATGGCAGGCTCTGCCCGCTGATAATTGACTTTCGCGGTATAGGACTCTGCTGTCGCAATGGCTGATGTCACCAGATACTCACGGCCGGTTTCGGCACTGAGTGTGTCCATGGCGGCCCGCAGATCGATCATCAGGTCCGCATAGGCTTCCCCTTCAGCACGGTTTTGCGGCCATTCCCAGTCAATGTCGACCCCATCAAAGGCTGGGTTTGCTTTCAGGTAATCCACCATGGCCTGAACGAAAACCTGCCGGTTGTTACTGTTCATCGACATCGGAGCGAACGGGCCATCGCCGCCCCAGCCCCCGATCGAGGGCAGAATTTTCAGGTGCGGGAAGCGGGTTTTCAGCTCACTGAATTGAGCTGAGAAGGCTTTATCAACCGTGCTGTTAGTTTCAGCCAGCGTAAAATCTGGCTTGCCGGCGCAGGTGGCTTCGTGACCGGCTCGTTGGCCCGGACCGCAAATATCTAAAAATGCGTAGAGGAGATGCGTCAGGTTGTTCCCGTTAATCTGGCTGATACTGGCCGGATTCGACCAGTTCGCCACATAAGTGGCCACCACATGGCCGCTGTTTTGCTGAAATTCGCCGTGGGTGCCGGTGAACAGATCGGGCTCAGTGATATGACTATAGGCAACAGTGCTTGCAGCCATCAGCGCCAGCGCGGCAGGACACCATTTGAAAGCAGGCTTCATCTTCATTGCTGATTCCTTGAGTGTGGGATATCGCTTATATGGGATCAGTTTCACTTTGTCGGCAAGTGCTGCGGATGCGTTATCACACGGTTCTGTGGGGGTGTTTAAAACAGTTTTCGACTGAGTAACTTGTTCTTTGCGGGAATATAGGATCTCCATCAATGTCTATTTTCCCTTGGGGAGTGGGTTTCTTTTGGTTTTTTGGTGTGGTTATGGATTTTGGTACGGGAGAGGTATGTCGCGCTTGAGTTCTGTGGTTCTTTTGGCGATGCGTGATGCGCGCCAGACACTCTTTGCGGGGCCAAAGAGTGCCCAGAAAGCCCTTTTTGTTCTTTGGTGTTGTCCGGGTCGGTTGTAGGCGCTCCCGGCGCCGACAACCTGAAAATTCGTCCTGAATTTTCCCCTGGGGGAGTGGGTTTCTTGTGTTTTTTTTGGGTGTTGTGGCTGGGATTTTGGAACGGCTGAGGTTGAGGTATGTCGCGCTTGAGTTCGGTGGTTCACTTGGCCTTGTTTGATGCGCGCCAGGTACTCTTTGTTGGGTCAAAGAGTACCCAGAAAACCTTTTTTGTTCTTTTGTGTTGTCCGGGGCGGTTGTAGGCGCTCCCGGCGCCGACAACCTGAAAATTCGTCCTGAATTTTCCCCTGGGGAGTGGGTTTCTTGTGGTTTTTTGGGGTGTTGTGGTTGGGATTTTGGAACGGCTGAGGTTGAGGTATGTCGCGCTTGAGTTCTGTGGTTCACTTGGCCTTGTTTGATGCGCGCCAGGTACTCTTTGTTGGGTCAAAGAGTACCCAGAAAACCTTTTTGTTCTTTGGTGTGGTCCGGGTCGGTTGTAGGCGCTCCCGGCGCCGACAACCTGAAAATTCGTCCTGAATTTTCCCCTGGGGAGTGGGTTTCTTTTGGTTATTGGGTGTTGTGGCTGGGATTTTGAAACGGCTGAGGTTGAGGTATGTCGCGCTTGAGTTCGGTGGTTCACTTGGCCATGTGTGATGCGCGCCAGGTACTCTTTGTGGGTCAAAGAGTACCCAGAAAACCTTTTTGTTCTTTGGTGTTGTTCGGGTCGGTTGTAGGCGCTCCCGGCGCCGACAACCTGAAAATTCGTCCTGAATTTTCCCCTGGGGAGTGGGTTTCTTTTGGTTATTGGGTGTTGTGGCTGGGATTTTGGAACGGCTGAGGTTGAGGTATGTCGCGCTTGGGTTCAGTGATTGTTGTTGGGCAGAAGCGATTTCAGGAATATATCAATGGCTTTATCTCCATGATTTCCGCGACAGGCGGGAATTATTTCCTTAATCATGTCACTTCGGGCTTGTTCAACACCCGGATAAAGTATCGGTTGCGCGACACTTCTCCTGATTTGTTAAATGTATTTTTTTGACTACTATATACATTTGATCGTAAAAAAAGAGTACGGAAATGGAATTTGAAACTTTAGCAAAAATACTTTGCAGAGAACTCACGTTAGAATCGAATTCAGGGCACACATTTAAGTGGAATTATCGAGGCGATAATAAGATTGCGATAAAACCCGAAGGTTTCGATACAAACGCGCTCACTTTGCGTAAAACAGTTTCAGATATAATTATCGAGGTTACAGATTCTGGGACAAATAACTATATGTATAAAGAAACTAGCATCACAAAAGCAACTGTCCTTGGCCTCAAGGCATTGTCTAATAAACTCAAATTATAACAATGAGGCTGCATTAGCTAGCAGCCCTTGTCGCTTAAGGCTCGCCCAAGTGGCTGGCAACACACCACTAAACTCAAACATAACAACCTCGGCTCAATGGGACTGGCAACGCCACGCGTTGACAGTCCCTCTTGAGGTGCTTGTTCGCACACACGCGGCTACATCATGCACTCTGTCGCTGTTTTCGCTTGTGCGACACCTTTTTCGATGATTGCCAATACTTGATCATTCTTCACTGAAGACACGATTTTATCGAGCAAATTTTCTGCTGTCGCCTCAGAAGAAACATCAACTAAGCAACTGTAAGCGTTAGAAACTTTATCGGTTGCAGCTGCAACCGCCTGATGGTCAGTGAAATCGGTGTTGATCAATGTGTCTATCGACTGAGTAAAATCTTGCGCCTTTTGAGTCGCATCACCAAACACTTCAAGATTGAGGTTGTTCAAATCAAGCGAATCGGCTTTCTGCTGCAGACTATCGACTGCTTTGTTCGCTGCTGCTTGAGCCTCATCAATCGCTTTACTCGCATCATCACAACCCACTAAAGCGAGCATTAAAGTCAAGGTGATTACTGATTTTTTCATCTTAAGCCTCTGAGTGAAAAAGAGATGCCGATACTAAACGAAGGCTTAGACGCAATGAACAAAAATACCGTAACAGGATGCGACCATCTGATTGCTATCCTCAATGCGATGCTTCGGGATGGCGTCCGACGGGGAGAAAAAACGGCGTTAATTGAAGGATTAACGCCATAGTTTTTGGTTAGAATTACGTTTCGATACAAGTCTATCTATTCTCGTAACCCATCACCAAACTCACTAAAATCGTTAATTTCACTTAGCTTAAATCGCTTATCAAGCGTAAAGCTCGTCCAACTCTCTTTAAATATTGGATCTGCATGTTCTTCATGACGGTTAATATTTTCTTTCACCAGCATTTTCTTTGTCAGATAGTTAATGCTAGTAACGACCTCTACTGTTGGCCCTCTGTTAGCACTTCTGTCATAACCGATCAGCTCAAAATCTTCTCCCTGATAACGAAAATTGTAGCGCCAGTGTCCATAGCGACCATGAGCGAAAAGGATATACAGCTTTCCTTTTTCAATTTTGGTGTAAATATCTGGTACGAAGTATACACCGCCATCTTCTTCTTCTGAATAAAAGCAATTTAGATTTTCAACGACTAATTCGTATTTTTGTTGGTTTCTTAAAGCAACAACGATCCCTCTTCGGTTGAGGTCTACTTCACCACGAAATTCATCAACAACAACTTTATTTGGGTCTGTCCCTTTTATGATTAAAACCACGTCCTCTTGACTATCTTTGTTTAAGTCACCATAAATCGTTTCTGTCACGAAGTATCCATCAGGAACCAATTCCCGCAGGGAGTCCTCAAGCCCATGATGATTTTGAGCAAAAGCACTCGTTCCCCAAGTAAGAAAAAATACTAAAAATATACTTCTCATTTTCCATCCCGATACTATTTCAGTAGCCATTCTAACGAATGACATGGACTCCCCCTCATTAGGCTCTACCACATGTGGTCAGTCTGAGTCCAAAATTACCGAAGGCGCCATACCACATTCTATCTATGGTATTCATTTAGCCAAACATAGCTTCAGGATTCACGGTGAAGATCACCAAGGCAAGATATTGATTCACAAAATAATATCACGCTCAAAAATTTCTTGAGACGTTTGCCAATATCTCGCCAGCCTTTATTGGTCAAGCAGCCTGTAGCGCCTCTCATTACAGGGAACGAGAACCGGTTAAGTTCGGTTTAAGTACTCTGTTATGCTTTATCCGCACTGCCAAAGAAATTTACCCTGAGATCCCTCGTCATTTATGAATGCGTAACCAATGCCTGCATCACCAAAATTAACTTCAAAAGGCATGGAGCATGAATCTAATTGAGCAAAAAATTTCCAGTTTGACTTTGGCTCTGGAAACTCTTCCCCTTGCATAAAAGCTGGCTCTCCGCCAACGCGACAGCCTTCGACAGAATCAGGCTCAACTGTTCTATTGAGTAGGAATGTTTGAAATTCATTCCTTGTAGGGCCTGACGCAATAGCTTTAGTGGGCAGCTGTGTGGAGCTATTGGGTTGGATTATGATCGCATTTTCTCCACCATCATGCTCCCATGTCCCATCAACATATTCATCGTTTTCTTCAGTCATAAAGATGTAAGCGATTTTTCCGCTGTACTCTTTCAGACCGATCTCTTGTAGAGAAATTTGACAAATAAATCTCATTGGCATTCCAAGTTCCTTACTTAAAGGCCACTGAGGTGAATCAATCCAGTCTGGTTGTCCCCCAAACTTAGTTACAGACAACTTTTGCAGAGTATCTGAAACTTCAAATTCTAATACTTGGACTGTATCCATTATTCTTCCTTGTTATGATTTAAACATAACGAATGACATGGACTCTTCCTTATCAGGCTTTGCACACTTGGGAAGTTTAACCCCAAAATTACCGAAGGTGCCATGTCTTCATTTGTCTATGGCATCGATTTAGCCAATATAGTTGCAGTATCCACGGTGAGTATCATCAAGACAAGATGTTGACTCACAAAACAGGAGCGTGCTTAAAAGTCCTTGAGATGTTTGTTATGTTCGTAGCCTCGTATGCCACCGAGTAACTTCAGCGAACCTACCTTCATAGGCCCTATTTACCGTGGCTACGTGAGCTGTGCAGTCAAAATTAAACAGTACTACGCGTTTTTTAATGGTTTTAACTTTATCTGTATCAACTTCAACTGTTAAAGAAGCTTTCAATAACGTTGATAAGTCGATATTTTCCTTTGTTGCTTCACTTCTAAACCAAGCTGATAGCTCATTGGAAATATAGAGTTCAAGTTGCCCAACAATAGAATGTGAAACGGTTCCATCGAGCAAATTAATACATAAGACACCATTGGGCAGCTCAGATAACGTTTCGAGGTCTTCTCCCATTCGCCAACCGACAAACATTTTGGGTAGAACTTCTACGTAATGATTGATCCTTTTTAGTCCCATAATCCCTCTAGAACATAACGCCCGCAGCACGCGCGGTTTTGTAGTGAAGGCGAAGCCGCAACGGAA
This sequence comes from Photobacterium sp. Hal280, assembly GCF_037162255.1. NCBI lineage: Bacteria > Pseudomonadati > Pseudomonadota > Gammaproteobacteria > Vibrionales > Vibrionaceae > Photobacterium > Photobacterium sp. Hal280. Next base: position 1,108,997 of record NZ_JARLUO010000001.1, read on the forward strand.
AAAGCGTCGCCGTGCCTGCGATTATTATGGAGACTTATTTCCATAAGCATACATCCCAACATTTTTGGTCTGTGGATCTTCCATGTACACCAAATAGAAAATATCATCATTTAATAGCCTTATCTTGTGCAATGCTAACAGCCGCATAATCTTATTCATCCAGTTAGGAATATTCTTTTCAAAGTACTCAATCGGAAATTCTTGGTCATAAGGATTCTGCGCATGAAGCCGTTCACCACATTGCCCGTGGATCTTTATAAGCTCACTAAGCTCCATTCTTCCAGATGTTACTTCATCCAATAGTTCAACACCGTCTTTTTGAGTATGCTGTAAAGGTATTGGATAAAAGTCTTTGTTCAGCTTCTCAACGTCTTTAATTATTTTTGACACCCGCCAAGAATCCCGGAATTTCTTTTGATTAGCTTCAAATACTTCTTTATTTGCTGCCAATGTAGATAGCGCTACCAGTTCTAGGACCATTCGCACTTGCAATAGTAAGGTTTCTATTTGAACAGTTTTGTATGGGAAATTGATCTTTTCATTAAGAAGAGCAGTTATGACCTCAATTCGCTTCTTTATTTCTTCCATGATTTTTCTATATTCTTGGAAATCCGGCTTCACACTCATCTCCATAACGCCCGCAACACCGGACAATTTGTAGCGCAGCGGGAAATTGTTCCGAGTGCTTGCGATTGTTATATTTTTGCTTGAATGTCAACAGAACCAACACCCCAATCCCCATCATCTTGTTTAATAAATACCAAGTTCGCTTTGGTAAGGAATGAACTATCTGTACCCATCCATTTGGCAAGCTTTGCTTTCTCATCAGATAGCTGTACATTTTTCTTTGCCACTTCACTTTGAAGAATCTCTTGTATAATACCAGCTGAAAAATCAGCCAAGCTGAGCAAGTCAGTGGTTCCCGCATCCTTTTCGAATGGCTTTGCAAATCCATATATTTCGTACAGATTGTCGCTATACATTGATAGGCAGTGCCCAAATATCTTCTGTGTGTGGGTGAAATCCCGTTTTTTCCCATCTACATTTATTGAATCGTGATCGCATAACCACAATATCTTCTGACCTGAGAAAGCAACAAGCGACATAAGGATGCTAATTGCATGGCATACTCGAAGTACTTTTTCTGATTCCTTGCCTTTCCACTCGCCTAAATCGTTGCTTCGAAATAGCTCTACAATTTGATTTTGAGCTTCTTTTTTATCAAGACCAAAAAGACTCTGTATTCTCTGATCTATTGAAACAGTAACCAAGATTCCATGAATAAAATTATCAGCAAGACTAAGAAACTCATCTAATGATCTAGATATAGGCCCGTAACCTAGATCTTTAAAGCCGAATTCTTTCCAAGGATCATTCAGGCCATTTTTAGCTCTTAATTGCTTAGTCTTCTCTTCGAAAACAACTCTTTTATCTGCTGAGCAAATTAAGAATGAGTAAGTTGTGAAGTCCGCTCCTTTATGCTCACCACCAAAATCAGAAAGAATAAATAACCCTTTATCATCAGAGAAGTCGGGCAGAGAAGCCAGCTTCTCTACCTCTCTAGCAAGCAATCGCCCATACAACGGGTGATCATCTGACAATTTAGTAACCTTAAAGGGACCATTCTTAAATATGCTCATGCTTCCTCTAAAATATAACATTTTATTCAACGATATCATGTCGCATAACTCTGTCGTATAACTATTCCTGGTAAAATCAACCTAACCTCATGATTATTTTAGACTATTGATGCTTAATCATATAAACCAATCAGTAAGTTATACGACATCTTATCGTGTATCTTACCCAAATCACTCATGCTACCCAATTGATGTTATGGACTTTTTTATGATTCATGACCGACCGCAAAAATCACACTCACTGTATGGATTCTTGCTTTCACGAGAATGACAAGCGAGTGCCGGTATAGTTATCCCTGAATCAGGGAAAAATTCAGGACGAATTTTTAGGTTGTCGGCGCCGGGAGCGGCTACAACCGGCCCGGACAGCGGCAAAGAACAAAAAGGGCTTTCTGGGCACTCTTTATCCCGATAAAGAGTGTCTGGCGCGCATCAATGAATGCCAAGAAAGACTCCAGACTCAAGCGCGACATACTCACTCAGCCAAAAAAAGCGAACTCGCCGCATGGATTCCCGCCTTTCGCGGAAATGACGGATTGAAAATGTACATTGATGGCACTCCCACAGGGAAAAATTCAGGACGAATTTTTAGGTTGTCGGCGCCGGGAGCGCCTACAACCGGCCCGGCCAACATCAAAGAACAAAAAAAGGGCTTTCTGGGCACTCTTTATCCCGATAAAGAGTGTCTGGCGCGCATCAATGAATGCCAAGAAAGACTCCAGACTCAAGCGCGACATACTCACTCAGCCAAAAAAACGAACTTGCCGCATGGATTCCCGCCTTTCGCGGAAATGACGGATTGAAAATGTATATTGATAGCACTCCCACAGGGAAAAATTCAGGACGAATTTTTAGGTTGTCGGCGCCGGGAGCGCCTACAACCGGCCCGGACAGCGTCAAAGAACAAAAGGGCTTTCTGGGCACTCTTTATCCCGATAAAGAGTGTCTGGCGCGCATCGATTAATGCCAAGAAAACCGCCAGACTCAAGCGCGACATACCTCCGCTTCACCAGAAACTTCAGCCACGACGCCAGGCGGGAAACATGTTCCCGCCTCGTGATTGCGCGTTTACCCCAGGGCTTTCACGATTAGAAATGACCAGAACGAACAGTCAAACCCCGAAGTCGAAATCAAAGGTTTGATAAAACGCATTGCCGGTATCGGCAACCAGCCAGAGCAAAACGACGACGTGATGGCCCTTCTTATGGTCAGGCAGTACCATTTGATGATGGGTTTTTGCCGGGAGCTCGTTGTCCCAGTAAGGGGCTTCCGGATAAATATTTTCATAGAAAGGTTTGGCTTCAAGCTGAGACCGGGAAATTGCGAAGTCCGGATTCCAGCCATCTTTGGTGATGAAAGCCACATACCCGCGGGTTTTATGGGCCATGGTATACGCCCACTCGATGTCGATAATTTTATTGGCGGGGGCCGGAATCCGGGGCCAGACGGGTTTACCTTCAGCGATCAACTCCCTGTCGGTGAGATTGAGTCTCTGACGTTCATCCAGACGGCCACCACTGCAAATCAAGCCATCCGCAGGTGGCTGGTCGCTGGGGAGTCGGTGGCTTCATACCGATCAGGGCCGGCAGCCAGATCGGGGAAGTTCTTGCCGCCTTCCAGTTCGTTGACATGCCACTCCTGCAAACCCCACCAGCCTTGTTCTGCGGCAATGACACCGCGTGAAGGGGGTTGATCACACGGCCGTGCTTTGGCGTGACGCTACTGACCTTGGGAGATTGATGAATCATAACGGATCGAGCCTCTTGTTGTTTGTATGGTGTCTCTCAGTTATAGATTGGATTGATTGATATGCATCTGGTTTCTTTTGTTTTTACGGAAGTTTTGAAATCACTCGAAAGTCTGGCGAGTGGCGGATCTCGCCAGTGGCGGGTAAACAGGCACTGTGCTACCGGAGGAAGCACTTCTGCCTGTGTAGCACTTTCTTTCCTTGGCTATTGTTGGCAAATCTATAAAATAGCCCCTTCGTTTGTTGGGCGGAATATCACATTCTGCCCGGTGTCGCCAAATCCGGCGTACTGGCTGCTTTGCCGGACTGGCCGGACTGATGAAGGAAGAGTGCATGATCCGGAAGCTGACAGGCTGTCGTGACGTTTGGGGTGCCTGGATGCGCCGGCTCGGTGTCGGACTGTCTTTCTTCTGCACCTTCGGTGTGATGGCTGCACCAGATAGTCAGGTCATTATTGTCGGTGCGGATCATAACTATCCCCCTTATGAATTCATCAATGAAGACGGTGAGCCGGATGGTTACAACACCGAGCTGACCCTGGCGATTGCCGAGCTGATGGGCATCCGTATCGAGATCAAAATGGGGGCGTGGGATGAGATCCGCCGTCAGTTTGATCAGGGCGAAATTGATATCGTCCAGGGCATGATCCAGTCCAGCGCCCGGCAGGCGCGATACAGTTTTTCGCCGCCCCACGCCATCGTGCATCAGTCGGTCTTTGCCCGAAAGGGGAGCCCCTTCGTCGCCAGTCTTGAAGATTTGGCGGGTAAATCCGTGATTGTTCAGCGCAGCGGGGCCATGCACGATTATCTGAGCCATCAGCAGCCGGGTGCGAATCTGATCCTGGTGGATTCTCACGCCGACGGGCTGCGCTTGCTGGCCTCCGGTCAGCATGACTACGCGCTGGTGGCGAACCTGCCGGGTCTGTATACCGGCAAGGCGCTGGAGTTGTCGAATATCATTCCGGCAGGAAAACCTTTCGGTGCCCAGCATTACGGTTATGCGGTGCAAAAAGGCCATGAAGATTTACTGGCCCAGTTCAGCGAAGGGCTGGCGATTTTGAAAAATACCGGCCGCCAGCAGGCGATCTACGACAAATGGCTGGGCCCGCTGGAAGCGCCGGGGATCAGCTGGAAGAAACTGGGCATGGCTGCCGCCACCGTTTCTGCCCTTTTGCTGCTGGTGCTGGGGGGAATTATGATCTGGAACCGGGCACTGAGTCGGGAAGTGGCCCGGCAGACCAAAGCGCAGCAGCTCCAGCAGCAGCAACTGATCCAGGCCGATAAAATGACCTCGCTGGGGATTCTGGTGTCTGGCATGGCCCATGAAATCAACAATCCCAGCAGTTTGCTGCTGCTGAATTTACCCATTCTCAAAGAGGCGTATCAGGATGCGGAAGACATTCTGGATGCCCATTACCAGCAGTACGGCGATTTCACCTTAGGCGGGCTGGCCTACAGCCGCATGCGGGACGAAATTCCCTCCATGCTGGATGATATGCAGGCGGGCACCCAGCGGATCCGCCGCATTGTCGATGACCTGAGGGATTTTGCCCGCCAGGAACCCAGTGCACTCAATGAGGTGGTGGATCTCAATCAGGTGACGGCGGCGGCGATCCGTTTGGTCGACAGCACTCTATCGGCATCGACCCATCACTTTTCGGTTGAATACGGCGATCCGCTGCCGTGTTTTGAAGGCAACGGCCAGCGTATTGAACAAGTGATCATCAACCTGATCATCAATGCCTGTCAGGCACTGACGTCACAGCAACAAAGCATCAGGGTGATGACAGGGTTTAACCCGACCGACAATCTGCTGATCCTGGAAATCTGCGATCAGGGGCAGGGGATTGACCCTGAGCACCTGTCTCACCTGAGTGATCCTTTCTTTACCACCAAACGCGAGCTGGGCGGAACGGGCCTGGGGTTGTCTATCTCATTCAGCATTGTGAGCGAGCATGGCGGCACCTTGAAATATGACTCTAGACTTCAGCAAGGGACCTGCGTGACACTTTCGCTGCCGGCCCTGAAAGGAACAACTGCTTCATGAATACAAATCGCTATCCCGCATTCGGTGTCTTGCTGGTGGATGATGAACCGGCCTTTCTGCGCAGCCTGAGTATTGTGCTGGAGCGGCGGGGCGGGATCAACCATATCGTCCAGTGTCAGGACAGCCGGGAAGCTATGGCTCTGATTGAGCAGGAAAATATCGGCCTGGTGCTGCTGGATCTGACCATGCCGCACTTGTCTGGTGAAGTCTTGCTGCAGCAAATCAAGACAGAATATCCTGAAGTCGGCGTCATTATTATCAGCGGGCTGAATCAGGTGGAAACCGCGGTCAACTGCATCCGGCTTGGCGCGTACGATTACTTCGTGAAGACCACGGAGGAAAACCGGCTGATCGAAGGCGTGAAACGGGCCATTTTGCTGCAGGAAATGCGTGAAGAGCACAACGCTTTGCGGCGCCGGTTTCTTACCGACACCCTGGAGCGGCCGGAAGCCTTTGGCGATATCATTACCCGGGATAAAGGCATGCGCTCTGTGTTCCAGTATCTCGAATCGGTGGCACCGAGCAGCCAGCCTGTGATGGTGTGTGGCGAGAGCGGGGTTGGCAAAGAGCTGATCGCCCGGGCGCTGCATACCCTGAGTGAGCGTGCCGGGCCGCTGATCAGCGTGAATGTCGCCGGACTGGACGACAATGTGTTTGCCGACACCTTGTTTGGTCACCACCGCGGCGCGTTTACCGGTGCCGATAAACCCCGCGCCGGTCTGATCGAGCAAGCGGCCGGCGGCACGCTGTTTCTTGATGAAATCGGCGATTTGAGTCAGGCCTCTCAGGTCAAGCTGCTGCGCCTGATTCAGGAAGGGGAATACTATCCCCTCGGCAGCGACAGGCCGAAACGTCTCAACGCGCGGATTGTGGTGGCGACGCATCAGAATCTGGTGCAAAAGCAACAAAGCGGCGAGTTCCGCAAAGATCTGTATTACCGGCTGAAAACCCATCAGGTGGATATTCCGCCTTTGCGCCAGCGGCGTCAGGATATTCCTCTGCTGCTGGAGCATTTTTTACAGGAAGCGGCCGATGAGCTGGGGAAAGTCAAACCGACGATTCCGAAAGAGCTGCCGGTGCTGCTGGCAAATTATGCGTTTCCCGGCAATATCCGCGAGCTGAGAGCACTGGCGTATGATGCCGTGAGTCAGCACCGTTCGCGCATGCTCTCCATGGAGGTGTTTCGCCGGGTGCTGGATCAGGACAATGATGTCAGTGAGATGAGCGCAGGAAGCCCTCTGACGATGTTCGACCCGGAGCAGCCTTTGCCGACCCTGCAGGAAATGGGTGACTTACTGATCCAGGAAGCCATGCGCCGGGCGCAGGGCAATCAGTCGCTGGCGGCGAAGTTTCTCGGGATCTCGCAACCGGCGCTCAGCAAAAGACTGAAAAAATCTCAGTCGGAGTAACCGCTTCGCATCAGGCTGCAGCATAGGCTGCGGCCTGAACCCCTATAACCAAAGTAAAGGTTATAACTTTGTAAATACTCAATAAGGCAATGTTTTATAAAGAAAAGGTGTGGTGTTGCTGCCCGTGCCTATTCCTTTGGTTATACCCCTTCTTGCGTTGGCCGATCTCCCTTCTTCTGTTCTTTCTTATGAATAACAATGGCTTAGTTTGTTTTTATTGTTTGGCATCATGCTTGCATTAACCCTGCTCCTGTATGTATGGGCGCAGCCCATCCTGACGTGTAAACAATGACAGCGAAGCAGAAACGGGGATGCACCCGACTTCTGTCAATTGGATAAGGAAATAACATGGAACAAGCTCACGAGAAGCCAACCCCGAAAGGTCTGTGGGGCGGACTCGCCTTATGGAAGAAAATTCTGGTCGGTATGATTCTGGGGGTCATTGCGGGCAGCCTGCTCGGCCCTGACGCAGAAATCCTCAAACCTATCGGCACCTTGTTTATCAATGCCATCAAAATGCTCATCGTGCCTCTGGTGTTCTGCTCTCTGGTGGTGGGTGTCACCTCGATGCAAGATACCCGCAAGATGGGACGGATTGGCGCCAAGGCCATTGTGATTTACCTCTCGACCACAGCCGTGGCCATCAGTATCGGTCTGGGTCTGTCCACGATTCTGGCACCGGGTGCCGGCCTGGAGATGACGGCAACTGCCGCGGCGACCGAAGCAAAAGAAGCACCGACCCTGGTTCAGACACTGCTCAGTCTCATTCCGAATAACCCTATCAGTGCACTGGCAACCGGGAACATTCTGCAAATTATCGTCTTCGCGCTGGGCCTGGGTGTGGCGCTGAACCTGTGTGGCGAGAAAGGCAAACCTGCCGTTCAGGTGTTCGAAAGTCTGGCTGAAGCCATGTACAAGCTGACCGAACTGGTCATGAAGCTGGCGCCTTACGGTATCTTCGGTCTGATGGCCTGGGTGGCCGGCAAATACGGTCTGGAGATTCTGCTGCCCCTGTTCAAAGTGATTGCGGTGGCGTACATCGGCAGCCTGCTGCACGTGTTGCTGTTCTACCCGGCGGTGATCAAAGTCTTTGGCCGTCTGAACCCGATGCCTTATATCAAAGGGATCGCGACCCCGGCTGCTGTGGCGTTTACCACCACCAGCAGTTCAGGCACTTTGCCTGCCAGCATTAAATGTGCCCGTGAAGAGCTGGGTGTGTCGAAAGGCGTGTCCAGTTTTGTTCTGCCGTTAGGCGCGACCATTAACATGGACGGCACGGCGCTGTATCAGGGTGTGGCGGCGCTGTTTGTGGCCCAGGCCTTTGGCATTAACCTGGAGTTTGCCGACTATGTGGCCATCGTGATGACAGCGACACTGGCTTCCATTGGTACCGCAGGCGTCCCGGGAGCGGGTCTGATCATGCTGTCGCTGGTCCTGACCACAGTTGGCCTGCCTATGGAAGGTCTGGCAATTGTTGCCGGGATTGACCGTATTCTGGACATGGCGCGTACCACTGTGAATGTCTGCGGCGATCTGATGGTCGCGGTACTGGTGGGTCGCAGCGAAGACGAGCTGGACACTGAAATCTATCACCGCAGCACAGAGAAAACGACGCTGACGGCGAGCGAAGATATCGCTTAATCTTCGAGACGTCTGCAAAGAGAACAAGGCCAGCCGCGAAGGTTGGCCTTTTTTATACAGGCGCTTTTTGAACCGGTGACTTTTTATACAGGAGAACAGGTTTTGCAGACCAAAACTGAAGAATATGACGCAGGAGTTTGTCAATTTCATCAGGTTGGCAGCCCATTTTCACTGTGACGGGTAAAACCCAATATTCAGACCCGGATCATATTCCTGCCGATTGCGTGAGATTGTCAGGACGCAGGCTAACCAACTGCTGAGACAGGCGTTTATTGGTTTCATGCACCAAGGATGCATAAAGAGACGGTAATTACGCATTCGGGGTTGATAAGAATAAATAGCCTTTTTTTGCAATCTCTTCCGCTATGCATTAATTGCATTGTGACTTACTTTTATGCATTTCCCTTTGCCGTTCAAAACAACGATTGTATGAATCACTTAGCCGCCATAAGAAGCTGAAGATGGCTCGTATAAGCGGCGAAGTGGTATCTCTTTCCTACCCATGAGTTTAAGGTGACCGCTATGCTAGATACTGTCCAGCAAGTACGTATTGAAGAAGATCTGTTAGGCCAGCGTGAAATTCCCGCTTCTGCTTATTACGGCATTCATTCTCTTCGCGCTTACGAGAACTTCAATATTTCTTCAATGCGTATTTCCGACGTGCCAGAGTTTGTTCGCGGCATGGTGTTTACCAAGAAAGCGGCAGCACGTGCCAACATGGAACTGGGCAGCATTCCGTCGGAAGTGGGCAAGTACATCATTCAAGCCTGCGATCTGGTGCTGGAAACCGGTAAATGTATGGATCAGTTCATCTCTGACGTTTATCAGGGTGGCGCCGGTACTTCGGTCAACATGAACACCAATGAAGTGATCGCCAACATTGCGCTGGAGCTGAAAGGCCATGCCAAAGGCGAATATCACATCATCAACCCGAACGATCATGTCAACAAGAGCCAGTCCACCAACTGTGCTTACCCGACGGGCTTCCGTGTCGCTGTTTACAACAGCATTATCAAGCTGGTGGGCTCAATTGAGCACCTGCAGGCGGCCTTTGACGCCAAAAGCGAAGAATTCAGTGATGTGCTGAAGATGGGTCGTACCCAGCTGCAGGACGCCGTGCCGATGACGGTCGGACAAGAATTCCACGCGTTCAGTATCTTGCTGAAAGAAGAAATCAAAAACCTGAAGTATTCCGCGGCCTTGCTGCTGGAAGTGAACCTGGGTGCGACCGCGATTGGTACCGGCCTGAACGCCCCGGCCGGTTATCAGGAACTGGCGGTGAAATATCTGGCAGAAGCGACCGGCCTGGACTGTGTACCGGCAGAAGATCTGATTGAAGCGACCTCTGACTGTGGCGCTTACGTGACCGTACACGGCGCGCTGAAGCGTCTGGCGGTGAAGATGTCGAAGGTCTGTAACGATTTGCGTTTGCTGTCATCGGGTCCGCGTGCGGGTCTCAATGAAATTAACCTGCCGGAAATGCAGGCAGGCTCTTCTATCATGCCAGCCAAAGTGAACCCTGTGATCCCGGAAGTGGTGAATCAGGTGTGCTTTAAAGTGATCGGCAACGACACCACAGTGACTTTTGCGGCAGAAGCCGGGCAGTTGCAGCTGAACGTGATGGAGCCGGTGATCGGTCAGGCGATTTTCGAGTCAATTGAACTGCTGAGCAATGCCTGTATCAATCTGGCGGACAAATGTATTTCAGGCATCAAAGTGAACCGTCAGATCTGTGAAGATTACGTCTTCAACTCGATCGGTATCGTGACTTACCTGAACCCGTATATCGGCCATCACGAAGGCGATATCGTCGGTAAGATTTGTGCTGAAACCGGTCGCAGTGTGAAAGAAGTGGCGATGGAGCGTGGCCTGCTGAGCGAAGAAGAGCTGAACGATATTTTCTCTGCTCAGAACCTGATGCGCCCGACCTACAAAGCCAAACTGTACAGCTAAAAGAATGTCATAACGAAAAGAATCTGAAGAACAATCAATAAAAGGTCTTGAAACCCTACATCCTTTTCCTCCCTTGTTTGCAAGGGAGGTTTTTTTATTTCTGGGAGACAGTGATTGTCAGTCCCTGCTCATCAGGCCATCAATCGGGCTGATTTTACTCAGTGCGCTCCAGATGGCCTCGCAGGTGGGGTGCAGCCGGGAGTGATAACGGTAAATGTACAGATCCAGCGGGACGGGCTCCCGTGCGGTGAGGATCTGCAAACGTCCGGCGGCCAGCTCATCCTTGATGGCATAATCCGGTAACCAGCTGATCCCTTTGCCTTGCATCACCAGGGCTTTGATAAAATCTGTCATCGATGAGGTACAGACAGTATTTTGCGTTAACCGCCGGTTGGCACGTTGCAGCGCCCGGCCCATGTAACTTTCCGGGGTATAGTCCAGCGACGGCACGGCGTCATTGTCTGCGGGATCAAAGAGCGGTTTACCGTGTTCATCCACGGCCGACACGCAGTACAGATAAGAGCGGCCCAGATAGATAGAGCGGTAAGGCGCCATCTGCAGGCTGTCCTCATAAAAAGAAAACAGAAAATCGCATTTCCCGTCGATCAGCTGCTTCACCGCGTCATCTACTTCATTGGCCACCACAGAAAGCTGAGTGTTTAAGGTCGGGTTAAACAAACAGGCATGGAGCTTCGGCAGCACACTGATCGCCATGGAATGCGAGGAGCTGATCCGCACGGTATGACGCCCCAGAAATGAGCTGCCAGCCAGACGGTTCACTTCGTCATCCAGCTGCTGAAGGATCGACAGCGCAGTCGTTTTAAACTGCTTGCCTTTCAGGGTCAGCTCGATAGGGGTTTTGCTGCGATCGATTAAATTCAGCCCCAGCTCGGCCTCCAGGGATTTGATCCGACGGCTGAAAGCCGGCTGCGTGACATTACGCACAGCGGCAGCATGGGAAAAGTTACGCAGCTCGGCCAGGGTCAGAAAATCCTGTAACCATTTCGTTTCGATATTTTTCATTATTTAAGTGGCTGTTTTATCGAATAATCATTTGTATTTACGGTTCAAAATGAGCCGTTGCCGGATAAGATTACCAAATCCATGATCATTCCTGCCATCTTTATCTGAAATCATTTGTGTTGCGGCATGACCTGATCTGATAAAGAAATGCTGTTTATGTGTGATGTTGCATTGGGTTGGGAACAATCTGCCCAAAGCGCTATCAAAGCAGAAGATTGGATCACAGGAGAGAAAGGGATGTTAAAGCACTTATTGTTCATGGTGGCTGCTGCTGTTTCAGTGGTGTCCTTACCGGTTTTTTCAATGGTCACCGAAGCGCTCAAACGGAGTGATGGTTCTGCCATGACCTATTATCTGACCGGGCGTGACAGCGACCGTTTGCTGGTGCTGATTCAGGGCTCAGACTGCAACAGTGTATTTCATAATCAAAATATCAATGACAACTTCAGTCAGGTGATGGACGATGCCGACATCCTGACGGTCGAAAAATACGGGATCGATCAGCGGCTGAGCTGGAATCCCGACCCGGAGCGGACGGACTGCCCTGACGCTTATCTGAGACAGGATTCGCCGCTGCAACGGGTGGATGATTACCTGACGGTGCTGGATCAACTGGATCAGGATAATCGGTATGCCCAGATTATCCTGCTGGGGGGCAGTGAAGGGGCTTTGGTGGCCAATCTGCTGGCCGGGAAAAGTGACAAAGTGACCGCTGTGGTGGCGCTGAATGGCGGTGGGCGCTTTTTCATTGATGATGTGCTCTACAACATGCAGTCCCAGATGCCAGCGCACGCTTTCAACGAAGCGGAACAAGGATTCCGGCAGTTTGCACAAGCCGTGACACAGAGCAACGAGATGGACATTTCTGTCAGCGGGCACGGTTTTCCATGGTGGAAAGCGATGCTGACGGCTGACCAGCAAAAGATACTGCAGGCGGTTGATGTCCCGGTGCTTCTGATTCAGTCGGAAGAGGATACCAATGTGAATCCGGAGGCCTTTCACACGATGGTCAAGGCGTTAAAGCAAACTGCTCCTCACATTCAACCCCGGATCTATGCCGGACTTGATCACGCTTTTAAGGATGCACAGGGGCAGAGCCAGGTTGAACGCGTGCTGGCGGATATTAAAGTCTGGATTGGGAACAAGGTAGGGTCGGTGAATTAAACGGCATTGCCTGATGTTGATGGTTGACGAAGCTGACACAGGGATTAAATTTTCTGCGGATAAAATCTTGTGCAGGTGCGATTGAAACCGCTATAAACAGACAACGACATCAAAATCTGAACAGGAAATCACAGGAACCCGATGAAAGTACATTTTCTAGAAGACAATCAGGACGTCCCTTTCGTGCTGGACGTATTGCGTCAGTTGCGTCCGCAGTACGACAGCGCCGCGTTACAGGCGCAGATCACCAAGCAGATGGCGCAGGGCTATCAGGTGGTTTACGTCAAGTCGGGTGATCAGGTGATGGGGGTAGCAGGGTTTGTGGTGTCAGAAAAGCTGGCCTGGGGCAAAGCCATTTATGTGGATGATCTGGTGACAGCTGAGCAACACCGCAGCAAGGGTGTCGGCGAATGTTTGATTCACTGGCTGAAAGCGTACGCAAAGGCGCAGGGGTGCCAGCAACTGCATCTGGATTCGGGCGTGCAGCGTTTTGCGGCGCATAAGTTTTATCTGCGCGAAGGGTTTCATATTGCCAGCCATCATTTTTCGATGACAGAGATAAAGTAAAGCCGAGAACAACGGAAGCTTTTGCTTCCGTTGTGTTTTTCTGAAATTACAGGCTTGCCAGAATGGTTTCTGCCTTGCTGACTTCAAATTCTTTCGGCGCTTCGACGTTCAGCTGCGTGACCACACCGTTGTCGATGATCATCGCATAGCGTTGTGAACGCAGGCCGCCGAATGTCGCGGTGTCCATCTCCAGACCCAGCGCTTTGGTGAAGCTGCCGTCACCGTCTGCCAGCATCATAATTTCTGAGGCATTTTGTGCTTCGCCCCAGGCTTGCATCACGAAGGCATCGTTGACTGACACACAGGCAATGATATCCACGCCTTTGGCTTTGAGTTGATCAGCCAGCACGACATAACCTGGCAGGTGAGATTCCGAGCAGGTTGGCGTGAAGGCGCCGGGAACCGCAAACAACACCACTTTCTTGCCTGCAAACAGTTCTGCTACGTCATGGTTGACCATGCCGTCTTTTGTGAGTTCACTCAGGGTCGCGGCTGGCAGAGTCTGGCCTTGTTGAATCATGGTATTTTCCTTTCGTTTTTGGAGTTCAACTCAGTCTAGTCTCAATTGGTGCTGATAAACACTGAGAAATAATAGGGGTATCAGGTGATAATTTTTCAGCCTGATCAAAAATATAGGTAAAGATGGCGACAGCGGAGGTTTATCGACAGAGAGGTTCAAAGGCGTCTGGGGAGAAGAGTATCTTTATGCGATGTTCAGCGTTGAGTTTCCTTACCGGTAAACAGAAAGGAAACAGCCAGAAAAGGCGCTTCTTTTCTGGCTATCGGATGACTGATTTAGTGCGCTTTTTTCACCCGGATTTTGCTTTTGGCAAGCGATGTCAGGTTCAGGCTGGCGATTGCTGCTTTGGCTTGATCCTGATCCGGCATTTCGACGAAAGCGAAGCCTTTGGAATGGCCGGTTTCCTGATCGAGTACCAGCGTACACTCGGTCACTTTACCGTGTTCAGAAAACACTTTACGGATGTCTTGCTCAGTGGTTGAGCGAGACAGATTACGAACTAGAAGTTTCATGATGGGTCGTTTTATTTGAAATGACAGCGGCATTCTCTCAGCTTACTGACCAGAGTGAAAGGAATACTTTGGCGCTGAGGCATTGTCGCCATGCCGGATGGCGAAATATTCTGTATACTCTTGCCCGTTACCAATACTGCCACCGAAGAAAAGCTTATGAACCGCGAGCAACCGAATAACCCCCTGCACGGCCTGACCCTGGAAAAAATCTTAACCCAATTGGTTGATCATTATGGGTGGACGATTCTGGCGTGCGAAATCGATATTAACTGTTTTAAAAATGATCCTTCCATTAAATCGTCACTGAAGTTTTTACGTAAAACGGACTGGGCGAGAGCAAAAGTGGAAAAGTTATATATTTCAACGTTCAGCTGATTCAACGTCAGGGAGGCATGATGCCTCCCTGAGGGTTTTTGTGACCGGCTCGTTACTGCTGCCAGGATTTCAGCAGCTCAGCGTATTGAATGGTCACGCCTTGGGGCTTCTCGTTAGCCAGCTTGGCTTTCGGGGCGCCGGGTTGGGCCAGCCAGTAGGCGGCGTCTCTGGGTTTATTGAGTTTCGGGCCACATTCACCCTGCACATTGGCACGCTCCAAACGCTCCAGCACGCGATCCTGAGCGGTGGCCAGCCCATCCAGTGCCTGCTGCGGGGTTTTCTCGCCATTCGCGGCTTCCGCAATATACTGCCACCATAGCTGAGCCAGTTTCGGATAGTCAGGCACATTGGTGCCGGTTGGTGTCCACTGAACCCGTGCCGGACTGCGGTAGAATTCGACCAGACCGCCCAGTTTAGGCGCCGCTTCAGTCATGATCTCTGTATTGATGTCTGACTCACGAATCGGGGTCAGGCCGACCAGGGTTTTCTTCAGCGAGACGGTTTTTGCCACTGTGAACTGGGCATATAACCAGGCGGCTTTGCGGCGCTCGGGATCGGTGGCTTTCATCAGTGTCCATGAACCGGCATCCTGATAGCCCAGCTTCATACCTTCTTCCCAGTACGGGCCTTTGGGTGACGGCGCCATACGCCATTTCGGTGTGCCATCCGGATTGACCACTTCCAGCCCGGGTTTGGTCATATCGGCCGTGAAAGCGGTGTACCAGAAAATTTGCTGCGCGATATTGCCTTGTGCGGGAACCGGACCTGCTTCAGAGAAGGTCATGCCCTGGGCTTCAGCGGGTGCGTACTTGTTCAGCCATTCGACATATTTGGTGGTAGCATAGACGGCCGCCGGACCATTGGTTGCACCACCGCGCACGACACTGGAGCCAACCGGACGGCAGCCTTCGACCCGGATGCCCCATTCATCGACGGGTTTACCGTTCGGTAACCCTTTATCCCCCGCGCCCGCCATGGAGAACCAGGCATCGGTAAAGCGCCAGCCAAGCGATGGGTCTTTCTTGCCGTAATCCATGTGGCCGTAGACGCGTTTGCCGTCAATTTCTTTCACATGCACGGTAAAAAACTCAGCAATGTCTTCGTAGGCCGACCAGTTCACCGGCACACCCAAGTCATAGCCGTAGATTTCTTTGAATTGTTTCTGCAGATCTTCGCGTTCAAACCAGTCGGCGCGGAACCAGTACAGGTTGGCAAATTGCTGATCAGGAAGCTGATAGACTTTGCCGTCCGGCCCTGTGGTAAAGCTCAGACCGATGAAATCGTCCAGATCCAGTGTGGGCAGGGTGACGTCTTTGCCTTCTCCTGTGATGTAATCGCTGATCGGAATCACTTTGCCGTAGCGAAAGTGGGTACCAATCAGATCGGAATCATTGATGTAGGCGTCATAGATACTGCGGTTCGACTGCATTTCGGTTTGCAGTTTTTCCACCACATCCCCTTCCTGAATCAAATCATGGGTCACTTTGATGCCGGTGATTTCCTCAAAGGCTTTTGCCAGCACTTTTGATTCATACTCGTGAGTGGTGATGGTTTCAGACACCACCTTGATTTCCATGCCGCGGAAGGGTTTGGCGGCTTCGGTAAACCAGGCCATTTCTTTCATCTGATCGTCTTTGCTGAGCGACGACTGCGCAAACTCATCGTCAATCCATTTCTTGGCCGCATCGCTGTATTGATCAGCGAAGGCAGCCGGCGACAGCAAGAGTGTGATGATCAGCCCCAATGTAGTCGGTTTAGGTACAAAGCGTGTGCGGTTCATGCGTGAACTCCTTAGTTTTGTATTATCCCCAACGCAGCAAAATGGCCAGCCAGAACACAGATAGCGTAAACGGTATCCAGATGGACAGGTCAGTGATGCCAAGGAAGAGCAGGTGGATATAGGCACTGCTGAGCAGGCCGATAAACAGTCGATCTCCCCGGGTTGTGCTGATCGGCAAAAAGCCTTTGCGTTCAACACAAGGTTTGAGGATCTCGAAGACGGTCATCGTCAGCAAGATGCCGGCGATCGCAATAAAGAACAGTGCACTGGGCAGGGTCCAGGCCATCCAATTCATGGGTCTCTCCTTTCCGGTCTCATGCTAAACACGGCCAAGGGCAAAGCCTTTGGCGACATGGTTGCGAACAAACCAGATCACCAGCAATCCGGGAATAATGGTCAGCACACCGGCGGCGGCAAGCACGCCCCAGTCAATGCCGGAAGCACTGACAGTACGGGTCATGGTGGCAACGATCGGCTTGGCATTGACGGAGGTCAGGGTGCGGGCAAGCAGCAGTTCGACCCAGCTGAACATGAAACAGAAGAAGGCGGTGACCCCAATCCCCGAGCGGATCATCGGCAGAAATATGCGGACGAAAAAGCGCGGAAAGCTGTAGCCGTCAATATAAGCAGTTTCGTCGATTTCTTTCGGCACGCCCGACATGAAGCCCTCCAGAATCCACACCGCCAGCGGCACGTTGAACAGGCAGTGCGCGAGTGCAACGGCAATGTGGGTGTCGAACAGTCCGACCGAGGAATAAAGCTGGAAAAAGGGCAGCAGGAACACTGCAGGCGGCGCCATACGGTTGGTGAGCAGCCAGAAGAACATGTGTTTGTCGCCAATGAAGCGGTAACGCGAAAAGGCATAGGCAGCCGGCAGGGCGACCAGCAGAGAAATCACGGTATTCATTGAGACGTAAGTCAGCGAATTGATATAGCCGCTGTACCAGGAGGGATCGGTAAAGATCACTTTGTAATTGGCCAGGGTAAATTCAGTGGGCCAGAAGGTCAGTCCGCCAAGGATCTCTTCATTGGTTTTGAATGACATCATCAGCAGCCAGTAAATCGGCAGCAGCAAAAACAGGATGTACAGCAGCAAAATGAACGTTTTCCGCTTCTGCATGATTATTTCTCCTTATCCATCACTGTCATTGAGGTGTAGAACAGCCAGCACACCAGCAGGATGATCAGGAAGTAGATGATGGAGAACGCCGCAGCAGGGCCGATATCAAACTGACCCACCGCCATTTTGGTCAGGGTTTGCGACAGGAAAGTGGTGGCGTTACCTGGGCCACCGCCGGTCAGAACAAACGGCTCGGTGTAAATCATGAAGCTGTCCATAAAGCGCAGCAGCACACCAATCAGCAGCACATTTTTCAGCTTGGGTAACTGAATGTAGCGGAATACGGCCCAGTTGGAGGCCCGGTCTATTTTGGCTGCCTGATAGTAGACATCGGGAATGGCGCGTAAACCGGAATAGCACAGCAGGGCCACCAGTGAGGTCCAGTGCCAGACGTCCATCACCAGCACAGTGACCCAGGCATCGACCGGGTTGGATGCATAGTTGTAGTCAACGCCGATACTGCTCAAAAACCAGCCGAGCAGGCCGATGTCAGCCCGGCCGAAAATTTGCCAGATGGTGCCCACCACGTTCCAGGGGATCAGCAGCGGAATCGCGAGCACGATCAGCACCAGTGATGCCTTGATCCCCTTGCTTGGCATCGTCAGCGCGACCAGAATGCCGAGCGGAATTTCGATCAGCAGCACGCAGGCCGAATAGATAAACTGGCGCAGCAGCGAATCATGCAGACGCGAATCGTTGAGCGTTTCTTTATACCATTCACTGCCCACGAAATAGGCGGTGTTCTGATCGAAGATATCCTGGATCGAGTAATTCACCACTGTCATTAACGGAATGATGGCAGAAAAAGCGACCAGCAGAAAAACCGGTAATACCAGCCACCATGCTTTGTTATTCACGGTTTTATGCTGCATTGTCGCTGCCTCCCTGAGGGTCGCCATCGCCGTTTTCACTGTCTTCGCCGACCAGATACTCATCGATGTACAGCTTCAGCCACCGGCTGGGAAAATTGATCCAGCCATGGCGGGTAGGCACAGGGGAACCTTCGGCAAGCCGGATTTTGATCGGCGTATCATCCAGCATCACGGTGACGATTTTGTAGGTGCCCAGATCTTCGGTATGGGTGACAGTGACGGCGAAACTGGCCTCTTTTTGTGTGTCCCGTAAATGAACGAATTCCGGGCGTATCCCGACTTTGATGTTCTCAGACTTGGAGCGTGACAGGGCGTGCTGCTGGTTGGCGGTCAGTGCAATGGGTAAGCCTTTGAAAGTAATGTCTGCTGAATCTGGCGCTCTTTTAACCGGCAGTAAATTCATGCCGGGGCTGCCGATAAAGTAGCCGACAAAGGTATGGTTCGGTTGCTCGAACAGCTCGCGTGGCGTGCCGAACTGGACAATCGCACCGTCGTACATCACGGCAATTTTGTCGGCAAAGGTGGCTGCTTCCAGCTGATCGTGGGTGACATAAACCATCGTGATATTGAACTGCTCATGGATTTGCTTGAGCTTGCGCCTCAGTTTCCATTTCAGATGCGGGTCGATGACGGTCAGCGGCTCGTCAAACAGAATGGCCGAAACATCATCGCGAACCAGCCCCCGGCCCATCGAGACTTTCTGCTTTTCATCGGCATTGAGATTGCGGGCTTTTTTGTCGAGTACCGGCGTCAGTTCCAGAATCCCGGCAATTTCCTGTACTTTGCTGCGGATTTTCGCTGCCGGTGTTTTCATGTTGCGCAGCGGAAAGGCCAGGTTATCAAACACCGTCATGGTGTCGTAAATGACAGGAAACTGGAAAACCTGGGCAATGTTGCGATCCTGCGGCTCCAGGCCGTTCATCGTCTGACCATTAAATTTGACCGCACCCTCCGAGGGAGTCAGCAGGCCGGAAATGATATTGAGCATGGTGCTTTTCCCGCACCCGGACGGGCCAAGCAAGGCAAAGGCGCCGCCGTCTTCCCACACATGGTTCATCCGGCGGATGGCGTAATCGGCATCGCTGGCAGGGTGCGCCGTATAACTGTGCGCGAGTGATTCCAGACGAATTTCTGCCATTATTGTTTCTCCCAGCCTGAGCGGGCTGCTTGGATCAGCTGCCGTTCCTTTGAAAACACATACAGCTTATGGGTGGGCACATAAATATTGATACGGCTGTCAACCGCGTATTCATGCACGCCGGGAAGGTGCAGCACCATAGACAACTCCCGGTTAGACACATGCAGAAAGGTCTCACTGCCGCTGATTTCGGCCAGTTCGACATCCACGGCCAGCTCAAGATCGTCATCGTTGTTCGGGACTAGAGTCAGGTGATTCGGTCGGATGCCGAAGACGTAGTGATCGGGCGGCAGATCGTTTAAGTCATCGTTCAGGGCAAAATGAACGTGTTCGGAAAATGACACATTGTCTGCGCTGATTTGCCCTGTGATCAGATTGATCGGCGGCTCGCCGAACAGCTCGGCGCAGGTCACACTGGCCGGGTTGTGATAAACCACAGGTGTTTGTCCCGACTGAATGATCTCACCTTCATGCATGAGCACTACATTGCCCCCCAGAGCAAGGGCTTCATTGGGTTCAGTGGTGGCATACACCGCGATGGTATTGCGGGAGGCAAACAGCTCCCTCATTTCCTGCCTTAATTCTTCGCGCAATTTGTAATCAAGATTGACCAGAGGCTCGTCGAACAAAATGATGTCGGCATCTTTGACCAGCGCACGGGCCATGGCCGTACGCTGTTGCTGACCGCCGGATAATTCAAGCGGGTAACGTTTGAGGAAATCTTCAATATGCAGCATTTTGGCGGTCTGCATCACACGCGCATCAATCTGTGCTTTGGGCAGCTTTTCCAGTTGCAGCGGGGAGGCGATGTTTTCGTAAACCGTGAGATTGGGGTAGTTAATGAATTGCTGGTACACCATGGAAATATTGCGCTCGCGGACGGGAATGCCCGTTACATCCCGGCCATTGAAAGAAATGTTTCCAGACGTGGGTTTATCCAAACCCGCAATCAGCCGCATCAGGGATGTTTTTCCAGCCAGCGTACGCCCCAGTAAAACATTAAAAGAACCAGGTTCAAGCTCGAGACTGGCGGATTTTATCCAATCGAGCCCGTCTACCGTACGGGTGATCTTGTCCAAAATGAGCGACATGTCTGTTCTGGCTCCTTGTCTGCGACTCACCGACACTACGCTAAAAATGTGCCATATTTTTTAACATCTGTGTTTGTTGGTTATCGTTATGATTAACAAGAGATTTTGTTTTTTCTGGCTGGTGATTCATTCGTGAATCACATCTTGGACATGTTGATTGTTAACATTGTGTGAACAATAGTTAACGTTCAGGAATGCGCGTGTGGGCTGGCTGCGGCCAGATAGCAATGAAAGCGGAGATCAAAGGTCGACATGGAAAACAGACTGCAAAACGATGCTCGCCTTGTCTGCGAATCCTGGCAGCGCTGTCGGGATTACGGACTGGAAAGTCACCAGACACCTGTCCTTCATCTTCCTGATCCCTCGCATTGGCAGCAGAAGCGGCAACTGGCAGAAATGATGGTTTCTGTCACCCGTGACAAGGTATTGCCCGGTTTTCAGAGCATGCTCGCCAACACCAGCAGTTTAGTCATCCTCACGGATCATCAGGGGTATTTGCTGGAGCGATGGGGCAATCCGTCTTTCATGCAGCAAATGAGCCCGGCGCTGTTTGAGCCCGGGGCCTGCTGGCAGGAAAAATGATAGGGACCAATGCGATTGGCACAGCGTTACACACGCAGCAGATCACCGATATCCGCCGTGATGAACATTTCCTGCTGCAAAACCGGTTTATGAACGCCTCGGCCTCGCCCATTGTGGATCCCCATCGCCAGATTGTCGGGGTGCTGAATGTGTCCAGTGATGCGTACCTGCCAACAACCCAGGTGCACGGCATGGTGAAAGTCATGTCGCAGGCGATTGAAAATCAGCTGATTCTTGCCGCTTATGGCCAGCATTTCTGGCAGTTTGTCTTCAATACCAGCCCTGATAATCTGGGCAGCCAGTGGGCCGGACTGCTGGTGTTTGATTTTCAGGGACAAATTGTGTCAGCCAATCGCCGGGCTGACTTGTTGTTAGGGAAGCCATTAGCGGGCATCACCATAGACATGGTGGCCGGTATGTCATTGCAGGCGCTGATGGCCACACAGCAGGACGCTACGCTGACATTCAGCGGACTGACGTCTGCCCGGATAAACGCCCCGGCTGAACCGTCTGCGATTGCGCCAACTGAAATTACCTTTCCCCGAGACGCCGCTTTGGACACACCAGCGTGTGAGCCCTCACTGACGGATTTGGATACGGGCGATAAACAGATGGCGAAAGCCGTTCATCAGGCGATGCGTGTGCTTAACCGTGATATTCCCTTATTAATACACGGCGAAACGGGCGTGGGAAAAGAGCGGTTTGTGCGCGCGTTTCATGCTGCTTCACATCGGGCTGCGTTTGAGATGGTGGCTGTCAACTGTGCCGCCATTCCTTCCGAGCTGGTGGAGTCTGAGTTGTTTGGCTATGTCAAAGGGGCCTTTACCGGTGCCAATCCCAAAGGCAGCATGGGACTGATCCGCCGCGCCGATAAAGGCACCCTGTTTCTGGATGAGATCGGTGATATGCCACTTGCCACTCAGGCCAGGCTGCTGCGGGTGCTGCAGGAAAAGCGGGTGACGCCTTTAGGGAGCAGTGAAAGCTATCCGGTGGATTTTCAGCTGGTTTGCGCCACCCATCAGTCACTGCGTGATGAGATCAAAAACAAACTGTTTCGTGAAGATTTGTATTACCGCATCAATGGCCTGACCGTGGCACTGCCTGCCCTGCGTGACAGGCAGGATATTGCCCGGGTAGTGCTCTCTGTGCTTGGCGAAGTCAGTGAAGCGGGTAGCCCTGTCAATTTGAGTGATGAAGTCATGCAGCTGTTCAACGCACACCACTGGCCCGGTAATATTCGTCAGCTGCATAATGTGCTGCGTGTCGCCACTGTGCTGGCGGGAGGTAAGACAATCGAACCTCAGCATTTACCGGATGATTTTTTCTGGGATCTGAAAGGAGTCGTTCGCATCGCCGACGATTTTGATGAAGAACTGCTGGAAGAGGACTGGCAGACTGCATTGCCGAAAGTGTACATGGCGCTGGGCCGTAATGTGAGTAAAACCGCGGAAGCCATGAGCGTGAGCCGCAATACTGTCTATAAGCGATTGAAACAGCTTGGCTTGTGGCATGATGGGTGATCACATCTGCACTGTTATTGCAGTATGATTGTGGCAGTCAGTATTTTATCAGGGTCAATCACATGTACATCGGCGCGGTATCCAAGCGGACAGGGTTGTCAGTCAAGGCCATCAGATTGTATGAAGAAATGGGCCTGATTCGCGTCCCGCCTCGTCAGGGTAATTACAGGGTATATTCCGATGCGGACGTCGAGGTGCTCCAGCTGATCAAAGAAGCCAAGCAACTGGGCGTGACCCTGAACCGGTTGAAAGGCGTGATCCGTTACAGGCATGGTGAAGTGGACTGGGATCAAATTCATTGTTTCTTGCTTGATGTCAGGCAGCAATTGTTGGCTGAACAGGCATTGCTTGAGCAAAAAATAACACGCGTGGACTTATGTCTCCAATCGATGGATAGTTGTCCGCAGACTGCTTGACTCTGCCCTATAGGGCAGGCTTTACACTCATGATTGATTTTGGATAACAAGGAACGATCATGAGCAAAACCATTCTTTTACTGAATGCCAACCCGAAAACAGAGAGTTTTGCCCGGGTGCTGGCTGACGCCTATGAAGTTGAGACGCGAGAGCAATTCACGGTGCATCGTGTGAATTTATCGGACATGGACTTCAACCCGAATCTGGTCGCTGGCTATGATGCTATCCAGCCACTTGAGCCCTGTTTAGAAGCGTTTCAGCGTCAGCTTGCCGGGGCGGATCATCTGGTGCTGATTTCTCCGATCTGGTGGGGTGGCATACCGGCGAAATTCAAGGGCCTGATCGACAGAGCGATTCTGCCCGGTTTCGCTTTTCAGTTTGAGGAAAACAATCCCTACCCGGTGCAGTTACTGCAAGGCAAAACAGCCCGGATCATTCTGACCATGGATGCCCCTGCCGAATTGCTGGCCGAACAGGCTGAGCCTGTGCTGGCCCAGCTTGACCGATTCACGCTTCAGTTTTGCGGAGTCAGCTCTGCCGATACCACCTTGCTGGGATCGGTGATCTCGTCGACGGAAACCCAGCGGGAGTCATGGCTGAAAGAGATCCAAGCACTTGGGCGGCAGGGTCGGTAGCAATGCCGTTACGTATGGGCTGACATCTTTTCGGTCAGCCATATCCGGTAAAATTCAACAAAAGTTCTGACTTTCGCCGGAATAAAAGCACCCGGCGGAAATACGGCGTAAATCCCGCCCCGTGGTAGTTGCCAGTCGGTGAACAAGGGGATTAATTCCGGATCATTTTCGCCAAAATGGGTCGCAATTACCGACAATCCCGCGTTACTTTTGATCAGGCTGCGCAGGGTACTGGTGTTGTCGACCCGAACATGACTTTGCATTTGCACCTGAACCTGTTCGTCTGCCCGGGTGAACGTCCAGGTCAGTGCGCTTGGCAGGGGCGAAAACTCAATCCAGCGATGATGTTTCAGTTCACCCGGATGCTGCGGTCTGCCCATTTCCTGTACATATCCGGCAGAAGCCATCACACGCTGTTCAAACTCACCCAGTTTCTGCGCCCGTAGGCTGGAATCTTTCAGCCACCCCATCCGAATGGCCAGATCAATCCCGTCACGCACCATATCCGACACCTTATCGCCGCCGCGCAGCTCAACGGTGAGTTTTGGATGCACTTTGGCAAACGCGGCGACAGCGGGCGCCAGCATCAGCGCCATATGATCTACAGGCGCTGTGATCCGCAGCGTGCCGGACAGGGCTTGTGAACTGGTACTGGCTTCGCTGAGGGTTTCGTCCAGTTTGATCAGCAATGGCTGGCAGGCCAGATAGAGCTGTTGCCCGGCTTCTGTCAGCGTGACCTGACGCGTGGTCCGGTTAAACAGTGCTGAACCCAGATGGGCTTCAAGCGCTTTGATATTCAGGCTGATTTTGGTTTTCGTACAGCCCAGTTTCTCGGCCGCAGCCGTAAATGATCCCGCCTCAACGGTGGCAATAAATAAGGGCAGGGTATTCAGGTCAAGTGCGTGACTCATCGTGTTCACTGTTATGAATTTAATAACAGTGAATTATCCAACGGCGTATTTTTCAAATCAATCTTTCATCGCACAATGTGTCCATCAACGAAAACAATCGAGGACAACATCATGAAAATTGCAATCATTGGCGCAAGTGGTTTCATTGGTTCAGCACTGCGAGAAGAAGCCCTGAGCCGGGGTCATCAGGTGACAGCACTGGTCAGCCGTCCGGAACGTCTGGCAACACAACCCGGCCTGACGATTCAGAAAGCCGATGTGCAGGATACCCAGGCACTGACAGCGCAACTGGCGGGTTACGATGCCGTACTGAGTGCATTTTCCGGCCACGCCCAGACGGATGTTGCCGGCTACTTTGCTCAGGGTTTCGACAGTATTCTGGCGGCAGCACAGGCTGCTGATGCCAAGCGCCTGATGGTCGTCGGTGGCGCGGGCTCGCTGGAAGTTGCACCCGGCGTACAACTGATTGATACGCCAGAGTTTCCGGCAGAATACAAAGCCACAGCAGAAGGAGCCAGATACGCGCTGAATGCGCTGCGTGGACAGCAGGGCGTGAACTGGACCATGTTGTCTCCGGCGGCCATGATTGCACCGGGCGAGCGGACCGGCCAGTATCAGCTGGGATCAGATCAACTGCTGACTGACGCAGAGGGCAACAGCCGTATTTCTGTGGAAGACTACGCAAAAGCCATGATTGATGAGCTGGAAGCTTCTGCGCATGTCAATCAACGCTTCACGCTGGCTTATGCCTGATCCGTTTTCACTGCCTTTCAATAATGAAAACGCAGCTTCGGCTGCGTTTTTTGTTATCCCTTTACACCACTGCTTTTTGCGGTCGTGATTGTGTAAAGTCGCCATCTGAAAACTAAAATGCTGGTACTCAGGGCGCGATGAAAGCTTCTTTAGCAAAGGCGCGGTGTAGTAAAGCGATAAACTCACGGGTATCAGAGAAATGTGTTGTATTAATCTTGGAAATCGCGATACCCGGTGTCCAGGAATTCATAACAGCGGCCGCCTGAAAACAGAGTAAGTTGGTTTCCGTGATATCTTGCTCTTGCTGCGGTATCTGCATTGCGTCCAGCTGACGCTGCACTATCTGCATTGTGGTGCCACACAGCTTTGCACCCTTGGGCCAGATCACCGTTTCACCGTCCCAGAAGGCGAGATTCCAGATACTCGCTTC
The DNA here is from genome assembly GCF_037162255.1 of Photobacterium sp. Hal280. Classification (NCBI taxonomy): domain Bacteria; kingdom Pseudomonadati; phylum Pseudomonadota; class Gammaproteobacteria; order Vibrionales; family Vibrionaceae; genus Photobacterium; species Photobacterium sp. Hal280. The sequence goes on from NZ_JARLUO010000001.1 coordinate 1,134,842, forward strand.
AGTGAACCGACCCTGATTATCTGTGAAGATGGCGTCATCGAATCCTTGGTGAACCGCTTGACGCATCAAATGGGTTTTTGCAATTTCACCGACATGTTTAATGGAAGGCAGCATTCGTTCATGAGCAAAGGTTTTCATGGTTAAAGGGCCTTCGGGACCGTTACTGGCAGCGGACTGGCGAATCAGTATGTTTAATCTTGAGTCATCCTCACGGGGAGTAAACTCTCCGCTGTCAGAATACACATAGACCATGAGCGATGTATTTTCCTCTCCAGACCGTAAGACGTCGCGAATCTGATGAAGAATGGCATCGTCACTTAACGATTTTCCAAATAAATGGTGCGAGGCGTGTTGCAGGCGCTCAAGGTGCAGGTCGAGTCCCCGAATTTTTCCATGGCGCACTTGCATGGCAGTAAAGTGGGCATGACCGGCAAACGTCAGCGCTGACAATTGAGATCCGGTAGCAAGCTGCCCATTGATGCTGGCTGTATCTTGAATTGGCATGAGGATTCTTGCCTCCATAAGCGTGAATTTATTGATTAAAAAATGCTGAACACTGGGAGGAATATTGAGTGATTGCGTCGGGAAAGAGAAACAAGTATTACTTGAACCTGCATTTGATAATTTTTGATGATTGATGAACAGTAAATTCATACCGGGAACCAGAGCACTACGGATATTTGTTGCGGCGGGAAAGCATTTAAATTTCTCAACAGCTGCAAAAGAAATCAGTCTCACCCCGGCGGCGGTGAGTTATCAGATAAAGGAAATGGAAGAACAGTTGGGTTTTTCTTTATTTAAAAGGAACAGCCGCTCCATTCAATTGACACCTGAAGGGAGTATATTGTTTACCGCTGTTGCTGAATCTCTCAATAACATGGAGCAGGCACTTGGCGATGCCAGAAGAATGAACCCACATAGCTCGCATCTTATTTTGTCAGTCGGCGCCAGATTTGCCACATACTGGCTGTTACCTAAACTCGGAGAATTTAAACAACGGAGGCCAGATTTGTCGATAACGTTAGACATAACCGATGATGTCAGAGATTTTGGTCGTGATGGCATTGATATGTCCATCCGGTTCGGTAATGGCCGATTTCCTGATTGTGTGGTTAATAAGCTATTTGAAACGTCAGTCGCACCTGTCTGTAGTGCCGAGTTTTTAGCGAATCATCAGGATATCAATAAACCGGAAGATCTCAGCAGGTTGCCGCTGAGTTATGTCAATTGCACGGTAAACGGGCAAACTTGGCCTGACTGGAAAATGTGGATGAGCCAGGCAAATGTCAATGCATTTGATAATAGCCAGAGCATTGCGTTCTCCGACCTTAACCATGTGATCCAAGCGGTTCAGGATAATGTCGCTGTGGGCTTGGTTGAACCTATACTTGTATCAAAACAGCTATCGCAAGGCTCATTAGTACAACTGTTTGATCTGAAAATGAAACTACCTGATGAGTTTGCGTATTACTTTGTTTATCCGAATAGCAGTGAGAAAGAAGAAGCTGTGACAGATTTCCTCGGTTGGTTATTGACTGTCATTGAGAATGATCACGGGTGAATATTGTCGTCAGAGATGTTAGCCAGTCAGTCTCTGGAAAGTGAGTTCATTGTGGCAAAAAATACCTGTTAGACTCAGTAGATAAACGATCTGAATGCCAAGGAGGCACAATGCAGCAGCGACAGGACAAAATCGGCTTTGCGGTGCTGGGAGTGTGTATTTTACTCGGGCTGGCACTGTTGGGATACTTGCTTGGCCAGGCTGCGCTGAGCTATAAGCAGCTTGACCGCAGTGTGACGGTGAAAGGGTTATCGGAAAGAGAATATCCGGCCGATATTGTGATATGGCCGATTCAGTACAATGTTGCGAGCAATGATTTAACCGAGCTGTATCAGATGCTGGATGGTCAGACATCGCAGATCCGATCTTACCTGCGGGGCAATGGGATCGGTGCTGATGAGATTTCTGTCTCTACTCCGGCGATCACGGATAAATCCGCCCAGCAGTATGGCAATGACGCGCAGGCGCAGTACCGCTATACCGCGATGCAGACCGTCACTGTGTACTCCACCCATATTGATGCGGTACGTAATGTGATGGGTTCGCTCTCTGAGCTGGGGAAGCAGGGCATTGTTTTTACCGGCGATGCGTATCAAACCCAGACGGAATACCTCTTCACCCGCCTGAACGCCATCAAACCTGAGATGATCGAAGAAGCCACCCGCAATGCCCGTGAAGTGGCGCAGAAGTTTGCCTCGGATTCCGACAGCACACTCGGCAAAATCCGCAAAGCGTCTCAGGGACAGTTTTCAATCAGTGCGCGCGATAAAAATAATCCGCACATTAAGAAAGTCAGAGTGGTTTCGACGGTCGAATATTATTTGTCGGACTGATGCATTGGGAACAAGGAAGAGAAATGAAAATTGCGTTGGTGACAGGTGGCAGTCAGGGAATCGGCCTCGAAACGGTCTTGCGTTTGGTGGCTGAAGATTATCGGGTCATCACCTGCTCCAGACGGGCATCCGTCTGGCGGCAGCAGGTTGCCCGGTATCCGCAACTCAGTTCTGTGGACTACCATGCGATGGATATCGGGGATGACTCGCAGTTAAATCGCTTGTTTGCGCATATCCGGGAGACTTACGGCAAGCTGGATCTGGCTGTGAATAATGCGTCTCCTGAGCTGGCTTCCCGCGGACAATTTGCTGAAGTTGCCCCTTCCGCGCTGCGCGAAACACTGGAACAGGATTTCTGGGCACAGGCCGTGTGCCTGCAACTGGAGCTTCAAATGATGCAATCCGGGGCTGCGATTGTGAATCTCAGTTCTGTGAATGGGCTGCGTCCAACGCCCAACGCTGCGATGTACAGCGCTGCGAAACATGCCATTGAAGGGCTAACCCGCTCGGTGGCACTGGAGGCGATTCAACAGGGGATTCGCATCAATGCTGTTGCACCAGGTGTGACCTGGACACCTCGCTGGGAAGCCCGTGAGGCAGCAGCGCCCGGTACTCGGGCGGAGGTCTCTGCTGTTGTGCCAGCTAAACGCTATGCTGAATCTGCTGAGGTGGTTGAGGCCATCCTGTTTCTGTTGTCAGAAAAAGCCAGTTATATCGTGGGCCATACGTTGGTTGTGGATGGGGGCTTGAGTTTGAGCTGAAAGGGATTTGATAGTTGTCGGTTATGAATATCAAAGTAATCAGCAAATTTTTATTACTGATTACTGATTCATTTGGCTATCACTGGAGACCATATCGGGTTGTGATAATTTTGTTCTGTATTCTGATTGTCGCAAACCTGGGAGCTGCTCAAGCCAAGAGATAAAGTCAAAATCTCATCACAGATCGGGAAAGTAATATTCTAATTCATGCAGTAGGAGCTCTTTAATGATTTTATATGAATCTGATTTTTCACTTGAAGATTCAAATAAAGACAAGCCAATACCGGGCAAAGGAGGTAAATGTTGATCGATGATAATAAGTGAATCAGGTATACCTGTGTTTGTACGGACGGTGATCCCTAACCCTGCTTTCACTGCTCCCCAAATGCCGTGTAAACTTCCACCAGAGACTGCAATCTGCCAGGGGATATTTTCTTGGTCAAGTGCTTGAATTGCTGCATCTCGAATGATGCAGGGGGACTCTACTAAAATGAGTGGAAGTGGTTTTCCGGAAATAATGTAACTTTCAAAATCAAATGCAGGACTTGCTATCCAGTGCTGAGGTCGTGTTTTGATTAAAGAGCGCTCATGAACTTCTTGAGGTGATTCCCAGCATAATGCAAAGTCAATTTTATTCTGAAGTATTTCCTCTTTCAGAATGCTATTTCTGCCTGACTGGGCATAGATCTGGATGTTCGGAAATATTCTCGAAATTTTACTCAATAAATCAGGGAGAAATTTATCACTAAAATCTTCTTGTACCCCTAAACTGACTTTTCCAAGGATCCTCTTTTGATGGATGACTTGCAGGGCCTCGTCATTCAGTGACAGTATTTTTTTCCCATAGCTAACTAATAACTCCCCTTGATCCGTTAACTTGAGGTGTCTTCCTTCTTTGCAAAGAAGTTGCATACCACATTGATGTTCCAGTTTTTTTAATTGGGCACTGACTGCAGATGTCGAGCGAGATAATCGTTTGGCTGCAAGGGAAAAGTTACCTAATTCAATACCAGTCACGAACGTACGCAGTGCTTCAATGTCAAGTGAGTCAGGACGCTTCATCATATTCCTGTTTTTATGGATGATGAGTTCAGAATGTTTTGATTTTATAAGGTTTCATGAAGCGTAACAATATTCCAAATCACAGAGCAGAACATCGGAAGGAGGTTTACGTGGCTCAACATTTGAATAAAGACTCACTGGCTAAAATTGCTCCAAAACTGGCAGAGTTTACTGAAACAACATTATTTGGAGATCTTTGGCAACGGAAAGAGCTTTCGCTCAGAGAAAGAAGCCTGATCACGATAAGCGCTTTGGTCACGATGAATAAATACGCCCAGTTGCAGTGGCATATCCAATTTGCCAAAGAGAATGGATTAACTGACGAAGATATTGTGGAGGTCTTCACTCATCTTGCGTTTTATGTTGGTTGGCCGAGTGCTGTCACTGCATTAGAAACGCTGAAAATTGAGGATGAATAATATGCCATTGACTCGAATTGTTGTTCAGGCAGGGCGTACAAAATCAGAACTGAAAATCTTATCGGACACTTTGCATCAAACACTGGTTGATACATTTCATGTGCCTCCGGATGATTGCTTTCAATTGATTGACGAATATCCATCAGACAGACTGGTCGTGAATCAGCATTACTTAACTGGAGAACGATCATCAAAATATACCTTGTTTTCTATCACAGCGGGAAAACCCAGAGACCAAGTGACGAAAGCGAGATTTTATCAGACGCTGTGCGACAGGTTAGTTGAGCGCATGGATATGTCGCCGGATGATGTCATGGTTGTCATTCAATTCACGAACCCAGATGATTGGAGCTTCAGTAGTGGGGAGCTTTTCAGATTACCCAGTGACACTGAACTTTCCTAAGCTCTCCTTTGAGCTCAGTTCACTTTAAACGTGATGAAATCAGCCACCCGGCTCAAAGCCGAGTGACTGATTTATCGATGAGTGCCAGCAACACACCCACACACTTCTCTGCCGCATCCAGATCTTTCCCGACAAATGCCGACACAATCGCCCCTTCTTTCAACAGGCAAATAGTATCCAGTAAGAGGTCGTCTGGTGAGTGAAGGTGTTGCTCAATCAGCGTCCGGACTTTGCGTTTGTGCTCGCTGCAATAGTCAGCAATCGCGGTGTTTTCTTCGCTGAATTCAGCCGATGCGTTGATAAAGAAGCAGCCGCGAAAAGGGCTTAAGGTCGGCACCCGGCCATGGAACCAGTCGCTCAGGCCCTTGAACAGAAAGGTGATCACTTCTTCATCATTGCTCGTCGGCGCTAATTGCTGTGCCAGCCACGTCATAAAAATTTCGTCGCGCGCTGCCAGTGCCGCGAGTATGAGCTCGTCTTTACTGCTGAAGTAGCTGTAGAGCGTTTTCTTTGCCACCCCAGAGACTTTCAGCACTTCGTTGATCCCCACCGCATGAATGCCCTGGCGGTAAAACAGGGTGAGCGCGGTATTTGTCAGCAGTTGTTTTTTGTCCGTTTTCAATGACTTTGTCGTACTCATGCATCCTCCTGAACTGAAAAGCATCTTGACATCAGTAGACTGACTTGTCTACTCTGTTTTTGTCTTGTAGACAGATCGGTCTACTTTATATCAAAGAAGGAGTACAACATGAATCAATACGGGATTGCACTGTTATCCGGGCTGGGTGCGGCGGTCGCTATCGGATTATTGTCGCTGGCAGAGAACCTGACGTCGGCCGGGTTGTGGTTGATGGCCCCTTTCGGTGCAACGGCGGTGTTGGTCTTCGGTGTGCCGGACAGTCCGTTAGCACAACCCAAAAATGTAATCGCCGGTCATTTGTTAACGGCATTGATTGGGGTGTTTTTTGTCAGCTTTGTTGGCGTTACCCCCTTCACTCTGGCGCTGGCTTCAGGTCTGGCGGTCTCTGTCATGTTGCTGACCAAAACAACTCATCCGCCAGCGGGCGCGAATCCGCTTTTGATCATGCTGACCGGGCAGAGCTGGTCGTTTCTGATCACGCCGGTATTGATTGGCGCAGTGGTGATGGTACTGGTTGGTCAACTGGTCAATAAAGGTCTCTGGCGCTGGCGAAGGGCAGCCTGATCGCGGTGAAATGTCACTTTTATGGTGAAAAAATGTCTCTTTTTACGCTATGAAACTGATTCAATGGTTAATAGGATTGAGCCAACTTATTCATCATTCGATTGATAACCACACCCACAGGAAATTGTTGTGTCTGATTCTCTTTCTTACGTACTGATCAATAGCGTTGAACTGTTTTCGGACTACCAGCAGTCGCTGATAGAACTACTGAAACTCAGTCAGGCTGACGACGCAATTTTAGGTTTTGATGCCAGCTTTGATGAACAGAAAGCGAGCCGGTATTTATCATCACTGGAAAGAGATATCGCCAGCCAGGTGCTGCAAATTCTGATCGGCATGCAAAACGGCACAGTGGTGGTTTGCTGCTTCTTTAAAAAGAGCCATCAGCAAACCACCAGACATATATGTGATTTGCAAAAGGGGATGATTCATCCCCACTGCCGCAGCCAGGGTATATTGGAACAGACACTGGCAGCGATAGCACAATCGTGCATGGCACAGGGTGTCGAGCTGCTCACGCTGGATGTGCGGGGCGGTTCGAAGGCTCACCGAATCTGGAATAAATGTGGTTTTGAAACTTATGGAATCCTGAATGATTACAGCCGCTATCAGGGGCAGTCATTCGAGGGACATTTCATGAAACAACGAACCGTTGATCTCTGGAACCGTTTTAAAACATTCTACAAACAAGGAAGTCAAACTATGTCAGTTGGCGCTGAACTTATTCATAAAAAAGATTTTCGCGAATTAATGCGTGAGACATTAGAAAATCACCTGACCTTAGGTCACCCCCTGTTTAAATATCTGCTGGATGAAAATAATCCGAACCCGGATCTCTTAAAGTTCACCACTTTGCAGGGATACCAGCTTACGAAACATTTCCTGACCTATATTGAGCATCTGTTCTTTCACTGTCCTTTGCCAAAACATAAACGGGCGCTGTTGCACAACATGTATGAAGAAGAAACCGGCCGGTTATCGAATACCAAAAACCATGTTGAGCTGATGCAGGATTTTATCAAGGCATTGGGCATTTCAGACACTGAGCGTGACGCGGCGATTGCGTTACCCCAGACCCAAGCATTGATTGATTACCGCTTGATTGCCTGTAAAAACCCGGATTTGTACCACATCGGTGCAGCGGCCGTGATGGTCGCCAGTGAAGGCCAGAATCTGGAAAGTGTGGGCGACGAAGCGCGCCACAATATTCTCGGTAAAGTGTATGACCTGAAAGAAGCCGATTTGCTGTTCTTCTCTGTTCATCAGGAAGAAGATGTCGGCCATGTCCAACAAGGTCTGGCGCTGCTGGCTGATCTCTGTGATACACCGAAAAAGCAACAGGAAGCGCTTGAAGCGATTAATACCACCTGCGAGCTGTTTTATGGAATGTATCAAGGGGTGTATGAACACTTTGGTTACGATAAAAAAGATCAACAGGTGAAAGCGGAGTCGCTTCAGGAGGCCTGATGGATATATCCCGTAATAAACAGATCATCGCCATTTTCGTTGGCGTGCTGGTGACCTTCTGGGCGTCATCGATTAAGGGCAGCTATCAGGTTTACTTCCTGGATTTAGCCAGCATGTGCGGATTGGGGCGGGGTGTCTTCTCGTTAACCAGCGCCTTGTTTGGCTTGTCGATTGGTATTCTGTCTCCTGTGGTCGGCTGGATATGTGATCGCATCGGCCCGGCGCTGACGATTTTGTCTGGCGCTGTGGTTGCGGTGTTTGTCTATCTGCTGATGGCGGTGTCATTCAACTTCTGGCTGTTTCTGGTGTTGTTCGGCGTGCTGGCTGCTTATGCATTGACGGCGATGACCTTTGTGCCGCTGGCGCTTTTGGTCGACCGTATCTTTGACAGCCAGAACAAGGGTATGGCGTATGCCGCCATCACCAACGGGACAGCGATTGGCTTTATGGTGCTGTCGCCATTCTGGGTGTGGCTGAATACCTTTGTGATCTGGCAAGACATCAGCCTGATCATCTTCGGTGTGTTTGCTGTGGTGATCCTGCCTGCCTGTATCTGGTTGTGCCGCGTGTTTCCACGCCGGGAGTTTGTCTCTGAGACAGCTGCCGAGAGCCACGAAGATGATTTGAAATGGCATCAACACCTGAGAAAACCACTGTTTCTGTTACTGGCGCTGTCATTCGGCGGTTGTGGTGCCTCAATGGCATATGTCGATGTGCATTTGGTTCCTATGTTACAGGAACGCTTTACCGGGGGAGAAGGGGAGGCCACCATAGTCGCTTCATCATTGAGCGTGCTGGGTGCCGCAGAACTCATCGGTGCGTTTTTAGTGGGTTATTTACTGCGTTATTCGGCACCGGCATTGATGCTGTCTCTGCTTTACGCGGTCCGTGGTGCTTCTATGCTGATTGTGCTCTCAGCAGACAGTTTACTGCTGTGCATGATTTTTGCTGTGCTGTTTGGCCTGACCTATATGGGTACCGTGATAGTGACGTCCCTCATGTGTCTGAAAGCTTACGGCGAGAAAGTGAAAGGCAAGATTTTTGGCTGCCTGTTTACTGTCCATCAGGTGTTCGTATTTGGCACGGTATGGCTGGGCGGCCTGTCGTATGATGCGACGCAAAGTTATTCCTTCATCACACTCGCGGTGACCGGGTTGTGCTTTGTTTCTGTTGCCACGGGACTGGTTTTTTACTTCTCTGATGCCTTTAAAGAGAAGCCGCAATCGCAGGTTGTTACACCATCTTAATCGCCGACTCAATGATGAAAGGAATAAAAAGCATGGAGCAATCAACCCGAGCAATACACATGGGTTTTCCTTCACTGGATGACTCTCATGCCGCTGCCATTGCCATGACATCGGCCTATGATTTTACCTCGGCGCAGGAAGCCAGTGACAGGTTCAACGGTGTGACAGAAGGGAATATTTACAGCCGTTTTACCAACCCGTCGGTCGAACATTTCGAACGTAAACTGGCCTCGCTGGAAAACGCGGAATCCGCTGTGGCCTTTGCCTCTGGCATGGCAGCTTATCTGGCTCTGGCCATGACGTTTCTAAAACAGGGCGACCATGTGGTGCTGGCCAGCGGTATTTTCGGCACCACGACTCACCTGTTTCGTCAGTATTTCGGCCAGTTCGGAATCACGGCGACCTGCGTGGATCTCGATGATCAGCACGCCTGGCAAGCCGCCATGTGTGACCGTACCCGCATGATTTTGGTTGAATCTCCCACCAACCCACTGCTGAAAGTGGCGGATTTAACCTGGTTATCCGGGTTGGCAAAACGAAATAATGCCCTGTTGGTGGTGGATAACACTTTGCTGTCACCGGTCAACCAGCGTCCGTTAAATCATGGTGCTGATCTGGTGTTGCACTCGACCGGTAAATTTATGGACGGGCAGGGCAGAACGGTCGGCGGCGTCATCGCCGGACGTAAAGACGTGATCCAGCCATTGAAAAATTATCTGCGCAGCTCCGGGACTTGCATGAATGCTTTTACGGCTTGGGTGCTGAGTCACGGTCTGGATACGCTGACGGCCAGAATGGCCATGCATGAACAGAACGCCAGAGCGGTCGAAGCTTGGTTGCGTCAGCAGCCTTGTGTGCAGCAAGTATTTTCCACCTTCAGCGATTCGCACCCGCAGGCCAAGGTGATTGCCAAGCAGCAGACCGGCCACAGCCCGGTGATCAGTTTTGTCGTGGATGGTGGTCAGAAAGCGGCCTGGCGTTGTATCGACGCGCTGAATCTGGTCGCCCGCTGTACCAATATTGGTGATACCAAGTCGATGGTGACTCACCCGGCTTCAACGACCCACTGCCGGTATTCTCAGGACGAGAAACAGCAGTATGGCATCTCAGACGGCCTGGTCAGGTTGTGTGTCGGTCTGGAAGCCAGTCAGGATATCATTCAGGATCTGAGGCAGGCACTGGCTGCCTCTCAGGTAACACATTCACTCAGGGAAGTTGTATCGCTGTCATGAAGAACACATTTCGTAACGCTGCTCTTTGGGTTGCTTCAGTGCTGGTAACCAGCACTGTCAATGCGGCGCAGAGCCATACGGCAAATGCTTTGTCTAAACACAATTATGTCGCTTTTCAGTCCGGAAAAACGACTGATCGTCCGGTGACTGTGGCTGCACGTTTCACCAAACCTGCTGGTATTGACACTCCCCTGCCTGCGGTCATCATCGTGCACGGTTCTGGTGGGGTGGATGAGCGCGGCGAGCTTTACAGCCAGGCACTGAACAGGCAGGGCTTCGCCACATTAGAAATCGACATGTGGGCAGCGCGCGGGCTGGAAGGTGGTTTGTCCCGGCCGAAACATGTCAAAGACACGTTACCGGACGTGTACGCAGCGATTGATTATCTGAAATCCCGGCAGGACATCAACGCCAGCGAACTGGGTTTGATTGGCTTTTCCTGGGGCGGTGTGGTTGCCATGCTGATGGCGGGCGAGCAGGAATCCGGTGCACTGAAAGCGCTGGTGGCCAATTATCCTGTGTGCTGGGCCTATAACAAGGTGCCGGGTTATCCGTTTACCGCCATTGCTGCAGACCGCCACTTGATGATTCTGTCTGGCGAAGAGGACAAATATGATGATCCGGATGATTGCAAGACGTTGGTCAGCCAGCTGCCACAGTCAAGCCAGTCACTGGTCAAACTGGTGACGCTGCCCGGTGCCACGCACGCTTTTGAGTTGCCCAGAGCAGAAAGCCTTTTCTTCGATCCCTATGCCTTTCAGGGCAAGGGCGGAAATGTCCCCATCCGCTATAACCCGGAGGCCACCAAACATGCTCTCAAACTGGCGTCGCAGTTTTTTGTTACCCAGTTGAGCGATTGAACAGGTATCTCCCTGTACTTTCGGCCGCCGCGTCTACTTTAGCGGCGGATTCTTTTGGCAGGGTTTTATACTTTTTCTTCCAGGCGGCCCGCAATGAGCTGGCCTGGGGGAAGCCGGATTTAAACGCCGCGACTTCAATGGTGTCACCATTTTCAATGTAGCTCTTCGCTTCTTCCAGTCTCAGCTCGACCAGAAATTCCCGGATGGTCAGACCGGTAGCGTTTTTAAATTCTCGCTGCATGTGGCGGGCAGAGACCCGGAAAGCGTCCGCGATATCGGCAAGCGCCAGTTTTTCATGCAGTCGGGTTTGCAGATAATCCTGAATGGAATGCACCAGCGGTGAAATGTGGCTGCGGTAGCTGACTTGTTTGGAGATTTGCGGATCGTTGGCCATACGACGTCGGTATACCACCAACTCTCGTGCGACTTCCATGGCAAACCGGCTGCCGCTGATCTCTTCGATGAGCTGAAGGGCGAGATCAATACCGGCCGTTACACCTGCCGTAGTGTAGACCTGACCATCCTGCACAAAAATCCGTTCCGGTAACACGTCTGCTGCAGGAAAGTGCCGTGACAGCGCCTCTGTCAGTTTGTGGTGGGTTGTCGACTGACGGTTATCCAGCCAGCCTGCTAATCCCAGTAAAAAAGCCCCGGTGCAAATGCCGAGAATCCGGGTATCGGCTTTCGGGGTGCGTCTTAGCCATTCAATACAACGCTCACTGGCCTGATTCCGGTATATCCCTTCATGATATTTCGACGCACAAACAACCACGATGGCATTCTCTGGCAGGGCTGACGGCAAAGGCTGAATACCGCCGAGAGTGAGCCCCTGATGACTGCTCAGGGTGGATTGGTCACTGATGAAATGCAGATTCAGAGCCATGCCATAGCTGATGGCTTCGTGAAAAGCCTGGCAGGGACCGGCCAGATCGAGTAAATGCACGTCAGGAGTCAGCAGGAAGAAGATATCAATCGGAGTCGTATTCGGGTTGGCATGTTTCATTGCCATTCAGTCCATTGCGCATGAGTCCAGGGAACAATGTACCACCCAGCCAGACAGAGTGACTAGTGCAATTGAAGGAATATGGTGGTGTCTGATTTAACTATATGAATTAATTAATTTTATTGTTGAGGCGTGGCGATGGAATGCGGCGTGAACGGCTGTCATGATTTCGGATCCTATACCGATGCAGGGAGAGACGAAACCGTATCACGGTTTCAGTTAATGCCGATAATTACTGATATGTCTGAATGTAAGGGTCGTGTGTCCGATTGGAGATATGTATTTCTGAGCTGACCTGAGACAATGAATACATACGTATAGCGTATTTTTCTGCAATCTCAGCGAAGGCGGCGCATGATCTACTTATTTCCCTTATTGACGGTTTCAATTTGGGCAGGGAATGCCATTGTTAACAAACTTTCCTACAGCGTAATCGATCCGGGAGCGATCGCCTTTTACCGCTGGTTTTTTGCCATGCTGGCACTGACCCCTTTTGTGATCACTTCTGTGATCCGTCAGTGGTCAGACATTAAACCGCATTTGTCGAAGCTGGCATTGCTGGCGTTTTTGGGCATGGTGCTGAACCAGTCATTGGGGTATTTTGCCGCGCCGACCACCACAGCGACCAATATGGCCTTGATTATGTCACTGGTTCCTCTGATGAGTATGTTTCTGAGTGTGCCGATCCTGAAACAAAGGCTATCGCCTTTGGCAATGGTGGGTGCTGTACTGTCGCTTGGCGGGCTGGTATTGATGCTCAGCCACGGCGATCCGTCTCAGCTGCTGTCTCAGGGGATGAGTCAAGGGGATGCTTTACTCCTGCTGGCAGCTTTTGTGTATGCACTCTACTGTGTGCTGATCAAACGTTGGGACATGCCGCTGAGTAACTGGCAATCTGTGTATGTTCAGGGCATGTTTGCCGTCCTGTTTCTTTTACCGATGCTCTTTACCAGCCAGCGGATCGGCATTACCGGTGAGTCGCTGCCGCTGATCCTGTTTGCTGCAATACCGGCCTCGGTCATTGCACCCTGGTGCTGGATGAAAGCCATTAAGATGCTGGGCGCAGATAAAACGGCCATGTTCATGAACCTGATGCCTGTGATTACCGCAATTATCGCCAGTGTTCTGCTGAACGAGCAGCTGGAAGCGGTGCATTTGATCGGCGGCGGTTTAGTGCTTTGCGGGGTGGCAGTTGCCCAGCTGAGACTGAAAGCCCGCCAAAGCAAGCTGGTGACGGCATAACAGCAAATTTGCCAAAAATAACATTCAGAAAAGCAGCGGAAACGCTGCTTTTTTTATCAGTAGTGCACAGTTATTGCTGTTGATTGCTGATAGTCAAATAAATTTGAATTAAAAACCCCGCCCAAGAGAACTCAGTTGCGCAGAAAGATCCGATGATGAATTAATTTTGATGCCATTGTTTTGATGTTGATCAAAATCCATTCGAGAAAATCAAAGGTTATATTCCATATAGGGATAAAATTGATTCTAACTCATTGAACATAAAATGCTTAGTGTGACTATTTCCACAAAAAACACTTAAATAAAAGAGAAATATAGAATAATAAATTATTAAAACAATCACTTATAGTGAGATTTCTGACTATAGATAATTCTATAGGCACTTTTTTGCATATTGAGTATTGAAGTTGTAAATAAAGATGTTAAAGTTTCTCAAAATGTTAATAAGGCAATTTTGAAGGAATGAAAATGGTTAATAAAAACGCACCAGTATCATTAGCTAACCTACATTTGATATATGTGTCAGATGTCGAGCGTTCAACAGATTTATATAAAGAACTTTTTAATGTTGAACCTGTTTTCAGTAGTCCACGTTATGTCGCGTTTCCTACATCTGAATCCGGGAGTGCATTATTTGCATTGTGGTCGGGCGGAGCCGTACCTGATCCTGAAATCCAGAGATATAGTGAAATCGGAATCATGCTAAAAACTAATGATGATGTAAACCTTAAGTTTGAAACGTTAAAAGAACATCCAAGTTTATCTATTGTTAAAGAACCTTATGATGAAGTATTTGGTCGAACTTTTGTTGTAAAAGATCCTGATGGACACTTAATTCGTATCAGTCCACTCGATTAATCATCTTAATCTGGGTATCCGTTGAATTAATTAACATTGATCCTTCTGGTACCCAATTATTAAAATTCTTTTCATTTAGCTATCATCATTGATGTATGGGCGCTATTTTTTACTCTAAAAAAAGTGAATGTTTCTTATGAATGTTGAAGAAAATACAATACGCGAAACAAACCGTGAAGTTGTCAGGAAGTATTTAGAATATACAAAAGGAAAATTGCGATTAGAACGACATAAATTGTATGCAGACGATGCACAAGGAGGGCTTTGGACGACTGAGACCGGTCAACCGATTATCATTCGTGGAATTGAAAGTTTGGAGCGTCATGCACATTGGTCTCTACAATGTTTTCCCGATTGGGAGTGGTATAACATTGAAATTTATACAACGGACAATCCAAATCATATCTGGGTAGAATGTGATGGCAGAGGCATCATTCGTTTTCCGGGGTATCCAGAGAAATATTATGAGAATCACTTTATTCATTCGTTTGAATTACATGATGGGTTGATTATCAGAAATCGAGAGTTTATGAACCCAATCATGCAGTTAAAAGCGTTAGATATCAGTGTTCCGAAAATAAAAAGAGAAGGTATACCTGCCTAATAATTTAATATTGATTTAAATGCCGATAAGATAAATTTAACGTTCATGAATATCATGCTTGATGCCTTCAAGGAAATGGAGTTTAAAAGGATTTTCAATGTATAGGACTCTTAAGTCAGAACCATATAATGCTAACGATTTGATCCTCCCTTCTAATCAAGTTTTGAATTGGGATATTAATAAAAAAAGTTGCGCGCTTCTCGTACATGATATGCAAAGATATTTTGTGAATTCATTACCGGAAGAGACTGCAGAAAATTTAGTGACTGCAACTGAAAGAATCATGCATTGGGCGAGAAAAAATAACATCCCAGTTATCTATAGTGCGCAACCAGGGAGAATGTCACTGGAACAGCGTGGATTACTTGCTGACCTTTGGGGACCCGGCATGCGGACCTGTGAGGAAGACCGTCGGGTGATTAATGAACTCACTCCACAGTCTGACGATATCGTATTAACGAAGTGGCGTTATAGTGCATTCTTTAATTCCGAATTAGAAGAAATACTTTCAGCGCGCGGTTGTGATTCATTAATGATTACGGGCCTGTATGCATCGATAGGTATTCAGGCGACAGCCATTGATGCATTTACACGGGATATTCGTCCAATTGTTATTGCTGATGCAACGGCTGATTTTACAAGAATAAGTCATCAGCAAGCTTTGAATTACATGTCAGACACGTGCGCAAAAGTCATATCAAAATTTGAGTTAGATAATTATGAGTAGTCTGCTATCTTCAATTATTTCAAATCCAGAAAAACCATTTGCTATTATTTATCGCCCCACAATAGACGCTGGAATGATTAACCTATTTCAGTGCAGTGTTGATAAACATATGGTAATTAATGAAGCCATAGAACAGACACAATTAAAATCAGATAAAGGCCTTTTATTACTGCCCTTCAGACAAGTCATAGAGAATGATTATAATGCAATAGACGATGAAATGCCCGTGTTGAGTTTGGCAATTGAGGTATCTGAAAAAATTCCTGTACATGAGTTTATGCATTCCATAACAGATGATTCAGTTAACACAAAGCATGAACATTTTAATTTAAATGATCAAGAGTATAGTCGCCGGGTTCGTCATTTGATTGACAATGAAATCGGACAAGGTGCAGGGTCAAACTTTGTATTGCAACGAAAACTTCATGCAACCATTGATGAATATGAACCATCAAAATTGTTCAGCTTGTTTCGAAATTTATTAAAAACAGAAAGTTCAGCGTATTGGGTTTTCTTGATTCAAACAGGTGAGCAATCGTTTATTGGAGCATCTCCTGAACTACACGCATCTTTAAATAATGGTGAAGTGATGATGAATCCAATTAGTGGTACCTATGCTTACCCATCTGATGGACCGATGGATGAATCAATTCTGAGTTTTCTTTCATGTCAGAAAGAAATCGGAGAGTTATCCATGGTTGTAGATGAAGAACTAAAAATGATGTCTAGCCTCTGTGAATCGGGTGGACAAGTGAGTGCCCTGAAATTAAAACAACTGAGTCGCGTAGCGCATACAGAGTATATTCTGAGTGGTCAAAGTGAAGCGAGTATTGCTAAAGTCTTGAAAGAGACGTTGCCTGCACCAACCGTAACAGGCAGCCCAGTCCAAAATGCTTGTAATGTGATTTCGCGTTATGAGCCTGAAGGACGCCGTTATTACAGCGGAGTTGTGGCATTCGTTGAGAAGCACGGTGAATCTACAGCGCTGGATTCTGCGATCCTCATTCGTACGGCTGAAATCGGTCAGCAAGGTGAAGTAGAAATCACAGCAGGGGCGACCATTGTTAGAGATTCAATTCCGGCTAATGAAACCAACGAAACTCGCAGTAAAGCAGCTTCTTTGTATCATGCAATGTTTGGTGCAGAACAACGTTCGGGAGTCAAACAAGGACTGAACTCACCAGATAAGCAAGCAACTTTGCTGAATGATATCCCGGGGGTTCAGGAGCTATTAGCACGGCGAAGCACAGAAAATTCGAATTTCTGGCGAACTGAACCCAATAAACGAAATCGGCAGGATGACTGTTATCTGGGCAAACAGGTTTTAATCATCGACGGTAACGATACATTCACATCAATGTTAAAGACGTTGTTCACCTCTGCTGGCGCTATTGCGACAGTTGTCAAAGTGGCAGAGGAGATTGATTTTACTTCCTATGACCTGGTGCTGGCAGGGCCTGGACCCGGAAATCCAGAAGATAAATCGGATAAACGCGTCTTTTTAATGCGAAAACTGATCAGAAGATTAATTGAAGCAGAACACCCATTTTTTGCTGTTTGTCTGAGTCATCAATTATTGGCTCAAGAGCTTGGGTTACCAATCATTCGTCTTAATCCGCCAAACCAAGGATTACAGAAAGCCATCACTTTGGGTAACCAAAAAGAACTTGTTGGATTTTATAATACATTTTGTGTTACGGCAGATGATATGACAATTCTCAAAATGAAAGAAAGAGATGTCGACTTATTTTTAGATGAAAAAACACATCAAATATATGCGATCCAAAGCAGTTTTTTTGCATCAGTACAATTTCATTTGGAATCATTTTTAACGGTTAATGGCCCACAAGTTCTCGATTATTTTGTGAAGCCTCTCTTGAATTATCAGTATTTTAAGGAAGCAGAAGTATGCGCAGTCATATAAAATTAGAATATGGTGTGTTTAATGCTTTTACTCACTCGCCAATCTCAGGAAATCCTGTGGCAGTTTTTTATGAGTCTGAGCAATTATCAGCATCATTCATGCAGTCTATTGCCAGTCAACTACAGTTATCTGAAACGACTTTTCTCCATACGAGTCATGATAAAAAAAATGTGGAAGTTCGCATTTTTACACCTGTGAATGAATTACCATTTGCTGGTCATCCGTTAATGGGTACTGCTGCTGCATATGCAAGAAAGTACAACGTTAATGATTTTGTATTTCATACAAAAAAGGGTCCTGCATCAGTCTCAGTTAAACATATCTCTGATGATGTGAGCGAAGTGGAGATGACAGTTCCGCTTGCAACATCACAACCTTTTTCTGAGAAAGATAAATTGCTAAAAGCATTAGGTTTGGAAGGGTCTGAGTTACCCATCGAAATATATGATGCAGGTGCCAGACATGTTTTGGTTTCAGTGAGTGATAAATCTGTGTTACATCAGATCAAACCCAATCATACCGCGCTTGAAGCATTCGAAAATATGGCAATTAACTGTTTTTGCTGGGATGGAGATAGCATTGAAAATCGAATGTTTTCACCAGCGTATGGCGTCAAAGAAGATGCTGGTACGGGTTCTGTGGTATGGCCAATAGCACAACATCTGGTTCAATATGGACAGTTTTCACTCAATAAAAAACTGATGATACTGCAAGGGACACAACTGAGCCGGCAATCTGAAATGTATGGTGAAATTAAGTCTGATCAAGGTATCGGAACCCATGCAATATTATCAGGAAATGTTTATCACTTCTCGGATTGTCAAGCCAGAATTTAATTGAGTGAAAGAGATAAAAAATGAGTAGACTTGAGTCATTAACTGGGCGATTGAATTTACCATTTCCACAATATGATACACCACCGGGTTCACCTAAGGAAATTATAAGTCAATGGATCACCCGAGCCCGATCCGGTGATGTCAGAGAACCTGACGCTTATACACTTGCGACATGTAATGCTGCCGGTGAAATAACAATGAGAACCATGTTTCCGATCGCTATAGACGGCGAAGTCATGTTATTTGCAACGCATAGTTGTAGTCGAAAAGGGAGTGATATCAGAGAAAGTGGTATCGCGAGTGCACATATTTACTGGCGTGAGATCGGTCGTCAGTTAAGTGTTTCCGGTACAATGAGTTTAGCGGATGAATCGATCGCTGAGTCGGCATGGAATGCACGTGATGCTGCTTATGATCCTGTTTCTGTTGTGTCTCATCAAAGTGAAAAATTTAATGATTTTGATTCATTTTATAGAGATGTTAAAGGATATGAAAATCAAGGGAAACAACCAAAGCCTGAACGTTTTGTTGTTTATGCGTTGAAAATTAATCATTGTGAATTTTGGTCGGCAAACCAAGACCGGATTCATCAAAGATTAGCTTATACATTGACTGAAAAAGGATGGTACTGTGAAAGATTACAGCCATGATCTGAACGAAATTGAAAACTTAAATAAACCTGATCTTTTTATTCAGTCAATAATTAAATGGCATTTTTCTGAAGAAACAGGGTCAGAGTTCTGGTTGAAAATACGTTCTGAGTTGGAGTTTGATCCAATAAAGGAAGTTAACACTTTTAGCGACTTGAAGAAGTTTCCTGATTTTTCAGAACGTTTAAGAACGGTTCCTGTCGAGCAATTAATTCCACGTGGATTGAAAGATGATAAGAACTTTTCAGTTTATGAAAGTGGAGGAACCACTGGGGCACCTAAGTATGTGATAGCCTATGATGCATGGATCAATAATCTTGTAGATTGGCGAATGTCCTCCTATAAAAATCGTCCGGGTCGCCCAACAGGGAATACCTTGGCCGCGGTCCCTACGGGGCCACATATTGTTGGTGCTATCAATAAAATTCGAGCCAAAGCATTAGGTGGCGTTTTTTTTCGATCGATATTGATCCCCGTTGGGTAAAACAGTTAATCTCGAAAAATGAAATGCAGTCAGTTCGGAGTTATTCATCTCATTTAGTTGAACAGATCAGAAATACGCTGTTGACTCAACAGATCCGCTTTCTTGTCACCACGCCACCTATTTTACGAGCCCTGCTCAAAGATGAATCTTTGGTAGAACATATGCGAAAAACGCTTGTTCAGATTACTTTAGGTGGGACAGAAATTGATCTGGATGAAGTTAAATTTATTGCAACAGAAATTTTGCCTGAATGTGAATTCAGTGCGAGCTATGGAAGCACTTCAGCATTAGGTGTTTCTCGCTCTTCACTGATTCATCGTGAGAGCTTATATGTGGAATACGACAACTATAGTCCGTTTATTACGTATGAAGTTGTCAATGCTGCAACACAAGAGCCTGTCAATTATGGTCAGCGGGGACAAGTTATTGTGTCTCATCTGAGCAGATATGCGTTTTATCCCCGTGTGATTGAACGTGATACCGCGATCAGATTAGAAGGAAAACCGGGCCAAGTTGGTGATAGGGTGGCTAATATCTCACCCCTGCGTGTTGTTGAGGGTAATCAGGTGATTGAGGGCGTTTACTGATGGGCACAGAAACGCTGTCTTTATCCGAAATACCAGTCATTAAAGCGATCACTCCTGTTAGCCAAGACAATATCGCACGTTACGTGACTGTTTCTGATATTACAGGTAAAGATTTCGCTCATTTAATTCAATTACCCAAAATGTTTATCAGTCATGCAGTGAATCAGCTTCGCAAAGGTAAACATCTAACGGATGATGAGCGAAAAATCGCCTTAAAAAAAGCAGGTCAGCTTTTTCATTCAGGCACAGTTGGCGGGTTCAATCCGGACGATTACGTCAATCAAGTTGTTTCTGTCACCGGCTTACCAGAAGAGGTTGTTAAGAAGGCTCTTCAAAAGATCGGTGATGCCACCTCGCATGCTTTTCGTGATTCAGCATTGGGTTTCGCGAAAGGCGTCCCAGATGTTTATTCAGATCAGGTGAAACAACGAGGTTGTGCGCAGGTTGTTCGTAAAGGGGAAGTATTAGCTGTCATCGCGCCAGGAAATGGAACAGGCGTTCATGCGCTTTGGCCGCAGGCTATCGCATTGGGATATCGCGTTGTGTTAAGACCATCAGAGCGTGAGCCATGGACAGCGCACCGTTTAGTCCAAGCTTTGACAGAGTCTGGGCTTGCTGATTATGTTGTCATGTTGCCAACCGCTCATGACGGCGTTGAGGAAATCATTGAAGCGGCAGATCTGAGTATCGTGTATGGCGGAGAAGACACCGTCACTCGGTATGAAAACCGTTCTGATGTTCTGGTGCAAGGGCCGGGAAGATCCAAAATGGTGATTGGTAATGATTATCCTCAGCAAGATGCTTTTGAACTTGTTTTTGAATCTGTCCTTGGATTAGGGGGCGCGGCATGTGTCTGCACGAGCAGTGTCTTCATTGAAGGTGATGCCGAAGCGTTTGCCCGTGCTTTTCAGGACTATGTGTACGATCGGCTGCAGGATCCACACGAGAGAGAGCGTTATCTTCCTCAATTGTCATCTCAGCGTTATGACTGGTGGATACAGCAAGTTGAGCAGTATCAGGATTTTATATTCAGTCGGCCGGAAGTGTTTTCTCTAAAATCGGGTACCAGGCAAGTCATGCCATTGATCATGCTGGCTGATTCTACTGATCAACCCATCGTCCAACTTGAATTACCTGTTGCATCGGTAACATTTGTGCCATTTCAACATCAGGCGTGTTTATCATTTTTAGCACCAGCACTTGTTGTCTCGGTTGCGACAAAGAAAGTGGCTTTGATTCAGTCGATCAGTGAGATCCCGGAGATTAGAAACCTATACATTGGTCAGGTTCCTACAATCTGGATGCAAGCCCACGTCCCACATGATGGGTATATTGCTGAGTTTTTAACCCGGTCAAGGGGGTATCGAGTCGATTTTAGTTGAGCGGCAAGTTTTATTCGATGCTTCTTATCAGAAGTTTAATTTAAATTGAGCATTTAGTAGCGAATGATTTATGAATAACCCAACAATAAATGAATTTGATAAAGCGGATTTCCAAGGTGTTTATGAAGGTAAAACATTAATAAGCAGTGCAGAAGTAACTGCCGTCCCTTGGGATATTGGTCGACCACAGCCAGTAGTTCAGGATATTCTGGGAAAAGGTCAGAAAAACAGGTTATTGGATGTTGGTTGTGGATTGGGGCTGAACGCAAAGCAAGCGAATGAATTGGGATATCAGGTCACTGCGATTGATAGCGCAGCAAAAGCGATTGAACATTGTTTAAATGTTCATCAGGAGACCGGCATTCAGTTTCAATTAGCGAATGCTTGCGATACTGGACTCAATGAAAAATTTGATATTATCTTAGATTCAGCTGTTTATCACTCAATTCCATCGAGTGACAGAAGTGCCTATATGAAAGAAATGCGGCGCTTGGCGAATGATAACGCTGAATTTCACCTAATCACCTTTGCGCCATCACAACATGGTATGCCGAAACCTTTAGCAATTGAATTGTCAGAGATTATACAATTGGCCGAAATAAATGATTGGGCGATCCAATCTGTTGAACGGGTGACATATAAAGGAAATGCAGGAGCTATTTCTGATTTCCAAAAGAAAAAGAACCTTAACATACTCACGGATGAAAATGGATTAACTTGTTTACCAAGCTGGCACGTTATTCTCAAAGTGAAAATCTGAAAAATAACTGAACTAGGATCTGAATATGAGTCAGAATAAAATGGCCTTTGGTGGTCTGTGTCTTGGATTTTTCATCGTAATGATGGATACAACCACAGTTCCATTGATTTATACATCATTAATTAAAGACTTTGGTGTCACCCCTGCGATGGCTGCGTGGGTGAATAACAGCTATTTAATTTCTTATGCAGCATTTCTGCTATTAGGTGGTCGCCTTGGCGATGCATACAATCGCAAACTTCTGGTATCGAGCGCTTTACTCCTTCTCTCATTTGGCGCTTTACTCAGTGGTTATGGAGAAACTTTAAATCAGGTCATTATCGGCCGTGCCATCATGGGCGTTGGTGCTGGCTTATTAACACCTCAAAGTATGGCTTTTATTTCCATTATCTTTGCTGAAGGTGGCAGGGGAAAAGCATTTGGTATCTGGGGCGCTGTGGCAGGGATAGCGACGGCAACAGGCCCGGTTGTCACGCAATTCTTCTTACAGGTGTCTGACTGGCGATGGGTCATGTGGATTAATATACCCGTCGCCATGATTGGACTGTTGGTGACATCGATCTATTTACCAAAGACACAAGGGAATGGCCTGAAGTTGAAAGAGCTCGTGTTTAACGGACTATTCAGCTTTTCTATTGCCATTGTCATTCTCAGTTTACAACTGATTCATGAGAGCGCTGAAAACATCTATAAAGTTCTGGCATTTTTAGCGCTTGGTATTTTAGGTACATTCTGGTTATTAAGACATGAGATTTCTCATCGGTCTGCATATGTTTTACCTTTTGAAATCTGGAAAGATATAAAATTTATGAGAACGTGTCTTATCTCAGGTTTATTAGGTTTAGGACTGACGTCTCTTTATTTGCCGCTGGCTTATCTCATTGAGATAAGAATGAATTTTGGTCCTGTTTTTATCAGTATCATTATGGTAACAATCGCGTTGGCGAATGCAGTCGTCGGGCCAGTTGCAGGCAGTCTCTCGGATAAAACAGAACCTGAAGTAATTATTCGCTATGGTCTCTTATCGCTTGCTTTCTCTGCTTTGCTCTTAGGGGGGTTGGTCTCACGATGGCTGGCGGATTGAATGCATTTGTCATGACGGTGATCGCAATGATATTTGCAGGAATAGGAACGGGCTTAGCTTTTGCTCCTTTGGCAAACCTCGCTTTAAGAGATATATCACCTCAGGTTATTGGTCGTGCCGCTGCATTTTTTAATAGTACGCGTCAATTACTGAGTGCACTTGGGAGCGTCATTGTTGCATTGCTTTTTGATTATATGGTTCGAAATAGTCAGTTATTTGGCTTTGCCGAAGAAAATGCTTTACAGCCTTATTCTCCAGTCGTCGCTTATGCAGCTTTCGCATGTTTGCTGGTCATCGCTGGCTGTGTTGGCCTGGGTGCTTGGTTATCTCGAGAGCATACAAAAACGGAAAATGAAACGGTGCAAAGTTAAGAATTATTAAGGGACAAATACTATGAATATCTGGGTTGTGAGTGGTTGCTCCAGCGGACTTGGTCGTGCATGGACTGAATCTATTATCAATGAACGAAAGGAAATCGTGATCGGAATTACTCGCTCTGAAGCATCAGCAGAAGAGATGGTTTCACTTTATTCGGAACGATTTATCCCTTGTATTGCTGATGTCCGTGATGAAAAAGGTCTGAAAGAACAGCTGACGGCATTAGCCCATCAGGTTGGTACACCAAATCGCGTGGTGACGTGCGCTGGCTATGCACAATTCGGGACACTGGAAGATTTATCTAATCAGCAACTGAGAGAGCAGTTCGAAACGAACGTTGAAGGAACGCTGAACGTCATCAGACCGTTACTGCCATTGATGCGGACTTTGGAAGAAGCAAGAATTTTGTTGGTTTCCAGTATGAGTGGTGTTGCTTGCTGGCCACTTTTGGGTGCTTATCAGATAAGTAAGTATGCCATTGAGGCATTAGGTGAAACCTTGAGACTCGAACTTGAAGATACGCCTATTCAGGTTGGCATTATCGAGCCGGGTCCGCACAAAACCGGCTGGGCAACTGTTTCCGCAAAAAGGCAGAAGGTGAGTGATTTCTATGACGAAGAAGCACTGAAAAGTCGTGTAAGCTGTGGCTTTCAAGTAGAAGACCCGACAGCAAGTTTACCTTTTTTCTGGCAGATGTTTGATCAAACCAAAATGCCGCTGAGAATTGCAACTTCAAAACCATTTGTCGAAATGATTTGTGAAAAATCAATGGAAAATATGCAGTTATTGAGAGGTTCCTTTGAGCAATTATAAAGCTGTTCCGCATAAAAATTTGAGCGCTAATATTGATGCATTGATTGCATCCTATGCGCTTGAAGATGGTTCGGAAATATTATCAAACCAGACGATTCAAGTGCTCCAGAATAGCTCGTTACTAAGAATTCTTGACGAGAGCCCATTAAATGGCCCAGGCCTGTTGGGTGATGTGGTTTCTGTTTGTCGGTCCCTTGGCAAGATAGATGCCTCACTTGGCTGGCTCGTTGGCGTTTCGAATTCTTCATGGTCAATGAAAGCAAACTTTGATCTTCCTGAGACTGTTCTTGCGAACATGAACGAGAATTCGATGCTGTCAATGGTGCTGGGGCGTCCTGGTACTCTGGTTCCTGACGAAAATGGCACAGGATGGCGCTTAAATGGGGAGTGGAAGTATGCATCCGGTTATCCATTGTCATCCTACTTTTTCGGTTTGGCTGCAACAAACGAGGGGATAGTGAAGGTTGTTGTTATGCCGTCTCAGGCACTCAAGATCACTTCACCCTGGCATTCAACCGGATTACTTGGCACACAAAGTGTCACGATTCAAGCGTGTGATGTCATGATCCCTGAATCATTCACTGTGAATTATCAGCCAATATTGCAAGGCAGTTTGGATGGCCGATTTGAAGGGCGCTCGTACGCGGGGTATTTCACCGGCGTGTTGATGAACTGCCTGGTTGGCACAATTTTAGGTGCAACCGAATCTGCGCTTGATTATGTGGTAGCCAATTTGCAACGGCCTATCGGTGGCAGCACTTATGCTTCAATGCGAGATTCGGGTCCTGTCAGGTACGAATTAGGTCGTTTGAAAAGCAATTTAGATCTACTGATACGTGCGGCAGAGTATAACGCCAGCATCGTTGATCATGCCGTTGATCAGGTATCGGCTCCTTTATCGGATAAGGACCGGGTTGAGATTAGAGCCAGGGCAACTCAGGTGATGAAAGGTTGTACTGAAATCGTGCAATCCCTGTTGTGGATTTATGGTTCATCCGGTTTGGATACCAGCTGCCCGCTAGAGAAAATCTGGCGTGATGTGAATGTCGGTGCTCGACATGGCGGATTTTCAAAGTTCATACCAGAGGAAATGATTGGCCTAACATTGCTCAATGCTGATCCGGTTTCACTGTCAAGAATGTTTTAATCGTTCATCTCTCATAGAGTATTGAGTCTAATTAATGATGTCTGTATGAGAGATATTAATATGGAAATGATATGAACATCACCTCAGAATTTTGCCATGTAAATACAAGTCTTACATGTCTGAATGAAAAATTAGAATGGTTACTTTTAACACAACCGGATAAAGAAGCGCTGATCTGTGGCCAGGTAACTTTCAGTTATCAGCAGGTCATCCGAACAGCGCTAGATATTTCAGAGCAATTCGCAGAAGCAGGTCTTGATAAAGGTCATCGATTAGCACTGGATGCGCCAAGATCAAGTGAGCTTTACTCTATTATTATTGCATGTCTGCTTTCTGGTATTTCATTTATTTATGTGCCAAGAAGTTTAGAACCTGAAAGTAAAATTAAATTTGCAAGAGATACATCTTGTGCAGCGATATTCTCTCTGACGTTTGAGTTTGATTTGCTGGATCAAGTTTCGATGGAGGCGGGATTTTTATCGATATTTCCTGAACGAACAATCCCAAGAAATCCTCATTCTCGTTCGGGTACTGAGATTTATTGTGTCAGAACTTCAGGGACAACCGGCGAACCCAAAATTGTCCCAATTTATGCACGGCAGCTTACATCTTTTCTCAAGAATGTCGATATAGAATTCGACATACCAGCGAAGAGAAGATGGTTATGGTTACATGATTTGTCATTTGATTTATCAATATGGGAAATCATGGGGTGTTTGTTTTATGGTGGTGGACTGGTGATTCTCAGCGAGGAAGAAAAAAGAGAGCCAAGTAGCATATGGCGTGTCCTCGAAGAAAACCATGTCAACCAAATCATGGTAACACCTTCGGAATTCCGTTTTATTTTTAGTGAGGTTCAGCCTCAGGATGTGACAAAGCTGTCACTTGAAGAAATACTTTTTTGTGGTGAAAAGCTTTCTGTGGAAACAGTTAGGCCATTTTTTTCTGAATTTAATGGCCAACAAGTGAAGTTAGTGAATACATATGGTCCCTCGGAGGCAACAATATTTTGCTCAGCACATACTGTGACTGAGCAAGATATTCTGAACGGTTCAATACCGATCGGAAAAGCATTTCACGACATGATTTTTTCTCTTGGAAGTCAGGAGAACGAACACGTCGGAGAGCTTTTATTACAAGGTGGTCAGGTTTTTGAAGGTTATGAAGGGCGACCTCTGGAGAATAATATATATAAGACGGGTGATATTTGCTCAGTTGATTATGATGATGTCTTTCATTATATCAAGCGGACAGGCGGATTTGTGAAGGTGAATGGTTTTCGGATCGATTTATTAGAAATTGAAGAGTATTTACAGTCAATTCCTGGTGTTGGCGAAGCCGTTGTGCTGGTTGAAAATAAATCAGAGGACTTATCCATTTTATGTGCTTGTATTAATGTGATGTCTGATAGTTTATTGACGACCAGAGACTTAAGGACATTCTGTGCGAAGCTATCTCCTTGGCTGCGACCTGCACGCTATTTGATGATTCCACAAAATGATTGGCCAATGAATATTCGAGGAAAAACAAATAAGGCAGAATTAGAAAAGAGGCTATATGAACAGTAATCACGAGATGCTAGAAATATTACTATGTGAAATCAAGGTCGTCCTCGGAGAAAATGATATCAGAGTTAGTGATAATCTGATTGAGATGGGTGGCAACTCCATTATTGCCATGAAAATATCTGAGACGTTAAAAAAAGAGATAAAATTTTAGTGAATGTCACACAATTACTTGGCGCTAAAATATCAGATGTCGAATTATCACAATTAAAAGGGTAGATTGATTTCATGAAAATAATCAGTATGGGCAGCCAGCTATCAGTGTCAGAACACTTGGAAAGGGTCGACCACCCAAATCAGATGCAATTAAATACACTGAAATTTGCCGGGTACGCTCAATTTTGGAAAGAACCGGGAAGTGTCAGAGAAATGGCTGGTATTGCAGCAAAAAAAGCTTTATTAAAAGCACGGATTCGTCCTGAAGATATTGGCTTTATCGTTGCTGGTCAATCGGGTGTACCTGACTATATTGGAATTGATTTTGCGTGCCAGGTCGGAGCAGAATTATCTTGTAAAGATATTCGAACAATTAATATTGTTGAGGGGTGTAATAGTGGCATTAGTGTCTGGGAACATGCTGCGTCTCTCTTGAAAAAACAATCTGCAGATAAAGTTGGCCTTGTGGTGGTTGCTCAGCGTATTAGCGAAGCGCATCAAGACAGATTTGGTTTAATGAATGCCATCTTGAGTGATGGTGCGGCTGTCGCATTGGTTGCGTCTGAGCATTGGGAGATGGATGGGGCTGCTTTACACTATCTCGGTGCTGAAGATATATCAGATTGTCGCTTTGTGGACATGATGCGTGTTGAGCATGGTGGTGGTCTGCAACCATATGTCACGGAAGCGTTTGATGCGCGTCATGACAAATTGGGACGTGAACGTATCGCAGATATTTATAATTTCGACGCAGATGCTTTAAATGATTTTTTGACCCTGCGCGCTGAGAATAATATTAATATTATTAATAAGGTTATCTCGAAAAGTAAAAAGAAAATAGAAAACCCGTTTCTTATTCAAACATTGGAAGGTCAGCAAAGCATTGAAAGTTTATGTGCGAAATTAGATATACCAACAGATAGAAGTAATTTGGAATTGTTATCTGAAGTGGGACATGCAGGTTGTGCTGATTTACTAATATCGTTGGATGTTTTGGTGGATAGAGAGATGATAAAGCCAGGTGATGATATTATCATGAGTACCATTTCAACAGGTTTAAAATGGGGAGCTGCTATTTTTCATTATCAAAAATGATTTGAAAATTCTGTTCTATCTATTACTTTTTTGATCAAGTTCAAACCCACTTTTGATAAGTCTATGCTGAAAGTGGCTGTGTCTATGGATGAGATGATGTTTTGTATTGGCCTTGAAACGTCATTTTTTAAAGAATGAATTGAATCGGTTTATTATGGAAAATATTCTTGAAGTAAATGATATTGAATGCTGTGGATTAGATTTTATATCCCCTTCTTTGTTGAAGTCTCAATATCCGATATCAGCAAATGAAAAGTTCGAAATTAATAAGTTTAGAAAAACTATTTGTAACATCATTGATGGCAATGATCCCAGATTACTCGTGATTTGTGGGCCATGTTCTATTCATGATCCTTATGCTGCTATTGAGTATGCACAGCGATTGAAGCGGATATCTGAAAAAGTTGAAGGTCAAATCTTTATTGTAATGCGGGCTTATCTTGAAAAACCGCGTACTGTCTCCGGATGGAAGGGATTGATCAACGATCCCAATATGGATGGGAGTTGCAATATTGAACAAGGGTTAAAAGTATCGAGAGATTTTTTAACTCGTCTTGTTCAACTTGGTATACCGTTAGCAACGGAAGTGCTTGATCCAAACATTTCACACTATTTTAATGATATTTTTAGCTGGGCAGCAGTTGGTGCCAGAACTGCTGAGTCTCAAATACATCGTGAGCTTGCATCAGGTCTATCAATGCCCGTTGGCTATAAAAACTCGACCAGTGGCAGTGTCTTACCTGCAATTCATGCCATACAGTCATCGTCATTATCGCATAGCTATATTGGTGTGAATGAAGACGGAAAAGTTTGCTTGATGAGAACGCCAGGAAATTCACATGGTCATATTATTCTTCGTGGCGGAAAGTCACCCAATTATAGTCATGAGGATGTAATAAGACATGTGTCGGAATTGAAGAAACTCGGTGTCAGACCGAACGTTGTAGTTGATTGTAGCCATGGGAATTCAGAGAAAGATTTTCGTCGTCAGTCCATTGTCGTCGATTCAGTGATCACTCAAATTATGCAGGGAAATCGCCATATTGTCGGATTAATGCTTGAGAGTCACCTTTACGAAGGGAATCAACCTATTCTTGAACAACGTGAGCAAATGAAATATGGCGTTTCTATTACGGATAGCTGCGTTGGTTGGCAAGAAACGGAGAAGATCTTGTTGGATATTCATCAAAAAATGAAGAAAGTGAACTCGGGAAAGACAGGCGAATGATACAACGCATGTATGATCCCAGATGATTTCGAGCTGACCTTCGATTAAAAGTGGATGCATGAATGAATTATTTCGGTGTTTGGCATAAACCGAACACCGACTATTATACATGAATATCCGACCATTTCAGTCCGAATTTTGTTAGATACTTTTGCAGGCGGTTGGAGTCATTACTGGACGATTTCTGTAATCTGCTGATATTGAAGAGCACACGTTCGGCGTCGGCCAGCGTACATAAACGGGTAATGGTTGCAGTTATATCCCAGAAAATTCCCCGCCAGAGGGCATGTGGCGATTTTGCAAATCGCAGAAACTCAGTTTTGCTTCTTTACTAAATTGAACGCATTTCCCATTTTTTCGAGTAAAGCGCTCCAGTTTAAAGTGGAGGTTGGCCGGAATATCTTCACGACGATCTTTCAGTGCTGGGAGTGAATAGGCCTATAAATTAATGCGGGCTAATTAATCCTCATGGTATTACCCGTACGAATCTGTGGTTGCAGCAGGGTGGGAGCATCCTTTACTTATTTTATAACCCAAATAAATCCCTTGTCCGATAATCATCTCTCCAAGCTACCTTTTTCAGTTTTATTTTTGGCTTAGGGCGCCATAGTCACACTGTTTTATTATGTTCATCACAAAACGCCTGAACAGCGCAATGTTCTCATCCGCATCATCTGGGGTTATTCGTGAGCTATCTTCTTTGAAAAAATATCTAACACGTAATAAAACGTTTCGATGCTACCTTTACCTTGATAACATGTTGCCGCTCCAGGGCGACGATACTTCGAACTGTCGGTCACTTTTCTTTCAAATCGTCTGGTCAATTGGCCTTTGGCTGAAAACATACTGTTCTAATTTACGATCATGTTAATCTTGAACAATTTCTGTCACTGCTTGCTCTTTTGTGCGTCGAATACTGCCTGAAATTGAGAAACAACGGCTTCATGAAGCTTTGGCTGGTTGTTTTCACCTGGGCAAATATGTGCGCTTTTCTGTCTCCGAAGAAACATATTCAATAAGGTTCAATTTCTTAAACTAGTTAAGAGTTTACGTCTATTAAAGGATAGTTTCTAACAAAGTGCGGCTCAGCCCTGATTTTGCTGACATCCTCAGGGAAAAATTCTGGACGAATTTATAGGTAGTCAGTGCCGGGAGTGCCTGCAACCGATCCGGACAGCGACAAAGCACTAAAAGCATTTCTGAGCACTATTTGGGCTAACAAAGACTTTCTGGCGCAGCAAAGCGTGATTGCGAATATGTGTCGTCATCCGGTGAATAAAAGAACGGCAGTGCGGACGATACAATTGCGCACTGCCTTCTGTATTAGCTGACGTGTTTCTTGATCACTTCCACAGTCAGGACACCAATGGCGCCAGAGTTCATGGAGCCGCCTGTCACAGACACAACATAATTGCGGTTCTGGCCAGTTTGAGACCAGCTGTTTGACTTACTGCCCCAGGGACAATCCCAAACCAGAGTCACGACTTTTGTTGAACCGTCGAACAGATCAAACGAACCTTGGGTACCGGAAGCTGAATCAGAGCGACCGCAGGAGCTTACGATGTTATAACCTTCCTGCCCAATTTCGACGACTTGCCCATTCACTTCTTCAGGCGACAGTTCATCATCTTTATTGTCATACTTATAAAATTTACCCCAGCTATGTTCCGCATTTTTCACTTGCAGGTTGCAGTTATCTGCGATGACGGTATAGCTGACCCATTGTGCGTAAGCCATGTAAGCTCCTTAAAATGCAATTAGGTTTAAGAATCCTAGAAATATCGCTGACGACTCATAACCACGGACTGGCGATTGTTCTAAGCGAGTCAGCATAAAAATAGTTCATGGGTATCCGAAAACAACAGCATGTTTCCAATGTGTGAGTAGAGGATTAAAGCTTCAGTAATTCATCATGTTGTGATTTACATATCGGTTTAGTACTTGGTTTCTGCACGAACATTCCCTCCCTTGAAAAGGCGATGAACTGTCAGAATTTGATGCAACGCGTCGATTTCCACCAAGGCTCTCCGGCTCATCAGTCACGAATGGTGTTTTTATCTTGTAGATTCTTTTATCAACATCTACTATTCAACCGCTATCAAGGATGAGAGTATCAATGCGCCCCGGGAATCCACTGCACAGAATGATGATTGTTGCCAGCTTTTTGAGCTGGTTGTTGATCATTGCCATGCCTGTGGTCAATGCCCATCATCAGCCGGCGGGCACCTGGGCCAGCCTGTGTACACTGGGCGGTTTTAAACTCGTTAAACTGGCCGATGGTAAAGATCAGCTCAAGCATGATACTCAGGGGCACTGCCCTATCGGTGTTTTCAGCCTGGCTCATATTGATGACAGATGGCTGGGGCTGGGTGAGCGAGGGATTGAACAACCCGTCAGTGCCTATCAGTTCACGCCTCACCAGTGGCATTATTTTCTTTCACCTTCCAGAGCACCGCCAGCGGTCTAACCGGGATCGATCTGCCTGATCCCCGGTTGACGTATTTCCCAAATATTTTTCAATGCTGGTTGTTTCTGCTTTACAGGCAGAAACAGTGTAATTGTGCGTATTTTTTCGCACTGGAAGGAAACTCAATGACAAATAATAACGAGACTCTGGCGCAGCAGGATAAGCTGCCATCACAACATCGTAACGGCTACATGACGGCCTGGCGCTGGCATTTTTATGCTGGGTTGTATGTGGTGCCTTTTTTGATCATGCTGGCGGTGACCGGCCTGATGATGCTCTATGCGGGAACGATCGATAATCTCCGTTTTAGAGACCTGCTTTTTGTCGAACCGGCAACCCAGAGCCTGCCTGTCAGTCAGCAGCTCAATGCCGTTCAGCAAGCCTATCCCCAAGCCACCATTAATCAATATTTAACCCCAAAACAGCCTGAAGATGCCGCTCGTTTTGCGGTGGTGACAGCCGATGGACACGGCTTGTTTGTCACAGTGAACCCTTACACTGCTGAAGTGCTGGGCACGCTTGATCGCGATAACAACCTCTACACCCTGGCGAATGAAATACACGGCACGCTGCTTTTTGGCGACATCGGGGATCGCCTGATAGAGCTGGCGGCGAGCTTTGCCGTGATCCTCATTGTGAGTGGTACTTACATGTGGTGGCCGCGCGACAACGTCAGCAGAGCAGGTGCATTGCGCATTCGTCTGAGCAGCGGTAAACGCACGTTCTGGCGCGATCTTCACGCGAATATAGGGGTATTAACATCTGTATTTTTGCTGCTTTTTCTGCTGTCGGGTCTGTCCTGGTCGGGGGTTTGGGGCAGCAAGATGGTGCAGGCATGGAATAGTTTTCCCGCGGGAGTCTTTGGGGATGTGCCACTCTCGGATACCAAGCATGCAGAGATGAACCACGGTGAACTGGAAGAAGTGCCGTGGAACCTGGAGCAAACGCCCATGCCTGTGTCCGGTTCTCATGCCGGCCATCAAGGCATTGCGGGTCAGGTGGATCTGGAATCGGTTGTTTCGTTTGCCAGACAGCTTGGTTTTACGTCATTTCGTGTCAATCTGCCTGAAGGTGAGCAGGGCGCATACAGCGTGCTGCAAAGCACCATGAGTAACGATATTAACGATGCCACCCAGGACCGTACCCTGCATATCGACCAGTACACCGGCAAGATTCTGGCTGACATCAGGTACGATCAATACTCCCCGATGGCAAAAGTGATGGCGTGGGGCATTGCGCTGCACGAAGGTGACTTTGGTTGGTGGAATAAAGCAGCAAACACTGTGCTCTGCCTGGCATTTATTATGATCTGCCTGAGTGGTATCGCGATGTGGTGGCTGCGTCGTCCGAAAGGCAAGCGCATGCTTTCTGCCCCGCCAGCACCGAAAAATATGACGCTGTGGAAAGGCGCAACGGTTGTGATTGCAGTGTTAGGCGTCTGCTTCCCGCTGGCCGGGATCACGATTTTAATTGTGCTGTTCGCCGACCGTCTGATCTTCAGCCGGGTCCCGACACTCGCGCGATTCATTGGGTAATTTTTATTTACCTCCCCCTTGAAAGGGGGAGGGACTGTCCGGAACTAGTTGACCACTACAGGGACAGTCCGTGTGTTGCGAATACAAATATTCCCTCCCCTTGGCAAGGGGAGGGTTAGGGTGGGGTTCGAACAGCGCGCACGGATTTGGCATTTGTACTCAGTAACCCCCTCCTAACCTCCCCCTTGAAAAGGGGGAGGAACTGTCTGAATGTGTAGTCCATGACAGGCATGATTTTCGGATCATGCAGCTAAATTGAGCCAATCGGGGATAACCTGCCGAAACCAGCTCAGATATTGTTCCGCAGACGCTTTTTTCGGTCTTTCAGCAGATTGACCACCTCCACCACAATCCAGGCTTTGGCGAGGATAATTTGTCGGATAAGTTGGTCTTCCGGCATTAACGCCGAATACGCCAGATACCGACGGGCAATGGCTTGATAGTCTTCCACAGTCCCCATGCCCTTCACCAAGGGGGCTAAATCGATGGCCGGGCTGCCCCGGCCAAATCGTTCCCAGTCGAACAAAACCAGCTCTCCCTGATCGCGCCGTCCCCAGTTGCCTGCATTACTGTCGCCGGATAAACAGGCGATCGGTAGAAAAAGATCGGAAGATTTTGTTTGAAGCTGACACAACTGCTGTTCGGCAGCGGATGGTAATTGCAGGTGTTTCAAAGCGTGTTCTGTCTGCTGGATTGTCCATTGGTGGAGGCGAATCGGCTGTTGTGCGGGGATGGCGTAATGATGAATGGCGGCCAGCTGGCGAAACGTTTTTCTGTCGGCATTTAAGGCCTCCAGAGACATTGAATGGGGAATATATTCAAGGTGTAACTGGTTTGTGTGTGCATTACAGTGGTACACCTCAGGGATCTGAATGCCACACCACTTCATTTGTGGGGCAATGTCCTGATAAAAGCGTATCTCAACAGGGCTGGCATTGTGTTTCTCAATGTACGGTCTGTCGTTGTACGTTCTCAGAAAAACCCGGGCGCTCCCCATTTGTGTCAATTCCTGATCTGTCATGTGATTACGCCAGATGATTCCAGATCTCTCCCACGACAGGCAGCACAGAGACAACCAGCAACGCGGACATGGTGTAGTTAAACAGACGGCGATACTTGTCCTGAGTCAGTGTTTTTTTCAGCAGGGATCCAAACATCAGCCAGACGCCAACGCACGGAAAGGAAACCAGCAAGAAGGTGAGCGCCAGCATCATATTCTGGCCATAAAAATCCGCTCCCACTGTGGTGAAAGCAGCGATGGCACCTGTCGCGACAACCCAGGCTTTGGCGTTAATCCACTGAAACAGCGCGCCTTTCATGAAACTGAAGGGTTGTGCCTGTGAGCCGGATGAGCCGACATTCCCGGATCGGGCAATCAGCCAGGCCAGATACAGTAAGTAAAGAACGCCCAGGCATTTAATGATGAAATGCAGGCTGGGAAACAGCTCAAATAACTGACCAAATCCGATGCCCACCAAAAGCAGCATGATCGCAAAACCCATACAGATCCCACTCAGCAGCGGCAGGCTTTTTTTCACCCCGAAATTCAGCCCTGAAGTCATCACCATAATATTGTTCGGCCCCGGTGTGACGGAAGATGACACGGCAAAAAGAACCATAGCGTACAGATAATCCATAATTGATGCGCTCCTGTTGGGCTGAATCGGATATTTGTGGTTTCGGGTGATGCTCAGAAAATGAGCATTCTTCTGATATGAAGATGAGTGCAATTCAGATCAAGCGCTGAATGCAAAAATAATCAGACAATGATCAGGAAATGTCATCTCGGGTCTTGGCATCGCGGTTCATGGTACGCAGAATCTGCTGTGCGCAGGTCAGAGGGGAATGCGTGTCTGTGTTGATCTCAATATCGTACCGGATCCCCTCATGGACCCGGCTTGCCTGCTCGATGGCAGAGCCTTCCAGACGATCACCCCGTTGTTTTTCCCGTTGGATCAGAAGTTCATCGGCACAGAATACCCCCACGAACAGGCATTGTTTACCGGCAAGGACGGATTGCCAGACAGCCATTTCTTCTGCGCCATTGATGGCATCGTCGACAATCACTTGCAGGCCGGAATCGAGTAAATGCCTGACTGTGGTGCGGTAAGCGTCGTTGACCTCTTTGCCGTAGTCGCCAAAAGTAATGCGCTGGACGGTGTGTTGGTTTCGTTTTTTCGAGCGCCAGTAAAACCCGTCAGCGGGCTGATCCGGTGTTTTCAGGCGGTTTGATTTTTCAGGCATCATCGCGATGAAGGTGTCGATACCAAGATGTAGATAATAATCGTCCAGACAGTGTTGCAGCTCGCGGGCAATCGCGCTTTTACCTGAACTGCTGGGTCCGTTGAGAAAGATGAGGTCCATTTTTGACTGTCGTTTACTCGTGAGCAGCAAGAGTTATTCCGGAAATCCCGGCAGGTGTTTGGTTTGCATACCGGCTTGGTGCCAGGGTGCCTGCTCGTCACAGAAAATCTGACAGTCCGGGGATTTGGATGGCAACTCGTTCAGTGAGCCTGCCGGTACGATCAGAGCTTTTCCGCTCTGGGATAAGTAGGGCAGGTTCGCGCCGCATTGGCCGCAAAAGGCATTGGAAAAGGTGCGTGTCGGGTGGTTGTATCGCACGATGGCCTGTTCACCCTGCTCCCACCGGATATTGTGCGGCTGAGTAAAGAGGTTGGAAGCATGGGCTGATCCCGTCAGCTTTTTGCACTGATCGCAGTGGCACAAATAAAAGTGAGAAAAATCGTCATCCAATGAAAAGGTGACTGTTCCGCACAGGCAACTGCCGTGTAATTGACGCATTGAACACTCCTTGTTGTTCGCAACCGGTTAAACGTTGGATTTAACACTATTGCATATTGTTCAACCTGTAAATGCAAAAATAAGCACCGCAATAAAGCAGGCAGCGACCTGATGGCATTTTTGTTTAATATTCATGTTGATGCGTAAGGCTGTTGATAGTAGCCTGACCCCAGCATGCAAAATTGACGTCAGCTGGCTCAATGGTGAATTGGCATGCTCTTTTTCCCTACACACAGAGAAACTTCATGGATAGAAAACATACCTTTGGTGTCATTCTGGCACTGCTTGCTGCTTTTTTTAACGGCATGGTTGGCATACTGAGTGTGAACTTGTTTCAGTCGGGCCTCTCACCGGAAGCCGTGGCATTTTATAAATGCGTCGTTGCCTTGCTGATCATTGTGGTGTTACTGGCTGTCACCGGCCAAACCGCCACTTTGCTTTCTTATATCAAAACCAAGTGGAAAGCCTTGTCGGTGTGCAGTTTCTTTGGCTTTTTCATGCTGTACTTTTTTGAAACAGCATCTTACGAAACCCTGAATGTTGCTGTGGTGGTCTTCCTGCTGTTCGGTGTCTCTACCCTGGTAACCTTTTTTGCCAACGCACTGTTTGAAAAGCGAAACCTGGTGGCGCAGGAATGGATGTCGGTATTGTTCGCGGTACTGGGTTTGTACCTGATCTTTCTGGAAAATGAGAGCATTGCCAGTTCAGATAATACCGGTTTTGTGTTCGCGGTCCTGGCGGGTGTGGGCTACGGGCTGTTTCTGGTGCTCAATAAGAAACTGAACATTGGCGGCGGATTAGTTCCGGTTTGCGGCTTGCTGCTGTTTGGGGTGGTGTATCTGTTTGTTCCCTTTTCCATGTCAGGCTTTGTGGGTGTGGAAAGCGATGTCTGGTTAACGCTCTTATTGCTGGCGCTGCTGCCTACCATAGGCGGTTTCTGGTGCACGACCAAATCCCTGACTATTTTGAAAAGCCAGACGGTTCAGCTGGTTGAACTTTCGGAACCCATTTTTGCTTTGATGCTGGGTTTTATTTTCTTAGGTCAGTTAGTCTCGCCGATGCAGATGCTGGGCGGAGGCTGCATCTTGGGGGCGATTCTGATCCATGAAGTGAAGCTATCCACGTTGAAATCACTGAGTAAACGAAAAGTGGCGACGGACTCGACCCGATAAACTTTTCCTCTTCTTTAGCTGCATACAGGTACAGATTAAACAGCCAGCCTCAGACTGGCTGTTTTTTTGGAGTCTCGGATTAAATGGTTGATAGGAAGTCGTCATCTCACCAACCGGATCACATCCCATATTAGCGGGCATTGATCAATTTACATTTACTCATGCAGTGATCGTGGGAGTTGTGCCGGGCAGAATGCTAATTCATCGTAAGCACAATTTTTCCAACATGCTTGCCGGATTCCATCATTGCATGCGCGCGTGCGGCTTCGCGGAACGGGAATGTGCTGTGAATCATGGGATGGCAACGACCTGCATTGAGAATCGGCCAGATATTTTTAAGCAAGTCGTTGGCAATTTCGGCTTTTTCGGCCGAAGTTCGTGCTCGCATCGTTGAACCCGTGACAACCGCTCGCTTCAACGCGAGTTCTTGCAGATCCACTTGTTCTGCATAAGCTCCGCCAAGGAAGCCAATGATTACCAGCCGGCCATCCATTCCTAAACTCCTCATATTTCGGGAGAAATAGGATGCACCCATTATATCGAGAATGATATCAACGCCACGGCCATCCGTTTGCTTCAAAATGAAATCAGGAAAATCAGTTGTCCGGTAGTTGACTGGCGTAGCGCCAAGTTCTGCGATCACATCGCATTTATCATCTGATCCAGCCGTCGCATATGCCTCGATACCGAATTCGCGGCATAGCATCAACGCGGTTGTGCCAATACCACTTGTTCCCCCATGAATCAGAACACTCTGACCTTGTGTTGCGCCACCAATCTTGAACAAGTTTGCCCAGACGGTGAACAGAGTCTCAGGAAGTGCCGCCGCTGCTATCATTGACATACTGTCTGGCACAGGCAGTGTCTGGCTTTCCGGCACGATGCAATACTCACCATAACCACCGCCATTCGTCAGGGCACAGA
This sequence comes from Photobacterium sp. Hal280, assembly GCF_037162255.1. Lineage (NCBI taxonomy): Bacteria > Pseudomonadati > Pseudomonadota > Gammaproteobacteria > Vibrionales > Vibrionaceae > Photobacterium > Photobacterium sp. Hal280. The sequence continues at coordinate 1,173,314 of NZ_JARLUO010000001.1, forward strand.
CTCGGTCACCAATCTTTACGCCCGTGACGCCTTCTCCAATTGATGAAACCGTTCCAGCGACCTCAAGACCAGGAATAGGGGTTACGCCTTCAGGCATAGGGTAATGACCCTGGCGCTGAATGACGTCAGGACGATTCACACCTGCGGCCTCGACGCGAACCAAAATTTCCCCAGCCTTTGGCACCGGAATCGTTGTCTCAACGGGCGTTAAAACCTCTGGCCCGCCAGGCTCAGAGATTTCAATGACCGTCATTTTATTCGCAGTATGTAACATGAACGTAAGTCCTTATGGTTTTGTTTTTCGTTGAATTTTCCAACGACACTGTGTCTCATCACTAGCTACTTTTCTGCACGTTGCAGCCCGTACCCTCTTCTAGGGAGGGAGCTCAGCTTCAACCACGTCCAGGATCGTATCGATCATTTCAATAGGCATGTGTTGTTGATTGGGTGCGCGGCTCACCCCTCGATGTCACCATTACGAATCGCCATTCTGATGGCTTCAGCGGTGGTTGCCACACCGAGGCGAAGACGGGCCCGACGGAGGTGGTTTTCTACCGTGCGTATGGATAGTCCAAGGGTGGCTGCAATGTCAGCTTGTCGTCTGCCGACAGCCGTCCATGCGAGCACTTCGCCTTCGCGTTTAGACAGTCTGCGGTTGTCCTCTCCCATCGGCAATTCCATCAACTTCCGAGCTGAGACAAAAGCGGACGTTGCCACTAAATTTATTGATAGGCGCGCACTGGGAGAGGTATCAATTCTTTCTCCGCCAAGGCTCATGGCACCGTCCAATCCGTGTGGTCCAAAAACCGGTATTTGAAGACCGTGAATACCAGGACCCTGAGGTTTACGAACGATGCGATACCTTTCTCCCTCCTTCTCTGGCACTTTAGTCCAAAAGAAGGGCTCGCCCGCCTCCAAAATGTGTCGTGTCACCGGGCACCGGCGAATGTAGGTAACCGCATCGACAGCTTGGCTATCTCCGAACCAATCACCTTCTACCCAGTAAATACGCTCTACAATTTCATCGAGTGTTGAGGACGCGGAGTAAAGTACAAAACGATCGTAACCGTAGGGTTTGGAGAAAGTGCGAACTGCGTCCTGAATGGCTGTCAGACTTCGACAGCCTTCAATGATGACTGCTGTTCGAATTGCATCAACTGCTGGCATAGGTATTACTCTTTGCCAACCTCGTCAAGCAGAGCTTTGGCTGCAAGCTTCCCGAGATTATTCCCGGCGAGTGGACTATCGCCCGTCAGCATCTTCCGGTCCTGATGCGTCGCACCTGAAATATCCGTATTCACAATGTCGAAGCCAAGCGCTTTCAGCTTTTCTCCGAATTTCCATGTCAAATGGCCGGGCATGTAGCCAATGTCCGGAGTCTGGGCGTCGAGATCATCTGGAAATGCACAAATCTTGTAACCTGCAAAGTTTGGGTTGTTGCCAACAGAAATGAAGGCTGCGGGTCCATGACAGAGTGATATCATGAACTTGTCATTGGCATTAGCCCATTCAAGCACGGCTTTCATCTCTGGGCTTTCAGGCAGACCGATTAACGCACCATGGCCTCCGGGAATGAACACCCCAATATAGTCTGAATCATCGCCAAGCGCTTTTTCGACGACGTCCGCAAGCTTCAGTGGCTCTTTGAAGTGGGGACGATATTTGGCGAACAGTCCCTTTATTTCTTCGTCTTCCGATGGCATCGCCCAGAACTCAAATTTAACCGGATTGCCAGAAAGCGTAGCAACATCAAAAGAAAAACCAGCTTTGTCCAGATGATACATCGGCAGGAGCGTTTCTACGGGGTGGTTTCCAGTTGAAAACATGGTGCCATTGTCCGTCAGCAAATAGCGTTCATCGGCTCCAACCATCAGGATTTTCCAGCGTCCGCCTGTGTAGGGGGCCGGGTAATTGGCATCGCTCAGATCAGATTTAGGCGAAGTAAACTGGCTAAGCGAATAGGGGAAGGGAAGAACGCATTGTCCTCCGCTGGATCAGGAGTCGGGCGTTTATTGTCAGATTGCACATTCGTCATGGCTGCCTCCGGTGCTCAATGGAATTGACCATCTAACTATAGAAGGCTGGACTCACCTGTAAATGGGGGATATCCCTTAATCCGGCAGCACGACACCACGCCAAAAAAGGAGAGGATGAACCTGTTGAATCGCTGTGTGGTGCTAACCAAGATACACAGCCAAGGTCAGAACTGTGCAGGTATGGTGTTGACTATGATGTGATATCACAGAATCTAAAATTTACACTTCGTTAACATTGCGCTGTGTTTTAGAGTCATTACTTGGTGACGGTATCAGGACAAGGTAATGAAAACGCTGGAACAGCAATTGACCCAATATGCACGCTATCATCGTTCAAAACGCAATATTCGCACACACTTTGTCGGTATCCCCTTGATTGTCTTTGCCGTGATCTGCCTGTTTGCCAGAGTGGTATTTACACTAGGCGGTATCGAGCTCAATGGTGCATATGTTGCGGTGGCATTGAGTGTGCTCTACTACGTGCGCCTCAGCCTGCCGATGGGCCTGATGATGGCTGTGGTGCTGTCGGTGATGATCATAGCGGCTTTGCCGATTGCTGCGCTGCCTGTCTTGGGCTGGCTGGGCTTCAGCCTGAGCCTGTTCTTCCTGGGTTGGGTGATTCAGTTTATTGGCCATTATTTTGAAGGGAAGAAGCCGGCGTTTGTCGATGATCTTGCCGGTCTGATCATCGGCCCTTTGTTCGTTCTGGCCGAAGTGCTTTTTTTGCTGGGGTGGTTTACATCGCTGGAAAAGCACATTGTGCAGCATGCCGGTCCCATCAAACCTTGATTCACGAAGCCCTGGAGCAAGTTCCGGGGCAGAGGTGCGTCTGTCCGTTTAACGGCCCCCATTTCCCGGTTATTTTGCGGCTTCTCTGCAAAATTGCACTATGGTTAACACAACAGGAATAACACAGCAGGGGGTTTGGCTCCTTGTTCACCATACCCGTTTTCCTATCGCCATTTTCTCTCGTCGATCTTCTTCACATTGTCGACAATATCTATGATTGATATTCACCATCTGTTAACAATTGACTTGTTTTTTACTTTAGTTATGTCTATTTTTGCCGTATAGATTAAATATTGTTGACAATATGTGTGGGTTGGATGAGTGGAGCGTACTGTGAGTATTGATATTGTAGACAATGTGCAAGATTCCACACTGGCTGTGAATGGTAAAGCTGACGCTGTAAAAGAGCCGACCAAATCTAACAGTTTGCTGGAAGTGCTGGTAGAGCGCATCGTCACCGGGGTTTTTCCTGCCGGCAGCAAGATATCCGAACCTGAACTGGCCCGTCAGTTTGCCGTCAGTCGCGGCCCGCTACGTGAAGCCATGATGCGGGTTGAAGCCTTGGGGCTGGTTGAACGAATTCCCCATGTTGGTGCCCGGGTTGTTGCACTCAGTCCGCAGAAGCTGGCAGAAATTTATGCCGTGCGGGAAGCGCTGGAAGGCATGGCGGCGCGTCAGGCCTGTAAAAAAATAACCGATGAAGAAATCGCCGGACTGGAAACCTTATTGCAAACCCATCAGACCCATATTGAGCAGGTCGAGGGTGCTTCCTATTTTCATCAGCACGGTGATTTCGATTTCCACTACCGGATCATCAAAGCCAGTCGAAACAGCAAGTTAATCAGCTTGTTGTGCGATGAGCTTTACCACCTGCTGCGCATGTACCGCTATCAGTCACCGCGTTCGCATTCACGTCCGGAGCGGGCACTGAACGAGCACACACAGATTCTGGCAGCGATAAAGGAGCGCGACGGAGAGCTGGCTGAAATGCTGATGCGCCGCCACATCATGCGCAGCAGAACCCTGATCGAAAGCCAGTTAAACAAGGACTGATACTCAGCAGACTTGCGTTCTGCCGGGTAATTCTTACAACAACAAGGAGCATGTTATGAAGCCAGGACAGCGTTTTCGTCAGGCTGTTGCAGACAACCATCCGCTGCAGGTGGTGGGGACGATCAATCCATACTGCGCCATGATGGCAAAGCAGGTAGGTCACCAGGCGATTTACCTGTCTGGCGGCGGGATCGCCAATGCCTCATATGGTCTGCCGGATCTGGGGATCACGACCCTGAATGATGTAACAGAAGATGTGCGCCGGATCACCGCCGCCTGTGATCTGCCGCTGCTGGTGGATATCGATACCGGTTTTGGCGGCGCATTCAATATTGCCCGCACGATTCGCGAAATGGAGCGGGCGGGTGCCGCCGCGGTCCATATGGAAGATCAGGTGGCGCAGAAACGCTGCGGGCACCGTCCGAATAAAGCCATTGTCAGTCAGGCTGAAATGGTTGATCGCATCAAAGCGGCCGTTGATGCCCGTCAGGATGACAGCTTTGTCATTATGGCCCGTACCGATGCACTGGCCGTTGAAGGGATGGATGCCGCGATAGAGCGGGCCATTGCCTGTGTGGAAGCCGGTGCTGACATGATTTTCCCGGAAGCGATGAACTCGCTTGATCAGTACCGCCAGTTTGTGGATGCAGTCAAAGTGCCCGTGCTGGCCAACATCACTGAATTCGGTGCCACGCCGCTGTTTTCCTGCGAAGAACTGGCCGGACAGGGTGTCGGCATGGTGCTTTATCCGCTGTCAGCCTTTCGTGCCATGAACAAAGCGGCACTGAACGTCTATCAGCACCTGCTGACAGACGGCCATCAGCGCAACGTGGTTGATCAGATGCAAACCCGCGAAGAGCTTTATGACTATCTTGGCTACCATGAATATGAGCAAAAGCTGGACAAACTCTTCAGCGGCCAGTGACAACATGCACATATATTCTCTCCCCCATTGAAAAGGGAGAGGGACAATACTGAGTTTATTGTGAGCACAAATATCCCCTCCCTTTGGCAAGGGGAGGGCTAGGGTGGGGTTCGTAGGGTGTGCACAGATTCAGAGATTGTGCCCTTGTAACCCCCCACCTAACCTCCTCCTTGAAAAGAGGAGCGACAGAAAGAATTCATGCAACAGAAAAAGAGAAGGCGTACGAAGTCAGCGCCTCAATCCAATCACGTGACGACCAGCGACAAAAGGAGCCTGTAATGACTGCGACACAATCAGTGACAGCGGACAATGAAAACACGGCAAACAAGGACAGTTCACATAACAAGCCACTGGGCGGGGCAGGTCTGCGCGGTCAGAGTGCCGGCAGCACCGCACTGTGTACCGTGGGCAAAACCGGTACCGGCCTGACATACCGTGGCTATGACATCACGGATCTGGCGCATCATGCCCAGTTCGAGGAAGTGGCTTATCTGCTGCTGAAAGGCAAACTGCCGACCCAGGCTGAGCTGGATCAGTATAAAGCGACACTGAAAGCCAAGCGCGGTCTGCCCGATGCATTGAAAACCGTGCTGGAAGCGATTCCGGCGCAGGCGCACCCGATGGACGTGATGCGCACCGGTTGCTCCATGCTGGGTAACCTGGATCAGGAAACTGATTTCAGCCAGCAGGCAGACAAAACCGACACGTTACTGGCCATGCTGCCGGCAATCATTTGCTACTGGTACCGCTACAGCCACGACGGGGTGCGCATCGATACCGCAAGTTCTGAGCAGGACTGTACCGGCGGCTATTTTCTGGAAATGCTGACCGGCAAGGCGCCTTCAGAGCTGCATAAGCAGGTGATGCATTGCTCGCTGATCCTCTATGCCGAGCATGAGTTCAATGCCTCAACCTTCACCGCGCGTGTCTGTGCTTCCACCCTGTCTGATCTGCATTCGTGCATTACGGCGGCGATCGGCAGTCTGCGTGGCCCGCTGCACGGCGGGGCGAACGAAGCGGCGATGGCGATGATCGCACCCTGGAAAACCCCGGACGAAGCGGAAAGCCATATCCTCAGCATGCTGGCGAATAAAGACAAAATCATGGGCTTTGGTCATGCGATTTATCGCGACTCAGACCCGCGCAACGCGCTGATCAAAGAGTGGGCGCGTCAGTTGTCGGCCGATGCTGGTGACGCCCATTTATACGCGGTATCTGAGCGGGTGGAAGCGGTGATGAAACGCGAAAAAGGCCTGTTTGCCAATGCGGACTTTTTCCATGCCTCGGCGTATCACTTTATGGGAATTCCTACCAAGTTGTTTACGCCGATCTTTGTCATGAGCCGTGTCACCGGCTGGGCTGCGCATGTGTATGAGCAGCGCGAGAATAACCGCATCATCCGGCCGAGTGCCGATTATATCGGCCCGGATCATCAGGACTGGCTGCCGATAGACCAACGCGTCTAGCCGTTAACTTATTGACCTCCCCGTCAGCAGGGGAGGATTAACCACACAGACTAATAATGACTCAGAAGTAAAAGGAAAGATGAATGAGCCTCAACGTTGAACTGAATGAACGCCCGCAGCCGGATGAACTGCTGGTAAAAATTGCTGATTATGTGGCCAATAGTGAGATTACCTCAGCCGAGGCCTATAACACCGCCCGTAACTGCCTGATGGATACTCTGGGTTGTGGCCTGCTGGCGTTGCGCTTCCCTGAATGCACCAAGCACCTGGGCCCGACTGTGCCGGGGACGACGGTACGGAACGGCGCGCGTGTACCGGGAACCTCCCATGAACTGGACCCGATCACTGCTGCGTTTAACATTGGCTGCATCATTCGCTGGCTGGATTTTAACGACACCTGGCTGGCCGCAGAATGGGGCCATCCGTCCGACAACCTGGGCGGGATTCTGGCTACGGCTGATTACCTGAGCCGTGTTGCGGTATCGGAAGGTAAAGCGCCGCTGACCATGCGCGATGTGCTGACCGCCATGATCAAAGCCCATGAAATTCAGGGCGTACTGGCGCTGGAAAACAGCTATAACCGCGTGGGTCTGGACCATGTATTGCTGGTGCGCGTGGCATCGACCGCTGTGGTGACCAAGATGCTGGGCGGAAACCGCGATCAGATCATTGATGCCGTCTCTCAGGCCTGGGTGGATGGCTGTGCGCTGCGCACCTATCGTCACGCGCCGAATGCCGGCTCCCGTAAGTCCTGGGCGGCGGGGGATGCGACCTCCCGCGCTGTTCGTCTGGCGATGATCACCATGAAAGGTGAAATGGGCCTGCCATCTGTGCTGACCGCGCCGAAATGGGGCTATTACGACGTGCTATTCAACGGCCAGCCGTTCAGACTGAATCAGGATTTTGGTAGCTACGTGATGGAAAATGTGCTGTTTAAGATTTCTTTCCCGGCAGAGTTCCACGCCCAGACAGCGGTAGAATGTGCGGTGACCCTGCATGATCAGGTGAAGGATCGTCTGGATGACATCGAACGTATCGAAGTGACCACGCACGAATCTGCCATTCGTATTATTTCCAAATCCGGCGATCTGGCCAACCCTGCCGACCGCGATCACTGCCTGCAGTACATGATTGCTGTGCCTCTGATTTACGGCGATCTGATTGCAGAGCACTATGAAGATGACTTCCACCGCGGCGACAGCCGCATTGATGCGCTGCGCAGCAAAATGGAAATCATTGAAGACAAACGTTACAGCGCCGAATATCTGGAGTCAGACAAGCGTTCGATTGCCAATGCTATTCAGATTTTCTTCAGCGACGGCACCAGCACAGACAAGGTCGCGGTGGAATACCCGATTGGCCACCGCCGCCGCCGTGAAGAAGGCATTCCTGTGCTGGAACGTAAGTTCAGACGCAATCTGCTGACCCGCTTCCCGCAGGGCATGAGCGACAAGATTGTGGACCTGTGCAGTGATCAGGCCAGGCTGGAAGCAACCCCGGTGAATGAATTCATGGCGCTGTTTGCCATTAACTGATCACAACAGGACATTGCCCATCCGCAACAGAGACCGGCGTATTGAGCGCCGGTTTTTTTGTCTGTTTTTTAATCGCACTGATCACAAGACAAGGTTGCGCATCAATGAAGGACGGGCTGGGAAATGGCTTTTTTCAATTGTTCAAGGACATACTCAGCAGAGACCAGGATCACAAAGGTCACTGTGGGTAACCGAAACGTGCTGTCTGTCACCGGCATTGCCGGAAAAACCTGACTCATCGGCCAGCGTGGCGGCGCCAATGTCTGATGGTTGGTATCACTGGTTCTTGGGCTGCACTCTGTGAGTTCCAGATGCAGTCTGGGTAGTTGCGTCAGCATGCTCACCTCAATCTACAGGCAGGAGTCTTCCTGTTATCCCTCAAAAAAATAAACGCACTGAAAGTAAGGCTAATGGCTTTCTTGCTATTGATATAAGGACGAAAAAGCGAACTTCAAGTCTCTTACTCAGGTTATTTGTTTATCACGATAAGAAACGAAAACAATATTGATCTGGTGCATCTCAGGTTTATGGCCCCGGCAGTAAAATGCGAACAAGTTCGGCTGATTTCCTATTCTGCTCGGTGAGGTCAAGGTGTCGTATTTTTGTCAGACAATCAGTGCTCTTATTGAACGTGTTAACGCTGCAACGCACGTGTCTGAGGTGGCCTGATGATTACCCAGCAGGCACACCTGAACCGGCTCTGGGCGCGAACCCTGCTCGAAGAATTGTCACGCCTGGGGGTGGCAGAAGTCTGTCTTGCCCCCGGTTCACGCTCAACGCCGCTGGCACTGGAAGCCGACGCACATCCGGCCCTCAATCTGCATAGCCATTTTGACGAGCGCGGGCTGGCCTTTCTTGCGCTCGGGATAGCCAAAGCCAGCGGCCTGCCGGTGGTTGTGATCGTGACCTCAGGCACCGCGGTGGCCAATCTGTTACCGGCTGTGGTGGAAGCGAGGCTGACCGGAGAACAGCTGGTGATACTGACCGCCGACCGGCCTGTCGAGTTGATTGGCTGCGGCGCTAATCAGGCGATCTGCCAGCCGGGTATCTTCTCTTCTCACGTGTCCGCCAGCCTGGATCTGCCCAGCCCTTCTGTGTCTGTCCCGTTAAACTGGCTGCTGACATCACTCGATGATCTGATGTTTCACCAGCGCGGGCAGGGTGGCGCGGTGCACATTAACTGCCCGTTTCCGGAGCCTCTGTATTCGCCAGACCCGCCGGACGAAGCGTGCTGTGACACAGGTTTGCTCGCCTACTGGCGAAGTACTGAACAGCCTTATACCTGTGTGTCTGTGCAACCTGCACGGAGCACTAGGCCGGATGATATTCAGATGCTGCGCAACAAAAAGACGGTCATTATTGCCGGTGACATGTCTGTCTCAGACGCGCAGGCGGTGGCCGCACTGGCGGCAACACTGGGATGCCCGCTGCTGTGCGATCCGCAATCCGGGATCGGCAGCGACTGGGCGCACTACGATCTCTGGCTGCAGGTTGACGCGCTGGCCGCGCCGCTGAATGACTGCAATCAGATCCTGCAATTTGGCTCGCGCCTGATTTCCAAACGTCTGACCCAGTGGATTGCCCGGCAGGTCAGTGAAAGGCAGAGTGATTACTGGTATGTGTCGGCCGACAGAGCGCGCCATAATCCGGACCACCTGCCGCAACGCCATTTTGTCGCGGACATTGCCGGCTGGGCAGACAATGCCCTGGTCGTAATCGCAAATAGCGTCGCAGGAGAGGATTGTTCAGGACAGACACCTGAGCTTCAGCATCCGCAACAATGGCAACAGAATCAGCAGGTGCTCCGGCAGACGGCGCAGCAGATTCATGCCCGGGTCGGCCACTATTTAGCGGCCAGTAGCGCAATGTCGGAGCTGGCACTGGCGATGGATCTGAGCCACAGGGGCCAGCAGGCGGTTCTCTTTCTGGGGAACAGTCTGATGGCCAGGCTGGTCGACATGTTTACCGTGTTTAACGGGCGCACTGTTTACACCAACCGGGGTGCCTCAGGCATTGATGGACTGGTTGCCACTGCAGCAGGGGTGCAGCGTGCCAGCGGGCAGCCTTTGATGCTGATACTGGGGGATACCTCGCTGCTGCATGATCTGAACTCGCTGGCGCTATTGACCCACAGCAAAACACCTGTGGTGATCGTGGTGACGAATAATGACGGCGGCGCCATTTTTGACCTGCTGCCAGTGCCGCCGGACCGTAAGCCGCACTTGTACCAGATGCCGCATGGCTATCAATTTGAACATGCCGCCCGTCAGTTCGGACTGGCGTATTGCAAAACCGGGACACTGGCGGCTTATCAATCGGTTGTGAATGAGCATTTGCTTACCGGGACAGGCGCGCTGCTGGTGGAGATCCAGACACCGCCGGGAGAAGCCGCCGAGCAACTCAGCCAGTTCATCAGAGATTTGCATGCTCTCTAGCCGGTTTCTTACCCGGAGCGATCAGCCGGATCGCCCGGTCCTGGTGTTTCTCCATGGTCTGCTGGGCAGCGGAGCCGACTGGCTTGACTGCGCTCAGTGGCTGCAAGCCTATCCCTGTATCGCGCTGGATTTGCCCGGTCATGGCGGCAGCCGCGCTGTTGGCTGTCACTCTCTGGATCAGGCGGCGGGACTGGTTCGCGATAGCCTGCTCAAGCATTCGCTGGCTGACCGGCCCCTGGTGTTAACGGGCTACTCACTGGGCGCCCGTCTTGCCATGCACGGCGTGGCCAGTGGCCTGTTTGCGCCGCTCAACATCCGGTTGCTGGCAGTGGAAGGCGGCCACGTTGGCCTGACCTCCAAAGAGGAACAAGTTGTACGGTGGCGACAGGACTGCCGCTGGGCCCGCCGGTTTCGCCGTGAGCCCGTCGATGCGGTGCTGACCGACTGGTATCAGCAACCTGTTTTTTCTTCGCTGAATCATGCGCAAAAACAAAGTCTGGTTGACTGTCGCAGTGATAACCTCGGATCCGGTGTGGCCGCTATGCTGCTCGCGACGTCACTGGCCCGGCAAGTGTATCTGCTGGATGCACTCAAGTCGCAGCCCGTGCCGCTGCATTACTTTTACGGCGGGTACGACAGCAAATTTTCGCGAATGGCCAATGACAGCCAATTGCCGGCAACCTGTATCGCCCATGCCGGGCACAACGCTCATAAAGAGCAACCGCAGGCTTTTGCGATGGCGCTCAGGCGTCAGCTGAACCAGCACCTTGAAACGATACTGTGATCTGAAAGTGAGGATAATATGGCAATGACCCTGGGTGTGTCTGAAGAGGCACTTTATGCCCCGATCGAATGGGTAAACGGTGGCAGCGGGTATGAGGATATTCAGTACCACACATCATGCGATGGCATCGCCAGAATCACCATTGCCCGTCCGCAGGTACACAACGCTTTTCGCCCGCAGACCGTCAGGGAAATGATCCATGCGCTGTCGCAAGCCCGCTACGATGAGTCCGTCGGGGTGATCATGCTGACCGGGCTGGGCCAAGAGGCATTCTGTTCTGGCGGCGATCAGAAAGTACGCGGCGACTACGGCGGTTACCGGGACGACGCCGGTACTCATCATCTGAACGTGCTGGATTTTCAGCGCCAGATCCGTACCTGCCCGAAACCTGTAATTGCCTCGGTGGCGGGCTGGGCGGTGGGCGGCGGCCATGTGCTGCACATGATGTGCGATCTGACCATTGCGGCAGAAAACGCCCGGTTTGGTCAGACCGGCCCGAAAGTCGGCTCATTCGATGGCGGCTGGGGCGCCTCTTATATGGCACGGATTGTTGGTCAGAAAAAGGCCCGCGAAATCTGGTTTCTGTGCCGCTTTTATGATGCACAGGAAGCGCTGGAGATGGGGCTGATCAATACGGTCGTGCCGCTGGCTGAGCTGGAAAGAGAGACGGTGCGCTGGTGCCGTGAAGTGTTGCAGCACAGCCCGATGGCACTGCGTTGTCTGAAAGCCGCACTGAATGCCGACTGCGACGGGCAGGCCGGACTGCAGGAACTGGCAGGCAACGCGACCATGCTGTTTTACATGACCGAAGAAGGGCAGGAAGGCCGGAATGCGTTCAATGAAAAACGTCCGCCGGACTTCAGCAAGTTTCCGCGTAATCCATAGCGGGCAAGCTGGTGTGTGGTGCGGGTAACATGGGTCGATCTGCCAGATTGTTCCGCTACAGGCTCCCCATCAACAGCGGGAGCGTGTTAAGAGGTCAGCAGTGCGTTGAACGTGTGGGCTATGTTGCTGAACTGCGACATCAAGCGCGCACTGGCTGCGGAGAAATCGCCCCGCTGGCAGGCTTCAGCGTGGAAAGCACCGAAGCGGCGGAACTGCAGGCCATTTCGGTACTGAAACACTGGGTTGATGGTCAGGAGATGACGGAGATGACGCTGTACCCGTCGGTGGCATTCGGGATCTCGATGGCATTGATGTGCCTGAGCAGTCAGCTGCCATCGCAAGCGTCTTATCACACGGTGCCTTTGCTGAGTGCCGGATCAATGACTGAGATGGCAACCATGGTTGCTTTGGCTGAGTGCCGCCTGGCGAAATTCAAGGTCGGCCGTGCTGTGCCTGAACAGGAGGCCGAGCAGGTGAATCAGTTGCTGTGTCGTTATCCGCATCTGCGCTTGCGGCTGGATGCGAACCGGGCCTGGTCGCTGTCGCAGGCGCATGATTTTTCCCGTCATCTTGCGCCGGCTCATATTTCGCGGATCGTTTTTATTGAAGAGCCTTGTCAGCGACCGGCGGACAGCCTGACTTTCAGCAGAGAAACAGGTCTCGCACTGGCGTGGGATGAAACTTTGCAGCATGCCGCCAGAGCGCCGGATTTCAGACTCAATCGCCTGGCGGGTGCTCAGACGCTTGTCCTGAAGCCGACCTTGATCGGTTCGGTGCAGCGCTGTGCGCAATTGATTGGCGATGCACATGCCGCGGGCATGTCCGTGGTGATCAGTTCAGCGCTTGAATCCAGTCTGGGGCTGACACAGCTCGCACGCCTGTCGCACGGGTTGCTGCCAGAGAGTCTGCCCGGGCTGGATACACTACATCTGTTCAGTGCGCAGCTTGAAATCCCCTGGCCGGGCAGTTCGTTGCCGGTTCAGTCGTTACAGGAACAGACACAGGTATGGCAGTCATGAGTCCGCACTGTCTGTACCCGCCTTGCCTCTGGCACACCTGGGCCCAAATGCGGCCTGACGACATCGCCCTGATCACGCCTGACACTCAATACACCTGGCAAGCACTGACTGAGCACATTCACCATCTGGTGCGTGTGCTTGCCGCTCAAGGGGTGGGCGAAGGCACTGTGGTGACCGTGGTCAGCAAAAACTCGCCGGATGTGGTGTTGCTTCATCTGGCTTGCATTCAGCTGGGCGCGATCACGGCCCTGACGATGCCGCAGCCCTGTCAGGCGTTGCGGGAAAAACTGCGTGTGCTGTATGGCGAAGGGCGGCCAAGATGTCTGTGGCTGACTGAATCCGTTATCGCCGGTTGGTCTGCGCAGGACAGGCAAACCTTGCTCACAGACGTGCAGCGACTGAAGCTGCAGGCGCCAGTTGCCGCTTCAGCACCGTGTCTTGCCCGCCATGCAGAACGACGCGATACAGAACAAGGCGATACAAAACAAATCGCCTCGATTGTCTTTACCTCGGGCTCGTCCGGCGCGCCGAAAGCCGTCGCCCATACGCAGGCTCAGCATCTGGCCTCGGCTCGTGGTTTGCTGGCGGTGTTCCCGTTTCAGCAGCACGATTGCTGGCTGCTCAGTTTGCCCCTGTATCACGTTTCCGGCTTGTCGATTCTGTACCGTTGGCTCAGTGCTGGTGCCTGCCTGAAAATCGGCAACGGTCGGTTGGAAGAGGACATTGAGGGGGCAACCCATGCGTCGCTGGTGGCCACGCAGCTCAAACGACTGCTGGATCTTCGCCAGCCGCTGCAGCTCAGCCATGTATTACTGGGCGGCAGTGACGTGCCTTTGCCGCTGTGTCAGCAGGCCAGAGACAGTGGCATTGAAACCTGGCTCGGTTATGGCATGACAGAAGCCGCATCGACGGTGACGGTCAAACCGACAGGCGACATCCCCAGCGCCGGGCGTGTGTTGCCCAACCGTGAGGTACAGTTGAGAAACCACAGGATTTATATCGCCGGCGACACCTTAGCGAGCGGTTACTATCATCAGGGCCAGCTGATTCCGCTGGTGGATGAACAGGGCTGGTTTGACACCAAAGATGTCGGCCAGTGGGTCGATGGTGAACTCCGCATCGTCGGCCGTGCCGATAATCAGTTCATTTCCGGCGGCGAGAATATCCACTGCGAAGAAATTGAAGCCGTGCTGAACCGCCATCCGGACATCAGGCAAAGTATGGTGATCCCTGTCCACAGCCCCGAATACGGCGCCCGCCCGATAGCCCTGATCGACAGCGCCAGCGATCTGTCAGCCCTGCAACTGCCCCTCTGGCTGACAGACAAACTCACCCGTTTTAAAATTCCCGATGCATTTTTCCCCATGCCGCAACAGCCACAAACCGGTATCAAAGTATCGCGCCAGCCATTGAAAGCTTGGTTTTCTGACCACCACAATGAATACCAGATCATGAACGACCTCGAAAACGGTCAGTGACCGCTGTTGTGTTTCACCAGCATCTGTGACGCTGAACCTCAGGGGAGATCATAAAGTGCGACAAAAGCGCAGAATATCAATTCGGTTGCGTAAGGTGTTTGGGTAAGATACTGGATCGTGTCATGAGATGTTATGTACTTTCAGGGAAATAATAAGCTTATGGATGAAAATGCTGAGATTTGGCGTCAGTACTATAAAAAGGCATTGTCTCGCCCTCATTCAAAGCGGACGGAATTTGCGGCTAGTTTAAATGCATCAAACCTCAAAATAGCGACCGACTGTGGTTGTGGAACAGGATGTGATATCCACTATCTAGAGCAGCAAGGTTATCAGGTACATGGTTTCGATATTAATCCTGATTCTGTAGCGATATGCAGAGATCGATTTGGAGCTAAATCGCTGGTGGAAATTTCAGAGTCTTCATTTGAGTCTTTTGACTATCCTAAGGTTGGCCTGATCATCGCTAATTCTAGTTTGTTCTTCGCTGATCCGAGCTTCTTTGAGGCAATTTGGGGCAATATCAAATCGTCGATTGAAGTTGGTGGTGTCTTTGCCGGTGACTTTATGGGGACAAAAGACAGTTGGGCTAAAAATTACCGTAGTCCAGTAACACCTTTATCTGAGTCAGAGGTTAAGGCTTTGTTCTCGGATTTTGAAGTCGTCAGGTACTTCGAACGTGACGAAACCGCAAAGACTTCGCTGGGTAAAATGAAACACTGGCATACATATTCTGTAGTCGCTATAAAACGTACTTAGCAAATACGGACAGGCCCGAAATGGTCTTATTAAGAAGTGGCAAAGCCTGATAAGGGGGAGTTCATGCGATTCATAATGTACAAGGAAGAATACAAATGAGCCTTAAAGAACACTTTACATTGCTGGCCGCCTACAACCAGAGTATGAACACAAAATTCTACGAGGCTGCGAGTCGTTTAGATACAAAAGAGCTGACCAAGGATCGTGGCGCATTTTTTGGCTCTATTTTGGGTACTTTGAATCACATTCTTGTGGGCGATATTATTTGGCTCAAGCGATTTTCCTCGCATCCGTCTTGCAAGTCCTCTTTACGTGAGGTCGCTAATCTTCCAAACCCGAGTAGTTTGGATCAGATACTTTTTGAAGATTTCACTGCTTTATCCAAACAAAGGGCTTGGTTGGATTGTCAGATCATTTGTTGGATAGATGAACTCACTGAAGCAGATTTAGATCGCTTCATTAGTTATCACAACAGCAAAGGTGTTCCTGCCTGCAAACGGTTTTCAAGTCTGGTTCTTCACCTCTTTAACCATCAAACTCACCATCGTGGGCAAGTCTCTGCTTTGCTTTCTCAGGCCGGTGAAGATATTGGGGTCACAGATCTCTTGGCGCTAATTCCTGAGGAAGCTCGTGATTAACCGGTTGCTGTTGGCGTAAAGGATAATCACTTTAAAAGCGAAATTGATGACGTTGTTTTTCGTCAAGTGTCTGTCCAAGAGCTTTATGATGCAAGAGACAACTGGTTTCCATCCGGATGATAACGTTGGCATACCTGTAAAAAGCTCGATGACTGTTGAGCGTGCTATTGCTTTGTGGAACAACACCTTGCCTTGGTGATCCTCGCCGTGGATACTAAAACTGTGTGTGGCTAAATCGATGCCATAGACAGATATTGGACAAGGTGGCCTCCAGTGATTTTGTGTTTAAACTTTCCAAGTTTGGCAAAGCCTGATGAGGGGAAGCTCATGTTATTAGTTAAGAGGCAAAAATAGGTGCAACAATCGCAGATTATGGAAGATGAAGTTAAATCAGCAGTGAAGGCATTTGCCAGAACAATAAATTCTGGTAGCAAGGTAGCAGTATCCGACATGTCTGCGTTAATAGATGTGACATCTGACTTGCCCCTTTCAAGTTTTGACTACTGGGAGCGATTGATTCGCTCTGAATTCTCTTTGGCTTTAAGAGAGACTACTCCGCCCAAATGGAAGATATGGTCAAAACCTAAAGAACGACTAACTTGGCTGGACCTAGTCAGTTGGGATGGGCACAAACGCGAGAAAACTCTACGAACTTTGTCCGGCGCAGCACCGAATACATTTTTCTTTTCACTTGCTGTTCGAAGACTTAATGATTGGGTGCCTCAAGTTCGTATAGCTGCAAGAGAAAAGCTACCTGAAATAGCAAGAGCAACAGATCCAGAACATGTAGTAGAAGCACTGTGCATAGCGCTCGCCAACTGGACTTCGTGGGGTAGAATCGAGGATGCAGATAAAAAGGTTCTTTTCCAAATGCTATGTGAAGAATCGATAGCAGAGGCTATTAGATCAAAATTAATTTCGTCGCCATCTGGCCCGATGCCATCTCTTTTTTCTCAACTTGGCCGCACGTCAGTTCTTGATAGATATATTGAAGAAATCGCTACTCTTGCAATCCAACCTGCGGTTCGAGCTAAGGCATACCGAAGTTTATTTGAAGGCAGAATTGCATGGATTGAAGGCCGTAAATGGGAATGGACTGATATACGTTATTGCGCAAGAAAGCTAAAGCCTGTTGTTGCTGAGCGACAAATAAAAGTACAAACACCTTTGCTCGACTTGTTGCACAATTCTGCGGAGGATCGTTCGTCTATTGTCCGGCGTGTTTCAGCTGAAGTTCTGATTCGTGAATTACTAAATTTAGGTAATAGTGCTAAGACGCTTGCAGATAAGTTTGCATCAGATAAATCATTTCCCGTAGCAGAAAGGGGGCTGTTTGCCAAGAAAAAATTACGTGAGTTGGAACGTGCCAATGCAACTGAGTAAATAACTGCAGCGGATCAAACTTCGCTATTGCAGTTCCTCATTTGTTATAAACACGTCATAAATAGGATCTCGGATGGAAAGTGAGAGACTTCAATTAGTTCCACCATCATTGAAATATACTGAATCAATGCTTGCTGTCATTGAGGAGAGTAAAGCAGAGCTTTCTCAGTTTTTACCCTGGGTTTCTGAGTCATTAACGAAGAGCGATCTCGAAGCAAACACCAAAGATGCACTTGAGAATTTTTCCAACTTCACTGGTGAGTTTTGGTTTAATGTCATAGAAAAAGAAACAGGACGGTTTATTGGTGCTGTCGGCTTTATTGTCAGGGATAAATCTGTTCCTTATTTTGAAATTGGATATTGGCTACGCACATCTGAAACCGGTAAAGGTTACATCAGCGAAGCCGTAAAACTTGTTGAGCAATATGCTTTCAATGAGCATGCAGCCCAACGATTAGAAATAAAGATGGCTAGTTCAAACCTAAAAAGCCAGGCTGTTGCAAAGCGTTGTGGCTTCCAGTTTGAGGCTAGTTTAGCTAATGCCAGACGTTTACCTTCAGGAGAGTTAGATAACACAGTGATCTACGCAAAAATGCGCTTATAACGGAGAAGGATATGTGTTCTGCCGCCGATGTTTTATTCGGGGTTTGGTTAAGTTCGCAGCAGCATTATTAAGGAATAGCCTGGTTCAGCGCCGGGCTACTTTCTGTAGTTTGGTTGGCACAGACAATCGCCGTATCGGTCGCCTGAGCGTCATCTTCAGGAGAGTCAGCCACAATCCCAGGGAAAAATACAGGGATGTATTTTTAGGTTGAGCGCCTACAACCGCACCGGACAACACCAGCGAAATCAAAGGCTTTTCTGTACACTCTTTGAACCAGCAAAGAGTGTCTGGCGCGCAACGCTGAATGCTGGAGAAGGCACTGGCTTTAAGCGCGACATACATACAGTCCCCACCTTCCGGTTACTGACGATCATAAAATGGTTCGGCGTATCAAAGTCTTGCCTTGATGATCGTCACCGTGGATACTTGAAGCTATGTTTGGCTGAATCAATGCCATAGACAGATTGTGCCATGGCGGCTTTTGGCGATGTCGTCATCAGGCTTACCCTGTGTGGCAAAGCCTGATGAGGGAAAGTGGATGCCATTCGTGATCTGGGAGATGTAAAATACGGAGTAAGTATATGGTCAATGCGGCGTCAGAAGTTACAAATGTGGGCGATGAAGAAGTAAAGAGCTACGAGTTTTATGTGGTTTCTCCAAAGAAATTCACTATTCTTTTTCTCAGCACGTTAGGGCTATACAGTATTTACTGGAGTTATCAAAACTGGAGTTTATATAAAAAGAGTGTTGGCAGCGATGTTTGGCCAATAGCTAGAGGGATTTTTGACATTTTATTTTTGCATTCGCTATGCGATAAGATTTCGTCATTGATTTCATCAAGTCAAAAAGAGCGGTCGGCTTTAGAGTGGCAGGCTATTCAGTACGTGTTGCTGGTTATTGTTTCTGGAATATGTGATCGATTGGCAATGAAAGAATTAGGTCTGCCATACACTCACTTTGCGAGTTTTTTTATTCTGCCATTTGCATACCGTGCGTTGTATAAGATTCAATTACGAATTAATTATGCGATGAAAGATGATTTCGGAGAGGCGAATGCAAGGTTTAGCTGGGCTAATTACGTTTGGATAATTCTGGGGATTTTGCTCTGTTTGGTCACGATTTTGGATGGTTTAGATTCAGTTGTAATCTGACAAATGGATATGGTATCAAGCGCTAAAGTCTTGCCGATTTTTCACCACATAAGAAGTCATATTACAGCATAGGATTAAGGATGACGGTCTTCTGCTGATACAGGAGAGGATGGTATTCAAGAGTTATGAATTCAGACTTTATCCAGTGTGGTAAAGCCTGATGTTGTAGACTTCGTGTTATTTACTATTATTTCATTAAATTATAAGAGTTATGTTCGTTAATAATCTAAAAATGAAAAATGTTACACTATTTTTGCTATCGATAATAACTTTTTTGGGTGCAAGTTACTACCTATATAGCTCGTACCATGCGATGGTTCACTATAGAGATTTCGTTGATAAAATGAACAAAAATATTAGCTTTGAAAAAGAAAGTCCTGACATAGTAGAAAGGTATGAATTAATTAAAAACATTGGTGATCGTAAAATCATCAATGATCTTGAAGTTTTTCATTCATTGGGAATTGATAAAAGCATAAAGGGGGTAACCACTTTGTTGAAATATCAACCACCATTGTTCGAAGGTAAATTGTTCTTAATGGGCGAAGATATAAAAGAAGTAGAATTGGCAATAAAAAGACTTATGGTTAAAGTAAGCCTTTTATCCATGAGTTGGAGTAATAAAGTCTATGTGATAAAGGATGGTGATATTATCCTCAAAATTGATGGTGATGCTTCAATGATGATTTTTGAAATGAAGGATAACTATCTAACACTTAGTTCTTATGTAAATAGGCAAGCCTTTGAAAATTAATATATAGTAAGGATAATCAATGGGGCTGGGCTTCTCCCGGCTGCGATTTATAAGCGCATTCGTAATAGAAACTCGGATGAAAGGAATCTGGAGACTAAACTCACTTCCCCATCATAACCATCTGCTAAAATACTATCTCGTTGGTCAGGGAAATTTTCACAGGGAGATCATCAAATCATGGAAAAAGAAAACAGCCGTGCTGAATTTGACGCGCGATTGCTTCGCCCCAGGGACTCAGGCGGGGACAGTGAGTGGGCTTTTGTCGTGTTGCCCAAAGAGGCAAGTGAGACGTTGCCACGGCGTGGCCGCATTACTGTGTCTGGCAGCTTAAACGGTCACCAGTTCACTGTATTGCTTGAACCGGATGGCAAGAAAAGCCATTGGCTGAGAATCGACAATTCTCTGCTTTCGGCATCGGGTACCAGCGTTGGTGATATGGCACATTTTGAGGTTTTCGCCGGAGAGGAGCCTGAACCGGACGTGCCGGATGATTTGCTGAAAGCGTTGGCGGCGGCACCTGAGGCCCGTGCGATGTGGGATGCGACGACGACCATTGCCCGTGTAGACTGGATTCACTGGATAGTTTCTGCCAAGCAGGCCAAGACCCGGGTGAAACGTATTCATGACGCATGCGACATGCTTGCTTCGGGCAAAAAGAGAGTATGCTGCTTTGATACGTCAGGTTTCTACAGCAAAGCGTTCAGTGCGCCTCAGGCAGAAGAGTAAAAAAACGGCATGTAACGTGTCGATGTAGTGCTGGTTTTTAAGTGCGATACGTCAATCAGAACCAGATTTGGCACGTTTTACACTGTAAATGCAGTGATATACCTCACACAGGCATCCATGCCTGACGTTTCGTTATCTGAATTTACCGGGAAGCAGGGCGTTAACGACGGAAGTGACGACCCCGTGACGAGCGCTCTTTATGGGCTGATGCGGCTTTGGCTTGCGATTTCAGAATGGATTCAACCGTCAGTTCCATTGGCTCTTTCGGCTGTAGACCGTGCGGGAATGTACGGGTGCGTGGCGGCAACTCGAACTCTTCGCTTGTTGCGCGAGGCATGCGTTTGAAGCGGTACAGGTAAAAGTTTTCCAGTTTCTCTCTTGCCCAGTCGGTTTTCTTCAAATACTTCACACTGCTGGCAATCGATGGGTTGGTGTGAAAACAGTTAAAACGCATGGCCGTATCCAGAATGTCCCAACCGTAAAAATCAACCAGCTCTTGCAGTAAGGTTTCTAACTTCAGACCGTGCAATGGATTATTTTTTTGTAATTCAATTCTTTCTTCATCTGTCATCATAACGCGTTCCTGAGTTGCTCACGTACCGGGGCCGATTGGGTTGGGTGATTCCGCTCAACGCTTCAGTTGAATACCAGAGTGGCATGAAGGTTTGAGGGCACGGGATTCTAGCAGACTCGGCCTTCCTTCCCTATCATTATTGCCATGAATCACAAGGACGGCGTCATATTTATCCCGCTTCGGATTGCCGAAAGCCTGAGTTCGCCCCTGGATTCTATAACAGCGCTTCGCCGGTCCCTTTCAGCACTTTTTCGACCACACGCACCACTTTCGAAGTGGTCAGAATGACATCGGCGATTTTGCTGGGATCATGTTTGGCTTTTTTCGCCAGTGAGGTCAGCGAGACAAGATTGGTCACTGCACTTTGGGTACGCGTCACGCCCAGATCGGGCAAGGCCAGTGCTTCACTGAGCTGGGTCAGCAGCTTGTTGATGTCTTGCTGTAGTTGCAGTGCCTGATCATAATCCAGGGTGATTTCTTTGACCTTGCGCAGCTCGTCGATGGCTGCAACCAGGTAGTCGCCCAATGGTTTGTCCGTCATTTTACCCCTCCTTGCAAACAAGTTGATCATCTCTGAGCTCAAAGCCGGTTTCGCAGCTACCCAGCAGATTGTTCAGCGATGAATAATGACGGCCGGTTTCGCTGAGCTCACCGGCAATACGGATGAAGGCTTTACCGCTGAACTGGTTGTTCGCCACCAGTTGGGAGATTGCGTGGTGCTTCTCTTTCAGCGTCTGCGTGGCTTTAGCCAGTTGCTTGAAAATCAGCGCGGTTGAAGCGATATCCACTGAGCGCTGAGTCAGGCTCTCAATCTGCGCGATCACGGCCTCATGACTGAGCTTTCCCTGTGATTTCATGATGTTGAAGCGACGAATGTCGGTACTGAGCATATCCCGGCGTTCCGACAGCAGGGCGGCGTACAGCCTGCCGGATGACAGGCGCTGGCTGATGGTATCGCAGATTGTGCTGATGGTCGGATCGGCCTTGATGATGATGTCTTTCAGGGCTTTGCGTCGCTGAGATTCCGCGACCGTAGCGCCGATGCCCGCGATGGCGGATGACAGGATGTGAAAGGTGTCATCGCTGGCATCCAGCAGAGGCGTATTGGTCAGGGTTTGATACTGCTTGTTCGCCGAGATCAAAGAACCACTGAGTTTGGCAGCGGCGTAATCAATGTCGCCGCGGTATTTGGCGTCTGCCAGTTCGCTGAGGGCCTGGCTGTAGTCCTGCAGGGAACGGTTCAGGGCGTAAAGTGCGAATTGCTGCTGGGTGATATCGGCATACGTTTTTGCCTGTTGCGTCAGCCGGTCTGAGGTCAGCAGGGTGCTGGGGCGTTCCAGCTCCAGCGCCAGTGTGTTGGTTGCCCGTTTGGTCTGTAAGGTTTTGGTTTCCTGCATCGTGTCGCCCAGCTGGCTGGTGAGCTGATTACTGGCTTGCGCATACAAACCGACATCATTACTGGCATTCTGGCTGCAGGCAGAAAGAAAAAGCAGGCCAGCAGTGATGAGACTCACTCGGGCAATGTTTGCTCGGACACGCATATGACATTCCAATGACAAGATGATAACGCATATGCATAACATAAATGCTATTGGTTGAGTATTCCCGCCAATTAGGGTTCGGGCGAAGGGAAATGTGCAGCGCGTAACAGTTTTACTTGACCTTCCACTGGCGGGAAGCTTTAGTCTGTCTGTTTTGTGCTGCAATGATTGTGACTTTGGAGGTACGGTGGGATGTTGTAATCAGCCGCCTGATGGTGGCAGTGACAATATTGGTTTGCTGGTGAAAGCCATACTGGCGCTGGCGGTTGTGATTGGACTATTGGCCGTGTTGTTTGGCTGAGGGTTATTTCCGGTGCTCTGCCGCCGATGCACGATATGAGCGAGATACAAGAATCGATGCGGTTGACTCATGATCGAAAATTGCGTATTTTGCGACCGGATTATGTTTTTGGACCACTCTGCAATGTTTTACATCCTATTCAAGAATTTTGTCAGGCGACTGTGCTCCGCGCATGAACACGATGAAGTGTTGCTCGGAGCTGAATGTCTTCTGAATCTTCATCAGATATAGCCGTCATTCCCTGATCTTCAGGGGAGTTGTCTGTATCTGATGTATGCAGAGTACAGGCCGACGATGACCTTCATCGTCGGCCTTTTCGTTTCTGGCTGATCGCCAGTCAGAAGCGAGTTTCAAGATTGCTTGAAGCGAGGGGCCGGTATGCCTTGTACCGCCCCTCGTTTTTTTATGGATGTAACACAATGAGCTTACTTACAATTCAAAATCTGACTTACCACATTGGCGACAAAACCCTCTATCAGCAGGCCGGTTTTATTCTGTTTCCCGGCGAACATATCGGGGTGACCGGCAAGAATGGGGTGGGGAAAAGTACCCTGCTGAAATTGCTGCAATCCGAGTTGCTGCCGGACAGCGGCGATATTCTCTGGCAGCCTGCCGTGCAGGTTGGTTATCTGGATCAGCACGCAGAACTGGATCCCCGGATGACGGTCCGGGGTTACCTGCAATCCGCTTATGCCGAATTGTACGCGCTGGAAGCCGAGATGATGGCGATTTACGCCTGCCCGGAGAAAAGCACCCGCGACAGTTTTCTGGCCCGGGCTGCGACCATTCAGGCCACGCTGGAAGGCCAGTCTTTTTATGTCATCAATCACAAAGTCGAGGCAGTGGCTGAAGGACTGGGGATCAGCCAGTTCGGCATGGCAACGCCGCTAGGCGCCCTGAGTGGTGGTCAGCGCCACAAAGTCATGCTGGCGACCCTGCTGCTGGTGTCGCCGGATGTCTTGTTACTGGATGAGCCGACCAACTACCTGGATACCGTGCATGTCGACTGGCTGGCCGATTATCTGAATGATTTTAAAGGGGCCTTCATGGTGGTGTCGCACGATAAGGCCTTCTTGAACCGGATTGCGACCGGCATTTGTGATATCGACAGACAACACATCCGCAAATATAAAGGCAATGTTGAGAAAGCGATGGCGCAGAAAGCCAGCGACGACGCGGCCCATGCCAAACAGTATCAGGCCCAGAAAAAGCACATCGATAAGCTGGAGCAGTTTATTGCCAAAAACGGTGCTGGTGTAAATGCGAGCATTGCCAATGGCCGTAAGAAGCAGCTGGCACGGATTGAACGCATGACAGCGCCGGAGTCCGAAAAAGCGGTGTCGTTTACTTTCCGGGCTGCGCCGCTGAGTGCCCAGACCGTGCTGGCGGCTACCGGGCTGGAAATCGGCTATACCCGCGCTTTGCTGCCTCCGATGAATCTGGCGCTGCAGCGCGGTGAAAAAGTTGTGATTGCCGGATTCAATGGCATCGGAAAGTCCACTCTGCTGAAAACCCTGGTGGGGGAGTTGGCAGCTGTGTCCGGACAGCTGGAATTATCACAAGGGCTCAGGCTGGGCTACTTTGAGCAGGAATTGCACTGGCCGTTTCAAGATGCCACCCCCGTGAATCTGGTGAAGTCGGTCTGTCCCGGAATGGATGACAAAGCGGCCAGACAACATTTGGCGCGTTTTGGCCTGTCTGGCAAGCTGGCCTTGCAGCCGGTCGGGTCGCTCAGCGGCGGAGAGCAGACCAAAGTGAAGCTGTGCCGTTTAGCCTTGCAACCGGTCAACCTGCTGGTACTGGATGAGCCGACTACCCACCTGGATGCCACGGTGAAATCGGCGCTGAAACAAGCACTGATCGACTTTCACGGGACTGTCATTATGGTGTCGCACGAGCGGGATTTTGTCGCCGGCTGGCCGGACCGGGTGATTGATATTCAGTCTGCCGGGGTCACTGCAAAAGCGGTTCTGGCCTGAGATGAGAACAGAATAATGATGACAATTGTATTGTTTTGCGTTGCGTTTCTGGTCGGCGCTGATGAGTTGATGCTAGGGCCGATACTGGTCCCTATCGGCCATGATCTGGGCGTTGCTCCTGAGCGCGTCACCCTGTTTATTACCGCTTACAGCGTGGCCCTGGCATTGATAGCGCCGGTACTGGGGGCGTACTCTGACCGGCATGGACGCCTGGCCGTGATGATTCCCGCATCCGTCCTGTTTGGTCTGGCGTCGATCGCAACAGGGCTTGTGGAGACATTTGAGGCCGGGATCGCGACCCGGGTCGCCACGGGACTGGCCAGTGCCGGAATGTTGCCTGTGGCTTTTGCTCTGGCGGCAGACTCCGCAGGGGAAGATGCCATGAAAAAGATTGCCTGGGTGCAGTCGGGTCTGACGCTGGGAATGATTGCCAGCCCGGCGTTAGGCGCTGCCCTGGCCGAAACGGTAAGCTGGCGAGCCGCCTTTGTCGTATTGGGGATCTGTGCCTGGCTTGTTGCCGCAACGTTGTGGTATGTGTCAGGCTGGCAGCCAAACCGGGCCGGGCAGATGACTGAGCACAAAGACGCTCAAGTGAAACTCTGGGCGATTCCCGGTGCTGCGGGTGCCTTGATGGCTATGTGCTTTGGCTTGGGAGGCGGCATCGGGTTGTTTAATCTGGTTGGTCAGCATTTACGGGATACGCAGGGTGTCTCTATGTGGGTCGCAGGCAGTGTATATGCTGGTCTTGGCGTGATCAGTGTGATCGGTAATATGCTGATGCCACGTTTGACCGGTCGGCTGGAGAGTGGGCGCCAGGTGATGCGAATTGCGCTGGGCGTTTGTGTGGTTGTCACTGTCTGGTTTTATCTGTCTTCTGCGGAAAATCTGATCGCGGTTATTCCACTGCTGCTGCTCTGGGCTTTGGCCGGCGGAGTTGGCTCTCCGGCGTTGCAAAGCTATATCGCGGAACTGTCAGTGACTCACCGTGGTGTTCTTATGTCACTGGCCATGACCATGATGCATTTGGGCGTGGCGATCTGGTCTGGTGTTGCCGGTGTCGCGTACAGTGCCGGGCCATACAGTATGGCGCTGCTCGCTATCGCCTTGTTTGGTGCTGCAATCCTGGTCCTGCAACCCGTGAAAGCCAGGCTCGGTGAATAAAGAAAGTGAGAGTGATCCAGTGATATGATTCCTGCCCTGCTCAATATTGATTGAGCAGGGCAGAGGAGCTGTGTGGCTTGGTTAATTTTGCCAGTCAGACAACACCACTTTTCCTATCATTTTTCCTTGCTCGACCATGGCATGGGCCTTGCGCAGGTTTTCAGCGTTGATCGGTGTCAGGTGTTCCGTCAGCGTCGTTTGTAAGGAGTCGGCATCCGTCCGTTTGCTGATCTGATTGAGCAGATGACCCTGCTCAGCCATATCATGGGTTTGATACATCGAACGGGTAAACATGAATTCCCAGATAAAACCGGCACTTTTGCTTTTCAATGGTTCCATATCCAATGGCACATCACTTTCAACAATGCTGCAAATCATGCCCTGGGGTTTGATGACTTGCGTCATGGTTGCCCAGTGGCCGGCTGTGTCGTTGAGGCAAAAAATATAATCCACTGCCGGGAAGCCGAGTTCAGCCAGTTGTGCCGCCATATCCTGCCGGTGGTTGATGGTGTGATCGGCACCCATTTCATGGCACCAGTGCTGGGTGTTTTCCCGTGATGCGGTGGCGATGACATTCAATCCTGAAATCTGACTGGCCAGTTGAATGGCCACTGAGCCGACACCGCCCGCGCCGCCAATGATCAGCAAACTTTGCTGGCCTTGCACGCCGTCGGGGTTGATCTTGAGCCGGTCAAACAATCCTTCCCAAGCGGTGATACTGGTCAGCGGAAGGGCGGCGGCTTCCGCCATCGACAGCGATTGCGGTTTATGTCCGACAATGCGCTCATCAACCAGCTGGTATTCGCTGTTGCTGCCGGGACGGGTGATGTCGCCGGCATAGAAGACTTCGTCGCCGACGGAGAACAGGGTAACCTCTTCACCCACAGCGACGACCGTGCCTGCCGCGTCCCAGCCCAATACACGCGGCTGAGGTTCAATCTTCTCTTTTGGGGCTCTTACTTTGGTATCAACCGGATTGACCGAGACGGCTTCCACTCTCACCAGAATATCTCTGCCTGATACCGCCGGTGCCGGAAGTTCGACATCCATCAGGCTGTCCGGGTTTGATACAGGTAAATAATGGGTCAGTGCGACAGCTTTCATTCGTGGTTCCTCAAGCGTGTTGGTTGTAATAAGGATAATCGGTGTAGCCGGTTTCGTTTCCGCCAAACAGGGTGCTGGGATCGGAAATGACATTCAGCGGTAATTGATGCTGCAAGCGGTAGGGCAGATCCGGATTGGCCAGGAACGGGCGGCCAAAAGCCACCATATCGACCAGGCCGGCCTGCAGTAACTCATCGGCTGCTGCCTGAGTATAGTTACCCGCCACCATGATGCTGCCTTGAAACGTCTCTCTCAACGCTGTCCTGAACTGGGGAGAGATCTGAGGCGCGTCATCCCAGTCTGCCTCGGCCAGGTGAATATAGGCGATGCCGATCTGCTGGAAGTGTTTGGCCGCTTCTAAAATGGCTTCCGTCACTGAAGGATCATTCATGCCCCGCTGAGTAATAAAAGGCGCCAGCCGGATCCCGACTTTTTCGGCCCCAACTGCCTTGCAGACCGCTTCAACAATCTCAATCGCAAAACGGATACGGTTTGCTAACGAGCCGCCATATTCATCGGTGCGTTGGTTGGATGTCGTGCGCAGGAACTGGTCGATTAAATAGCCATTTGCAGCATGAATTTCCACCCCATCAAAGCCGGCTTCGATGGCATTGATTGCTGCCTGACGATAGTCTGCAATGATCGCTTGGATCTCATGGTGCTCCAGCGCTCGGGGAGCAGGGCAGTCCTGCATGCTACCCACGCCGTCTTCACCAACTACCCAGACTTGAGCGTCAGGTGCAATCGCTGAAGGGGCCACAGGCTGGCCGTCACTGTGGAATGAGGGATGTGACATCCGGCCGACATGCCAGAGCTGTGAAAAAATGATGCCGCCTTTGGCATGGACGGCCTGTGTGATAAGTCGCCAGCCTTGTATTTGCTCGAAGGTAAAGATACCGGGTGTGAAAGAATAACCTTTTCCCTGCGGTGAAATTTGTGTGGCTTCCGTGATGATCAAACCTGCACTGGCACGCTGGGCATAATATTCAGCCATCAGATGATTGGGAATATCACCGGGTTGGGTCGTGCGGGATCGTGTCATTGGGGCCATTGCAACCCGGTTGGGAAGCATCGCAGCACCAAGTTGATGTGGTGTAAACAGTCGTGAATCTGACATCAGAAATCTCCGTGGGCCATCGTACATTCACCAGAATGATGTACGAGCATTGGGTTCAGTGATAAGACGTTTACAGTGTATTCGTTCGGAAAATATTTATAATGGGTACAAATACGAAAACATACTTCACAAAAGCTGAATAATATGGCAAAGACAGATGACATGGCGTTGTTTGTTCAGGTGGTGAAATCGGGTGGACTGGCGGCTGCAGGGCGGAAGCTGGGGTTGTCGCCTGCCAGTATGACCGCCCGGATGAATCAGCTGGAACACAGATATCAAACCCGTTTGCTGAACCGAAATACCCGGCATATTTCGATGACTGAGGCGGGCTACCGATTTTACGAGGCTTGTCTGAGGGTCGTGGAAGAGGTTGAGGCCGCTGAAGCGGTATTCATGCAATGTGAGGCGGAGCTGTCAGGTTCCCTGCGGATTACCGCGCCATCCGATTTTGGCAGGCAATATGTGGCGCCGGCATTGGCCGCGTTTTCAGAGGCGCATCCGAAAGTTGCACCGCATCTTTATCTGACCGATGGCATGGTCAAACTGGTGGATGAAGGCATAGACATTGCCATCCGGCTGGGTAATTTGCCTGACAGCAACCTGATTGCAAAGGCGTTAGTACAGAATCGCCGTGTGGTGTGCGCGTCACCGGCTTATCTGGCGAAAGCGGGGCATCCGGCGCATCCCGATGATCTGCGTCATCACCGGTGTTTAGTGATGGAATGGGCCGGACAGGTGATGAATGCGTGGCACTTTGTCACGGATAAGGGCCCCATGACGGTGGACGTCGAACCGGCGATGATTTGTACCGATGGCGCATTGGTGCGTCAATGGGCTGTGGAAGGGTGCGGTATCGCGATGAAGTCCTGGTGGGATGTCCGGCAGGATGTGCTGGATGGCCGGTTACAGGTGCTGTTTGATGATCAAGTCAGAGGACTGAGTCTCAGTGATACCGAATCGGTCGCTTTACAGCTTGTGTATCCTGGTCGCAAATTTCAGCCCAGACAGGTGATCGCTTTCGCGCAGTTTCTGATGGACTGGATGGAAAAAATGAAAAGACTTCCCTAGCGAACGCTTCAGGGAAGTTGCAGCAGTGATTGTCTTGTCCTCAGGCGATTGAAATCTGGAGGTGGGAACCTTTCCGGTACAATCGCTGCATGATCAGGCCCGATAGCATCACAATGACGCCCATCATGATAAAACCCATTTCAGTGACCTGAAAGTAGCTTAATGCGGCAATCAAGACATAGCTCAGGCTTTGGCTCAGTGTCGAGAATAATTTCAGACCGCCTTCTATCCGGCCGCGCTCATGCACATTCACTTCATGGTTGAGTTTATTGGTACGGGCGATACGGTTTAGTGCGTTGAAAAAGCCCAGGATCACGGTGAGTGAAACCAGAACAACCGGCGTTAACCACACGGCCATGATGATCAGCAGGCTGCCCATGGTGATCACCGAATACATCATGGCTTTTTCATGGCTGATGCGTGCCAGCAATCGCGTCACCAGCAGGCCGGTCAGCAAGGCACCGATGCCATAGCTCAGCGACCAGGACGCAAACCAGCTGCCATTGATGTTGTGCTCAGAGAAATACACAGGCACCAGTTTCGCCAGATAAGTGAGCATGGGGTAAGTCAGGCAGGATAACGTCAGAAACAGGTAGAAAGCGGGCTGGCGGGTGAAGATGGTTTTGCTCTCGGCCAGTTGTCTGAAAAACGCCTGAGGCTGACTGGGCAACAGCCGGCGGCGATAGGGGGTGAGCCCGTAACTCAGTGCTGCAATGCCGGAGGCCAGTGTTGCCAGCAAGGCGAACTCGCTCATCGACCAGGATGTCAGCAGCACGATACCCGCCGCCCCGGTACTCAGTGTGGTCAGTTGCATCACGACTTCCTGCTGACCCGTCACTCTGGCGTAGTCAGCTTTGTCATAGTTCTCCTGAGTGAAAGCATTATTGGTGCTCCAGGCGACATCATTGGTCAGCCAGAAGATCAGTTGCGCCAGTGCCAGCAACCCGATGGAATCGGCCTGAAACCGGAAAGCGATCAGGACAGACAGTGCGGTCAGTGACTGAATCACCTGAACGATGATCAGAATGGCTTTGCGTGAATGTCTGTCAATCAGCGTGGCGGTGAAAGGGGTGGCAATGAATGACAAGCCGGTGCAAGTGAGCGAGACCGCTGCCACGAAGACCCCCATATCGCCCTGATTCAGCATGATCCAAGGCAGTGCCAGCATGAACATCCCGGATGAAATACCATCAAAAAAGCGCCCGGTGAGATAAGTCGCAGTGCGTGACATCCGTGTTTCCTTATGGGTTATTTTTAGTGATGGGCAGAGCTTAAAACCTCAAGTAAACTTGAGGTCAAGAATAAAATACAGATGATCCGCAGGTAAGGATTGACGATGGAAATGACAGTCGGACAGGTCGCAGAACGCTCTAATGTCAAGGTGTCGGCGCTGCATTTTTATGAGCAGAAAGGGCTGATTCAGAGCTGGCGGAACGCAGGTAATCAGCGCCGCTATGATCGCAGTGTGCTGCGCCGGATTGCGGTGATCAAAACCGCGCAGCAGCTGGGCATGTCGTTGGAAGAAATCGGCGAAGCGCTGTCTCACCTGCCGGTGGATCACGCGCCGACTCAGGAAGAATGGCAAGCGATGGCGAGTTTATGGCGACATCAGCTGGATGAGCGTATCACTAAATTGCAAAAACTCAGGGATTCACTGGGCGAGTGTATCGGCTGTGGCTGTCTGTCACTGAACCGATGCCAGCTTCGTAACCCGGAAGATACGCTGGCCGAAGAAGGGAATGGGGCTGTTTTGTTGTAAAAGTATATATTAAACAATATCTTATGATGGTTTTGAGGTGGGTGTATATTTTCAATGACAAGGCGAAAAGTGCTGATTATAATCCGCGCATTCTCTGACCGGTAAACTGAGTCATTTTCTCTATGCAACCTACACTGATTACCATTTTTCTGCTGTTGTGCAGCAATGTCTTTATGACCTTTGCCTGGTACGGACATTTAAAAGATCTGAACAGTAAACCCTGGGTCATCGCTGCTTTCCTGAGCTGGGGAATTGCGCTGTTTGAGTATCTGCTGCAGGTGCCGGCAAACCGCATTGGCTTTACTGTGATGAGTGTCGGGCAACTGAAAATTTTGCAGGAAGTGATCACTCTGTCTGTCTTCGTGCCTTTTGCGTTTTATTATCTGAAAGAACCGCTGAAACTGGATTACCTCTGGGCCGGGCTGTGTATGCTGGGTGCGGTGTTCTTTATGTTCCGCAGCAAGCTGGGGGTCTGATCCCAGCGAGTGCCGGCACTTCAGGTCAACCAGAGTCAAACATGCGTGATGTGCCTGCTATCTGTTAACTGCTTACGGCCAGTTTCTGACTGAAAAAATCGACTGCTGCCCTGATTTTCGGCACCTGATAACGGGGCGTGTAATACAGCAGATAGAGCCCCAGGCGCTCGGCAGACAGGCAGATCGGCGCGGGCAGATCGACCTTGATGAGCTTGCCTTCGTCCCTGTCTTCTTGGGTTGACCAGTCTGGCAGCAGCGCCATCACTTTTCCTGCCATCATCAGCTCACGGATATAGCGACCGGAATTGGTAACGACATCCGGCTTCAGCTCCAGAGGCAGCCATTGCCCTTCTCTGACGATACCCCAGGTTAAAATGTGTTTCGGACTCCGGTAGTACGCCAGATGATGCGTATGCAGTTCAGTATGATCAGCCGGCAGGCCATATCGCTCAATGTATTGAGGTGTGGCGCACAGATGGGGCGTGTTGTCGCATAACAAGCGCGCGTGAATACGCTCATCCGGCAGGTATCCGCCACGAATCGCGATATCGGTTTCTGCTTTCGACAAATCGGTCAAACGGTCAGAGACATCGATATCGAGTTTGATCTCAGGATAAAGTGCCTCGAATTCACTCAGATGCGGCAGTACCTGACTGTCAAAATAGTGGCTCATACAACTGATAGTCAGAATGCCCGATGGGGTTTGCTGATAGGAACTCACCAACTCTTCCGCCTGACGAATTTGCTCAAGAACCTGCTGGCATTGTGTCAGGTAGGCTCTGCCCACCTCAGTCAGATTAATGGCTCGGGTGCTGCGTTTGATGAGCTCTGTACCGAGCTGCGCTTCAAGCCAGCTCAGCTGCCGGGAGGCGCTGGAGACGGGAAGATGTAATTGCTTTGCGGCGTTAGAAATGCTGCCACACTGTAAGGTGGTGACAAACACTTCCATGGCTTTGAGTTTATCCATGCTTATTTTCCCATTTTGAGCAAAAGTGTTTCTTTATTTTGCTGTCTTATTTTCATTTTCAGCAAGAGTTAGAGTGTGCCTCAAGACAACGAAAGGAACAAGATCATGAATTACAGTGCCATTCTTCTGAAAAAACGTCCTGACATCGCTATCACGTCAGATATCTTCGAAAAAGTCTCGAAGCCAGTACCGGAAATCGCAGAGGGCGAGTTTCTGGTCAAGCAAACCCACATGTCACTGGACCCGGCCATGCGTGGCTGGATGAGCGCGGATCGTGAAAGCTATATTCCGCCTGTGGAGCTGGGGGAAGTGATGCGTTCAAGCGGTATCGGTGATGTGGTGGAATCCCGCCATCCGGATTATCCGGTGGGCACCCGTGTGATGGGGATGATGGGCTGGACGGAATACTTTGTCGCCAAAGGTGGCCTGTCACCCGTACCGACGTCTGTGCCGCAGGAAGCCTTGCTCTCAGTAGTGGCCTTGCCGGGTGTGACGGCTTATCACGGTCTGTATGAAGTGCTGAAACCGCAAGCGGGACAGACCCTGGTGGTGACTGGCGCAGCAGGGTCTGTGGGATCCATGGTTGGCCAGCTAGCGAAACTGGAAGGGGTGACGGTCGTCGGTGTGGCCGGCAGCGACGAGAAATGCCACTGGCTGACGGAAACGCTGGGCTTTGATGCCGCAGTCAACTACCACGATGAGGACTTTGCGGCCAAGCTGGCAACCGCAACCCCCAACGGCATTGACTTATTCTTTGAAAATACCGGTGGCGTTGCGCAGGAGCACATTTATCAACGGATGAATGCCCATGGCCGTGTGGCTGTTTGCGGCATGATCGCCGATTACAACACCGCGACACCGCAACCGGGTCCAAACTGGATGAATATTGTGCGTAAACGACTGATGATCCAAGGCTTTACGATGCCGGATCATTTCCATCGGTTTGCGGAATACGGCCAAAAACTGGCAGCACTGATGATGGATGGCAAACTGCAGTACCGCGCCCATACGTTGCAGGGGCTGGACAGTGCGATTGAAGGGATTAACCTGCTGTTCTCCGGTGAGAATAAAGGTAAGTTGATCGTCGAGCTTTAATTGCTTTCACGGCCGTATCGATGGATGCGGCCGTGTTGTATGGCAATGTCTGCGATCAGAACTTCATCTGATCCTTGCCGGGCCAATGGTAGACATATTCGTCGACTACAGTACCGTCCGGTGCCTGCCAGGTTTGCGCACAGTACTCTGCTCCCCCCATTCGCTGATAAAAACCGATAGCCGGCAGATTGGACGCCAGGACTTCCAGATACAGGCCGTCCGATTGTGCGTGCCCGGTCATAATCTTTTTTGCCGCAGCGAGAAGCTGTTTGCCAATGCCTTGCCCTTTGATTTCAGGGTTTACATGCAGGTTATCGACCAGCGTGCCTAATTCAGGGTGCGCATCCAGCTCGATGCAAATGAAACCACACATGGCGCCGTTTTGTTTTGCAACCAGAATATGGCGCTTGCTCATGGGCTGAGTTAAGCGTGAATGCCAGGTCTGAAACCTGTCCTGATGGATATCGTGTGTCAGATACTGCTCGGATAAATCGTTGCAATACACGGCCTGCCAGTTGCGAACATGCAGCTCGGTAATCGCGGCATGATCGTCAAAGGTGGCGTAATCAATGGTTAGCATAAGGGACTGTTTCTCTTAACATACTGCTTTCAAAGTATTATGCATGAATGGCGTATCAGGGGAAGCCGGCAGCAAAATTTCACCACCAACAAGGCTGTAAAACCTTATCCGCCTCAAACTTTTGTCGCCTGCACCGTGATTTCATCCCGGTAATGAATAACACTGCTAGCGGCTGAGCACTTTCAGGGATAAATGCGCGATCAGCAAAGCGTTCGATGAAAGCGCTCAGTGAACAATCATAACGATAATGACGTGTACGGACAGAAAGAGAACACCACCATGTCGACAAAGACCATTCTGGTTGTGGATGACGATGTCGAAATCCGCGAGTTATTACAGGAGTATCTGGCCAAATCCGGCTATGAGGTGATCACCGCAGAAGATGGCATTGCCATGAAGCAACAGCTTGAAGCGCATACGCCTGATGTCATCCTGCTGGATGTGATGATGCCGGGGGACGACGGCTTTACCTTGTGTCAGTTTGTGCGGAAATCATCGGAAGTGCCGATTATGATGCTGACAGCCGCCTCGGATGAAATGGATCAGATTCTGGGGCTGGAGATCGGCGCTGATGACTATATCGCCAAGCCATTCAGTCCGCGACAGTTGCTGGCGCGTATTAAGGCGCTGTTGCGTCGCACACGCCCTGCTGGCGCGGAGGAATTGATCCAGCCAACGGCATTACCACGGTCGATCCGGTTTGGACACTGGCGTCTGGAAACTTTGTCTCACCGGCTCTATGACCTTCAGACCGAGCAGGACTACGAACTGACGGGCGGGGATTTCAGTTTGCTGATGTTGTTTTTATCCCGTCCCAATGAAGTGCTGGACAGAGACACCATTTCCAATGCCACCCGGGGCCGCGAAGCGCTGCCGTTTGAGCGGGGGATTGATGTTCAGCTG
Source organism: Photobacterium sp. Hal280 (assembly GCF_037162255.1). Lineage (NCBI taxonomy): Bacteria > Pseudomonadati > Pseudomonadota > Gammaproteobacteria > Vibrionales > Vibrionaceae > Photobacterium > Photobacterium sp. Hal280. The sequence continues at coordinate 1,208,356 of NZ_JARLUO010000001.1, forward strand.
AGCCGGTTGCGACAGCGACTGGGCGATAGCGGTAAACATCCCAAGTACATCAAAACCATGCGGGGTAACGGTTATATTTTTACCGCGCCGGTCACCTATGAAAATTGATGAAAACCAGTAAGATAACGCGGATGAATAACAAAATATCAGAGCATTCAGACTCTGATTGTCGTGAACGCTAAGGTATTTGAAACAATATGGCACGATTAGACATACTTACCGCCCCGGATCCCCGCTTAAAAGAGCAGGCCATTCCTGTGACGGATATTGCTGCGGTTCAGACGCTGGTGGATGACATGCTGGAGACCCTGTATGCCACCTCGAATGGGATAGGCCTGGCGGCGACTCAGGTCGGTCGCCGTGAAGCGGTGGTGGTAATTGATATTTCAGAGACCAGAGATCAACCTTTGGTGCTGATTAATCCGGTCGTAGTGCGTGGTGAAGAGAAAGCCATGGGGCAGGAAGGTTGCCTGTCGGTGCCGGATTATTACGCTGATGTTGAGCGTTATCAGTCTGTGGTAGTTACCGCGCTGGATCGTCAGGGCAATCCGGTCACCATTGAGCGTGATGATTTTCTGGCCATTGTGATGCAGCACGAAATTGACCATCTGAGCGGAAATCTGTTCATTGATTATCTGTCGCCACTCAAACGACAAATGGCGATGAAGAAAGTCAAAAAAGCCGTGAAGGGAATGGCGAAAACAGCGTGAAAATGAATGAATAAAATGATCCGGGTGTGCCTGATGGCGAGTCTTCTGACAGGCTGTGCGAGTGAACCGCAAGAGGAACCAGATCTCCATCATGCTTGGTTGGAACTGGTCGCGGGGAAAATAGAAAAGAATGGCGGTAAAGTCATCTGTGCGAATCCGTTATATCAGAAATGTATGAATATTTCTGAAGGTGCGTGTACCGTCGAAATATCACCGGCTTCGAATGATTGTGCTGCAGATTCAGTCAAACGTTATGGGGCTTTGTCTGAAGAAAATATTGAAGATTATTTCGTGAATTATCAGGCTTGCATGATGTTTGAACATGCGCGGTTATATGAGCTTGACTGGCTGGTGCCTCTTCGGTGCATGAATGAAGGTGCGAATGATCATTTTGACAGTCGAGCACTTCAGATATTATTTGACTGAGCAACTTCTATAAGAATGAACACGCAGCGTATTCGACGCGTCGGGACAGGCCTGGATTGCCGTTTTTCAACCTTTAGAATCGCAGTTTGCCCTGATGATTCACTGTCATGTTGCCGTCGGCGCCTGAACTGACGCGATTGCACCTGCCTGAGAGGTCATGTGAAACCTGAATTTCATCCTGTCAATGTTGATGACCATTTTGCCGTTTGCATGGCCTTCCGGCGTGATGCGTACCTGTGTACGTTTCAGTCTGACCACGGCTTTGCGCCCTTTATTCGCGGTTATGAAGAAAGAATGCGTGCCCGGCTGGTGGACCCTCGCTGGTATTACATTCATATCTGGGATAATGACCAGATTATTGGCCAGCTGGAGTTTAAGTCTTATTCCGATGAAGCCGAAACGGGCTATATCCACCTGATTTATCTTATTCCTGAATACCGTGGCTCCGGTGTGGCCGATATCGTTCAGAAGTTTATGGCAGACACGCTTTATCAGGCGGGCTGTCAGGCGATGTTGTTAACGGTCAGCCGTACCAATGAAAGGGCATTACGCCACTACCGTCGCTGGGGCTGGCAGCGTGTTGGCGAGGATGGCAGCCTGCGCGGGACGGACATTTACCGCCGCGACATTCGGATACAACCGGACGGTGAATTGGTCCTTTGTTAGGGCTGCGGCAATTCAGAAATTCCAGTTCCTGGTTCAGGATATACCACGATTGCTGGGGCTAAGTTTTGGATGCGAACGGAAGTAAGTGTGTCCGATCATACGGTCAGCGAAACAGCTTATGTTGCAGGCTTTCGCTACCTGAACGCCCGCCGGTATGGCCTGCATACCGGTCTCGACCTTGCCTTTAGTGATGAAGAAAGTGCTTTTTACTTCAAGATGGGATCGGGGTTTTAGCCGGATTTTACGAGTCGATATGTTTGAGATGATCTGATGCATTATCACCTTGAGATAAAACGTCCCACCGCTGTTGTCTGACTGGCCGGGTAAACCCGCGGTTCATATGCACTCTCATGATTAAACTGCCCTGAATGCTGTGTTATTGCCTATTCTTAAAGACTGAAAGGGTTCACAGATAACCAGCGCCCAGAATACCGACTGGTGATATGCCGTCGTCTTTGGGCGGGCTGATTTCAATTCTGGCTGAAGTGATAGCACGATATGGGCAATACACCGGATAGAAATATCGCATACCAGATAAGCGGCCTGACAAAAACGTATTACACCGGTGAGATTGCGGTCAGGGCATTGCGGGGAGTCGATCTTGATATCCGTCAGGGTGAAATGATGGTATTGCTCGGCCCTTCGGGAAGCGGAAAATCAACCTTCCTGAACCTGATCGGCGGGCTTGATACCCCGACGGGCGGAAAAATTCTTTTCGAAGGTCAGGATCTCACCGGACAGGACGAGCGGTTCCTCACACAATATCGTCGCAACTATGCTGGTTTTGTTTTCCAGTTCTATAACCTGATCCCCAGCCTCAATGCTCGGGAAAATGTCGCCCTGGTTTCGGATATTGTGTCTGATCCACTGCCGGTAGAAGAAGCCCTGGATATGGTGGGCCTGAAAGCACGTGCCGACCATTTCCCCTCGCAGCTTTCCGGCGGCGAACAGCAACGCGTTGCGGTGGCACGGGCGCTCGTGAAAAAACCGAAGGTGCTTCTGTGCGACGAACCGACTGGCGCGCTCGACAGTGCGACAGGGATCAAGGTGCTGGACGCGCTGGCCGGGGTGAATGAAAAACTGGGCACCACGACGATCATTATTACGCACAATGCCGCGATTGCTGCGATCGGAGACCGGGTTTTGCATTTCGCTGATGGCCGGATTGTTAAAGAGGAGCGCAACGAAAAACGGCAAGTCGCTTCGGCACTGACGTGGTAGAGAGTGATGCGTGCGCTGGAGAAAAAACTGATCCGCAACCTTTGGCAAATTCGCGGGCAGGCATTGGCGATTGCCCTTGTCATTGCCTCTGCGGTGGCCATGATCCTGCTGTCTTCCGGAACCTACCGTTCCCTTGAATTAACTCGCAACCTTTATTACGAACAAAACCGTTTTGCCGATATCTTCGCCACCCTCAAGCGTGCACCTGACAGTACCATTGCCGACATTGAGCAAATTCCGGGCGTGGTCGGCGCAGGGACGGGGATTCGTCAATATGCACTGCTGAGAATGCCGGATGTCATTGAACCCGTCCGGGGGCTGTTTGTTTCAATGCCGGCGGGGAAAGTCCTGCTGAACAAACTGGTTCTGCGCGTGGGAAACTGGCCGGCAGCGGATTCGGCTGATCAGGTCCTGGTTCATGAGGCGTTTGCAGAAGCGCATGATCTGCATCCGGGAGATAAGATCAATGCGACGATTTATGGCAAGCAGCATCATTTTACGGTTGCTGGTATCGCGTTATCGCCGGAGTTTGTTTATGCACTGGGACCCGGTGATCTGATCCCGGACAGCAAACGGTTCGGTATTTTTTGGATAAACCGGAATGCACTGGCAGCGGCAAGCAATTTGGACGGTGCGTTTAATGACGTTGCGCTGAAACTGAGCTCCTCCGCAAATCCACATGAAGTCATTGCCCGGCTCGACCGGCTCCTTGTACGTTACGGCGGGACAGGCGCTTACATGCGTCAAGATCAGTTGTCTGATTCCTTCATCGACAGCGAGTTGAAGCAACTGAAGTCCATGACACGTATCATGCCGCCGATTTTTCTGGTGACAGCGGTTTTTCTGCTGAATATCGCCATTGGGCGGTTGGTGGAAACGGAGCGTGGTCAGATCGGTTTGCTGAAAGCCATCGGCTATAGCGATACTGCGATTGGTCTTCATTACCTGCAGGCCGCGCTGTTCATTTCCGGTATTGGTATTGTGATTGGCTGGTTCGCAGGGGCATGGATGGGCCATGGCATGGCGCAGTTGTATGTTGAATATTTTAAATTTCCCGTGCTTCGCTACCAGATCACGGCTGATGTTTTTCTCGGTGCGGCGGTCATCAGCCTGGCGAGTGCGGGACTGGGAGCAATGGCTGCTATTCGTAAGGCGGTCAGGCTGCCACCGGCTGTTGCCATGTCACCGCCCCTGCCGACGCTCTATCATACGGGGATGGGTGAGCGCACTGGCTTGATGTGGGGGGTGACGCCAACCGGCCGTATGGTCATACGGCATCTTGTGCGCTGGCCGTTTCGTTCTGGTCTGACGGTTCTGGGCGTGACGATGGCGATTGCTTTGCTGCTCTCAACACTGAATTTCTTTGATTCCATTGATGTCATGCTTGATTCATTTTTCCATCGCAGTAACCGGCAGGACATCACGATCAGTTTTACTGAAATCAGACCGGACAGCGCTGCCGCAGATATTCGTCATCTTGACGGAGTGATGAAGGTCGAGCTGCAGCGCAATTTGGCTGTGCGTCTGGTTTCCGGCCATCGTTCGAAACGGACCAGTATTCAGGGGCTTGATCCGGGGGCTGAACTGAGTCATCCGCTGGATATCCACGGTCGGGAAATTGATTTGCCAGCGGAAGGTGTGGTGCTGAATGAATGGCTCGCACGGTACCTGAATGTCAGACAGGGCGACAGGCTGGGGATTGAGATTCTGGAAGGGCGGATGCCGGATCTGTTCGTGCCTGTGGCTGGGGTTAGCAAGGAGTATGTCGGGTTGTCTGCTTATATAAACCGAACGAGGCTCAACCGCTATCTTCGCGACGGGCAGGTGGCTAATACAGCAATCATTACTGTCGATGAGGGAAAACGAAAGCGTTTTTACAGCCACATCAGACAAATGCCGTTTGTCGCAGGCGTAACGTCCCTGGAAGCGTCAGCAGCTCTGTTTCGCAAGATGATCCAGCAGAATCTGTTCACCATGGTGACCTTCTATGTACTGTTTGCATCGGTACTGGCGTTTGGTGTTGTTTACAATAATGCACGCCTGACCCTGATTGAGCGCTCGCGGGAGTTTTCATTGCTGCGCGTGCTTGGCTTCCATAAAAAAGAAGTGGCCTGGATCCTGGGGAGTGAGGTCGCGCTGCTGACTCTTTCTGCGCTGCCTTTGGGTTGTCTGCTTGGCTATGGGCTCGTCAGGCTGATGGTGACATTCATGTCGTCTGACCTTTATCGCATCCCGTTTGCGATCGATGCATCGACTTACGGTTATGCTGTAATCGCAATACTGATCGCCGCTTTCTTCAGCGGGGCGTTGGTTCTGTATCGTCTGGGAGAACTCAACCTTCTCAGTGTTCTCAAGGAAAGGGAATAACGTATGCTGGTCAGGAAATATCGCTGGACTTTCATCTTGACTTTCCTGCTGATGGCGGGACTTACCTTCGCCTTCTGGCCACGCCCGATCACTGCTGAGATTGTCGTTGTTACGGAAGGACCAATGACAGAAACAGTGGATGACGATGCCATCACGCGCCTCAAAGATGTTTACCTCATTACCGCACCGGTATCGGGTCGTCTGTTGCGGATCGATAAAGATGCCGGTGATGAGGTGACCGCCGGGTCAGTGCTGGCGGTGATGCAACCTGCTGTGCCGCAATTTCTGGACGGCCGGACCCAGCTTGAACATGAGTCCGCCATCCGTGCAGCCGCCGCGTCTCGTGATGAAGCCAAAGCACAGATAAAGAGCGCCTTGGCCCGCCTTGAGTATGCCCGGATCGATTTTAAGCGGGCAGGTAAGCTTGCCGAAAAAGACGCTGTATCGCTTGACCGGCAGGATCAGGCGCGGCAGTTTCTGTATGCAGCGGAAGCAGCGCTGGCCGCGGCAGAATCGGTATTGCTGCAAAGAGAAGCGGAATACAAGCTGGCGCAGGCAGCGATGTTGCAGCCTGGCGAGGCCGCATTAACCCAGGAAGACAAGGTGGAAATTACTGCACCAGTAAACGGAAAGGTGCTGCGGGTCTTTCAGGAAAGTGAAGCTGTCGTCAGCGCTGGCACGGCTTTGATGGAAACTGGAGATCCGGGAAATCTCGAAATTGCCGCGGATCTTTTATCTCGCGATGCAGTAAGGATCGCCCCTGGCGATCGGGTTGAAATAAATCACTGGGGCGGAGAAGGCGAATTAAGCGGTATCGTTCGGCTGATCGAACCGGCAGGTACGACGAAAGTTTCTTCTCTCGGCATTGAAGAGCAGCGTGTCAATGTGATCATCGACTTAACGGATCCGAAGCATGCATGGGCTGCGCTGGGTCACGGGTTTCAGGTGGATGTGCGCATCGCGGTATGGCATGACGGGCAGGTACTTCGCGTTCCTATCGGCGCTATATTTCGTTTCAAACGAGACTGGGCGGTATTTCGCAACGATGACGGCCGTGCCCGCTTGCAGGTGATTCGGCTCGGTCACATGACAGATCAGTATGCCGAGGTGCTGGAAGGTCTTTCTGCCGGTGATCAGGTGATTGCCTACCCCAGTGACCGTATTCAGGACGGCGTGCTCATCCGGGCGATGTCGCAGGCTCAATGAGTCTCTTGCTGCTGGTTTGCGCTATAGGGTGTCAGCGTATACAGAAGCAACCTTATTGAGCGGACTGATGATGGACCGACGATGATGTTTCTTGTTGACGGGCAATTCTCTCAATGCCCGGGCCATTTGATACTGTCTTTTGCGACTCATACAGGCTTCTTTCCTTCATTCTGAGATCTGTGTTCTGGCATGGCAGCCCTGTTAGCTGGGATACTCCAGTTAACGCAAACAATATGAAGACATAATGATTAGAGCATTTACAGACACAGACATGGAGCCGGTACTGGATATCTGGCTGAATGCCTCCCTCAAAGCGCACGACTTCATTTCCCCGAGTTACTGGCAATCACAGCTCGACAATATGCGCAGCATGTACCTGCCGGCTTCTGAAGTCTACGTCTGGGTTGAAAAAGAGACAGTCAAGGGTTTCTATGCCCTGTACGAAAACCAGCTGGCGGCCATTTTCGTCAAACCCGATGTGCAGGGGAAAGGCATAGGTAAGGCATTGATCAGTCATGCTAAAAAACGTCGTGAATCCCTGTCGCTGAATGTCTACAAACGCAATGACATCAGTTATCGGTTTTATCTCTCTCAGGGCTTTCGTGTCATCGGTGGTAATGTTGATGAACACACGGGCGAAGGCGAGTGGGTGATGGGGTATGAGGCCGGCTAAACCGGCCCTGAGTGCGGATGGCACTCAGGATCACTGAGCGAGGTTTACAGAGCCGCGGCGGCTGTCTGACCATTTACATCTGTCTCATCAGTGCAGCCACCGCGATGCCGGCGGCAATAGAGAGCAGCGGTTTTTTCAGCACCAGCGTCCCCGCAGCGGTCACCAGGAGTGCCGCTTGAGCGCCCGTATCTCCCTTGATGAACATGGGCGCTATGATTGCAATGAGCACAGAGCCTGACATCGCCGAGATAAACTGCTGAACACGCTGGCTGATAGGAATGTAAGACATAATAAAGACACCTCCCCAGCGGGTGGCGATTGTGACCACCGCCATGATGATGACAAGCAAGAGTGTGCCCATTTCAGATGTATCAATGCTCATTGTGATCCCCTTTCAGTAAGACGCCCGCCATGCCACCTGTGAGTGCACCAACAATCACGTGACTGTTTTCTGGCAGATACAGGTAAGCGGCAATCGATGAGGTGGCCGCCGCAGCCCATATCACGTACGTTTTATTATTTTTGTTGCCTCCCAGCGCCATGGTGAGCAGGAAACACCCCATCACCATGTCGACTCCAAAGGCGGACGGATTTTGGATGGCATTGCCGAAATAAAAACCGATCCAGGTCCCAATAATCCAGAAAAACCAAAGGGCGATGCCGCCGCCGAACAGTAAACCTAGCCCTTTGGACGTTTCATTTTGAGCAAAAGCCCGCATCGACAGCGCCCAGTTTGCATCGGAGGCAACCAGCATCACGCCATAACGAGTGGCTGGGTTCAGGGAGCGAATATGAGGGTACAAGGTTGCCCCGATAAGCAGATGCCGGGCATTAATGGCAAAGACTGTGATGGCTAACGGGAGCACTGGCACCTGGGTTCCCCATAGGTCTAAAGCCGCGAATTGCGAAGCCCCTGCAAACACAAGGGCACTCATGAAAACGGCGGCAGTGTCATTTAATCCTTCCTGAGCCGCAGCTAAACCGAAAGCGGCACCGAAAACGAATACGAACAACGAGATAGGGATTAAGCTGACAAAACCTTGCTGTATCGCATTCAATTCAAGTTTCAACTCTTGAGCATGCATAAACATCATCACTTTGAATCATCTGAGATTGTCGGAACAATAAACTGGAACGGGGAAATCGAAAAGCGCATAATTCAAAAACCATCCATTCGATAATCGAATAAATGAGCTATCAGGACTTACAGTTAGATTGGCTAAAGAGCTTTGTGGCTGTGGTTGATGCCGGGTCCTTATCCAATGCCACGACCTCTGTTCACCGTTCGCAATCTGCGGTGAGTATGCAGCTGAAAAAGTTAGAAAATGCCGTCGGACGGAAATTGCTCGTCAGAGGAAGCCGGCACAGTGAACTGACCGCCGAAGGCCAGATGTTGCTGGGATATGCCAGACGAATTCTTGACTTACATTCAGAAGCACAAGCCGCATTCCATGGTGAAGCGCTGGTTGGCCAAGTCAAGCTCGGGGTGCCGGATGACTACGCTGCAAAATACCTCACGCCTGTACTGCGTAATTTCGCACCGCGGTTCGGTGGGGTAGAGATTGAATTAAACTGTGAACAGTCCACTTCGCTGATCCCCAGGGTAGAGAAAAATGATCTGGATTTGGCCTTAGTCTCCAGAGACAACCCCAGTCGGGGTACACTCCTTTTCCATGAACCTATGGTCTGGGTGGGTGCATCTCAGTTTGAAATCTGGCGTCGGGAAACACTGCCGATTGCTGTCTATGAAAGTACCAGTCTTGCCAGAAGAAGTGCAATTCACTCGCTGGCTTTGCAGGGTAAACCTTACAAAGTGGTGTATAACAGCTCGAGCCTGGCAGGTCAGATTGCCGCAGTGGAAAGTGGTCTTGCGATTGCGGTCTTCACACAGTGCAGTGTGCCCCCTCATCTTGAAATACTCGGAGAAGAACAGGGATTGGGGCCGTTAGAACCTATGGAAGTCTCTGTATACCGGAGTAAAAAATCAAAAGGCTCCCCTGCTGTGGATTACCTTCATGATTTATTGGTTCGAACACTGAGAATATCAGCCGTTTGATTGTCACTCGGATTGGAAGCCTTTAGCATGAGTTTGCGCCGTTACCTGCCGCCGATGCCGTTCAATACCGGAGATCCAATCCAATGTCTTATTGATAGTTCATCCTGTTGTTGTATCGGATGGCGGGCAATTGTGTTCTGAAACCTGGATATGTCAGCAGTGCACTGACACCGTCTGGAGAGTGAGGCACGTTGGGAATCAGGCGCCGGAGGATACTCGTGCAGCCTAATTCCCAGTCAGCCGATCTTAATTTCCGCTGTTGATCATCAACTCTATCCGATAGTCAGCAACTTCGTTCCGGCGTGCGGCAGAGCGCATCATATACACTCTGACTTTGTAATCACCAGACGCAGGCAGTTTACCTTCATACTGGTTATCACTGACAGAACCGTTAAACATGGCAGCTTCGTTTTCACCTGGTGCCAGTATGTTGAAATAGGTGGCGGTATGCTTCGTTGCCATACTGACGTTCATCTGCTGGCCTTCTTTGGCATTGAGCACATAATCAACGACCTCATAGCCTTTGATGCTCCCTTCGATCACCGCGCCGTTTGTGCCTTTCTGAAATTGAACGCGTTCAGTGCGAATATCATCGGCAACGGCTGCGACTGAAAACATCAGCGATAAGCCGCAGAGCAAGAGATTCAGGGAATGACTTTTAAAAAGATATGCCTTCATACAATTTTCCTACTACTTCAAGAAGTTCAAAGTCGTGTTGTTGAGTGAACAGCAAAAGGCTAACACCGCCTGACAGATTGCATTCAGTATGGCTGCTTGGTTCTAATTTGCCAGTTTCTGACGGCTGAACCAGTGGCTGAATCTCAGTCACTGTGATTGCGTGTCGTCATCAGGCTTTTGACACTGCTGGTGTGGTGCGTCTGCCTCCCACTTCCCGCATCCATTTCATCAATGGGCGTTCGAATAAGTAGTAACTGAATGTGGAAACGCAGATCAGCACAGCGGTAAAGAGAAAGATACCCGTCAGCACGGTGACCAAGGATGTTTGCGCATACCACCATACGGTCCAGTCCGGGTTGATATGATGGATCACTTCCACCCCTGCGAGTAGCAATACAGAGTGCCACAGATAAATGGAATAAGAGATATCACCTAAAAATTGTGTGACTTTATTGTCGAGTAAACCGAGCAACAACGAAGAACGATTCTGCTGGTTGGCCGCGACGAGTACCAAAAGCGCAAACAGCACATAGGTGGTCATCGTAACTGTGTCGCTGATGCTGAACTGAAGCACAGTGATGAGTGCAATCATGAGCGCAATCAATAGCCCATCATGATTCAGCTAGTTTTTCATTCTGGGACCGAATGAGATACGGGATAACCACATCCCTAATGTGAAGCCGCAAAGGCCACGAACGAATGCACTCAGGGTTGAAGTGATATCCAATGTTCCATGCATGCTCACCATGCCGCTCAGTACCAGCATAATCAGGACTGGAAGCCAGGCGTTACGCTGTGCGGGTTGCAAAAGCACGGGTATGAGTAATGGAAAGACCAGATAGCACAGCCATTCAATACTCAGCGACCAACCGGCAATGTTCCAGCTTAAAGGCTGGGAAAGGATACCATTGACCAGAAACAGATTGGGGACCAGGGTTTCCGTTCGGTTAAACGGGCCGGTAAATGGTGGGATGCCTGTGGCTCCCCAGGCATCAAATAATGGGCCGGCATAAAAGCCGATTTGGTGAAGCGATTTGTAATATTCCCAGAAAAAGAGAACAGCCAGCGTGACAAAGAACAGAGGATAAATCCGACTGAAACGTAACCACATAAATCCTCGCCATTTTTTGAAGCTACTGCCTGTGGCGAACGTGGACTGATAAACATACATCATGACAAAGCCACTCAAGATGAAAAATATATCCACCCAGAGATAGCCGTTTTCCAGAAAATGTGTGGATTGCGCAATACCGTCCCGCCATTGCGGAAACAGAATTAAACGGGCATGAAAGTAGGTGACGATGAGTGCGGCAATCCCGCGAATCGGTGTTAATAAAGGAAGTTGACCTGGCATGTATTTGTCCTGTTTTTTATTTTTTCTGTCTTTGCAGGAATTGGTCCCGCGGTGGGCCATTGCCGTCCTGGCATTCTTTGTGATGATTTTATGGCAAGAAATGATAGGCGTCTTGTTGCATTTAATTTGCAAGGCATTGGAAGGTTAAAATCGTGACTCTCGCGGCGTATTCACTGTAACTAATTGAAATGTTGGCAGTTCAATGCAGTGTCAGTGCATCCGCTTCTGCTGCAGAAGTGGATGCATCTGTGTTTCTCGTCCCGATTGTTTGCTGATCAACCCCCCGATAATGGGGGGCTGATATGCCAGTGAACGTGCTGGTCTGATTATCCTGCACTGACCAGACGATCGATCATTCCCTTGATTGCCTTCATTTGCGGGGCGTCTTTGGTGTAATAGTTGTAGGGCGGCTGGCTTAAGGTACTGTAACCCCAGAAATCCCAGCAGCCGCGAGGGTTATAGGGGATGAATTCAGATTTTTTCACTTGCGGGAACAGCACAATGATCTCATTGGTATCGGCAACGTTCAGGTAGCCGGTTTCTTGAATATACCTTGTGCCGATGACAGCGATGCCCTGACGGCAACCGTGCACAGCGACATGCACTTTACAGGATGCCGAGCGGCAACTGGCCGGAATGTAGACATATGCTGTGTCATCCATGCTGGTGTTCGGGCTGCTGATGAATTCACTTTGATTAAATGCCACTAAGTCACCGCCCGGCGTCGTTGCGGGTGGGTTCAGCGGGCCGTAAATGTGCGCCAGAATTCGCATGGCCTGCGGGATATCACAGTTATTGATATAAGGCGCTTGTGTGAGATCACAGGGGGTATCTGCCGGATCGCTGGTAATAAAGGCATGGCCGGCATCCACGCTGCTGTTATAGCGGATCTGCGAGTCAGGCACCCCCAGCTTCTGGTAAAAGGTGACAGCAGAATCGACCACACCGGTGACGACCGTTTCATCCAGCCTGCCCGAGAAAAGGTAAACCTGATCGTTCTTCAGGTTTTCAGGATCGTCAATCCGGCCGTTGTTTGCGGTTACTTTAGCCAGCTCCGCTAAGTATCCGCTGTTGGGGAACTGGGATGACGAACAACCAAGCAGACTATTTTCACAGGGGTTCATGCAAGTGGTCGTGGCGTTAAGCAGCGGATTCACAAAGGGATTATTGCCCGCGCAGTTCCAGGGGCCACCCGCAACAATCCCGGCCCCGACCAGCGATTCAGAAAAGGCCACATGAAATTGTGCTGCCATGAAGCCACCGGATGACAGACCAGAAATCGAGGTTTGATTAGCCTGTGCATTTAATGGCGGCAGCAGCACGGTTGTTGCGTGCGCTGAAACAGAGAACAGCAATGCGAAGGCTAATAAGCGTTGTAGCAGCGTGTGCAGCATCTTGAACTCCTGTCTGATGAGATGACGTCCTTGTCGTACGCTTTGAGCGTGACTCTGGAAGGAGTATAGGTGCGGATAAGCAATTTGTTGCGCAAATGTGAATTTCAGATTTGAATCGAAAAGGCGGGTGATTTTTTGCGAACGGCTAAAATGACAACACTCACGCAATGGGAAATTGGTTGCTGAATAGTTTATTATCTGCGATATCCAAATGCTTACTTGGTGTTGAGTGAGCATTTGTTGAAGCCCTAAGGGAATGTTTACTTATCCCCCAACTTGCTGGGCTCCTTGCTCACTGGAACTTTTCAATCAATTCGCTCTGTATCTCTTCGGTAACCACATCAATGATCGGGGTGTGTTTACGGCCATGTTTGGTAATTAAGCCATAGGCATAATTGGGTAAACCGTTAACTGGCCGGGCGCTCAGGCCATCCTGTCTGACACCGCTCAGCAAAACGCTGTTGACAATTGTGATGCCCAGTCCGCTGGCAACCAGTGCGCAGGCCACACCAACTGAATGAGCCTCAATTTTTATCTGGGGTTTGATCCGGTGCTGGTGGAAAAAAATCGATATCTTTACGGGTATTACTCTGCCGGCCGAGTAATACCAAGGGCTGACGGGCAAAATCTTTGGCTTCAATCTGGTTCAAGGCCTTAAGTGGATGATCGTCCGGCATGACACAGACTGATTGCCCTTCTGCAACGCGCCTGAAGTCGAAGCGCGGATTGTCGTACAGACGCGTGAAGCCGATATCCGCATCCCCTTGATCAACGCATTGCTCTATATAACCGTAATTACCTGTCAGGATTTCGATCACGACATTTGGATTATTTTTCATCACTCGGGAGACAACTTTAGGGATGAAGTCGAATGCGAATGTATGAGGAACAGCAATTTTAATCAGCTCTCTTGTGCGATGCCCTTTCTTGATATCAGCCGCTTGCTGATAGAGTTTTTCAGATTTTTCCAACAGTTCTGAAGCGGTCATTAATAAACACTCAACGTCTTTTTTTGCAATGAGCCGCCCTTTGTAGCGAATGAATAATTCAATGTCTAACTCTTGTTCAAGCTGACTGATTAAGCGACTGACCCCTGACTGCGACAGACCTAAATCTTTTGCTGCTGCGCGGGTTGAACCTGAGTTCATGACAGCCTGTAAGGCTTTTAAATGTTTTATGTTCATTGGGTATTAGTACAAATCTGCATCGCATTATGCAGGAAACTCATACGGTTGTGCCTGCGTCTGAATTAACGATATGTTGCTTTCATATTACACATATTTAACAAAATGTGTGACACAATCCAGCTCATGGAGAGATAACAACAATGAAAGTAACGGAAGCAACTCTTACTCCGTCGTTACACGGAACGGCGAACAGTGGACCTATGAACCCTACAACAAAACAACTGAATCCGGTCATTATTTTGCTCTTTGTCGTCTTGGCCGCAGTACTCATGACTTACTTCATCGACTCAGGCACTTTCCAGCGAGAGGGAAAGGTCATTGTGCCCGGTACTTATCAGGTACTGGATAAAGAAGTTTCCCCGCTGAACCTGCTGGGCATTTACAGTGACGGTGCGCAAGCCAAGGCCGTCAGTTTGCTGGACGCATTGGTCAGTATTCCCAAAGCGATCGACAAGCAGGCCGGGATGATCTTCATGGTGCTGTTTATTGGCGGTATGTTTGGCGTGCTGAACAAAGTCGGAGCGATCGAGACCGGCCTGGAGCGTATGCTGTCAGTCACAAAAGGAAACGTCTACCTGCTGGTACCGGCAATGATGATCGTGTTCTCGATGGGAAGCACCTTTATGGGCATGGCTAAAGAATTCCTGCTGGTGATTCCCATGGTCTGTGCGATGGCTAACCGGATGGGCATGTCCAATCTGATCGGTCTGGCGATTGTCGCGATTCCGGTGAAAGTCGGTTATCTGGCTTCAATCACGAACCCTTATGCGCTGTCGATTGCCCAGCCGCTTGTGGATGTCCCTGTGTTCAGCGGCATGGGGATGCGGGTGTTCGTGTATGTTGTGCTGATGCTGATCGGGATTGCCTTTGTGCTGTGGAGCATCCGGAAAGAAGTGCGTGATACGCAAGTAGAACAGCAGTGGGATACCTCCCCTTGTCTTTGCGTCATCAGCTGGTTCTGACAACGCTGGCCCTTGGTGTGGGCTTCCTGGTATATGCTTCTCAGACCTGGCACTGGAAGTACGATGAGTTGTCTGCGTACTACCTGGCGTTGGGCGTGTTGTTCGCCATTATCGGCGGTTTGAATGCTAACGATACCGTGGATGCTTTTGTCGGAGGCATGAAGAAAGTCTTAATCGCCGGTGTGCTGATTGCTCTGGCAACCTCGGTCGCTTTGCTGCTGGCGCAGGGTAAAGTTTTAGACTCCATTGTCTATACGCTGGCATCACTGGTGGGGAATGACAATCCGACCTTTGCTGCTTACGGCATGTTTTTCTCACAGTTGCTCATTGATGTTGCGATTCCGTCAACCTCGGGTCAGGCCGCGGTGACTATGCCGATTCTTGGTCCGCTCGGGCAGCTTGCCGGGGTCGATCCGCATACCACAGTCCTGGCTTTCCTTATGGGGAATGGCGCGACAAATATTATTACTCCGACCTCAAGCGGCCTGTTGATTTTCCTGGCCACGGCCCAGGTCGGGTGGGGACAGTGGGCGCGTTATGTACTGCCCTTCTTCCTGATCATCATCGCGTGTGCGATGGTCTTTCTGTCAATCAGTCTGGCCGTTTACGGTTAATCATAAAGGTGGGAGGTGTCGCTGTGATGAAAAGCCTACTCGATCAGAAGGTGATGACCCGGGACAAGATTGCGCTGGCAACCGATGTGTATTTACCATCCGGCAGCGAAGGCCCGTGGCCGGTTGTTCTGGAACGGACACCGTATGATAAATCGGCCCCGTCCCGTTCGGAGATTAATCTCGACGGAACACGGCTAGGGCGACAGAAGATGGCCCGTGCATTTACCGATGCCGGTTTTGTGGTGGTGTTTCAGGACTGCCGGGGTCGATATGGTTCGGAAGGTGTTTTTGCCAAGTACATTCATGAAGCCGAAGATGGTTATGACACGTTAGTCTGGCTGACGCAGCAGCGCTGGTGTAATGGCAAAGTTGGCACCATGGGGCTGTCTTATGCAGCCCATACCCAGATGGCGTTGGCTTGTTTGAATCCGCCCGGGCTGTCAGCCATGGTGCTGGATTCCGGTGGTTTCTCCAGTGCCTATCATTGTGGGATTCGGCAGGGTGGTGCGTTCGAGATGAAGCAGGTGACTTGGGCATACCGGCAAGCACTTTGCAGCCCGGAAGCTGAGGCGGATCCTGTACTTAAAGCGGCACTGGCACAGGAAGACATTCTTGAATGGTTCAGGAAAATGCCCTGGAAGCCGGGCCATTCGCCGCTGCGCCATCATCCGGATTATGAACAATATCTGTTTGAGCAATGGTCGAAAGGGGAATTCAGTGATTACTGGCGTAAGTCCGGAATTTATGCGATAGACAATTACGCTAATATTCCGGATATTCCGGTCTTACTCATGTCCAGTTGGTACGATGTGTATGTCAAAAGTACATTGGACAATTTCAAGGCACTGAGTGAGAAAAACCGTTCACAAACCGCCTTGATTATGGGGCCCTGGCTACACGGCGACCGCAATGATACCTTCAGCGGCGATGTGGAATTTGGCAACACAGCGTCCTTTGATGGCAACCTAGATACAGATTGGCTGACTTGCCGTATTGACTGGTTTCAGCGCTGGCTCAAGGACAATACTGAGTCGACCGACAGACAGGAAACACCGGTCAGGTTGTTTCGGATGGGGGGCGGTGAGGGTAATAAAAATGATCAACAGCGACTCATGCATGGAGGGCAGTGGCTCACCGGAGAGTGCTGGCCGCTGAAAAATACCTGTTCCCAACGTTTCTATTTTTGTGAAAACGGGCAGTTAACTACGTCACCGTCAGCGCAACCTAACGAGAAAAAGCAATATATCAGCGATCCGGATAACCCGGTCCCTACAATCGGTGGGGCATTGACATCAGGCAAGCCGGTTTTTGTTGGGGGCGCGTTTGATCAAAGGGAAGACAGCCGCTTCTTTGGTGCTCGTGGTGATAACCTGCCACTGGCAGCACGTGCTGACGTGCTGGTGTTTGAAACAGAGCCGCTGGAATCTGATGTCGTGGTCGCCGGTGAGGTCAGTGCCAGATTGTTTATTGAAAGTGATGCACCCGACACGGATTTCACGGTGAAGCTGGTGGATGTGTATCCGGCCAACGAAGATTATCCGCAGGGATTTGCCATGAATATCACAGACGGTATTTTTCGCTGTCGTTATCGCCATGCCTGGGAACAGCCAGCGAGGCTGATAGCTGGTGAAATTGCAGAAATCACCGTAGAGCCCTTCGCCACCTGCAATCTGTTCCGTAAAGGACATCGTATTCGGGTTGAGGTGGCCAGCAGTAATTTCCCTAAGTTTGATGTCAATCCGAACAGCGGGGAACCGGAAGGGCAGGCGTTTCTGAAGCGAAAAGCACTCAATACCGTGTATTGCAGTGGTGATAAGGCCTCGTATATCGAGTTGTCTGTGTTGTCTGCATCCCAGTAATTGCACCTGTCCTTCAACCGGTGCCAATAAAAAGCCAGCCTCGGAGAACGAAGCTGGCTTTTTTGATTCAGGTTAGCTGGATGACAGGGCAATCAAATTTGTATCGAAAGACAGTTAATTATGAGACTAGCTGAATGGACAAACTTTTGCTGGGGTATCGAGGCTATGTCTTTGTCGGTTATACCCAGGAGCATAAACTCTCAGAAGGGGATATGACTCATCCCGTATTATTTACCTTATCAAAGGTAACCGATGATTTGCCTTTCCATAGCACCGGCGTGCAGGCAATGAGGGCGATTGCCACATACGTCATTGTTGAAAAGTCGACAGATAAATCCGAATTTGAAGTAACAAACAGGCTCCCTAAGGCGCCGCCCAGACCGACCGCGAAATGCTGGAGAGCGTTTTGCAGGCCGATAATAATCACCCGATCTTGTGGCGTGAGAGCGCTGATTAACTCGGTAATTAAGATAAGCGTTCGCGCAGAGCTGACAATGATAAAAATAACGAAGGCCAGTGCGGCAAGATTGACAACTTCTGTGTGAAAACCCAGTCCCACAGCAATCGCCATCATGAATGAAAGCCGGACGATTAACTTGCCAACTGCAGCATCACTCATTTTCGCTCTTGCGTAATATTGAATGAATACAAAAGAGCCCAGACCGCTTGCCATGTAACAAAAACTCAGAAGTTTTTCAGAAATAGCAAGATTGACCGTTAGCATGACAGGGTATTGGGTTGAAACGATAAAAGTGCTCAAAATGGCGGTGAAAATCAGTGTAGCAGCGAAAAGTAATGGTTTGTAATTTCTGAGTGGGCTGACTGACGTATTTTGCTTTGTATTCTTCGTAGAACCTGATGTCAGCAATGGTTTTGGAGACGCAAAATGAACGATTAAAAACAACAAGGCAGAAAATATCAAAGCCATGCCTAACAGCTGAAATCCAATCTGCCAGTGAGTGCCGGCGGACACCATGAGGAGACCTGGTACACCAAGCGCGAGTGCTAACGGAAAGGCACTGACCAATATTGCGGTGTTTTTCTTTTTTTCTGTTCATCAGAGATCAAGATTAAATAATTCAGGTTTACGACAGCCAATGCACCGCCAAAAAATCCCGTCCCTATCCGAGCCAAAAGCAACAGAGTAAAGTTATCCAGCGTTGAGGTGATGAGTGTCGTCATCGCAATCCCAGCAAGATAAAAAAGGATTCTCTTTCTTTCGCGAGTCACATCCTGCGAGCCTTGAATCAACAGACAAGTCAGCGCTGCTGCAATAGCGTAAACAGACGTCAGATAGCCGGACTGTGATGCCGGAACTTTCGCTTCCATGGCCATGACCGAGCTGAAAGGCACAATCACTAACGCATCAAGCGCAACCAGAAAATGAATGATGAAGCAAATAAAGAGATTGTATTCCGACATGCGGCGTGACGAAAAAAATGAAGTAATCATGATGAAGCCTTTCTGTCTTGAGGGGAGCGTCGATGAAAGACTTGATTGTATTCGCCCGGAATGAGTAATAAAGTGCGGTTTATTGGTTTGATAATCCAACAATTCGGGATAATAAATGATTGAGCAGATCGAGCAGCAATGGCTGAAAAGTTTTCACTGCGTTTATGAGCACAACAGCTTTAAAAAGGCAGCAGAACAGCTTCATTTACCCACATCAAACGTCAGCCGTCATGTCGCCTTACTGGAGGAGAAGCTCGATACCCGGTTACTGGAAAGAACGACACGTCGTATGACCCCAACCGAGGCGGGAGAGCAGCTCTACGCGACGACACGGGGCTTGTTAGCGGCGCTGAACGATGCACTTGAAGAAGTGAATCAGCACGCTCAATCGCTAGCAGGTTCGCTCAGAATCCTGATGCCGGATATTCCGGTACTCGCAAAGGCAGTCGTCGATTTTTGTGTTGAACATCCAGCCATATCCTTATCTTGTGAAACCAGCCTGAGCCCCAAAGAGAGCTTACTGGATGGGTTTGATCTGATTCTGAGTTATCAGCGAGGAAAATTAACCGATAGTGGCTGGGTGGCGAAAGAGATCGTCAGGCTGCGAAGCATTGTGGTCGCGGCACCGGGCTTGATCAGACAACATGGCCGTCCTGAGAAACTGGCCGATTTGAACCACTTGCCTTGTATCACGAGCTTAACGGCGTTAAATGGCACACCCTGGGTATTCAGACATTCAAACGGTCAGCTGCTTACGCAGCATGTGAAATCGTCATTTAAAGTCAACAGCGGCAACATGGCTAAGTTTGGTGCGCTGGCAGGTCTTGGCTTCGCGATATTGCCTGAGGAGTCGTGTACCGATGAATTAAACGCAGGCACCTTGCAGCACGTAGCGTTAGACGCTGAACCTGAGCCTCTGGCTCTTTACGCTTTCTATGCCGGGCGAAAACATTTAGCAAAAAAGATCACGATTTTCATTGAACACCTGCAAAAACACCTTCAAAAACAAATGAGCACTGAGTGAAATGCGCTGGATGCAGCGCGTTTGGGGCATGTCCGGATTGCTCAGGAAGATTGCAGTGTTTGCCGGATACAGTCGATGAACCAGTGATAACGTGAGGCCAGCTCACGATGGCGTTTCCGGACCAGATACAAAGGCTCTCTGGCATTGACGCTGCGGTGCACAATACGCAGTTCGGGTGCGTATGGCGACTCTGAAATCGTACTTTCCGGCAGGACAGTAAAACCAATGCCGAGTGAAACCGGCAGTAAAATCTGGCTGAGCTGATTGATATAGCTGCGTACCGGCAGTGAATCGTTCGGCATGGAAAACGGCAGATCCAGCAACACACTGTCGAGATACCGGCGGGCGTTGGGGTGATCGATAAACCCGGTTTTTGTGAGCAGCGCCGGCGACAACTCAGATTGATCCTGTGCGGCAGGAAAAACCAGACACAGGGTTTCTTCACCCATTTGCTCACGGTGAAAACGCGCTGGTGCAGGCGGCTCGGTGACAATACCCAGATCGATCTCGTCCTGTTCCAATAGGTGAAGCACACGCTGATCCGGCGCAGACTCAATGCTCACCCCCAACCTCGGATGGGCAAGCTGGCGCTCAAGAAAAAGCGGGTAAAGCAGATTGGCCAGCGTACCGGACATGGCAAACCGGCACGGACCGGCTTCCGGGTTATCCTGTAACAGCGCCTGTTGCAGGCGCTGTTCTTCTGCCTTCAAAGCCTGGCAGTGTTGATACAGCACTGTGCCTGCATGGGTGAGTTCAAACTTTTTCCCTGTCCGGACCAGAAGTGCCTGTCCCAGTTGTTGTTCCAGTTTACGGATGTGCTGACTGACACCGGGTTGGGTCATATGAAGCCGGGCAGCGGTTTCAGTGAACTGGCCGACCTCGACCAGCGTGGCGAAGGTATGGAGCCATTGCCTGTTGAGTCTCATGGATAACAAATCGTGATGGAAACAAGAATAAATGATAATTTTTAATTCGCATTTTGGCGAATTAAAGTGAAGCTCTCAACAACAGGAGGGTTTCCCCCATGAAAACGAACGAACATCAGCCTTACCCAAGAACATTTTCTCATATTGGTATTTCGGTGCCGGATCTGGAAGCGGCGGTGAAGTTTTACACCGAAGTGCTCGGTTGGTATCTGATCATGTCTCCGACAGAAATTGTGGAAGATGACAGCGCCATCGGTGAAATGTGTACCGATGTGTTTGGCGAGGGCTGGGGACGGTTTCGGATTGCACACCTCTCAACAGGGGATCGCATTGGGGTGGAACTGTTTCAGTTTGAGAATCAGCAGCAGCCGGAAAATAACTTTGAATACTGGAAAACCGGTGTGTTTCACTTCTGTGTGCAGGACCCGAATGTCGAGGAACTGGCAGAGCGCATTGTGGCAGCTGGTGGGAAAAAACGCATGAAAGCACCGCGCTATTATTACCCGGGTGAGAAGCCGTATCGCATGATTTACATGGAAGACCCGTTCGGGAATATTCTGGAAATCTACAGCCACAGCTATGAACTGCATTACGCCAGTGGCGCCTACAGCCAGTGAGCTGATGGGGAACAGAGAGTGGAATTAAAAAAGCCAGCTTCATTGCGAAGCTGGCTTTTGCTGTTATGTCAGTCAGACAAACCTTATGACAGGACAGGTTCTTCCTGAATGTTTTCCGAGGTTGCCAGATGCAGGAAGTGCATGTGGCGCTCGTACTGGGTTAAGGCATCGGCAATGATTTGCTCCTGATTGTAACCCATCACATCATATTGCTGGCCGCCCTGCAGCAGGAAGACTTCTGCGCGGTAGTAATCGTCATACGATTCATTGGCATAGGCTGGCAGCGCGAAGTGGCGCAGGCGAATGCCATAGGCAAAATCTTCCACCTCTTCTTTTTCAACCACTAACCGCACCCGCGACTCATCCAGCACCTGAAGCTTCACCGCCAGGCCCTGAACTTTCATTTCTTCGACCAGGTTTGTCAGCGCCGGTATGGCTGTTGAAGTCATGAATTTCTCAGCTTCATCCTGCTTCGGATGGTTCACCATGGCTGAAATACGGGATTTCCAGCTCACACTGGCCTGAGTGTACTGCACGCTGGTGTTGTGTGTCTGGATACTGTTTTGCAGCATGTAGTCGTTCCGCAGTGCTTTGAACAGGCAGTAACAGAACAGCAGCATCAGAATCATGATCGGGAAGGCGCTGGCAATGGTCATGGTTTGCAGGGCAGACAGACCACCGGCAGCCAGCAGCGCCGCGGCCACGATACCTTCAATCACAGCCCAGAAGATACGCTGCCAAACCGGTGGCTCAGCCGCACCGCCTGAGGTCAGGGTATCAATCACCAGTGAGCCGGAGTCGGAGGAACTGACGAAGAAAGTGATCACCAGTGCCACACCGATGACAGACAGTACCGTCGACATTGGCATGTGTTCGAAGAACTTGAACAGGGCAACGGGCACATTGTCACTCACGGCCTGGCTCAAATAAGCCGCACCGTGGTTCATGATGGCGTCGATGGCGGTGTTACCGAAAGCGGTAAACCACAGGAAGCCGAACAGGGATGGGATCAGCAGGACACCCACCAGGAATTCACGAATTGTCCGGCCACGTGAAATACGGGCGATGAACATCCCCACGAACGGTGACCAGGAGACCCACCAGCCCCAGTAGAGCAGTGTCCAGCCGCCGATCCAATCTTCTTTCGGCTCGTAAGCATAAAGATTGAAGGTTTTGTTCACGATATCGCTCAGATAGGCGCCGGTGTTTTGCACGAACGACTTCATGATCAGCGCGGTTGGACCGGCAATGATGACAACGGCCAGCAACAGCACAGCCAGGAACATATTGATGTTCGACAGGCGTTTGATGCCGCCGTCCAGACCCATAACAACGGAAACCGTCGCGATCAGGGTGATGGCGGCAATCAGAAGGACCTGAACTGTGGTGTTTTGTGGCATATCAAACAGGTAGTTAAAGCCTGCATTGACCTGCACCACACCAAAGCCTAAAGAGGTTGCGACACCGAACAGCGTGCCGATCACGGCAAAAATGTCGATCACATGACCAATCGGGCCATAGATTTTGTCGCCAAGGATAGGGTACAGGGCGGAACGTGGCAGCAGTGGCAGCTTATGACGGTACGCGAAGTAGGCCATCGCCAGAGCAACCAGCGCGTAGATCCCCCAGGCATGCAAGCCCCAGTGGAAGAACGTAATCTTCATGGCTTCACGTGCCGCTTCTACCGATTGCGGATCACCGACAGGCGGGGATGTGAAGTGCATCACAGGTTCTGCGACGCCGAAGAACATCAGGCCAATGCCCATGCCGGCGGAGAACAGCATCGCCAGCCAGGAGCTGTAGCTGTAATCGGGTTCGGAGTGATCGGGCCCGAGCTTGATATCGCCCAGGCGGCTGAACATCACAAAGATGAGGAAGATCAGGAATATAGCGACAGCCAGGATATAGATCCAGCTTGCCTGAGTGATGATCCAGCCTTGAATGTTTTTAAAATAGGCTTCCATGGCTTGCGGCCACATCACACCTATAAAGAGAGAGCGGCAATAAAAATTGCCGAGGTAAAAAATACCGGTTTATTTAAATCTGACTTAATTTCCATAAATCCTTCAAATCTTACGGTTGCTATGTCCGGTTAGGGGGCGCCATGATAGTGGCAGAGGCCTTAGTGAAAATTGATGTAAATCAATTCAACGGACAGTGAAATAGGCCATGATGTAAGCAAAATTTTGCGCCATGACCTCTTGTTAAGCAGGTATTCCAGATTTTTCTGCTTATGAAAAACGGGGAGATATTATCAATTTTTTGCTTAGTGTTCAAAGTGTGATCTTGGTCTAACTTTAGGTTTTAGCTCTAATTAATAATCTATCTTGTTGTTTTTTAAGGGTAATGACATCTATTTGAGTGATTTGATAAAAATTCGTGGGCGATTGTTTTGAGCTGTAAGTTTTTGGCTAAAAAAGAGCGCCAACAGGCGCTCCGGATCAAGTCGGGCCAGATTATCCACCCCAGCTCCGGCTGGAAGAACTGCCCCAGCTGGATTTGGCTGCAGCACTGGAGCCAAAACCGCCGCGCGAGATGGTACGGCTGACGGTCGGCTTGGGTTTCATCTGCTCCGGGCCGACTTTGATCTTCGACTTTTTATAGCGGTAGGAACCGTAGTCGTAGCCATCGGCTGTGGTCCAGCGGCCGTAATAACGGCTGCCCGGATAGTAGGAACTGAACATTGGCTGGCTGTAGTAACCGCGGTTACTGTCCAGCAACCGCGCAAACATAAAGCCGGCCATGGCAGGCATGAACCAGTTGTTTTCTGACGACTTCATGCAAGAGTTCGTTCCGAACTCAGTGGTACACTCCTGCAAGTTTTTGTATTTCGGTGCAGTCCGCTCCGCTTCCTTCAGCGCATTCTGATAGGCCGCTTCACACTGTTCGGAATAGCCCGGGTTGTCATCTTTACAGTCATTGACCGTATGGTAGATCACGGCATCTTCCTGCGGATCGCTGCAACCAGTCAGCAATCCCGCGGTAATGGCAGCGGTCACAGGCGCAATGGCGAAAGGGCGCCATTGCTTTCGCATACCGGAAAGATTGACGTCTTTAGTCCGTTTCATGACAGTCCCCCTTAATAGGTCATGCAGGCCGCATTGAGCAGGCCAACTGACACTGAGGTGGCAGCCATCAGCAGACCGGCAGGGATTTCTCCTGCTTCAATGCGCTCGGCAATACGGGGCATGAAACCAATCCGGACAATCACATAGGCCAGCATCTGCGCCAGTAAGGCAACGACACCCCAGATAGAAAAATCAATGAAGTTCACTGAGTTGCTGGCAGCACCAGAAATCGCCAGTGCGTAACCCAGAATTGAACCGGACAGGGTAATGGCCGCTGCGGTGTTTTTTTCTTCTTTGACCAGTTTCCATTCATCGTAGGGAGTAATGCGGACAAAGATGAACTTGAACAGCATTAAAAACACGATTGAAATCGCAAAATAAACAACAAAGGAGCCTAGCCCGGCGAGTGATTGTGTCAAAAGATCCATGGAAATCCCTGAAATTATCAATGTTTAGTCGTGATGATCTGACTCAGCCAATCAGTTTAAAATCTGTCGGGCTGAGGTCAAATCCTGTGCTCAACACCAGGCTGCGCTCAGCTCTGTTGTTGAATATTTTCTCTTCTGCAGACACCAGAACCACTTCTTTCATGTCGGCTTCTGCGTTTCTCTCATATAACATGACAAACTGATCGGTCGCGCTGGTCGTCCCGTTCTGCAGCCAGGTTTTTTCTGTCATCGCAACAGGGCGACTGTTTTCCCACACTTGTTGATAAGTGAAGTCTTCCAGTTGCCACTGGCCTTTGACGATGCCTTTGTCCAGTAAATGTTGCCATTCACTGTCCGTATCAACCGGTTTGCTGTCATAGAAGTAAAACAGTTTTACTTCGCTGACATCGGCGTCACCGGCACCGTGGGCCAGCACCTGCACAAAACCCTCGTCATCGGTGTAATAGCGTATCAGGCGGGTTTGTTCGTCCAGCCAGACTTCTCCGACCGCCTGGATGAGCTGGGTGCGCGCTGCCCCTTCAATCATCAGAGACGGTTCGGTAAGACGCAGTTTTAAATCATCCAGTTCAAAGGCTCCGCCTAAGCGAAGACCGATGATCTCGGGGGCTGCCGGCTCAGTGGTGTCAGGTTGTTTGCGTTTTTTTAACCAGTCGAACATAGCTACTCCTTGCCGGTTTAAGACGGCCAGTTGAAATCATGGACACGTTCATCGGCGATATAGAACAGGTTGGCACCGGGCAGGACGTCCAGCTCCAGCGGCGGGTTCAATTCCACACCCTGCCCGCGATCAATCGCGATCAGAGTCGCCTCGTGCTCCTCTTTGAACAAGGTAAACAGGCGGCTGATCTGGGTCGGCGAAGCGGTTTCAGGAAAGCGTACCGCATACTGGGTCATGCCATGGTGGGTACTCAGCAGTTCATGGTGAAGTTCGCTGGAACCCGGATCAACGGCGGCTTTGGCCAGCATTTCAACGGCCACGGACGGAATACATTCGGCTTTGGGACAATGTGATTTCAGCAAGTCGCTCAGTCCTTCATCCGTGAAGTAGGCGAGCAAATGCGCATCGGGGTTGCGGCTTGAGCAGTACAGTGCCGCGGCCAATGTCACATCGTCCTGTTCGTTATCGATGATGATACAGCTTGCTGTGCTGACACCGGCTTTGTCCATGTCAGTGGTATCGGTAAAGCTGACCACACGCACAAAGTCAATTTCACCCGGTAGCGGGTTTTCCATTTCAGGGCGCACGCACAGCACAATGTGACGACGCTGTCGTTCTTCGTGCTGCAGCATTTTAATCAGGTGCAAAGTACGCTGGTGATTCCAGCCGAGTACCAGAATATGGTTCTCCACGTTAATTCTCCGTTTTCCGAGCAAGCCACTTTTCCAATAGCCAATAAAGTGCGTCGCCAGGCGGCCAATCCCGATGGCAAACAGACCCAGACCGCCCGGAATAACGAACAGGGCGACCACCCACTTTCCGGCTAGTGTTTCCGGCGAATAATCACCGTAGCCGACAGTTGATGCCGTCACGACCAGATAGTAGAAAAAGTGAGTGATTGAGTGTGTAAGCGCCTGCTCACCGGCAAGTTCAAGAAGCAGCCAGGACAGGCCGACATAGCACAGCAGCGTGATGAGCAGATTTCGGCCATTGAGTTGATTGAACTGTTGATGGGCCCAACGGCGGACCAACAACCAGATAGACATGCATTTCTCCTCAATCCGAAGGGCTGATCAGCCACAGAAATGACCTCAGCCCCCGGAATTACCGCTTATTGTCGACCAAGAATGCGTGCCAGCTCATCTTCGGCAGAGGCTTTGCCGCCGCTCTTAATGCCGGCGTCGGCCAGTTTCTTGTCTAATGCACTGCCAGATTGCTCGGCGGCCATTTCCGCAGAAGCTTCCAGCTGAGCGGCTTTTTCCGCCTGGCGCTGCTTGATACGCTCCAGCGACGAGGCCGCGGTATGCATTTTGGCATTGGCACCAACATGACCGGATGACACTGCAGACTGCGCCTTTTGCACCGCTTCATTGGCTTTCACCACATCCACTTGCTGCTCTAACTGACGAAGCTTGTCTTTGGCCTGAGCGATATTGGTTCTCAGCGTCTGCTCTGATTGCGTGAACTGATCCAGATAGCTCTGTTCTGCCTGCTGCTCATTGCGCAGGGTAGCGACTTTCTGCGCACACTCCAGTGCTAAGTCCTGCTGGCCTTTTTCCATCGCGTTCCGGGCATAGGCTTCGTATTCGGTGATCCCCAGATTAAAGCTTTCCACTTTTTGCTCAGACAGTTTCCGTTTGGCGACGATGCCAACCAGCGCTTCATCAGAGCGGCGCAGCTCCGCTTTGGCTTCACGGATTTCCTGATCGAGAATGCGCAGTGCCTGGCTGTCTGCCACGGCTTCTGCAGCTTCGTTGGCACCGCCTTTCATTGCGGTGAATAGTTTTTTCCAGACACTCATGCCGTTTGCTCCTTGAGGAAGTCCTGGTACAAATCAATAAAGGCTTCAACATTACGGAAAAGCGTGGCGACTTCAATCACGACGCTTTCTGCTTTTGACTGGGAAGACAGAGAACCAAAGGCAACATAGTAGTCAGTGCCGTTGATCGCATTGATCCCTATGGTCGAGAGCGGGAACATTTTATGGGTGCGCAGTATTTCACGGTTCAGTGCATCGGTGTCTTTCACCTGTCCTGCGTCAAATAATAAGACTTCAACCAGAATCTGCTCACCTGAGACCGCCAGAAAAGCTTCAATGTTGTCTTCGTTACGGATCAGTAACGCCTGACCCTGAATATCGACCGCCCAGCCGTCATGGTCAGACAGCAGGGGAGCCAGATCGGAAAGTTGCCACATAGTCAGCATCCTTAGATTAAGAGAAAATAAATCTGTCATTCAGTCGCACAGAAGCATTCGACTGTTGCCACCTGATGAAGTTCCTGACGGGTGATGATACAGGACAGGAACAGAAAGGTGCATTTGAGTGCTCTAATATAGGGTAAATGAGCGACTGAGTATGCCCTTCTGCTCATAATTGAATGCGGGTTTTACCTTTTATGGTGTTATTTTGTGATATGCACCTGAAGAAACAAGGTGTTATTTATTGCGTTGAATCGGCTGCAGCACTGGTTCAGCGAGCATAACGACGAGAACGGCAAAGGATAGTACCCGCATGAGGGCTATACTTAGCACAATCTCCTGGTGCTGATTGCTGAGTTGCCGCCATGACCAAAAAAATCTGTTGTTAAGGTTTATCCTGCCGCTGTTGCTCGCCATGATCCTGGGGGCTGTGGTACTCAATTTCTACACCTATCATACCCGCCCGGCTGAGCTGCATCTCTCCGGGATTACACTGGCGCCGTTTTCGGGTGACAAGTCGGTGTTCCTTTTGCCTGAGCTGATCATCATGAGTCAGAAAGAGTATAACGCCCTGATTGCTGAGCG
Organism: Photobacterium sp. Hal280; assembly: GCF_037162255.1. NCBI lineage: Bacteria > Pseudomonadati > Pseudomonadota > Gammaproteobacteria > Vibrionales > Vibrionaceae > Photobacterium > Photobacterium sp. Hal280. The sequence goes on from NZ_JARLUO010000001.1 coordinate 1,236,707, forward strand.
AGACGCGGCAACTGAACAAGATCCTATGCCTGGTGAGTGCCAGCGCTGGTCAGCCATCATGCCGCCCTGGTTGTTATGCGGAGATCCCGGTTATCTTCAGCACACGGATCAGATGAAGCAGTTTGCCTCCCCTTCGCAGTTAAAGGTGGAAGGGCTGCTGCAGGCGAATGCGCGCCAGAATGCGCTGTATATCTACCATATCAAACGCGATCCGGATGCTAAAGGCAGCTTGCTGTCACGGCTGGATATTTATACACATGATGACGGTGTGCCGCATTACTATCGGTACGATGAGCAAGGAAAGTTATCTAATCTCCCTTTGAGTGAGTTGCCACAACCCGTGGCCTATATCGAAGATGAGGTGAATGCCGGGTTGCAGCCTACGCTGCGTTTCAGCTTTACCAACAGCGGAGCAAGAGAGGCCACCCTCAATACGGTGCGCAGTGAGCGGGTATTTGTCGTCACGGCCCCGGCCCAGACCGGGTATCCCGGCGAGAAGGTTCCGCCAAGGCTTACGGTTCCTGCACAGGGGATGAGCCTGGGACCGGAGCGTGATGAGACGGTGACCCTGGCCGAGCCTGTCGTCCTTCAGTCGAAGCAGGACAAAGCGCTGGAAATCCCCCTCAATATTTTAGAACTCGGCCAGGAGAATTCGCCCGGATATTTGCTGGTGCGTTTTTATCTGGACTATTTCGATGGCGCTGAAAATCAGTCCATGCTGTTAGGCAATTTTCTGTTTTCCGATTACTTGCAGTTAGAGGAAGAAGAATAACGGTGATTTTATATGCACAAGCCGCTCTCACGAGCGGCTTGTAAATGAGTCGTGCTGAGCAGACTTTTTATTTACGCTGGCGGCGTCGCATCATACCCAAACCCAGCACACCAAGCCCCAGGAAGGCGACAGAGGCAGGTTCAGGGACATTGGTGATTTCCCGGCCAAATTTTTGCACCAGGGTATCTTCAAAGTCCTGGCCAAAGTTGCTGGCTTCCAGATAGAAACCCAGCGGTGTGTCTGCGGGGTTAATGCCCACTAACGCTTCAAGGAATGTCTGGTCAACGCCGCCGACACCAATCGCGTTAATGGTCGCGCCTGCATCGCGTGCGGCATTGGCTGCGGCGAGTGCATTATCATCCGGATCGCCCGGGCTGTTGTCTGAGGTAGGAACACCATCGGTTGAAATATCAATCACGAACTTATAGTCCTGCATCCCGAGAGAGAAGGCCGCCATCGCATCTTCAATCGCATCTTGTGTATTGGTTGATCCACCAGCGTACGAAGCGCCAGACAGGATACTCGCAAAACTGGACGCTGCTGAATCGCTGTCAAGTAATGTCCACCCGACGATCTGGCTGGCTGTGTCTGAGAAAGTCCAGGCACTGAGGTACACCTCATCATAGGGGCTTGGGTCAATAAAACTGTTGTAGAAACCTGATGCACTCAGAATATTGGTGTAAGCACTGATTTGGTTGGCGAAGTCAGTGGCTCCGATACTGCCTGAGCCGTCAATCAGCAATGCCAGTTCAAGCACGTCTGCATTGGCTGGCAGACTGGTGCCCAGTGTGGCTGCCAAAGCAACCGGAATGAACGCTTTTTTCATGGAAAACAACATAACGACTACTCCTCACGTACTACTCAATCGGTCACAGAGATAGGAGCAACTTTGATGCCATGATTTTAAATTGTTGTTTTTGCTTTATTATTTCACTATCGGATTGCATCGTATGTAAAGAAACCTGACAAGCTGATCTGCAGATTTTCGGCGTATTTCATGCAACAGACAGCAATGTAAATCCACCGGTTATGCACTGGCCAGTCGGAATTCATGATGCAGCCAGGCCCGCAGCGTCAGGACACTTTCCTGAACAAGCTTCTCTTTCTGGCAGACAAAATAGTAGGACTGATAGGGATTGCGGACCGACGGGCCGATCTCCGTCAGCAGTCCCTGCCGGATTTCATCCCTGACAAACAGGCGATGGGTGACCAGAATACCCAATCCTCTCAGCGTGGCCTGTACCGCCTGGATGGACGCAGTAAAACAAAGGTTGTGGCGCTGCGCCGGCACCGGCAGCTGATTGGCCTGGCACCAGGTTTGCCAGTCGTTCTCACGTCTTGGGTTGGTGACAAAAATGGGGTGATGGGCAGATAATAAAGCCTCTGCGGAGAGGGACCTGTCCGTGTCAATGAGTGACGGCGCACAAACCAGAATCAACTGGTCGTCACCGAGCTTTTCGCAATGATAGCCTTGCCAGTCATCCGAACGACCGTGGATCAAAGCGACGTCGACCCCTTCTTTGTCGAGATCAAACACATGGGTCAGGGTTGAAATACGAATATCAATCTGAGGCGCTATCGCCTGAAAATCCGGTACTCTGGGAATCCACCAGTGCAGGGCCAGCGAGTTCACCATGTTCAGTGTCAGCCGGTGCGGGTTCTGCTGCTGTAAGGCTTCACCGGCTGACACGATCTGTTCGAGCGCCGGGGCCACCTGCCGGTAATATTTGCGGCCATTTCGGTTCAGCTCCACCCGGCGGCCGACGCGCTGGAACAAAGGCAGGCCCAGCTGGCTTTCCAGCGACTTGATTGCCTGACTGACAGCCGAATGACTGACATGCAGGACTTCTGCGGCGTCAGTCATGCTGCCTGTCTCAGCAACAGCCACAAATGCATAAAGTGATTTCAGAGGAACGAGCTTTCTCATCTGTAAGTTTTTCTAACAGTTTTGGTTAATATTATTCGCTTTTTTATCATTTGTAACCCCGTTAGACTCCTCACCAGCTAAGGAGTACTGAATGACCACAGATTTACGCCCCCTTTTTTTCATGTTGGCCTCCACCTTCAGTTTGTCGGTGAACGGCTTGGTGTCCAAACTGCTCAGTGAGCAGATCAGCGTCGAAATGCTCAGTTTCCTCCGATTTTCATTGCCGGCCGTGTTACTGATGTGGCTGATGTCCCTGACGAAGTGGGCCGTACCTGACAGTAAAAAGCTCTGGCAGTCACTGGGAGTCCGGGCCTTTTGTGTCGCCGCCGCGCAACTGTGTTTTCTGTTTTCACTGAGCCACTTGAGCCTGGTGGAAACTGTGGTGCTGTTCAGTACCGGGCCGCTGTTCATTCCTGTGTTAGAAAAACTGTTATTTCAGACCCGGATTCCGCCGATGACGGTCATGAATCTGACGATCACCTTTTTAGGGGTGGTGCTGATGGCGGGTAATGCCGGCGGTTTTTCCCTGCGGCCGGAGCTGATCGTCGGGGTAGCGGCAGGGGTGTTCAATGCCGGATCTCAGGTCAGTCTGTACCGGGTGAGTAAAGGCAGCATGTCGGCGTTTGGTCTCAATGCCTGGTGCTTTACGCTTGCCAGCCTGATGTTGCTGCCTCTGGTCCTCTTTACCCACAGCACGGACATGCTGGCAGCCAGCTGGCAGCAGATAACCGATCTGCAGTCACTGCTGTTACCCTCACTGCTGTTGCTGGCCGTTTGCATCATCAATACCCAGGTCTTTCGGGTTAAAGCCTACCGTCTGGTGGAATCCGGTTCCAGTCTGGCACCGTTGATTCTGACCAACCTGCTGTTTGCGTTCATCTGGCAGATCAGCTTCTTTGAGCAGACTTTGGCATGGAACAAAGTCGTGGGGGTCAGCCTGATTGCTCTGGCGACCCTGCTGAACACGTTCGGCCCGGTGTGGTTCAGGCAGCGACAGGCGCGGCTCGGCTAAGACGATCCCCAACTCGGTGCAGCGGTGCACTAAGTTTGGCTGTCTTCATTGGCTCCAAGGCATCCGCTGTCACTGTTGCTCTCTGTAATGCACTGAAATAAAAGGATTTTAACTGTTTGGTAAATACTGGCACACAAGATGCAGAACAACTAGGGTACACGACATTCAACACTTGATACTTTGGTTTTAGGCATTGCAGCCACGTCCTCTCCCGGGGACGTGGCTTTTTTTATGCCTGAAACCGCCGCTAAGCGGGACGCGAAGGAGAAGAATATGAGCAACACAGCCGGTCAGGTTGCAGCATGTAAGCAAGGTGAAGCCGTGAAGTCAGCCTGTCCCTATTGTGGTGTCGGCTGTGGTGTGGCGGTGAAAGGTAAATTTCAGTCCGGCAGCCTGGCCAAGCAGCCTGAAATCGTCGGTGATGTCTCTCACCCGGCCAATCACGGGGCACTTTGCGTGAAAGGATCCGCGCTGAAAGAAAGCCTGAACATCCCCAATCGTCTGCTGTATCCGCGCCTGGGGAACAAGGAGGTCAGCTGGTCTGCTGCCACCGACGCTATCGCACAGAAGTTGAAAGAGACTGTGGCCAAATACGGCCCGGACAGTGTGGCCATGTATGTCTCCGGCCAGTTGCTGACAGAAGATTATTATGTCGCCAACAAGCTGATGAAAGGCTTCATCGGTACGGCCAATATCGATACCAACTCACGGCTCTGTATGTCCTCGGCGGTCGCGGCGCATAACCGGGCGTTCGGTGAAGATCTGGTCCCGGTTCATTATGACGATATTGCACAAGCGGAACTCATCGTCATCGTCGGTGCCAATACCGCCTGGACGCACCCGGTGCTGTTTCGCCGTATTCAGCAGGCCCGTGAAGCGAACCCGGAGCTGCGTCTGGTTGTGATTGACCCCAGACGGACGACAACGGCGGCGCAGGCCGATCTTCATCTGCCGATTGCGAACGACGGCGATGTGTTGTTGTTCAACGGCCTGCTGCGTTATCTGTCCGATCACCATGCGTTGAATGACGAGTTTATCGCGAGGCACTGTGAGGGCTTTGACTCACTGAAAGCGGAAATCAGCCGCGACCTATACCGTCTGGCTCGCTGCGCGGAATCGCTGGGGCTGAGCCGGGAGCAGCTCCATGCTTTTTATGCGATGTTCAAAGACTCCCCGAACACCCTGACCCTGTTTTGTCAGGGGATTAACCAGTCGACCAACGGCACAGATAAAGCCAACGCGATCATGAACGCTCACCTGGCTACCGGACGAATCGGTAAGCCGGGGGCCGGGCCATTTTCGCTGACCGGGCAGCCCAACGCCATGGGTGGTCGCGAAGTTGGCGGGCTGGCAAACCAGCTGGCGGTTCACAGAGGCTTTGATCCGCAATCCGTTTCAGCGGTCGGCGATTTCTGGCAGGCGCCGAAGATGGCCACGCAACCCGGTCTCAAAGCGGTCGAGCTGTTTGAGGCGATTCACCAGGGCAAGATCAAGTTTGTCTGGATCATCGCGACCAACCCTGTGGTGTCTTTGCCTGACAGTTGCAAAGTGGCAGAAGCCTTGTCGCGTTGTGAGTGTGTGGTCGTGTCGGATATCTCGCCGGAGGCAGATACGGCGGCATTTGCCGATGTGTTGCTGCCGGCGGCCGGCTGGGGCGAGAAAGACGGCATGGTGACCAACTCTGAACGGATGATCTCCCGTCAGCGGGCGTTTTTGTCTCCTCCCGGCGAGGCCAAAGCAGACTGGTGGGCGATCTGTGAAGTGGCGAAGAAAATGGGGTTCAGCGGGTTTGATTTCACCACTGTGGCGGACGTATATCGCGAACACGCTGCCCTGAGCCGAATTAACCGGGATTCACCCTATCTGTTTGATATTTCTTCGTTAGCGTCAATGACAGATGCCGACTATGCCCACTGGCAGCCGCAACGCTGGCCGCTGGGCAGGGAGTCACACCTGTTCAGCGACGGGCTGTTCCCGACCGCCAGCGGCCGCGCCAATCTGATCACGGTTCGTCATCGCGAACAGGCGGCCCGGCCCGGCGTCTGGTGGCTCAATACCGGACGCCAGCGCGATCAATGGCACACCATGACGCGCACCGGGCATATTGCCAGACTGGCCGAAAGTGAAACCGAGCCGACGGTTTATATCCATCCGCTGGCGGCCAGACAATATCAGCTCAGTGACGGGCAGCTGGTGTCACTGGGTTATGACGGCAACAGTATGCTGGCCAAGCTGGCGTTTGATGATGGCCTGTCGTCAAACCAGCTCTATATGTCGATGCACTGGGCCGGGGCATTTGGCTTTGCCAGCCGGGTCAATCAGATGGTAGCGCCTGAGGTGGATCCTGTATCGGGCCAGCCCGCGTTCAAATCGGCTGCTGTGACGCTGTCACCGGCCCGGGCGGCCAGCTACGGGATCTGGATGGGCATGCAGCCACCGCCGTTTGAGACCGATTTCCTCAGTTTCCAGACCGGAGACAAGGTCCATCTCTGGCGCTTTGCCTGCCGCGCGCCGCTGTCTAAATCCCACCTGTACGGCATCACACCGCAGGCATTGGTGATTGACAGTACAGCCACCGGCGGCTGGACGGCACTGATGACAGCCGACAGCCGGTTAACCGCCATGTGTCTGGTGAGCGAGCAGCCACTTCGCGCTGATCCCCAGCCCTATACCGCATTGTTTGACAAGGCATTTTCAGTCAGTGCTTTTCTGGCACTGGCGATGCAGGGACAGGCACCGTCAAAACTGGTGTGCAGCTGCTTCAGGGTCACGGACAGACAGATTGTCCAAGCCATTGAGCGCAATGGACTGACCAGCTTGGCGGGATTGCAGGCGCAACTCAAATGCGGTTCAAACTGCGGGTCTTGCCTGGGTGAAGTGAAGGCGCTGCTCAGACAGACGCAAGTGAACACGGAAGAAGTAGTGACGGAAGGAGAACAGGGATGAGTACAGCAAAACCAATGACATCGACACACAGCACAGCAACCGTGACCCGGATTCAGTCAATGCCGCGTCGTCCTTCCGTCAGTCTGGTGGGCGCAGGACCAGGCGATCCTGAACTGCTGACCTTAAAAGCCCTCAAGGCAATTGAGCAGGCCGAAGTGCTGGTGTATGACCGCCTGGTCAGTGACGCGATTCTGGCGATGGCGAACCCGGATGCTGAGCGTATCTATGTGGGGAAACGCTGCGGTCAGCCCAGTATGAAGCAGGAAGCCATTAACCAGGTCCTGATCGAGCAGGCCAGACAGGGCCGCTATGTGGTGCGCCTGAAAGGCGGTGACCCGCTGATCTTCGGCCGTGGCGGGGAAGAAGGACTGGCGCTGGCGGCAGCGGCGATCCCGTTTGATTTCGTGCCCGGCATTACCGCGGCCATTGGCTGCGCGGCATCCACCTCGATACCGCTGACGCACAGAGAACTGTCCCGTTCCGTCACCCTGGTCACCGGCCATGTGGTGTCCGGTGCGTTACCTGCCTGGGCGCAACTGATTGGCTCGGGGCAGACCATTGTCTTTTATATGGGGCTTGAGCAGGCCAGAGAGATCCAGAGCGGCCTGACCCTGGGCGGCCTGAGTAAAGACACCCCGCTGGCTGTGGTGGTGAAAGGCTGCACGCCGGAGGAGAAAGTCCATGTGTCGTCATTGGGCAAGCTCACCAAACTGGGGCAGGAATTAAAAGGACAGTCACCGGCATTACTCATCATCGGCGATGTGGTTGCACTGCGTGCCACCCTGAATCAAGCACTTAACTGCAATGATGTCACCGAGACTAACTCTAAAGAGGTATTTTACGGCTGATTTTGACTAAGTGGCTGATGGCTTGCTTCTTTATGGATGAATGCGTGTTGAACCATTGTGTACAGGGAAGACAGACCAATGGCAAAGCCAGAAAAGTCAGATCGAAAGCAAGTCGCCACTGACCATAAAGACACCCGTCAGATACTGGTTTGCAGCGACTGCACCCGGGAACAGGCAAAGCTGACCGGCGAACTGGCAGCCAGATATGACAATGTGATCGGTTGTCGTTTCAGCCAGCTTGCGGCACTGACGGCACAGACGCAGGACAGTGCACTGGTGATCAGCTGGGCCAGAGCCGATGCCGAGCTGAGAATGCTGGTAGACCATGCGGACGGCCAACGGTGGTCGCTGGTGGTCCTGCTCCGGCAGCTTGAGCATCAGGATATTGACCGGCTCCCCGCACCAAACGGCTATGTGCTTTTACCGGCGGACTCAGCAACGGCGCTGAGTGTCTGGGTCGAAAGGGCATGCCAGGTCAGGGACAACCAACGTCAGATGGAAAATGCGCTGGCGACGCTGAATCGCCGTCTTGAGGACAGGCGGCTGGTGGAACAGGCCAAAGGACTGCTGATGAAGCATCAGGGGCTGGATGAGGCACAGGCTTATCGCCTGCTGCGTGAGGCCGCCATGCACAACAGCCAGAGTTTGGGCCAGATTGCGAAAAACCTGCTGCTGAGCCTGAACCGTATGTGATTCGGCGCTCACATCACGCGCTACTGAAAAATTGATCAAGACAGCAACGTCGCTGCTCCTTCCGGGGAGGGCGGCGTTTTTTGTTTTTCACGTTTTATTTTTTATCTATGGAAGAGGTTTGGATATGGAATCGATCAATCGATGGATGATAGCCGGCATGGCCAGTGCCAGCCTGATATCGCTGCCGGCACAGGCCCAGATAGGCCCGCCGGAAAAAGATGAGCTGAAGTTCGGCTTTATCAAGCTGACCGATATGGCCCCGCTGGCCGTGGCGTATGAAAACTTCTTTTTTGAAGACGAAGGCCTGTACGTGTCACTGGAAGCCCAGGCGAACTGGAAAGTGCTGCTGGACCGGGTGATTGACGGCGAACTGGACGGCGCCCACATGCTGGCCGGGCAGCCGATTGGCGCCACCATCGGCATAGGTACTAAAGCCGAAGTGATCACGGCGTTCAGCATGGATCTCAACGGCAATGCCATCACGGTGGCCAATAACGTTTGGGACGCGATCAAGCCGAACCTGGCGAAAACGGACGACGGCAAACCCCGGCACCCAATCAGTGCCAGCGTGCTCAAGCCTGTGATTGCCTCATATCAGGCGCAAGGCAAGCCGTTCAACATGGGCATGGTGTTTCCCGTCTCCACACACAACTATGAGCTGCGTTACTGGCTAGCCGCCGGGGGAATCCATCCGGGATATTACGACCCGGCGCACGGCGACAACAGCGGCCAGCGTCAGGCGGATGTATTGCTGAGCGTTACCCCGCCGCCGCAAATGCCGGCGACGCTGGAGGCTGCGACCATTCAGGGGTACAGCGTCGGCGAACCCTGGAATCAGCAGGCCGTATCCAAAGGCATCGGCGTGCCTGTGATTACCGATTACGACATCTGGCGGAATAACCCGGAGAAAGTGTTCGGGGTCAGCAAAGCCTGGGCTGATGCCTATCCCAATACCCATATTCGTGTGGTGAAAGCCCTGATCCGCGCCGCGCACTGGCTGGACGAAAAAAACAATGCCAACCGGCAGGAAGCGGTGGCCTTACTTGCCCGCAGCCAGTATGTGGGGGCAGATGCCAGGGTGATTGCCAACAGCATGACGGGCACCTTTGAATATGAGAAAGGCGATATCCGCCCGGCGCCGGATTTCAATGTGTTCTTCCGCTACCACGCCACCTATCCGTATTACAGCGATGCCGTCTGGACCCTGACCCAGATGCGCCGCTGGGGGCAGATCCCGGAGGCGAAATCCGATGACTGGTATATGTCGATCGCCAGACAAGTCTACCGGCCGGACATCTACCGTCAGGCCGCTGAAGCCTTAATCGAAGAAGGCAAGCTGACTGCGGCCGATTTTCCTGACTGTGACAAAGAAGACGGTTTCCGTCCGCCGCAGCAAGGTTTTATTGATCAGATCACTTTTGATGGCCAACAGCCCAATGCCTACCTCAACAAGTTCGCGATTGGTCTGAAAGGCGACGACACACTTTAAGGAGTACCGCTCATGGCATCGATTCTCACATTACCGGCGATCCCAAAACCTGCCCACGTGATGCATTTCAGCCGCGCACTGGCTTTGCCTGCGCTGGGACTGCTGGTTTTTCTGGTGATCTGGCATCTGGCGGCCAGTCAGGTCAATACCTCGCTGGGCACCTTACCCGGCCCGGCGCAAACCTGGCAGCAATTCACCGGTCTGGTGGACGAACATCAGCGTGAACGCAGCCGCGAAGCCGCGTTCTACGAGCGTCAGCAACAGCGCAATGCCGCCAAGCTGGCGCAAAATCCGCAAGCGGAGGTGAAAACCCGGGAGTACACAGGCAAACCGACGTTCTTTGATCAGATTGGCACCAGCTTGCTGACTGTGGCCGCCGGTTTCTTGCTGGCTTCTGCCTTAGCCATTCCGGCCGGAATCGTGCTGGGGCTGAACAAGAGTCTGTACGCAGCCTTTAACCCTGTGATTCAGCTGTTAAAACCGGTGTCACCGCTGGCCTGGTTGCCCATCGTCACTATGGTGGTGAGTGCGCTCTATGTCAGCGACGATCCACTGGTGTCCAAGTCTTTTCTCAATTCGCTGTTTACCGTTGCGATGTGCAGCCTGTGGCCGACCTTGATCAATACGGCTGTGGGCGTCACCGCGGTCGATAACGATCTGCTCAACGTCAGCCGGGTACTCAAGCTGTCGCGCTGGCAGCATGTCAGAACCATAGTGCTGCCGTCTGCCGTGCCCATGATTTTCACCGGTCTGCGCTTGTCGCTGGGGGTGGCATGGATGGTGTTGATCGCCGCTGAAATGCTGGCGCAAAACCCGGGGCTGGGCAAGTTCGTCTGGGATGAGTTTCAAAACGGCAGCTCAGCATCGCTGGGCAGAATCATGGTGGCCGTGGTGACCATCGGCTTGATTGGTCTGCTGCTCGACCGCGGCATGCTCAGTCTGCAACGACATTTTTCATGGAATAAACAGCTGAGCCTGCGCTGAGCCAGCTGAAGACAAGGAGAGAACCATGTCACGCGAATATTTATTGCTCAGTTATCTGGGAATGCGGTTTCCGACACCAGGCGGCGAGTTTGTAGCGCTGAAAGACGTCAACTTCACCATCAATAAAGGAGAGTTCATATCTCTGATTGGTCACTCTGGTTGCGGTAAATCCACTGTGCTCAATCTGGTGGCGGGCTTGCTGGATGCCACGGACGGCGGGGTGATCCTGGAAGGCCGTGAAATTGACGGGCCGGGCCCTGAGCGGGCGGTGGTGTTTCAGAACCATGCCTTGCTGCCCTGGCTGACGGTGTACCAGAACGTTGAATTGGCGGTGAAACAGGTTGGTAAAGGCAAAGCCTCGGCGGCGATTCGCGATGAGGTGATGCACTACCTGCAACTGGTGCAGATGGATCACGCTCACGACAAGCGGCCGGATGAGATCTCCGGCGGGATGAAACAACGGGTCGGCATTGCCAGAGCGCTGGCCATGCAGCCCAAGGTTCTGCTGATGGACGAGCCCTTCGGCGCGCTGGATGCCCTGACGCGTGCGCATCTGCAGGATGCCCTGATGGCGATTCAGGCCGAGCTCAATAACACCGTCATCATGATCACCCATGACGTTGACGAAGCCGTGCTGCTGTCAGATCGCATCGTGATGATGAGTAACGGCCCGGCGGCGACGATTGGCGAGGTACTGGATATCGATTTGCCGCGGCCAAGGGACAGGGTCGCGCTGGCCGATGATCCGGTTTACCAGCGCCTGCGGCAAAGCGTGCTGCGTTTCCTCTACGAGAAACAACGCAAAGTGGCGCCGATCCCGGACAAGAAAAGCAACAAGAAGGTGGCCTGATCGGGTGCAGCAGGACATCGCGAATGTGCAGGAGAGTATTATGTTGATGCAAAGAGAAAAATTACTGGTGGTGGGCAACGGCATGGTCGGCCATCACCTGATTGAACAGCTGGTGGCGAAGAACGCCCATCAGCGCTATCAGATCATTGTGCTGGGGGAAGAGCGCTTTGTCGCCTACGACAGGGTGCATCTGTCATCGCTGTTTTCCGGCAGCGAACATCAGGATCTGCTGCTCAGCAGTGAGCAATGGTATCAGGACAATGGCATTGAGCTGCTGCTCGGTGAGCAGGTGGTGGCGATTGACCGCGACAAGCAAAGAGTGACACTGACCAGCGATACCCAACTGGCCTATGACAAGCTGGTGCTGGCAACCGGTTCATTCCCGTTTGTGCCGCCCGTGCAGGGCAGCGATCGGGACAACTGTTTTGTCTACCGGACCCTGGATGATTTGTCGTCGATCAAAACCGCCTGTGCCGGTGCCAGAACCGGTGCCGTGGTGGGCGGTGGCCTGCTCGGGCTGGAAGCGGCAAACGCTTTGCGCTTGCTGGGCCTGGAAACCCATGTGGTGGAATTTGCGCCCCGGCTGATGCCGGTACAGATTGATGATGCAGGCAGTGCGCTGCTGAAAAGTAAAGTGTCTGAGTTGGGTGTGCAGGTTCACACCCAGCGTGCCACCACGGCGATCACCGATGGTGAAACCGCGTATCACAGAATGAACTTCAGCGATCATGAACCGCTGGAAGTGGATGTGATCGTTTTTTCTGCCGGTATCCGGCCGCAGGATACGCTGGCGCGCCAGTGTGGTCTGGAGATCGGCGAGCGCGGCGGCATTGTGATCAACGATGCCTGCCAGACCAGCGACCCGGATATTTACGCCATCGGTGAATGTGCGCTGTGGCAGCAGCGAATTTTCGGGCTGGTGGCGCCGGGTTACAGCATGGCGCGCATTACGGCCGATCAGATTCTCGGCGTTGACAGCCGGTTCAGCGGGGCGGACATGAGCACCAAGCTGAAACTCATGGGCGTCGATGTGTCTGCCATCGGCAACTCGCTGGGCCAGGGCGAAGGTTGTCAGGAGATGGTGCTGCAGGACATGCGCGCCGGTGTGTACAAGAAGCTGGTGGTGAATGACACCGGCGACAAACTGCTGGGGGCGATCCTGATTGGTGATAATCAGGACTATGATGCCCTGCTGCAATGCTACCTCAATGGCATGCCGCTGCCTGCGCATCCGGCCGAGTTGCTGTTTGACTGCTCCTCGTTGCAGGGCAGCAAAGACGCCAGCGCGATCATTTGTTCCTGCCACAATGTAACACGCGGTGATATTGCTGCCGCGGTTCAGGCCGGCACACACGATCTGTCTGAATTGAAAAGCTGCACCAAGGCCGGTACAGGCTGTGGCGGCTGCAGCACCATGGTGAAATCTGTTCTCGATGAAGAACTGGCTGCGCTGGGCATGGAAGTCAATCACCACATCTGCGAGCACTTCGCTTATACCCGTCAGGAGCTGTTTCATCTGGCTCGGGTCGAGCAAATCCGCAGTTTTGACGAGCTGATTGCCCGCCATGGTCAGGGGATGGGCTGTGATGTCTGCAAACCCGCTGCCGCCTCGATTTTTGCCTCCCTGTGGAATGAGCATGTGCTGGATGCCAAGCATCAGCCGCTACAGGACACCAATGATGCCTTCCTGGCAAACATGCAAAAAGACGGCAGTTATTCTGTGGTGCCCCGGATACCGGCTGGCGAGATCACCCCGGAAAAACTGATTGTGTTAGGGGAAGTTGCCAAAAAATATGACCTGTACACCAAGATCACCGGTGGCCAGCGTGTCGATCTGTTTGGTGCTCAGCTGGAGCAGTTGCCGGATATCTGGCAGGCGCTGATTGACGCCGGATTCGAAACCGGTCATGCCTACGGCAAGTCCTTGAGAACCGTCAAATCCTGTGTCGGCTCCACCTGGTGCCGCTATGGCGTGGACGATTCCATGGGCCTGGCCATTATGCTGGAGAACCGTTATAAGGGGCTTCGCTCACCGCACAAGCTCAAGTTTGCCGTGTCCGGTTGTACCCGGGAATGTGCCGAAGCCCAGAGTAAAGACATCGGTGTGATTGCGACAGAAAATGGCTGGAACCTGTATGTCTGCGGCAACGGCGGGATGCGCCCGCGCCATGCGGATCTGCTGGTGTCGGATCTGTCGACCGATGAGCTGGTGACCATGATCGACCGAGTGCTGATGTTTTATGTCCGCACGGCCGATAAGCTGCAGCGTACTTCCGTGTGGCTGCAAAATCTGGAAGGCGGTCTGGACTACCTGCGCAGCGTGGTTGTCGACGACAGTCTGGGCCTCAACGCCGAGCTGGAAGCACAAATGAATCATGTGGTGGATACCTATCAGTGTGAGTGGAAAACCACCTTGTCAACGCCGGAAAAACTGGCCCGCTTCCGCCGTTTTGTCAATGAAGGTGACGCCGCTGCGACACCGGATTACCGGCGTGAACGCGGCCAGCGTATTCCGGTCCGGATGGTCGATCCGAAGGCCGAGTCAGAGAAGCATACAGAACAGGAGGGCGCATGAGCTGGAATCGAGTCTGCGATCTGGATGCCCTGATCGCCAATTCAGGAATGGGCGCAATTGTGGGTGGGCGACAACTGGCCCTTTTTTATCTGCCAACCCAAGAGCCGGCGGTATTTGCCCTGGATAACTGGGACCCTATCGGTCAGGCATTTGTGATGGCCAGAGGCATCGTGGGAGACATCAAAGGGGAAGTGTGTGTGGCCTCGCCGCTGTATAAACAGCATTTCAGCCTGCAAACCGGTCAGTGCCTGGAGCAGCCCGACGTCACTGTGCCTGTCTGGCCAGTGAAGGTAGAGAAAGGGGAGGTGTGGGTCAACACAACCGCATAACAGTACCCGGTTAACAACGACACACTGTATCTCACTCAAAAAATAAAAAAAGCCGCGCATCATGGTGTGACGCGGCACGAGCCAGCCAGGGGGATCCTCATGGCTGGCTTTTTCATTCAATGACTTACGTTGTCGAAAAATTGACGTTAGTAAAAATACCTCATTCTGGGAAATACCAGCCTAATTGCCTGCCAACAGAGACATTTTGTGTGAATTTTGAGCGTTATCAAATTTCAGAACAGCGGCTTTCTCAATAACTGTATGCTCATCTATTCATACAGGGAGACTCTCAAAATATAGGTTGGAATGTGTCTCTGAATACGCGGGCGGGAAATGGCGGTCGATCATTGCGGATGTATTCAGGCTGTAGGCTGCACAGTGTTGGTATTGATTGCTTTGAACCTCATGACAATAAGGAAACCGTATGAATCAGGTATTTCAGAAGGCCAGGGATAAGCACATGCAACAAGCCACGAATAACGAGCAAGACCAAGAAACGATGGCGCAACAGCAAGCCCAGTCGCATATTTTACTGGCCACATTTGAAGAGGCCGTGAACCATTTCGTTGCGCATAGCGGTGAGGCGCTGGCAGTGAATCAGGACACCATGCGCGAACTGCAGGGGCAGCATCCTCTCTGGCCGGAAGAGCAGAGACTGGCAGCGCCACAGGAAAATCAGTGAGTACGGGCAAAGGAGAATACAGAATGAAAAGCTGGTTTTCTGGATTAAGTATTGCTGCACGAATATGGATGCTGCTGGCTTTGTTTACTGTGGGCTTAGTGGTGAATACCTTTGTGAATGCCAGCAAATCGCGTGAATTTATGCGGGAAAATTATGAGCGCGGGGTAGTGAATCTGGTCGAGAGTGCCGTCAGCGTGATTGAGTATTATCACGGGCTCAGTCAGACCGGCGCTCTGAGCGAATCTCAGGCGAAGTCTGACGCCATTGCGGCCATTGCAGCCATGCGGTTTGATCAGGGTAACTATATTTTTGTGAACGATCGAAACGGGATTCAACTGGCGGGTGTCGCGTCTCTGATTGGTACCAATACGATGGATCTGGAAGATGCGGAAGGCTTCCGGTTTGTGCGCCAGCTGTATGTCGAAGCCAGAAACGGCGGTGGTTTTGTCGACTATGCCTGGCACAGTGGTCAGAGTACCAGTGCGTCTGAGCCGAAAACCAGCTATGTGCTGGAATTCGGCCCGTGGCAATGGCTGATCGGCAGTGGCATGAATATGCAGGCGCTGCAGGCGGATGTACGAAAAGCGGAAATTATCTCCCTGACGAATGTCGGTATCATGCTGGTCGTCCTGTCTGTTCTGATTGCGCTGATGATCCGCTCGATTACCAAGCCACTGAAACAAACCGTCGATGCGATGAAAGCGCTGTCCCGCGGTGAAGGGGATTTAACCCAGCGCCTCCAGGAAGAGGGCGCGCGGGAATTGGTGGATCTGTCGCGATATTTCAATCAATTTGTCGCCTCGATCCAGTCTATTTTGCAGCAGATCAATACATCCGGAACTCAGGTCGCTGCTGCGGCGAATCAGGTTTCATCGTCGATCCATACCGTCGACCATAACCTGAACCAGCAGCAAAATGATGTTGAGCAACTGGCAACTGCCATGAACGAGATGCTGGCGACGGTAGAGGAAGTCAGCCGCCGGACTGTGGAAGCCAACGATGCCAGCTTGTCGGCGGCCAAAGGGACCAAAAGCGGAAAGCTGATTGTGGACAGAAATGTCGAAGAAGCGAATCAGCTGGCCGACAACATTGCGCAGGCCAGTCAGGTGGTCGAACAACTGGCGACCAACAGCCGCAACGTGGATACCGTACTGGAAGTCATTCGCGGGATTGCTGAGCAAACCAACCTGCTGGCCCTGAACGCCGCGATTGAAGCCGCCCGTGCCGGCGAAGCAGGACGCGGTTTTGCCGTGGTTGCCGACGAAGTCCGGACGCTGTCGCAGCGCACACAGGAATCGACGCTGGAGATCCAGAAAATTGTCGAGCAGTTGCAGCACGGCGCAGAAAATGCGGTGAAAGTGATGGCAACAGGGACAGAAAAAGCCACTAATGCCTCGAAAATATCAGCAGAAGCCGGCGTCGCACTCAATAATATTAACGCTGAAGTGCAGACGATCCAGGCGATGAACCAGCATGTCGCCACCGCAACCGAGCAGCAGACCCTAACCCTGAACGACATCAACTGCAATGTGGTCAGCCTCAAAGACATGTCCTTGTCAGTGGCGACTGAGTCCAATCAAATGGCACAGGCGAGCGATGAACTGATCCATGTCTCTGCTGATCTGATGACGATGATCAACCGCTTTAAGCTGGCTTAGCTGCCAGCTTTGGTTGCTGAGTCGTATGGATTTCCGCCTTCGAGGGAATGACGACATAACATGATGATATTAAAATAGAAATCTACGTCTTTTTTGAACGCCGTGCCAGGCGACAACCTGAAAGGTTCAAGCAAGTCATGTATTGGGGGAGGGAATGTGAGACAGGCTTTGCCCCATTGTTGGTTAGAAGGACAGTGCAGTGCTTGTCCGGGCATTTTTTTGTGGCCCGGCAAAGCGGGCAAACCTTTCAGCTTGAGTTAACCCAGACGAGCGTACTTTCAGGTCGTTCGTCTGCGGTGAAGACATTGCAAAACAAAGCCGTTGTACTGATTTGTTGCCTGAAATCACACTGTGGTTGATTCAATACAGCAACTCAGAAACCGTGTTCTCATCTTGGAAACGGGATGTTTAGGGGTCTTGATAGAGCGCTTTGGCGATAGCGTGGTTTGGGGTAATTCTGAGGATTTTTCGGGTATGTCGCGCTTACGTTTAGTGGCAATCTCACCATTTCCGGATGCGCGCCAGGTACTCTTTTGAGGCAAAAAGAGTACCCAGAAATGCCTTGTTGTTCTTTAGTGTTGTCCGGGTCGGTTGTAGGCGCTCCCGGCGCCGACAACCTAAAAATTCGTCCATGAATTTTTCCCTGGGGGAGTGATTCCTTTTGATGCTGTGAATGCAAAAATCCGTCATTTCTCCGCGAATTATGGAATGCCGATTTGTTTGAGTCACTCGAGCAGATTCGGGATATGGCTTGGATATGGAAGTGCGATTACAACGAAGAGCGCACCCACGAAAGCTTAGGTCATATTCCTTCGGCTGAATACCGGAGGCAACTGGAAACCTCTAGTTTTGAATTGTCTCGCTAAAGGGGAAGTGGACACTTGTCGTGAAAGTTAATGAATGCCTTGATCCAATACAGATAGGTTTTTTCCGTTCTGATACTGTAACCACGCATACGCATTTCTTCTTGAAGACCGCTTAGAAATGGGCTTTTTACACTCATGATAACCCCCACTCAAAATGCTGTGTTTTTATACAGTATTATTTAAGATTGCCGGATATCAAGGAAAATAGTGAAAAAATTTTGCGCGTTTGTACACGTACTAATTCACATAATTCATTGTTATCAATCGCTTATGTATTTACGAATTGAGATAATAGGTTTGGAAAACACGCATGCGCATTTTTCCAGATGGTGGATTTGGCAGAAAGCTGATAAGTTCTTAACATACAGATAGTTAACTGTGCGGGTTTTCACTGGTCTAACGAGCATGCACGCTAATAAATGTTAGTTTTGTCATCAACATCATCATTTATCATCAAGGATAGAAATGGATACTTTCATTGAATTTGTAAAATCAGACATTGGGGTCACGCTGGCTTGGGTATGTACTGTAGGAAGTACGTTGTTTGCTGTGATTACATCAAAGAAAAATAAACAGTTGAAAATAAAAATTGGTGAAATAACAAACAATTCAACAGTAGATAATAGTCAGGATAGTGTTATGCAAAACGGCCAGAAGAATGTATATACAAAGAACAATTCCGGCGGCATGAAAATAGACATGTAAGGGACTCAACCTTGACCATAAGAAATGAAGGGGGAAATCCCTTGTGAATAAAACAGTTAAAGTTGAACGTAATGCTGGAAATATCATAATCGGGGATTCACCCGAATATGAGATCAGCTCAGCTATAAATGAATTGCTAAAGTCATTAGCTAATAAGCCATTTACGTTTAAGAAAAACAGAAGACGCCCATCTTCTGAAACCATTGTAAAGATAGAACACAATAATCTTAAATCTAAAAGCCATATCATAAAGCAATACTTAGATCATTCTTCAAAAGTAGAAGAAGCCTATTCCGAGATTGACTCATTGATAACTTTTGGGAAAGATACAATCCTTCAAAATTTAAACGATTTATATTATCTTGCTTTAGACGCTGTTGAAATTGACTATCTAATTTGCGATATAGACATAGCTAAAGTCAGAGAAAATTCAGAGTTCATTTTGGACTTTATCATTCAAAGATTAAAAAATATTGTATTTGAATCCAAAAACACTCCTACTTACAAAGAGCATGTTGAATTGGGAGTGAATGTTGTTGTCGCTCATGCTTTTATTGAGTGCATAATCATGGAGAATCCAACGTATGATTCCTAGAAGTGGTTGTGACCCAGAAATAAATGTTGTAAGCATAGGGGCAAAAATTCTAAAGAAAGTGGCAGAGGAAAATCCGTCCTTAGATGCGATACTCACTGATTGCTCTTTAGAGCTAAAAGTATCGATTGATCACATCATACTATCATTAGATTGGTTATTTTCAATTAAGGCCATTGGGTTTAACGGAACAGAGGTTTTTATAAATGAAGCTTGATAGCCTTGAAATACAAATAAATAAAGAAGTAATAAGATTTGTTAAATTCGAGTCTGGCTGAACCTCATCATAAACAAGCCAAATTCAGGTCGTACAGGTAACAGCGTCGGGAAATCAACATTATCAAGAGTGGTTGATTTTCTAATGCTAGGAAGCATAGACAATATCTACATTGATGAAGAGTTCAAAAAGCCAAATCTTGAAATAGAAGCACTCTTTAAGAACAACTTTGTAACTGCTTCTCTCAGTTTCTTTGACTACTCAAACAAAATAAATCAAATTTCTCGCAATTTATGTATTGATGACGAATCCGAATCTAAATTCTGGATAAATGGTGAAATTGTTGAAGAAAAGGGATATGAGTCATTTATTCAGGAAAAAATATTTAATATATCTACTAGAAGACCTTCTGTTCGAGCTGTAGCGCCGAAATTCATTAGAAATGACAGTCATAGAATGTTGAATACGACTAAGTTTCTCGATAAACGACAAGGCCCAAAAGATTATAGCGAACTTTTTTTATACCTTTTCGGTTTCAATAATACGTCTCTACTTACGGAGAAAAGAGATGCAACGAATCTGGTTAACAGGCGAAAAAGGAATTCCACATCGATTAATGCCCTAGTGAAAGAGCAAAAGCCCAAAAGTGAGATCAAGAAATATAAGGAAGATGCTAAAGAGCTAGAGAACAACCTTTTAACATTCGAATATTCATCAGAATATTCAAACCCAATAGAAAGACTTTCAGAATTACAAGTAAAAGAAGACCGATATACCGAAGAACTTCTATCTATAAAGCGAAAAGTAGACAACATCAATCATACTATCGAACTATTATATAAAGACAATGATGGTTATTTGATCAACGAGCTTAAAGCTATATATAGTTTCTCTGGTGTAGCAATTGATGGAGCCTTACGAGAACTTGAAGATGTTATTTTGTTCCATAGAAATCTCGTTGAGAAAAAGAAGCACTTTCTTAAGGTTGATTTACCTAAATTGAATGAGGAGTCTGAATGTCTTCAGGCAGAGCTCAGTTCAATAAGGAAAGATAAGTTACAAGTTTTTTCTGATATGAGGTCTAAGGAAAGCTTAGACAATGTTACTAAAAACCTGAAACGACTTGGTGAGCTTAAAGTTGAGCTTGGAAAGTTAGAAGGTCTAATGGAGCAGCAGTCCAAAGCAAAATCAGATCAAACTGAAGCAGAAGCTCAATTGCAAAAGATTCTTGAGGCTATTTCCAAAGAGATTGACAATGTTTATGAGTTTGAGAAAAAATTCAATACACATTTAAGGTCTCTTACCAAAAGTCTTCACGATGAAGAATACAGCATAGACTTAGATTTCGATAAGGATGGTGGTACTTGCAGTATAGAAATTAATAACTCAGCAACTAATCCTGAGGGCGGGAAGAAAAAAGCCGAAGTTATTGCTTTTGATTTTGCATATATACATGCCATTAATGAGTTAAAGCTGAATCGACCAAATTTTGTTTTCCATGACAGCATTGAGGATATTGACAAAAAACAGATTGAAGATATTTTAAAAGAAGCAAACAAGATTCCGGGTCAACAGATTTTGTCAATGCTATCAGATAAAATATCAGAAGAAACTTATAAGAAGATATCCCAAAATATAATCTTGTCTCTAGATGAGGATGAAAAATTCTTTTGTGTTTAAACAAAAACTAACAAGTCAAATCACTCGGACGCAGCAAATCTGGGCCGGTGTTTGAAGCGTTAGGTTTTAATTGATTTTTAAGGTAAATATACGTGACAAAAGAAAAAGGTGATATGGAACGCATTGATAGTATGTTTAATAAGTCCGTTTGGTTGATTGGCATAATCTGGACAATTACATTAGGCGGTGGTGCGTTTGCATTTTCAACTTCGTTCTCATATCTGGATAATTTGATTACAAACTCTGAAAGTAAAATTGAGAAAATCACTAAGAATGCCACTGAGAAAATTGATGCTGCGGTCTTGGATACTTCCCAAAAAATCACTGAAGATTTAGCAAAAAAAATTGATGTCGTTCAGATTGCTGAAGATCTCAAAACCCAAAGAATACCAGCAATCGAAGCGGAACTTACGAAGACAATTGAAAACTTCAAGTTGAGCATCAATAACGATCTTAAAATAGTAAAAGATGACGTTAATCAAACTCGAACCGATGTGCAAATCTATAAGCAGTTACTGAGTGACTTGATTGAAGTTAAAGAGGTTTCTGAAGCGTTGGAAGTGAATGTATATGGGTTGGATATTGAACCGAACTTACCGCGTGTTGGAAACCCAGCTCAAATATTGGCACGCATAAACGCCCCTAAACTGAGTAAAAATCAAAGCTTAAAAACACTCATTACCGTTGACTTTTTAGGATATGAGTATAAGAAAGACCTAATTCTTACCAGTGGGGAGTTTGCCGATTTGTCTTTTCCTATTGTTGTTAACAAAACGATCAAGGATTCAGCTGTCGAAGTAGGGAGAGGCAAGTATGCTGTAAGTCTAAAAGTTACTGATATGTCGGGTACAGTTATACTTGTTAAAGACTCGGGTTTATTTGAACTATACGATTAACCTAACAAATAAGGATACGTGTCGCGCAGCCGACACTTCTATCCGGGTGTTGAACAAGCCCGGTCAGCCTTATTAAGCAAATTGTTCGATTGGCATTCGGTGGGGGTTGCGCCCGCGGGTTTCATCGATGATCGGCCGATTTGATCCAGACGAAGCGCGTTGAAGGACGGATGACAGCTGTGCAAATGGCAACGGCGTCATTGAGATCGTTTTTGGCACCCGTCCTGAAAGGTGCCACATACTTCGACGCCATGATCTTTGGCGTATGGCTGAGCTTCGCCAGTTATTGTGTCCTGTAACAAATATCTACTATCGATTTTAAAACTTAGATGTATTCACAGATCAGGGGAAAAATACATGGATGTATTTTTAGGTTGTCGGCGCCGGGAGCGCCTACAACCGCCCCGGCCAACATCAGAGAAACAAAGGCATTTCTGGTTACTGTTTGTGCCAGCAAAGAGTAACTGGCGCGCGTCAGACAATGATGAGAGAAGCACCGAACTCAAGCGCGACATATGATCAGCAAGAATCAAGGCTTTAATTCGGAAATGTCCAAAAACGATTTATCCGTTTGGAATCTCCATTATCCCAGAGACAAATTCACGGAAAAAATTCTAGGTTTGGCGCCCGGAGCACCCCAAGTACCTCAGCCAAGCCAAAGTAATCAAACTACTTCTGGGAATGTTCCTGCCCACAGTCGGGGCGTATTCACATGGTTTGAATTGGCTCGACTTCACACCACGCTTGAGCTTGAGAGTGCTCCCTAGCTCACGGCATACCCCCCGATCTGTTTAAAACAGATCCCGCCCCAAACAGAGTCACTCGGTTGCCGTAAAATCTCAACCAGCTCTGACGCAGAAACAGTTTGATTCAAATTGAAGAAGCCCCCGAATGGTTCGGGGGCTTTTTGCTGACTCTGTCTGTCCCGTCCTGAAATGGCATTCAATAAACTGACAATATGATTCCCGTCAGATATAACCCCACACCGTATGAAGTATGAGCCAGCAGGCTGCGTAATCTGGCGGTATTGGGCTGTGGCGTCTTTGACGCCGCGACGCCTGCTCCCATACCCGGTTGCATCAGGAAAAAAGGTGCAACGACAGTCAGCACACCCACAATTAACGCGGGCAGTAAGGTCGGAGAGGCCGCCCATTCCAGTCCCCAGCCCCACAGCAGCACGGCGGCGAAGCAAATACCTATCGCATAGTGTGCCGACCAGCCAAGCAGAGTTTCACCTGCGACGGGTTCAGCCTTACCAATATTGGCGTGGGAGAATTGCCCTTTAGGGAAGTGCCCGATCCAACGGCCAACCATGGCATAGTTCAAAGAAGGGATCTTAAAACAGACTTTCAGGAACAGTGCCCACAGGTCCATGACCAGGGTGGCGCCGATACCCAGAGCGATGGCGCTTAGTATGAAATCAGGTTCCATCTTGATTCTCTCCTTGTTGTTTATCGCAGGTTGTTGCGTGTTTACCTATAAAAATGTCAGCAAATGAGGCAACTGCGGTATCAATTCACTGATAATGCTATATAATTCAATAAATCGATTGAATGATGGGGCAGTTAATCTTCTATGTCAACAATAAACAATCAGTATCATATTTATTCTGAGTTGGCTGACCTCGCCCGGCCATTAGGAAACGCCCACCGGCTGATACTGCTGGAACATATCGCTCAAGGGGAGAAGCCCGTTGAAAAGTTGGCTGAACTTGCGGATCTGACCGTGGCAAACACCTCCCAGCACTTGCAGCAGCTCAAGCGAAATGGCTATGTTCAGACCCGCCGTGAAGGCAAGCATGTGTTCTATCGTCTTGCAGACGCGCCTGTTGTTGAACTCTTGATGGCATTGCGTCAGTTTGCCGAGTTCAATCATTCTGAGATCAGAAAGCTGGTGAAAGGCACTTTGCATCATCAGCAGGATGTGGAAGCCATTTCTCGGGAAGAGTTACTGGTCCGAATGCAGGAAAACAGTGTGACTTTACTGGATGTGCGTCCTGAAGAAGAATTCGAGCAAGGGCACTTGCCCGGCGCGATCAATATTCCCCTCGGCGAGCTGGAAGTACGGCTGTCAGAGCTGCCAAAAGAGCAGGAGATTGTCGCTTATTGCCGTGGCCCATATTGTTCGCTATCGATCACAGCGGTGAATGCGCTGAAAGAAAAAGGCTTATCTGCCCGCCGATTAAATGATGGCGTGCCAGAATGGAAAGCAGCCGGGCATAAAATCGACGCGCTCTGAGTAAAATCTAGATCAGCGTTTTTGCAAGCGTTTCACACAAATACGTATCAGTGTGAAACCTTTCTTTCTGGCTCTCGGATTAGACACTCTGAATATCTGTCTAACGTTGACACATAGGTGATTCGTATCCTATGCTAACCATCATTCAATAATTCAATTGAATGATATTATTAAATTCAAACAATGTTAGTTGGCTATTTACATAAGGATTCCGGGATGACTCTCGAGGAACAACAGGATGAACAGGTGACACTGGGTACTCAGCTGTCGCCTGCATCTAAACTTGCTTTCCCCCTGCTGGCTGTGGTGCAGGCGACACTGATTTTTACCATTGTGATGATTGGTATCCCTCTGCCGGATATTGGAAGAGAGTTCGGGCTGCAGGCTTCAGATCTGCTTCTGGTCAGCACGGCATATGGGCTGCCTTTCAGCGGATTGCTGTTGTTCGGTGGCCGGTTGACCGACAGATTTGGCGGATTGAAGTTATTCACACTGGGTCTGTGTGTGTTTGGTCTCGCTTCGGCGGTTGCGGCTTTTTCCACTCACTTTCACATGATGGTTGCGATGCGCTTTTTGCAGGGAGTGGGCGCTGCTTTGACAGCACCTGCCGCTGTGGCTGTGTTGCGCACACTGTTTCCGGACCCGGGCGCTTTCATGAGAGCCATGGCAACCTGGGGAGGCGTCTCCGTGCTGGGTGGTGGCGTGGGCTTTCTGGCTTCCGGTGTGGTCACGACCTGGGTTTCCTGGCGTTGGATGTTTGTTGTTCCTGTGATTATCGCCGTGATCGGATTAATGGCCGTGAAATGGGTCTTACCGAAAGATGAGCACGCCCAGGCGGCTGGACCTAAGATTGGGCTTGATCCTCTCGGTGCCTTGCTGGCCACATTGGGTATTTCTATTGGAAGCTATGGTCTGATCGCCAGTGGTGAACTGGGTTGGTCAACCCCTGCTGTTTTTGTTCCTGTACTGGTGGGCCTCTGCCTTGTCCTCCTGTTTATGGCTGTTGAACGGCGTGTCAGTGATCCGTTGCTGCCAAAAGGGTTTATCGGTGAGCCGAACCGTGTCGTGGGACTGGTGGGTATTCTTCTGGCTGCCGCCAGTATGGGGCTGGTCACTTTTCTGTTGTCCTTGTTCCTCCAGATTCAACAAGGCTGGACGCCGCTTGAAACGGCAGGTGCCTTTGTGCCCTACACCTTAACCTTACTGATCATGAATCAGGCGGCAAGTCGCATTGTCGGGTGGTTGGGGCCATTGAAAGTGACAATCGGTGGTTTGGTGGTTGGCGCTGTCGGGCTAAGTCTGCTGGCGGGTATTCATCAGGAAGTCACCTATGTCTCAGGACTCTTGCCGGGCATTGTTATTCTGACCTTGGGTACGTCCCTGATGTTTTCGGGATCCGCTGTGCTGTCTACCATGAATGTCCCTCAGCATCAGGCCGGTTTGGCAGGGGGCGTGATGAATACCTCCATGGAATTAGGTCCCACATTCGGGCTGGCTTCTTTGATGGCCATTACAGGCATCGCCTCTGATGTGGTCGGTGGGTATAGCCTGGCGTTTGCCACAGCCGCAGGTGTTTATGTGGCGGCAGCCTTGCTGGCCTGGTTGATCACCAGGCGTCGATATCAATCGACAGTGCAAACAGCGAGTGAGCAATCGGGCTAACTGTGATGTTGAGCAACAAAGTGCTTATAGAGCGACATCTTGAGTTGCTGTAAATATTGCCTTTGATCATATATGTCGCAGGTGCATACAAAACAATCAATTGATCACTTGACCTAATAATGTGTCGCCTTCTAGTTTGTAACCTATCTACTTGTTGCATAGTAACGGGTAGGTAGGTTTTTGCGTTTTAGATAATAACAATTTTATTAAATGCAAATGATTGAAAGACAAACTAAGGACACATGACCCATTATGAACTGTGATCAAGTTGGCAAACTAATCTTTAAAAAACAGATAGTTAAAATAAACGGCCGCCTGACGTTCGAGCACGGAGGAGAGGTGTTACACCAAACAGGCCAGGGCGATGCATCTCTTGATGCCCTGTATCGTGGGCAGTTACCTTTGCATCAGCCACTGGCTGAGCCAATGACGACTGTTTCTGAATCACACGAACAGCCATTAACAGACATTCAGTATGCGTATCTGATTGGGCGAAACACAGGTCTGGAACTCGGAGGATTATCCAGCAGTTACTACCTGGAGCTGGATGTCGACGCTCTGGATGAGGAGCGTTTCAAATATGCGGTGAATCAGATTATTGGCCGGCATGCCATGCTCAGGGCTGTGGCTGTTGCGGGCGGTAAGCAAAAAATTGTGCCGGCTTGCAGCTTGTATTGCATGAAATCAAAAGATATTCGTGCCTGGGAAGCTCCAGATCAAGACACGTATCTCACCACATTGCGCCAGAGCATGGAAAAGCAACAGCTGTCGCTAGACGAGGCGCCGTCATTTGAAATGCGAATCACCCGGTTAAAGGAGAACACATGGCGGCTGCACTGCCATTTTGATCTCATGTTTCTTGATGTGATCAGTGTAAGGTTAGTGCTGAAAGACATCTGGCGTGAATATCAGCTGCAGGGAGATACCACACCGGTGAAGTTACCGGATTTCCTGAATTATGTCGCCGCAGAGCGCATACTTCAGGGGGAGGCGCAGGGCCAGAACGACCAGCAATTCTGGCTTGAACGCATAAATCATCTTCCCCCAGCTCCTGAACTGCCACTCAAGATTTCCCCGCAACAAATTGAACACCCCAATATTCAACGCCTTTCCAGATTGTTACCTATGCAGACCTTAGCGTCATTAAAACAAGCGGCTGATAAGCATGGCCTGACAGCGGAAGCCTTAATGCTGGGGTGTTATACCGAGGTTATCCGTCAGTGGTCAAAACGCCAGGATTTCACCCTGACACTGACCCAAATGGGGCGCAGGCCTTACGAAGAGGCGATTGACCAAACGGTAGGAAATTTTCTCCAACCCCAACTGCTACCCGTATCTTGTGGCGCGGAAAGTACTTTTTCAGAGCGGATGCTAGACGTGCAAACCTCCCTTTATCAGGGAAAGTTACATGCGACTTTTAATGGTATTCAGGTGCTGCGCGAGCTGACCAGCCGCAAACAGGAAAATCGCGCGATCGCTATGCCTGTGGTGTTCAGTAATACATTGACGCCTGAGTTAGCGGAGTGGGTGCCCGACTGGCGGGGACCAGGCAGCAGGCAGGTGTATGCCAGCAATCAAACCCCGCAGATCTGGCTGGAAAACCAGATCACCCTCGAAGAGCAAGGTCTGGGGATTCATTTTAATTATGTGGATGGCTTATTCCCGGCCAATCTGGCACAAGACATGATGGACGCTTATCTGGACCTGCTGAACCAGGCGATTTCAGATGAAGCGCTCTCGGAACAAACCATCTGGCAGAAAACCGGCGCTGTGGTGAGCATACCTGAGTCAGACAGAGCAGAGCGGCATGCGGCGAATGATACTTTTGTCGATATCCGCCCCAGATTGCTGCATGACAGCTTGCTGGATGCGGCGAAAAATCGTCCGGATGCGGTTGCCATAGAGCAGGGAGACAGACGCCTCACTTATGGTGAACTGGTCGCAAAATCTACGCATCTTGCGGCGAAATTGCGGGAGTCTGCGCATATTGAAGCCGGAGATATCATCGCGGTGTCTTTGCCGCAAGGACCGGATTTGATCGTTGGTATTTTGGGGATTTTGCAGTCTGGCGGCGCCTATGTCTCAATAGATCCCGCGCTACCGCAGCAAAGGCGGTTGCAATTGCTGCACCGCTGTCAGGCCAAAGCGGTCGTGACCACCACAGAGATTTACACCAACCCTGAAGAATATCAGCCTTTTTTAAGAGTAGATCTGGATATCCTGCCGGATGAATTGCCTTTAGAGACGGTGTCACCCATTCAGTGCGCTGATGATCTGGCCTATGTGATTTTCACATCCGGATCAACCGGTGAGCCAAAAGGCGTCATGATCAGTCACAGCAATGCCGTCAATACCCTTGAGGACATCAATCGTCGCTTTCGGGTGACCGCCGACGATGCCGTCCTTTCTATTGCGCCGGCAGGGTTTGATTTATCGGTTTATGACTATTTCGGGGTCTTGGGTGCAGGCGGTCGTTTGGTGTTTTTGGCCGCAGACGCTCAAAACGATCCCAAAATCTGGTGTGAAACGCTGATTCATCACGACATTACAATCTGGAATAGCGTTCCGGCACCGGTCAAAGTCATGGTGGATCGGGCCAGTGATCTGCTCGCCAGCAGCAAATTGCGACTGATTTTAATGAGCGGCGACTGGATTCCGGTGGATTTGCCGGATGCGATCCGCAACGCACTGCCGGCTGCGCAGGTCATCAGTCTGGGCGGTGCAACGGAAGGCTCCATCTGGTCGATCTGCTATCCCATTGCGGATGTGGAGAAAGACTGGGTCAGCATTCCCTATGGCAAGCCCCTGGCGAACCAGCGCTTTCATGTACTCAACGAGTGGCTGGAAGACTGTCCTAAATGGGGGATCGGTGAGCTGTATATCGCAGGCGACGGGGTTGCTCAAGGCTACTGGGCCGATCCGGAGAAAACGGCGCAGCGATTTTTCACTCACCCGAAAACCGGTGAACGTTTGTATAAAACCGGGGACTTGGGTCGGTATATCCAAAATGGCTTGATAGAGATTCTGGGCCGGGAAGATAACCAGGTCAAAATCAATGGCTACCGGGTTGAACTGGGGGAAGTGGAATTTGCTTTGCTGAGTCTGCAAGCCGTCAACCATGTTGTGATTGATGCGCCGGTTCACCCTAAATCGGGACAGCGACAGCTGGTGGCTTATCTGGTGCTGCATGATAACGTTGATTGTGACCATGAAACCCTGAAACAGCGCTGCCGGGAGCAGGTACAAAGCACCTTGCCGCCCTATATGGTGCCCACTTACTTCGTTATTTTGCCTTACATGCCACTCACCGCAAACGGCAAGATCGATCGGAAAGCACTGCCGGCACCCTGGCCGGAAGAGCATACCCAGACAACAGAGACCAAACCGGTTTCTGCCACGGAAAGCCGGTTACTCAACCTCTGGCGGGAGCTGTTACAACACGATGATCTGGATGTGAATGCCGGGTTCTTTGATGTTGGCGGCGACTCGCTGATTGCTGTGGCACTGCTGAGCACACTGCGTGAAGAATTCAAGGTCACGGCGGTTCAGGAACAGGATCTGATCGAAGGTCTTTTCATGAACACCAGCATCCGTCAGTTTGCCCAGATCATTGAATCGATGAAACAACTGGATGGAGTCAGCCTGGGATGAGTGCGCTAGCCGAAGAACCACTGGCTCAGAGCCAGTTTGATTTCATCATTGTCGGTGGCGGGTCTGCGGGCTGCGTGCTTGCAGCCCGCCTGACGGAGGACAGTCACACACGGGTGTTGTTGCTCGAAGCCGGACCCGAGTCAGATGCCCACCTTGCTGACAGTCCGCTTGCTGATGCATCGCGTTTGGTGCTGGAAGGTTACAACTGGTCGTATCAAGCGCAATTAAAAGGCAGCCTTAGCCCGGCCGGTGACCTGGTTCGCCATCTGTCTGCTGATCAACAGAAGGAGACATTTCCACCTCCTTTCGACTACCGAGTGGGGAAAGTGCTGGGCGGATCATCCGCCGTGAATGGCGCCGTTGCACTGCGGACTTTTCCCCGTGACTTTGCGCGTTGGGCCGAGATGGGATGTCCGCAGTGGTCGTGGCAACACGTCCTGCCCTGGTATCGCCGTCTGGAAACCGATACGGATTTTCCGGGCGATGACTTACACGGCGATCAGGGACCTATGGTACTGCGTCGTCCTGACGCTGACAGCCTGCATCCGTTAGATAGGGCTTTTTCTGCCGCCTGCCAGAAGCAAGGGATTCCATATACCGAGGATCTGAATGCCGGTGAAGCACCCGGTGTCGGCCTGGTACCTTCCAATGTCAAACAGCACGCCCGGCGTTTGGATGCCTATCAGGCTTATCTGGCGCCGGTTCAGGACAGGCCGAACTTAACGGTACTGACAGATGTTCTTGTTTCTACCATCAGGTTCAGCGGGACGGCGGTATCGGGCATTGAAGCCATTTATCAGGGACGCTGCCATCGCTTTGAAGCCAGTGAAGTGGTGTTGGCGGCAGGCGCCATTGGCACTCCTGCTTTGTTACAGCGCTCCGGGATTGGTGATCCGGCACATCTGGATGCCCTGAATATTCCTGTGCGGGTTGACCGGCCAGCCGTTGGCCGCCATCTGCAGGATCATGCCTCACTGGTGATCTGGGCGCTTCCCAAAGCCGGTGTCTGTCGTCGCGGTCTGCCGTGGCGCCAGATTGCGGCCCGCATCTGCAGTGGTGCAGACGAGGAAACCGATGTCCAGATTGGCCTGCTCAACAATGTTGAGAGCCATACCGTCCCTAAATTCAGGCACAGGCTTGAATATCCCATGATCGTTGGCGCTTCTGCCATGCTGATGCAGCCTGCGGCGCGGGGTCAGGTTTTCATCACCAGCCGCGAGGCCGAAGTGCTGCCAGCCATACAGCTTCCCTTACGTGAAAACGAGCAGGACGTTCACCGCATGGTCGGGGCTGTACGGCAAATGTGGCGGGCATTGCATGACCCGGACGTTGCCTGCTTTCTGGATGGGATTCAGTTCTGGTCTGAGGCCATGATTAACAGCGATCGGGTGATGTTCAGCGCGGTCAAAAACATGCTCAACCCGGGCTGGCACGCATCCGGAACGGTCCGGATGGGACCAGAACACAACCCGGATTGCGCGGCAGATCAGAACGGCAGGGTGTACGGGGTCACCGGTCTGACCGTTGCCGATGCTTCACTGTTTCCTGTGATTCCCTCCATGCCCACCAATTTAACCACCATCATGGTGGCAGAGCGTATCGCGCACGCATTGAGAACCGGAGGTCTGAATGTCAGCGAATAAAAATCTGGTTGTGTATGCCTTCCCCCATGCCGGTGCCAGTGCCAATGTCTATCGCCCTTTCTGCCAGCTTCATCAGGAGAAGGGGACGGCACTTTTATATCCGGTTGAAATGCCCGGACGGGGCGCGCTGGGGCGTGAATCCGAGGTGACCTGCCTGCAGACGCTGGCTGAAAAACTGGCAGATACCCTCTATCGCGATTTTCAGCAAAAGCAGCAGCAGGGGATTCAGTGCTGGGCGACATTTGGTCACAGCTTCGGCGGTGTGCTCAGTGTGGCAGTCACAGACGTGATGCATAAAAAGTATGGACTCAAGCCGGTGTACAGCATGGTGTCGGGATCGGTGCCGCCCTGCGAGCAGGATATCGATGATTTGCACTTATGGTCGGATGAATCCCTGCTGCAAAAAATGCGTGAGGATCAGGGAACACCGAACACGGTGCTGAATGAACCGGCGCTTGCCAGGCGCTATGTGGCTCAGTTGCGCAGTGATTTTCTGGTGCGCAGCCAGTTTCCTTCACTCAAGGATCTGCGTGTTTCGCAGCCCCTGCTGCTGGTGGCTGCATCGGACGATCCGCATGTCACTGAGGCGCAGCTTCAGCAATGGCAGCGGCACACCTCGGATCGGACAAGCATGATTCGGGTGAATGGCGATCATTTTGCGGTTTACCGGCACTGGCCTGTGATCCAGCAGGCAATGGATAGCGAAGCCTCGTGCAGGCTTGCGGCAGAAAACAGTATGGACAGTTGGAGTGTGTTTCAGTGAGTACAACCACAGATGAGCTAAAGGAATTCCGGCTGTCTTGCCGGGAGTGTTTCGACCATTACGCGAAACCCCATCTTGAAAAATGGGAGGCGCAAGGCCTGGTTGACCGCGATTTCTGGCAGACCATGGGCGCGCATGGCTTGCTGGGGATGGGGGTCAGTCAGGAGCTGGGCGGACAAGATAAATCGGATTACCGCTATGCGCTGGCGCTCACGGAAGAAATGCTGGCCGTGGGGATGACAGCGCCAATCGTGATTTCCCATAACGATGTCATTGCCAGTTATCTCAACCAGTTTGCTTCTGAAGAGCAGAAACAGCGCTGGTTACCGGACTTGTGTAGTGGCCGGCGGATAGCTGCCATTGCCATTACAGAACCTGGGGGAGGATCAGATTCGGCCGGGATGAGCACGCAAGCGACAGCAGAGGGCGATCACTATGTGCTTAATGGCCGTAAAGCGTTTATCACCAATGGCGTGAATGCGGATCTGTTTATCGTCGCGGTGAAGACTGACGCCGGGCCACGGGGACAGGGAATCAGCCTGATGGTGGTAGAAAAAGGCATGGCCGGCTTTTCTCAGGGTGAAGCTCTGAAAAAACTGGGATGGCATGCCAGCGATACGGCGAATTTAACGTTTGATCACTGTGTTGTGCCCAAAAGTAACCTGCTTGGGCGGGAAAATCTTGGCAGCTATTACTTTATGACAGGGATGACACGCGAACGCTTAAGTATCAGTACCGTGGCGGTGGTGAGCGCTGAAATCATGATGGCACAGACCCTGGCTTACGTGAAACAGCGCAAGGCGTTTGGTCAGCCGATCGGTGCGTTTCAGTACAACCGCTTTTTGCTGGCGCAGTTAGATACCCAAATCAAAGTGACCCGCAGTTATCTCAATGATGCCATTGAGCGCTTTAATACCGGCTCACTCAGCCTGGAAGATGCGGCCCGGCTGAAATGGTGGGCAACAGAAGTGCAGAACAAGGTGGCGGATGAGTGTCTGCAACTGCATGGCGGCAGTGCTTATATGAGCGACTCGTCGATCGGCAAATTGTGGGTCAACAGCCGGGTTCAGAAAATTTATGGCGGCACCAGTGAAATCATGCTGGAAGTCGTCAGTAAATCCATGGGGCTTTAGAGAGGAAATGATGGATATCGTCAAAAACAAAACGGAAACATCCAACCGCGTCTGGCGTGTTGAATCCGCGAATCTGGCGGAGTGGCAAGCGGTGATTGCCTGGGCAAAAGATGAAGGCTGGGACATGGGCATTGGTGATGCGAATGCCTTTTTTGAGGTTGATGATCAGGGCTTCTTTATCGGTTATTTGGGTAAAGAGCCTGTCGCTGCGATGTCAGTCGTCAATTACTCGTCCAGCTTTAGTTTCCTCGGGCACTATTTGGTTTCCCCGGCCTACCGTGGGCAAGGCTATGGTCTGAAGGTATGTCAAACTGCGTTTTACCACGGTGGGGACCGTTGTATGGGACTGGATGGCATGCCAGCCCAGGTTGATAACTATGCTAAATGGGGGTTTGCAGGGGGCCGGAATAATCTGCGCATGGTGGGCCAGGTCCAGCAGGATTACCACTGCCCCGATAATATTGCATTGGTACAGGCTGCAGATATCGACGATCTTATCGCATACGATCAAAGCTGTACGGGTACCGACCGCAGTGCCTTACTGAAACACTGGTTCATCGGGGAAAAACGTTACGGCTTCATTTGCCGAACCGGTCAGGAAGTGACGGGTATTATCGGCGTTCGTCAGTCGCAAGACGGTTACCGGCTTGGTCCGTTGTTCGCCAACTCTCCCGATCTGGTGGAATCTCTGTTCGTCGCGGCATTATCCGTTGTGCCACAGGGGAAAAAAGTCACCTTGGATGTCCCTGAAAAGGCAGATCGCACTTTGATCAATCTGGTCGAAACCCATGGATTTGAATCCATCTTCCATACCCTTCGCATGTATCGCGGCGAACCACCGAAAGAGCAAGAGCACAAGGTTTGGTGCATTGCGTCCTTGGAGCTTGGCTAATCATGAGTGAAAACACGATGACAGAAACGATGACAGAAACCATGGCTGAGAACGTTGAGAAAGCTGAAAAAGGTCAAGCGATGAGTTCATCAACACCCACATTGCTGGAGTGGATGGGAGGACGCGACGCGATCCGCCATTTGCTGCAAGTGTTTTACGCCAAAGTCGAAAAAGATGACTTACTTCAGCCTCTATTTCAGCATATGCCGCCAGATCACCATGTCCATGTGGCGATGTGGTTTGAAGAAGTTTTTGGTGGTGAACCTCTGTACACCAGTGACAGAGGCGGATTCAAAAATATGATCCGTAAGCACAGGGGACGTTCAATTCAGGCGGAGCAGCGAGATCGCTGGGTGTCTTTGATGATGCAAAGTGCCGATGAAATTGAGTTACCTAGTGACCCGGAATTTCGCTCAGCGTTTACGGCCTACATAGAGTGGGGGTCACGCAGGGCCATGGCCAATTCACAACCGGGCGCCAAGCCTTCCAAACGGGATACCGTGCCCAGATGGGGATGGGGAGAAGCGCCTCCGGGGACACTTTAGGGGACAGACTATGTTGGTGGCTGTCAGCGATTTGCATGTTTCTCATCCGGAAAACCGACGTGCAGTTGAGGCAATGTGTGCGAATGACCGCGGGGATTGGCTGATTCTTGGCGGTGATGTGGCCGATGATCTGAGCGATTTCGAGTGGGTCATCCGAACCGTGGCTGCACAGTTTTACCGGGTCATCTGGGTGCCCGGGAATCATGAGCTCTGGTGCACGCCCAAAGAGCCCATGGCACTGCCGGGTGAGATGCGATATCGCCAGCTGATCGAGATTTGCCACCAATATGGCGTTCTGACACCGGAGGATGACTATCCCGTTTATACCGCTGAAAACGGGCAATCATTTTTGATTGCCCCGATTTTCACCCTGTATGACTACTCGTTTCGTCATCCTTGTGATTTCACGTCGCAACAGGCTCTAGAGAGAGCAAGACGGGCCGGTGCGGTGTGCTCAGACGAGTTTTTTCTTAAAACGTATCCCTATCCGGATATCCGAAGCTGGTGTAATGAACGGGTTCAGTACACAGAAGCCCGGCTGAATGCCGTCTCAGCACAGCTTCCGATGATATTGATTAACCATTTTCCTATGCTGCAGACCCTGACTGAATCAGTGCAACCGCAGGAGTTTTCAATCTGGTGTGGTACACGGCAGGTTGAGACCTGGTTAAGCCGTTTTCCGGTTTGTCTGGTTGTGTACGGACACCTTCATCGGCATGGGCACAGTGTGTTAGACGGAATACCGCACGTTGAAGTGTCTTTGGGTTACCCGAAAGACAGGCAAGGCCGCGATGCGCACCGCATGCTGACGGTGCTCGACACGCTTTTGATGTAGCGCTCCGGCTCCGGCTGTATCGGCTGGTTCATGGATCTGTGCCAGGGAAAATTTGGTGACTTAATAAGGAAATTCAATATGGAAAAGGTTCTACAGCAACAAACCGTTAAACCAAAGATACTGATCGGTGCATCAGGTTCTGTGGATATCATGCTGCTGCCAAAATACTTACAGGCAATAAAAGGGGGGATCGACTGTGAGCTGACCGTCCTGATGACGCCGACAGCAGAGACGTTCATCCCGGCATCCAGTATGGCACTGTATTGTGATCGGGTGATTGCGGGTGAGCAGCCCAGGGACTGGCCGACGGATAAGCCGTCCCGGATTGTCGCCGATCACGATGTGTTGTTTGTGATGCCGGCGACAGCAAATACGCTCGCGACTGCAGCACAGGGCGGTGCGACCAATCGGCTCACGACTGTGATCCTGGCTGCGGATTTTCCCGTGTGCTTTTTGCCTGTGATGGGCGCTGTGATGTGGAAAAAGCCAGCGGTGCAGCGTAATGTTCAGCAACTGCGTGAAGATGGTTATGACGTCGTTGAGCCAGTCTGGCACGAGAATTTTGATGCGTCGCTCAATCGTATGGTTGGCCATCCTTCGTTACCGGCACCTGAAGTGGTCATTGACCTGCTCCAGGCCGCGCTGAAAAAATAACAGGGAGCAAACTGTGCGGACAAAGGCAGCGAACACGCTCAGTGTTACCACTGGTTTGCTGCCTTCATGCTTCTTTGATGATCAGATCGACCGGCCGGGTGTGCTGAAATGCTTCTGCCTGCCGGCGAATCCAATCGCTGAATAACCTGACCTTTTCACGTTTAAAATAACCTTCCGGCGCACACAGGAAATAACTGTAATCGGGCCGGACTGCAATGTTACCAATCCGTACCAGCGTGCCATCTTCGACAAATCGGTGAGCCAGGCTGTGCCGCGCCAGCGCGACGCCTTGCACTGCCAATGCCCCTTCAAGCACATAACTGGCACCATCATAAACCAATGAGGTGGAACCGCCCTGAACGCCAACAATCGACATCCAGCGTTCCCAGTCCATATCCGGCAAAAGGTCACCAATCAGATGAGCGCCCTGTAAGTCCTCAAGGGTAAAAATCCGGTGATCTTTCTGATAAATCGGATGGCAGACGGGGTAGAGCACGTCATCCATCAACCACTGGCTGGTGACATTCGGATAGCAACCTGCACCGTAACGGATACAGAGATCTAACGAAGACTGTTCAAAATCTGCCAGTTCATTTTTCGATTCGATCAACACAGAGATGTCAGGGTGCTCAGAGCGAAATGCTGTCATGCGGGGCACCAGCCAATGGACAGAAAAAGAGGGCAGGGTTGACAGGGATAAACGCTGGGGTTCCGGATCATTGTGAATCAGCCAAACGCCATTCTGAATGTGTTTGAAACCTTTCTGACTGTGCTCAAACAGCGTCTGTCCTTCCGGGGTCAGCACCACTTGCCGGTGCTGACGATAAAACAAGGGCGTACCCAGCCAGTCTTCCAATAACCGGATCTGCTGGCTGATGGCAGCTGCAGTGACATGCAGGTGCCCGGCTGCGGTTTTAAAACTGCCGTAATGTGCCGCCTGATAAAAATAATACAAACCCTGCAGCGGTGGCATGCGGTGTCGGGGTTCATTGGGTAATGACATTAGTTTTCCTTAACTGACTGTCAGGATCTATCGTTTGAGCGTTTGACCGCAGTGGTCAATGATTAGCCCATGAATTTCAGATGATAGGTTGATGAAATGCGTATGACAACGGCCAGCCCTAAATTACCGACGGTGAATGAAGTGATCAGAACAGTTAAGTTCGTCTTTTCTGAATACAGACAATGGCGCCTACGGAAACGCAGCGAACGGTGCCTGAACGATCTGCCTGACTATCTTCAGGATGACATTGGCTTTGATCGTGAGCACCACAATCAGAGATAAATGATTGTTCTTGCGTATTGCACCGGTATAAAAAACCCGACGATGACGTCGGGTTTCGTATTTTCAGAAGGTCTGACTTACGCCAGCAGCTCTTTCGCGGTGCTGACCACATTTTCAGTGGTGAAGCCGAACAGCTTGAACAGCTCGCCGGCCGGTGCAGATTCACCGAAGCTGGTCATGCCGATGATGCGGCCGTCAAAACCTACGTACTTGTACCAGAAATCGGCGATACCGGCTTCGATGGCGATACGTGCAGTTACATCAGATGGCAGCACAGACTCACGGTATGCCGCGTCTTGCTTGTCGAAGGCATCGGTCGATGGCATAGACACCACACGCACCTGCTTGCCTTCGGCGCTCAGCTCGGCCGCTGCATTCACCGCCAGCTCTACTTCTGAGCCGGTGGCAATCAGGATCAGCTCTGGCTTGCCGGCGCAGTCTTTCAGGATGTAGCCACCCTTGGCGATATCTGCAACCTGCTGTTCGTTACGTTCTTGCTGAGCCAGGTTCTGACGCGAGAAGATCAGCGCGGTTGGCGCATCTTTACGCTCGATGGCCAGTTTCCAGGCCACTGCAGATTCAACCTGGTCACACGGACGCCAGGTGCTCATGTTCGGGGTCAGACGCAGAGACGCCATTTGCTCAACTGGCTGGTGCGTTGGACCATCTTCACCCAGACCGATCGAGTCATGGGTGTAAACCTGGATGTTCTGCACTTTCATCAGCGCAGCCATACGCATGGCGTTCCGGGCATATTCCATGAACATCAGGAAGGTGGCGCCGTAAGGGACGAAACCGCCGTGCAGGGCGATACCGTTGATGATGGCCGTCATGCCGAATTCACGTACACCGTAGTGGATGTAGTTACCGGATGCGTCATCCGCGGTCAGTGATTTCGAACCAGACCACATGGTCAGGTTCGAAGGTGCCAGGTCTGCAGAGCCGCCCATGAATTCAGGCAGGATCTTGCCGAAAGCTTCCAGTGCGTTCTGAGAGGCTTTACGGGAAGCGATGTTCGCCGGGTTGGCCTGCAGATCAGCGATGATCTGGCTGGTGGCGGCTTCCCACTGGGCCGGCAGTTCACCGTTCACACGGCGTTTGAACTCTGCGGCCAGTTCCGGATGTGCAGCTTCATACGCGGCCAGTTTTTCATTCCAGGCGACTTCTTTGGCTGCGCCCGCTTCTTTGGCATCCCACTGCGCGTAAACGTCGGCAGGAATTTCAAACGGACCGTGCTGCCAGCCCAGGAATTCACGGGCGGCGGCGATTTCGTCGTGACCCAGCGGGGCACCGTGACAGTCGTGCGAACCGGCTTTGTTCGGTGAACCGAAACCAATGATGGTTTTGGTACAAATCAGGGTTGGACGAGGATCGGCTTTCGCCGCTTCAATCGCCGCGTTGATGGCGGCCGCATCGTGGCCGTCAACCGCAGGAATGACATGCCAGCCGTAGGCTTCAAAACGCTTTGGCGTGTCGTCAGAGAACCAGCCTTCCACGTGACCGTCAATCGAGATGCCGTTGTCATCCCAGAAGGCGATCAGTTTGCCCAGACCCAGGGTACCGGCCAGAGAGCAGGCTTCGTGCGAAATCCCTTCCATCAGGCAGCCGTCGCCCAGGAACGTATAGGTGTAGTGGTCCACGATGTCGTGGCCGTCACGGTTAAACTGTGCAGCCAGCGATTTTTCAGCAATCGCCATACCCACTGCATTGGTGATGCCCTGGCCCAGCGGGCCTGTGGTGGTTTCGATGCCCGGCGCGTAGCCGTACTCCGGGTGGCCCGGGGTTTTGGAGTGCAGCTGACGGAAGTTTTTCAGATCGTCAATCGCCAGCTCGTAGCCAGATCAGATGCAGCAGGGAGTAAATCAGCATCGAGCCGTGGCCGTTAGACAGCACGAAGCGGTCGCGGTCAGCCCAGTTCGGGTTTTGCGGGTTGTGGTTCAGGTGGTCACGCCACAACACTTCTGCGATGTCTGCCATCCCCATCGGGGCGCCCGGGTGGCCGGAGTTGGCCTGTTGTACACCGTCCATGCTCAGGGCACGGATAGCATTCGCTAATACTTTACGATCCATAATTAATTCTTCTTACTCAATACAGGTTGGTCATAAAACGAGTGAGAGCAGCGTTGTGCTGCTCTCAAATTGAAACGGGATTACAGACGCGCTTCGATCATGGTTTCCAGCTTACCCTGGTCGATCGCGAAGTTACGGATCCCTTCCGCCAGCTTCTCAATCGCCATTGGATCCTGGTTGTGATCCCACAGGAACTCTGCGTGCGTCATCGGCGCCGGACGCTCTTCAGACGCCACGTCAGCAGAGAGTTTCTGAACCACGTCGCCTTGTGCTTCAGACAGCTCCTGCAGCAGCTGCGGGCTGATGGTCAGGCGGTCACAGCCGGCCAGCTCCAGGATTTCACCGGTGTTACGGAAGCTTGCGCCCATCACAACCGTGTTGTAGCCCAGGGCTTTGTAGTAGTTGTAGATAGCAGTGACTGACAGCACGCCCGGATCTTCAGCAGCGTCGAAGTCGCGGCCTTCTTTGGCTTTGTACCAGTCCATGATGCGGCCGACGAACGGCGAGATCAGGAACACACCGGCTTCAGCACAGGCGCGGGCCTGGGCGAACGAGAACAGCAGAGTCAGGTTACAGTTGATGCCTTCTTTTTCCAGCACTTCTGCAGCGCGGATCCCTTCCCAGGTCGATGCCAGTTTGATCAGGATACGGTCGTTGCTGATGCCAGCATCGTTGTACATTTTGATCAGCTTGCGAGCTTTGGCCACGCTGGCTTCGGTGTCGTATGACAGGCGTGCATCCACTTCAGTGGAGATGCGGCCCGGTACCACATTGAGGATTTCTTTACCGATGTTGACCGCCAGCTTGTCGCCGGCGTCTTCGATTTGCTGTGCTTTATCGCTGCTTTGCGCTTTGGCATAAGCAATCGCATCGTCGATGAGCGGTGCGTACTGTTCAATCTCTGCGGCTTTCAGGATCAGGGAAGGGTTGGTGGTGGCATCTTGCGGTTGGTATTTCTTAATCGCTTCGATGTCGCCGGTATCGGCAACAACAGTAGTGAGTGCGCGCAGCTGTTCCAGTTTGGTGCTCATCTCAGTAAAACCTTTTTGATATGTGGTAAGAAATGACGTTCTTGCTCTGTTGCGGTTCATTACGCATGAACGAATGTAATGTACCTGAGCAAATGAAGTGTTCATATTTGAGCTTTTTGCCACAAATGTCAAACCCTACGTTGCAGTTGATCATAGAGAAATGTGCCTGATTCGTGACAGCGTCTGACAAGGTGAACGCTGAACAATGTGCTGAATTCAACACGCTTGAGCGGTAATGATAGAGAGGATAAAGTAAAAGTTGCTATTTATCAGCAAGATGGCGAGGTGTAGTTCAGGTTGACGTCTTTTCAGCGCTGAAAGAAGACGAGAAGAACGCGCTGGCTGTCTCAGTGCATCAGGCAAAAGGTGAACAAAAATAGTATGAGTGTAATTTTGTTCACCCTGCAGAGCGTATCAGCAACGACTGGCATAACTGATCTGCTGCCTGCTGTGCTTATGAATCTGACATGTTCAGTAATGCCATCGCACAACTTGCGCTGGTCGCCAGCACATCAATCACGCCCGTTCTTAACGCCCCCAGAATCGCCAGTGCCTTTCGGCTTTCACTGGCCATTGCAATCACATTCGGGATACGGCGCAAATCAGACATCTCCAGACCGACAACCCGGCCCCGCATCAGCGTTCCTGCTTGCTGTCCATCCAGACGGAAGAAGTCAAAGCCACCAATATCGCCGACAATGCCATCATTGAGTCTGGCTTCGACAAACTCTTTTGCCGTAAAACATCCCAACTTCACCATATGACTGTTTTCGTCCATGTCACCAATACCAACTAAGGCGAACTCCGCTTTTCGGGCCTGATTCAGGGTTTCACTGACATTGGGATGGGTGATGAACACCTGCTGAGTGACTTCGCTGTCGACATAGGCGGGTGCATAGAGTGTTTCGCTGGTGCCA
The DNA here is from genome assembly GCF_037162255.1 of Photobacterium sp. Hal280. Taxonomy (NCBI): domain Bacteria; kingdom Pseudomonadati; phylum Pseudomonadota; class Gammaproteobacteria; order Vibrionales; family Vibrionaceae; genus Photobacterium; species Photobacterium sp. Hal280. The sequence continues at coordinate 1,277,747 of NZ_JARLUO010000001.1, forward strand.
CCAAATTTTTTGGCCAGCCGACGGCAGATATGATCCGCATTAATGGTATCGCCGCTGCGGTGGGTTCCGCCGATGGCACACACAAATCTCGCATTGCGATGGGAAACAATACCGGGATGATCGGCGACAGCCGCAACATTCTGTCCCTGACCGACCGCGACAACGACATCGTCTCTAAGATAACCGTCCAGATAGGCCGATACCAGCGTCGAGACTTGCATTCGCTGCTCTTGTGCACTGGGCTGATCCAGAGCAATCAAGGCACGTTTCAGGTTAAACCTGTCCATCAAGCGCTGCTCAAGCTGGGCACTGTGGATCGGGTGGAACTTGACGGTAATTTCCACGATCCCTTCTTCGCGCGCTTTTCTGAGCAACCGGCTGACTTTAGGACGGCTGATCCCAAATTTTTTCGAGATTTCTTCCTGCGTGGCACTTTGCTGGTAATACAAAATGGCAATTTCAGTGAGCAGGTCTGTATCTTCGAGCTGATGGTCAAAAGAAGCGGTCGGCGGTGAAGTGGTCATAGCGGTGTTCCGTACACAGATGAGGAATCAGTGTAATGGATTCAAAAGCGCTTAACAAATGTTAGCCGTCATGCACTTTGTGCCGCATTCTGATTGCCGCACTGATTTGCCTGTCTCTTCTGTATCAGCATGGCGGAAGGCGGATCAATGCCGGTTGAGGTGATAAAAAAGGTCTGACATCAATGCCAGACCTTTTGAATCATGGAGCCACCGCTTGGGCGGTGGAGATTCTCTCTTTTCGGTTTACAGCAGCTCTTTCGCGGTGCTGACCACGTTTTCAGTGGTGAAGCCGAACAGCTTGAACAGCTCGCCAGCCGGTGCAGATTCACCGAAGCTGGTCATGCCGATGATGCGGCCGTCAAAACCAACGTACTTGTACCAGAAATCGGCGATACCGGCTTCGATGGCGATACGGGCAGTTACATCAGATGGCAGCACAGACTCACGGTAAGCCGCGTCTTGCTTGTCGAAGGCATCGGTCGATGGCATAGACACCACACGCACCTGCTTGCCTTCTGCGCTCAGCTCGGCCGCTGCGTTCACCGCCAGCTCTACTTCAGAGCCGGTGGCAATCAGGATCAGCTCAGGCTTGCCCGCGCAGTCTTTCAGGATGTAACCACCCTTGGCGATATCTGCAACCTGCTGTTCGTTACGTTCTTGCTGAGCCAGGTTCTGACGCGAGAAGATCAGCGCGGTTGGCGCATCTTTACGCTCGATGGCCAGTTTCCAGGCCACTGCAGATTCAACCTGGTCACACGGACGCCAGGTGCTCATGTTCGGGGTCAGACGCAGAGACGCCATTTGCTCAACTGGCTGGTGCGTTGGACCATCTTCACCCAGACCGATCGAGTCATGGGTATAAACCTGGATGTTCTGCACTTTCATCAGCGCAGCCATACGCATGGCGTTCCGGGCATATTCCATGAACATCAGGAAGGTGGCGCCGTAAGGGACGAAACCGCCGTGCAGGGCGATACCGTTGATGATGGCCGTCATACCGAACTCACGCACACCGTAGTGGATGTAGTTACCGGATGCGTCATCCGCGGTCAGTGATTTCGAGCCAGACCACATGGTCAGGTTCGAAGGTGCCAGGTCTGCAGAGCCGCCCATGAATTCAGGCAGGATTTTGCCGAATGCTTCCAGCGCATTCTGAGAGGCTTTACGGGAAGCGATGTTGGCCGGGTTGGCCTGCAGATCAGCAATGATCTGGCTGGTGGCTGCTTCCCACTGGGCCGGCAGTTCACCGTTCACACGGCGTTTGAACTCGGCAGCCAGTTCCGGATGTGCAGCTTCATACGCGGCCAGTTTTTCATTCCAGGCGGCTTCTTTGGCGGCGCCCGCTTCTTTGGCATCCCACTGCGCGTAAACGTCGGCAGGAATTTCGAACGGACCGTGCTGCCAGCCCAGGAATTCACGGGCGGCGGCGATTTCGTCGTGACCCAGCGGGGCACCGTGGCAGTCGTGCGAACCGGCTTTATTCGGCGAACCGAAACCAATGATGGTTTTGGTACAAATCAGGGTTGGACGAGGATCGGCTTTCGCCGCTTCAATCGCTGCGTTGATGGCGGCCGCATCGTGGCCGTCAACCGCAGGGATCACATGCCAGCCGTAGGCTTCAAAACGCTTTGGTGTGTCATCAGAGAACCAGCCTTCCACGTGACCGTCGATGGAGATGCCGTTGTCATCCCAGAAGGCGATCAGTTTACCCAGACCCAGAGTACCGGCCAGAGAGCAGGCTTCGTGCGAAATCCCTTCCATCAGGCAGCCGTCGCCCAGGAACGTATAGGTGTAGTGGTCCACGATGTCGTGGCCGTCACGGTTAAACTGTGCAGCCAGCGATTTTTCAGCAATCGCCATACCCACCGCATTGGTGATGCCCTGACCCAGCGGGCCTGTGGTGGTTTCGATGCCCGGCGCGTAGCCGTACTCCGGGTGGCCCGGGGTTTTGGAGTGCAGCTGACGGAAGTTTTTCAGATCGTCAATCGCCAGCTCGTAGCCGCTCAGATGCAGCAGGGAGTAAATCAGCATCGAGCCGTGGCCGTTAGACAGCACGAAGCGGTCGCGGTCAGCCCAGTTCGGGTTTTGCGGGTTGTGGTTCAGGTGGTCACGCCACAACACTTCTGCGATGTCTGCCATCCCCATCGGGGCGCCCGGGTGGCCGGAGTTGGCCTGTTGTACACCGTCCATGCTCAGGGCACGGATAGCATTCGCTAATACTTTACGATCCATAATTAATTCTTCTTACTCAATACAGGTTGGTCATAAAACGAGTGAGAGCAGCGTTGTGCTGCTCTCAAATTGAAACGGGATTACAGACGCGCTTCGATCATGGTTTCCAGCTTACCCTGGTCGATCGCGAAGTTACGGATCCCTTCCGCCAGCTTCTCAATCGCCATTGGGTCCTGGTTGTGATCCCACAGGAACTCTGCATGCGTCATCGGTGCCGGACGCTCTTCAGACGCCACATCAGCAGAGAGTTTCTGAACCACGTCGCCTTGTGCTTCAGACAGCTCCTGCAGCAGCTGCGGGCTGATGGTCAGGCGGTCACAGCCGGCCAGCTCCAGGATTTCACCGGTGTTACGGAAGCTTGCGCCCATCACAACCGTGTTGTAGCCCAGGGCTTTGTAGTAGTTGTAGATAGCCGTGACTGACAGCACGCCCGGATCTTCAGCAGCATCGAAGTCGCGGCCTTCTTTGGCTTTGTACCAGTCCATGATGCGGCCGACGAACGGCGAGATCAGGAAGACACCGGCTTCAGCACAGGCACGGGCCTGGGCGAACGAGAACAGCAGAGTCAGGTTACAGTTGATGCCTTCTTTTTCCAGAATCTCAGCCGCGCGGATCCCTTCCCAGGTCGACGCCAGTTTGATCAGGATGCGGTCGTTGCTGATGCCGGCATCGTTGTACATTTTGATCAGCTTGCGGGCTTTGGCCACGCTGGCTTCGGTGTCGTATGACAGGCGTGCATCCACTTCAGTGGAGATGCGGCCCGGTACCACATTGAGGATTTCTTTACCGATGTTGACCGCCAGCTTGTCCCCGGCGTCTTCGATTTGCTGTGCTTTATCGCTGCTTTGCGCTTTGGCATAAGCAATCGCATCGTCGATGAGCGGTGCGTACTGTTCAATCTCTGCGGCTTTCAGGATCAGGGAAGGGTTGGTGGTGGCATCTTGTGGTTGATATTTCTTAATCGCTTCGATGTCGCCGGTATCGGCAACAACAGTAGTGAGTGCGCGCAGCTGTTCCAGTTTGGTGCTCATATCTCTTGTCCTTTGCTGTGTTTGTACAAACCTTAAGTTTGGTCTGTGACTGTTCTTTTGAAGCCATGTCCGATGCTCTGAACATATGGATCGAAGCAAAATATTTGATGTCCCGATAATTAAATTTTTCTGTGTCGATGTCAATCGCGAAGCCCAATTCAAACGGTTTTGTCAAACATTCTTTCGGCACTGTGCAAGGGACAAAACAGGTGCTTGAAACCGCGTTATGGTTTTGGTGATCATTCAGGCTGAGATCGTAGGGGTTGATCAGCCTGAATGGATTACCCCATATCGACAGTGTGTTGCTGGCTGCGAATTTCGTGACAAAGTGCTGATAAAGCTTGTGACATCGCATCAAGTTCAGATTCCGAGGGGATCTGCGCAGATTTCAGTTGCTTCTCGACTATCATGGCACTGTGACTGATCCGCTTCGCGCAAAGACTGGCGGAGGCCCCTTTCAGGGTATGACTGAGTAACTTTGCCAGTTCCAAATCATTGTCCTGGATGGCATGGCGGATCTTCTGGTCGTAGTCCTGGTGATCATCTGCGAAAATGGTGAGGAAGTACGCAATCATATCCTTGTCCTGATCCAGCATTTCCAGCAGCTCTTTTGTGTCTATCTGTGTGATCTGATTCAAATCAAATATTGTTTGATTGGACGGTAGCTCTATGTGGTTGAGGATCGTTAAGTCGTCGTTCAGAACAGATTGTTCTCTAAAATCGGGCTGCTTGAATGTCCGCTGGCGAAGAGATGCCATGTAGTCGATACGGTGGCGAAAGCGTTGGAGCGCATCGAGTAATTTTCGTTCGTCCAGAGGTTTGGTGATCACACAGTCCACCCCGGCATCCAGCATATTTTTCTGTGTTTCCTCAAACGCATCTGCGGTGCAAGCGAAGATTGGGACAATGCAGTAAGGTTCCGGCAGGGAACGAATTCGGCGGGTTGATTCCAGACCGTCCATCACTGGCATGTGATTATCCATCAGGATCAAATCGTAGGATTGGTGCTGCATCATGTCTAATGCTTCTTGTCCATTTTCTGCCGTGTGGGTATGAAATCCCCATTGCTGAAGAAAACTTTCCATAATCAGGATGTTGAGGTGGTTATCTTCAACAACCAGCACGTGTAATCCGGCAAAGACTTCTCTGTCGATCTCTATGTTTTCGATCAGCTCTTCCTGAGGGGTGCCGGTATCAAGGCACAGGTTGACGGTCACAGATGTGCCAATGCCAGGTTCGCTGGTCAGTTCGACATTGCCGCCCATTAATTCTGCCAGCTGTTTGACAATACTCAGCCCAAGGCCGGTGCCGCCATAGCGCCGGCTGGTCGAGACTTCAGCCTGCGCGAAAGGGTCGAAAACAAGGGCGACACGCTCCGGTGCGATGCCGATGCCGGTATCTTCGGCCACAATCGTCAGTTGCTGTTGTTGCCCCCCAGTGAGCAGCGTTCGTCTCATACGGACTCTGACATGGCCTTTGTCGGTGAATTTAATGGCATTGCTGATCAGGTTAAACAGAATCTGACGGATACGGGATTTGTCGGCGTAGAACCAGGTTCCCTGGTCAAAGCCACAATCAATGTTGAACGCCAGGCCTTTTTCTTTCGCCAGTGAGTAGTAGGTACTTTCAATCGTGCCGACCAGGTCGGTAAAGCAAAAATGCGTTTTATCCAGTTTCAGCTGGCCTTGCTCAATTTTAGAGAAATCCAGAATATCGTTCAGTAAGGACATCATGTGCTTACCCGAATCGAGCAGGGTGTTCAGGTGGTGCTTTTGTTCTGCGGTCAATTGGGTTTTCAGCAACAGTTGCGACAAACCCAGCATTCCGTTCATGGGCGTGCGTATTTCATGGGACAGATTGGCCAGAAATGCCGATTTGGCTTTATCCGCCGATTTGGCTTTTTCCAGCGCCTGATTGAGGCGCTTCGTATCCGCTGAAATTTTGTCAGCCCCCTGATTGAGCGCGTCATTGAGTAACTGAAACTCATAAGGGCCTTCAAAGGAGGGGTTTGGCTGGTAATCCCCTAAGCGGAACTGGGAGGCGAAGCGAGTCAGTTTTGCAATCGGGCCGGTAATTCGCTTCGTCAGTGCGATGGCAAGTAAAAGGATGAACACGCTGATCATTGCCAGCGCAAGCAGAAGGAAATGGTGTAATTCATCAATCACACTGATGGCGCTATTTTGTGAGGTCACAGTGATCAGGGACCAGACCGGCATGCCTTCTGTGTCTTTAATCTGTGAGGGGACCACCGCTGCGATCATCGCTTCGCCATCATCCTCCTGGTAATTGATGATTCCGGGTTTGAACGGTAAGAAGGAAGACAGAGAACCTGACCCTGCTATCAGGTTGGCTTTGTAGAATTGGGTGAAATGATGGATGGCGTATTCTGTGGCATGGCTGCTCAGTAGTAATCTGCCATCAATATCGGTCAGATAGACATTGTCGCTTGGGGCAACTTCACTTCCTAACTGTTTCAGTTGCTGTTTGATGTCATCCATTTTGTATTCAATCAGCAGAAAGCCATCCGGTTGTTGCTTAATTTTTTTGGCCAGAAATACCGTGAGTTCACCATTTTTGACTCGGGGATGAGAGATATAGGTATTATTTTTGACCAGTGTTTTTTCGATAGTCTCCAAATCCGGGGCATCAATGTCATGAATGGTGAGCCCTTGACTTGAAGTCGCATTCAGATAATAGCCATCGTCTTTCTCGCGCACCTGATGCATCGCGGCAAAAGAGGAGTCAGTCTGCCCGAAGTTATGAAAAAACTGGCCGATTTCTTCTGGCGGGCGTGAAAAAACAGGGGAGTGGCTTAATAAATCCAGGTTTTTCAGTCGTAGCGTATGTGTCTGGTCCAGACTCTGGGCCACAATATTATTGCGGGCATTAATGCCGTCTGCAATTCTGTCCAGCGCGACTTCATTGAGTTTCTCACTGCTAATCCAGCCATAGATATACGCAGGAAGAATGCCCACCGCGAGCATGCTCACCAGTAAAATTGGCTTGATTCGATTGGGGACTATCCTTATCACCACATCACCTCAGAACTTTTTTGTTACTTATCAATAAAGATCACGCACTGAAGATTATATGCCAAAGTATGATTGGTAAGTGAAGTTGAGCGAACAAAATGATTGATTTGCGTGGTCTGCGGTATCGTTAAACAGAAAACAAGGCTGCTGGATTAATTCAGTAACTGTTCTAATGTCAACGGCGAAGTCATAATTCCCAATTGCTGGGCGGGTGTTAAGCCATTGCGATCTTGCCGGCACAGGTTGTGCCAGGCGCGGTAAATATCCAGCAGCGGCAGTAAACCGCCAGGTCTGGCTTTTCTTCTGGGCTCATCAACCAACTGCGCGAATTGCTGATAAAACCTTTGTTGATAGTTATCAACTTCACGGTGAGTCGCAAGCTGCAGCCATCTGGCTTCATTATCTTTTTCGCCGCCTAAATGACAGATGCCTTTGCCTATCTCACCATCGCGGGTAAATGCCCATCGGTCGCGCCACCATCCCAGCAAAACGATGTCGATACGTCCCGCTGCATTACCCTGCGGCCAATCCGGGTCTTCTTCTACATACACAGGTTCAATTGTGCCGGCACGAATTCTGTCCAGAAATACAGACAGACAAGCCGAACGCAACAGAGGCTCTTGCGGCATGAACAGCATCAGCTGAGTGTCATCACTCACTTGTTCATCGAGCTGTAAAAAATGCGCATAAACCGCATACTGAGGCCTGATCAGATTGCCTTTGACCGGGAAATGCTCAATGTGCTGATCACTGCTTGGATCTTCCAAATGCGGTCTTGATAACACTTCGCGATATTTTGCATCGACTTTCGCTAGCAAGCCCTGAGGCGCTGCCTGCGCGGTTGCCTGCACGCTGTTTTCCTGTCTGGCAAGGAATCGGGCATTCGGGCTGTAAGGATCATGCAGAGCATCGGGTGTGCCTGCCTGTTCGGGGTGATAGTTAATGTGCTGGCTGAGAACATAGCCAGAATTGGCTTCGCAACTGGCAATCCAGTAAACGCCATTAGCCGCGTGGGGCTGAAGTGGGCTGAGCGTACAAGTTAATGCCAGCTGTGAGCGGTTTTGCAGTAAACGGGTATCGAAAACCGAGAGTTGCCGGCGGCAGCGGCTGGCAATGTGATTCAGCTGGTCATAAAACGTTTTTGGATTCATACCCAGTCGCCGGCAGATATCCCGGATGGGGTGGCCGGTAAACAGCAGGGCAAGCAGCTTTTGCTGAATCTGGTGTTTAGGATTAAAACCAGACCACCGGTCGACAAAGGTCGCCTGACAATTTTTACAGCGATAACGCTGCCGATCACCACTGTAGCCAAAAGCATGATACAGGTGGCGATGGGTCAGTACGGGCAATCCCAGATTGTCACAGTCCAGATGATTGCAGGCAGGTAAGCCATGACTTTGCTGTAATTTCAGGTAACGCCATTCTGCGATGACATTATGATTGTTGATTAGGGGAGGAAAGGCGCCGCATTCTTTGCAAATGAATGCAGGACGGTTTGGATTCGTCCTCTGAATGATATAGTCGTCCGGGTTACGGGAACCAAAGTTTTGGCAATGCACGGTTTTGCAATGATTGAACTGCCAGTGCCCGCTGGCTGGCGGCAAGGCTGCAGAATGTTTTTGCTTTGTCATCATGCTTGCCACTCCCCTGGTGTACAGACTCTACCGAAATCATGTCCGGAAAAAGGTGCCGAGTCATGACTGGATACGATGACTCAGCACCCATTAGTTGGCCCAAACTGCCAGGCATAGCATTGTCGCCCGGGTAAACCCGCTTCAAATTGTGTAAGACGCCACATTTTACCAATTTTTGAGCTGCGACAGGCAAATCCCCTGATTGAGCTGACTAATCCTTGACGAAGGCCGAGCATTGGCGCCGGCCTTCAATGTACAATCCGGCCTGTATGTGACAGACCGGATCAGATGCATCAGATAGTGATCGCCGTTTCCAGCGCTACTTGCATCATCGCGTGGAATGACTTCTGACGATCTTCAGAACTCAGGTGCTCGCCACGGGTAATGTGGTCAGACACGGTCAGAATGGTCAGTGCTTTCGCACCCAGCTCAGCGGCAACACCGTAGATACCGGCAGCTTCCATGTCGACACCCAGAATGTTCAGCTTGTTCATCTTATCGAACAGGTCTGCTTCAGGGCTGTAGAACAAATCCGCAGAGAACACGTTACCGACACGTACCGGCACGTTTTGCTCACGTGCCTGGTTTACCGCTGTTTCCAGCAGGTGGAAATCGGCAATGGCGGCAAAGTCATGGTTGTTAAAACGGATGCGGTTCACTTTGGAGTCGGTGGATGCGCCCATAGCGATCACGATGTCCATCAGCTTGATGTCATCGCTCACTGTACCGCAGCTGCCGATACGGATGACGTTCTTAACACCGAAGTCTTTGATCAGTTCGTGAACATAGATAGAGCAGGACGGGATACCCATACCATGGCCCATCACAGACACTTTCTTGCCTTTATAGGTGCCTGTGTATCCAAACATGTTGCGTACATTGCAGACTTCTTTGGCATCTTCCAGATACGTTTCTGCGATCAGTTTCGCACGCAGCGGGTCACCTGGCATCAGTACTGTTTCTGCGAAATCACCAAATTCGGCATTGATATGCGGGGTAGCCATAGCGGACTCCTGACAAGTTATTCGTTTAAAAAAATTACGAGAAGAAACGTTCAACCACTGCTTGGTATGCCATACCACCCAGGTAAACACCTACGATTCCCATGATGCCAGACAGCACTGGCGGAGCGGGCAGTGGCAGTTTGACTGCACTGAAGAAAAGACCGACAACGATTCCTGCAATCGTTGCAAGCAGAATCTCGTTCATGTGTTTACCCTCTGTATGTCGTACTCAAGTGGTACGTCTTATCTGAAAAAATATCAGCACAGCAGTGGCAGACACCCAATGAGAGCCAGTGAAGAACTGTTGCTGAATCAGGGAGCCAGTCTAGTGAAGTTACCCAGTGCAACTTTTGAAGCGAGTCACATTTTATTGATTGTTCAGCCGTCGATCCAGAGTTATTTACCATATCTGTTGAAAACAGGAGGTTAATCGTTTGCGTTTTATTGTTGTATTGAGTTATTCAACATGATGAATAAAAACGAAAATTTAAGTATAAATATCTAAATAACAGTGGCTTGTGTGAATTTATGTCGCTTTTTCGCAGTTGGGTGAGATGGTTTTATTCAGGAAAAGGGTGAAAATGGGTGTAATCGATATCATTGTTTTGCGTGATGCTCTCTGGTGTGTGATACAGGAGAAAAAAACACAGAGTCAGATAAGTATCTGCTTGTTTTTTAGATGTGTTTAGTTGGCGAAAATAAGGATATAGGCTATTGATTAATTGGGCACAGTCTGCAACGACAGCTTTCACTTTTTTGCTACGAAGGAACGTTCACATGAAGAAATTGATGCTATCAGCGGCGCTTGCAATGTTAAGCCTGCCAGCCAGCGCTGAAATTTTAGGTTTATCTGTCGGGGCCAACGCGGGGGCATCCCGCCTGGAGTATGACGGTAACTCTGATTATGGGTATGAGTACGGGGTCAATGCGTCTTATCAGGTGACCAGTATTTTTAGTGTCAATGCCGGGTTAGCCATTGGTAGTGCGGAAGTGGATTCATCGTTGTCATCGGCAAAAAATGATATTGATTATACCTCTGTGCCGCTGACACTGCAGGCTGATATCCCACTGCTGGTGGGGAGTATTTATGCCAGAGCCGGCACGAACTATTACGATGTGGATCGTAAATTATCCGGCGTGACACACAAGGATGATGGCTGGGGATTTGCCGGCGGCGCCGGTTTCGTGTTGGGGATTATCCCTTTGCTGGATTTGACACTCGGCTATGAATACCGGGATATGGGAGATGTTGACAGCAACGCGATTCTTTTGAGCGTAGGATTTGGCTTGTAAACCTGGGTAAATGCTGACTACAGCAGGAAAACAGGCGTGAGATCAACACCTCTTCTGCCCGCAACCCGTATTGTGTTCTGTTCATGGGGTTGTTTATCCGGTGATCAGCCAGGATAAACAACGCCGATTGCGGCGGAGGCATTCATGACCAATTTTGAACGATATGAGAAAACCTACCGGGCTGTTTTTCTGGCGTTGTCGGAATGGGGGCCGGTGCAGGATTACTGGCAAACGAATCAGGTACGGCCGGATTGTCAGGCGTTCATTTTGCGCGGTCTGTCTCGCCTGTTACCGCTGCGACAGAATGTTTTCCGAGATGCCATTGATCCCTGGCTTGAAAATGCGCAGCAGGCACTGCAGTCTCCGGGCATGCCAGTTTCCCAATTATTGAAGAATGACACTTATCCTTTTCCGTGCCGGGTCGATATTCAGGGTAATTTTCTGCCCTGCTGGGTGTGGGGCGAGTCAAAACAACTCTTGGTGATCAGTATCATTGAGCCCAGAACCGGGCAATTTGGTTCGCCGCGAAATGTACCAGCTGAACGGTTGGTCGACAGGCACAGATGGTTTGATGCCCAGGTCATCGATGGTGAGCAGGATTGTATCAGCACAGCACAAACTCATTTTCACCAGTTCTCACAACCGGACAGGAACCGCGATGAACCCAGCGTCATTGATGCAATACGTCACCCCAATCGGCGTACTCTGAATCCTGTCCTCAGTGTCACTTTAATCGCGATGATCGTTGTGGTATTCACCTGGGTGGTGACAGCTCATCTCGGTTTTTGATCAGAGGCTGACAGATACTCAGCGTATTGATGTTAACGGGGCAGGCTAAGCCGCGCTTCACTTTAACGCTGAATTCGTTACTATGTCGCCAGATCGTCAAATCCAAGCGTTGACTCCGTAATTGTAAGGAAAACCATGCATAATCTTTCTTTGTTATCGGCTTCCGAGAAAAACCGCATTGAACTCGATAAGCAGGCGGCTTACGCCGTTTGGCAGTTAAAAAACGGCAAAGCCGGGCCTGAAGTGTTTTTGAATCAGGCAGAAAGTATTTCTGATGATGACGAACGTGCTTTCTATGAAAAAGCGGTTGAGAAATACAAAAACCAGATGGGCATTGCCTGACAGCACCTCAAGTTAACGCATGGCTTTTTTCACTGTTTTACGCCTGTTGATGGGGACCGGCATGACTTCGCTGGCCGTGAGCGCGCCGATCACAATCAACGCCATGGCAATCATGGTTTGCCCGGTGAGTGGTTCGGAAAACAGTGGAATTGCCATCAGTGCCGCTAAAACCGGCGTAAAAGCACCCAGCGCGGCACTCATTTCAGCCCCCAGCCGTGAAATGGCCAAGGTATAACACAGGCTGGAAACTATCCCGACACCGACTCCCTGAACCAGAAAATGGTACATCACTTCCTCAGTGTCCACCGACAGCAAATGAAACGTCATTGTCTGGCTGAGAAAGCCAGCCAGCAGCAGGCCACACCCGGATATTGCAATCACAGCGGCCCCTTCGATTGCTGACAGGCCAGAGACGCGCATCGCTATGGTAAACCAGGCCCAGCTCAAACTCGCCACTAACAAAATGGCATAGCCCATCAGCATACCGGGTTGCCCGCCCGCCAGTGATTTGGCAACAAAGCACACGACGCCCAGCGCGATAAACGCTAAGCCTGTCCGGCGCATCGGTGAAAGTGGTTCGCCAAAGCAGACAACGGCAATGCCAGACACAAGCAGGGGCAGAGTGCCCGGGATTAAGGAAGCGCCATCCGCAACGGGCACATAATGCAAACCGTATCCGGCGATAAACAGATAGGGTAGCCCTGCCCCCCAGCATATCAGCACTAAGTACCGCTTTGGGGTCTGAAAAATGTGCCTGGCTTTATGCCGGCACAACCAGCCAAACAGCAGGGCGGCGGGAACAAAGCGTATCAGGGCAATATCGGCGATGGTCAGATCTGACTGGCTGGAGGCCCGCAGCGAAATAAAAAAACCGGACCAGATCATTAACGTGACGGTCATGGCGAGCAGTCCGGTCAGCTTTGAGGGCGTGTGATGTTGCATCAGCGTAATCCTTGCGATTGTAGTGACTTCAGTATCCGCAAAAGCACGCGATAATAGTTGGCAAACTTAACTATCCATTTATTATTTATTGGTTAAATTTTCCAATTAAGTTCAAATTAGCGACTCATTTTACTAACTTAGTCTGAATGATGAGTAGCGAAACGACAGGGATACGGGCGTGATGGATAAAAAAGATAAGCAGATTCTGTCTGAAATACAGCGCGATGCGCGGCAAAGCACCGCTGAGATCGCCGATAAGGTGGGTCTGTCGGTGTCACCTTGTGCCAGACGGATAAAGAAGCTGGAATCAGACGGTATTATCGCCGGGTATCAGGCTACCCTGGACAGACAGAAACTGGGATTGATGATGACCTTTTTTGTCAATGTCAGCCTGAATAATCACAGGGATCAACCCATAGATGAGTTTGAACAGGTCATGTCAGGGATGGCTGAGGTGATCAGCGCGCATGTGATCTCCGGAGCCCATGATTATCTGTTAGAAGTGGTCGCCAGAGATCTGCCCCATTACGAAGCTTTCATCCGCAAGCTACAGACCCTGACCATGGTCAAAGATATTCATACAAACCTGGCAATCCGGACGGTCAAAACCGGTCAGCAATTACCTATCTAGATCAGCATATTGATGGCGCAGGTAAGAATTAGCCTGCGTTTCTTAAGCCAATCTTAAGATTTCCTTGCCAGTATACGTGCGTTTTTTAGCATTAACGTCGGCGTCATTAACCCTAAGCAAGAAAGCGCTTGAGATCACAAAATGATAATTTCATGACACAAGATGCTGGATCAATCTCATACCTGAGTTATTGCTGATTGTCGGCAAAGCAAAACTTTACTATTTTCACCCGACTTTTCGATTCATCAAAGGACTTCTATGAAACCTGGCAACACTGGGCTAGTTCGCATTGTGAAAGCAACAGGCTACTCAGTTCAAGGACTGAAAGCCGCCTGGCAGCATGAGGCGGCGATCCGACAGGAAATTATTCTGCTTGTTGTATTAACAACTATTTCATTTTTCCTGCCTGTCAGTTTTATCGAGCACATCTTGCTTGTGGCCAGTTTATTTCTGGTTGTGATCGTTGAGCTGCTCAATTCAGCGATTGAGGCTGTGGTCGACCGCGTTGGCAGCGAATTTCATGAGTTAAGTGGCCGAGCGAAAGACATCGGCTCTGCGGCTGTATTCATTTCTCTGCTGCTGACCGGCGGCATTTGGCTGGCGATTATCCTTAAGCTGTTTTGGTAATCCTTTGGCGATACCAAATATTTGGATCTCTATGTAATGCAAAAACTGAAATCTATATCCGGGGTGATGTTTCCCATCGTCCTGTTTGCTCTGCTGTCACTGATTCTGCTCAGTGTGTCCCGCCTAGTGCTTACCCTCTGGCAGGTTGATCACATTACCAGCTGGCAAGATTGGCCATCAATCCTGTTATCCGGCATCAGAGTCGATGTCTCGACACTTTGCTGGTTGTTGATTCTTCCTTCGATGCTGTTGGCATTGCTGCCGACGAAAGGCCTTCTGGGACAGATTTGGTTGTTTATTCTCCGGCTATGGCTGGTGGCCGGTTTGTGGGTGCTGGTGTACATGGAATTGGCGACCCCAAGTTTTATCAGCGAATACAATTTACGGCCGAACCGTTTGTTTCTCGAATACCTGATCTATCCGAAAGAAGTCTTCAGCATGCTGTGGGTCGGCTATAAGCTGGAACTGGCTGTCGGTCTGATTGGATCGCTGTTAACCCTGGGCCTCGGCTGGTTACTCAGTGGTTACGCTGTACGTGATTTGGCGGCTCCGCGCTGGTACTGGCGCCCTGTGCTGGCAATTGTTGTGGTGGCCCTTGGTGTGATGGGGGCGCGTTCAACTTTCCAGCACCGGCCGCTGAATCCGGCCATGGTGGCGTTTTCTACCGATCCTTTGCTCAACGATCTGACACTGAACTCCTCGTATTCAGTTATTTTTGCCGCGAAGAACATGGCCTCTGAAAAGAGCGCGGAAGAGTTTTACGGAACGATGCCGCTGGAGGACATCATTGCCACGGTGCGTGCGTCGTCTGGCCGTCCCGAAGCTTTCTTGTCAGATGACATTCCAACACTGAATACCAATCTGCCAAGTGTGACAGGGAAGAAAAACCTGGTGATCCTGCTTCAGGAAAGCCTGGGTGCACGTTTCGTCGGTGGTTTAGGTGGCTTGCCGCTCACGCCGAATCTGGATGCCCTGATGCAAGAAGGCTGGAACTTCACTCAGGTCTATGCCACAGGAACGCGCTCTGTGCGTGGTATTGAAGCCATGACAACCGGTTTTACCCCGACGCCTTCCCGCGCGGTTGTGAAGTTAAGTAAAAGCCAGACCGGGTTTTATACCATCGCTGAGCTGCTGGACCGTCAGGGATACCACACCCAGTTTATCTATGGTGGAGAAAGCCATTTTGACAATATGAAGTCTTTCTTCCTGGGCAATGGTTTTGAAGACATTGTTGATTTGCCTGATTTTGTTAATCCGAAGTTTGTTGGTTCCTGGGGCGCGTCGGATCAGGATCTGTATCAGATGGCAGACAAACAATTTACTAAGCTGCATCAAACCGGTCAGCCATTCTTCAGCCTGGTGTTCACCAGTAGTAATCACTCACCGTACGAATTCCCCGATGGTGAAATCGAACTGTATGAACAACCTGAACATACCCGCAATAACGCGGTGAAGTATTCTGATAAAGCCTTAGGCGAGTTTTTCGCCAAAGCCAAGCAATCTGAATACTGGAAAGACACGGTTTTCATTGTCATTGCCGACCATGATGCCCGTGCCGAAGGTCATGTACCGGTTCCGGTTGACCGCTTTCACATTCCGGCCGTCATTCTGGGCGGGGATATTCAGCCTCGTCAGGACGATCGCCTTGCCAGCAACATTGATATGGCCCCGACTTTGCTGTCGCTGATCGGTGCTGATAACACATCGCCTATGATTGGCCATGACATGACCAAAGAGATCGCGCCTGAATATCAGCGGGCAATGATGCAGTTTGATAAGAACTTCGGTTATCTGACGAAAGATAAGCTGGTTGTGCTGCAGCCGGGTAAAGCGCCCATTGGCTACCAGTACGACTTTACCCGGCAGACACTCACGCCGTCAGGTATTTCTGAGCAGGAATCCCAGCGTGCGCTGGCCCATGCCTTGCTGGGTGGCAAGCTCTACAGGGAAGGGCGTTATCGTCTGCCGCCGCAGACGGATCAACAAGCGATGGCAGTGAGCCACTAAATGACTGAGCCGCCTTTGAACAGGCGGCTTTTTCTTTTTGGTGATTGTGTATCACAAGGAGTAGATTGGACGCTACGGCTGAGCATCAAATTGGTGCTACGCTGAACCTGAAATGCGATTATCGGTATTCAGTCAGGGAGAGTATTTATGACAGCGGTTTGGATTATCGCCATCATTTTTGGTGCGCTTATCGTCCAGCAATATCTTCGTCAGCAGGCAAAACAGAAGGACAGTGATCGTCTTGCCAGTCAGGAGGCGGAAGCCCTGAGAGTGGAAATGGCCGAACTCAGAGAGCGGCTGACCGTACTGGAAAAGATAGTGACCGACAAGGGCTACCAGATTAAGGAAGACATAGAAAAACTGCCTTAACCGGTTAAACCACTGCCGACTGCGCCATACTGGACTGGCTCAGGTTCTGTTCCAGTTTGTCCAGCAACGGACCGGAGCGCATCAAGATCAACTCCGCTTCTTCTGAGTGAACAAATTGCCCCTGAGAGGCGGCGTTGCCCAGCTTAACGATATCAAGCAAGGCATCGGCTAAGTGTTGATTGATCACGTTTTCTTTTGCCAGTTTGTGCAGCCGCGCGGGCAGAGAATAACGGCTTGAGCGCAGATCTGGCTGATACCGGCGGACGATTTTTTCTATCTCTACCCGGAGGGCAATAAAGGCAAGGGCTGCATCCACCCCCTGATACCCGCTGGGTTGCTCGGACTCATCAATTTCAGCCGCAGCCTGCTCAACCTTTTCCAGCACGTTTTTCATTTCAACTTTGATCCCCCCTGGCAGTTCCAGCGATTTCAGGTAAGGAAATACCCAGGGCAGGGTGGCGAGTACCATCAGTACAATCGTGATGGCATCAACATCGATGGTATCGACAAACACATGGGTGTATGCCAGAACCAGAAAGACGAGGGAAAACGCGGATGCAATGATCATAACAGCCTTCCTTGCTGATAAAGTTTTACTATTTAGTGGCTTAGAACCATGTTAAATGACCGGACAGGGCGAAAAGACGTAATTTGTCAGCGGTGTTTATGAATGTAGCAGGAAAAATAATTATACGTGTTTCATATAATGGCCGGGCGTGATGCCCATAGCACTTTTGAAATGGCGGTGAAAATGGCTCTGGTCGTGAAACCCTGCTTCTGCGGCAGCATCTTTAATCGAGAGTCCGCGTTTGAGCATGTGTCGGGCCAGCCTGAGCCTGGCCTGGATCTGATAGGCGTGCGGCGGTAAACCAAATTGGCGTTTGAAGGCCCGCACCAGGCTGAAAGGGGTCATACAGGCCAGCGTTGCCAGTTCTGTCAGACTGATGGGCCATTGCGGGTACTCATCCAGAAACTCTTTCACCAGATACAGTGACTGTGCTGAACCTTTGGCCGGTTGGACATTCAGCCGGGAACCGCCATGCTTGAGTACCAGCTGTGTCAATGTCGTGTAGATCAGGGTTTCCCTGAGCAGGGTATCCTCAGAATGGTCCAGCGTATTGAACAAATGACGTAAACTGGCGGCTAATGCATCATCTTTCACCACAGACTGACGAAAGTAAGGCGCGCCGTATTCAGGCTGTCCTAAGTCCTGACTGATGTGTTCAAAATGCTGGGGCAACGGATACAGGGCGCGATAACTCCAGCCCGTTTCCGTGGCAGAGTAGCCCGTATGAATCTCGTCTGCGTTCACCAGAATAATGGTGTTTTGTGGCGCCAGATGCTCGGCGCCGTTGTGGTAAAACCCCTGGGCACCTTCGCTGATCACACCGATACAATACCCTTCGTGAGCGTGGCGGGAGAAGGTCTGCTCAATATAATCAGCATTGAGATATGCCAGGCCATCCAATTCATCCACCTGCCCGTAGGTGATCTTCGCTTTCTGCCTGCCCATGATCCTGCCTTTGAAATCCCTAGTGTTATCCGGCACTGTAACTTATTTGCCCGTGGGCTGTTTTGTACGAAATTGTCTGTTCGTGATCAACCTGTGTGGGCAAGGCGCCCTAAACCCTGTCGACTGAAATGCCTTTTTCGGCGAAATCATGCAGGCTGCTTTCTGACAGGGCTTGGTCAGTAATCACTCTGTCAAAGCTGCTGATGTCGAGCGCATGGAAGGTCGCAACTTTGCCGTACTTCGACGCGTCTGTGACCAGATAATTGGTTTTGGCTGCGGCCACAATCGCCCGTTTCACCGTGACTTTGTCTTCGCTGGGCGTCGAGATGCCGCGTTGATTCCAGGAAGACGATGAGATGAACGCCATATCCACATTCATTTCCCTTAACAAAGACACCGCTTTGTCTCCCACGCAGGATTGATTATGGCGATCCACTTTCCCGCCGGTGTGATACAGCATGCAGTCCGAGTGCGCCATCAGATACGCGGCAATGGCAAAATCATTGGTGATCACGGTCAGATCATCTCTGTGGTTCAACTGGTGCGCGATTTCCAGCGTTGTGGTTCCCGCATCCAGAT
Source organism: Photobacterium sp. Hal280 (assembly GCF_037162255.1). NCBI lineage: Bacteria > Pseudomonadati > Pseudomonadota > Gammaproteobacteria > Vibrionales > Vibrionaceae > Photobacterium > Photobacterium sp. Hal280. The sequence goes on from NZ_JARLUO010000001.1 coordinate 1,296,296, forward strand.
AAACCGTACTGTGTGGCTTGATATAGCTGGCCGCATGTTGCCCGATTCTGGCTTTTTCATCCCGTTGCCGGGCGATTTTATCGTCGTGGGGCAGCTCAATATGAATCGATTCAGATAATTGCACGCCACCTGAGACGGACATCACCCGGCCGTCGGCCTCCAGCTTGGCAATATCACGGCGAATGGTCATGTGCGACACATCCAGATGCTGTGTCAGCTCACTGATGCTGATGACTTGTTGGTTACCTAATAAGGCCAGGATGGCCCGTTGACGTTCAGCAGGAATCATAGGTTTTTTTCGCTCACACTGATCAATAACGGCATCAAGTCTAACACGTTCATGTGTTGCTGGTGTGAATTTTTGTTAGGCGTGGTGAGAATGTGTGAAATATAACATGCTGATTTATATGGGTTAGATAAGAGAGCACGAATGGATTCACCAGAAAGATCAGATCGGATGTGTACGTGTGTGTTAATTTTTGTGACGAACTCGGCAGAATGATCCTGGGTCAGCACCTAGAATCACAAACATGAACATTAATTCACAAAATATAACAAAAGGGCCAGCACAATGAGCAAAATGCATGCTGTTGCGGTGATCGGATTGGGGTCTATGGGGATGGGCGTTGCAACGTCCTGTATCCGGGCCGGGTTTGATGTATACGGTATTGATCTGAGCGATGCGGCTCGTCAGGCACTGGCTGCTGCAGGCGCAAAGGGTACATCTGGCCAATGCACGGATTTTGCAGCTCAGCTTGATGCCGTGATTGTGCTGGTGGTCAATGCCAAGCAGGTGAACGCTGTGTTGTTTGAGTCGGGTCTGGCTGCAAGGTTAAAAGCCGGTACGCCTGTGATGGTGTGCGCCACGATTTCTGCCGATGATGCCAAAGCGATTGCAGCCAAACTGGCACAATACGACTTACGCATGCTGGATGCGCCCGTGTCGGGCGGTGCTGCCAAAGCGGCCAGCGGGGAGCTGACTGTGATGGCATCCGGTGAGCCGGCGGTATTTGACCAGTTGCAACCTGTGTTAAATGCGGTTGCGGCCAAAGTCTACAACGTGGGGCCGGAGATTGGTAAAGGCTCGACGGTGAAAATTATTCACCAGCTTTTGGCCGGCGTGCACATTGCGGTGGGCGCTGAAGCCATGGCCATGGCGGCCCGTGCTGAGATTCCGCTGGATCTGATGTACGAGGTGGTCACCAACGCAGCGGGCAATTCCTGGATGTTCGAAAACCGCATGAAGCATGTGGTAGAGGGGGATTACACCCCGACTTCTATGGTTGATATTTTTGTCAAAGATCTGGGTTTGGTGGCCGACAGCGCGAAAGCAATGCACTTCCCGCTGCCGCTTGCCAGCACCGCGCTCAATATGTTTACCGAGGCTAGCAATGCCGGCTTTGGTCAGGAAGACGACAGCGCCGTGATCAAGATTTTCTCGGGCATCACACTGCCGAAAAAGGAGCGTTAATTATGTTACTCGGAGTTATCGCCGACGATTTTACCGGTGCCACAGACATCGCCGGTTTTCTGGTTGCCAACGGCATGAAGACCATTCAGCTCAACGGCGTGCCTGCCGACTCGCTGAGTGCAGACGCTGATGCTGTGGTCATCAGCCTGAAATCCCGCTCCTGCCCTGTGGATCAGGCCGTCAGCGACTCTGTCGCGGCATTGCGCTGGTTGCAGGCCGCCGGTTGTCAGCAGTTTTACTTTAAATATTGTTCCACCTTTGACAGCACCGCCCAGGGCAATATCGGGCCGGTCACGGATGCCTTACTGGCGGAACTGAATGAATCGTTTACTGTGATTTGTCCATCGTTGCCGGTCAATGGCCGGACTGTCTGTCACGGCAATCTGTTTGTTAACGGAGAGCTGCTGAGCGAATCCGGCATGCGTCACCACCCGGTGACCCCGATGACTGATGCTAATCTGGTGCGCCTGATGAATGCCCAAGCGCAGGGCGTGAGCGGCCTGGTAAATTACCAGACCCTGGATCAGGGGACAGACGCTGTTGTGACGGCCTTTGACCAGTTGCGTGCTCAGGGCGTGCAGTACGCCGTGCTTGATACGCTCAACGACCAGCATCTGATCACGATTGGCGAGGCCTGTAAAAACCTCAAACTGGTGACAGGGGGCTCAGGGCTGGCTGTCGGCATTGCCCGAAACTGGGTGACTGCGCAGGCCAAGCCGGGCGAAGCACTGTCGGCCGGTCATCCGCAAGCCGGGAACACTGTCGTGCTGTCGGGCTCGTGTTCCGTGATGACCAACAAGCAGGTGGCCCAGTATCAGCGTGTGGCGCCGCACTTTGCTTTGGATGTGAAGGCCTGCCTGAGCGATGACAATTACGCCAACCTCGTGTGCGACTGGGTGATGGAACACCTGGGCGGTGAGTATGCGCCGATGGTGTATGCGACCGCCAATCCTGAGCTGCTGAAAGTGATACAGGCTCAGTACGGTGCGCAGGCGTCCAGCCAGGCGGTGGAGCAGTTTTTCAGTCAGCTGGCACACAGATTGCGCGAACAGGGTGTGCGTAACTTCATTGTTGCTGGCGGCGAAACATCCGGGGTAGTGACCCAGAGCCTTGACGTGAAAGGCTTCCATATTGGCCCGCAAATTGCCCCTGGTGTGCCCTGGGTGACCGCGATCGATCAGGATCTGTCGCTGGCACTGAAATCCGGCAACTTTGGTGACGAATCATTTTTTACGACTGCACAAGGATTTTTCCATGACTGAACAAGCGTTAAGAGAAGACATGGTGACGCTTGCCCGTTCGATGTTTGAGCGGGGCTATGCCACCGGTGGGGCAGGAAATCTGTCTCTGAAACTCCCTGACGGCAATTTTCTGACCACGCCAACAGGCTCTTCCTTCGGACGTTTGGTGGCGGAACGTTTGTCTGTGGTGGATATCGACGGCAATCATTTGTCGGGCGATCGCCCGTCAAAAGAAATTGCGTTCCATCTGGCGATTTACCGCAACAGCCCAGATTGTAATGCCATTGTGCATTTACACTCGACTTACCTGACGGCTCTGTCGTGTCTGGAAGGGCTGGATCCTGACAATGCGATTCAACCTTTCACACCGTATTACGTGATGCGGGTTGGTCAGCTGCCGGTGATCCCGTATCTGCGTCCGGGCGATCCGCAAATTGCAACCGAACTGGCCAATCGTGCGGCCGACTACCGCGCGTTTCTGCTGGCCAATCACGGCCCGGTCATTACCGGCACAGACCTGCGGGATGCGGTGGATAACGCCGAAGAGCTGGAAGAAACCGCTAAACTGGCATTGATGCTTGAGGGTAAAGCTATTCGTTACCTGACGGATGCGGAAGTCAGCGACCTGAAAGGGAGAGGAAAGTAATGGCCAGATTTGCAGCCAACCTCACCATGCTGTTCACGGAAGTGCCTTTTATCGAGCGCTTTGCTCAGGCCGGTAACGCCGGATTCAAAGCCGTTGAGTTTTTGTTTCCGTATGACTATGAAGCGGAACTGCTGGCAGAGCAACTCAGCACGCATCAGCTGGAGCAGGCGCTCTTTAATATGCCGCCGGGCGACTGGGCGGCCGGTGAGCGGGGCATTGCCGCACTGCCGGATCGCATTGAAGAGTTTGAGCACAGTGTCGAGATCGCCCTGCATTACGCGCAGGCACTGAACTGTAAAAAGGTGCACGCCATGGCAGGTATCCTCAGTCCTGACTTTTCGGCAGAAGCACACAGAGAAACCTTTATCCGTAACCTGCGCTATGCCGCGGATCGCTTCGCCGCACACGGTATCAGCGTGATGATTGAGCCGCTCAACAGCCGTGATGTGCCAAATTATTTTGTGGCCCATCAGCGTGACGCTGTCGCGCTGATCAAAGCCATCGACCGGCCGAATGTGAAACTGCAGTTCGATGTGTATCACGCGCAAATTATGGACGGTGATCTGTCTGTTCTGATCAAAGAGGTCGCGGATTACATCGGCCATGTGCAGATAGCGTCCGTGCCGTACCGTCATGAACCTGATGAGGGTGAAGTGAATTATCCTTTCCTGTTCGGTGAGCTGGACAAGTCAGGTTATCAGGACTGGATTGGGTGCGAGTACAACCCGCGACAAGGCACACGAGAAGGCCTGGGTTGGGTCACACCTTATCTGTAAACCGAGCCATTTATAAACGGACCTGTTTGTCAACGGAAGCGACATCGACCATTTCGTCAACAGACTTAAGACAAGATAGAAGAGAGCAAGGACATCCCCTATGAAAATAATTATTACAGGCGGGGCAGGCTTTTTAGGAGCCATGCTTACCGACACCCTGCTACAACGTTATGACAACATCGAGCACATCAAGATCGTCGATCGTATCGCGCCGGATATGAGTCAGTTCGACAGCCGTGTCAGTGCGGTTGTGGGTGACATTACGCACCCGGCAGATATCGATTCGCTGATTGATGCCGACACCACCCATGTCTTCCATCTGGCGGCGATTGTGTCGAGCCATGCCGAGGAAGATTTCGATCTCGGGATGAAAGTGAATCTGCTGGCCACCCAGCTCTTGCTGGAAAAATGCCGTCAGGTGAATCCGGCGATCCGCTTTGTGTTCTCCAGTTCACTGGCTGTGTTCGGTGGCGAGCTGCCGGATCGGATCGAGCCGATGACGGCCACTCAGCCGAGCTCTTCGTACGGGACGCAAAAAGCCATTGGTGAGCTGCTGGTTAACGACTACGGCCGCAAAGGGTTTGTTGATGCCATCACTGTGCGTTTGCCAACCATCTGTATTCGCCCGGGGGTGCCGAACAAAGCCGCGTCGTCTTTTGTCAGCGGCATCATCCGTGAACCGCTGAAAGGCGAACCATCAAACTGCCCGGTTGAGCCCACGCTGCCCCTGTGGATTTCCAGCCCGGAAACCGTGATCGATAACATTATCCATGCCAGCCAGTTACCGGCTGACGCCATCAAAGGTTATCGCACCTTTAACCTGCCCGGTATTCAGGTGACACCTGCAGAGATGATCGCTGCCATGTCAGAGACTGTGGGGACAGGGTTTGCAGAGCGTGTGAGCTATGACGCGGATGCGGCGGTTGTCCGGATTGTCGGCAGCTGGCCGAAAGGGTTCAATAATGCGTCGGAACTGACGCTGGGTTTTAAAGCGGATAAGGATTTCCAGTCGGTACTTCAGGCGTATTTAGCCAAGTATCCGGTACGCGAAGAGGAGGCGATCTAATGTTACCCATTTCTGTAATTGGCTTAATTATTGCGGTTTTTGTCCTGATTTTTCTGGTGCTGAGAACCCGGGTTCACGTCTTGATCGCGATGCTGGCGGCAGCCTGTATTGCCGGTTTGATCGGCGGGCTGAGTGTGGATGACACCATGTCGACGATCAGCAAAGGGTTCGGCGGCACGCTGGGCGGTATTGGGATTGTGATTGGTCTGGGTGTCATGATGGGCGCCATTCTGGAAACCTCCGGTGCCGGGGAGTCCATTGCTTATCACTTCATCAAATGGCTGGGCAAAAAGAAGGAAGAAATGGCGCTGGCGATTACCGGTTATATCGTCAGTATTCCTGTGTTCGTCGACAGTGCACTGATCATCCTGTATCCGATTGCCAAGTCGCTGTCGAAAACCTCCGGCCGTTCCATTCTGACACTGACTGTTGCTCTGGCTGGTGGTCTGGTTGTCGCGCACCACTGTATTCCGCCGACCCCTGGTCCGCTGGGCGTCGCCAGTATTTTCGGCGTCGACATCGCCTCGATGCTGGGTCTGGGTCTGGTGATTGCGCTGCCATCTATCTACGGCATTGTGATGTACGCCCGCTGGTTAGAAAAGCATTTCCCGGAATACGCGACACCTGTCGCTTTGCCGCAGGAATCTGATGATCTGAAGAAAGTGCATGACGATTACATGGCGTCTAAAGCCAGTAAAAACCTGCCTTCACTGACCAAATCCATCATGCCGATTGCGGTGCCGATTCTGCTGATTCTGGTGAAATCGCTGGCAAGCCTGCTGGAAAAACAGTTGGGATTTGACGGGTTGTCGGACAGCGCGCTGGGCGCGGTGATCAACTTTGTCGGCCATCCTGTGATTGCCTTGTCGATCAGTACGCTGCTGGCGGTGTATACCCTGACACCGTATCTGGACAAAGAAACTACGACCCGCAAGCTGGAAGAAGGGATTTCCACCTCAGGGATTATCCTGCTGGTGACCGGTGCCGGTGGTGCGCTGGGCAGCGTCCTGCGTGAGTCTGGCGCGGGGACTGAAATCGCCAACCAGATTGCGGCCCTGTCGATTTCACCGATTATGATCCCGTTCATCATCGCGACTCTGGTCCGTGTAATTCAGGGCAGCGGCACGGTATCCATGATTACCGCAGCCTCAATTTCTGCACCTGTACTGGCTGAAATGGAAGGCATCAACATGCTGTTTGCCGCATCTGCCGCAACCATGGGCAGTTTGTTCGCCGGTTACTTCAACGACAGCCTGTTCCACATTGTGAACCGTCTGATGGGCGTGACCGAAGTGCGTAAGCAGCTGGTGATCTGGACCGTACCAACCACGATTGCCTGGTCAATCGGCGGTTCACTGGTGATGATCCTGAACCTGATCTTCGGCAGCCAGGGCAGTGTGTTCGACCCGGTGATGCCACTGTTGTTCCTGGCGGGTTGTATCTACTTCGTAAAGTCGCAAAGTAAACCCGCAGCAGAGGTTGCTGCCAGTAATTAATCCGTGATGGCGTCGATGAAGGTATCTCTATTCGGTGTTACAGCCCCCGGTTGCGGGGGCTTTTTTTGTTGTTACCCCTGAACCAACGGCAGAGGTGGTGGTGATTGTTCAGCGGATGATGTATCAGCTTCAACCATGTCTATGATCTTCCGGGCCTTTTCAAAGTGATCCAGTTGATGGGTTTGTATCCACCAGGTAGCGGCTTCCATCAGCAGCTCAGGGTCATCGTTTTTATTGGCGAAAAAGGCATAGAAAGACACACCCACATTGTCACCCTTCTGAGCAATCTTTTTGTGGCAGACCTGAATGATTTTTTGGCGCAGTGATTGACGCATTGAATTGTCCTTAAACAGAGTGATTCTTGATGTTGATGCTTTGATCCGCCACAGAAGGCTGCCGGCGAAATTGTCTCGGTGTCATGCCGGACCAGGCCTTAAAGCGGGTGCTGAAATTAGCCGGAATGGGGTACCCGACAATTTCCCCGACCTGTTGCACAGACCATTCAGAGGAGCGCAGCAGCCGGGCCGCATATTCCATCCGCATCCGGGTTAAATGGGCAATGGGACTGCGCCCCAAGTACTGCTGGCACAAGCGATGCAAATGTGGCTCGGAACAGGGATAGAGCGCAGCCAGCTGGCGAACATCCCATTCTTTATGCAACTGGCGCTGGACGCGGTCAAAAACCCTTTTTAACCGAACCTGATGACGCGGCTGGCTTGCGATGTCCGGTGTGCGAAGCAGCAAGTCAATTTGCTGCACGCTGTGTGCGATAACGGCAGCACTTAAATCCATCGGCAGTGACCCGCTTCTGAGCAGGGTCTGAATACAGGCGTACATGACTTCGGCCGTTGGCGTCAGCAGGTAGCTGATCTCACCGGTGACCAAAGCCGACCAATCTTGGGTGGTATCCAGAAACAGCCACGCAATTTGCCAGCCGTCCTCTTCGATACCAAAACCGTTCTCAATACCGGCAGGCACAATGATCATCGATCCCGGCTCCAGCAGCCAACGGCGTCCTTCACTTTCCAGCCATCCCTTGCCACCAACCGTGTACATCAGCATGTGCTTTTGCGGATGTTTCCTGTACACGGAAAACTGCTCGCGGCAGTGCGCTATGCCACATTGCACCAGGCCATGCTCTTCCAGAAGCAGCACTTTGGTCTGGTCCAGGAACTCTTGCTGCGTTTTCTCTGAGATCAGAAATCGTTCTTGCTTGTCGTTCATCTTGAGAGTCTGACAAATGTTTTGGATGAGTTGAAAGAATACGGGATTCAGTCAGAGATTTACACTGTGCGCATAATCACCGATGGAGAATTGTGATGTTGCTTTCAGCCCAGTATATCGATCGCGCGTTTTGGCAAAAATTGCTGACCATTGGTTTGCCTGTCTCGCTGCAGGCGATGCTGTTTTCATTGCTGGGGGTCGTGGACATTTTCATGGTCAGCCAGCTTGGCGAGCAGGCAACAGCGGCCGTCGGTGTGGGCAATCGGATATTCTTCTTTAATCTGATCATGGTGGTCGGAGCCAGTGGTGCGGTCAATGTACTAGCCTCGCAATACTTTGGTGCCGGCAATATGGAGGGGGTTCGCCGCACGTTGGCTCAGTCATGGATGCTATCCGGGCTGGTGGTTCTGCCATTTGTCGTGCTGTATCTGCTCATCCCTCAGCCTCTGGTGGCTCTGGTTGCTTCCGACCCGCATTACGTACAGCTGGCAACGGACTATCTGTGGATCACCGGGCCAAGCATTCTCTTTACGGCCATGGTGGTGCCACTGGAATCAGCATTGCGTTCAATCGGGGATGCCAGGTTGCCCACCATCATCAGTATTTTCGCGATAGCTATCAATGCCTTACTGAACGCCTTGCTGATTTTCGGTCTGTGGGGATTGCCGGAACTGGGCGTGCTGGGCGCAGGGATCGGCACCATCATCTCCCGCTTGCTGCAAACCGCGCTGCTTTTTTGGGTAGTGGTTCGCCGCTATCCGCATTTGCTGCCTGAGCGTTTTCACTGGATTGACGCGGTGAAGCGTCATCATTTACGACGCTATTTTAAGGTCGCGATGCCGATGTTTGTCCACGACACCGGCTGGGCAGCCGGATTGGTGGTCTATAACGTGCTGGTGGGTCAGTTAGGGGTTAGTGAACTGGCGATTATCTCCCTGCTGTCGCCGGTTGAAAGCGTGCTCATCTCGGCGTTTCTGGGCTTTGCGGTGGCCGCGTCCATCATTTTAGGCAATGACATCGGGGCGGATAACTACCCAAGGGTCGAAGGCACAGCCTGGTGGTATGTGATCATCAGCTGTAGTTGTGCGTTATTGCTGGCCATAGCCTGCTGGCTGGCACAGCCGGTGATTGTTTTTCTGATCGGGTTAAGTCCGGTCGAACACAAAGATCTGGCAGTCAATGTGACCCTGGTGATGGCATTTGGCATGGTGCTGAAAGTCTTCAACATGGTCGGGATAGGCGGCGTGATGCGCAGCGGCGGTGATATCAATTACAGCATCTTTATTGATCTGTTTGCCCAGTGGGCGATAGGTATTCCACTGGCCTATTACACAGGTCTGGTGCTGGGCTGGTCACTGGACTGGGTCCTGGCAGTCATCTTACTGGAAGAAGTGGTCAAGATAGGGCTGACCACCCAGCGTATTCAGTCGAAAAAGTGGATCAATAATCTGATTCGGGAGCCGGATATTGTCAGATAGGATGAAGTGAATCGTATATAGCGCGTCAGATATGGTGAATTTATCATCAGCACTCTGCACTAAATTAGTTCTCGGTATACAAGCTTGGTGAACAGCTCACAAATATAGCCATTAAAAAGACATTTTACTGGGCTTATAGACGTTGAGAAGTGTCGATTTTGGCTGAGTCACATGAAATCCGCCTGATTAAATTACTTATTAGCCTGTCATTTCGACGGTTTAAGCTGTCGATTTGATCTTGTAACTTGTTGTTTTTACTGGATTGTTTTGAGTCTTGCGCTGCATATAATAATGCGCTATTGACCAATTTTTCAGTGTGGCTAACGTGTTCAGACGAATTGTTTTACTTCTGCTAAGTATCATTATTTCCGCCTGCGGAGGCGAAGAATCTTACCCGGAATACCCCAAAGATCGCCAGCAAGGCATTCTCAGCGGCGTTGTTTTTGACGCTGCTGTATCCAATGCGACGGTCCGTGTCTATGAGTTCAATCAGGGTAAGGTTGGCCGCCTGTTAGCAACAACAAGCACAAATCCTGATGGTCGTTTTTCTGTCGCTCTGACGGCCGGCTCTACACCTTTATACATCGAGTCCAGTGGCGGCGGATTTTTAGATCCTTATTCGAATCATGTCGTCACCGCAAATGACCGCGGCCCGATCAAACTTCGTACTTACGTGAATTTCACTGAAGGACAGAGCCGGAAGGTCATGCTGACACCGTTGACAAATATTGCGGTGGGTCTGGCTGATTACAATATGATTCGTTTAGGGCAGCAAACAGCCGCCGCCATCGAATCCGCCAATGCCGCAGTCAATAGTCAGTATGGATTCGATGTGATTGCGACAGAACCGCTGGATATCTCAAAAGGTAACTGGAGTGCAATCGCCACACAAGGTCATCAATATGGCGCATTTTTACTGGCGTATTCTTCGTTAGCCTATGAATCACTGCAAAATTCAGGGGGCAGTGACAGCGAAAAAAATATCTACACATCCTATAATCTTGCGGATCTTCAGTTTCGGGATATTCAGGCAACGGGACAGCTTGATGGCTGGTCAATGGATGAAGTCTCAGCGTTACCTGTGGCTTTGTCCTATGGTCTGCAGAAAATCAATGCTGACTTTTACACCAATTCCATGGCGCAGCACTTGCTGAGAGTGGTCAATAACCCGGAAGTCAATACATCAGGGACACCGCCGGGTGATTATTCTACGCTGGTCAATAAGCTCAATAATGCGTCCGGAGGAATTTATGCCACCCGAACTCCGGAAATTATTGATGACGAACCGCCAGTCGTGACACGTGTCGGTCAAGACGTGTTATCGGGTTCAGGATTAGTCACTGTGAAGGTGACTGACTTTATTGGTATTGATTCCGTCGACGTTTTCATCCAGACAAGGCCTGAAGGGGGCAACTGGGGGAGTCTGAAAGCTGCATGGGCAGCAATTCAGCTTTGTGCAGTGTGCAATCTGAAAATATCAAAAGTGGAGTGCGCGAAGCTCAGGTTGTCACCAAAGTCAATACGCTGGCAATTGACCAGCTATCCACTGAGGCAATGCAAGCCCGTTTGGTGTACAGCGTTGCTGATGTGCTCGAAAATGCGAACAACACCAACTATGTTCCCCTTCAATGGGATAACATTGCTCCGACCATCAATATCACCTCGCCTGGCGCATTTAACCCGGTGAATCAGCAAATTTATATTCTGTCTGGCACGATTGAAGATGCCGGCTCCGATATTGCCAGTGTGTCAATTGGTGTGAATGCGGGGGTCCCTGAGCCAATTGCTTGTACGATGCAACTCGATGAAGCAACTCAGGAAGAAGTATGCGTATTTTCAGAAACTTACGATAAAACACTGTTCATTGGCGGACAAACAAACTTCTTTATTTCTGCCAGTGACGTCAGTGGGAATACGAAAGTAGAACCGCATGTGGTGTTATCCGATACAACAGCACCCACTCAGGCCATTTCTTTCCCTCAAGTGGCAATGAAGTTTTTTGATGCCGATGCCGGTGAGTATCAGGACAATTTAACTCAGGAGTACTTTCAGGATCTGTACGGAAAGCAGTATCTGAATCTGAACTATGCTTATGCCCTGCAGGGGTTGAAAGGTGTCCACCCGGACGTTGACTTCAGTGATTTTACCTCATTAATCCTGGATCAGAATCAGATCCCTTATCTGGTGTTAACCGTATCAGACAGTGCCGGTGGCTCTGAGCTCACGCAAACATCTGCGGAAGATCTTGTTGTTACTGTGACTTATGAAGCCGGCAATATCGGCGAGCAAGCAACCATCATTCACAAACAAGTGAACCTTGGCGATAAAATTCCTCATGAAATACTGCCAGAACCCGATGCAGACGGGTATATCAATCAGGTCCGGTATTTTATCCCGTTTGTGAAAGAAATTTTTGGCTCAGATTTCACCCGGGTCAATGAACAACATGCGCAGACCATTACCATAGTGACAAAGGATGGCTCAGGGAATACCTCGGTTCCTTATAAGTTCCAGTTTAAATCTACATTCAACCTGCCGACGATCAAGATAACTGCGCCTTATATTAATGCCTCGGCCAACGTGGAGCGTTTGCTCGGTTCTGGCAAATGGGGATTAGTGGGCTCCTGTACGCTTCTGGCGCAATCGTCAAATAGTTCCAGTGAAAAGTTAAAAGATGCTGCCAGCTGTACGCTGAACTCTCAGTTTGCCGGGGAGATCCACCGAGTGACCTTAACCGGTCCTTCGGCACTTTTTATAACTGGAGTAAAGAAGAGCGTCAGACAGTGACACTCACAGAAGAAAATGGCTTGCGTGCTTATGCCGTTGTGGGCGGGGGAAATGGTAACCGCGAGTTGGTGGTGACTGAACTTTCTGTGTTCCAGTCCGGTTTCTTCGATTATTTATTTGAACAGTCTGATAAGTCGCAAGCAACCGCCAAGAGTCTGTTGTCGCAAGTGGACGCGATGTTCGGGGAACAAAGCACGCAATTTTTTGGCTTCAATCCGGTATCGACGCGATATGCTACCGCGGATGAACTGGCGCAGATCCCGAACCCGCCTTCCAGCCCGTACCTGTACCGTTTCCTGTTGGAAGCTATGGTCAAAATGTCTGAAAGTGTGCCAATCAAGAACAGTATTGACCTGGCAAAATCTTTTTATAGTGATATCTCCAGTAATGGCAAGCCCGATGGGCTGAATGCTGCAGGTGAGTCGGTTGATTTCGGTGGCTTGCCTCTGTCTGAGCGTTTTTACCGCGAGGAACTGGGGAAACAATTTTATGCAGTGACTGCTGGTGATAAATCGATTTATCCGATCGATAGCAAGGTAGCTATGTATTATGCCAACCGTTTTGCGAAATCGGATCCCAAACTTCAGGGGCAGCCTATTTTCACGAAGACACCCGAACCGGTTGATCAAGAACCGCCGAGTGTGACGGTTGATCCCCTCGCGACAAATCTCGTTGAAACCAATAACAGGGTTTATATTAGCGGTGATCTGAGCGCTATTGCGAATGTGAGCGATCCATCAGGACTGGATAAGTCAACGTTCCCGACAAAACTGGAGTTATTGTGGGGAGACGACGATAGCGTGGATGCCACAAACCTCACTGGTGTCACCAGTATACTGATTGACAACGATCCGTATCAGGAAAAACACCAGTTTGGAGTCAATACCCTTAATAATTTCCCAGGGATAGCCCGCTTAGATCTGTTATTGAGCAGTAGTGACCGTGAAGGGAATAGCCATGGTTATCACAGCATGCTGCCATTCTCTAAGATCTACTATGTCGATAATGAACCGCCTAGCTATAGTTTTACGCCGCCGTTCAGAGCAGATGCTCTTCCTGATGATACCTATATCAATACCAATTATAAGCAGTTACTGAAATTCACCATTGACGAAAGGGTTGGTGAGGATGCCTCAAGGCGTCGTTTTATTTTCCGCAATGGCAGCCAGGAACGTGTTGTAAGCAGCGATGAAATGGTCACTGAAGGGAATGTTGTCAAAATTTTCCTTTGCAGGGCAGATAAATGTAACGGGGACAGTACACCTACCGTCGATTTGGGGCCTGGCAAATGGGTGTTGCTCACTGAAGGTGGCGATAGCCTGGGGAATACCATTACGGCAACCGATCCAAATGTTGGACGTTATCAGGTGAATATTGACTATGAAGAGCCAGCAATTCTGCCAACGGAAATTTCAATGCTGGGCGGAAACGAGCAGTGGGCACCGATCTCGGTGATTAACAATGGCGTCGGTAATGTCAGTCCACTTGGGGATATTCAGCTGCAGTTGCATACTGGTGCAGGATTAGTCGAGCTGGAGCCCTGTATTCAAGGTCAGGATTGTTCTGGGTTGCCTGCATATACCCTTGGGGATAAAGGGAATACCAAGGTTCAGCTGGTGGCTGACAACTTGATCCATGGTAAAACTTATACCTTATATATTTCGGCATCAGACACAGCCTTTCAGCCGAATATCGGGGAAGGTAAGTTTGAGTTTAAGGTCGATAAAATGGGCCCGAGTATTACCACACCCACGTTAGCCGACGGCACTGCCCCAGAACTATCGGGTAACATCATGGGGACCCGCTTTAAGGTCAGCATTGCCAGTATTACGGATGACTCCGGGGTGGAAGATGTCAGTGTCTGGCAGGAATTGACTGATAAAAATGTACAACTGGTCGAGGCTTTCAAACCCGAAGGTTTGAACAACATTGATATCAATTTACAGCCAGCCAATACCGCCCTGATTCAGACGGATGAAGGCAAGCAGATTAAAATCTTTGTGAAAGCCACGGACTCCCATGGTTTTGAAGGCCGTTCCAATGCGGTATCGACTTTGTTCGATAATGAAGGACCCACAATTTCACTGATTAATTACAGTCCGGATGATTTCTATGTGCCTGGGTTTATTTTCAATGTTGCTGTCAGGGATGAAGGGGTGAATCCGATAGCGCCCGGGGCCGTATCATACTGGACGTATACAGGAAGCAGTCCTGCTCCGGGTGATGAAGGAAAACAACCCACCAATGAGACTCAGATAGAGACGAATATGCAGCAGGATTTCACGTTGAAAATTCGTGCTCAGGATATTCGTGGTAATGCACAGGAAAAACCTTTTGCTATTAAGGTCGATAAAACTGCACCTGAAGTTTCACTGACGGCGAGATATCAGGCCAATGATCTTGAAATTAGCCCGAATGAAAACATTACCAAAAATGGAACGGTTGATCTGTATCTGAATGCGTTCGATCCGGAAAGCCAGATCGATAGTAATATTGAAGCCAGTTTAATCCGTGACGGTAATACTGAAGGAGAAACCATTGTATTCAGTCCGGTCGAAGGGAATGACAGGCTTTGGAAATCTCAACTCAATACTCAGATTGCAAATGATGGTCAATACAATTTAATTGTGACTGTCTATAACCGTGCCAAGGCGAATAAGCCGGAAGAACGTAAGAAAAACCGCCTGGTCAGATCGTTAAAGGTACAACGTGAAGGTTATAGTTTGTCAATTACCAAGCCGATTGATTTTGGTACACATGTTTTTGGCCGGAGTTTCAGGGCTGAATTTGGTGTGCAAAATGCTCCTGGTGCGATTTTGAATAAACTTGAATGTTGGCTACGTGAAGATTACAACAGTGATAAAGCGCCCGATAATGACACATCAGGTCTGTATAAGGTTTATACCAACACAGCAACACCTGTTTGTCAGTTTGACAACGTGGATACTAATCTGCTGATCAATCCGGTTCTGATTACACGGACAACAGCGAGTAATGAGGCCCAAGTCGATCAGATCTTCTCGTTCAATATGCTGGATGTTGATGCACCACTTATTGCAAATAAAGACGCCTTTATTCTGAAGCAAGGTGATGTAGATACTATCGATGGTGTGAAGAAGTTAACGATACGAGTCACCGTGAATGATGTTTTGTCAGGTATGGACAGTACAGCCACAGTGAAGTTACTCAAAGGCTTAACAGAATATGAACCAACCAGTATTCAGCCAAGCAATGGTAATCAGACCATCACTTATACCTTCACGGGTGATTATGAAGATTTGATCCGAAGAGGCCAGATCGAGCATTTCGTCAAGCTCACAGGTTTAAAAGACAAGGCTGGTAACATCGTGGTAGACACGGATGCAAATATTCAATTGCGTGTGCCGAATGTAAAACCAGATATTGAAATTACCGGGGTAAAAAATGGTGATTTCATCAATGGTCAGGAAGTGAACTTTTTCCTGAAAAAATCTGTAGGAGAAGAAGCAAGACAGGAGAATATCTTCGTCGACTTGGGTGCAAGTGCTTTTGACTTCCTAACGAATAGGAATAATTTCCCCACCCAGACTATCTGTGCTGATGATCCTGCTTTTGAATGTATTAAGTTTGAAGGCAATATTTCACCGGATCATGCCAATAGTACAATTAAGATTAAAGCTCGTATTGTCGATATATGGGGGAATGAAGCAGAAACCTATCTGGAACTTGGTATCGATAATAAGCCACCGAAGATCTCAGATATTTACAGCATTAGCTCTAACACAAGCAACCAGGTGTTGGTGAACTTTGATATCTCGGATGAAGACAGTGGTTTGAAAGCTGTAAAATATACCGTAAAGGATATTGGTAATTCATCATTCATTGTAGACAAGTCTGCGGAAGACGAGACTATCGCTCAACTGGAATTTGATACATCAAAACTGGGCAATGAGAAAAGCTTCCGGGTTGAGATCAAAGCGACAGATAATGTGGGTCAGGTGCAGAGTAAAGACTTCACTATTGATATCACTAAACCGGCAGTGACATTGGAATTGCCGAGTGTTGCGAAAGAACAGTCAAACCTGATACTGCAAAACCTAAATCAGACTTTTAACATCATTACCGCTGCTGTGCCTGAGACTCGAGCAGAAGTGAGACGTTATGTTCTGACGCTAGTGGCTTTGGATCCGGGGTTGGACAATATTTCCGTTGAAGGCAACTTTGCAGGTATTCCGTCGGTAACGGGCAGTATCAATCTCAATGAGAGTTTGCAAGGGCGCTATGATCTGAAACTGTCTGTATTCGATAACCTTGGACGGGACATCAGTAGTTTCACTTTAAAGGATGAAACTGTACCGACGACGCAAAAACCTGTTTTGGTTGATATGGCTAACCCGGTCATTGCGAATGTCCAATCCCAGCAACAGGCAGTTCCTCCGGTAAATAACAAGTTCGTTTTGCATGTGTCTGCTGACATCAGTGACCATCACTTGATTGATAGTTCGGTGACAGCAAGCTTAAGCCAAGGTGCTTCAACGATACTACCAGTGAAAATTGTGCGTCCGGATGCGCCGTCAAACACTTACCTGTTCGAGTTTCTGGTTGAAGCCGGTAGCTACGAGCTGACCTTCAACGCCGCGGATGCGGCCGGGCACAGCCAGAGCCTGATTGTTCCTGCGGTGACCGTGGATCCGTGGCAGGTACCGACAGTCGCCGTCAGCACTCAGGACGGGCTGACCGAGCTGGGCAGCGGCCAGGACACTATCCTGGTGTTTGAATTCAGCGAGCCGGTCATCGGCTTTGCAGCAGAAGATATCGTGCTGACTGCCGCCAGCGGCGGCGATGCCGGCACCCTGAGCGGTCTGGCTGAGCAAAGTCCCGGTCGCTGGACGGCGGTGTACCGTACTCCGGTCGGTGTTGATACCGGGATAACCCTGAGCGTCACGGCCGACAGCTATGTCTCTGCCGCCACTCAGCTGGCCGGCAGTGCCGGTAGCCTGAGTCTGGATGTTATCGGCAGTCCGCTGACCGCGTCTGTTTCCCTGCCGGAGGGGGATGAGGTCAGCCGCATCGGTACCATAGCCGTCACCTTTACCTTCAACCGGCCGGTCAGTGGCGAGGTGGTGCCCCTGCCGGAAGAAGGCGTATGGAGCAACCTTCGCAAGAACCCGGGGATGACGGAAATCACCTATGACTTCTCCCCTCAGGCGCTGGCCGTCGGAATCCATCCGGTGGGTGTTGCCGCCGGCTATCTGGATGACTACGGCAATGCCGGACTGGCAGCCAGCCTCCCGGTGACGGTCACCAATATCGCCCCAGTGATTGGTGCGGACTTCAGTCTTGCTGAGCAGGGCGGTCAGGTGGTGATGGACTTTGACATCACGGATGCCGAATCGGCTCTGGCCTCGGTTCGTTATACTGTGCTGGATCTGCCGGGCTCGCCGATTACAGCGGAGAAAACTCTGGCTGACGGCAACCTGAGCCGGCTGAGTTTCGATGCCGCCCAGTTGGGTGGCGCGCAAAGCTTCCGGGTGCAGATTGAGGCGACGGATGATGCCGGTGCTGTGGTCAATCGGGAGCTGTCGGTTGATATCGCCCTGATGGCGGTGACTCTGTCCGTACCGGGTAGTCAGCTGTCCGGTGGCCAGCTGCTGCTGACCTCGGCGGATCCGGGCTTCACCGTCAGCACGGAGACGCCTGCCGGCTCCCGTGCCGGTGTCAGCGGGTACACCCTGACACTGGTCGCCCGGGATGGCGTGCAGAGTGATATTGTGATGAATGGTCAGTTCAGTGGTAATGCCAGTGTGGTCGGGCAATTACCTGTTCAGATAGCAGATCAGGGCGAGTATGACCTGACGCTGAGCGTACAGGACAGCCTGGGCCGCACCGTCAGCGAGTACACCCTGAACGGCGAAAGCACCGCGACTGCGCAACTGCCGGTCCTGGTTGACTTGGAAAATCCGGTCATCGCTAATGTGCAGCCCCAGCAGCAGGCGGTACCACCGGTCAACAATGAATATGTGTTGCAGGTGAGCGCAGACATCAGCGATCTGCATCTGGTCAACAGTGCGGTAACCGCCAGCCTCAGTAACGGTGGTGCGGTGATTTCCCCGGTGGCGGTGAGTCCGCCCCGATGCGCCGTCGAACACTTACCTGTTTGAGTTTCTGGTTGAAGCCGGTAGCTACGAGCTGACCCTCAACGCCGCGGATGCGGCCGGGCATAGCCAGAGCCAGGTTGTTCCGTCGGTGACCGTGGATCCGTGGCAGGTACCGACCGTGACCGTCAGCACTCAGGACGGGCTGACCAAGCTGGGCAGCGGTCAGGACACTATTCTGGTGTTTGACTTCAGCGAGCCGGTGACGGGCTTTGCGGCTGAAGATATCGTGCTGACCGCCGCCAGCGGCGGCGATGCCGGCACCCTGAGTGGTCTGGCTGAGCAAAGTCCCGGTCACTGGACGGCGGTTTACCGTTCTCCGGTCGGTGCTGACACCGGGATCACCCTGAGCGTCACGGCAGACAGCTATGCCTCTGCCGCCACCCAACTGGCCGGCAGTGCAGGTAGCCTGAGTCTGGATGTCATCGGCAGCCCGCTGACCGCGTCTGTCTCCCTGCCGGAAGGGGATGAGGTCAGCCGCATCGGCACGATAGCCGTCACCTTTACCTTCAACCGGCCGGTCAGTGGCGAGGTGGTGCCCCTGCCGGAAGAAGGCGTATGGAGCAACCTTCGCAAGAACCCGGGGATGACGGAAATCACCTATGACTTCTCCCCTCAGACTTTGGCAGTGGGTGTGCATCAGGTGGGTGTTGCCGCCGGCTATCTGGATGACTACGGCAATGCCGGACTGGCAGCCAGCCTCCCGGTGACGGTCACCAATATCGCCCCAGTGATTGGTGCGGACTTCAGTCTTGCTGAGCAGGGCGGTCAGGTGGTGATGGACTTTGACATCACGGATGCCGAATCGGCCCTGGCCTCGGTTCGCTATACCGTGCTTGATCTGCCGGGCTCGCCGATCACAGCAGAGAAAACTCTGGCTGACGGCAATCTGAGCCAGCTGAGTTTCGATGCCGCCCAGTTGGGGGGCGCGCAAAGCTTCCGGGTGCAGATTGAGGTGACGGATGATGCCGGTGCTGTGGTCAATCGGGAGCTGTCGGTGGATATCGCCCTGACGGAGGTCACTCTGTCCGTACCGGGCAGTCAGCTGTCCGGTGGCCAGCTGCTGCTGACCTCGGCGGATCCGGGCTTCACCGTCAGCACTGAGACGCCTGTAGGCTCCCGTGCCGGTGTCAGCGGATATACCCTGACACTGGTCGCCCGGGATGGAGCACAGAGCGACATCGTGGTGAACGGCCCGTTCAGCGGCGGCAGCGATGTGACGGCTCAGCTGCCACTGCAACTGTCCGAGCAGGGCGAATATGATCTGAACCTGAGCGTACAGGACAGCCTGGGCCGCACCGTCAGCGAGTACATTCTGAACGGCGAAAGCACCGCGACTGCGCAACTGCCGGTATTGGTTGACTTGGAAAATCCGGTGATCGCTAATGTGCAACCCCAGCAGCAGGCGGTACCACCGGTCAACAATGAATATGTGTTGCAGGTGAGCGCAGACATCAGCGATCTGCATCTGGTCGACAGTGCGGTAACCGCCAGCCTCAGTAACGGTGGTGCGCTGATTGCCCCGGTGTCGGTGATCCGTCCGGATGCGCCGTCGAACACTTACCTGTTTGAGTTTCTGGTTGAAGCCGGAAGCTACGAGCTGACCCTCAATACCGCGGATACGGCCGGGCACAGCCAGAGCCTGATTGTTCCTGCGGTGACTGTGGATCCGTGGCAGGTACCGACAGTCGCCATCAGCACTCAGGACGGGCTGACCGAACTGGGCAGCGGCCAGGACACCACCCTGGTGTTTGACTTCAGTGAGCCGGTCAGCGGCTTTGCGGCTGAAGATATCGTGCTGACTGCCGCCAGCGGCGGCGATGCCGGTACCCTGAGCGGTCTGGCTGAGCAAAGCCCCGGCCGCTGGACGGCGGTGTACCGTTCTCCGGTCGGTGTTGATACCGGGATAACCCTGAGCGTCACGGCCGACAGCTATGTCTCTGCTGCCACCCAGCTGGCCGGCAGTGCTGGTAGCCTGAGTCTGGATGTTATCGGCAGCCCGCTGACCGCGTCTGTCTCCCTGCCGGAGGGGGATGAGGTCAGCCGCATCGGTACCATAGCCGTCACCTTTACCTTCAACCGGCCGGTCAGTGGCGAGGTGGTGCCCCTGCCGGAAGAAGGCGTATGGAGCAACCTTCGCAAGAACCCGGCGATGACGGAAATCACCTATGACTTCTCCCCTCAGACTTTGGCAGTGGGTGTGCATCAGGTGGGTGTGGCCGCCGGATATCTGGATGACTACGGCAATGCCGGACTGACAGCCAGCCTCCCGGTGACGGTCACCAATATCGCCCCGGTGATTGGTGCGGACTTCAGTCTTGCTGAGCAGGGCGGTCAGGTGGTGATGGACTTTGACATCACGGATGCCGAATCGGCCCTGGCCTCGGTTCGCTATACCGTGCTTGATCTGCCGGGCTCGCCGATCACAGCAGAGAAAACTCTGGCTGACGGCAATCTGAGCCAGCTGAGTTTCGATGCCGCCCAGTTGGGGGGCGCGCAAAGCTTCAGGGTGCAGATTGAGGTGACGGATGATGCCGGTGCTGTGGTTAACCGGGAGCTGTCGGTGGATATCGCCCTGACGGCGGTCACTCTGTCCGTGCCGGGTAGTCAGCTGTCCGGTGGCCAGCTGATGCTGACCTCGGCGGATCCGGGCTTCACCGTCAGCACTGAGACGCCTGTAGGCTCCCGTGCCGGTGTCAGCGGATATACCCTGACACTGGTCGCCCGGGATGGAGCACAGAGCGACATCGTGGTGAACGGCCCGTTCAGCGGCGGCAGCGATGTGACGGATCAACTGCCACTGCAACTGTCCGAGCAGGGCGAATATGATCTGAACCTGAGCGTACAGGACAGTCTGGGCCGTACCGTCAGTGAGTACACCCTGAACGGCGAAAGCACCGCGACTGCGCAACTGCCGGTTCTGGTTGATCTGGAAAATCCGGTGATCGCCAATGTGCAGCCCGAGCAGCAGGCGGTACCACCGGTCAACAATGAATATGTGTTGCAGGTGAGCGCAGACATCAGCGATCTGCATCTGGTCGACAGTGCGGTAACCGCCAGCCTCAGTAACGGTGGTGCGCTGATTGCCCCGGTGTCGGTGATCCGTCCGGATGCGCCGTCGAACACTTACCTGTTTGAGTTTCTGGTTGAAGCCGGAAGCTACGAGCTGACCCTCAATACCGCGGATACGGCCGGGCACAGCCAGAGCCTGATTGTTCCTGCGGTGACTGTGGATCCGTGGCAGGTACCGACAGTCGCCATCAGCACTCAGGACGGGCTGACCGAACTGGGCAGCGGCCAGGACACCACCCTGGTGTTTGACTTCAGTGAGCCGGTCAGCGGCTTTGCGGCTGAAGATATCGTGCTGACTGCCGCCAGCGGCGGCGATGCCGGTACCCTGAGCGGTCTGGCTGAGCAAAGCCCCGGTCGCTGGACGGCGGTGTACCGTTCTCCGGTCGGTGTTGATACCGGGATAACCCTGAGCGTCACGGCCGACAGCTATGTCTCTGCTGCCACCCAGCTGGCCGGCAGTGCTGGTAGCCTGAGTCTGGATGTTATCGGCAGCCCGCTGACCGCGTCTGTCTCCCTGCCGGAGGGGGATGAGGTCAGCCGCATCGGCACGATAGCCGTCACCTTTACCTTCAACCGGCCGGTCAGTGGCGAGGTGGTGCCCCTGCCGGAAGAAGGCGTATGGAGCAACCTTCGCAAGAACCCGGGGATGACGGAAATCACCTATGACTTCTCCCCTCAGACTTTGGCAGTGGGTGTGCATCAGGTGGGTGTTGCCGCCGGCTATCTGGATGACTACGGCAATGCCGGACTGGCAGCCAGCCTCCCGGTGACGGTCACCAATATCGCCCCAGTGATTGGTGCGGACTTCAGTCTTGCTGAGCAGGGCGGTCAGGTGGTGATGGACTTTGACATCACGGATGCCGAATCGGCCCTGGCCTCGGTTCGCTATACTGTGCTGGATCTGCCTGGCTCGCCGATTACAGCGGAGAAAACTCTGGCTGACGGCAACCTGAGCCAGCTGAGTTTTGATGCCGCCCAGTTGGGGGGCGCGCAAAGCTTCCGGGTGCAGATTGAGGTGACGGATGATGCCGGTGCTGTGGTCAATCGGGAGCTGTCGGTGGATATCGCCCTGACGGCGGTCACTCTGTCCGTACCGGGTAGTCAGCTGTCCGGTGGCCAGCTGATGCTGACCTCGGCGGATCCGGGCTTCACCGTCAGCACTGAGACGCCTGTAGGCTCCCGAGCTGGTGTCAGCGGGTATACCCTGACACTGGTCGCTCGGGATAGCGCGCAGAGTGATATCGTGGTGAACGGCCCGTTCAGCGGCGGCAGCGATGTGACGGATCAACTGCCACTGCAACTGTCCGAGCAGGGCGAATATGATCTGAACCTGAGCGTACAGGACAGCCTGGGCCGCACCGTCAGTGAGTACACCCTGAACGGCGAAAGCACGGCTGTCACGCAACTGCCGGTCCTGGTTGATCTGGAGCAGCCGCAGATTCTGAACGTTCATACAGCTCAGCAACCTCTGGCTCCAGAAGCAGGAAAATATTTCATTCGTGCCATGGCAGATATTGTTGACTTGAATCTTGACAGTTCCAAGATTATTTCGGTCCTTGATAATGGCTTAGAGCAAACCGCAGCTTTTCATGTGACTGCGCCGCCTGATCACAGTGGTACCTATAGCTTTGACTTTAATGTCGCTCCAGGTAACTACAACTTAATTATTAAGGCGACAGATCTTGCCGGAAATGAAAAGATTTTTACTACAGAAAGTATTGTTGTTGAGCCGTGGACTGTGCCGACCATAAACATGACCGTCCGCGACCCGGATAGCACTGAGATGGGGGGCGGGAAAACTATCTGGTTAGATCTGCATTTCTCGGAAGTGGTGAACGGTTTTTCTCAGGATGATCTTATTGCAACTGCAGCAGCGGGTGGTGAAGCAGGTGCTTTCAGTGACTTTAATCAGCTGTCAGCTATTCACTGGCAGGTCCGTTATACAGCTCCGGCAGGCGTTGATACTGACATTTCGATTCAGGTCTCAGAAGGAAGTTACTTCGCCGCGGATGATGATATGCCAGGTAGTGAAGCACATCTCAGTTTGAGTGTGATTGGATCCCCGTTAACGACAAGCATCGCTTTTCAGGATGGGAACACTCAGGTCATAAAAGGGGAGGTTTTGCAGGTGACCATAGCCTTTAATCGATCAGTGTTGACAGAGCCTGTGCTGACACCAGCCAATACTGAACTTGTCAGCTTCTGGTCTGCACCTGTTATCAATCTGGACAGAACGGAATTTATTTTTGAACTCGACACAACGGAATTCGATTTGGGTGAGACTGTGATTGGTGTAGAAGCAGGCGATCAGGATCAATATGGAAATATGGGGCAAGCAGTCACGGCAATATTAACTGTAAATTAATCATCAGCTGATGATTGTCTGATGTTTAAACAGCCATCTTTGCTTATGCTCAGGTGGCTGTTTTAGTTCAAGGTTGATTTAACGACAACAGGAATTACGGTGTGATCTCATACTTCTTGATTTTATGATTGAGCGTACTTACAGGGACAGCAAGAGATTCGGCGGCTTTTCGGGTTTGCCAGTTAAAACGCTCCAAGGTTTTGATAATGACATCCCGCTCGTACTGATTGACCGAATCTTTTAATGAGCCGGCGTCAATCTCGGGTAATTCAACCTCAAAAATGGTTTCTTCGGGGATATCAGCGGGAATAAAGGTATCCATTTCGCCCAGTTCCAGTGTGTCTACCGTTTCAAAATCCGACAGCAAAACCGCCCGTTCGATGACATTTCTCAGCTCCCGCACATTTCCCGGAAAGCCGTACTCCAGTAGTTGCTTGCGGGCTTTTTTGCTCAGCACAGGTTCGCTGTCCAGTTGCATTTTCTGGCTGGTATGGGCAATGAAATGCTCTGCCAGTGGCAGAATGTCTTCCTGACGTTCACGCAGTGGCGGCAGATTAATCGGGAAGACATTCAGCCGGTAAAACAGGTCGGCGCGAAACTCGGCTTTCTGAATTTTATCCATCAGATGACAGTGCGTTGCCGCAACCACACGAACATCAATACTGCGCTCTTCACTGGAGCCAATGGCGCGGAATTTACGCTCCTGCAGCACACGTAGCAACTTGGCCTGGAGCAGCAGAGGCATATCACCAATTTCATCAAGAAACAGTGTGCCGCCATCGGCCGCTTCAAACAGCCCGATTTTGTCTTTATCGGCCCCGGTAAAGGCGCCTTTTTTATGGCCGAACAGCTCCGACTCAAGGAGTTGTTCCGGAATAGCCGCACAGTTCTGCGCGATAAAGGGCTTATCTGAGCGATTGGAATTGTCGTGAATATAGCGGGCAATCACTTCCTTACCAGCGCCGGTTTCACCTCGCAGCAGCACATCAACCGGTAAGGTCAGAATGCGTTGCAGCCGTTCCAGTACCTGGCGCATCGGCTCGCTTTCCGCAATCGGCCCATCATAATTGGGCTTTTTACGGGCTTTCAGCTGCTGATTTTCACGGTTAAGCGCCGCATTGTCAGCTTCTAAATTGCGCAGGCTGGTGTGGTAGGTATCCAGCAGGGTGGCCTGACGAATACTGGTGCCAGCCAGTTTGGTAAAGACAGACAGCGACTGTTCATCGTCGATCAGACACAAGTCGAACAACACCAGTAATCCAACGGTCAGGTTCTGGTGATCTTTCAGCGGCCAGGCCAGCAGGTTGGTACTGTGCAGACCCATGGCGGCTTCATTCTGATAAATCAGATCGCAGTTATAGCCGGAATAGGTGTACAGATCGTTGATCAGAACGATCTCGCCCGAAGTGATGGCATAACCAAAAGGGTCATTATCTTTGAGCATATCCAACTGCATGGGCAGCCAGATGTGGTCAATAATGGCTTGCTCGTGTTTATGTACGCTGAGGGGAACTAATGCCTGCCCGGTTTGGTCCAGCACGTACATGATACCGTGCTTCGCCTGAGTCAGTTGACGTGCCGCGGCCAGAATGGCGTCCATAGTGGACGCCAGCTGTGTACGGTCTGACAAGGTCTGACTGATTGCCAGTAACAGGTTATTGAGTTCTCCAGAATTAACTGAAGGCATACTCGATCGATCCTTGTTCATCAACAGAAACTGTCAGTGTGGTATGAACACTTTCTTCACCCTGATGCCCCAGCAGTTCGTTGGAGAGCTGAGGCAGAAGCTGACGGTTGATCACGGCATCGATATTACGCGCACCGGTTTCGCTCAGTCGGCAATGGCCCAGTACAAAATCAACCAGATCCTGTTCAAAGGCCAGCGTCAGATCGTGATTGGCTTTCAGGCGGGCGCCGAGTTTGCCCAGCTTGTGCTGAATAATGTCGGTCATCGCCGCATCGGCCAGTGGCAGATAAGGGATCACGTTCATGCGGGCCAGCAGTGCCGGCTTGAAATAGCGGTTCAGTGTCGGACGAATGGCATCAGCAATCTGCGGTGCGGTGATGTCATCGCTTTGCTGAGTCAGCGCTTCGATTTCTTGCGTCGCCAGGTTACTGGTCATCAGGATCAGGGTATTTTTGAAATCAATTGCCCGGCCTTCACCGTCGTTCAGCGTGCCCTTGTCGAAGACCTGATAAAACAGGTTCATGACTTCCGGATCGGCTTTTTCCACTTCATCCAGCAGCACCACAGAATACGGGCGCTGACGGACAGCTTCAGTCAGCATACCGCCTTCACCATAACCCACATAACCCGGCGGTGAACCGATCAGGCGCGAAACAGTGTGCTTTTCCTGAAATTCCGACATGTTGATGGTGGTCATAAAGCGGTCGCCACCGAACAGCTGATCCGCAATAACGCGGGCTGTTTCCGTTTTACCCACACCACTCGGACCGACCAGCAGGAAGACGCCCATAGGGGCATCCGGATTCATCAATCCGGCTTTGGCGGCGCGGATGCCTTCACTGAGCGAGCTGATCGCAAACGGCTGGCCCTTGATCACGCTTCCGAGTGATTCATCT
Organism: Photobacterium sp. Hal280; assembly: GCF_037162255.1. Classification (NCBI taxonomy): domain Bacteria; kingdom Pseudomonadati; phylum Pseudomonadota; class Gammaproteobacteria; order Vibrionales; family Vibrionaceae; genus Photobacterium; species Photobacterium sp. Hal280. The sequence continues at coordinate 1,322,635 of NZ_JARLUO010000001.1, forward strand.
AGTTGCAGCACCGACGACGACTCGTCTTTTAAGACCTTACCGACAGGCACGCCAGTCCAGTCTGCGATAACCTGACTGATTTCTTCGGGGCCAACTTCAAAGTGAACCAGCACTTGGTCTGTACGGCAGGCATCCAGTGCTTCCTGACAACGCAGAATGGCAGCACGAATCGAGGCCTCATCCATATCGGCTGCGCTGCTATTTTCTGCATAGCCATTTGCTGCATGGCTATCTGCTTCACCTTCAGCAGAGGCGGTTTCTTCGGCTTCGCCAGTAGCGATGTGGAGCTTCTGGCGCAGGCTGATCATTTCATCGATCAGCGATTTCTCCTGATGCCACTGGGCTGTCAGTGCCGTCAGTTCTTCTTTTAAATCAGTGATCTGGTTTTCAATCTGCGGGATAAGGGAAGCGTTTTTCTTATCGCCGGTTTGTTGCAGCTCGTCGCGCTTCAGACCTTCCAGTTCCCGGTTGAGCGAGGCAATTTGCTGTTGCAGGCTTTCAACCGGCGCAGGAGTTGCTCGCAGACTGATATTGACGCGGGCGCACGCGGTATCGAGCACATCAATGGCTTTGTCCGGCAGCTGACGACCTGAGATATAGCGAGAAGACAGCTCGGCCGCACAGGCGATGGCATCATCACGCACATAAATATTGTGGGCTTTTTCATAAGCCGGACGCAGGCCGCGTATGATCAGCGCAGCTTCTTTCGGTGAAGGCTCGTCTAACTTCACCAATTGGAAGCGGCGGGCCAGCGCCGGATCTTTTTCGAAGTATTTTTTGTATTCCGACCAGGTGGTCGCCGCGATAGTTTTCACTTCACCCCGCGCCAGCGCAGGTTTGAGCAGGTTCGCCGCGTCACTGCCGCCAGCCTGATTACCGCCGCCAACCAGCGTATGGGCTTCATCAATGAAAAGAATAATCGGCGTTGGTGAGTTTTTGACTTCATCAAGAACGCCATTCAGACGTTTTTCGAACTCGCCTTTTACGCTGGCACCGGCTTGCAACAACCCCATATCCAGGCCGAACAATTCGACGCCTTTGAGGATATCCGGCACATCGCCTTCGACAATCTTCAGCGCCAGGCCTTCTACCACGGCGGTTTTGCCGACACCCGGTTCACCGACAGCAATGGGATTATTCTTACGGCGACGGGCGAGAATATCGATGATCTGGCGAATTTCACGATCGCGACAGAACACAGGGTCGATTTTACCTTCACGGGCTTTCCCGGTGAAATCGATGGTGAACTTACTTAATGCAGTCCCTTCCTGACGCGGATCGCTGCTCTCGGTATTGGCAACCTGCGCTTCGATCGAATCTGCGGTGAACTGATCAAAGTTTCGTTTCAGGGTTTCGCTGTTGATTGGTTCAAACAAGCTCTGAATGTCATGCTGGCCGTAACGCACCGGATTTTTAACCAGTGTCAGCAGCAATGCGCCGGTTCGGATGTGTTGCTGTCCTAAGTCGATGGATGACATCAACCAGGTTTCCTGCAGCCATTCAATCAGCAGGGCAGAAAAGACAGGTTTACCGCCGGCGGATTTCTCACTGCGCTGCAGCGAAGCATTCAGGGACTGACGAATTAAATTTTCGGAGCAGTCAAAACTTGCAAGAATTAAGTCAAAATCACTGTTTGGGCGTTCAAGCAGACTCAGCAGGTAATGCTCAATCGATACTTCCGTTGAACGTTCAGAAACAGCGAGTGCGGCTGCATCTTCCAGTGCGACTTTCGCAATAGGATGCAGGCGTTGAATCAGAGAAGCTAAATTTACGTTAATCATAGGCCCATCAAATTCGAATCAGGTAAAGCCCGGATTATAATCAGATTTTAAAAAGCCCGATGGCTGAAGCCAGTGCGATAAGTCGCTGTATTAGTGACTATTTTAATACTTGGTGGCAATTAGCCTGGGTGCATTGTAATAAGGGGTTTCACTATGAGCTTTTTCATAGGAAAAAACACAGTAAAGGCAGGTGATTTAACGGATGTCGAAAAATGTGGCAGAGGTTTAAGAATTCACTAAATAAGCGAGAACTGACCAGATAAATTGGCGTTGATATAAAAAGAAGAATGACAGTTAAAAGAAAAACAGGCATGTGAAAATAGTTGCTTCAAATTTCGGGTTTAAAAAACAAAAAATTAGAAAATTTTCCAAAAAGTTGGCAACAAAAATGAGTTTAAAATTTACCAAAAATCGTAACTCGTTGTTTTTAATGGTAATTAAAAGTTGGCACGGTGGTTGCAATATATCAATCATCGCAAAGAGCAGCGTTATGTTCTACTTATCGAAATTACTAAAATTTAAGGGAAAGTGATTATGCCAACTCCAGCTTATATGTCTATTCATGGTGAAACTCAGGGCCACATTACGAAAGATGCTTACACTGCAGATTCTGTCGGTAACACTTGGCAGGAAGCGCACGTTGACGAATTCCTGGTTCAGGAACTGGACCATGTTCTGACGGTTCCTCGTGACCCACAAAGCGGTCAGCCGACTGGTCAGCGTGTTCACCGTCCAATTATCGTGACCAAGCAACAAGACCGTACTTCACCATTGCTGTTCAACGCATTGGTCAGCGGTGAGAAGCTGCCAGAAGCTTACATCAACTTCTACCGCACTTCGACGCAAGGCAAGCAAGAGCATTACTACACCATCAAACTGATCGATGCACTGCTGGTTGATATGCAAACCCGTATGGCTCACTGCCAGGATGCATCGACTTCTGACCGTGTGGTTGAAGAAGTCCTGAAACTGACTTACCGCGCGATTGAAGTGACTCACGAAGTTTGTGGTACCGCAGGTAACGACGACTGGCGTACGCCGCGCGAAGCGTAATAACGCCGATTCATGGGGGCCGGTTCAGGCCCCTTTTGTCATAGTTGTATCAGGTAAAAGTAATGAGTAATCCGGTTCAATTTTCGTTCTCTATCGAAGAAACAGAACACGAATTTCGTGTTGAAGAATTTAAGATCACCGAGCGTCTGTTTCAACCTTTTGAAATTAACGTCACATTGCTTTCACGTGATGCAGATATTGCTTTTGAGGACGTGATTCGCAAAGCAGGGGTGCTGCAACTTTTTGGCCAGGGAAGCGGTGTGTCCCGTGTTTTCCATGGCACAGTCAGTGAAGCCCGCTTCCTGGGCACAGGTCGCCAGTTCAGCCGCTATGAGTTAAAGCTGGTGCCCGATCTCTGGTTTCTGACCCAGCGGCAGGACTGCCGTATTTTTCAGGATCAAACGATCAATGAAATCATCGAAGCCGTGCTGGAAGAAGCCGGTGTTACAGCGGTACGTATGCTTGCCGATGCGGGCGAGAAGCAGGAATATATTCTGCAGTACCACGAGACCGATCTGGAATTTATCCATCGTCTGATGTCTCAGCATGGCTTGTGGTATTACTTCGATCATACCCACAGCGGCCATGAACTGGTGATTGTGGATAAGAATGAACTGGTCAACGCGCTGCCCAGCACTGCCGAAAACGCCACTTTGATCCCCGGCGCCGAGCAAACGCCGATTCTGTATCATGCCGACTCGGGCGGGGTGCCGGATCGCGAGCATATTTTTGACGCCGATTTTGCCACCCGCGTGCACACCGGAGCGGTTTCACAGAACGACTATAACTACTTAACGCCTAAAACCCGTCTGATGGCGGATGTTCCTGAATCGGATGAAGCCGAGGTCTATACCGATCTGGCTGTGTACCGTTATCCGGGACGTTACGGTCAGCAACCTCAGGGTAAGCTGCAGTCTGATTATCGCCTGTCAGCCCATAAGGTATCCGGCACTGAGCTGAAAGCGACAACCTGTGTTATGCGGTTGATCCCCGGTTACAGCTTCCTGATGGAACGCCATCCGCGCCAGTCTCTGAACCGTGATTTCATCCTGCTGGAAGTAAAGCACGAAGGCAGTGATCCGCAGGCTCACGCGGAAGAAGCCGGGGATGAACCCACCACCTATCACAACGAAGTGATCGCATTCCCTGCCGACATGACTTACCGGGCTCCCGCCTTACCGGCACCTGTTGTGGAAGGCCCGCAAACCGCAGTAGTGGTTGGTCCGGCGAACGAAGAAATCTATACCGACAACCTGGGCCGCATCAAGATCCAGTTCCATTGGGACAGATTGGGTGCGTCGGATGAACACTCAAGCTGCTGGGTACGGGTCAGCCAGAGCCTGGCCGGTCCGAACTGGGGCGCGGTTTTCCTGCCACGTATCGGGCACGAAGTGGTGGTCAGCTTCCTGGAAGGTGATCCGGATCAACCTTTGGTCACAGGGTCGGTTTATAACGGCCTGCATCTACCGCCTTATGATTTGCCGCTCAAGAAAACCCGCACCACCTTGCGTTCTAAAACGCATAAAGGAGAAGGGTACAACGAGATCAGCCTGGATGATGAAACTAATCATGAAGAGCTGTATCTGCGCGCGCAGAAAGATATGTCGGTGAAGGTGCTGAATGACCGTTTTGAAGACATAGGTAACGATGATCTGCTGACAGTCGCACGACATAAAACCAACGAAATTGGTCAGAATCAGCAAGAACTGATCAAAGGTACAAAAACCACGGAAGTAAACGGCACCTTCACCGAAACTGTGGATGGCGACGTCACTGTGACATACAACAGTAATGAAAGCGTGACGGTTGTGAAGAATGCCAAACTGGCGGTAAATGAAAACCGTACCACGACGATCGGCAAGAATGACGAGCTGGATGTCACGGGGAATCAGACTTTGTCAGTGACCGGAGCGCGGCAAAGCCAGGTGACAAAAGATGACAACCTCACTGTTGAGGGGAATTCCACGCTCACAGTGACGGGAAATATTACCTCTGATTCGAAGAGTACCACTCAGATCATCAGTAAAGACAAGATCGTCCTCAAAGCCGGCCAGTCACAACTGGTGCTTAACAGTGACGGCTCGATTCAGATCACAGGCACGTCTATCTCGATTAATGGTTCAGATAAAGTGGTTGTTCAGGGCGGAAAAGTATCGGTGAACTAATGCAAAAGCAGCAGACACAAAGCCATTTCATGATTGAATCAGAAGCCGGGGAATCCCCGGCTCCTTTACATGCCCGTTTCGGCCATATTCTGGCGATTGAAGGGGACAGTGTTCGCGTCATTTTCGATGGCTGCGATATGGCATCCGGTCTGGCTGCCAGGCTTGGTCGCCAGTTTAACCGGGTTGAGCTTGAGCTGGCTGTACAGAATTCACTGTCGTGCCGCATTGAATTCATTGGTAATGATCCGAATTTGCCTCTGGTCACGGACATTTTCTTTTCGCTGATTGAACAGCGTGATGAGCTGGTGCTGAAAGCGAAAAATATCCGCATTGAAGCTGAAGAGCAGCTGATTGTTGCCAGCCAGGGTGCAAAAACGCACTACGACGGAAAAAACAGCCGGGTAACGACGGAAGCTAAATACATCAACAGCCAGGCGGAAAAATCCCAGAAAATTCAGGGTGCGATAATAGCGATTAACTGATAGGCGCCAACATGATGATCAGCCAGATTAAGCCTGAAGTGTCAGGTTTTAGCATTCTTACGGAAGAGGATTTGCAGCAGCTGGCCGCGGCGATGAAGCAGGCGGTTGAGCGCGCTGAAGCCTCTGCACCGGGTATACAGGGTTTTGCACGAGAGAAAGCCGATAATGCTGCAGAAGCAGTGCGCTTCCTGCTGGCTCAGCGTCATCGTGCTCTGGACAGCGGTTTACCTGATAGCGACAGCCGTTATTACCATTTGCTGAACAAGAAACTGGCTCGGTTGATGGCGGTGTTTGTGGCGCTCTTTCGGGTTGAGCCTGGCTATGTATATCCGTTGGCCGACACCCATCCCCAGGTGCTGCTATGGGTGCTGAGCTCAGCAGAGATTGATCCGCTTGATCCGACTGCGGGGAAATTATCATTACTGCTGGCCGACAAACTGCAGGCACAGATGTGGCTGGAGACGGTTTCGCTGGCGACATCCGCACAGCTGATTGAAACATTGCAGTCCGCGGCCATCAGCCAGATCCCACAGTCTGAACTGGCGATGCGTGCTTTGGTGCGCCGTCATGAACTGAATGCTGAGTTTGCCACCAAGTATATCCGGGATGGCTCGGCGAAAGTGAGCGAGCTGGCCCGGCATCAGCTGGCCTGTTCAGGACACGAGGCCGGCATGAACTGGGTGATAGAACATGGCGATCCTGCTCAGTCTTTATTTACCCATTTGCTGGTGCGAAAAGACAAAGTTGCCTGGCTTCGTGGTGACATCCTGCCCCAGAAAGAGGCATTTCAGCAGGTGGATGAATACGCCATTTTGAATCGCCTGCCAGAATCTTTCACGCTGCCCGATTTCGGGAATGACAAACACGCTTATCTGAAAGCGGCGCTGGCAGGAGATCCTGACTCCGTGACGCCTATGATTGCTCAGCTCAGACAGTCGGAAGATGACAATCAGGCTGAAAACTATTTGCATGCCCTGTTGCTCATCCTGGGCAATCAGATGCCGGTGAACAGCAGTGAGCTGGGCGTGACCTGTAACGCACAAGAGGCGGCTGATATTCTTGAGCCTTGGTGGAATAGTAAGCCGTTAGCCCTGTCACCCATGATGAGAATGGGCGGCTCGCTGAGTTATGCCACCAGTATCGATGTGCTGAAAAGCGCGTCCATGCCTGCCTTGTTTCGTACCTGGGTCTGGCGGGATTTATGCCTCAATGGCGGCATTTATGTGCCTTATGACCCCATGAGCTGGCCGGAAAAACAACGGCGGGCCATTCATACACTTTCTAAAAACAGTACTGCATCGGAGCGGTATAACCAGAGGATGCGTGATGCAGCTGTGGGACGTTGAATCTAATTTACCTTACGCCATGAAAGGGCAGTTTGTGCGTGATCATCACGGACAGACCGTATGGGTGGTGTGTTTAAAAACCGGCTGGCAGCAGTGTGATGGCCAGTGGCAGCCAGTACAGACGCAGCCAGAGATCCATTCAACCCCTGTGTTTGATGGTGAGCCTGGCTTCTCAGCCATGATGGCGGATCAGGACTTTGCCGTCAGTAAAACCAATACAGACGTGTTGGTGAAAGGGCACGCCCGGAGCCTGGGCAAGAAACCCGTGACCCGTGTGCAGTGCCGTTTGCTGATAGAAGAGCATATCGATAAAACCCTGACGGTGGTGGGTGAGCGCCAATGGATCACTCAGGCCGGTCAGGTGGATGTCACTGTCCCCGCCCCTTTTATCGAGCGTCCGGTGACGTATGCCCACGCGATAGGGGGAGACGATCCTCGTAACCGGATTGGCTGCGGGGTTGCAAACAAAACGATGGATTTGCTGACCCAGCCTGTGCCTTCGGTATTCTATTTGAAACAGGACTGGCAGCCAGATACCGCAAAGGTGCAGCCTGCCGGGTTTGGTCCGCTGGCTGTCTTTGACGCGGCGCGTGCCCGTCTGGCGGGGACGTTTGATGAGAAATGGTCAGAAGAACGCCGCCCGCTATATCCGGTTGATTTTTCGACGGCCTTTTACCAGTCAGCGCCTGTTGACCAGCAGACAAAAGGGTTACTGGCTGGCGGTGAGCGCATCATCGTGTCTGGTTTCAGTCATGAAGAGACGCTCTATTTTACGTTACCGCGGCGCACTTTTGTTGCCGATGCGGCGTTTGGCAGCCAAAAGCGCCAGCAAACCATGGCGCTGCATACCTTATCCGTGGATGCCGATACCTTGATGGTGACGGCCACCTGGTCGGCTGCATTTCCTTGTCAGGGACAGGAGGCTGACTTAGTCAATACTGTTATTACTGAAGAAAAGGCTGTTGTATGAGTTTATCCGCTGCTCGTTACATTCTTTGCGCAGATGCCGTCACCGCGGCGGGTTTCAACCTGGATATTTCTGTTGCCGTGGCGCAGGCAGATTTGGACATGTACGAGACCCGGCCAGTGGCAGATGACGACAGCAAAGCGACGGTTGCGCCAATCACCTATCTGGATGCTGAAGAAAACACGGCCGACAAATACTTTGCCATGCTGGCCCTGCTAGTGAGCCAACTGGCGGTGAACCTGCCGGGCAGCCTGCCGCCAGTACCGCTATATGTGCGTATGCCACAAGCCATCACGCAGTCGCAATTGGATAACTGGTATCAAATCTGGCGTCCTGATAGCGGCTTAGAAAAGGTACTTGGCCGGGTGGTGATGAGTCATCACACAGAACATACGCATTTTTCTGATGTGTTAAGAAGCCTGAATGAAGAAGAAGTGGTGATGGCGATCTCTCTGGATTCCCCAATATCGGCACTGGATGCGCTCTCACAGCGAAATCTGCTGCAGACGGCTCAGCATCCCTGGGGAGTGATTGCCAGCGAGGGCGCAGCAGGGGCCGTACTGGCATCGCGCAGTCTGGTCGAAGCATTGAAATTAACGCCACAGGCCAGGCTGGACAGCTGGCACTGCGAGCAGGGTTCGGGCGAGCAGTTGATGTCTAGTGCCCTGCGCAAACAAAGCAAATCCGTGGATGACTTTGGCTTGCTGTTCAGTGATATGACCAACCTGAGATCTCAAAATGAAGAGTACGGTTTTGCCATTGGTGCCAGAGGTGAACGGCTGACCAATCCCGAACAGCTTGTGCTCAGTCACAGCTTGTGGGGCTATCTGGGCGAAGCCTCATTGTTTGCCACTCTGGCATTAGCGCTGTACCACAGCGACAGCCAGCGGGTGCGCAGTGTGTTCCTGTTCGGGGCCAATGTCAGCCGGGCGATGATGACGTTCGCCCTGTCGGAACCGAACACGGCAGTCACGTAAAGCGGTAACTCAATGAGCCAAAACAGAAATTATTTTTTGGCTCAATACCACAAAGTGACATTTTTAGGTGGGAGAGGCTATTAAATCAGTTGATTAGGGTATTCAATCTGATAGGGTTTTCCGCTGTACGTCTTGATGACCGTACCCAGTGTGTTCATGTACTGAACAGAGATTAAAAAAGAGCCATGCTGGGCTTATTCGTTGGTCTGTTATCGCACAGCCGCCGACAGCACGAATAAGCGCACACTCGCTGCGGAGAGCGTCATCATGATGTACTGCCATTGTGGGCTGATTCAGCAACCCGATAGCCGATACACCTTCTCACACACAATTAATCAAGGTCCGATGTTTTCATGCCCGGACACTATTCCTGGTTCACTCATGTTGGCCGCTGGTAAGCGCTTAGCTTCTCGCTGTTGTTTTCCTTCAAGCCTAACGTGGTTTAGTTTCGCCAAAGCGAAGAAAAACGAGAAAAAGTAAATGAAAAAAGTGAGATATGTAAAGGCGAATTATACGCCGCTGGAAGACATCACCCCGTTGCCCCGCAATGTGGTCAATCAACCGATAGAACCTGTACCAGAGCACAAACTGGTGGTGGAACTGGCCGGACAGTGGCAGGGAAACCGGGCGTATTTTCAGCTTGCTAAAACCGAGATGCAGGATCAGAAAATCACCCGGCCGATAGCCGATGTGAAAACAGGTCACAGAACGCTGGCAACTTTTAAAGCCCTCGAAAACGAAGCCAAAAAACTCTATATGGTCGTGCCCTTACAGGGGCTACCTCAGCCGTTGACTTTCTTACTGGCCGATAATTTGATGCCGGTAGAAAAAGAAGCGGACATGGATGAATGGGAAACGGTTTTGATCCCTGTCCGTGCTCTGGCCTATCTGGATAGTAGCAAAGACAAGGATAAAGCCGCGGAATTAAAAGGCGGCTATTTGTATGTCTTCTGGAAAGGTAAACTCTGGCGCGAGCTGCAAGTCACAGAGTTTGGCTATTACAAAGATATTGATAGCGAATATTACCGTGTAAGAGATCAGCAGGAAAGGCAGAAAGAACAGCCTGTCATTGAATACCGTGAAGCGAATGGATTCGATCTGCCGCAATTCTGGGTACCGTATAAAATTGCCGGTGAAGTTCAGGCCGGTGAGAATGGTGTCAAAGTTATTTACTCTCCAAGGCAGATGAGTTTTATTGAAATTGAAAAGATTGAATCTTCTCCTGAAGAGCTGTCTAAGAGAGCGGTTTCACTCGACGAATTAAGTATTTATTCAAATTCAAAGACTTTCAGTGAACAAGATAATTCACAGTTAATTAGTTTGGCAAAAGTTTCATCAATGGATACTAAACGGCCATGGTTTAGTTCATCAAATACAATTCTTAGTAATTATCAGGATAGCAATACGCCAGTAATATTTTTAACTGGTGGCATAAGTTATGGAAAAGGAATAGTTCTTCAAGATCAGTATGGAAACCCATATTCTAATAGTCCGTATGAATTAAAGTATGGTGAAAAAAATATAAAAGGAGAAACTAATGACGATGGTTTTGTCCCTTTTAACTTTGAAACTGATGAAAAACAAGTTTTTATCTCATTTATGCCAGACCCTGAAAATGAACATGTTCAGAAAAGAATGGTAGTAAAATTGAATAGCATGTCAGAAGTTAGTGAAACTGTTGGCCTTCAACAAAGATTGATGAACCTGGGTTTGTACTGCGGGAATATTGATGGTCAAAGTGGAGTGAAAACAGAAAATGCAATTAAAGAGCTTCAATTTTCTCATCACTGTGAGATAACAGGCGAGAACGATAAAGAAACTAATAATATCATAAAAAATATTGAAGCTTACTAATTTAGGAGTTGGGCATGAGTTTAGAAAACTATCAAGTTAATTATGACTTGGCATTGAAAGATTACGAGTACAAACAGGTTCTTTTGAATAAGATCGAAGAAAAGTTAAAAGAATTCTCATCAGACAATGATGAGAATAGAATAATTAAATTTAGGGCAGAGTATCAAGCAAGAATAATAAAAGAGGAAATTTCTGCCATTGAGAGATTTATTCGGAGGACTGTCAATAAACATAAATCTATTAATCCTTATGAATTTTATCAAGAGGATTTAGAGTTAAATATTGATACTTTAGAGTCACGTAGCGTTCAGTATAGTGAAGAATTTGAAAAATGCTTATTGATCACTGAAAAGGATGGCGCAGTATTAGATCCTAAAGAATGGCACCTTGATACCAGTAATGCTCAATTCCCTAAGTGGTTTGTTCCGATTGTAACTCGTACAGTGACACAGCATCAGGAAGTAGATGGAACAATAGAAACGACTGTCGCATCGTATGAGAGAAAATGGGATTATAGCCTGACTCAGTTTTATTATGCTGATGATGAAACCATTATTAAAGATCGATTCATATTATATTGGCAGTTAGATGATGATTATGGATTAAATTCAGCCGGTTATAACACATCCAGACTGAATGCTGCATACGTAAATAGTAATGGCGAAGCGACAAAAATAAGTTCGGAATCATCGTTTCTTGACACTGAAGAGTCCGCAGAGTCAGATTGCTTTGTTTTGAAGCAGTTAATGCATCCAAAACACTTATTACGAGATAGTGACACTTACTATTATAGTTTGACGGAAAGTAGAATTAATTTAAGCAATCCTACAGCATTTCTATTGTACCCACTTGATCAGACACTTTTCAAATCAAAATCGCTTGATAAATTAAATCAGGTGAAAGTTACTAATTATGTGAATGATGATAATCTTCAGGATAAAAAGGTTATCTATGAAGGAAAGGCAGAGAGAGCACCTGAAAAAATCTATTTGCACTGTACTTTACCTGAGTGGAACTACCGACTTCGTAATGTTCTCGGCGAACTACAGATGCAAATTAATGAATATAATTTAATTTGTGCACCGCATTACAGCAAACTGAATGTACTCAATGACATGGAAGAACTCCTAGAGTTGCACCAGCGTTTTGGTACAAACGATGATTTAGAAAACAAGAAGAATGAGAAGGAATTATTAAGCTCAGTTAACAACCTTAGAAGTGCAATTAGAACTGCTATTGAATGTCCAGAGGATAAATATCCAACCTTTGAGTATTATACACAAAAACGTCATATTGATTTAAAAGCTGAAGAACTATTTTATCTGTTGAAATCTCCAGCGCTGTATGCTGAATTAAAAAGTTATATTGAGAACTCTGCCGATAAAGACGCATCTGAGATCAAGATGTATTCTGGCCCATATATGGATGAAGAATACGGTTGGCATGCAATATTTGAAACTATTGCAGAGTGTTATGCAGCTTTATCTCATTCCGAAATTTATGGTGAGAAGATTTGGAATGAAGATATAAATTTTGGAGTTGAACTACTTGCTAACTATACCGATGATCAGGCATATAAAGAAATTTGTGATTTATGGTTTGGTGTTGCTCGTAATGAATTTGTAGACGAAGGTGAAATAATTCCAGGATATTTGAGAATTCAAAGTGAAAGTTTAAATTCACTTAAAGAAAAAAGTGAATTTAATCATGAATCAATTTTTTCATTAATTTTATCAAATTATCAATCGCTACTTAAACCTTATTTAAGCCATGTAATTCCTGGCCCTGGTGCACCTTGCACATTACAGGTTGTATTAAGTTGTTATCAGCCTTATATATATAATAAGATTAAAATCGCACTAGCGAATGATGCAACTTATCACATAAGGATTTTCAGAAGCGTATTATGTGTTTTTAATGTTTTAAATCCAAAAGATGGAAAAACAAAACTTGCAAATGGTTTAATGACAGTTACGGATTTGTTTAAATCATTTGTTGTAACAAGGTCAATTGATAAATCAAATAAGCGTGCTTCTGATACCTTGAGAGAAATTAAGGGTTTTATAGAAAAGGCTGATGAGAGTGATGGTAATAGTAAAGCATTCTATGATGCAATAAATCAAAAAAACCAGTTGCAGCCGCAGTTGGAAAATCTATTTATACGATGTTTAACTTGACTTTGAGTATACAGTCTTTACAAGCACTGTCAGAGAAAGCAAAAGTTGAAGATTGGCCTTCAGAACGGGTGTATTTAGAGTATCTTAATGGATATTTAGACATCACAAACGCAATTGGATCCTTTTCTGGTTCAACTTCTATGGCAATTGCCGCAGTAATTGAAAAAGCTAAATTCAGTGTTTATACCGGTAATCTCAGAAGCAATTTATTAAATGCTGGAAAAAACATATCAGCATTATTAGATAAATTAGCAATACCTTTGGGTATCGTGCAAACTGTTGTGTCATTGTATTATGTTGCTGATCATTTAGAAAATGGAAAATATAAGGAAGCTGTTCTGGCGGCAGGGAGCGCAGCTTCAGGACTACTTTTAGTCTCTGGTTATATATTGAGAACAGGGATATTAATACCTGTAGCCACGATTCTGGGGCCAATTCTCGGAACTATACTTATTATTGTAGGTACAATTGTAAGTGTAATTTTATTAGCGATTGAAGTCGCTGAAATGATTTGGAGATTTCTATCATCTAATTCACAAGACTTGCTCGAAGAATCTTGGTTGAAGTTTCAAGCCAAGTTACCACCGTTGAAAATTGATGTGTTGAGAAGATATGATCTTATTTCAAATTCAATAGATATGAGAACCGGTAATATAGTAAGTATGCGTTCTAATGAGATATATGATACTGAGTACGATATAATAAAAATTTATAACGACAATCCTTACGATATGTACAAATCATGTGAATTAACGAAAGATATAATAAAAATTATTGATGATTTACATGTGGAAGAGTTGATATTTGATCAAGGTGTTGACTTAGGCGATTTGACTTGGCATGCCATTATACCACTTTATGTGAAAAATAAATTTGATGTTGAGGGGATCACAGAACTTGTCGATTTTGACTTGGGTGATTTTGACGGTATAAACAATGTTGAAAAATTAATCGAATATTATGAAACTGTAAAGTCAGATGAGGAAAAAGATCAGATTATATACATTGATGAACGGAACATTGAATTAAAAACTAAAATATCAACCTTACTAGAGTTGGGATCATTTGATCCAAAGGATAGTGAAATTTTCTACGGTTCAGAACTATGGAACAATGTATATTTTAATCATGATTTTTAAATTGATGAAGTTATAAATTAGTTCTCTCATGAATAAAATAAAGGGGGTGGTGCATCACTATTCTCTTTATAATTAATAGAGTTTTTTCTTTTAAAAAGTGTTATTTTGTGAAATAATATTTTTATTTATTAACTTGGTGTTACTCTTATGTCTTTAATGGTTAAATTTTTATTGTCTATTGTCTTTTTTCTATCTTCAAGTGCATATTCTAATACATTAAGTTTTTTTGATGATGATGTGCTGAGTAAAGATGTTGTAATTGTAAGAGATTCATTTGAAGATAAAGGTTTCAACGTATATATCGAAGGGGAGAATCTTGAAGTTGAAAACTTTTTGACCAATTATAGTGATAGAAAATTTGAGAGCATGCCTAAAGTAAAGGTTGATGAATTTAAAAACTTTGTACCTATTCAAAGTTTGAAAAATGCTATTGTTCTTAATCGTGATGGACAAGTTAAAATGTTGAGTATGATTAGACCTGAATATTCTGATCTTGCTAGTATAAAAGAATTTGTTAATCTGAATGCATTGTATATTTATGGCTTAGAAGCAACAGAACCATTGGATTTAACACCATTTAAATATTTAAAATACTTGAAGGTGTTTGTTAATAATTCAAGTGAAATCATATTTCCTGAAAAGAACTCATTAAAAACGATAAATATTATAAACTCTGAGATTAAAAACATAAGTGGCTTAAGTCATTTAAAGCAACTTGAATCATTAGAATTAACTTACACAAAGTTAACTAACCTGAATGGATTAGATAAGTTAAGAGAAATTAAAAGACTAAATCTAGCGAATGTTGGTGAAGACTTTATCGAGAAAATATCGTTTAACAAGCAAGAGAAATTAGAATATTTGACGTCAACTGGACAAAATTTATTTAATGTAAAACAGATTGGCAACCTTAAAAATATAAAACATCTTACTTTACTTAGAATAGATAGTATGGATGATGTTGATTTGCCTGAAAAACTAGAATCATTGTTAGTGAGAAGATTAAATTCAAATGTATTTCCTCAAATAGAAAACTGTGAAAACCTGCATTTCTTAATGATCACTGATGCAAAGTTCACATCAGTGCCAGATTTGAAGCGTTTAACTAAATTGAAGAAAGTTAAACTGGAAAAAAATCAGTTGAGCGATATTTCTGGTTTAAGCAAGTTAGCTAATTTAGAAGAATTATATCTCAAAGACAATAATGTTACGCAGATTTCAGATCTTGCAGGACTCAAGAATCTGAGGCTTCTTGATTTGGAAGATAATCAGATCAAATCTGTTTCTGGATTAAAAGACATGCCTTCGTTAAAAGCGGTGAATTTTGAAAATAACCCTGTAGAAAGTGTTGATTTTGAAATGGTTGATCAGTTTAAGGGTGTCATGTTTAACATCTCTGAAACGCCATTCCACGAAACTTCTACGTTAGAGCAGAGAAAGCGAATGGGCATGTACTATTGATTTAAATAGCTGTATAAAAATTAATTCTTTCTTGTGAAGTTAACCTAGATATTCTCCCTTTAGTATGTCGAGGGAGAATACTATTAAAAATTTTAACATTATCGGTTTTCCAGAAGGTAAAGTGAGACAACTACGTCCATCGCACCTTTGTTCTATATCATTTAAGATGTGGAATCTTCAGTGAACAAAGAAAAGAACCAATGAACTTCCTCCTCGACACCATCACTTACGTACCTGATACCATAGTGATTAGTAGTCATTACTTTGAGCATGTAAACGCCAAGTTAGAAATCAAGTCATGATTGGTTTTCAAAATTTCAGACCGAATTCTAATTCGTATTTATTTGGATGAAAGCATCAGGTTAGTCAGTCTCTGGATTATGAAGTGGACACCTTTTTTTTATAAAAATATAACTAATTTTAAGGTTTTATGAATGAGGTTACTGAAATTATTTATACCATTAATTATTCTTTTACTATCCCCAGTTGCTAATTCTGAATCATTTAATATTTTGAATGCTATTAGCGATAGTGGTGACATTAAATTAGTCAAAGAGATGATTAAAAATAAAAAATATACTGTTTATATAGAAGGGGAAAATATTCAGATTGACGATTTTATTGATGATTATGGTGATGTAAGGTTTGAGAGTCTTCCAAAAATAAAAGTCGCACGCTATAAGAAACATATATCATTTCAATCCTTAAAAAATTCAATTGTTATTGATCGTGAAGGAAAAGTTAGAAAGTTAAATTTGATTGAGCCAGATTATTCAGATATTGATTTGATAAATAAATTTGCTGATTTAGATACTTTATATATATCTGGATTAAGTTCGAAAGAACCATTAGATTTATCGTCGTTTGAAAGTTTAGAATATCTAATGCTTTTTGATAATAAGTCAACTGAAATTATCTTCCCTAGAATCAATAAAATAAAAACAATAAATATCATGTACACAGATGTTGAGATTCTGAGTGGCTTGGAATATGTATCTCAACTTGAGTCTTTAGATTTAGTTTATACAAAATTAAGAAGCTTAAGTGGGTTTGAGAAATTAAGGAATATTAAAAGGTTAGATTTACATACTATAGGTGAAAGTTTTGCAGGAAAAGTTTCCCTGTTTAATCTCAATGATATCAAATATTTAACAGTAGACGGAGGAAATTTATCTCAAACAAAAGATATAAGCAAATTGGAAAATCTAACATATCTAATTATCACTGAAGTGGACAGGTTGGATGAGGTGGTTTTGTCTAAAAAATTAGAGTCATTGATAGTGACAGCATTGAATTCAAATGCGTTTCCTCAGATAGAAAACTGTGAAAATCTGAATTTCTTAAAGATCACAGATGCAAATTTCACTTCAGTGCCAGATTTGAAACGTTTAACAAAGTTGAAGGAAGTTAAACTTGAAAATAATCAGCTGAAGGATATAGCTGGATTAAGAAAATTGGTTAATTTAGAAGAGTTATACCTCAAAGATAATAACATTTCACAGATTTCAGATCTTGCAGGGCTCAAGAAACTGAGACTTCTTGATTTGGAGGATAACCAAATTAAATCTGTTTCTGGGCTAAGAGACATGCCTTCTTTAAAAGCTGTGAACTTTGAAAATAACCCTGTAGAAAGTGTTGATTTTGAAATGGTGGATCAGTTTAAAGGCGTTATGTTTAACATCTCTGAAACGCCATTCCACGAAACTTCAACATTAGAGCAGAGAAAACGAATGGGCATGTACTATTGATTTAAGTAGCGCCATGAAAATTAATTTTTTATTGTGAAGCTAACGTAGATATTCTTCCTCTGGCATGTCCAGAGGGAGAATACTATTGAAAATTTAAACACCATTGGTTTTTCAGAAGGTAAAGTTAGACGACGACGCCCATCGCACCTTTGCGCTTAATCTTTTAAAATGCGGAATCTTAAACAAATAAATAAAAATACATCACATGAACATACTCCCCGGCACTTTCACCCACATCCCTGCGATCACGGCTATTTTTAATCATTACATTGAGCACACGAACGCCAGATTTGAAACCGAGCCGATGACGCTGGGTAATCGTAATGAGTGGTTTACGCAATTCCGTCCCGATTCTCCACATCAGCTTTTCGTTGCCCTCGAAAACCATCAGGTGATAGGGTTTGTCTGTAGCCAGCCTTACCGGCCTAGCGTTGCATTTGCACAAACCGTTGAAGTGACCATTTACCTTCACCCCGATGCGAAGGGGCACGGGTTGGGGAGTGTGTTAATGAAAACCTTACTTGATGCTTTAGCGACTCAACCGGTGCACTGTGCCTTATCTGGCATTGCTTTGCCGAACGATGCATCGGTGGCGCTGCATCAGAAATTCGGCTTTCGTGAGGTCGGCGTTTTTCATGACTATGCCAGAAAACAGGGCGAGTACATCAGCTCACTCTGGATGGAAAAGCGATTTGACTAATCCCATATTTCAGGCAGCTATTCCGATACCGATTGAAAAACATCTGTCGCGGTCAACGGGCTCGATATGACCAATTCGAGATTTCAAAATGAAGAATACGGTTTTGCCATTAGTGCCAGAGCTGAATGGTGAACCTCTCACAGCGTGTTCCTGTTCGGGACGAATGACAGGCGGGTAAAGAGGATATTGTCGTTGCCGGAACTGAAATCGACTGCCATGCAAAACAGTAACCCAATGAGCCAAACCAGAAATTAATTTTTGGCTCAATACCGCAAAGTGATATGTTCAGGCGAGTGCGGCGATTAAAGCAGTTGATTAGGGTATTCAATCTGATAGGGTTTCCTGATTGGATCTTGATGACCGAACCATTGTGCCTGTGTACGGAACCGAGAGTTGAAAAGAATCATCGTGTGCTGATTCCGCAACCCGATAGCTGATGTGAAAACTGGTCACAGAACGCTGACAATGCTTAAAGTCCCGAGCACGAACCCCCAAAATTCTATTCAGTTGTGTCATTAACGGGATTGCAAAAAGAAGGAAGTTTCACTCTCTTTGATTGCAAATCCCAAAGATCCGCATGGTGCAGAATTCATCTTTACGCAAATGCCGTTTGAAGAACTGGCAAACGATCAAGACGAATGTGAAGAAATTGAACATGCTGAAATGGTTGAAGAGTCCTTCAAAGAAGCAAAGAAAATTGAAGAGCTCAGAAACCTTTGGCTGAACGCAACAAATTTTTAGGATCAATTTAAACCATGAAGAAAAAATTACTTGCTTATAGCTTAGGTGCACTTTGTGTTGGTGCAATCGCCTACCCAGCGTGGAAAATGATTAAAGAGAAGTTGGCTTATGATAAGGATTATCAGAAGCAACTGACGTCATTGGTTAAAGCGGTTGAAATAAAACGATGGAAAACAAGAACAGACATACTTTCATGGCGAATAAACGCAAGTATACCGGAAGATATTGAATATGAGGTATGGGATGAACAATATGAGATTCCAAGAATATTATTCAAGGCCAGAAAGTCTGGAGATTTCTATTATCATCTTTATTCAATGGGAATAGATGGGAAAGACGTCAAACTTGTTGCAACACGTGAGGATTTTGGATCTGATATTTGGCCTTTAGGATATTTTACACGCCCTAATCGTTCACCCGATGGAAGATATATCATTTCAACATCAAATGATAAAAGCTTTGGCTGTACCCTTTATGATATAGATAAAAGAAAAGGGCATAGTTTTGCATCAGGTCGATGTTTTGTTGAATCATGGACTGATGATGGGAGAGTGGCAATCATAAACATTAATGCTGAAACTGCATTATTAACGCTTAAGTCTAAAGAATTAAAATATATAAAATATATTTATAGCCAAGATTTCGATGATGCTAATAATATATTTTTTTAGTGAAAAACAAAACAAAAGCAATTTCAAAGATTTACAATGATAATGATTATGTAAATTCCATTCAAGGAAGTGGGGAGCAGATCATATACGATATGCCAGGTTTCAAAAATCCTGAACGAGGTAATTATCTTTCTGAAGAATGTAAATCTGGTGGAGCATTTGGATTGAACTCAAGCCTTTTTACTTGTAGTTATGATAGTAATAAACTTGAGTACAATGTGTATGAATCAAATAACCCTAACAAGATAATAGGAAAAAGTTTAGGTTTTCGTGTGATTGAATTAGGTAAGTGGGCAATGCAAGATGGTGAAATATATAGAATAGTTAATAAATCGGAAGATACACCATTATCTAGGGTAATGTATAAATATGACTTTGGAGATGAATATGAAAGCTTTGTTTATGATGATTTATATCTTCCGATAAGTGCGCTGGAAAAATTTGAAGGTGTCAATCTTTCGGAGTATTTCCCTGAATTACCTTCAAAAGAAAGATATGAAGATACTTGGATTGATTTATTATATTAATAAAGGTTACGTCAATGGCTATAGAAAAAAAGATACAGTCTGGTTTTTATTTAATGGGCGTCTGTATGATAGTGTCCATTCCCCCTATGCTGAAACAGTCTAAACTGGATGTTGCTACAACACCACTAGATGAATTGTTTGTGCATTCAAATCGCCAGGCGTTTGAACCCCAGGAACATACCGCTGATATTCAGTCTGCCAAACTCCATTAGGTCTCTGAAGACGATACGGCCAGGCTGACTCAACAGTGCGCAGTATTGAATCAGTATGCATCTTCAAATACACCTGTGGCGTATGTGGAAGGGCATAATAAAGGATTCAAAGTGACGCTTGAGCGAGACCTAGAGGATGAAAATATAGGCTTTGTACAAGAGATCTATGCAATTTTGAATGACACGAAGAGTGAGAGGCAACAGTCTGTACTGCTAGAGCCATCAGGGGATGGTAGTGGACACTTTATTCACGGTGTATTTGAAGGGATGCCTTCAGATGGTGAGTTTTCTCTGTACATCGCGAGTCCGTGTGATCCGAACAGTGGTGAATATGTGTTTTTTAATAAATCTTATCAAAAGATGATGGAGCCGGATCAATTTGAACCATTTACACCCGATCCAGAAAAAGAAACTCTAGATACGGAAGAAAACCTGAATAAAGAACAAAGACTAGAAGACCTAATGACGATGTGGAAAAAGAAGCATTAGGTATAGATATATAGGAATGATGAGATGAATAAATTAAAAAAATCAGTAATTGCAGCGCTAGGGCTATCTGTAATAGGTGGCTCTGCAGCATATGGATATTTCTATGTCACAAATCCATATGATGAAGAGTATATGGAAAATTTAAAATATATTGTGGAATACGCAGATAAATCAGAGGATAAAATATCTCGTGTTGCTTGGCCGATATATATAGAAATACCGGAAGAGCCTAAGATTGAAATTTGGGATAGAAAATTTAACATGCCTCAGATTATGTTTTTTTTATCGATGAAATCGAAAGGTGATAAGGGTGGTCTTTATATCATGAATATGAATGGTACCGATGTTCGGATTCTTTTTACACAAAAAGAAATCGGTGGTATTCCAGAGAGGAAAGGGTTATCACGACCAAATCGATCACCAAATGGTAGATATATTATCACCGCTATTCAGCCTGAAGGATTTAATTACAAATGTGCTATATACGATTTAAAAAATAGGCAGGTTGAAGATTTAGGATATGGGCGATGTTATAACTTTCATTGGGACAAAGATTCCAATGGAGTATATTATGTTGGTGGGAGGAGTTGGCAGGATCCATATTATTATGATGTAAATAAAAAACAACAAAAACACTTACATCCGATCCAGGATAACTTTCTTGATGAGTTAAGCTTTGAAGACGATCTATCAGGAGGTCTTCCTATAGATAATGGCGTACATTATATTCGACAAGTAAAGCGTGACTCGTATAAACTGGCTGATTATTATGGAAGAGAGTTTAAATTTAAATTACCTGATATGAAATATATTGGAGAAGTGAACTCTTTACCGAAAAACTGTGACTATGGTCAAAATTTCAGTGCGGATAGTAAATATTTCACATGTGCTCACTCTAAAGATGGGCAGTATTATTACACACTAGAAAAACCACACGAAAAAATAGGGAAAGCCAGAGAATCTTTGATTATACAAGCTGGGAATTGGTATATGCCTGAGAATTCTAATGTTATATTCAGAAGTACCATTCATGACGAGAGTACACCAATATCTGGAATTTATTATTCTTATAACTTATCCAAGTCAAAGGATTTTATCGGATATCTTTCATATTATCTTCCTGCAGATTTATTACAAAATTATGAAAGTATGAGTTTTAGTGATTTCTTTCCACCATTGCCTAATAAAAAAGTTTACCAGGAAACACGAACTAAAATTATCAACAAGGAATAAATTATGGCTGAGTTATCAATTTCTAGAATATATTTGATGGGGCGTATCCACAATATTGATGGTGACGTTTCTAGAGGGTCTAAATTATTTGCTTTTATGAGTCGCTCGTTTTTGGAGGAGATAATTGGTATGGTGAGTTTACTTATAACTAAAACAATCAATCAATTAGTAAGTAAGGTAAAGTCAGGTTACCCAATAGCTTATAGCGATCAGTATGGTAAGTTAAATATTATCTCCGATGAGATAGGAAACAATATTGAATCAACTATAGTAGGATCCCCCATAGTCGTAAAGCCAGGTGCTTGCGGATCCCCTCATAATTTCCCCAACCCACAAGTGTGCGTAAGGCGTTGATATTCGGACATCGCCCAGTGATATTAGGACTCTTTAATCTTGTATCGTCGATGGCTCCTAACTGTCCACTTCCCCTATGCTGAGACAGTCTAAACTGGAGATTTCTGCCACATAACAGCAGGAGAGCAACATGAAGAAGTCACGGTTCACCGAAACACAGATAGTCGCGATTCTCAAAGAAGCAGATGCTGGCTTGAGGTCGATGATATTTGCTGTCATCCCCGTATTTCAGCCAGCTATACTCATACCGATTGAAAACAGCGGTTGTGGTCACACTGGCGTGAAATGAAACCGACGGGAGAAAGACGATGAAATACCAGGGAAGCTGCCACTGCGGCAATGTTGCTTTTGAGGTGGAAGGAGAGATTCAGGAAGCACTGGCTTGTAACTGCTCTATCTGTCAGCGAAAAGGTTCGTTATTGTGGTTTGTGCCCCGCAGTGAATTCAAGTTGCTGTCGCAAGACAGCGCAGCAAGCACTTACACCTTTAACCAGCATGCGATTCAGCACAGGTTTTGCCCGACGTGTGGTATTCACCCTTATGCGGAAGCGACAGACCCGCAGGGCAACGCCATGGTCGCCATCAATATCCGATGTATTGACGGTATCGATCTGGATGCAATTGCGGTGAAGCATTTTGATGGCCGGTCGTTGTAATCTGATCTTGCTGGTGTGATGATGTCACCTGTTGCGTAGTTGCGTAGTTGCGGAGTTGCGGAGTTGCGGAGTTGCGGAGTTGCATGGTTGAACAGACAAAACAGGGGGCGAAGTTGGTCGCAGGAAACAGGGAATTTTCGACACTTTGGCGGCCAGCGCAATTTTCCGGCATTGAACTGCTGTCCGCCTCGTTTACTCAGTTTGAATTCTCCCGTCACTGGCATGAAGAACTGGCCATTGGTGTGATAGAAGAAGGCGCAGAAGGGCTATTTTACCGGGGCAGCAACATCGTGGTTCCTCAGCGTCAAATCGTGGCGATTAATCCCTCGGAAGTGCACACGGGTTTTGCGGGCAGTGAGCAAGGATGGCGATACCGGATGTTTTACTTTGCTCCGGAGATGATCGAACAGCATTTTGCTGACAGCGACAAAGGCGTTGATCCTATCATCGACCGCTCTGTGATCGACAATCCGGCCCTGTTTGATTTGCTGCTTCAACTTCATGTGGCCTTTGAAGCCACCAGTTTTGATCTGACCAAACAGTCTTTGCTCACGGTGGCGCTTGAATCCTTGTTTACGCAATACGGCAATGCCGGTCGTGATGCCGACAAGGTTGGGCATACACAGAAGCATACGGGTGTTATCCGGGACTACCTGCACGACAACTGGCAGGACAATGTCACCCTGGAGGCGCTGGAAACCGTGAGCGGTCTGACGAAATTCAAACTTATCCGGGCTTTTAAATCCCACTACGGGCTGACGCCGCACCAGTTTTTGCTGCTGACAAAGGTGCAGAAAGCCAAAACACTGTTACTGGAGGGCCACAGCTGTGTTGAGACGGCGCTCCACTGCGGCTTTTTTGATCAAAGCCATTTCACCCGCAACTTTAAACGCGCTTTTGGCGTGCCTCCCAAGCATTACGCGATACAAGCTTAGCAACTGCAATTTCATACAAGAAGCCATTCTCTCCGGTGTTTAGCATATACCCGTAGCCTGAGGTTACACGGATCAGAAGTGTTGAATGAAACGGAGATAAACAGATGAGTTTCTTATTATTGTGGTTGGGTGTCATGTTGCCATTAGTGTTCAGTCCGGGGCCGGCGAATATCGTGTTTGCCGCCTCTGGTGCCAGTGTCGGGGTCCGGCGCTCTCTGCCATTGCTGCTGGGGATAGACACAGTGTTTTTGATCAAGTCCTTACTGATTGGGCTGGGATTGGGCGCGCTCATTCAAAAGTATCCGCTGGCGCTGCAGTTATTACAGTGCGCGGGAGCTATCTATATTATTTATCTGGCGGTGGGTTTTCTGAAAACCAGTCTGCTTGAGCACAACGGGCAGCAAAAGCGCTTAGGGTTTTACGATGGCGTGATCATTCAATTACTCAACAGCAAAGGCTGGCTGCTGGTCTTGCTCATGTTTTCCCTGTTTTCAGAAAAAGCGTATCAGGAATACGGCGACCAGTCGGTGTGGGTGTTAGTGGTGTGGCTTGCCATTCTCAATATCTCCATGCATCTGGTGTGGATCTGGGCCGGCGGCTTGTTAGCGAAACTGGCTGGTGACAGCAAAAATCAGAAAGTACAGGGCTATATTTACTTCGCATCGCTGATGGTTGTTGCTGTCTGGTTGCTGGTTGATAATCCAATCTGGCAACACGGGGGATAGCCTATGAAAGTGGCTGCGCTGCTTCAGATATGCGCGATTTCATGCTCTGATTGCATGCAATCATAAAACGTATATATTGCTGTATATCAGTATGGTCTGAAGTCGTTCAGTCGGGAGGGGCAATGTTTGCGGAATACGGGGTGTTGAATTTTTGGGCCTATGTGGTCGGTGCCATCTTTATTGTGCTGCTGCCCGGGCCTAACTCTCTGTTTGTGCTGAAAACCGGCATGGGGCAGGGGATCAGGCAAGGCTACCTGGCGGCAACGGGCGTGTTTATCGGCGATGCTGTGTTAATTTTCTGCGCCTATGCCGGTGTTGCGACCCTGATTCAGACAACACCGATTTTGTTTACCCTGGTACGCTATCTTGGTGCGATTTATCTGTTGTTTCTGGGGGGAAGATTGTATACAGCGCATTTCGGTCCCGCGAATCGGCAGACATGTCTCCGGCGCTACAGGGTAAAAAGGTGTTCCGCAAAGCCCTGATACTCAGTTTGACCAATCCCAAGGCCATTTTGTTTTACGTGTCTTTCTTTGTGCAGTTTATTGATATGAGCTACGCCAGTCCCGGAGTGCCATTTCTGATTCTGGCGGCGGTACTTGAAATCATCAGCCTGATTTTTCTCAGCGTGCTGATTATTGCAGGCGCCTACATCACCCAGTTGGTACGTGCCAGCAAAGGCATGCAGAAGATAGGCAATGCTTTGATGGGCACGCTGTTTATCGGTTTTGCTGCCCGGCTGGCCATGTCGAATGCCTAAGCGCCATTGGTGATAAACCAGGTTCAGGAACACAATTCCTGAACCTTTCATCCCATTCTGCTCTGGAACATACACCCAGTACCGCGCTGTTGAAATGCGCCGCAGCGCATGACTCGAGACAGTATTTGATTGGCATTTGTGTTCTTCTCTGTCAAAATCACTTGAAAATACTTAAGTGGTTTTGAGTGTATGACTCAAGAAGAACGCCTGATTCACCTGACTTCGCTGATCGAACAGCAAGGGAAGGTGACCCTCAATGACATTTGTGAGCAATTTACTGTTTCTCGCGATTCTGCCCGCCGTGATCTGGTGAAGCTGACTCAGCAGCCGGGTATCCAGCGTATCCGTGGCGGTGCGGTCAGAGCCTCGGTATCGGCCCGTCTTGAACCCTATTCCGGCAAAATGATCAGTGAAGCCAAGCAAGGGCTTGCTCGGTGCGCGGCACAACTGATCGACGCCGATGATCATCTGTTACTTGATACCAGCACGACACTGACCTTGATGGCGCGATACATTCGCCAGCCTGCGACTGTCATTACCAACTCGGTTGATATTTTGCAGCAACTGGCGGACAACCCTCATGTTGCCGTGCATTTACTGGGCGGTAAATTTGATGCTTTCCACCGCGCGGTGTTAGGCCATCAGGCTGAAAAGCAGCTGGCTGACTATCGGGTAAATAAAGCCTTTATCGGCGTCTGTGCATTATCAGAACATGGCTTGTCGACTAATAATGAACAGGAAGCCTCGCTCAAAAAAGCCATGATGGCTCAGGCGCAGCAGGTGGTTGTGGTGTGCGAGCAGCACAAACTGGGCCAGAATAATTTTCATCATGTCTGTGGCCTGGATGGCATTGATGTACTCATCACAGACCAACCACTTACAAACGCTTACGCCGAATGCTTTGACAGCCACGACATTCAAGTGATCGTGGCTTCCACCACACAAGGACCGCTTTGATATGCGATATTCTCCGGTAAAAACAGCCGTCATTGGCTACGGTTTTTCTGCAAAAACCTTCCACCTGCCTTTCATTGCGGCGATGGATGAGCTGGCGCTGACCGCGATCAGCAGCAGCCAGACCGCGGCGGTTGCCGCCGATTACCCTGGCGTGACCTGTTTCAGCGATGCTGATGCCCTGTTGACCGACAGTGATGCCGAACTGGTGATCATCACAGCGCCCAACGACGTGCACTTTCGTCTGGCGAAACTGGCGCTGGAAAACGGCAAGCACGTCATCGTCGAAAAGCCTTTTGTCACCAAAGTGGAAGATGGCGAAGCCCTGATTGCCTTAGCCGAAGAAAAAGGGCTGGTGCTGAGTGTTTTCCACAATCGCCGCTGGGATGGCGACTTCCTGACCGTGAAAAAGCTGGTGGAAGACGGCAGGCTGGGCGAGGTGAAGTACTTTGAATCACACTTTGACCGTTTTCGCCCCGTGGTGCGTCAGCGCTGGCGGGAAATGTCTGAAGACGGTGGCGGTATTTTGTTTGACCTGGCACCGCACCTGCTGGATCAGGCGCTGGCACTGTTCGGCAAGCCTCAGGCCCTGACGGCCCAGTGTATGGCCATGCGGCCGGGGGCGAAAACCATCGACTATTACAACCTGATCCTTCAGTACCCGGATCACTTGGTGCAGCTGCATTCGAACCTGTACAGCCCGGAGCCGAACTTGCGCTTTAAAGTGCTGGGCTCACTGGGTAAATACGAGAAATATGGCCTGGATCCACAGGAAGATTACCTCAAAGCCGGCGTAAAACCCGAGCAGCCAACATGGGCAGCAGAGGACGCAGCCCATTATGGTCAGTTGCATCAGGAAGATGGTTCGCAAATCATTGCGACTGAATTGGGTGGCTATCAGCATTACTTTGCCGGTGTAACAGATGCGATTCGACTCGGCACACCGAATCCGGTTCCGGCCGAAGAGGCGTTGCTGAATATCAAGCTGATTCAACTGGCGCTGGAAAGCAGCCGGTTGGGGCAAACCATGAAGGTGGATGCATGAGCCTGACCCTGGACGTTTTGGCACAGCAGGAAGCGGACTTGCAGCTTGAGCAGTTTAATCACGAGACCGCCTGGGCGCTGGGAACCTTGCTGAAAAATCTGGCTGAAGCGAAGCAGGCCTTTGTGGCGATCGAAGTGTACGCATTTGGCCAGATTCTGTTCAGCTATGCCATGGCGGGCACGAACCCGGATCATCAGGACTGGATTCGCCGCAAACGCAACAGCGTGCTGCGGTTTGGTAAAAGCTCTTATTATCTTGGACAGTACAACGCCCGCAAGCAGCGGGAGTTTGAGAGCCAGCGCCACATCGATGCGCGGGAATACTGTGCGCATGGCGGCTCTTTTCCGCTGCGCATTCAAGGATGCGGGCTGGTGGGCGCGGTGACAGTCTCCGGCTTACCCCAGGAGGCAGATCACCAACTGGTGACGGAGGCATTGCAGCAAATTTTTCAGTCCCGACCGGGAAAGTAACCGTGAAACCGCTCATTTGAGCGGTTTTTTTCGGCGTTTGGCGAACGCGCATCATGGCGCAGGCGCTCGAAACCAGTGACATTTCCATGAGAATCACAAAACAGAAGGATATAAAACAATTTGTCTATGATTCAATTGCGGCATGAATGTAGTATGCAACTGAATTGAAAGACAATAATAAAAGGAGTCTCGAATGCAATGTCCCAAGTGTCATTCGAAGTTTGAGCATATTACAACCCCGCTGGGTGATATTGAGCGCTGTTCCGCTTGCAAAGGTTTATGGCTGGACGCTTACGAAATCGAAAAAATGAAGCCGCTGGCCGATGCCGTTGATATCGGGGATGCCGGGATTGGTAAAACATTTAACGGTATCGACCAGATTGAATGCCCTGTCTGTCCAAGCAATAAGCTGCTCAGACTGGTTGATCCGAAACAACCTCATATCTGGTTTGAAAGCTGCCCGACTTGTAAAGGCCGTTTTTATGATGCCGGAGAGTTCAAGGATCTGGCAAAAATCGATTTGTCTGATTTCTTCAAGCGCTTCCTGGTTCAAGAGCGTCTGTAAGTACCATTGAGGTTGCTACATTAGAAGAGCACTGCGATTGGTATTGGCGTGTATGCGTTGATCCCGTCGCGGTTGCCTGGCCGGAAAGTTGCAGCACTTACGGCCCGATATCACCCAGAGTCAAATTGTATTATCTGTCAATTGCACATAATTACATTCAATCTTCTGTTAACTCGCAAAAATACAGATTATTTTTCTGAAGCATACTCAGCCTGCCAAACTCCACATTGCATCTAAGCAATTGGAGATCATCGTGATGAAAAAATCGATAGCGTTCATGGTTTTTCCTTTCATTGCCAGTTCTGTCGCGCTGGCTCATGACCTGTATCCCGCTGTACCCGGTTCACCTGTTGCTCAACACATGATTGATCAGGGCAGGGAGATTCAGCCGCTGGTGTCTGATGAAGATTTTGTATTCAGACCCTATCAGAACCCGTTTGATGAACAGGCGTTTTTTGACAGTTTCGCCCCGAACTGGGGTTCCTTGAAAGAAACCCTGATGCACTGGAGCGGCGCGACTGGGGTTGATCCCAGAGTCATCCTGGTCACTGTCCTGCTGACGGAAGACTGGCAACCGGACGCGGATGTTAACGAAGCGCAAGACATTCAGTTCAAAGAAGCGATCAAACGCGTTGCCAATCATCTTTCGCAGTATTTTTACCGCTATGAGGCTGACACAGCCATTCCGACCAATGCGTCGACGCTGGCAATTCTCAGCACACTGAATGATCCGCAGCGCGCCGCAGCATGGTCGCAATCCTATCTGGCCTGGTTTGGTGAACCGGCGCCAAAGCAGCAGAGCCGTGCGCAATCGCGTGCCGTCAGCACGCTCGCTCCCCTTCCGGCTTTATGCAGATGCCCTGGTTCCAAGGCTACAGCTGGGTGCCGAACGGGCCGCATGCGCACAGCGGATCAGGCTTTCCGCTTTCTTCGATAGATGTCTCGTACGACTGGCCAGCCTGGGGCGGAGCGACGTACAGCGTCACCGCAGCTCACGACGGCTATGCCACGGTGTTATCACGGTGTCAGGTGCGGGTCACCAACCCGAACGGCTGGGCGACCAATTACTACCACATGGACGGTGTTCAGGTCTCCAATGGCCAATGGGTCAACAAAAATACCAAACTGGGTACTTACGCCAACAATCGCTCGACCGCTTTGTGTGAGGGCGGGTCGTCAACCGGGCCGCATCTGCACTTTTCACTGTTGTATCAGGGGCGCTTCCAGTCGATGCAAGGCACCAGTTTTGGGCCATATCAGGTTCAGACCGGACGCTACAGCTACGACGATAACTGCAGCTATACTTGGCTGGTGGATCAGCGCAGCAATCAGAAAATCTGCTTCTGGCGCCGGATAGA
Source organism: Photobacterium sp. Hal280 (assembly GCF_037162255.1). Lineage (NCBI taxonomy): Bacteria > Pseudomonadati > Pseudomonadota > Gammaproteobacteria > Vibrionales > Vibrionaceae > Photobacterium > Photobacterium sp. Hal280. The sequence goes on from NZ_JARLUO010000001.1 coordinate 1,352,180, forward strand.
CAATCCGGTGATGTGATTCTTGAAACAGAGCTTGCATTGCACACGAAAGATTCCCTCCCCCTTGAAAAGGGGGAGGAACTGACTGAGCTTGTTGTGAGCACGGATTTTCCCTCCCCTTGAAAAGAGGGAGGAACGGATTGAGCTTGTTATGCCACGCCGATCTCACCCAGCTCCCATTTTTCCGCCACTTAATTTTCCAGTCCTGAGTTGCTGCAGCACCTGCTCTTTGGGACCGTCGGCAACAAGCTGGCCCTGTTCGAGAACCAGAATGCGGTCAACAATATCCAGCATGCTGGTTTTATGAGTGAACAGGATCAGGGTTTCGTCATTGCTGAGTGTGTTTAATTCGTGCTTGAGTGCCTGTTCGGCTTTGTTGTCCATGCTGCTGCTGGGTTCGTCCAGCACAAGGATTTTGGGCTCTGTGAGCAGGGCGCGGGCGATGGCAATCGCCTGTTTCTGTCCACCGGAAAGTGCCTGCCCGCCTTCGCCGACCTGACGGTCGAGCCCGGCTTCATCCTGTCGGGTAAAGGCGGTGACACCAGCGCGCTCTGCGGCACGAAGGATCGCCTCGTCACTGACCTGTGGTCGGCCCAGGGTAATGTTATCGCGCACCGAGCCATAAAAGAGCATCAGATCCTGCGGCACACTGCCGATATTGCGCCGGATGTCGGTGGGGTGCAGCTGGCCGATATCCGTGTCATCAAGGCTGATCGAACCTGCCGAGGGTTTGTAGAGCCCCATGATCAAACGCTCGATGGTGGTTTTGCCGGAACCGACCCGGCCAATGATGGCGACTTTCTCACCCGGTTCTATGGTCAGATCCAGATCTTTGATTGCCATGCGCTGCTGGCCGGGATATTGAAAACTGACCTGGCTGAACTGAATCCGGCCCTGCAAGGCGGCGCGATGCAGAAACCGCTTATCAGCTTCTTGCTCGACCGGTAAGGCCATGAGCTGCTCGATAATGGTTTTGGCAGATTTTGCCTGGTGGTAGCGGGTCGACAGTAAAGCCAGTTGCACCAAAGGCCCGACCGCGCGGCTGCTGAGCATAGAGACCGCAATCAGACCGCCCATAGTGAGCTCGCCGGCGGCAATCTGATACACGCCGAACACGATCATGCCGACAGTGACAAACTGCTGGCAGAATCCGGCAGTGTTCTGTACTGAATCGGTCAGGCGCCGTGATTTAATACTCCAGTTGGCCATGTGCGCCACTGCTTCTTCCCATTTGTACTGAAACTGGCTTTGCGCTTCGAACCGTTTGATGGTGTCCAGTCCGGACAGGCTTTCAATCAGGTTGGCGTGTTTCTGTGACGACAGGCGCGAGCCTTCTTCGATGCTTCTTCGCAAAGGCCGTTGTACCAGCAGGCTGTAGAGAATCAGAAAGCCCAGGGCAATCAGGGGAATCATCACCAGAGGACCGGCAATCAGCCAGATCACCACCAGAAACAATATCGCAAAGGGCAGGTCAATCAGTGAGGTAATGGTCGCTGAGGTGAAAAACTCCCGGATGGCTTCAAATTCCTGCAGATGCCGGGCCAGGGCTCCGACCGAAGGTGGCCTGGCTTCCATCCGCAGCCCCATGACTTTGGCAAACAGCTTGGCAGATATCAGAATGTCGGACTTTTTACCCGCCACATCAATGAAATAGCTGCGCATTAGCTTGAGCACAAAGTCGAAGCCAAAGATCAGCGTGATGCCGCTGGCCAGCACCCAAAGTGAATCAAATGCCTGATTCGGCACAATTTTGTCGTAAACCAGCCGGGTAAACAGCGGGGTGGCAATAGCAAACAGGTTGATCAGTATCGAGGCAATAAACACATCGCGATAGATATTTCTCGACAGCCAGAGCGTGCCCCAGAACCAGTGTCCCTGTGTGGGTTTGAGCAATTCCGGCGAGCGCTCGTCATAGCGAAACCGTTTTTTGAGCAGAAACAGGTGACCGGTATAACTGTCATTCAATTCTGAAAAAGCTATCCAGCGCTCTTTGCTTTCAAACTGAGGCGAAATAACCGCCACTTGCTGTTTTTCATGGTCAATACTGACGGCAACGCAGGCATTGTTGCCTTTCAGCAGCAGTATGGCTGGCAACAGCATGGGCGGCAGCTTTTCCAGTGCCATTTTTTCTTCTTTTGCATCGAGCCCGGCTTTTTCTGCGGCACGGGGTAGCAGAAAGGGGGTGAGTTGCCCGTCTGGTAGCGGCAGGTCGGCAATGAGCGCATCAGGTGTGTTAGCCACCCCATAGTGACGGCTGACGCAGATCAGGGCGAGCAGTAAGGGATCGGTCATGGTGAGGTCCTTAACAGACTGTCGACCACATAGCCCTGAAAGCCCGTGACTGAAAGGCCCGCCAGTGTATTCATCTGTGCTTGGGTTTCAACCCGGATGGCGATGGTCAGGATATTCTGGTTGTCTGCCGCGCGGGTCACAGCGCGGAGAACCTCGGTTTTTATCTTTTGATCTAACTGGCCGGTATAGGCGTAATCCAGCTTGACATAATAAGGTTTAAATCGCTGAAGATAGCCTAAGGTACTGAAATGGTGGCCATAGTTATCGATTCCGAAGCGGAATCCATAATGACGAATGATGTCGCACAGCAGGCTGGCAAACTCAATATGCTGCACAAAAGCTGCCTCAGGAATTTCTAACAATAGCTTGCTGCTAAGGTGGCGGTGCATCGTCATGAACCCAGCCAGCCAGCGGAGGAAACCCGCGGTGCGAATGCTGCTGAGGCTAAGGTTGACGGTAAAGGGTACCACTGGACTCGCAGTGTTTTGGCTTGCGATTTTTGCCATCTTGCTGAGCACATAACGATCAAGGCTGGCGCCATCCTCCAGCGTATCCAGCGCGTGCAGGAAAAATTGCGCCCGGTAAGACTGGCCCTGATGTTCCACACTGGTAAACACTTCTCTGAATAAAGGCTGGTTTTTCTGATCAATGGCCGTTTGAAAACTGAATGCCAGTTGATCTGACTTGATTGCCTGAGCAACCAGCGATTGCCATTGCTGGCGGCCAAAAGTGGGTAAATGGGTATCGTCGCCGATAACGCACAGCGGTAGGCCTGCCTGAGTGGACGCCTGATTGACGGCATTATCTGCCGCTGCCAGCAAATCAGACACTGCCTGCATTTTTCCTTTCATGACAACGGCTACGCTGCTGTTGTGTTCAGCCACGCCCTCCGGCACCGGATGACATTTCTCTGTGATGGCGAGCATGCGTCCGGCAATGTCAGTCAGGTCTGTTCGCGACTGAGCCGGTCCGACATAGAGAAATTCTGACTGACTGAGCCGGCCCAGGGTGGCCTTCGGGCCAAGCAATGTTGTCAGTTGACGCGACAGGGCTGAGACCAGGCTGTCGCCAGCGCGGAATCCCTGTTGCTGATAAATATCCTGAATGATGTCGGCACGCAACAGGACAATTCCCCCGTGGCCCTTATCCGGCACCAGAGCAGCGAGCTTTGCGAGCAGAAAACGGCGGTTTGCCAGTCCGGAAACGGGATCCTGATATGCCTGAATGCGAAGTCTGTCGGCTTCTTCCGCCTGCTGCCTGAAATGGTGGCGTATCTGCCGGTTCATCTGGTTAAACGCGTCCACCACATCGCGCAGTTCCTTGGTGGCCGGTAAGGGCAGCGGCGCCCCGAAGTCATTGCGGGAAATGGCCTGGGCTTTGGTCCGAAGCCGGTTCAGCGGTTTGCGGATGATCAGGTTCAGGCCCAGCAGTAAAGCCGCTGCGCCCAGACCGAGTATGGCCGACAGAACCAGAAATAACTGAACAGCGCTTTGCCACAGCTGCTGGTAAGCGGCAGCGGGATTGCTGGTCACCGACAGCTCGGCGGTTTGCATCCAGCCGCTGGTGAGCGTGACTGAACGTGACTGCGGATCGATTGGCAGCCAGCGACGGAAAAACTCAGGCACTGCAAAGGCACCCGGCGGGTATTCCCTCAGGATCTGGCTCTGAGGCGTGAGGATGTTGAGAGAAACCCGCTGATATAAGCTGCCGTCAAACATGGCGTTAATCACAGATTCTGCGCCAATCAAATCTTTCATCTCAAGATAAGGCGTTAATGCCAGCCCGGCGGCATTCACAGCATTGTCTGTCTCAATCGTTTGCTGATTGAGCAGGTAGGCGCGGGTATTGTGGATCTGAACCGAGAAGACACTCACCAGCAGCAGCACAAAGATCAGGAATAACCAGAGAATGAGTTGCCGGTAGAGTGTCATGCGTCCCTTCCTTCTATGGCTGGTCCAGATTAATGACAGGGCGTGCCAGTGTCTGCGCGTCAAAGCGCTCTCTCAGATTGGTCCAGCGTTTGAGGCGCGAAGACTGACCGGCGAGTTGTCCTTGTCCCTGTTGCTTCATCAGCCATAACTGACTGCCGTTAAAGCTGTAAACGGGCTGCAAGTCACGGCGTTCGGTCGCAGGTTTGATGTCAGGAACCAGGTTATCCAGCAAAACAGGGACGTCGCTCGGGGTAGCATAATAGGCCAGGACCATATGGAACTGATTCCGACTGAGCGATTTGACATAAACAAGACGCAGTTTCTGATCCTCAACGCCCAGTTCCCGCAACGAAAAATATTTGGCAATCGTAAAGTCTTCACAGTCGCCGCCAGCAGCGCCGAGAAACTCAGAGGGCGTCGCCCAGTAGTCATTTTCTCCCCAGATTTCAATATCATTCAGAAACGTAAACTGATTAAAAAAGCGGTTGACCTGTTCCAGCTTCTGTCTTTCCTGCTGATGGGAAACGGACGCCAGCAGCTGCCGCCAGGCGATCATCCGTTTGCCTGCGCGCTCACCATAAAAAGCCGTGACGCGATCAAACGCCGCCTGTTCCTGTTCATTGAAGGCATGCAGCGGGGGCGCAAGTAAAAGCCATGTCATCAACAACCACCGCGTCACTGGCGTTGTCGGTCGGGAGTCTGAGTGAATCCTACTGCCATGCTGTTATTGATTCCTTGTGGTGAAGATAGTCCAGCGTTCCAGTACCCCGGCGTCGGCGCCTGTCACGGTTGCAGTCACACGACGGCTGAGAATATTGGTCTGTTCCCGCGTCTGTCCCCGTACCGGTTCATTGTCTCCGAAGCCAACCGTTCTGACCCGTTCAGGCGCGATACCCTGGTCAATCAGCAGTGTGCGCACATTTGCAGCGCGGCGCTTGGATAAATTCAGATTATGTGGCGATGCTCCCACCGGGCTGGCATAGCCGTTCAGTTCAATCGCTGTTTCCGGGTACGCTTTCAGAAAGGCGGCCATTTTCTGAATCTGGCTGCGAAAACCGGATGGGATCACATCAGAATCGTTGGCAAACAGGATGTGCAGCTGATTGGTGCGCTTGCTTTCTACAAGTTGCGGACAACCGTCATTGTTGACCACTGCTGGCAGCGGGGTATCGGCACATCGCTCCCTGGCATTGATCACACCGTCTGAATCCTGATCCAGCAGATCACGCGACTGCTCGGCGACGGGCGGGTCCGGTACTGTGGTTGAGCAACTTGCCAGTGCGAGTGTCAGCAAGAAACACATCACTTGTCGTTGCATGTCACCTCCTCACGCGTCAGCGTACCGACTCAGTCCATTTATCCGGGATGTCCACACGCATTTCATCCAGCAATTTGCCCGTGGCATTCAATACGCGGTATCTGGCCAGAATGCCGTCGTAGAAGGCTTGCAAATAGGCTTTGCGCGCATCAAACAACTCGTTTTCCGTGTTCAGCACATCCAGCAGGGTTCGCTGCCCAATCTGAAACTGTTTCTCATAGGCGATTACGGTACGGGCCGATGCATCGACGTGTTTTTGTAAATACTGGGTCTGGCGCTCAGAGAGTTCCAGAGCGCTCCAGGCCAGGCGGGTACTTTCATCCAGCAGGCGGTGCGCTCTGTCACGGATGTCTTTGGATTGATTGATCTGATACGCTGCCCGGCGGCTTTCAGCCATGTCAGTGCCGCCGTTATACAGGTTATAGCGCATCCGTAACCCGGCTTTTAATTCGTCGGTATGGCCGGGTGTGCCTTCCAGATCCTCGCCCCACTCCTGAGAGGCCTCAATCGAGAAAGTCGGCCAGAAATCACCGCGCTCCTGCTTGTACTGGTAATAGGCCGCATCAACATCGTTGCTGGCGGTTTTCAGGGTCGGGTTATTTTCCCTGGCGATCTCAATGGCCCGATCCAGCGAGGGGGAAGAAAGTTGATATCCACTTCGGGCTGGACCAGGTTGACCGGCTGTTCGCCGACTTCCCGGTAAAACTGGGTCACTTTGTCCTGCACGTTATTGCGTGAAGCGATCAGGTTGGATTCCGCCCGGGCCAACCGACCTTCGATTTGTGACAGATCTGCGATCGAGCCAATACCGGCATCGGTGCGTTTTTTGATATCGGTGTAAATTCGCTGGTGGATCTGATAATTCGACTCTGAGAGAGACTGCACTTCCTGCGCCTGCAGCACATTGAGATACACTTCAGCCACCCGCAGCGCTTTGTCCTGGGCATCAGCCAGCAGTTGGTAGCGCTGTGCTTCGGCTTCAGATTTATTGCGCTGGATATCGTGATAGGTGATCGAACCATCCCAGATTAACTGGCTGATGCTGATGGTGGCATCTGACGGATTATAATCACCCGTGCTGTTGGTGGTGTCATCGTAGTCTTCGTAGCCGATCCCGGCTTCCAGATCGACAGACGGCAGATATTGCCCTTTTGAGGCCCGAATCGATTCATAGCGGCTCATGAAATCGTTATAGGCGCCTTTAATTTCCGGGTTGGAAGACAAGGTTTGAGCGACCGCCTGCTCCAGCGATTGTGCCGAGGCCAGCCCGGTGATCAGCGCCAGGGTCAGTGCAGTACATACCTTGGTGTAGAGATAGTGCATGGGTTTACTCCCTCAGGGCGGAATGGCGGGCTTTCAGTATCGGGTTCAGTAAATACTGCAACACGGTACGTTTGCCGGTGATGATATCGGCCGACGCTGTCATTCCCGGGATGATGGGCAGCTGCTCACCGTTGTTATCCGCTAGATTGTTTTTTTCTGTTCGAATTTTTACCTGATAAAAGCTGTTGCCTTCTTCATCCTGAATCGTATCGGCGCTGATTTGTTCCAGTGTGCCCGCTAAACCACCATAGACAGTGTAATCATAAGCCGAAAATTTAATCATTGCCTTGAGACCTGGACGTAAGAAGCCAATATCCTGTGGCAGCACTTTTGCTTCGATCACCAGGTTGTCTTCTGTCGGGACGATGGCAACGATGTCCATCCCTGGCTGAATCACACCGCCTATGGTATTGAAATAAAGCGTCTGCACTGTGCCATTGACCGGAGAGCGCACCAGTGTGCGCTGGACTTTATCCTCTAAACCGACACTGGATTGGTTCAGGGCATCGCGCCTGGCGGTGGCCTGATTGAGATCGGCCTGAATGTCAGAGCGGAATTTGAGTGCAACATCCAGCCGTTTGAGTTCTGCTTCCCGAATGGCGGCCTGAATCACGGGGATTTGCAGTTCAGTCGAGCGCATCTCTTTGCGGGTATCGTTGAGCTGGCGTTGCAGTTTCAGCAGCTCGATTTCAGGCACCACACCCTCATCGGCCAGCGGCTTGGTGATTGTGTATTCCCGGCTGGCCAAGTTGTAGCCCTGTCTTTGTCCACTGAGCCTTGAGCGGGCTTCAATCAGTTCCTGCTGCTTTTGCTGAAGTTGTTGTGCGGCCACAGCAAGCTGGCTTTCAAGGGTCGACAGGTTATCGCTGTACTCGGCCTGCTGACGACTCACCAGATCCGGATAGGCACTGAGAAAAGCGTCAGGAAAAACCAGAGGCGTGCGGGTAACAGACACAGCTTTGTTTTTCTGATTGACGGTGACATTGTCCAGCAAAGCATCCAGCCGGATGGCATCGGCCTGGGCGCTGGCCAGCTCCTGCGCCCTTTCATTGAAATCAGACTGGAACCGGGTGTCATCAATCAGCAGCAGAGGCTGATTTTTTTGTACCTGTTCGCCTTCTTTGACCATCAGCGCTTTGACGATGCCGCCTTCCAGATTCTGCACCACCTGCAGCTGGGAAGAAGGGATGACTTTGCCGTTGCCTGTCGTGACTTGCTCCAGCTGAGCACGGGATGCCCAGACGCCTGCCACAATAAAGAAAATGACAATCACCCAGAGCATGAGTCTGGCGCTGCCCGGTGTGTTGAGCAGCAGGGCGGCGGTTTTATCATCCACAAAATCAAGGTGCTTACGGTTCAATGACGGCGTCTTCATAGTGGTCGGCGCTCTTGCTGAAGCTGCGAAATTGTCTCAATCGCAAGACTGGGAACAATTCACCCGGATGAACACTCAACTTCTCGACCCGACTTCAGTAGTTTGTTCATGAGTCCTGATGCAACATCGCTGAAAGAGCGAGATTAACCCACTGAATTGCCCGGTAATGACAAGGATAGAACAAGAAAAAGTGATGTGTATCACTTCTATTCTACAATTCTTAATTATCAGATGAGGAACACTGACCCGCCGGTGAGCCAGCGCATGGGAGAATCCCGTGGCTCACGGCAAGGTGATTGCTTCCCCGCATCAGCGAGGCGTTATGGCAGAGTCTGTCTCAAATGGTCTGGCAACCCTGACCGTTGAAAACGGGGTGGTATTTGTTATCCAGCCCGATGGCTCGGTAAAACCGGTCGACTTCGCCTACCAGGTTCAGCCCGATGACCTGGTGGTCGCGAACGGCTATGCCCGCTATGTCATGATGCAAAACGGTGAGCCGGTACTGGTCGAGCGTCCCTGTCCGACCTGTGTTCTGCTGGATGGCGCCGGGGTCTGGGTCTCAGATCTGGCCGATCGTGTTCAGTTTGAGCAGCCCGACAGCGAGCAACCACCGCCGGTTGCGCTGGATATTGAACAGCTCCAGGCGCTGATTCTGGCCGGGGAAGACCCGACAGAGGTGTTCGAGGCGGCTGCGCTGGGCAGCAGCAATGCGAGTGTTGCGGCCAACAGCGGTTTTGTGGTGATTGATTATGACGGCGACAGCATTCTCACCGAAACCGGCTTTGATACTGAGTACGAATTCGCTGAGGCAGACACCGGGGATGAGACGGATGTGATTTATGCCGCGAGCGGCGGCGCCAGCGTCGCTGTCTCTGTCACAGAAGGGGATTTAGCCCCTGCCACGTATCCAACCGAAACTAGCGCCACCGTGCTGGTGGAAGCCGGAACCTTACCGCTTGGCCCTGCAGCATTTACCTTTGATCCCGCCACCCTGAATGCCTTACTGGCAGAGCTCGCGAATGAAGTGACCTCCGGTGGACAGCCCGTGACTTTCCGTTTTGATGCTGGCCAGAATGCCATCATTGGTGAAAGTCAGGGCCAGACCGTTGTGACGTTGTCTCTGACGGCGCAATCCAGTGGCCGCGATGTCGCTGTGACGGTGACAGCTGTGCTGACTGGCCCGGTTGATCATCTTGATGGCGGCGCGGGCGGCAGGGTGTCGATTGCCGGGGATACCCTGACGATACGGGCCGATATTCAGGGGGCCGATGTGGCCGGCAATGCGCTCGATGCCCCGATCAGCGTGACTGCCACCATTTTGGATGGCGCGGATCCGCAGCTGGGCGCCGGCATCACCATTATTGATGAGGCTTCTGAGCTGGGGATCCCGCTTGCGGGACAAGTCACGCTGGATGTCGGCAGTGACGCGATTGACACCCTGGTGTTTGATGCCGAGCAGCCTTATCTGGCTAACGTCACCAGCAACGGGAATCCCACCACACTGCTGGTCAATGGCAATCAACTGACCTTACTCGATTCGTCAGGCGCCGATGTTCTGACGATCACCATCAATACAGACGGCAGCTATACCGTGACCCAGTTTCTGGCCGTCGATCAGGCATCGCTGCTGGATGCGATTTTGCTGATTGGTGTCACCGCGACCGACTTTGACCGTGACAGCAGTCAGGGCTTTATCCTGATCGGGATTTTTGATGGTGATACACCTCCCGGCGGAGAAACCATCAGCCTGGCTGTGACTGAGCCGGATTTGGTCCCGGATGACTATCCTGTGAGCAACAGTAATTCAGTGACAGTCGTTGCCGGGGCTGACCGCATGGATCCAACCACACTGGAAGTGGATGCCACGCAGCGAAATGCCTTGCTGGCGGAACTGGCTGACGAGGTCGGGTCGGGCGATCAGTCCCTGATTTTTACTTACAACGCGCAAACGGATGCAATTGAAGGGCGCTTATCCGATGGCACCCTGGCCCTTGAAATCGCCCTGTCCGCCGCTCAGGCGCCCAATGGCCGGGACATGACGGTGAACGCCACGCTGACCCAATATCTTCCCTTGAATCATCTCCAGAGCGGCAACAGCGATGGGCTGGTTAGCGTGTCCGGTGAAACGATCGTGATCACTGTCCCGGTACAGGCGCGCGATACAGACGGTGATTTTCTCAACGATCCTGTGTTAGTCACCAGTACGATTACCGACGGCGTGCTGCCAGCGTTTGGGGATGACAGCGGCGCGGTTGTCAATGAAACCACGGATAGCGGCAATGCTGTCGCCGGTCAGATCGCACTCGACATTGGCAGCGATGATGTTGCCTCTGTCACCATCATTGATAATCAGGCACTGGCGGATGCCATCGGCGCCTTGTCCAGTAATGGCAACCCGGTGACCTACAGTGTCAGTGATAACCAACTGCAGATACTGGATGCATCCGGCGCTGTCATTCTGGCCGCGACCATCAGCCCTGACGGCAGTTATGAGGTGGTCATTACCGATTCGTTTGATGAGCTGAGCGCCGATGATCAGATTGTCTTGCCTGTGGATGTGCTGGCAACCGACGACGACGGCGATACGGCGCAGGGGCAGATCACCCTGACGATTCAGGATGGTGATGATGCCGCAGGCGGAGAAGCGGGCAGCATTAGCTTCACCGAACCTGATTCCGATCCGGATAACTATCCGCAGACCGGCACGGATGACATTGTGATCTCGGCTGGTGCCGACCGCTTAGTGCCCGATTCGCTGGCGCTGGACCCGGCGCAATTATCAGCGATTCTGGCTGATCTGGGCGCGGTACTGACATCGGATACGCAGACCATCACTTTCTCGGTTAATCCAGCTACAGGTGTGCTGGAGGGCAGGTTACCGGACAATTCACTGGCGTTAGAAATCAGCTTTACTGCGGCGCAGTCCGGCGAAAAAGATCTGGCGGTCAGTATCACAGTCACTCAGCATGTGCCGTTAGATCACCTCGACAGCACAGTCACCTCGCCTTATGTCACCACCAATGGCGAGACGATTGCACTCACCCTGCCGCTGAATGCCGAGGATACGGACGGTGACAGTTTGGCGATACCGGCAGCCGTGACTGTCACGATTACGGACGGCGATGACCCTGCGCTGGGCACCGATCCCGGGCTGCTGATTGATGAAACGGTGGATCAAAATACGCCAGTCACAGGCAGTATTCCGGTCGATCCCGGAAGTGATGCTATTGCTTCGCTGGTCTTTGCTGATGATCAGCCTGCACTCGATTTTACCAGCGATCTGAATCCGGTCTCTCTGCTTGCCAACGGGAATGAAATCCAGCTGGTGGACGATAACGGCACCGTGATAATGACAGTCACAATTTCACCGGATGGACAATACGAAGTCTTGCTGACCGGCACTCTGGATCAGATTGGCGTCGAGCTGGTCAGTATTCCGATGAATGTTGTGCTGACCGATGCCGATGGTGATGAGACCACAGGCGTGATCCGGGTCGATGTCGCTGATGGGCAGGACCCCATTAATCCGCGGGATAATGTTGTGGTCTTTTTTCCTGAGCCGGAACTGGACCCCAGTGGCTATCCCACAACGTCCTCGGAAACCACAGAGATCTTTGCCGGAGTTGACCGGCTGTTACCCGACTCAGTCGCATTTGATGCGGATCAGATTGACGCCTTGATTGCAGAATTAAATGCAGAACTGAGCTCAGGCGGGCAGCCGCTGATTTTTGCGGTGAATGCGACGACCGGGGCGCTGGAAGGCAGTCTGGCCGATGGGACCTTAGTGCTCAGTATCTTACCCAGCGGCGATCAACCCGCAGGCAATCGCAATGTCTATGTAACTGTTGAAGTCACCCAGTTTGCTCCTTTGGATCACCTCCCAGGCGGAAGTGATACCGGGTTAGTCCGGGTGAACGGTGCTGAAATCCGTATCAGTGCACCAATCCAGCTACAGGATGTCGATGGCGACAGCTTGCCGGTTCCGGTAAACAGTATTTCAGTTATCCTTGACGGTAAGCTGCCGGCTTTCCTTGATGATACCCAGGTCAACGTGAACGAAACCGATGATCAGGGCGCCACTTTGCCTGGCAGTATCGGCATTGATATCGGCAGCGACGCGGTTGCCAGCCTGACGTTTTCACCAACTCAGCCGGGCCTGGTTGACATACAGAGCAATGGCGAAGATGTCACGGTTAATCTGGTTGATGATGACACGCTGCAGGTGCTCGACGCAGGCGGCAATGTCATCCTGACGGTCAATATTGACCAGAGTGGTGCGTACGATGTCACCCTGACCGGCACTTTTGATCAGACAAATTCCGATCCGCTGGTGATCCCACTGAATGTGGTGCTGACCGATGATGACGGAGATACCACGCCGGGCACCATCACGATCAATGTGTCTGACGGTGGCGATGCCGCAGGCGGGGGCACTGTCGCGGTTGCGATCACCGAGCCGGATTCTGATCCCACCTTATACCCGGAAAGCAGCAGTCAGGATGTGGTGATCGCCGCCGGTGCCGACCGGTTAGTGCCGGAATCGGTACAAATTGATCCGGCCGACGTGCAGGCATTGATCACTGAACTCAATGCAGAAGTGGCCTCAGGCACAGCCCCGCTGACGTTTACGTATGATCCGGCAACGGGCGTGTTACAGGGCGCGTTGGCTGACGGCACCGTCGCTGTCAGTATTGTGCTGACAGCCACTCAGGTCGACGGCAGCAATGATGTGTCGCTCAATCTGGCGGTCACCCAGAACTTGCCGCTCAATCATAACCTGGCCGGCAACAGCGACGGTTTCGTGTCTGTCAGCGGTGATGCGATTGCCATAAATTTCAATGTGCAGGCCAACGATGCCGACGGTGACAGCCTGATCGCTCCGGTTGCGGCAACCGTCACCATCAGCGATGGTGAGATTCCGGGACTGTTCGACGAAATCGGGGTCACCGTGAATGAAACCGCCGATAGCGGTGTGGTGAACAACGCGGGCAGCATCGGTGTGGATATTGGCTCTGATGCTCTGGCGAGCCTGAATTTTGCGTCTGACCAGCCCGGCCTGGCGGGAATTAACAGCAATGGCCAGCCAGTCAGCTTCGCGGTCAATGACAATCAAATCACGGTCAGTGACGCCGATGGCAATCTGATTCTGACCGTCACCATTGCTGAAGACGGCAGCTACGAGACGCTGCTGACCGGCACCTTTGATCAGGATGCCAGCAACAGTCTTGATTTGCCCTTCAATCTCATCATCACAGATGAAGACGGTGATACAAATACCGGCACCATCACAATTACGGTCACCGATGGCGACGATCCGGCAGGTGGCGGCACCATTGTGCTGGCACTCACTGAGCCCGATCTGGCACCCAGCGCTTACCCGGCCACCAACGCAACCACGGCGGATGTGATTGCCGGGGAAGACCGGCTTGACCCGACTACGATTGAAATTGACCCCGCCCAGCTGCAGGATCTGATTGATGAGCTGGCAGCCGAGCTGACATCCGGCGGACAGGCGCTGACTTTCACTTATAACGCCGCCACGGGCGAACTGGCAGGTATATTGGCTGACGGCACGCCTGCTTTGACAATCACCCTGACTGCCGCACAGGCCGCCAATGGTCAGGATGTGACACTCAGTTTTTCTGTCACCCAGCATTTACCGCTGGATCATGATCAAGCCGGTAATGACACCGGGCTGGTTTCGGTGAACGGCACGGATCTGGTGGTCAGTATTCCGGTCCAGCTGGCAGATGTGGACGGCGATCCGCTGCAGCAACCCGTCAATGCGCAAGTGACCATTACCGATGGCGTCCTGCCATCACTCGGGACAGACAGCGGTACTAACTTTACCGAAACCCTGACTGAGCAAACAGTCGACGGCAGTATACCGCTGGACATCGGCAGCGATGCCATCGCCTCGCTTGAATTTGCCGACAGTCAGCCATCGCTGGAGGATCTGATCTCCAACGGGGTGAACACCAGTTATACGGTCACAGGCAATGTCATCGAACTGGTGACAGACACAGACGGCACGCCCGTTCTGACGGTCACCGTAAATACCGATGGCACCTACACGGTTGTGCAGCATTTACCGCTGGAGCAGCTGGATGAGGGCGATATGACTGAACTGGTGCTGCCGCTGATTGCGATTGATCAGGATGGTGACAGCAGCAATCAGGGCAACCTGATCATTCACATCACCGACGGCCCGGATGCGGAAGGCGGCAACCGAACCCTCAGTATCACCGAAGGCGATTTGGAAACCGTGAACCCGGCAGAGGCCTACCCGGTGGATAACGCCACCACCTTTGCAATCGCTGCCGTGACGGATGATCTGGTCGCCAGCACCCTGATGCTCGAAGCCGGTGCGGCGGACACGCTGCAAAATGAGCTGTCCGCACTGACCTCAAACGGTGAAGCCTTAACCGCGATTGTCGATGAATCTGTTGATGGCGTGGTTACCATCACGCTGGTGACAGCGGGCGGCAATGACCCGGTACTCACCATGACCTTTACGGCCAGTCAGAATGGCAGCGATGTTGATGTCACCGCCAGCGTGGAGCAGTTCCGGCCGTTAGAGCATGTCGATTTCAACGGCGAGATCGTGCTGGCCAACGGCAATGACATTCGTATTGATGTGCCCTTGCAGGTCGCCGACAGTGACGGCGATTTACTGACGACCCCGGATGTGACCCGGATTGCGATCATTGACGGGGATCTGCCGGCATTCGGCAACGATTCCGGCGCCAGCCTCAATGAAGGTGATGAGGGGATTGCTTCAGCGAACGGTACGATTGAACTCGATACCGGCAGTGACGATGTGGTGAGTGTCTTTTTCGATCCGACTCAGGCGGCACTCGACAATCTGACCAGCAATGGCTTTGAGACAGAGTATGTGGTGAACGGCGATACCATTACCGTCACCCGTACCGATGATCCCGCGATCACTGTGCTGACCATCACGATTGATATCGATGGCAACTATGTGGTGAACCAGACCCAGCCGCTCGATCAGTTTGATGCGCCGGATAACAACAACCTGACGCTGACGGTTCTGGCGCAGGACAGGGATGGCGATACCAGTGCGCCGG
Source organism: Photobacterium sp. Hal280 (assembly GCF_037162255.1). NCBI lineage: Bacteria > Pseudomonadati > Pseudomonadota > Gammaproteobacteria > Vibrionales > Vibrionaceae > Photobacterium > Photobacterium sp. Hal280. The sequence goes on from NZ_JARLUO010000001.1 coordinate 1,367,507, forward strand.
GCACGATAACCCTGACCATTGCCGATGGGACCAACGCCGACGGTAGCTTTACCGGTGTGAATACCATTGTCTTCAGGGAAGGCGATCTCACCCCGGCCGATCTGGCCAACGGCTATCCGGTCTCGGGACAGACAGAAGTCACGATCAATCCGGGTGTCGACCGGCTCGACCCGACCACAGTCACCCTGGACGCTGCCACGCTTGCCCTGCTGATCAGCGAACTGGAGGGCGAAATCACCGCAGGCGGTCAGCCTGTGACGGCAAACTGGGACAATGCGACCAAGGTACTGACCCTGACCGCCGGAGGGGCGACTGTCCTGACCGCGACGCTGGTGGCCACCCAGAACGCCGATGGCGCAGGGGTGGATGTCACCCTGGAGGTTGAGCAGTTGGCGCCCTTGGATCATAACGGGACAGACACTTCAGACCTGGTGGTGTCGCAAAATGATCAGATCCGATTCCAGCTGCCGGTTCAGGTGCAGGATACCGATGGTGATTTTCTCGATAATCGGGTGCCGGTCAATGTGACGATTCAAGACGGCGATGATCCTGTGCTGACTGCAATTGAAGCGGTTACTGTGACAGAAGCCGATCTGGATGGTGGCAGCGGCGTCCATCCGGGCACCAATCCCGGTGGTGACGGCGAATCTGCCACCGGTCAGATCACGCTGGATTCCGGCTCAGATCAAGTGGCGGAATTTGTCGTGGATGTCGATGCTTTCAACGCCGCCAATGCCGGACTGACCTCAGGCGGCAGCCCTGTGACTCTGATTTATGATGCCGGGACAGACACCTATCTGGGGCAGGCCAATGGCGTCACAGTGTTCATTCTGGACTTCGATGTTGCCACCGCCAGTTACACCTTTACCCTGACCGGGGCGCTGGATCACCCCCAACCGGATGACGATACCAGCCTGCAGCTGGATTTCACCGTGACCGCTGTCGATCAGGATGATGATCCCAGCGCTGCGGTCACACTGTCCGTGACCGTGAATGATGATACGCCGAACACGGCTGATGTGACCTTCGACACTTTGGTGGAAGGACAGACAAGCAGCACGCTGGATCTGCTGGCGGTCAGCCAGGAAGGGGCCGACGATGCGCAAGTGACCGCCATTATCGACGCAGACGGCAACCGGACCGACTTAGCCAGCGGGACGCCGGATGCCAACGGATTTATCGCGGTCGATATTTTTGAAAGCGGCCAGCTGATTGGTCAGTTATTTGTCCAACCGGAAGGGGACGCGTTTTTTGTCTCGCAACCCGAGATTGATCATGCCGATACCGCCCTGAACAGCACGCTGACGTTCGAAGTGCTCGATGGCGATAACGATCTGGACACCAGCCTGATCAACCTGACCATTACAGATGACAACCCGGTACTCACGGTCGATCCTGCCCAAGGCGTGGAAGAGCAGGGGCGTCATCCGGACCCGGATGAGAGCCTGGCTGATCCGACGCTGGGGATTCCTGTCACCATGGCGATCGATCTGGGCGATCAGGACAGAGGCGAATCCATCGGGGATGTCTTGATTGTTCTGCCAGCCGAACCGCACGGGGATTTTTATCTCAACGGTGTGCTGATCACCCCGAGCGGCGGCCAGGTCCAAATTCCTGCCAGTGCCTTTACGGATCCCGACGGTGACGGCGTGTTTGAGCTTGAAGGGGTCACCTTTGTGCCTGATCCCGATTATTCAACGGCCGCTGAGCCCGGCTTCTTGCTGGATTTCACCGTGACCGCCCAGATTGACGTCACACAAGGGACGCCGCCGGCTCAGCTGACCGGCACCTTGTCCGTGGATGTGCAGGGCATTGCCGATGTGCCTGTCTGGGACGGCGCGGCACAGGTTCACTACGGCAACGGGCAGGAGGACGGCGACAATATCAATATCGGCCCGTCATTCAACGCCTTGCTGCAAGATACCGACGGCTCCGAAGAGCTGGTGTATTTCGTGCGTATAGTCGAAGGGGAAGGCCAGATCGTCGGTGAAGGGCTGATTGATCAGGGCGACGGGTCTTTCTTAGTCCCTGTCAGTCAGATCAATACTGTGGCTGTCGATCCGGCGGATAATTTCAGTGGTGATATCCGTCTTGAACTGATCGCCCAGAGTACGGAAACCCTGAACCCGCTGGCCGGTTCGGAAACCGCCCAGTCTGTGGTTCAGGAAGTGGTGATCAACGTGCTGCCGGTGGCCGATGATGCACAGCTCAGAGTGACACGGGTGGAAGGGCTGGAAGATGAACCGATTCCGCTCAGTGATCATATTACGCTGACCGAGCTGGACGACACCGCGGATGATTTCGGTGTTGAAACCCTGTTTGTCCGTATTTCGGGCCTGCCGGACGGCGCTGTCCTGCTGCAAAACGGCACGCCCCTCACCCCGGATGCCAATGGCGTCTATGAATTTGCCTATACCGATATCAGCGAGATTGCGTTGCAGCCGGTGCCTGAAAGCAATGTCGATTTTTCCTTCACTGTGGAAGGGGTTGTCCGTGATCAGGTTGAAATCATGCTGGCAGACGGCACCACCACCACGACGACCGATGAGCGGGTGATCCCGGCGCAGACCATCAATGTCACGCTGACCGGTGTGGCCGATCAGCCCTTCATTGACACCACAGGCTCCATCTGGACTGAAGTGCCCGGCGAGGATGCGCTTGAAACCACCATAGAAGAAGGCGGTCAGGCGATGGTCGATTTCATGGTGTCCTCGGGAGAAAAACCCAATGCCCCGGATGATGACTCTGAAATTTTGTCGGTCCTGGTGGCCAACATTCCGGAAGGCACAGTGATCTTTGATGCCTCTGGCAATGAACAAACCCTGATTTTCGCCGGGACAGACCCGGATACCGGGTTGCCCAGGTATCAGCTGAGCCTGAACGGTAGTGTGACTGCCGGCGATATTGTGATTCAGCCGCCCCCCAATGCGACGGAAGATGTGGTGCTCGATGTGCGCTATGTGGTGACGGAAAATGATGGTGATCAACTGGTGTATGACACCAATCTGATCATTCATATTGAACCGGTCATCAACAGCGGCGATTACACCCGCACCAGCCAGGGTCTGGAAGATCAAGCGGTCACAATCAACTGGCAGCCGGTGCTGGCCGACAGCAAGGAGTTTGCCACCGGTCTGACGATTCAGAACATCCCGACAGCGCCCGGTTACTCGCTGCAAATTAATGATGGCGGCAGCATCACGACCCTGACTGTGGACGGCAGTGGCTCAGTGACACTCAGCGCGGCAGAATTTGCGTTGTTGCAGGGCGGGGCACAGCTGCAGCTCGTCGCTCCGGAGGACTCAGATCTGGATGTCACCCTGACCACAGTGGTGGACATGCAGGAAGATGATGTCGACTCCCCGCGGTGGCCACCGGCCAGGTCACCGGCACAATCACGCTGGATATTCGGGCGGTTGTCGAACCGGATGCCGGCATAGGTGTTCAGATTGGCACGGACGGCAGCGGCAATCCGATCTTTGAGGACAACGAGATCACCGTCGATGGTGAACTGGACTTAACCGGCGGTCCTGATTCCGTCGGTATCGTCGCGTTTGAAGATTTTGACCCCAGCAGCGACGAAGTGATCACCAATGTCGTGATTACCTTTTTAGATCAGCCCAATGCCGGATTTGTGGTGATCGGCGGGATTAACAACGGGGACGGCAGTTGGGTGGTACCGGCCGGGGATATTGATCAGATCCGAATTATTGCGCCGCCGAATTTTGTCGGCTCGGCGCAAATTGAAATCGCCGGCGAAGTCCAGGATCTCAGTGATGACGGCGATACCAGTGCCATTGTCATTGTCACTGATGTGATCACCGTGAATTTCAGTCAGGGGGATTTCAATAAATTCGCCGGTGAGATTGTGGTTGATGATTCAGTCGTGGTGCTGGGCACGGAAGATACGCAGGTCGAATTAGGCGATTACCTGCTGCAAATTGTGCAGGTAGACACGGCATCCGGCGATCAGGGCGACGATGAATTCTCTCTGGTGATTGATGCCAGTTTATTGCCGCCGGGTGCCTCGATATCCGGAATGGAATTTAACTTCACCACAGGTCAGTACCAGCTCAAAGCGCCCGTGAATCCTGACGGAACCGTGGATCTGACCGGCGTAACACTCAATTTGCCGCAGGATTTCGCCGGTGATTTCTTGCTGGAGGTGCGTTACGTCAATACGGATATCGTCAGTGGTGACACCAATCAGGTGACAGACAGCATTCCTGTTCGTATCTCGCCTGTGGTGGATACACCCAGCTCCAATATTTCAGTGGTCGATACCCAGGGCTTGGATGCCAACCGCCAACCGGTGTCGGAAAGCGGCGAGCCGGAAGTCATCGTCTCTGGCACGGCCTATGAAGATGGCCTGATTACGCTGGATTTAGGCGGGGTGGTGGGCGACATCAGCACCACCGAAGAAGAAGGCCTGGAAACCTTCACTCAGGTGATTATCACTGTGGCCGATCCGGCCACGGGATCATTAGTGGATGCCGATGGCAATCTGGTCAACAGCATCACGATTACCGATGCCAGCCAGCTCAGTGCGGTCCAGTTCCAGCCCGCGGAAGATTACAGCGGTACTGTGGAATTATTGCTGAACGCCGATGTACAGGATCTGGCGGTTTTTGATGAAACCCCGGGCGCAGCAACCGAAACGGATACGGCAAACGTCAGTGGCAGTACCAGCTTTGAAATCATTGCCGTGAACGATCAGGTCGAGTTCATCGGCACCGATGTCCCCATCGTGCAGTTTGAAGATTCATCGGAAATTATTCTGGGGGATTTCCGGTGCCGCCCTGGATATTGACGGTTCAGAGCAGTTTTTGTCGGTCAAGCTGGAAAATGTGCCGGCAGGTTTTGTTGTCTTAGGCGCGGCGAATAACGGGAATGGTGAATGGTCGTTTCCGGCAGGGGGAGGCAGCAATATCACTGTGGTTCCTCCCAAAGATTTCAGTGGCGTGGTGAATATTGACATTGTGGTCTTCACCAAAGAAGACAGCCTGCCCGATCCGGTTGAATTTCGGGATACCTTTAATCTGGTGATTATCCCGGTGGCTGACGGGGTGGATACGGACATTACAACCACAGCGACAGGCACTGAAGATCAGAATGTTGAGCTGCTCCTGAATATTCAGGCCATTGACGATGAACTCAGTGTGGCAGAAGCACCGAATGTCAATGAAACCGGTCCTGAAATGCTGCAGATCATCGTATCCAACGTGCCGGATTCCAGCCGTATTGAACTGCCACCGGGTGTACCCGGCAATGTGACAGATAACGGTGATGGCAGCTGGACCGTGCAGGTGGAAAGTTCCTCGCTGGACAGCCTGATCTTCGTGCCGGGTGATGCCAACAGCAGCAACTGGAACGGTGAGCTGGATCTGGATATCCGTGCTGTCGATTTAGACGACGAAGCCACGGATGAGCTGGCGGTGTTTGAAACCATTACGGTGACGCTGGACAGTGTGAACGATGCGCCGGTCAATGTGGTGCCCGCTGATCCGCTTACCGTTGACGAAGACACGACGCTGCTGATCAATACCCTGCAGGTGACAGACGTGGATGTCGATGAAGACACCGAAGGGACGATGACAGTCACCCTGTCGGTTACCGACGGCGTACTGGCGATCCCATCCGGCAGTGCTACCGGCGCGTTAACTGTGACTGGCGATGGCACAGGCACCTTAGTGCTGGAAGGGTCAATCACGGATATCAATGCTTTACTGGCCAGCGGTATCAATTTTACCCCTGATGCTGAATTCAGTGGCGATGCCACCCTGACGATGACCACCAATGATCAGGGCAATACCGGCACAGGCGGGGCGCTGGAAGACACGGACACGGTCACCATCGAGGTCCAGCCCATCAACGATGCCCCTGAATTGCCAGCAATCCCGGATCAGACGGTCGACGAAGAGACGCCGTTGATCATCAATGGCCTGTCAGTGACGGACGTCGATTTTAACGACGCCGGATCAACCGGCGTGATGACGGTCACCCTGAGTGCGACCAATGGCACCTTATCCGTGACTGTCCCTGGCGGGTCGGGTGCAACCGTGACAGAAAACGGCACAGGTACTGTCACTTTGGAAGGCAGCCTGGATGACATCAATACCATTCTTGCGGCAGGCGTCAGTTATCAGGGCGAGGCCGGTTTCAATGGTGCTGATGCCGTGACCGTGACGGTGAATGACAACGGCAATGTGGGCACAGATGGCCCGAAATCGGCCTCAACAACCGTTAATATCACAGTCACGCCGGTGGCGAATCCGCCCACGCTGACGCTGACTGTTCCGCAAACGGCGGCCATGCGCGGCGCACTGGGTGTTTTGATACCGCTGCTGGGGCTGGAAGCGGTGGCCGCCGATCCGAATGAAACCCTGACCGTTGAGATTCGTAATCTGGGCGCCGGTCAACTGGTGGACAGCAGTGGCACCAGTATCGGCACCGATAACGGGGATGGCAGCTGGACACTGACGCCTGATTTACTCAGTGAACTGTTTGTAACCGGGCTGCCGGAAGGCACGACCAGCCTGGAGATCGTGGCCGTCTCGGAAGAAACCGACGGCAGTCAGGCAGAATCGGCACCGGTTGCGATTGAAATTCGTATCGATGATCCGGCCAATACCGGTGGCGAAATTGGTACTGGTGATGGCGGCGAGCCGAATCTGGTGATTAGCGGTGACGGTGACGACACCCTGTTCGGCGGCGACAGTGATGATATTCTGATCGGCGGATTAGGCGCGGACATTCTGGTTGGCGGCGCAGGCGATGACATGCTCTGGGGCGGTGAAGAAGGCGGCACCGGCGACGGGGTACGCGATCTGTTCAAATGGATAGCGGCTGATTTGGGCAGCGCAGGCAGTGCTGCAACCGATACTGTGAAAGATTTCGAATCCGGCATTGACGGGATTGATCTGACCGAAGCGGTCGATACCTCGGGCAGCACCTCCTTTGATGATTTGGCAGCGCAGATCCAACTGGCCGACAGTGGCAGCGATACCTTGCTCAATATCCTTGACGGCGGTGCCCTTGTGCAGAGCATCGTCCTGGAAGGCGTCAGTCAGGCCAGTTTGCTCGGGGAAGATCCGGCCGGATTAACCGACGGAGAAAAACTGGAAACCCTGTTCAACAATGGCTCCCTGCTGCTGGATATCAGTTTTGCAACGGTGAGTGATGATCTGCTGACAGCGCAAGCCTCGGGCAGCACCCTGAATGCACTGGCCGGAAACGATACCCTGATTGCCGGCCCCGGTGATGACATCTTAACCGGCGGGGAGGGCGCCGATAATTTTGTGATCAATACTGCCTCGGTCACAACACCCGCCAACACCGATGTGATCACGGATCTGAATCCCGGTGAAGATGTCCTGACTCTGTCGGATGTCTTACCGGATGAAGGCGCTGATGAACTCACCCGCCTGCTGGACAATATTGACGCCAGTATTGACGCCAGTATTGATGCCAGCGACAGCGTGAACCTGACCTTGAACACGGCCGGCGGCGAACACAATCTGGTACTGGAAAACCTGGACCTGGGCGGTCTGGGACTGGATATCAGCTCAAGCGCCACAGACATTGTCACCTCCCTGTTCGATAACAATGTGTTGAACCTGGATCCCTAGAGGTTGATGTCATAAGCAAGCTACTGAAGCGCAGTCATTGCAGTTAACATGACCAACATAAACAAGACCAGGCAATCGGGTCGATGCAGTCAATGTCATCCTCTTTGCGCCGTCGCTTGCGACGGGATCTGCTGGCCTGTAATTGTAATGACGCGGCTTTGCATGCTTTGAATTGCTGGGATATCTCTTTGCCGATTGATGTCCAGTGGCTGTTTTCTAAAATCGTGATGACGGCGCCTGAACAACTGGGTCCATTGTGAAACGCCGCATGTGCGCACCGAAATCCTTTGTGTGGGGAAAGGTAGCGCTGATAGCCCTTGATTGCCCAGATTGCTAATACTCGCATATTTACCTCTGTTTGCCGAAGTGTGTCATCAGACGTCGTCTTTCATCAGACTGTCTTCTGGCATAGGCGGTCATCAGCGTGGAAATGTGAGGTTTCTGCGAATGTTTGAACCGTTTACCGTCACTTTGGGTGTCGATAGCAAGGATTACGCCACCCGCATGGTTGCTAACCGGTACAGATCCAGCGCGCGTCGTTTTTGCTGCTCCGTCGGGCGCTTGTCATGGCAGTAAAGCCAGTAGCAGGATTTGAGGATCTCATTAATCTCATCATGTTGCAGCCCGGCAGGGGTAGCCAGTGCGGTGAGCTCCAGAATTAAAAAGCACAGCTCATGGTGAAACGGCACAATGAAAAAAGCCCGATAAGCGTGTTTGAGCGCTTGATTGGCAAGGTTCTGTTGCCGGTAATTCTGGGCTTTTTTTACCAGTGCGCCCCCCAGTTTCAGCCGTTGGTAAATTTCATCCTGAAAGCCGTTCAGGAGTTCAATCTGACTGAGCATCAGCCCTTCGTCTTCTGTCTGGCCGCAGATTTTCCGTGCTTTGATCATGGCCGTTTCATACATGTCCGGCATGCCACAGAATCCATACATCCGGGCCAGATTCAGCGCGGTATAAAAGTCATTTGTCTCTACGCTGTCCATGTCAATTTGACTGGCGATGCTGTAGCAATTTTGAATCTCCCCGCGCATGCAGGCGAGTATGGCCAGACCAACCAGTAAGCTGGGGTGATTTTCGAGCCGTTTATCTTCTTTCGTCGCTTTCTGATTCAGCTGAACGAGTGCGTTACGGGCTTCATCGATCAGCTGTGTCGTGTGTTTGGCATCACGCGAATAGATGCTGGCCAGCAATAGCGAGATGGAAGCGTTGACTTCCACCCCGTAACTGTACTGGCTGGTATCTGTGACTTTGTGGATGAAACGCTGGTAGCCGGTTGCGGCTTTATGATGGTCCTGCTGGTGGGCGTACAGGTTGGCAATAATCAACTCCCGGATCGGATTCGCCGGATTGACTTTATGCAGCATCAGAAAATGCTGTAAGGCTTGTGGCAGATCGTCTTGTCTGATCAGACAGTTTGCCAGCCCCTGGCGGGCTTTGGGATGGTGCGGGTGTTTGGCCAGAATTTCATGGAAAATCTCTTCTGCCTGCTTGAGTTTGCCTAAACCCTGTAATGCATTACCGAATCCTATCATGGGCCAGATATGCTGTGTTTCAGCACAGGCCTGCAAATAAAAGGCTTCAGCCTCCTGATGGCGCTGTAACCGTAACAGGCAGTCTCCCTGTATGCGTGAGATGTAGCCCTTATATTTGGGGAGGTCCTGCGTCAGTGACGCAGCGAGAGGCAGGGCCTGCTCATAATTTTTCTCATCGAGAGCGGTCAGTAACACCTTCAATGCCGTTTTTCGCTCCAGTACGTATTCAATTCTCGAAATGAGGTCAGAATACCGAAACGGCTTAATCAGATAATCATCGGGTTCCAGCTCCAGAAAATGGGTCACAACCTGCTGGGTGTTATCGCCGGTCACACAGATAAATACGCTGCTGGGTGATAACAGATGATTATGTTTGATTTCATCGAAAATAAGTCCGCCATCAATATGATGCTGCATGTTGTAATCACAAAGCACCACATCGAACTGGTTCGTTCGCAGCAGCCGGAGCGCTTTCAGGCTGTCGGTGGTGGTCAGAATGTGCGAGTTGGACACACCGGCATTGGTCAGCATAGAGCGCATCAGTGCGATCGCGGTATTGCTATCGTCAATGATTAAAAAAGAGTGGTGACATAACAACATAGGCTTCGCCTTCCCTGACAGAGCTTACTCATAGACAAGATTAGCCTATTGTTTCATATTCGTTCAGAAAATCACGCTGCTGAGTCACCATCACTGCAGCATTAAAATCTGTTTTACATGGTTCAGCACTGGATAACCCGGCTGTTTCATGATCGTCCTTTGCTCTGTAAGCTGCTGTTCACGTCCCCTGTAGCGAGAACTGATTATCAAGACCAGAAAAAGTCTGTGAGTCAGCAGGACAGAAACGGAATCCGGTTCTCACTTCGGGCTAAACCGTTAAATCGACAGGGAAATCCGTCTGAATCACTGAAATTCCAGTGAGATAGCAATCCGGTCTGGTTGATAAAATAGTCAGATTATTGATGAGATGAGGACGGGTAATGCCGGTAACAGTAAGTGCAGATGGGTTGAGTATTGTCCACCAGGGCTCGGAGGGCGTGGCCAACGCCGACATTCCGGATGTCTGTATGACGCAGTGCGGGCCACCCGTAGTGCCGATTCCGTATTCCAATGAAGCCAAATCGGCCGATCTGGTGGATGGAACGACGACGGTGACCATGGACGGTGGTAACAGTATCGCCATCAAACCCAGCAAGTTCTCGACCAGTACCGGCGATGAAGGCGGAGACAAAAAGGGCATCGTCTCTGGTGTGATTCAGGGGGAAGCGGCTTTTGTCACCGCCTCCGCCACTGTCAAAATCGAAGGCGAAGGGGTTGCCCGCTTGTCCGACATGATGACCATGAACAAAGCCAATACCATGTGCCTGTCGGGTGTTTCCCAAGCCAGTGTCGAAGTACCGCCAGATGAAGCAGCGACCTTTGATGTCACCCTGAGCTGCCGATACCCAACAGGTGCTCCGTTGGTCAATGCGCCTTTTACGGTCACCGATGAAGGCGGGGCAGAGCTGGGCAGTGGTACGCTGGATGCTTCCGGGCAGGCCGTGGTCAGCGGGTTGGAAGAAACCCTGTGTCTCTTCAATATTCAGGAATCCCAGGATCCGTATCAGCCTTACAACAACCTGCCGGAAAATAGCGTCGAGAACCCGTACCCGGATTTATTCAGTTATTGCTCAGCTGTGGCGGGCAATCGCGTGCCGTTCTGGCAGGAACGCAGTGGCGTACGCAATGACTGGGGCGTTTTGCTGTCGGAAACCTTCTCTGATCCGGATTTTGAATCGCTGGTGCGGTTTGAAAGTCAGTTCAGCGCCACGTATTTCGCCACCGAGCATCAGCATAAAGTGTTTGGCGAATGCTTTGTGTCTGCCCTGGACTGGATTCAGCGTGATGCAGAGACAGTCGATCACTATGTGCCGCTGATTCACAGTCTGGCGCCATTGTGTCATCCGCAGGGGCATATTCTCGATGCGCTGTTCACGCCGGACGAATTCCTGCCGCCGGCCTTTTTGCTGGGCAGTGTGCGCTATCACGGCACAGGCAACAGTATCGAATACATCCGTAATATGGACTGGGAGGCTGTCGCTCAGTCGTTCAGTCAGTACATCGACAATTTTGTCGGCGTGATTGCGGACTATCTCGCCTTTATGAAGCTACAAGCTGAATACGAGCACCGCACCGTGATAGTAGAAGGGATTGCCCGCTATGAAGACGGCTTAAAAACCCTGAAGCGGCTTCTGCCGGACATTACGGCACAATATTTTTCTTCTTTAAGTGAGAAGCTGATGCAGCTAATTGAAAACGCAGAAGAAAGTATTGTGACAAACACCCAGGTTTCCGGTTACAGTTCCACAGTCGGCCAGGTGACTGCTGTGGTATTCACAACAGCAAACACCGGACAGGAAAGCCTGATTCCGTTCCTCGATGTGTATTCAGACTAAGGTAACACGAGCATGAAAACCGCATTTCCCATCTGTCAGGTCGACGGTCGCCAGTTCAACGATGTGTCTGCACTGAAGGTGCTGCTGAACGGGCAGACCAGCGGCCGTTATATCATCAGCAAAGGCCGTGGCTGGCACGGTGGCATTCACTTCAATAACCGCATTGCATTCTGGGCACAGCACTTCCAGCCGGTTCAGGCCATGGCCGACGGTGAGCTGGTGGCCTATCGCATGGCGGAAGAGTACCCGACCACCCAGTATCTGGAGAGCACCTCCAGTTACAGCAACAACTTCTGCCTGCTGCGCCATACCTTCCAGAACCCGGATAAAGAAGACGAAAGTTACACTTTCTATTCCCTGTACATGCATCTGCAATCGCAAAAAGAAATCCAGGATTCGATCACAGCGGCGGAGAGTGCGAGCCAGATATCCTATATCCGCTTGAAAAAGAACTGGAACTCTCGGAGTGAGCCGGGAAGTGCAGATTTTGACAAGAAAGTACTACTGCCTAAAGATTCAATCCTGAAGCTTATTGATCCTTCACGAGCAACAGTAACCAAAGACAAGATTAGAAATACCGAATATGACTTTCTTAAAGTCAAGGTAGTCTGCGTCGGTCAGTATGTTGGTAATAAGGATAAAGTTAAGATTCAGAATGAAGCCGATCAGAAGCTGAATCAAGAGGTCTGGCTGGCCATTAAGCAATACGGTGAAGGCACCAATCCGGAAGAGTTTTGGAACAGTTTGGCTGAGCCATTAACCAAACAAATGCCGCCATGGCACACCAAAAATGGCCCGGAAAATAATTTACCCATCGTTGCTGATGGTACCGTCCAGGTGCCCGAACTGCCGGTGAACATTAAAGCCGGCGAACACTTGGGTTATCTGGGTAAGTACGAGTACCTGAAAAATGCCCAGGGTAATATTGATCAGGAATACCGCGTTCATCTCGAAGTTTTCTCAAACGATCGCCCGCCGGAGTATTTCCTGAAAGCGTTGGCTGGTGGACAAGAAGAACATGGCTTTCAGGTGATCGACGGCAGCAGCAGTACCGGCGTCATGGAGCCGGAAAACACCTTCTTCAACGACATTCGCCGCGCAATCGACACAGATAACGACGGCCAGATCTCAGAAAACGAACTGGTTGCCTTCTATCAGGCCGCCACCAACAGACTTGAAAAAGTAATCGCCAAGCACCCGAGTGAGTGGTATTCCAAGGCAGAAGAGCACTGGTTTAATCAAGTATTGGCAATGAGCCAAAAGTTGACAGAAGCAAGTTTAAGCCGATACTTTGATTCGACTGAAAGTTATATGTCGTCGGAATTTCGTAAAAACTTCGTACAGTCATACGACAGTTTTGCCATCCATGAAAAAGAGCGCATCGATAACACCAGTTGGATGCAGGATATCAACCCTGAAAAACTAGAACTAAAGCCAGAGGTGTGGCATTTTTGGCCGCTGGGTGTCACTTCTTTATTAGATGATGAGATGGATGAAAAGTGGCTTACTGTGACTAAAGGACAATTAACATTTGATAGTGAGGGAAATGATATTCCTGGGAATATATTCTTTACACGAAAACCTCATATCCCAAATGAAAATGGCATTGTTGAAGGTGATTCAGGGATAACCTTAGGTCGAGGTTTTGACATCGGTAAAAGAACGAGATCTCAAGTTAAAGAAATTTTAGATAACGCACAATTAGAGTGTAATAATATATCATCTGAATTATATGATTGGCTTCTGGGTGGTGCTGGAAAAATAAAACAGACAGCTTATGATTATTATCTTACATTAGATGCGAAAGTTCCGAAAAGTGATCAGGTGATTACAAGAAAGTTTCAATATGATATTTTTGTGAGTATTTACGGAACATACGAATCAAATGCAAATAGATTAACAACAAGAAAATCAGTAAGAGATGCATACATTGAAGGAAATCAGTTAGATTGGGATGACCTTTCTCAAGAAGTACGAGATGTGATTGTAGATTTGTTATATGTTGGTCATTATACTGGAAGTAAAGACTTAAGAGGTAACTCAAGAGAGAAGGTCGTACCTGCAATCTATAAAGATTTAATCCAGAATGCGTCTGGAACTGGATCGGAATTTTATAAAGTAATGAATGATAGAGTATTTTGGATGACTGATTTTGAAGTTGGTCGAGAAAGATTTATTAAAAGAAGGGATTATTTGTAATGAGAGGTTTTTACTTTTTAGTGTTTCTTTTTTCTGTGCAATCTTTTGCTGATGATATAAATAATTACCGTTATTATCAAAAATGGCAAGCATTTCCCAATGCGAAAGAAAGAGGAGCTATTTATATAAAAGTTAATGACCCATGCATCGTAGTAGAGAATAAAGAAAATGCAAGTAAGAAAAGATACTGTCAGATGTTCCCCAGTCAGCTTAATTTAGAAAATGACTATCCAACAATATATCCAACAGAAATCAATTTCGATGGAGCTAACTTGTTTTTTTATGTCGCAGCTCCATGGTCGGAGCAAAAATGTAGCATAGATTTACCTAATGAGGAAATCAAATGCAGTCCGACTGGTAATTGAGGTTTTTAATATTGAACTGCTTTAAATCATCAGAGGTTAGTCTTCATCTTCTGATTTAAAGCAGTGTGTTGGTTTGGTGGTATTACCAGTTGGAATAAACTGATCTAAGATATGATTATAAAATACGTATTCATAATTTTCACTATAATTACAAGTTATTACTCATTTGCTAATAACAATAAACATTGTTCGGATGCAATCGTCAAATTGATGAAAAATGATGCATTTCATTCAAATGATGGGGAGCATCACAAAGATGAGTTAAAAGCGTACTCCTGTAAAAAAACATCCGATAGTGCCTATACAATAGCCTCATATTTACAGCTCAGTGAGAAAGATAAGAAATATGATTTATATCATTGGCGAGTTTTGTTAATTAAAGATGAGCAGCGTATTGAATCTTCGTATTCAGGATTCATAGAGGAAGAGACTGAGATTGTAGTCGGTGATGATCCAATTTTATTAGACACTCATGACTATTATTTTGATGATAACGTCAAAGCATTTGGCGTGATATTGAGTGTTGGGTATACAGCCCCCTGTTCTACAGGTGGCAGGAATCAGTATTTCAATTTATTTGTTCAAAACCAGAATAATATGAATCAGGTGTTGGTTGATTATCCAATGCAAGATTGGTTTATTTTAAAAGGGAATGCTTGCTATAAAGATCAAAGAGTCATCAAGCAGATAGTAAATTCATCCGTTGAAGTAAAAGAATCAAAAACAAATGGGTTCTACGATTTACTAGTAAAACGTAGAGAAATAATTGAAAATGAACGAGATGAAGTGCTGGATGAGCAACTGAAAGTCATTCACCGCAATAAGCTACTGAAGTTTGATGGTCATTTTTATCAATGATCCGTTGCTGAGCATGTCTTGAGAACGTTAGATAATGAAAGTCAGGTTACCAGCTTTATATTTATTGATGCTTCTGTGGTCATTGAGAACATATGCAGATAATTTATTCAGCTTTGAGTGCCAAATCGACTATACGCAAGACATTGTGAGTGAGCAAGGTCAATATATTAGACTTGCACCTTATCAAACCAATTATGATTTTCAAGAGCTAGGTATTACGGTCGCACCTAAAAATCACCCAGAATATCCAGAAAACTATTTAATTATCAATGAACCTTTGGTTAGAAATTATCATGTCGAAGTTGAAGGTGATAATTTTATTCTGAAAAGCAATGATAAAGTACTCATAAATACGAGTCTTAAAAAGCCTTCAGAGGGTATTGTGATCAATGCAATTGTTCAGCATTTTTCAGAGTCTTACGTGTTAATTAACTTTTCATTTTATAACCCAGATAGCATGTTAAGACAGCTTGATTGGGAAATCATTTTTGATAATTATGATGATAAAATTAACACTAACAATGTCACTAGGGGGATGGATTTTGAACATTCATATAGTATTTACAAATGTATGAATGACCTGGAAGAAACAAATTTTGAAGCCTATCAGAAGTATTGGGGGACACTACTAGAAGCAATACTTCAAAAGAAAATTGAAATAACCCCAGAAAATCCTTATTGATATTTACGTGTAGCCAAATAAATGGGTTCCAGTGTGTGTTTTAGAAAAGCCACTGGAATTCAATTGATAAGCGACCGAAGGTCGATGGATGATAATAAAGTTGAGGTTTAAAGATATAAAATCATGAAAACGAAATTTATTCCAATTTTGTTATTCATCGGATTTTCTGTTGAGGCTTATGCAGATGATATCAATCAATATCGTTATTACCAAATATGGCAAGGGCGACCAAGCGGTGCGGATAAAGGGAGTGTATATATCAAAAAAGATGACCCTTGTATCACTGTTTATAACAAGAAAAATCAGAGTCGAAAGCGATATTGTCAGATGGGAGACAGTCAACTGAATTTAGAGAAAAACTATCCAGCGATTTACCCTATAAGGTTAAGTTTTGATGGTGCTAATCTTTCTTTCCTTGTTGCCGCGCATTGGGCAGAGCAAAAATGTAGAATTCATTTAGACCGTGAAGAGATCCAATGTACGCCAACAGGAAAATAGTCATCTACGCAGGTTAACCAAAAAATGGATTTTATATTGCATTGAATCGATAGCTTGCATGCATCTAAAATCGATTGAAAATAATCCAGAAACATGAATGCCATTAAAAGTTGGCGATAAAGTTACTAAAGATCAGATTATAGCGAAATCAGGTGTTTCTGGTACTAAATCAAAAGGCACATGTGCACCTCATTTACATTTTGAGGTTTCTACAGCACATCAATACAAAAATTCGTATACAAAAATAAATCCTGGTTATTTTGTTGATTATAAATATCATACGCAGCAATCAGACTCAGAAAAGAAATGGCAGTTAGATGTTAGTAAAACTAAGCATAAAGGGCATATTGGAGATCGTAAATTTTATTGGGATGGTCCAGAAGGTTAAATCTATGGGAAGGTTTTTTTATATATTATTAATGGTTTTTTCAATTGATGCCATATCTGAAGTGGATACTAATTCTTTTGAATATAAAGTAGTTTGCAAAGATTTAGAGCAAGGAAGAATGATTGAAGATAGTGATATCGGAGTTTATCCAGAATACGAAATGGACGATGGATATAGTGGGGAGATTGAATTTAATCTTCTGGACGGTAAAATAACTATTATCCACCAAGGATTGTTCATTGCTTCTAAAAGCTTAACTTCAAATGCAGTCAAAATTGATGGTGAACAGATTACTGTGACAATTTCGCCATATAGTTATTATAATTTCCTTTTTGTGACTAAACTTACAAGTATACAATATGTTAATATTGAAAATGAAGGAAATGAAGAAGAAATGTTCACTTGCAATAACCCTAATTCATCAGAAAAAACAAAAGAAATGATGAGGTATGTTAAAGAGATAAAAAGTAAAATATAAAAAATATGATGTGGATGATTTTTTAAATTATAAACTCTGAGAGTAAGTTGATTACACTAGATTATTCTTTGTGTTCCTGAATTAAGATTTGATAGGAAGGTGCGTGAGTTCTGTGAAAAGTATATTTGTATCAGTTTTGCTGCTCTTCAGCATGAAGTCATTTGGTGAACCTGAATCTGGTTGTCTTGAGGACGATCTGAGTATCATCCATCAATATCAACAGGGAAACGATGCTGAATTCAGAGGCAATATAGAATCGATTCAGTGTAAAACACATCCGCAGCATGAAGATATCGTGTTTGCTTCATATATCAAGAGTGAGCATAAAACTGAGCAACATCAGAATTATTTGTGGCGTGTGTTATTGGTTGACCGGAGGACCAAGCGATCAATCGCTAGCTACAAAAATGTCATCGTTGAAGGAGGTGATACACGCATCGATGAGAATAGTATAGTGCTGGATACAGCAAGATATTATTTGAACGATGAAGTCCGTGCATTAGGTGTGCGTTTACATACAGGAGATAAACCGCGATGCGCAGGTTTTCTGGAGAATGATTTCTTGACTTTGTTTGTCCGGAAAGGAGAGAAACTCGTTCCTGTACTCAAAAACATGCCAACCTATTCTTGGAAATTAATCAAAGGTGATCATTGCAATGGCTATGAAGGTGTTATTCAAGAGAAAACCGTTCACACCATTTTGCATTTACTGAATACGAAAACGAATGGGTACAGAGACATTCGGCTCTCAGATAAAGTAGAGGATTATACGTTTGATCCAAAAAGAGGGTCAGAAGAAAGAATGAAACGCGTCAATCAAGTGATTAAGTTCAACGGTGAAGCATATGAAACGCCGTCTGGGCTATTTTTATTGAATGATGTTTCAGAGAGCCAATCTGGTTCAACCCTTTTGGATGAAGTGAACGAAGAATCAGCCGGTGAATATCAACCGCGTGTTAACATTGATGCCTATGGTCTCTATCTTGATCAGATCATGATGAATGAAAATATCATCAAAGCCAGTACATATGCATATCGGGTTGTAGAAGAGAAAGCAGATGGACATCTGAAAGTTGTAAGATTTACTTTTCTTTCCAGTACCAATCAGGAATGTCTCTTCAATATGAACATCGTGAATCACAGTATTCTGTTGAATGATGTCATTTGTATGAATTCATTGTACGACAGAGAAAAAGAACAATTTAATCACTATCTGTATCAGTACGAATATAATGGACTGAATCTGAAAAAATTTGATGAACTGCCGTCAGAAGAAATGTTTTCTTCAATGTTTAACCGTCTGGATCAGTCATTTTCGAATGTGCCTGTCATGGATCAACATGGAAGCTACAAAAGCATGACTAAAAAATGCAAAATAAAAACTGAAGTCAGGAAAAGTGGTTTTGATTCTTTTGATATCAGCAGTGTTTACTGTGATATTGAATCAAAGTTGTGACTTTTATCTTCAATGAGTGCTCTGTGTGTCAAACGGCAAATGGGAAACTGATCTCAATTTGTGGTCCTAACTAGCAGTTGATGTATCAATCTGGTCGCCCTGGTCATGTTGAGCTGGCCTTGACACCCATGATTCATTGTACTCAGAGTTCAATCGGGATGGTGCCGGATGATCGTGAAACGGAAGCACTGTTGTCACAGTATCGAAACCTTGTATCGACTCAATTTGATTTTGAAACCTGCGTGAATAAAGACCAAGATGTGGATGAGTATAGAGAATAATGCAATGAGTAGATTGATCTTTTCAGCAATGCTGCTGTTTTCTCATGTCGCTCAAGCCAGCAGTAGTGACAGTCTGTTTGAGTTTGAATTGAGTTGTGATGATTTGCACAGAGGCGAATATATTACCAACGAGTACGGGACCTATCCAGTCTATGAGATGGAAGATGGTTATAGCGGGAAAGTGGAAATAATTGTCTCCGGTGAGGATGTCTCGATTTACAGAAATGATCTATTGGCCGTCGAAAAGAAGGTGACTTCCGAATCAGTCACCATGGATCCCTTAGGTTTTCTGAAAATAGCAACTGCAGAATATAACTATTATACATTCAGCTTTATCGATGATGAGGCGCTTTTGGTGAATCACGTGTTTACAGAAGGTGATACCGTGAAGGATGCATTTCTGGAGTGCGAGTATGTGCCGGATACCAAGCGGGTGACTGCGCTCTACCAGCATATTCAATCTTTGAAGGTAAATGAATCATGAAACGATTGAAATTGATGGTGTCTGCCCCCTCTTTCTTTCGGTGTGGGCGGGGTCGGCACAGGCCGCGCAAACCCAGTTATGCAGTAATGCCATGATGTCGGTATTGAAGTCTGATGCCCGCAATCAGAATGTTTCTGAATGGAATGAGGATAATTTCAGCTCGGTTGCGTGTAAGCGCTTACCGGGAGAGCCAGACATCATGTTGGGGTCATATTTTCAGCGCCGTTTTATGGATCCGCTCGATGACTCATCTGAGTACCTCTGGCGCGTTGTCTTGGTTGATACAACAACGCATCAGGTGGTTTCTGCTTATACCGGATCAGTTGGCGATGAAGGGGGAATTCGGATTGATAATGATCAGATCTGGCTGGATACCGCGCGTTATTACCTGAACGATGACACCAGAGCCTTCGGGGTCCGGTTAGATATTGGCCATGCTTCCCGGTTTGCAGAGGGTGGCGCGTCTGGCTATATGACGCTCTTTGTGCGCGAGCAGGAAAAGTTACAGCCTGTACTGAAAAGTTTGCCGATGAATTACTGGACGAATCAGGAAGGCCATTTTTCAGTGACCGGTGAGCCTGTCCCGATTCATCAGGCCAAAGTCTATATCAATATCGGAAATAAAATCTCCCATGGATACCGTGATTTAAAACTGACGACCAAAGTCAAAGATAAGATGAGCGATCAATATTTTTCAGATGTTTATCAAAAGGCCTGGAGTTTTGATCAGACGCTGAAATTTGACGGAAAAGCCTATCAGGGATTTAAAGCATGGCCGTGATTTGCGGGACAGAAGGCGAACAGGATTACCTGTTGCCTGTCTTGTTTGATGCCTGTGAATTCGGGGACGAAGGATGATCTTACGTATCTTCTGGCTGGTCATTGTGTTGTTGTCAGGACCGGCGGCAGCCCTTGACGTACACACAGAGAACCGCCGCGACAATGGCGAACCCTATTGTGCGATACAACTCAGTTCACAAGGACAAGTGCTCGAAACGCAATTATGGGGAACCTGGTGTGGCGGTGTTCAAACAGAAGCGGTGTATCGTGACAGTGAGGAACTGCAACAGCTGACCGTGATAGATGACCGGGGCAAGCATTCAACCCGCTATTACATCAATACGGCCGGTCCGCTTGCTATTGCTGCACAAGTGTCTTTCACCCGGCATCCATTCCTGCCAGATTTCCGAATGCATGAACAGCAGGTCTGGCAACCTCTGGCTGTGGAGCTGGACCGGATTCGTTCCTCAGTGGATGTGAATCTTTTATCCACGCTGTACAACTTGCCTCTGGATATCAGCCGCTATTCTCCGGCCCAACTCTTTGACGAGCAAAATTTTTCTTTATTGAATCGTATTGGGCATGTCACCAACGCAGGTTGTCTTGATGGGGAAACTTATGTCTATCTGTGTGAGATCGGGCGTGAGCGTGTGGCCAGTGTTTGTTTCCGCGAGCAAGAAGATCAGGCGTTGATTTACAGGTTTTCTAAAACGGGCACGCAGGAACTCACATTGGCAAAGACGTTGACCAGTCTCGGTGCTATCGACTTATCTTTCCAGCACGGTCATTACAAGTACCAGATTGATTCGCAGGCGCACCAGCTTCGGGTCAGTCTGCAATCACAATTGCTTTTCGAAGCGACATGCAGGTAGTTCACCATGAACCAAATGAAGTCTTTACTTACTGTGCTGAGCTTGATGCTCAGTGCTTCTGTCTGGTCTGAAACCACAGCCGGGGAAAATCCGGTGGCTTTGGTGAGGTCGGTCGAGATTGGTGATCATGCGGTCAGCGTTCAGTTTGCTGATGGGCGAATGCAATCCATCCCGGTGCCCCACGAAATTGAGTCTCTGGATTACAGTGCCCGCTTTTTGGATATCAACTTTGACGGGCATCCTGATTTGGTGATTGACGATAACCTGGGAGAAAATCAGTTATCTGAAGTGTTTTTATATCATCCGAAAGCGCGGTTGTTTTCTCAGGAAGCGGACTGGAAAATGAATGGATTACACTTGAACCCGCGGCGAAAACTGGTGTGCGGTCTGCACCGTATCAGCAATACTCAGTATGAAATTCAGATTCTGACGAAAAATGGCAGCTTCCAACATGTGACATTTGATTACGAGCGAAATGCAGGTACTTCCGAGATGACCCGGCAAAGTTTAAGTCGGGAATTTTTTGAAGCGCTTGAACAGCGTTGCCTGAACTGAGCAGTGAACAATGTATTGCATTACTTGATGAAATCCTAAGTGTCTGCATGCTTGTTTTTTACTCCGAATTCTCTACAAAGCATATGTGTTGATATTCAAGAACGAAAGTGATTGAAGGTTAGTGTTTATGTTTGTGAGATGTATTAAAAATAAGTGTTCTGTCGGATATATATTCATCGTGGTAGTTGATGTTTTATTGCTGTAAGGAAAACTATGTTTTTAATAGTAGTTGTTATGAAATAAATTTTTTCCGCCTATCTTCCCAATAATTTTATCTGTCATCATGTATTAAACAAACCAAAGCTGCCTGCTGATTTATCAAGTAATCCCTTAAATATCATCAACGAAATGTCGCCTTTAGGGTTGAAATCAACGGAAGGTAATAATAATGATGTTTCAACGTTCTTGGCTAAAAGTGTCATGTTTTACAGCTTGTATCGGCTTCATCTCTTCAGTGGCAACTGCTGGGGAAGTACAGGTACTCAGCGCCGTCGTGAAAGGTCAGTCAATCCAGGACGCCGACGTGACCTGGCAGCGTGCCGGTGAAAACTCTGTCAGAGTGAAAACCAACGCACAGGGCAAAGCGGATACCGCTCAGCTGGTTGATGACCTGAATACGACCATGCTGATTGAAAAAGAAGGCTATTCAACGCTGGTTGTAAAATGCCCTTGTGAAGGATTTACCTATGCGTTATCCCCAGAGATGCCAAATCTGGATGGTTTACGTGTTGTCTTAACCTGGGGTAGTTCGCCATCGGATCTGGATTCTCACCTGGTTTTTCCGGGCAACCATGTGTATTTCTCCCAAAAGCAAGGTGATCAGACTCATCTGGATGTTGATGACACCTCATCTTACGGTCCTGAAACCATCACTGTGGTGAAAAAGAAACAGGGCGAGCGATATGTCTATATGGTGCGCGACTTCTCAAATGGCGGCCGCAATGATTCGACGGCTTTGTCTGCCAGTAACGCGCGTGTCGATGTGTATATCGGTAAGACGCATATCAGAAATTACAAAGTGCGTCATGATGTCCGCGCCAATAGCTGGGTCGTCTTCGGCATCGATGGAGAGGGCGCTTTTCACGACATCAATCAGTACCTGTCTTTAGTTAACAACAAAGACATCAACAGCCATCTGGCTGGTGTACTGGCTGCCGACTCCTTTGAATCACACAGTTTGGTGACAGCGGCCATGATCGCTCAGGCAAAACGCCTGAACACGTCTGGCGAAAAAGCCTACCAGGAAAAAGATTATCTGGCTGCCATGTATTACTTCCAGGATGCCATCAACCTCTATCCAGATTTCAGCCAGGCATACAGTAATCTGGGGGTGACCTATCCTAAATTAGACAGACGTGCTGAAGCATTATGGGCCAACCGGAAAGCCATTGAACTGGCTTCCGGTAACCGTGCTGATCGCATTAAAGCCGGGTCTTACTACAATATTGGCCGCATCTATGAAGCTTCTTCTGAGTGGCAAAGTGCTTTGGATAATTTCGAATCGGCATCACGGCTTCGTGAGCATTCTGCTTACCAGAGCGGTATGGAGCGGATGAAAGAGAAACTACACATTCAATAAGTATCTTGCCTGAAAACGCCTGCTGTGCCGGGCGTTTTTCTCATTTTGGATGACGTCATGAAATTTACGTATTTTGTTCTTGTCCTCAGCTTGTGGTCTGGCTGGGCACAGGCTGCCGGGCCGCATAAGATTGCCACAACAGACAGAAACTTATGGCCTGAAGCAATCCACTCACAAGCAGCTTTTGATCGGGCTTCTGCCGCAGAAATACTGCAGTTTGTTCATGTGATGGCGAAAGTACCGCTGGCAAATGAAGAGGATATCTCTCGTTTTACTGGTGTGAAGCAGGTGAGTGTTGACTCTGTTGTGACATGGCGTAGCAAAACGCAGCAGCGAATGCTGGAAGGGTATCGTTTGGCTTCTCACAATCAGTCTGTGAAGCATTGGGACGATCTGGTCAGGATCGCGCGTGAACGCCTGCCTGCTTTTGACAGCCAATGGCGTGAATCCAGTGAACAGTTTTACCACTATTACTTGTTTGAGCAGGTCCGTTTAGCGGCGCTGTTTCCCCGCATCAGCAGTGAGATTCTGACTTTTAACGACACTGAGGTGACAGGGGAGCGCTTTGAAGACGGCGAGTTTTTGCTGACCTACGATGACGGCCCGCACCCCACGCGCACTCAGACACTGATTCATCAACTGAATTACAGAGGCATCCAGGCATACTTTTTTGTGCTGGGGAGTAAGCTGGTTCCGGCTGAACATAAGCACTGGTATCAGTCTCAGTGTCTTGGCTCCCACGGATGGCGACACCATGCACACAAGGTGCTCGATAAATCGAAAGACTCCATTCACAGTACCGATCAGGCAATGGCGCAACTGGCTGCCCTGCCGTCAGATGCCGTCTTCCGCCCGCCTTATGGTATGCGAAGCCCGGCGCTGTCACAGTGGTTACAACGTCAGGGCAAACCTGTTTATCTGTGGACGATTGACAGCCAGGACTGGAATGCCCGTTTGTCATCCCGCCAGGTTGCGGATCGTGTCATGACATTAATGTTGCTCTGGCGAAAGGGGATCGTGCTTTTCCATGACATTCACCCTCACGCAACGGTTGTGCTGAATGATCTTGATGACCTGGTCCATCAGGCTGGGCTGAAATGGCGGTCGTGTTCATAAACAGTGAAAGACGTTGGTCGCAGTACCAGCGTTTTTTCGATCGTCATGACTGAGTTCTGATGACCGGCTTTGTATTTGCGGGCTAGTGGTCGTTTTTATGATAAATCGCAGCATTGTTGATTCAGCTCGGGATAGAATAACGCGCATAGCGAACATAAAAGCAATATTTTACGACTCACCTTGGTAAGGACAGAATAATATTTTATGGCTAGATCAATTCATTTGACGCAATGGCGGCAATGTCTGCTGCTCTTGTGTCTGTCGCTGTTTTCGTTATTCAGTTTTGCGGAAGCGGATAACGAAACATCACAGCAAACACCGGACGTGTTATTTATCGGCAGCGGACCGCTGGTTCCACAGTCCAGCCAGCAATCAATTCCTGTTAACTTTATCAATCTTGATTATGTGGATATCGAGATATTACAGGTGACTGAACCGGGACAATTGCTGAACCGGCATTATCTTCAGGACCAATTATCCAGTTATGATCTGGACAATATCAAGCATGCTTATCAAAGTGTGTTTTCAGATCGCTATACATTGCCGCCCAGCGAGAAAGACGTCCAGACCCCGGCCCGACTGCCGATCCCGCATTCCCTGGATGCAGGTTGGTACATCGTGGTGATTAAAGCACCTGGTACGTTTTACCGCGTGAAAGCCAAGCATATGTTGCTGACCGATGTTGGTATTCAGGCCAGACTCAATACCCGCCAGGCCGCCTTTAGCCTGGCCAGGCTCTCAACGGGCGACGCGCTGACACAAGGTGTGGTCGAGATTTACCGCAACAACGCCTTACTCGACAGTCAGCCTGTTGACCTGCACGGGGTTGCCCGCTTTGATATCCAGACTCAGCGGCAAGATATTGTGATCGCCCGGGTGACAACCCCCAATGAGAGCGGTGTCGCTAAAGAAGAAATGGCGATTCTGCCATTGCGTGAAGCGCCGCTGGATTTGGCAGACAGTGCTGTTGGCGGACGAAAATATCAGGCGACAGAAGCCTATATCTACAGTAACCGTGATTTGGTGAAACCCGGCGAGCGCCTGCCGGTAAACATTCTGCTGCGTGATCAAGACGGCAAGGCCTTATCTCAGCGACCGGTTTCCCTGTCTGTGGTGAATCCATGGAATGAGGAAATATTAAAGGAGCAATTACAGCCTCAGGCCGAGGGGTATTATTTCCGTCAGCTTGAAACAGAGGCAAATTGGAAAACCGGGCGTTACCGCCTCGAAGTCCGTTTAGATCCAACCTCGCCTGAACCCATCAGTGAATACGCATTTCAGCTCGAAGAATTTGTACCTGAGCGGATGGATCTGACATTCCAAAACGCCGCGTCATTTGTTGTCGCGGGTCAGATAAATAAAGTCGAACTGAAGGGGCGCTATCTTTTTGGCAGCCCGGCGGCTGGCAATACAGTGAAATCGGCCGTGACCTATGCGCCCGTTAATCATATTCCGGGCAAGTTTGAAAATTATGTGGTGGGCGTGCCTTTTACGCTGGATGCCAATTATCAGGAACTGAAAGAAGTCGCCCTGTCGGACGAAGGACGTTTCATCGTGAATCTCCCGACGCCTGATCCGAAACAGATCAAAAGTCCGGTCAAAACCGTGGCCAATTTCAGTTTGCTGGAGTCGGGCGGCGCAGCGGTACAGCGTAAGTTCAGTTACGTGACCTGGAAAAATCAGCCGGTTCCCGGCATTAAACCTGAATTTGTCTCTGTGCCATACAATACTGATGCCTTGTTCAAGCTTGCATTGCTCAGTGCTGATGGACAGTCTCTCACCAGCGGTGAACTGGAAGTCACCATGGATTATGACCAGGGGCCCTATTACTGGGTTTACGAAGAAGGTATTGGCTGGGAACGTAAAAAACAGGAACGCTGGAAGCGTGTATCAAGCCAGAAAATCAAGGTCGGCCAGCAGCCGGAAAGTGTGGCGTTTGCCACCAAGTGGGGCGACTATCTGCTGACCGTGACTGATGTGTCGACCGGTGTGTCGTCCAGCTACAGCTTTTATGCCGGTTGGTATGAGGGCAATGAACAGCTGAAAGCCAAACCGGATCATCTGGTGATCCAAACGGATAAACCCGCTTATGCCGCCGGTGAGCAAGCCGCAGTTACAGTGACTGCACCGCTGTCCGGAAGCCTGCTGGTGACACTGGAAGCGGATCAGCTTGTCTGGTCAGAGAGCTATCCGGTTCAGGCCGGTAAGATGACGGTGACTGTCCCTGTTCCGGCATCGCTGGCCCGCCACGATGTGTTCCTGACCACCACACTGACAGGAAAAGACGGACAGACACCCAAGCGCTACTTCGGTATCACACCGCTCAAGTTGGATCGCAGCAGCAGAAAACTGAATGTTGCGCTGGATCTGCCCGATTTGATTCAACCCTCAGAAACGCTTTCTGTCCCTGTGACTGTCGATAACATTGATGCCCAGCAGGGCGGGGAGACCTGGGTCACCCTGTCGATGGTCGATAAAGGGATCATCAACCTGAGCCGTTTCAAGCCGGTGAATCCGCATGATTACTTCTTTGGTCAGCGCCGATACAGTGCGGATGTCATCGACATGTATTCGCGCCTGTATGATCTGCGGCCCGATCCGTTTGCTCAGTCGCGGTTTGGTAGTGATGCTAACGAAGACACCGATAACAAAAATGACGGCCTGGTTGAAAGCAAGTCCATCATTCTGATGACCAAACCGATCAAACTGATAGACGGCAAAGCTGTGGTCGACATGGCCATCCCGGACTACAACGGCGAGGCGCAGATTGTGGCGACTGTCTTTAACGGTTCGCAAGTCGGGCAAGCTGTGCTGGATAAACCCATCAGTGCTCCTGTGGTGGCTGAATTGAGTGTGCCGCGCTTTCTGGTGCCTGGCGACCAATCAAGTGTGACCGTCGATCTTCACAATGTGAGTGGTCACTCTCAGACACTGTCGCTGGCGATTGCAGGCTCAGAAACACTGAACTTCAACCCGCAGCCGGCGACTGAACTGGTGCTGAAAGATGGCGAACACTGGAGCCAGAGTTATCGTTTTGGTGTGTCAGATACCACAATCACCGACCGCGCTTCGCTGACCCTGAGTGTGAACAACCAGGAGATATCGATTGAGCGCGCCTGGGGGATCCCGGTTCGTCCGGTCATGCCCTGGGTGACACAGGCGCAGTCGGTGCTGCTGGATTCGAAAGAGACCTACAATGTCAGCGAGCAGCTGTGGTCTGGCCTGGATGTGGTGCGTGGCAGCATGGGGCACGCTTATTTCAGCCGGACACCGGTACTCAATACCGAGGAGCATGCTCGCGGGCTGTTCCGGTATCCGTATGGTTGTGCCGAACAAACCACCAGTAAAGCCTGGCCATTTCTGTTGGATGAGCCGGAACTGCAGCGATTCAAAGTGCAGGCCCATCAGACGCCTCATGGCAGCGATGATGACGGAGACGATGCGGCATCGACAGACAGGCTGCTGATCGAAAAAGCCGTGCTGCGGCTGAAAACCATGCAGAAAAATAGTGGCGGTTTCTCATTATGGGACAGCAGCGGGCGGGAAAATCCCTGGCTCAGCGGCTATGTGACCGATTTTCTGCTCGCGGCTGACAAACGTTTCCCGGAGGTGGTTCCGGCTTCCATGCTGAGTAAAGCTTCAAATCGCCTCATGGTGTATGTGCGCAATGAATCTGTAACCCGTAATCTGGCCTATGACACGGAATCTGCCAAAGTGGCGCGCGCTTACGCTGCCTATCTGATGAGCAAGCAGGGCAAGCTGAAGTGGAGTGATCTCGACAGCATGAAACTGACGAGCCTGCCGACCCAGCTCAGTTATCTGCATATGGCGGCCAGCTATGCCAACGTCGGTGCCAGTGATGAGGCGGAAGACATGCTCGATGACATCCGGGATTACAACCGCAGGCACAGATACTTCGGCGATTACGGGTCGAACCTGCGTGATGTTGCGAAATCAGTCACGGTAATGCAGGAAATGGCCAGTGATCACTCACTCAAAGGCATCGCACAGGAACTGCAGACCAAGTATCTGGAGCAGTTGATTGATCTGGCAAACACACCCTGGATGAGTACTCAGGAACGTGCGGCTCTGGTGCAGGCATCCGCCCTGACCAACGCAGCAAACCGCGATCAGATTTTCAATCTGTCTGTCAGCGGTCATGCGGTGAGCCAGACAGGGATGTTTAGTCAGCCACTCGCGAATGATATGACCATTCAGAACCTGGATGACCAGCCTGTGTATGTCAAAGTGCTGGCGCAAGGTTATCAGACGTTAAATCGTGGGATCGCCAATGACGCGAACCGCTTTAATACCCTGGATGCCGAACAGGTAGAGCGTAAACTCTACACCATGAAGGGTGAGCCGCTGGCATCGAACCGTGTGAAAGTGGGGGATCGGGTTGTTGTGGTACTCACTGTCACATTGAACGAGCGCGTGAATGACGCCTTGCTGGTTGATAAGATTCCGGCCGGTTTTGTGCTGGAAAACCCGGCACTGAACCAAGGTTTGCCGATTGAACGGGTCCTGCCGGCAGGGATTGAGCTCAAGACTGCGGATCATCAGGAATACCGCAACGATCGCTTTGTGCTGTCTGATGAAATGCGCAAAGGCCAGCAATCCCGCTATGGCTATATTCTGCGTGCCGAAGTACCGGGCACTTTCGCCGTGCCGCCTGTCTTTATCGAGTCAATGTACCGTCCGGAAAAACATCTGGCGTACTGGCAGACGCCGCAAACGATGACGGTGGAAAAGTAACTGTGATGACTCAGGATAATCATTTCTGATGAAACGATTATTGCCCGACCTGCGAGCCACTCTGCCCGTGAAAATGGCAGGGTGGTTTGTTTTCTTTTGGCTGGCAGTCTGTGTACTGAACAAAGTGTGGCCTTTGCCGACGCTGTACCCGGACGGCCCCGCGACAGTGGTTGTCAGCAAGGATGGCGAGATACTGCGCTCATTCGGGGATCGGCAGGGTGTTCATCGTTACAACGTCACACTGGGTGATGTTGATCCTTTCTATATCCAGGCACTGCTCAATTATGAAGATCGCTGGTTTTACTGGCATCCGGGTTTTAACCCTGTGTCTGTGATCCGGGCCGCCTGGCAATGGGCCAGCAATGGCCATGTTGTGTCTGGCGGCTCTACGCTGACCATGCAAGTGGCCAGACTGATTGATCCGCATGCGCGTTCGATTGCCGGTAAGTTGAAACAGCTCTGGCGGGCTTTGCAGCTTGAATGGTATTACAGCAAAGACGAGATACTGACTTTTTATCTGAATCTGGCGCCTTTTGGCGGCAATATCGCCGGAGTTGAAGCTGCCTCCAGGCGGTATTTCAATACCTCAGCCGGCCACCTGACGAAGAACGAGGCCGCTTTGCTGGTGGTTTTGCCGCAAAAACCGTCGCTGTACCGCCCTGACCGATATCCGCACACAGCACAAGCGATGCGCAATAAAGTGTTGGATCGCCTGAACAACAGCGGGTTGCTGGGTGATCAGGCCACAGCCTATCTCAAGCAGGAAGCGGTTGAGCTGAAGCGGTCGGACAACAAGACGCTGGCTCCTTTGCTCAGTCGCATGCTCAGAGAACAGTATCCGGACAGACATGTGATTCAGACAACGCTGGACGGCGTGATTCAGCAGCGGGTCGCCCGCTTACTGACTAAAGTGAAACGCCAGCTGCCTGTGCATTCCTCTGCGGCGGTATTGGTCGTGGATAATCCGACGGGCAATGTGCTCGCGTATCAGGGCTCGGTGGATTTTCAGGATAACAGCCGCTTTGCCCATGTTGATATGATTCAGGCAGTCCGCTCGCCAGGCTCGACACTCAAACCCTTTATCTATGGCATGGCGATCGATCGCGGCATTATTCATACCGAAAGTCTGCTGAGTGATATCCCGACCCGTTTTTCTGATTACAAGCCGCAGAATTTGAATGCGCGGTTTCAGGGCGCCGTCAGTGCGAGCGATGCGCTGAAGCAATCGCTGAATGTGCCTTTGATTCAGGTGTTTCATGCACTGACACCTGAGGTGTTTGACCAGGGCTTACGTCAGGCAGGGGTGCAGCTGCAACACCAGCAGGCCAATCTGACCGTTGGATTAGGCGGGACGGGAACCAATCTGCTGACGCTGGCTGCAATGTACCGCTCGCTCGTCTCTGAGGGGAAATACAGCGCGCTGAATATGGTAAGCGATCATCAGACAGCGCCAGCGTCTGAGAAAAGGCTCCTGAGTGCTGAAAGCGGCTGGATGGTATTTCACACGCTCAGTGCGATCAGTGCGCCGGACCGGGTGGTGCCGCGGGTGCGTCGTGAAGTCGCCTGGAAAACTGGCACCAGTTATGGATACCGCGATTTCTGGTCGGTTGGTGTCAGCGCCAATTACACAGTGGCAGTTTGGGTCGGCCGACCGGATTCATCACCGGTTGTCGGCTATCTGGGGGCCACACAGGCCGCGCCCATCATGTTTGATGTGTTTGATCAGTTACCCGAAGACAACCGTCGGGTCAATCAACCGGCAACAGTGAAACGTCGGCTGATCTGCTGGCCCGGCGGCAGGGCCAAATCAGTCACAGAGGAGGCCAGCTGTGCGTACCAGAAATATGCCTTTACCCGCAATGGCCTGACGCCGCCGACGCTGGAAAGTCATGGTGATTTTGTGGTATCGGATCGCTGGCCCGAAGCGCTGCGTGTCTGGCAGCAACACAAGGGCAGGGTGACCCCTGAACTTTCTGATCAAGCGCCATCTGATCAGAAGCAGCCTGAAACGGGCATCAGGATCATGTCGGTGAACAATGGTCAGCATTATTACCTGTCACAAATAGACGCGATCATACTGAAAAGTAACAAAAAATCGGCAGAAGTATTCTGGTATGTCAATCACCAGCCGTTTCATGACCGTCAGCTCAATCTGACGCACTATCAGGGAGAGCTGACTCTGACCGCGTGTCAGGGGCTGCAATGCGACAAGAAAGTTATTGTGGTTCACCGCTGAAGCTTGGTGGTTACAGAGCGGTTCAGAAGCTGGTCGTCGGTAAGATCGCCAACCGGCGGCTAGCTGAGCGACTTGCTGGTATTCTCTGAGTCCGGATGTAACCGCATTTTTTGCCTGTCGATCCTCCATTTGGAAATCAGGTCAAAAATCAGATGACTGCTTCGCCAGCGCACCTGATGCAGGGATGCAGACGTACCATGAATGGCGACAGCCGGCATGGCGGAAATCCCTTGCTGTTTGAGATCGCTGACAATACTGAGCTGCTGAAAATAGCGCAGCGAGTAGCGAACCCGGCGTCTGAAATAGAGCTTGTAGTCCTGCCAGCGTAACAAGCTGAGGTGAGCGTAAATGAATACAGCTTTCACGCAAACGCCAATGCGCTGTTTGGGTAAATCCGTACCGCTGCAAAGATTGGTTGCTGAGAGAAATCCCAGCATGCTGTCGTCACCGATTAATCCGACGGGCAATTTCAC
The DNA here is from genome assembly GCF_037162255.1 of Photobacterium sp. Hal280. Lineage (NCBI taxonomy): Bacteria > Pseudomonadati > Pseudomonadota > Gammaproteobacteria > Vibrionales > Vibrionaceae > Photobacterium > Photobacterium sp. Hal280. The sequence goes on from NZ_JARLUO010000001.1 coordinate 1,399,157, forward strand.
GTGATGGCTGGTCAATGTCTGAATAAATAAAGGTGAAAGCAGGTATAAACCACCGGCCAGATCATGATTCTGCTGCATTCTGTGTTGCATCTGCTTACTGCTTCTTCCCTGATCACAAGGAAAACCTGAAATGGCATTGTAGTGCGGTTGGGCAAGGTGGCAGTCAACAATATGTTGAAAGGCATTCTGGCCAAATGTCAGATCGCCATCAGCAAAAACGGCCACTGAATGGCCGTCATAATACTGATAGATAAAGGTATTCCAGGCGTTTGATTTGTCACCGATTTCAATTAAAACCGGGTGAATACTGGGACGGGTATCAGCAAGACGAGACACAATATCATAAGTCTGATCGGTACAGCCGTTGATCATGACAAACACTTCATACGGATAACTGCCGCAGTTTTCCATCACGCTTCCAATACAGCTGGCAATGCTTTCCTCCAGGTTGTATGCAAACAGGCAAATCTGAACCTTGATCATCTCACCATTCCCGGCAACCGCTATCCCTTATTGGAATAACTATATACGGGTTTTTGAACACAGCCCAAATTCAAAATAAGCGCGTGAAGGTTGCACTGTTATTCACCGCGCGGAATATTCTGCAAATGGAGAATAAAATCTTCCGCAGCCATTGTTTCGTCATTAAAGAAGCGAAAAATTTCACTGGATGTGGCGCGCTGGGCTATTGGACTGACGGCCATAGAATCAACAATGCTGGGAATTAACTGCCCAGATTTTGACGCTTTCTCCATGTCGGCTTTGGCATTGACTGAGCAGCTGTTGTAGCCCTTCAGGGGGATATCGTTTCGTGCCGGAATGGCACCTTTCAAGGCATTAAACGATTGCTGAAAGTCTGGCGAAGATAATGTTTTGCTGACGATTTGAGCTGTGTCCGCATTGGTGCGCGGGCTGTCGAACAGTGCGAAGCTGTCCATATTATAAATAAAGCCTGTCTGTTTGGATGGGGTCGGGTAGCAGCCAATGGCGGAAGGCACTGCGATGTTATTGGCGAGCAGATCTCCCAGAACCCAGTCACCAGAGATCTGGAATGCCCGCTCGCCCTCTATCAGTAATTGCGTCCCCTCATCCCAGCGCATGTGAGACATGCCGGGTTTGACCAGTTGGCTGATCGCGCGGAAACGCTCAAGGATGTCGTACGTGGTCTGGCTGTTGAGTGCCTGCGGCTCCATATTGATAAAGGCGCGCCGGTAGTAATCCGCTCCGCCATAGCCAAAGGCAAGATTTTCAAACAAGAGTGCCACCTGCCAGGGGTCTTTACCCAGTGCCAGTGGCTCTACACCGTTTTGTTTTAACCGGGTAAATACGTCGATCAAGGCATCCCAGCTGGTAGGCACGGCTAAACCGTACCGGCGCAGGACGCTACGATTGATCCACATCCAGTTCAACCGGTGGACCGTGATGGGGATCGCCACATAGTGGCCCTGATACTGGTTGGTGTCCTGTGCGATCGGCAGCAGATTTTGCTGCCAGTTTTGTTCAGCCGCCACCTGGTCCAGTTTATGAAGAAACCCCAGGGCGGCCCAGGACTGAATTGACGGGCCTTCCAGTTGTACGATATCGGGTGGCGTGCCTGCAATCGCGCGGGCCTGGAGGATCGACATAGCTGTGTCGCCCCCTCCGCCTTGTACGGGCAGATCCAGAATCGACACGCCGGCATCCTGCAGGGCTTTTGTTGCCAGATTGAAAGCGGCAACTTCACCTTTGGCGGTCCACCAATGCAGAAATTCCACTTCCTGAAAGGCAGTGGCGGGTGGTGTCTGGGCGTTTGCTTTTGATCCGGTACCGGAGACAGTGAATACCAGCAGGCTCATGAAAAAGAAAAACTTCATTCGTCTCTCATCAATTGAATATAAACAATCAGTCCCTGTTCAGGGTGGTTTTGCAGGGTGAGATCGCCGCCGTGGCTGCGAGCAATACTGCGGGATATGGTGAGGCCAAGACCGGAACCCAGCTCATCTTGCGGGTTCACCCGGAAATAGGGCTCGAACACTTTTTCTGTCCACTTTTTATCCAGACCCGGGCCGTAATCTCTGAACGTCAGCAGAATACTGTCAGCTGTTGATTTCAGTTTGATATCGACTTTTTCGCCGTATTTCACGGCATTGTCCACGATGTTATACAGGCAACGTTTCACGGCCAGCGGTTTGCCCAGGTAATGCACCGGTTCACCGGGACTGAGCTGAACCTTGTCAGTATTCCGGTTGTAGTAACTGGCACACTGTTCAACCATCTGGGTCACATCGATCCACTCAGGCTCTTCGTGAATGTCTGTGTCCCGAATACATTGCAAGGCACCTTTCAACATCAAATCAAATTCATCGAGTATTTTTTCGAATCTGGCTTTTGCTTGTTCATCATCAAGCATTTCAGTGCGTAATTTCAGACAAGCCAGAGGCGTTTTCAAATCGTGGGAGATTGCGCCAAACAGCATTTCTCTGTCCCGGATATAGGCGCGGACCCGACGATTCATTTTGTTGAATGCGCGAACCGCAGCCCGGGTTTCCTTACTGCCTTCTTCTTCGACTTCCTGTACATAGAGTTGCCCGCTCATCAGCGTCGCCGCTTTTGCCAGCCGGCGAATCGGGCGAATTTCCAGGCGCAATAACCACACGGTACACAGCACCAGTAACAGAGAGGAAATGCCGAGGAACATCAACTGCTTTTGATCGATAAACTGCGGTGACAATGCTGAGAAGGGGACAGGTAATGTCGCAGCCAGATAGAACCATTCCTGTTCCGACATCTGGATTTGCATCACGACAATCGGCAAATCCATATCGCCCAGTGCCAGGCTGTACCCCGCCCATATTTCCGGCAGAGCATCCAGTTTAATGCCTGAGTTAAAAACCCGCAGATCCTGACGGCGACTCAGAGATACACTGGCCTGCTCGGCATGAGGTATTTTTTTGCTCAGGACGTCATGTGCCGCGGACAGCAGAATATCAGTGCGTGAATTATTGGCAGGAGGCACAACAGGTAATTGGTGTTGATTGATCGATATGAAGAAACGGGTGCCGCCCATTTCACGGATCTGGTTCAGAATAAGGTAGCGATAATTGACTGGCAGCGCATGAAAATAATTATACGTGTCGGCCGCATTCGACATCAGGCTGACCATGGTCTTTTGCAGGTTCTCGACTTCCTTTTTGGCGCTGGACTGATACCAGATCAGCCCGGCAATCAGCTCGGCAATCATAATGATGATCAGCAAGGTCGCCCCAATCCGAAACGTAATGGATGAACACAGCGATTGCAGGGTTGTTAGTTTTAGCAAAGGCGGCGTATTCATACACTATGAACATCGCTGGCCAGCATATAGCCTTTGTTTCTGACCGTCAGAATCAGCGAGCGCTCTTCGTCGTGAAGGTGTTTTCTCAGGCGGCTGATTTGTACATCGATACCACGCTCAAAAGGGTCTGCATCCCGGCCCCAGATACAACGTGCGATATCGTCCCGGCTCAGCAACTGGTGGGGTTTTTCCAGCATCAGGCTGATCAGGTTAAAGTCTGCGCCTGAAAGCGCTACCACTTCGCCACTCGGGCTGATGAGTCGTCGTTTGATCAGATCGCACGTCCAGCCCGAAAACTGCAACTGATGCGTCGCTGTTTCACCCTGCGCCGGTTGCGTTCGCCGCAACAAAGCTTTAATGCGGGCGAGCAGTTCCCTGGGGCTAAAGGTTTTGGTGATGTAATCATCCGCCCCGATTTCAAGACCTGCAATGCGATCAATTTCGTCGGTGACGGCGGTGAGCATGATGATAGGCACGTTCGAGCGCTGGCGAATTTGCCGGCATAAGGTGAGTCCATCATCGCCAGGCATCATGATATCGAGGATGATCAGATTTGGTTCGGCACGGTGGAAATGCTCCCACATTTCGTCACCGTCACCGGCGGTCAGCACATGGAATTCTGATCGCCCAAGATATTCTGTGAGTGCATCTCGGAGTTCCTGATTATCGTCAACGACGAGTATGGTTTTCATTTCCCTGAGGTTTTTCATACCTGACCAAGTTGCATAGTTCGATACTGTATCTGATACATCATTTCTTATGGCAAGGCTACCTGTATAGCGCAAATTTCACGCACTGTGCAATCTGGGTATGTAACAGGCTACTTACAAACTCATAGGTTTTTGTAACCTTCAGCACGCTGCTTTTCATTACCTTATGACTGTACCCCTACCAATACATGAAGGATCGAAAAATGATTAGTAGCACCTTTGGGTTATTACAACGGATAGGCAGGTCGCTGATGCTGCCTGTTGCTGTCCTGCCTGTCGCGGGTTTACTGCTGGGGATAGGTTCAGCGAACTTCTCCTGGATGCCGGGCCTGGTCTCAGACATCATGGCGATGTCGGGCGATGCCGTGTTCAGTAATCTGGCACTGATCTTTGCGATTGGCGTGGCGCTGGGCCTGTCAGACAATGACGGCGCTGCAGGTCTGGCAGCGACTGTGGGTTTCGCGACTATGACAGCGACCATGGGCGTGATGGCAAAACTCCATGGCATTGAACCGGCCACCATTATCGGGATCCCAAGCCTGAACACCGGGGTTTTTGGCGGGATCATGATAGGGGCTGTAGCGGCTTCTCTGTTTAATCGTTTTCACAATATCAGACTCCCTGAATACCTGGGTTTTTTTGCCGGCAAACGTTCTGTACCCATTATCACCGGTATCACAGCCATCTTCCTGGGCATCTTCCTGAGCTATGTCTGGCCACCCATCGGGAATGCGATTGACAGTTTCTCGCACTGGGCGGCCTACCAAAGTCCGACGACTGCATTTGGTCTTTATGGCCTGGTGGAGCGCTCGCTGATCCCATTCGGATTGCATCATATCTGGAATGTGCCTTTCTTCTTCGAAGTGGGTGAGTATGTCGATCCTGAAACCGGTAAAGTCATTAAGGGCGAAATCCAGCGTTATCTGGCTGGCGACCCGACTGCGGGCAATCTGGCCGGGGGATATCTGTACTCCATGTGGGCACTGCCTGCGGTTGGTCTGGCGATTTACCACTCGGCACGTCCTGAAAAGCGTGCGCTGGTTGGCGGTATCATGGCATCAGCAGCATTAACCTCCTGGCTGACGGGTATCACTGAGCCGATGGAATTCGCATTTCTGTTCGCCGCGCCGGTACTGTATGTGATTCACTGTATTCTGACCGGCCTGGGTTTTGCGCTGATCACCAGTCTGGATATTCACCACAGTGTGACTTTTGCCCATGGTGCAATCGACTTCCTGATTTACTACCCGCTGTCGCAGAATGCGTGGCTGTTTATTCTTATTGGCCCTGTGTGGGCGCTGATGTACTACACCATTTTCCGTGTGCTGATCGCCAAGCTGAATTTGATGACTCCCGGCCGGGAAAGTGATGAGTCTGAGGTCAGTCATCTGTCTGAAATCGGTAATGAGCTGGCGCATACGCTGGTTCAGGCACTGGGCGGCAAGGACAACATCAAAAATGTAGATGCCTGTATCACCCGGCTGCGTGTCAGCGTGCGCGATATCAGTCGTGCGGATATTCCGAAAATTAAACAACTGGGCGCACGTGAAGTGCTGGTGGTCGGCGATAATCTGCAGGCCATCTTTGGAACCCAGTCAGATAACATTAAAACTGAGATTAATGCCGTTCTCGTTGCTTCAAACTGATACAACTCAGGGCGGTTGATTCCGCCCTTTTTATTTTTGTTCGTTGAAGAAAAGGAATAGAAAATGCGTTTTAAAACTACTTCACTGGTGGCTGGATTACTGGCAACAGCAAGCTGCATGACTCCGGTTGCTCAGGCGGCGCCATTGGATGTCAATCAGGATAATCTGTATTTTCTCAGTCCGCATCCGGATGATATTTTGCTCACTTTTGGCGGTTTGATTAATAAATTGTCAAAAGAAGGGACGCTGGCACAAAAAACAAATGTTACCGAGGTGTACTTTTCACTGTCTAACTACACGACCAACCATTTAAATGAGCTGACGAATAAGCGCGTCTTTGATGTGTCGACCATGCGTTACAAAGAAGATTTTGAAGCGCATATCAAGATGTTCTCCAAATGGGATCATTTCCGCTATAAGACCGCTGGTTTTTATGATGCACCATTGCGCAAATATGAAGGTTCTCCAACTGCTGGAGGCGGCCCTGCCGGTACTTTTTCCGATTTTCGTCAGGATGAAATCGGGATTTATGAACGTATCGCCGCAGACGTGACACCCATTCTGAAACAGGAGAACTGCGCCGCGTTTGTGCTGCTGGCCAATGGCAGCCATATCGACCATTTCATCGTTCGTGAAGCGGTCATGAAAGCGGCGCATGATCTGGGGGCAGAGGCGAAGTGTCAGATTTATTTTGGTGAAGATCAGCCATACACAGGCTCGAATCCAGACAATGCCATGGATGAGGTGAACAGCATTCAGGCGCGTCTGCCGGCGAACGCAATCACGCCAATGACATTCTGGATTGATAAACAACAAAAAATTGATTCGTTTAAAGAGTTTTATCTGAGTCAGTATGATCTGGGTTACATCCCGCCTCTGGAAAGCACCGACTACGAAACCATTTATAAGTGGGATAAAACCACATACAGCGCATTGCAGCCGCATGCACATTGTCAGTCGACCTATTGTAATTTGCAGTAACGGACATGTTCAGTTCCCCCTGACATATCCGCGTGGCAACAAACCGGGCCGATGTTATGTGCCCGGTGTATTGATGACTGATCCGGCGCTTTGATGCTATGCAAGGGGCGCGGTTCAGGATCAGTAGGGTGATAAATCGATACGCTCTTCATCAATTCGGCTGGGTGAGAGAACAATGGGAATCGCCTTGGAGATCGGGGTATCACTCAGATCACCGACACTGTCTAATGCCACCAATGGATTGGTTTCCGGAAAATAGGCGGCAATATTGCCGGCGGGAATGTCATAACTCACCAGTTTAAAACCATAAACCGTGCGCTTGACGCCATCGGCGGACAGGGACGTGACATCAACCCTTTCACCCGGCGCCATGCCGAGCGCTTCAATATCAGTGGGGTTGACCATCAGGACTTTGCGCTCGCCGGAGATCCCGCGGTATCTGTCTTCAAATCCATAAATGGTGGTGTTGTACTGATCGTGCGAGCGGACAGTCTGCAGCACAAAAACAGGATCGTCGCTCAGTTCACGCAGATTGGCCGGCAGTAAGTGAGTCGGCAGCGGATGCGCTTGAAAGGCGGCTTTTTGCGAGTCGGTATGCCAGATTCGCTCTGCCGCACTGTTACCCAGATAAAATCCGCCCGGCTGTTTCAGCTTCTGGTTCATGTCGGTAAAGCCAGGGATCGTTTTGGCGATAAGATCGCGAATCCTGTCATAGTCTTCGATCAGCCAGTCCCAGTTAACCGGATGATTGCCCAGCGTCGCTTTGGCGATACCGGCAATAATTGCTGGTTCTGACCGCATTTCTCCTGTGTCGCTTTCCACTACGCCGCCTGAGGCATGCACCATGCTGAATGAGTCTTCGACGGTCACCGATTGCGGGCCGGAGAGTTGCCGATCGACATCTGTGCGGCCAAAACACGGCAGGATCACACTGTCTTTCCCTGTGATCAAATGGCTGCGGTTCAGCTTGGTCGCGATGTTGACGGTGAGATCGCAGCTCGCTAATGCCTGCTGGGTCAGCCGGGTATCTGGGGTGGCAGAAGCAAAGTTGCCACCCAGCCCGATAAAGACTTTGCTCTCGCCTGCCAGCATGGCCCTGATCGCCTGAACCGTGTTATGGCCGTGCGCCGCCGGTGGCGTGAAACCAAAGGTGTTTTCTATCGTCTGGTTAAACGCAGGAGTGGGCTTTTCATTGATGCCCATGGTCCGGTCACCCTGCACATTGCTGTGGCCGCGCACAGGGCAAAGACCGGCGCCGGGCTTGCCGAGTTGTCCGAACAGAAGCTGTAAATTGGTTATTTCCTGAATGGTATTCACTGAGTGTTTGTGCTGTGTGATCCCCATCGCCCAGGTGATGATCACGCGCTCAGAATGCCGGTACAGGCTTGCTGCGTATTCCAGATCGGGTTGCGTCAGTCCAGATTGTTCAGTGATCACAGACCAGTCCGTCGCGTCCACTTCCGCCAGATACGCCTCTAGCCCCTGGGTGTGAGCCTGAATGAAGTCGTGATCAAAAATGGAGCCCTTGCCCTGTTCAATAGAACTGTGATCCATAGCGATCAGTGCTTTCACCATGCCGCGTATCACCGCCATATCACCACCCAGTTTTGGCGTGAAGTAATGGCTGCTGATTGTCGTGGCACCGCCGGTCAGCATTTCTGCCGGCGACTGCGGGTTGGTAAAGCGCTCTAAGCCGCGTTCTTTCAGGGTATTGAAAGTGACAATAGCGGCGCCGCGTCTGGCGGCTTTTCGCAAGGTATCAAGCATGCGGGGGTGGTTGGTGCCCGGGTTTTGTCCGAACACAAATATCGCATCGGCTTTTTCGAAATCATCAATCCGCACTGTGCCTTTGCCGATCCCGATTGATTGCTTGAGCGCGACCCCGCTTGCTTCGTGACACATGTTGGAGCAATCCGGGAAGTTGTTGGTGCCAAAAGCCCGGACAAATAGCTGATACAGAAAAGCCGCTTCGTTGCTGGCACGGCCAGAGGTGTAGAACTCGGCCTGATTCGGGCTGTCCAGCCCTTTCAGATGCTTCGCAATCAGTGAAAAAGCCTCGTCCCAGCTGATGGGCTCATAATGATCCGTTTGCGGGTTATAACGCACCGGATGGCTGAGGCGGCCTTGATATTCAAGAAAATAATCGCTTTGCTGACGTAACCAGCCAACAGGATATTGGGCAAAGAAATCCGGTGTCACCCGCCGGCTGGTTGCCTCCCAGTTCACGGCTTTGGCCCCGTTCTCACAGAAGCGGAAATGCCCTGGCTCTTCGGTTTCGCCCCAGGCACAGCCCGGGCAGTCGAACCCCTGATCCTGATTGGTTTTCAGCAGATTACGTATGTTGCGGGTGATATTTTCACTTTTCACCAGGTGACGGGTGGTGCTTGCGAGCGCTCCCCAGCCACCGGCTGAGCCTTTATATTTTTTCACTGTCATGGTGATTGACTTCCTGCATGGCCTGGGCGATGGAATAAAACAGAGCAGACCCATAAAGATACTGGTTTCTATAGTATGACGACAGGCCAGACAAAAATGTAACCTTATCCACAAAATATGTATGGGTAGCCTGTTGTTTTATGAATTTTCAGCCATTTACGTCAGAGGGGCATATTCCGTTGGTACAACGCACTGTGATGAGTCGGTCATCCCGATGACTGTTACTTTAGCGTTACATTGAACCCCAAGCGTTTTGGGCCGGAGTCTGGTATCTTACATTTTTGAGTCGTATATGTGCAAAGATGCTGCCTTTATCTGTCATGCGTACCTGTTTACCATGCCGGAAATGGCCGCAGTGAGGAAATCAGAATGGTTGCGGACAAGTCAGTACTGGTCGTGGATGATGATCAGGAGATTCGTGAACTGTTGGGCGAATATTTGGGTAAGCAGGGCTTCCGCGTTGTGACGGCAGAAGACGGTGTGGCCATGAAGCGGGAGCTGACTATCAGTGAGCCGGATTTGATCTTGCTGGATATTATGTTGCCCGGCGAAGATGGGTTCACGTTGTGCCAGCATGTCAGAAAAACGTCTGCGGTTCCGATTATTATGCTGACCGCCGTATCAGACGAGATGGATCAGATTGTCGGGCTGGAGCTCGGCGCGGATGACTATATTGCCAAGCCATTCAGCCCCCGTCAGTTAATGGCGCGAATTAAAGCGCTGCTGCGAAGAGTGCAGCCTACAGCGTCGAACCAGCCGGTAAACCCGACGTTGCCAAAAGCCTTTTTATTCGATCACTGGCGTCTGGATACGGCTGCTCAGTCCCTGCAGGATACCCAGACGCAGCGCACCTATGAAATGACCAACAGTGACTACGCGTTGCTTTTATTGTTTCTCAGCCGTCCCAATGAAGTGCTCGACCGGGATACGATTTTCTTCGCAACCCGCGGGCGTGATGCCCAGCCGTCTGAGCGTGCGGTCGATGTCCAGCTGAGCCGGTTACGCCAGCGTCTGGGTGACAAAGGGCGCCAGCAGCGGTTAATTAAAACCGTGCGGGGAAACGGCTATCTGTTTAATGCCGACGTCACATACGAAACGGATAACTGACCGGAAAGCTGAGCCGATGATCAACTGGAAAAAATGGTGGCCTAAATCACTGATGGCCCGGACCTTGTGGTTTACCTTGCTGGCTGTGTTTCTGGCTCAAATGATTGCCACTTTGATCTGGTACGGGCAATCCAAGCGCCGGGATCTGGCCGGACTGGAATCGGCAGCCACCAGTATGGCCACCATGTTTGCTTCCACGGTCACTTTTTTGAATCTCTGCCATTGCAGTACCGGCACATCGTTTTGGATCAGATCCGGAACATGGGGGGCACCCGTTTTTTTGTGTCATTCAATGAAGAAGAAATACGGATCGACCCGATTCCCGGTTCCAGTATGAAAAACACCGCGGTCAGAGCGATAGAGGAAGTCTTGCATGACAAGCTACCGCGTCTGGACGTGATTCGGGTGGAGTTCTCCCGCCCCGAAACCCTGCATGTCCTGAAAAATGACATTCTGCTAAGCGATTTACCCCGGTCCTGGGCGCATTACACACTGAGCCTGGAACCGCTGAATCCGCCGATTCTGGTGGTGCAGCTGGAACTGGCGGACAATGAGTGGCTGTATATCGCCGCTTTGCTGCCTGCACCATACTCCACGCTGGAAGATGAGATTATCACCAAACAGCAAGTGCTGTTTCTGCTGTTCATCACCGCCTTGCTGCTGTTCTTCACCTATACGATGATCCGGCGTCAGACAAAACCGCTTAAACAGTTAGCGGATGCGGCGAATGCCCTGAGCATGGATATTTATCAGCCACAACTCAAGGAAGAAGGGGCCAGTGAACTGGTTACCGCCACCCGGGCATTTAACCGGATGCAGCAGCGGCTGCGCCGTTATATTGATGACAGGGAACATTTGTTTTCCGCCATTTCCCATGATTTAAAAACTCCGATCACCCGCCTGCGGCTGCGTGCTGAACTGTTGGAAGATGACACGAAAATCGACAAATTTAATAAAGATCTCGATGAACTGGAAATGATGGTCAAAGGCGCGCTGCAGACTGTACGCGATACCGATTTGCATGAAAACCTGGCCCAGGTAGACGTGGCGGAAGTGATGCGCAGCATTGCCGAAGGACATAACAGAAACAGTACGAAAGTGCATCTGCCTGACTCTGTCATTGCACCGCTGATGGGGAAGCCATTGGCCCTGAAACGCTGTTTAAGCAACATCATTGATAACGGGGTCAAATACGGGCACGAAGTCTGGGTACTGGCCGAAGATACCACAGAGAATCTTGTGATTCGGGTGCAGGACAGGGGGCCGGGGATTCCTGAGGATAAAATGGACAGTGTTTATGAACCTTATGTCAGATTGGCGACCGATGACGAAGGTCATGGCCTCGGCATGGGGATAACACGCAACATTTTACATGCCCACGGCGGTGAAATGTCTATCCGCAATCGGGAACAAGGCGGGCTGGAAGTAACAATGATTCTGCCTCGTCTGATGGACTGATAATATTTGCATCTGCTTAGAGCGGGTGCGGCGTAAAGTAAGAGAATTTAAATGAACATGAGTTTTTCAGCGGGACGGTGTCGGGCGCTGTCGCTGGCAGCAGTGTTAATGACTGCCTCTGTATCGGCATTCCTGTCTGCGCCGGTCAGGAGTGCATCTGATGCGGGTCAGCAACCAGAGCAAGAGGTGGAAGTGTTGCACTGGTGGACAGCAAAAGGTGAAATGAAAGCTGCTGAAGTGTTACAGGACAGCCTGGAGCAGCAGCATATTGGCTGGAAGAATTTTGCCATTGCTGGTGGCGGTGGCGAAAGTGCCATGACAGTGCTGAAAAGTCGCGCCGTGTCCGGAAATCCCCCTTCAGCGGCACAGCTGAAAGGCTATGACTTGCAGGAGTGGGGGATGCTGGGGTTTCTGACCCGTCTGGATGAAGTGGCAGATGCTCAGCGCTGGGATCAGCTTTTGCCGCCAGTGATCAGCCAGATCATGAAATATCAGGGCCATTATGTGGCTGTGCCGGTGAACATTCACCGGGTGAACTGGTTGTGGATTAACCCCGACATGCTGGAAAAAGCAGGTGCGGCGGTGCCGGATTCGCTCGAGTCGTTTTTTGCGGCGGCAGAGAAACTCAAGCAGGCTAATATTGTGCCTGTGGCCTTGGGCAGTGACCCCTGGCAGGAAGTAACCTTGTTTGAATCTGTGGCGCTGGCAGTGCTGGGCCCTCAGGGTTATCGTCGTGCCTTTGTCGACTTAGATTCAGACATGCTGGCCGGTGAGCAGATGGTGGACGTTTTCCGTCAGTTTGAGCATATGCGCCAATACATTGATGTGAAAACCAAGGCAATGGAATGGAGCGATGCCAGTGCCATGCTGGTGGAAGGGAAAGCCGCGATGCAGTTCATGGGGGACTGGGCGAAGGGGGAGTTTTCTGCATTGGGTAAAACACCGGGTCAAGACATTCTGTGTGTGCCTGCGCCGGGTACCCAGGGTTTATTTACCTATAACATCGACAGTTTTGCTTTTTTAAGCACAACGATGATCAGAGTATCCAGGCGCAGGAAACGATGGCGCATACGATTTTGACCCCCGCTTTCCAGCGACAATTTAATTTAGCGAAAGGCTCGATACCTGTGCGTACCGATGTGGATATGACAGGTTTTGACAGCTGTTCGCTAGCCTCAGCCGCCGCATTTCAATTAAACCAGCAGAACAATACGTTAGTCCCCAGTATTTCTCAGGGGCTGGCCAGCACCAGCTATGTGCAGGCGGCGATTTTTGATGTGGTGACTGACTTTTTCCACAGCAAGCAGGCTGATCCGGAAAAAGCCGCGAATCAGCTGGCCCGGGCCGTTAAATCAGCACGCTAAAGTGCTTTCCCAAGCCTGTGTTGCGCTAGGATTAGTACAAACAGGATTGGTGCAAAAGACTAACGGGGAGTTTGCGGCTATGAAATTGCTATATATTGTTCGTCATGCCAAGTCATCCTGGGATGACCCGGAATTGGATGATCATGATCGCCCGCTCAATGAACGGGGTCTGAAAAATGCCGCTGAGATGGCAGGCCGGTTTGCCGCCTGGCAGGCACTGCCTCAGCGAATTTTATGCAGTACTGCTGAGCGGGCATTCCAAACCGCACAATTTTTTGAACAGGCGCTGCATCCGCATCCGACTGAGCTGGCCACCACTGTGGGCTTGTATACCGATTCAGCCCATGAAGTCGTCAGTATCATTCAGTCGGTGCCCGACGAGGTCGAACGGCTGATGGTGGTTTGCCATAATCCCGCTATCAATGAGCTGGTGGTCCGGCTTGGATTAAAGACAGACAATGTCCCGACCTGCGGCCTGGTGGTGTTTGCGATTGAGGCAGAAAAATGGGAAGCGTTCGGACCGGAAAATAGCCAGTTGCTGTATTTTGATTTTCCGAAACGTTTGGCTCATTAAGGCGCTGCGCTAACAGGGATTGGCTTTTTGTCACAGAGAATGTCTCTTGAGCATCGAAAGATGCTCAAGAGACAGGTTATCGGCGAGCAGGCGTTAACTGACTTCCGACATTTTTTGCACGGCCATAACAACATCGTTAATACTGTCTTCAATGTCTTGAATGGATGTACTCGCTTCTTTGACTTTTTCCATACTGCTTTCTGCGCGAGCAATAATCTCCGTCATTGACGATACAGCCTGAGTCGTAAATTGGCTGTTTTGTTTAACCACATTATCAATTTTTACTGTCGACTCATTGGTGCGCGAAGCTAACTGGCGAACTTCATCGGCAACAACGGCGAAGCCGCGACCCTGATCGCCTGCTCTGGCTGCTTCAATGGCGGCATTGAGCGCCAGCAGATTGGTTTGATCAGCAATCGCGGAAATGGTGTCTACCATGCTAGTGATGGTTTTGGACTGTTCTTCCAGTTGGGATATTACATTTGAGGTTGAATTTAACGCCTCAACCATTTGCGTCATCTGATCGATAGCCTGATTACCCGAACTGCTTCCCTCGGCGGATAACTGCCGGGTTTTGACTGATAAATCATAAGCCAGTTGACTGTTTTCCTGGCCGAGAATGACGGCCTGCGTAATGTCTGTGGCAAATTTAATGACTTTATATAATTTACCATTGGTATCAAAAATGGGGTTATAGGTGGCTTCCAGCCACAAAGGCTGGCCAGCTTTGTTCACACGCTCAAACTTACCGCCCATAAATTGCCCCTGATTCAGCTGGTACCAAAAGTGCTGATATTCAGTGGATTGAGCATAGGCGGGCGTGACGAACAGCCGATGGTGCTTGCCTTTGATTTCTTCAAAAGTGTATCCGACCGTCGCTAAAAAGTTGTCATTGGCGTGCAGGATATTTCCATTGAGATCAAACTCAATCACTGCCATAGAGCGGGAAACCGCCTGTGTCTGGCTGGCGAGTTCATGGTGGTCAGCGACTCTGGCTGAGGTGTCAGAAGCCATTTTAATGACTTTGTAAACGCTCCCTTCATCGTCGAAAACCGGACAATAACTGGCTTCCAGCCAAATCTCTTTCCCGTTCTTAGTCATGCGCTGGAACAGACCTTTAATCTGCTTGCCCTGGCCAAGTTGAGACCAGAATTCTTGGTATTCCTGGCTTTTTTTGGTTTCATCGGTACAAAACATCCGGTGATGCTTACCCTGAATCTCATTCAGGCTATATCCCATGGTATTGAGAAAATGCTGGTTGGCAGTGATGATTTCCCCGGACGGTGTAAATTCAACCGATGCAAAAGCATCACTGATGGCTGCTAAAGTATGTTTGGCTTCCTGTAGTTGTTGTTGAAGTGTGTTGTACGCATCTTGAGTTACGTTATTCTTGTTAGATAACCCGAACATGTCACAGTCCTTGTCGATATATGCCCTCTAGCTGAATATAGAACAGAGAAATATGTTTAAAAGAGATATTTTTCGAGCCTTTGAAAAATCAGTAAAAGCTAAATAGTGCACCTATTATTCTGTAAATCTGTAACTTCAATGACTTATCTGCTATTAACAAGTTCATTTATTATAAAAAATGTCGTCTGAATTGAAATCAGCAAGGAAAAATGGCTAATTTATTGTCTGAAATGAAGTGTGACAGCCTCTGATATTTTCAATTCTTGTGATCCCACTTCAATTAATATCATTCATTATTGTTTTCTGATTTCTCTGAGTAATTAGGGTGTTGAATGTATAGGTTGTTTTTTAGTCACAATTCACTTTTTCATTCAGGCTGGCGATAAATAAAAGGTTGGGTTACACGAGGTTAGTCTTGCCGATTCCGCTGTAATGCTCGGGTAGGGTATTTTCAGCCGGGAAAGAATGACGGCTCTCCTGTAATGGCCGGAACTCAGGCTGTCACAGTTCCGGCAAGTTTTTGAGTGAAATGGCAAATTGGCTCAGAAGTAATATTCCAGTGCCAGCTCGATGAAGTCGTCTTTACGGACAAAATACAGTGGACTGTCAAGCTGGCTGGCGCTGAACCACCAGGCGTTCGCCCGCCATTTCCAGTTGTTGTTGATCCGCGCGGAGGCTTCAATTCTGCCGGTAGACTCCTGACTGCTGTCCAGATCCTGATTAATCCCGAATAAAATTTCTGTGCCGTCTATGTCATTGAGCGCAAATCGTGTGCCCAGAAACAGGTCATTCTGATTCAGACTCAGTGAGCGGGAATCGTACTGGTACTCGGCAATCAGGCCAAGATCCCAATAGGTATCGAAGACACCGACCAGGGTGTATTCAAATCCGGTCACGACAGCGGAGTGATTTTCCAAGCTGTCACGGTAAAGTGCTTCAAGTTTTAATAGCCAGCTGCCGAAAATGCCCTGAATATCCACGCTGGTCTGGTCCATCTGGGCGTAGAATGGCGTCAGGCTGGTACGCCCCGGCAGAAAGTAGGGATCTCTGTTGGTGCCCTGAAAAAAGCTGGCGCCGACATCCCAGTCGCCAAAATAGTGGCTGTAGCGTAATGACCAGTCGAGATGTTCCTGTTCAGCTGAAGATTCATACAATGCATCGTCATTCACCGGCAGTGGCGGCCGCAGGCGCCCGTCTTTACCGGCGAACGTACGTTCACGGAAGTAGGGGAGGATAAATGCATTCACTGTGCCCCAGTCTTTGACGGCGGCAACATTGATCATCGGCTGCCCGAGTTTTTGTTCGCCGTCGACAGATTCGACGTTATCGGTCTGGTTGATCACATCCACCAGGTGAATGGACTCTGTCACGCCCCAGAAAACTTTCCCGACGCCTATTCTGAGCTCATAGTCATCGATCAACTGCAGATACATGAATTCGCGAAGATCGAAATGGGTCCGTTCATCGTCCATGCTGTCCCAGCGGTAGAATGGCTGAATGGTCAGTCTGGCGTCACCGTCCTGCCACTCTGTGTACCATTCGGGTTCTATCACCAAAGAGGTCTGGCTTTTGTCCTGGCCTTCAAGACCAGGGTGCAGAAACTGACGTTGTTCAAGGTTTATCTGGCCACTGATACCAGCTGCCTCTACCGAGGCAGCCAGAAGCAAGGGCAATGCAGAAAATCGGTATATCATGCTTGCACCTGCCTGAGATTATTTGACGCGTTTGAGGCTGGACTTATTGAAATCGCTCTCATCAAGGCCATTGTTAAACGTCAGTTCATGGGTAGTCAGAACCGTTGTCTTGCCGGTCTGGCTGTTATTCATCGTCATCTTATGTGCGCGCCAGTATTTACCCAGGTACTGCTTGTAATCGTTAAAGGTCAGTGTCTTCAACAGGCTGTATTTACGGTCATAAAACTCTACCTTCAAAGGACGGTAATGGTCTTTATCCAACCAGACCAGCTGTTTGGTATATCCGGAGTACTCATCGGTCGGTATTTGCTGAACTTTGAAAACGGCTTGGTCTTGCATGGTTTCATCACCCAGGTAGGTGAAGTCGTATTTCTCCAGCTCAAAAGAACTTAAATCTTCATAGGCGAACTCGCTGCCCATGAAAGGGCCCGATTTATTGCGCGAGGCAATCCGTTTTACCCGTTTCAATGCTGGCAGATACAGCCATTGATCGTCAGGCTTGGTGGTGTGGGCGAAATTCAGAAAGGCTGTGCCTTGTACATCACGGGGCTGATCGAAAATCGTCAGGCCTTTATCGCCATCGTCAGCCACTTCCAGCGTCTTGATACGCATTTTTCGGGTACTGCTTTCACCTTGTGCGTTGGATAGCAGCATGGTCATTTCTGCAACGCTGTCTCCCCAACCGGTATCACGCAGTTTTCGCTCCTTGGCTATCTCTAACCCTTGTTCGTTACCTGCATGGCATACCGCCGGTATGATAGCCATACCCAGTGCGGTAATCATGCCGATAGATGCCAGCCATTGTGTGATCCGGGCCGTTTTATCTGTCATGAGCTTTCTCCTTCATCTTTGGCTAAAAGGTTATTGGGCCAATGGTTTTGGGTTCATCGGGTTCTTGGTATCCAGTCTGGCGGTCTCGGTGTCAGCCTGTTCCACCGGTTTACGGTCAAACAGCATCAGCATGCAGGGCAGCAGTAAGAAGTCCACGACCAGCGCAATGAAAATGATCAAAGCACTGAGCTGACCCATATCGCTGTTGAGGCGAAAACTGGAGCTGGCCAGTACAGAGAAGCCGGCAACCAGAACGACTGTGGTAATCCATAACGCGCGACCCACGGTGCTGAAGGCATAACGAACGGCTTCTTCGGCATTTCGGCCTTCTTTGCGTGCGATTTGATACTTGCTGAGGAAATGCACGGCGTCATCGACCACGATACCGAGTGTGAGCGTGACCACCACTGACAGCCCAAGGTTGATTTCACCTGACCAGAGTGTCCAGAGTCCGAATCCGAGAATCGCCGGGGCGATGTTGGGAATCAGGCTGATCACACCCAGTCGCAGTGAACGCAGAGCGAAAATCATCAGTGCGGAGATCAGCACCAGAGTCACCGGCAGTGTGGATAACATACTGGCCATGTTGGTTTCGCCAATATGGGCGAACATCAGGTTCGGGCTGGACGCCATAATGGCGTAACCCGGTGCATTGGCATCAAACCAGTCATTAATCCGAGCTTCCAAAGCCACCAGTTCTTTACTGCCGACATTCTTGGTGGTCAGCGTCAGTTTGACGGATGATTTATCTACGTTGAGCTGGTTGTTCAGATCCAGACCGTAAGGTAAGGACATCTCATACAGCAACAGATATTGTGCGGCCAGTTCTCGCTCGTTCGGCAGGCGATACCAGCGGTCATCATCACCATGCATGTTTTTGTTCAGGCGTTTGTAAACATCACTCAGGCTGGCGACATGGTCGGTTTCCGGTTGTTCCCGCAGCCAGCCGGTAAACTGATTCAGGATGTTCAGGAAGCCAGGATCCGCGATCCCCTGCGGCTGGCCTGAGTCAATCGCAATGCTGATGGTGGTCATCCCGCTGATATTGTCAGCCATAAAGTCGGCGGCCTGGCGAAATTGGCTGTCTGTGGCGAAGTATTTGACCGGCTCGTCGTTGACCACATTGCGGGGAAGCAGCAGAGTAGCGCCGATCAGCACGATTACCGACACAGGCAGAAGGATGTTGCGGTGATTCACCACCAGATTGCCTAGTTTGTCGGTCCAGTTGGACTGACCGGCCGGTGTGACCGCCGGAGCACGGACGGGCAGCACAGCCAGCAATGCCGGTAGCAGGGAAACTGACAGGAAGCAGGCGATCATGATCCCCAGCGCGGCCAGATTGCCCAAATCACGCAGAATCGGTGAATCTGACGCATTCATCATCAAAAAGCCAAGCGCTGTTGTGACTGAGGTAATCAGGACCGGCATGGCATTGAGCCTGATGCTGTAGCCTATGGCTTCGTTTTTGAGCATGCCCCGCTGCATACCCTGGCGCATCGTGGCAATCACATGGACGCAGTCAGCCACGGCGAGTGTAAGCACCAGGGTGGGCACATTGACTGTGGCTGTGCTGAGGAACATGCCCGCCCAGCCGGACAAACCCATAGTGGCTGCCACTGAACCGATAATCACAATAAGCGTGGCAAGAACACCGGTCACAGTGCGCAGCATTAACACAAGGAAAACCAGCACAATCAGCAGCATGGTTGGCACGAGTGTGCTGCTGTCTTTCATCGCCATGTCCATGAAAGTCCGGTTCATCGCGACGATGCCGGCCTGATAGAAATCAACGTCAGGAAATTCGGCCCGGTATTTCGCCAGTAAGGCTTGGGAATAATCGGTCACTGTCGTAATTTCTGTCGTTTCGTCAACTTTAGGCATCTGTAAAGTGACATTCACCACAGCAACATCACCGCGAGATGAAATCAGTGAATCCCGCAGCAAAGGTTCTTGTAACGCGACTGACTTCACTTTCGCGATACGTGCCGCATCCAGCGGGTATTCATCTAACAGCAAATCTTCCACCAGCAGGTCATCTTCAATCGCCTCTGTGTGCTGGTAGTTCGCTAACGAGTCGACGCGGCTGGAAAAGGGAATTTGCCAGCTGTCATGGGTCAGATCCCGGATAAGAGATAAAGTATCAGGCGTAAAGACATTGCCGTTTTTGGGGGCAACGACAAAGCTGATGTTGTCCGTTTTACTGAATGTGTTCTGAATGGTGTTAAAGGCTTGCAACTGCGGGTTATTTCCGTCAAAGAAGATGTTGTAATCTCCCCGGAAATAGAGATTTTTGGCGCCGAGAGTCGCGGCGATCAGCAGTGCGGTCACTGTCGCCAGAACGACATAAGCACGTTTGATCGGTAAAGCGTAGATACTGTCTTTCATCACAATCTCCATGAGTGACGTTTCGTCAATATTTGGTGCTTTAAAGCCAGCGTGTAGGCTGGCCGGGCATGAGTAAGCTGCTTTTTCATAGCCAAGGTTCATGATTCAGCTACTTATGAGCGTTAATCTCTGCGTATTCACTGCAGAGAAAAATCAAATTGTGACAAATCGTCAAGTATGGTGTGAAAACAACCCGCCTGAAGCGGGTTATTACAGGAACTAACGACCCAATTGCGACAGAAGTTCTATTTCTTCTGCAAAAAAGGTCTGTTCAATGTGTTTCCACAACCTTTTGTAATCCCTTTCGCTAGACAGTGGTTTCCAGTTCATTCCGTCCAGTAACATGTTGATGTTATTCAGAATAGTGAACGGATCCTGCAGACGATGAATACAGCGACTATTGGTTGCATTCGTAATCAACGCATTTGATCCCACTGCCAGTGACCAGTTTGCAAAAACCACTGCATCGGTACTGACGGCCGCCGACATCGCCAGACTGCCTTCTTCCAGAGCACGATTGACGATTGCATCCGCATTATCAATCATTTGCTCCTCAAGTTGATTCAACATTTCCACGCGTGTATTGGATGCTTTATCGATCACCCAGGGGGTTTTCGCGGTCAGCAGACAGGTCGACAGTATGGGTTCGAGTCGGGCAAAGATATGGTACGCAACATGGACACCCATCAGAATATCCCGGCTGCTGCCTTCCATGTCTAACACCCGGTTGAACAGAGTCATTTCAACCTTAATCGCGTGGCTGCAAAGTGCCACGATGACGTCTTCTTTACTGCAGAAATGGTTATACACCGTTCCTTTAGAGTAAGGACTGATTGACGCCAGCCTGTCCATAGTCAGGTTCGCAAAGCCTTCTTTGTTCACCAGATCTTTGGCAAGCATGATCAGCTCGTGATCGCGTTCTGCAATCGCTAGCTGTTTTTTGGTTTTGGGTGCACGCTCTCCGGAGAAGAGGGCACATCTCTCTTTATTACAGTTCAACCCGAACATAACTTCCGACTTTTAAGTTGTCAGTTGCGTGAATACATTGCAACTCCTTCTGTGAGATGCTGGTGCTTCTGTAAGTTTCTGCTTTACAAGAAGCAAGCATCCCTTAATCAGTTTAACACGAATACGAAAAGGGTAAATCTTCATAAAAATGACGATTAGTCAAAGTTGACTTATCGTCATAATAGCCACTTATGCACAGAGATCAATACCATTGCTGAGAATTATTTATTCGGTCACATTAATAGCGTTTGTGGCAGGCAATAAAAAACCGCCAGAGCTGGCGGTTTCAGTGTGTGTTTGCATAATTGACTCAAAGCACTCAAAGCACTCAAAGCACTCAAAGCACTCAAAGCGCAGTGCGAAGGATAGCTTCACTGTCGGCAATACCAATCTTGCCATGTTCGCCCAGCGCCGTCATGCCGTGCTTTTCCAGGCCGCTGAGCAGGACACGAATATCGCTTTCATCCAGTTCGACATCTTTCAAACGCGTAGGCACCTGCATGGCTTGAAAGAAAGCTTCGGTTTTGGCAATGGCGGCATAGATACGCTCGTCGGTGCTGCCTTCCGTGATACCAAAAATGCGTTCTGCATACTGAAGAAGCTTGCCTTCTTTCTCCTGGCGGCGTTCTTTCATGACGGCCGGAAGCACGATACTCAGAGTGCGGGCATGATCAATGCCGTAGTTACCGGTCAGCTCGTGACCAATCATGTGCGTGGCCCAGTCTTGCGGGACACCGACACCAATGAGTCCGTTCAGTGCCTGTGTGGCTGACCACATAATATTGGCACGAACCGCCAGATCTTTAGGATTGGTCAGTGCTTTCGGGCCTTCTTCAATCAGGGTGAGCAGCAAACCTTCAGCGAATCGATCCTGCACTTTGGCATTCACCGGAAACGTCAGATATTGCTCCATCACATGGACGTATGCGTCAACCACACCATTACTGATCTGGCGAGGAGACAGGCTCAGCGTGGTTGCCGGATCCAAGACAGCGAAAGCAGGCTGGATCTTAGAGGACATATAGCCAATTTTGTCGTTACCGCGTGAGACCACAGAGGCTTTATTGCTTTCGGAACCCGTTGCCGGCAGTGTCAGAATACAGCCGATCGGCAGCGCCTGTTGAACGCTGAGTCCTTTGGCCCACATATCCCATGGGTCTTGTCCTTCATAGCAGGCGGCGGCTGCGACAAATTTAGTGCCGTCAACTACAGAACCACCACCGACAGCAAGCAGGTAGTCGACACCTTCGGCTTTTATCTGTTCGACCGCTTTCATCAGCGTGTCGTATTGCGGGTTAGGTTCAATACCAGAAAATTCAATCCATTGGTGTTCACTCAGTGCTTGAACGACCTGGTCGTACACACCATTCGCTTTGATAGAGCCGCCACCGTAGAGCACCAGTACCTTGCTGTTTTTAGGAATTTCGTTTGTGATTGCAGCAATCTGGCCTTCACCAAAATGAATGCGGGTCGGGTTGTGATAGCTAAATGGGTTCATCATTGCTCTCCAGGTTTGCCTGTAAGATATTGTGTGCTGCAAAGTGTAGGCGACAACCTGTCTCGCTGTAATACACGATTCTGCTTAATTCTTGCCTGATTCTGCTTTACACTTTTATTCGTACGGTTATTCAACAACACTAAGCCCTCTTGAACAACTGAGTTTCGATTATGAATACTACCCTCGAACGGGCCAATTCTTTATGCTGCCAACTGGGTTTGGAAAGCAGACAAGGCAAGGTACATACGGTGCTATCGGGTGTCAGCTTGTTTAAAATTACCCAATATCATCATGTTACCCCGCAGATGTACCAACAAGGTGTGGTCGTTATTTTTCAGGGTAATAAAATTGGCCATTTGAATGACTACCACTTTGAGTACGACACAGAACATTGCCTGATTGTGTCAGCACCATACCCCATTGCCTGTGAAACCTTTGCGTCGGAACAGGCGCCGCTGATCGGGATTGATATTGGATTTGACCACAGCGTGATTCGCCAGTTGGTTGATGATATGGAAGCGGAACTGGGCGCCGATTATTTTGCCTCACAGCAGCAGCACAAAGGTGTAGCTGCCTCACCGGTCACACCCGAGATAAATGACTGTATGCAGCGGCTATTATCCGTGTTGCACAGCCCGATGGATGCAAAATTACTGGGGCCGCAGATACTCAGAGAGTTCTTTTACCGCCTGCTGCAAAGTGATCAGCGATCCCTGCTTGCCCAGTATGTGAAGCAAGATAGCGCGTTAGCTCGTGTGTCGGGCGTGATAGAGCATGTGCAGTTGCACTATGCCGACAAGCTGGCGGTGGATGATCTCGCAGAGATGGCAGGCATGAGCATCTCAGCTTTTCACCGTGCTTTTAAGCAAGTTGTCACCGACCCGCCTTTGCAATACATCAAAAAAATCCGGCTCAATAATGCCAAACAACTCATGGTGCAGGATGGGGTGTCGGCCAGCGTGGCAGCAAGCAAAGTCGGGTATGAAAGTGCCGCGCAGTTCAGCCGCGAGTTTAAACGTTATTTTGGGTTACCACCCAGCAAGGCCGGGTAAGTGGTGTGCGCTTACTGACCTGCCTGCTGCACAGCTTGACGGGTAAAACCTTGCGAGTTGTTTAGCAGCGCACGCGCTTCTTCAGCCGTTGTGCCGGTCAGAATCATCACAATGGCTGTTTTGCAGTGTCCGCCACAAGCTGTCAGTGCTGATTCGGCTTGTTCACGTGTTGCGCCGGTCGCAGCGGTGACAATGTTTTTCTGGCGCTCGACCAGCTTGGCATTGGTTGCCTCAACGTCCACCATCAGGTTCCCGTACACTTTGCCGGTCCGTATCATGGCGCCTGTTGTCAGCATATTGAGGATCATTTTCTGCGCTGTACCGGCTTTCATGCGGGAAGAGCCGGTCACCACCTCGGGCCCGACGATGGGCGTCATGGCAATATCGGCTAGCCGGGTCATGGCACTGTCCGGGTTGCAGCTGATGCTGGCGACGGTGGCACCGACTGATTTGGCGTATGCCATTGCGCCCAAGACATAAGGCGTACGACCACTGGCAGCAATGCCGACTAACACATCTTTATCAGAAAAATTCAGGGCTTTCAGATCTTCTGCACCGAGTTCGCGATTGTCTTCGGCATTTTCTACGGCACGGAAAATCGCTTCCCGGCCACCGGCAATCAAGCCAATGACCTGAGACGGATCACTGCCATAAGTGGGCGGGCACTCACTGGCATCCAGAATGCCTAAGCGGCCTGATGTCCCTGCACCTGAATAAATTAAGCGGCCACCTCGCTGAAAAGCCGCGGCGATAGCATCAACAGCTTGAGCCACTTGCGGTAATGTCTGCTCAACCGCCAGCGCCACTTGCTTGTCTTCGTCATTGATGACCTTCAGCATCTCGATGGTCGACAGGGTGTCTATCACCTGGCTGGCAGGGTTGCGGCTTTCAGTGATCAGCGTATTTAAATCAATTTTCATCAGAGATGACCTTAGGGTTCGTTATCTGATGAGAATTGTAGGGAATAACATATTGCGTAGCAAACGGCGCCATCTGAGTGGCCCCTTCTTGCCGGCGCTGATTCAAAAACGCGATAAACAGGCAAATCATTGGATTCAGACGATGTCGGAGCTTATCCGCGGCCTGAGTGTCTGAATCAGCGTGCTACACTCATACCGACACTGACTTCGTGGAAATGGGTTCGTCGCGGAGGCAAGTATGGTCAGTTGGTTGTGGAAATGCTCTGTTGCTCTATTTCTGCTTACTTCGCTGTGGGCAGGCTACACCTTGCCTGCTCTGGCCGACATTGTTGATGCCCGTTGCGACATCTACCCCAAAGGTGCCGATAAACCCTCTGGCCGTTACTTGTGCGTGCTGTCGCAGCATCATGGTTACATCACCATCGACAGAGCAGATGGCGTTTATTACGATTTTCATCCGACGCAGGGAGTGCCGGGGCAATATCGAGATGACCGTAATCAGCCTGTTTACCGACGAAGCGGCCTGGGCGCAAAAGGGATGATTTTTGAAATGAGCGACAAATCAATCTATGTCCTGTGGGACACCTCCGTATTAGCGGAGCAATAATTTTGAGATCTCATTTTCAGGGATTATGGGTTGATTTTTTACGCCACGCTAACCACTATCAGCCCAACTGACCTAAGAGACGCAATGCATGTCAACGCATACCCACTTAACCATTGATATCGTATCTGATGTCGTCTGTCCCTGGTGCTACATAGGTTACAAACGACTGGAGCAGGCTATGGCGGCCTATAAAGATCAGGTACAGTTTACTGTGCGCTGGCATCCTTTCGAACTGAATCCGGCGATGCAGGAAGACGGCCAGCTGCTGAGTGAGCATCTGGCCGAGAAATATCAGATCACCCCCGAACAAAGTGAACAGAACCGGGCCAGGATTATCGCTTTAGGTGAAGAATCCGGTATCCGATTCCATTTCACACCACTTTCCCGTATCTACAATACCTTCAAAGCCCATCAGCTGTTGCATTGGGCCGCGAGTTATGGCCGTCAGACAGAGCTGAAGCTGGCGCTTTTTGAAGCTTATTTCACTGAGCAGGATGATCCGGGCCAATTGTCTGTGCTGCTGGATGCTGCTGAGACCGCCGGTCTGGATCGCAATGAAGCGGAGCTGGTACTGAAACAGGGCAATTTTGCCGAAGCCGTCAGAGCTGAAGAACAAACCTGGACCGGGCAGGGGATCAGTGCCGTGCCTGCTTTTGTCTTTCATGAAAAGTATCTGCTTTCCGGTGCGCAGGATACAGATACGTTCATAGATGCTATTAAAATGGCTTTAAAGCAATTGAATGACGAATGACATATATTGCCCGCATGATTGCGGGCAATGTATATTTATCCATTGCATGAAATGAAAGAGTTTATGGCATCCCGGAAGGATATAAATCATTAATTTGATTCAAACAGAGTGAGGGGATGCTCGCTAAAGTTATCGTGATGAATAAATAATCTTTTTTGCTTGTTTCTATAGTTTACTTGATTGTTTTTTGCTATTAGAGTCACTGAAATATCGCAGCTTCGATAATTTACCTTAAGGCTTTCGATATTTTTTCCATACAGCGCCTGTAAGGTCGCTTGATAAGGTGGTCTTTGATTGTCTAAAATTCCGGTGCTCGGCGAAAACATTTCGCTTTCATAGTTTAAGTTGGTGCACCATAAACTTGGTGTGTGAATTTGATATGTATAGTCAGGGTTATTTAACCAATCTGTAGTAATAGTATTAGAACCATCATGTTGGCTTGTTGATAAAATAACACTTGGCTCTGTGATACCATCGATTGAATTATATTCAACTAACTGACTGTTTCTATACCAGAAAAATTCATAGATTTGCGCGTTATCAGG
Source organism: Photobacterium sp. Hal280 (assembly GCF_037162255.1). NCBI lineage: Bacteria > Pseudomonadati > Pseudomonadota > Gammaproteobacteria > Vibrionales > Vibrionaceae > Photobacterium > Photobacterium sp. Hal280. The sequence continues at coordinate 1,425,447 of NZ_JARLUO010000001.1, forward strand.
AATGTTCTCATATCTTAAACTATCTGCGCCGTTATTGGTGGGTAAGAATACCTCACCATCAGCATGAATTTCCAGTACATCACTTCCGGTAAAATATATATCCTGTTTGGGGCCAGATACCGATGCAGTTACATTTAGAACTCCGGTATCATTCTTACGGAACATAATATTAAGAGCTAATTGATTGATATCATAATAACATGAGTCTAACCTTGAATTCGAACACTTGGCTTTATCGTTAGATTTCACCTTATTCAGACTTATGCCGTCTCCACTATCAGAACCACCACATGCTGATAGAAATAATACAGTAGATAATATAACCTTTTTATTCATGTTTTAATTCTCTTTAATCCCAGCTTTTATTTCAGAATGATAATATAAAACCTCTGATTAATATTATTATTTTTACGTGATTCAGGTAGCACATATTTATGTAATTTAAAGATAACAATTCGAATAAGGAATGGTGTGTTGAGCAGGTGTCTTTATGATTCCCTATTGGGATAATGATAGTTTGGTCAATTTATATGGGCTGTTCAGCTATGAAGAGTGTATGAAACGCACTTAACCGCAATTAACAATGCCCGTAACCAGCACGGTTATATAACTCAGCATGTTGGCATTAACACTAACATCAGGTAAGTTAGCGTTTAGTTATCACAACTGAAACGTAGAGAACTGACCTGGCACCAGTACTAATATAAATCACGGAGATAACAAGATGAAAGGAATCTGGATGAAGCTGATTCTGACCGTTGTGATATTCGCTGCCTTATTTGGCTATGTTTTTTACACGGTTCAAAGTGGTGTGCAGTAAGGATATTGTTGAGCGGGATAAGGCCAGCGACGGGCAAAAAATCAACTGGGATATCACAAGGAGTGTGCGTTGGAAAAATACGCTGTGTTGTCGGACATTCACAGTAATGTCTTTGCGCTGGAAGCTGTGGTTGAGGATGCGTTCAGCAAGGGGGTGACCCGGCTGGTGAACTTGGGTGATATTTTATACGGCCCGATAGCCCCACGTGCCACCTTCGATTTCTTGCAGCAGCAAGAGATGCTGACCATTTCTGGTAATCAGGATCGGCAAATTTACCAGGCGACAACAGCAGAGGTGGCTGCCAATCCCACGCTGAAATTTATCCTCGACGACTTAGGGCAGGCCCCGCTGGACTGGATGCAGCAATTGCCATTTGATGCCCGGATATCCGATGAGATTTACGCTTGCCACGGCACGCCGGACGATGATCTGGTGTATTTGCTGGAAGAGATCAGCTCGGGCCATCCGCGGGTCAAAGCAGATGCTGAGATAGCTGCGCATCTCAAAGATATTCATTCGTCCATTATTCTCTGTGGTCATACCCATATTCCCCGCTGTGTCCGGTTGTCGACGGGCCAGACCGTGATCAATCCAGGCAGTGTGGGCCTTCAGGCGTATGCCGATGAACTGCCATCGCCCCATGCCATGCAAAATTACACCCCGCAAGCGTCGTATGCTGTGTTAACGCGGCAAGACAAGCACCACTGGGAAATGACTTTTCACCGTGTTGATTACGATGTACAGGCGGCGGTGCGAGCAGCAACAGCCAACGGTCGCGCAGACTGGGCACAGTCCCTGATGACAGGCAGATGTTAACGCAGTGAGAATCAGCTCATAACACCACTTCTTCATCTACACTTGGTCGATACAGCATGCCGCTTTTCTTTGTGTTTCTGTCCAGTTTCCCGGAGGTTTTATGGCATCGTTTCAGCAGGCGAAAATCTCTCCTCACTTGTGGTTTGATCAAGAAGCGGTTGAGGCCGCCGAGTTTTATACGCAAGTCTTTGACAACTAAAAAATTGTCAATCTCACCCAGATAGAAGATACCCCTTCAGGCCGTGTTGATGTGGTGAACTTTGAATTGTTCGGCCAGCCATTCACCGCGATCAGTGCCGGGCCATTTTTCACTTTCAACGAATCGATCTCTTTTGTCATTCATTGTGACGATCAGGCTGAAATCGACCGTTACTGGACAGCCTTGTCGCAGGATGGCGGTGAGGAAGGGCAGTGCGGCTGGCTGAAGGATAAATACGGCTTGTCCTGGCAGATCGTGCCGAGATCGATGGAGGCGATGATGCGAAGTCAAGATCCCGCCAAGCTGGCACGGTTAACGCAGTGCTTTCTGACCATGACCAAACTGGAGATCACCGCATTGGAGCGGGCGTTCAATGATGAGTTGCAGGGTGAGTAGAAGGCCGAAAAAAGGTGAATGACAAAAAAGCGACAGGGCAGGCAGGAGTACCCGAACTGTCGCACAACGGATAATAACCGGTCAGGCTTTGGTTTCTTCTGCGGCCTCTGTGACAAGCGCCGTTTCAGTTGGTTTGAGCCCCGCAGCTTTTTTGGCACGCTTTTCTTTTTGGGCCAGCCAGATCAAAGGAACAATAATCATCATGGTGCCAAGAATCATGGGTAAGTCAGGCACTTCGTCGAACCACAGCATGCCGATGATCACAGCACCAATCAGTCCGCTGTATTCGGCGCTCGCAATTTTGTTCGATTCCGCCGAGCGGTAAGCCAGTACACAGGCGCCGGCATAAATCATAATGAAAGTGCTTGAACCGGCAGCGGTCAGCAGCGGAGACCAGTCCCAGGGCTGTCCTTCCCAAATCGCCAGACCCAGTGCCGCCGGCATACCGGCAAGATTGGTCAGCATCAGGGTTTGCGCAACCGTCTGGTGTTTTGGCAATTTACGGACCAGCAGGTTATTCCAGGCCAGCGTAAAGGCAACAATCAGCGCCGCAATGGCAGCCCAGTTGATTTCAGTCGGGCGGATAATCACCAGCACACCAATGAAACCAATCACCGCTACGCCGACAGAATATTTGGTCAGCTTTTCCTGAAACAGCATCATGGCCATCGGCAGCATGATCAGCGGCGCGGCATAAAAAATGGCATTGGCAGTTGCCAGGGGCAGGCTGGTGATTGAAATGATCATAAAGACCATGCCCAGCAACCAAATGTGACCACGTAAAGCGTGCCACTTAAACCCGGCAAAAAAATCGGCTTTTTTGGTACCGATACAAAACGGCGCCAGAATGGCGACGGCGGTTAATTGACGGAAAAAGACAAATTGAAAAATGGCCGTTTCATCACCCAGTGATTTGATCATGGCATCGGAGCACACAGCAATTAAGTTGCCGACAATCAGCAATATCATGGCTAAACCGACAGACATTTGAGGCATGGGCTGCTCCTTCTTTTTTGAGTGAGTGATCAGTCGACGAGACGACAAACTGTGATCCAAAGCATAAACCAGCGATAGTGATGAAGTATAATGATATAAATTTTTTTGGTATGAGTTTTTTAGATAATGAAGCTGCCACCCCTTCGCGCCGTTCATTACTTTGAGGCTGTCGCCCGTTTGAACAGTTTTTCCCGCGCCGCAGAATTTCTGAGTGTGACGCAAAGTGCGGTCAGCCATCAGGTTCGTCTTTTAGAAGATTATCTGGGTGAAGAACTGTTCCAGCGCCAGGGACGCCAGTTGTCCATGACACCTGTTGGTGAAAAATATTACGAGCAGATCAGCCATGCGCTGGCGGATATCTCGGAAGCCAGCCAGCAGATCCGGGAAGGCGAAGGGGAAAGATTCGCCTGGCGCTTTACAGTTCCTTGGCGGTGAAATGGTTGATCCCACGGCTGGAAAATCTGCGTCAGCTGCACCCTGAAATTGAACTCACGTTAAATATGGTGAGTAATGATCCGAATTTCAGTGATGAACTGGCCGATTGCTTTATTACCGTCTCTCCTCCCAAGCGCAACAACTTCATTTCAGAGCTGTTGTATCATGAGCAGCTCTATCCGGTATGCAGCCATAAACTCTGGCAGCAAATGCGGGATAAACCACTGCCCGATGCCCTGTGGGAGCATCCGTTGCTGACCACGCGATCTATTTTTAAAGATGCCAAACACGGTGAAGACTGGCACCGCTGGTGTATGCTGGGTGGTTTTGAGATGCCTGAACAGGCGAGATTTCAGTTGTTCAGCCATATGTTGCTGGCGGCAGAAGCGGCCCGCTATGATCAGGGCATTACTTTTCTGAATGACTATCTGATGAATGACATCGACAGGCAACAGCACTTTGTGCGGATCCCCATGCACGAGCTGCCGACCGGCGACAGTTTTTACTTTGTGTATAAAAAATCCCGCGCCACGCAAACGGCCATTATCACTCTGGGGCGCTGGTTGAAACAGCAGTGTGATGAACTGGACAGACGAGGCAGTCAGAGCTGATCCAGGTGATTGAGGCAGAATTCGGCTCGGCTGAGTACTGCCTGTCGTTCGTTGTCTGTTAAGTTATCCCAGCTGCGATAAATCATCCCGATCCTTGGGTTAACGGCCAGACGGTGCTGGTGTTTATCCATGAATCGCCAGTACAGGCTGTTGATGGGACAGGCATCCGCGCCGGTTTTCTTTTTTACAGAGTATTGGCAGGACTGACAGTAGTCACTCATCTTATTGATATAATTGCCGCTTGCCGCATAGGGTTTGGTGGCAATGATGCCGTTATCTGCAAACTGAGACATGCCCCGGGTGTTGGGCATTTCAACCCATTCAATGGCATCGACATAGATCCCCAGATACCAGGCATCGACCTGATCGGGATCGGTGTCAGTCAGCAGACAAAAGTTACCGGTGACCATCAGTCTTTGGATATGGTGCGCATAGGCGTAATCCAACGATTGCGAGACGGCAGCCTTGAGGCAGGCCATGCCTGTTGTTCCGGTCCAGAAAAAATCCGGTAACTTCCGGTGAGCGCCAAGGGTGTTGTAGCTGGCATAATCCGGCATATTGGCCCAGTAAATCCCCCGCACGTATTCGCGCCAGCCCAGTATCTGACGGATGAAGCCTTCCACTTGAGCCAGAGATATCCTGCCATCGGCTTGCTCATAGTGGGTCAGTACGGTTTGAATGACCTGCATCGGGTGCAGCATTTTCGTGTTTAGGGCAAAAGATAACCGCGAATGATAGAGGCTCCACTGGTGCTCGGTCTGATCTGTCATGGCATCTTGAAAATAGCCGAAGCTCTGAAGTTGATGCTGGCAAAAATAATTCAGTAATTCAATGGCCTGTCGGCGCGTCACCGGCCATAGCAGTGAATCTGAGGCTGTGCCAAAATGCGGAATCTGGTGTTTGTCCAGCCGGTCCAGGATATCACCGACCGGATTGTTGAAACGCAGCGGTGCCGGAACCGCCGGAAGATCCATAGCCTTGAGTTTATGCCGGTTTTCTTTGTCGAAGTTCCATTTGCCACCCTCAGGTTTTTCGCCCGCCATCAAGATAGCAAAGCGACGTCTCATCATCCGGTAAAAATGCTCCATCAGGACATGTTTGCCCCGGGCAAAGTGGCGCGGAATCTCGTCAAACGGTAACAGGAAATGTTCGGTATCCACTTCTTTGCACGAGACGCTGGCGGGCAGGTTTAAGGTTCGCAGCTGTTGCAGCAGGCGGTGTTCATCAGGGCGCTGGTATTCAAACGCCTCGATTTGATGATCGGATATCAGTGTGTTCAGCAGTTCGGGCAGGTTTTTGTATGTTGCGGTGTCGTCCAGCGTCAGGTGGCAGACATGGAAACCGGCTTGGCTCAGTGCGCTGGCAAAGGCTTTCATGGCGGCAAAAAAGGCGCAGATTTTCTGCACATGATGCTTGGTGTAAGTCGCTTCCTGATGCAATTCGGCAATCAGGTATAAGGTCGTGTGATCTTTTGACTGAAACCAGGCATGTTTTGCATTGAGCTGATCGCCCAGAATCAGCCTTAAGGTTTTATATCGAGTGGCTGCCATTGTGTAACCAGCGATGAATGAAGTCGCCATCAGGATCGTACATTTTTGTCTGTTTCTCCAGATCAAAATAGCGCCAGCCCCGCGGGTCGGCACCGACTCCGGCGAGATACTGCCAATTGCCCCAGTTGGATGCGACATCATAATCGATCAACTGCTGCTCAAAGTAAGCGGCGCCATAGCGCCAGTCGAGGGTCAGCTCGTGGACAAAACAGCTGGCGACCAGCTGTCGGCCACGGTTAGACATGTAGCCGGTTTGATTGAGCTGCCGCATGCAGGCATCGACAATCGGATAGCCGGTCTTGCCGTTGCACCATTGCTGAAAACGGCCCTCATCATGGCGATTGGTCGGCCCCTGATTTTTAATGCCACGATAATAGAACAGCTTTTGCTGGTAGGCATGGGCATACCATTGAAAGTATTCACGCCATAGCAGTTCGAATCGAATCCATTCGGTTGAGTCATTTCTGATGACCTTGTTCTGATAGTCGTCCAGATAGCGCAGCACAGTGACCGGGGACAGACACCCCAGCGCCAGCCAGGGGAAAACTTGGTCGAATGGTCCCAGCCATCCAGTGCATTTCGCGTCTCTTTGTAACGGGCAGGCAAATCACCGGAGAAATAGTTCTGAATATGCTCAAAGGCTGCCGTTTCACCGCCAGTGAAGCCGCGGGAGACGGAAGGTCGTTCCGTCATTCTGTCCAGTTGGGTGCGCGCCAGATTGATCGGGTGAAGCGGAGCGGTTTGCGGTAACGCAGGTGGCGGCGGGAGATCGAGATCAACCACAGATTCTGCGCGGCAATCCAGCTTTTCTGTCAACAGCCGGAACTGGGTGAAACTGGCGGGCAGTTCATTGAGGGTGAAAGGCAGCAGTGCGCGCGTGAACAGGGTATGTGTTGGAATGGTCAGAAAAGTGACGTCCGGGTATTGAGCTTCAATATAAGCCCAGCTCTGGTTTTCATAATAGCCCGCCTGTTCACTGCGGCCGATGAGGGAAATCGGGTATTGATCCAGCAGCTCGTCTATCGTGGCTTCCAGCGGCGTGTCGCGGATCAGCAGTCCCTGATGTGGATGCTGCTCGGCAAGCTGGTGATTCAGGTCGGCCAGCGAAGCAAGCAAAAACGCTTGGCGCTGTTTTCCCCATGGCATGCGATGCCCCGGATATGGCACCGGACTTTGCTGCGGCAGGCAGTAGAGACACAGCAGATGATCCACCTGCTCAGCCGTTTGCCTTAACGCCGGGTTATCGTGCAGGCGCAGATCGTAACTGAAAACGAACAATCCCGTTGTCATGGCGCACCCTTTCGGCAAAGGAGTTACCACAAGTGTAGGCTGCAAAACTGTGTTACGAAGGAGCTGGTCATGATTTCTGCTCGAGCGCCTCTCCCATTGCAGAAAGGGGCGCCCGGCAGGAATGGCGATATCAGGCTTTGCGGGAAGTTTGCTTGTAACGGTCGAAGATGACGGCCGCCAGCAGAATGGACCCGCGCACCACGTATTGCGCAAAAGGAGACATATTGAGCAGGTTCATGGCGTTTTCGACTGTGCCCAGAATCAGCACACCGGCAATCACATAAGACACTTTGCCTATCCCGCCTTTCAGGGACACACCGCCTAAAACACACGCTGAAATCACCACCAGTTCGAACCCGACTGAAGTCATGGGCTGGCCACTGGTCATGCGTGCTGCCAGGATCACACCGGCGAGTGCGGAGATGAAGCCGGAGACCGTGAAAATGATCATCTTGGTTTTGACGACATTGACCCCTGCCAGCCGGGCGGCTTCTTCATTGCCGCCGATGGCCAGCGTATTGCGGCCATAAACAGTGCGGTTCAGCAGAAAAGCAAACACCGCAAAGGTTATCAGGGTCAGCCAGACAGGGGTCGGGATCCCGAACAGCGATGAATTACCTAAGGCAAAGAAGCTTTCCTCTGTGATACCCACGGCTTTACCGTCCGAGATGATATAGCCTAACCCCCGCGCAATCTGCATGGTCGCCAGTGTGGTGATCAGGGCGTTCACCTGTAGTTTGGCAATGACAAAACCGTTCAGTAAGCCAAACAATACGCCGGACAGCAAGCCAGCACCGACGCCCAGCACCACACTGCCGGTGGCATTGATGGCGACCGCGGTGACCACCCCGGAGCAGGCAATCACTGAAGCAACGGACAGATCAAGATCGCCACAGGCCAGGCAGAACAACATGGCACAGGCCACCATGCCACTCATCGAAATGGCCAGTCCCAGCCCTTTTATATTCACCAGTGTCGCAAAATAAGGGACAAAAAACGCACACAGTAAAAACAGGCCGGCGAACACCATCAGCATCCCGTATTTATCCCAGACCGCGGACATGTTCAGGGCGGTGGACGTATTGTCAGATTCCATCAGTTTCGTTGTACTACTCGTAGCCATGAGAAGGTTCCTTTTCATCAAGCGGCAATCGGGGCGTCGCCAAGCATGGCCAGGCGAAGCGCGGTTTGTTCATCAAAGGCATCACGGACCAGTTCACCGGTGATTCTGCCTTCTTTCATGACCAGAAGACGGTCAGAGATCCCCAGCACTTCGGGTAAGTCACTGGAGACAACCAGCACAGTGACCCCGTTTTCAGCCAGCTTGAAAATCAGCTCATAGATTTCCGATTTCGCGCCAACGTCAATACCGCGTGTGGGTTCATCAAGTAAAATCACGCTCATGTCGGTCGACAGCCAGCGGCCAAGGATCACTTTCTGCTGATTGCCCCCGGAGAGTTGGCCAATGGCCTGCGCCAGATTAGCGGCTTTGACATTGAGTGCCTGACTTTGCGTCTCGGCGTTCTTGCGTTCCCACACACGGTTGATGACCCCACCCAGTTTCAGATGCCAGGGACGGGCGCTGATGTTGGTATTTTCTTCGACAGACAAAATCGGCACGATGCCGTGCGCTTTGCGATCTTCAGGACACAGGGTAATGCCCGCTTTAATCGCGTCTTTAGGGCTTCGGATCACGATTTTCTGGTTGTGCAGGTAAATGTCGCCGGAATCCGGTTTCTCGGCGCCAAAGATCAGCCGTGTCAGTTCAGTGCGACCCGCGCCAACCAGACCAAACAGCCCCAGAATTTCACCCTGGCGAATGTCCATCGAAGCAGGGGCACTCAGCCCGGTGCCTGTCAGCTTATCCAGCTTGAGGCCGCTTTCACCCAGCGGTCGGGAACGGTAGTTGTAGATGTCGTTGATCTCGCGTCCCACCATCAGCTCGACGAGCTTATCGTGGGTCAGGTGGGTTATGTCATCACAGGTCTGAACATGGGTGCCGTCTTTAAAAACCGTAATGGCATCACAGAGCGAGAAGATTTCCTCCATCCGGTGGGAGACGTACAAAATGATTTTGCCGTCATCGCGCAGCTCGCGGATCACTTTGAACAGGTTATCGATTTCACGCTGTGACAGGCTGCTGGTCGGCTCGTCAAAGGCAATGATTGTGGCGTTACGGCTCAGGGCTTTGGCAATTTCGACCATTTGCCACTGACCGATGGAAAAGGTTTTCAAAGGCAGCGACGGGTCAAAATCTTCGCCCAGCCGTGCCAGCTGTTCACTGGCATTGCGATTTAAGGTCTCGGTATCCACTTTGCCGTTTTTGGTGGGCAGCTGACCGAGATAAATGTTTTCCGCGACACTGAGCTCCGGAACCAGATTCAATTCCTGATAGATAATGGCGATGCCCTTCTCCAGTGCATCAACAGTGGAGGAAAGGCGAACGGGCTTATCATTGATCACCAATTCGCCGCTGGTCGGCTGATACAGGCCGCTCAGGGTTTTCAGCAAGGTTGATTTACCGGCACCGTTCTCGCCCATCAGCGCATGAACACTGCCGCTGTTGACCCGGAAACTGATATCAGACAGGGCTTTGACACCGGGAAAGTGCTTCGAAATCTGGCGAAACTCCAGAGAAAAAGGGGACGTAGCCATCATGCGTACTCCTGTAGAATCATGGGGCGGCAATGAGGCACTGCCGCCCGGTTCGTGCTTACAGACCTTTCTTCTGCAGTTCGGCTTTGTAGTTGTCGCGCGTGATCAGGACCACGTCGGTGACTTCGACAAATTGCTGTGGCTGAACGTCTTCTTTCACCCATTGGTACAGGGACTCAATGCTTTTATAGCCGTGGACATCCGGGCTGGGCAGTAGTGAGCCATAAAAGCCGGTGGCCTGAGATTTTGCCAGTTCGTTGACGGCATCGACCCCGTTGATCCCGATGCCAATCACTGCTGAAGCGGCAAAACCTTGACCTTCAGTGGCACGGATCCCCCCAGCACCGTATTGTCATTCATGCCGACCACCAGCCAGTGTTTGACATCCGGGTACTGCACCAGCAAAGAGTTCGCCGCATCAAGGGCGCCCGGAATGTCATTGGATTTGGTGGGCACGCGGTAAATCTGAGCTGCCGGGAAACCGGACTCCGTCAGTGCTTTGACTGCGCCATCCACCCGGCGGCGCGCTGTATCCAGCTCATCAGCCGTAATGGCCATAACGCCCGTTGCTTTGGCATCCCAGCCCCGTTTTGTCATTTCTTGATACAACTCGCTGCCCTGACGATAGCCAATTTCGCTGGCGGCCATCATCACCAGAGGCACCTTGGTCATTGGCTGGCCTTTGGCGTTCAGGAACTGATCATCAACCGTAATGACTTTCATGTCGTAGCTGTTGGCTTTTGCCATGATGGCCGGCCCGAGTTTGGGATCCGGAGTGCAGATGACAAAACCTTTCGCGCCGCTGGCAGCCAGAGTATCAATGGCATTGAGGGTTTTCTCGCCGTCGGGAACTGCCATTTTGATCACTTCAAAGCCATAGTCTTTGCCGGCTTTCTCAGCAAAATTCCACTCGGTCTGGAACCAGGGTTCTTCCGGTTGTTTCACCAGATAGCCCAGCTTGAGGGTGCCATCGTCACTTCCCCAGAATGCATTCGCGGAAGCACTGAGTAATGTCGCACCTGTCAGTGCGGCGGCAGCAAGTGTTTGTGTGATTTTTTTCATATTGTAATTCCGTCTACGTGTAGGATTTTTTGTTTCACCGGAAATCATTATTTGAGTAAGAAACGGAGAATTGGCGTGATGGAAATCACAGCAGGAAAAGGCAGCGTTTTTGTCCATGTATATAGCGTGAATGGCTATGATGTGATTCGCATTTTTGCATGATATAAAACTGGTTTCGCATAATTTCTCAGCGATTGTGAGTCTGTAAACGTTTAATCTGCTTGCTCTGTGCATCATCTGGTCATTTTTGTTCCTCACACACAAACTGACGCGCCTGACGAATTTATCCATATTTATAGCGGTTCAATTCATGGCTGAAACCCTGTGTCCTCGTTATAAAAGAAAAAGAACAGGACGACGAGTGGAGCAGTCATGGACATGGACAGGACAGAACAGCGGTGTGTGATCGGTCTCGATTTCGGATCAGATTCGGTCAGGGCATTGCTGGTGGATAGCCGGAACGGCAAAGAGATTGCCTCCGGGGTGGCGTATTACGCCCGTTGGATGGCCGGAGACTACTGTGAGCCAGGTCAGTCGCAGTTTCGCCATCATCCGCTGGATTACATCGAGTCGATGACTCAGGCCATTGCCGAGACACTCAGTCAGGTGCCGCCAGCGGTGGCTCAATCTGTGGTGGGGATTGGTGTGGACAGCACAGGTTCAACCCCGGCGCCTATGGATGCGGAGGGCAATGTGCTTGCGCTGCGGCCAGAATTTGCGCACAACCCCAACGCCATGTTCATTTTGTGGAAAGACCACACGTCTGTCAGTAAGGCTGAACGGATCAATGCACTGGCGCACTCCCATGACTTCCCCGATTACACCCGCTATGTCGGCGGTATTTACTCTTCGGAATGGTTCTGGGCAAAAGCGGCCTGGGTAGCGGAACAGGCCCCGGAACTTGTTGAACATATCCATAGCTGGGTGGAACTTTGCGATTGGGTACCTGCGTTGCTGTCGGGCAATCAGCATCCTGATCGCTTGCGCCGCAGTGTTTGTGCTGCCGGTCATAAAGCCATGTGGCATGACAGCTGGGGCGGTCTGCCTGATCAGGCTTTTCTGTCGGCGATTTCCCCGACATTAGACGGTATGCGAGAGCGGCTGTTCACTGAGGTGTTCACATCGGACCAACAGGCTGGACGACTGTCTGCGACCTGGGCCGGCAAACTGGGATTGCCGGAGGGGATTGCCGTTGCCGTCGGGGGATTCGACTGCCACATGGGGGCCGTCGGGGCCGGCGCAGGTGAGCATGATCTGGTCAAGGTGATTGGTACATCGACCTGCGACATCCTGATGGTCAATCACCAGACGCTGGGTGAAAAAACCGTCCACGGGATTTGTGGTCAGGTGAAAGGCAGCGCCATGCCTGAGCTGGTGGCACTGGAAGCCGGCCAGTCTGCCTTCGGGGATATTTACGCCTGGTATAAGCGGCTGCTGATGTGGCCGTTACAGGCTTACGCCCGGCAACATCCGCAAGCCAGCCTGCCGCTTGAGGACATCGAAAAACAGCTGATCCCAGCGTTAAGTCAGGCCGCACTGGGTACAGAGCGCGATCTCAACCTGCCTGTGGCCATGGACTGGCACAACGGGCGTCGCACGCCCAATGCCAATCAGCGTCTGAAAGGGGCGTTCACCGGCATGAATCTGGGCTCAGATGCACCGGCGTTGTTTCTGTCGCTGGTGGAATCAACCGCGCACGGCGCCAAAGCCATCATGGATTGTTTTACCGGGCAGGGGATTGAGGTGAAGCGTGTGATTGCCATTGGCGGTATCTCGCAGAAATCTCCGCTGGTGATGCAAACCTGCGCCGACGTACTGGGGCGGGACATCGCTGTGGTTGAGTCAGAACAGTGCTGTGCGTTGGGGGCGGCAATTTTTGCGGCAGTCGCCGCAGGTGTGTACCCGTCAGCCAGTGTTGCGCAGTCGCACATGGCCAGCCCGATCAGCCGGGTTTACTCACCGGTCACAGGGACAGAACGAATGAATCAACAACGTTATCAGGGCTATCAACAACTCGGGCAGCAACTGGAAGCCCTGTCCGAATTCCAACGGTCACAGGAGCGCAATCATGACCACTGATGTTTCGTTACAGCTTGCTGCGCAGGGCAGTGATGCGGGAGCACGACGACAGGCACTGCGCCACCAGGTCTGGCAGGCGAACATGGACTTGCAGCGCCATCAACTGGTGACGTTTACCTGGGGCAATGTCTCCGGTATTGATCGCCAGCAGGGCATCGTGGTGATCAAACCCAGTGGGGTTGCCTATGAGGCTTTAAGTGCTGACAACATGGTGGTGCTGGATCTGGAAGGCAATGTGCTGGAAGGTGAGCTGAAACCGTCTTCTGATACGGCAACACACCTGGCCTTGTACCGGGCCTTTCCGGACATCGGAGGAATCGTGCATACACACTCACCGCAAGCCACGGCCTGGGCGCAGGCCGGTAAAGCGATTCCGGCGTTAGGAACGACGCACGCTGATTATTTCTACGGCCACATCCCCTGCACCAGAGCCCTGACCGATGAAGAGATCGCCACGGACTACGAACACAATACCGGCCTGGTGATCGTGGAAACCATCGGCTGCCAGGATGCCATGGCGATCCCGGGCATTATCGTCAAAGAACACGCGCCTTTCAGCTGGGGCAGCGATGCCGATCAGGCGGTCCATAACGCTGTGGTGCTGGAAATCGTTGCCGCGATGGCGACACAGACGCTGCAGATTAATCCGTCTGTTTCCGCCGTCAATCCGGCATTACTGGACAAACATTACCTGCGTAAGCATGGCAAGAATGCCTATTACGGACAGGGTAAATCGGATAAGAAATAAGGAATCACAATGAAAGCTTTCAGCGATAAATATGTCTGGTTTGTGACCGGGTCACAGCACCTTTACGGGCCGGCAGTTTTAGACAGCGTGGCACAGAACAGCCAGCAGATTGTTCACAACCTCAACCAGTCGCCGGCTATTTCTGTCCCTGTGGTGAACAAAGGAACCGTCAAAACACCGGATGAAATTCTGACGGTTTGCCGTCAGGCCAATAACGATCCGGATTGTGTCGGACTGGTGTTGTGGATGCACACTTTCTCGCCCGCCAAAATGTGGATTGCAGGTCTGAGCCAGCTGAGTAAACCTTTCCTGCATTTGCACACTCAGTTCAATGCGGCATTGCCGTGGGATGAGATTGACATGCATTTTATGAACCTGAACCAGAGTGCTCACGGGTGCCGCGAGTTCGGTTTTATCGGCACGCGTCTGAATATGGATCGCAAAGTCGTGGTCGGCCACTGGGAAAACCCGGTTGTGCACCAACAGATTGATGACTGGTGCCGGGCGGCGATGGGGATTCATGCCGGGCAGCAACTCAAAGTGGCCCGCTTTGGCGATAACATGCGTCAGGTCGCGGTGACTGAAGGGAACAAGGTGTCTGCCCAGATCCAGTTTGGCTACGAGGTACATGGCTATGGACTGGGTGAGCTGAGTGACAGTGTGAATGCCGTCAGCGAGGGGGATATTTCTGCCTTACTGGATGAGTACGCCTCACGCTATACCCTGGATCCGGCATTGCTGTCCCATTCCGATACCTTGGCGATTCTGCGCCAGGAAGCGCGTCTGGAACTGGGCATGGAGCGTTTTCTGGTGTCAGTCGGCGCAACGGCATTTACCAATACCTTTGAAAATCTGAGTGGCCTGAGCAATCTGCCGGGTTTAGCGACGCAGCGGTTGATGGAAAAAGGCTACGGTTATGGCGGTGAGGGCGACTGGAAAACTGCCGCGATGACCCGAATCATGAAAGTCATGGGTCATGGGTCAGGGGCGCAGTGGCGGGACGTCTTTCATGGAAGATTACACTTATAACTTTGGTGTGAAGGATCAGGTACTGGGCGCACACATGCTGGAAGTCTGCCCGTCCATTGCCGATGCAAAGCCAGCGATTGAAATTCACCGCCATACCATTGGCTGCCGCTGTGATATTGCCCGGATGATGTTCAGGGGCAAAGCGGGCCCGGCGGTGAATGTGTCTGTGATTGATCTGGGGAACCGTTTTCGCATGCTGGTGAATAGCGTCGAAGCTGTGACTCCGCCACAGACGATGCCGCACCTGCCCGTTGCTCATGCACTCTGGGAGCCGCAACCAAACTTGGAAACGGCCGCTGCCGCCTGGATTCACGCCGGCGGGGCACACCACACGGTATACAGTCAGTCGGTCACTGCGGAGATGCTGGCGGATTACGCCGAAATGGCCGGTATTGAAATGGTACTGATTGATCAGGATACCCGGATTCGTCCGTTCAAAACCGAGCTGAAAAATAACAGCGCCTATTACCGCTTAGCATCGGGTATCTAAATTTTATTTTACGCCCTCTTCGTCATGAAGAGGGCGCTACGGATCACTTGTGAAAGAAGACAACTCCCCAGCAGCACAGTTGCAAAATGCGGTGACGGGTTATCAGGACTGGCGGGTGGAAGTCTCAGCCACTGAACCTGAGACCTTTATTCTTTACTTTCGGGATCAGCCGCAGTGCCAGGCTGTGCTCACGCTCAGCATTAATGGCCGGACTTTGTCTTTGCAAGACATTGGCTGGCAATTTCGCCGGAAAGCGCACCAGCTGGAGCAGTGGTGCAATCTAACCCTGGGCGATACCTTGTCTGTCAGCATGACCTACAGGTTCAGTGCGGGCAGGCTGGAAATTGATTATCTGGCTCGTAACCCGGTCCCTTCCCGGCTGGAACTGGGACATCAGATCCGACAGTCGCCGTTGCGAAAGTCGGAAATGGATGGCGAACCTGCAGTCAGCTGGCAGTTTCAACGCAATGATCAGCCCAGCGAGTATTTAATCGAACAGACCAGTCATGGCTTTTGCGAAGCATTTTCGGCATCACTGTGGCTACTGTTAGGTCAAAACTGTGATGAGAACATTCGTACTTAATCCGCACCCTGCATACACTAGAGGGCTGCACAGAGCTGGTACAGAAAACGGATGATGCAAAACGATCCCCTGAAACCCGGATACAATTTTGATGCCCACCTGGTTGCCGGGCTGACGCCGATTATCGAAGGCGATGAGCTCGACTTTACGATTGATCGCCCGAACGGGATGAAAGGGTTTATCATCAATTTTACCAGCAAAGGGGAAGGCACCATTTTCCATGGCAAGGATGCGTTCGATGTCCAGCCCGGGGATCTCTTGCTGTTTCCGCCTTCTGCCGCACATTACTACCAGCGTAAAGAAGACTGTTCGTCCTGGTTCCACCGTTGGGTGTATTTTCGTCCGCGTGCATTCTGGCATGACTGGCTGAACTGGCAGGAAGAAAGGAATGGTGTGTACATCACCAGGGGATTAGATGAAGAGACGATTCGTCATATCGAGCATTTGTTTATCGATATTGAATACACCTCGAAGTCGGATGTGCCCTATCGCAACGACCTGGCGGTCAACCTGCTGGAGCAATTACTGATCCGCTGTAAGAGCCTGCAACCGGATGTGGTGAGCAAGCCGCTTGACCCGCGGGTGATCGAAGCAATGAATTATATGACGCAGCATTTGAATCAGGATTTCAGCATTGAAGACATCTCTGACCATATCTGCCTGTCCCCGTCGCGGCTCGGGCATTTGTTCCGTGACGAAATGGAGATGACCATCACGCAGTGGCGGGATGATCAGCGTATCAGCCGTGCCAAGCAGTTGCTGGTCACCACGAACTATTCGATTGTCTAGTCCTAAAATAGGTTGACGCTTTTTATGTAGCCAGTAGGTATTCCCTACTGGCTTTTTCATGCACTTCACTCGGGGTTCTCATCCCCAAGCTCGTATGCGGTCTCAAGTCGTTATATGTCGATATCGACTCTTTCACTAACACCATAAGCTCTTTTAGGGTATTGCACTGGTAGAGTAGGAACTCACTCTTTAGTATGCCATTAACCCGCTCAGCCAGCGCATTCTGATAACAGTCATAACCATCAGTCATTGAAGGTATCATGCTATTGGCGCTTAACTTTTCCTGGTACTCTGATGAGCAGTATTGTAACCCTCGATCTGAGTGGTGAATTGTTGCTGCATCTGTTTGGCGGTTGGTTATGGTCATATCCAGCGCTTTTACCACGTCGCTAGCCTTCATTTCGTTACTCAATTCATAGCCTAATATTTTCCGGGAGTAAGCGTCTGTAACTAGTGAGAGATAGTGTGTCCCTTCATCTGTTTTGACATAGGTAATATCGCTCACAACCACTTGCTCTACATGATGAACAACTTTATCTTTCAAAAGGTTTGGGTGCTTCCTGAGCCAATGTTTGCTGTTCGTCGTCTTGGTGTAGTTCTTCCTTGGCTTGACCAGCAGGTTCTCGTTTTTTAAGTACTTGAATAACCCATCTCGTCCCAACTTTATTCCTTGTTTCTCTAGCTGGGGCTTAATCAACTGGTATAGCTTACGAGTACCAACCCGAGGCATAAGTTGCCGCCAGTACCTTACCATCTCTTTTACAGGCAAGAGTTCCTCAGCACGCACTTCGAGGCGCTGCTTCCATTGATGCACAGCTTGCCGGGATAAATTGAACTGCCTACATGCAGTTGCGAGCTTTACTTTTCCTTGCTCTTTGGCAAGCCAGAGCGCTCGGCTAAGTACTTTTTTTCCAAGTCTATTCCGTGTTCTTTTTTAAGGATTTCCACCATATCGCTGTAAATCATGTTCTTTAATTCAGCGTCGGCAAGGGCTTTTTCTAGGCGCTTAATCTTCTGTGCTGGCGATTCTTTTGATTTAGGCATAGTAGGGAAGTGTTCAACTGGCTTCGACCAATCTAACTTACCATGCTTTCTTAGCCATACAAGAACAGTGCTTCGTCCCTGAATGCCAAAGTGTGCTTGGGCTTGTTTGTAGGTCATCTCGCCTTTTTCAACCTGAGCAACAACAGCGAGTTTAAAGCCTAATGTGTAATCACGCTGTGTTCGTTTTATCTTTGATTTGCTTGATGAGTTCATTGATAAGTCTCCAATGTGTCAACTTATCTCAGGACGGGACAGATTAATCATATCGGTCGCATTGTCGGCTATACCGACCCTTTGTACTTCTCCCGCGTGTTTAAGCGTAAATCAGGTGTCAGCCCAAAGCTGTATCGTGAGCAGGTCACCTGAGGCGCTACTCGTCCAGAATCTGTTCTGCCGCTTTCTGGGATTGTTCTCTTACTGAAGAAGGCTTGGCTTCGTGACCAGGGAAACACTCAGCGGCCAGGGCTGTATCGTAAAGCCGCTGCCGGATCATTTCTGCGATTTCGACAATCAGCTCGACCATGCCCGGCTGTCTGGTCTTTTTTTGCTGCACATGATGAAGAGAGATTCGCTCAGCCGTGGGGCGTATTGCGTTAACACCGGTACCAGCTGGCTATTGACCGAATACAGATAGGCGGGTAACACAGCAATGCCCATCCCTCTTTCGGCAGCATGCAACTTGGTCAGGTTGGTCTCAAAATACTGGCTGCGTTCAGGCAGGGAAAATTTACTTTGCTGAGCATAGATGTTCGGCCAGTCTAATTTCCCTTTCGACTGAATCAGCAAGCGGTGCTCACCGAGATCGGAGAGTGACGCTGGTGTACCGTAACGCGTCAGGTATTCACGGCTGGCGACAATCACTTTATCGACATCTGCCACGCGCTGGTAATAAAAAGCCGGTTCGGGCTGGGAGAAATTCAGCGCAATATCTAAATCATCGTCAAAGAAGGCTTTTTCCAGGCTGGTTTCGACCAGATTGATCACCAGCTGCGGGTAAGTTTTCATGAGCTGGTCGATGACAGGCAGCACAACCTGATTGCCCAAAGCAACCGAACAGGCCAGGTTGATCGAACCTGCCATTGTCTCTGTCTGGCTGAGCGACATCATGCAGTGGCGCAACCCGTTCAGACTGGTCTGGCATTCTGCGAGCAGCTTGATGCCCTCACGGCTTAACTTGAAGTGATGTTTGTTCTCTCGAATAAACAGATCACAGCCGAGTTGCGACTCCAGCTTCTTGATTTGAGCACTGATGGTGGACTGAGAAATGTTCAGCTTATTCGCCGCACGGGAAAAGCTGTTGTATTCCGCGACCGCCTGAAAGTAGTGCAACAGGGCAAATGACTTATCCATGTTCATTGTTGTTTATCTATAAATAAATCCGTTTTTATGAATTATCACTGAAAGTGATGACAAATTACACTGGCTTTCCTGACATAACTATAGGTAAGCAAAGTGAATCTTGATACTCGATATGCTTTTCATCTGGCACTGGATATCAGTGCAGCGGGCGTGTTCATGGTGGTTTCTGACGCTCTATACTGAGCATCTGGCAGGTGAGCGCATGGGTTCTGATTCTATCGGCGTGCAGGCTGAGTGCCTGGCAGGGGATAGCAGGCAGAGACAGAGAAGTCGCCGGAAATGAGACGGATTTGCTGAATTGAAGAAAGAATGTGCGAAAGAGAAGCTTTTCAGGCGGTCAGCGATATTATTTTTAGATCAACCTCAAATAAACCTTTACAAAGGGGGAGAGTCGCGTATGATTCATCTTGCTCTGTCGCTCAGATTAATTAATGCAACTTCAAGTCAAAGTAAAACCTCAGAATTTCTTCGTAACTGTCGTTATCCTCAGTGTTTCCCTTAGCTTCATTGTGACATTCAATAATTTAGGCTCTCAGCGCATCGCATGAATGCGGTAAATATTTTGAATTCATCCAAATAAAAGGGACAAATTATGTCTAACAAATCAACTGGTCTGGTTAAGTGGTTTAACGAAGAGAAAGGTTTCGGTTTTATTACTCAAGACAACGGCGGTGCTGACGTATTCGTTCACTTCCGTGCAATCGCTTCAGAAGGCTTCAAAACTCTGGCTGAAGGTCAGAAAGTGTCTTTTGACGTTGAACAAGGTCAGAAAGGCCCACAGGCTGCTAACGTAGTAGCACTGTAATTTTTCTCATTGGCGTAAAGGGTACTTTGCCTTTTACGCCAATGTCTTTACAACGAAAATTATGCCTCTCCTGCCTTAAAAGCACGTCAGCTGTAAGCTTCCAAACGCCTTCGTAACACACCATCAAACACCAGCATTTGCTTTGTCATCAAACTGCAAATAAATTCCATTAGCATATTTATCATAAGCAAGTTTCATATTGCGTTTTATACGTAATGGTTTTGCTTATTTGAAAGAAAAAATAAGGAGATATTATGTCTCGTTCAATTGGTCGTCATCGATTTTGGTTTCATCAAAGTCGTACTAAAAATACATCCGCAAATAAGAGGGTAGCCATTCAGTGATCGTTAATTTTACGCTTTATCAAGAAGAAAAATCCTGGAGTTCACGTATTCATCAGTTAAATGATGATGTCCTGCTCCGACATGTACACCTTCAGGGTAATATTGCCCGCAGAGATATAGATTTTTCCTACTGTGAAAGGTCACATTCGGGAAATATTCTGAACAGTGAAAATCAAGTGATTGGTCATTTCAGCGTTTTTTCATCATAACTTCGCCATAACACCTCCCGTCATTCATTTCATGGCTACCGCCGCCAAGCCATGCAGTGAGCGATGATTGGGTCACTCATTTTTAGTTTACTTTGCCGATGTCCCACCTGTTTTTGCAGAACATGCAACAGCCAGAACACACCTGATGCTGCCAACGTAATATAACTTTGCAATGCGTGTTCATAGCCTAAGACTTGCAATGAGAATACGCGTGAGCAGACAGGTTTGTTTCAACCGATATTCCGAATTGTCTTTAAAAGGTCACAGACTGGCCTTCTGTATCTCTGCCGCCAGCAGCTACGGTATAACGATCCCTCATTGACGAGAAAAAACGGGCAATTCGAATGATTACCCGTTAGGAATTGCTGCTTGTTTTTAAGCGGCAGCGGTGTTTCTTGTTTGTTGTATCGGAGTTTGTGACAGCGACTTCCACATGGCACCCAGAACCAACACAGCCAGGAACATGTTCGAGACGGGCATTGCCAGCCAAACGCCATTTTCGCCAAGCCACTTTGGTAATAGCCAGAGAAAAGGCAATTGCACCAGCATGTTGCTGAGTGAAATCGCCAATGCCATGCCGCCTTGACCAACAGACATAAAATACACCGAGCCGATAATAATCAACCCGTCCAGAAACAGGCTGAAAAGGTGCAGCGTAATGCCATGGCTTGCTTTTTGCACAAGTGTCTCGTTACTGCTGTTGAACATGTTGATCATCAATTCCGGAAACACATTGAGTAAAGTAATCCAGCTCACTCCGATAATCACGGTTACTTTGCAAGCCAGAAAAACAGTTTTCCGCACTTTTTCTTGGGCATTTTGACCGTGGAAATAACTTACCGGTGGCTGCATTCCTTCAGCGATACCTTCCGCAAGCAGGTAATACAGTGTCATCAGGTAACCAACAATAGCGTAGGCAGCAACACTTACGGCAGAACCATATTCCATCAATAATCGATTATGAATTGCCACCATTACGCCGGTGTACAGGTACATCACCAGACACGATGAACCCAGTGTCAGTATGTCAGTCATTTTCTTGCGATCCGGTTTCAGATCAACAAGCGATAACCTTAATGTTGAGAAACGGCTGCAGAAATACACCAATGTGAGTAAGACGACGACACTCTGCGCCGTTACCGTCGCAATGGCAGCCCCTTCCAGTCCCCAGCCCAGTTTTCCGATGAATATATAATCGAGCACAGTATTGATAATGGCACCAGCAACCATGAGACCTGTTGCCACATTCGGTGAGTCATCGTTTCGTATCAGAAAGGGCGCGGCACTGGCGCCAACGGCAATGACTGAGAATCCGATAAAGATCTCTAAGTAGCTAACGGCATAGTTGAGGATTTGGCCTGTTGCGCCTTGTAAAGTCATCATTTGCCCGCCAAAGGCAGATAATAATGCTGAACATCCAAGGCCAATGCAGATCACCAGTGCGAACCCATTCCCCAGCGCTTGACGCGCTTTAGCCAATTCGCGCCTTCCCCTGAACGCAGACACCAGACTGCCAGCCCCCATGCCAATCATCAGCCCGACACCCATGAAAATACTGATAACCGGCCAGGCTATATTGATTGCCGATAGACCGTTTTGCCCTAAAAAGTGCCCGACAAATATCCCGTCAACAATCTGATATAGTCCGTTGACCAGCATGGCCATCACGGCCGGAATGGTGAACCGACGAAAAGTTTTGCCGATTGATTGTGTTTGAATCATCGCTTCCATGTTTATCTCTCTGTGAAGCATTTCTGTATTGTGATGTATTCTCTTATTAAATTAAGATGGTAAAAAGTTAGTTACCATCCGGATAGCGGATGGGTGGAGTCAGTGAATGTCACATATCCGATGGAATCTGGATCAGTTGGATGCCTTTGTTACGGCTGCGCAAACGGGATCATTTACGTCAGCAGCACGCAAGTTGGGCAAGGCGCAATCTCGCATCAGCACCGCAATTGCTAACCTTGAAGCCGATCTGGGTTTTTTATTGTTTGATCGCAGCGGAAAATTTCCCACGCTGACTGCAGAAGGCGAGGCAGTGTTCAATGATGCGATGTCAGTTTTAACGCAATGTCAGCGGCTTCAGTCGCGGGTTTTGTCTGTCTCTTCTGGTCATCCGGTTCAGCTCACCATTGCCATGGATGAAGCCGTGCCCATTGAAAACTTTGAAGTGCTCTACGCCAGGCTGGCAGATCAGTATCCACACCTGAGTGTGACACTGCTTAATGGCTCCCAGGAAGATATTGCCCGTTGGGTTGACGGCGGTAAGGCGGACATGGGGTTTATTTTACAGGACCACGTGTTACCGGACTCGCTGGAGCGTTTCGCGATTGGTCGCAGCAGGCAAGCCTTGATTGTATCGGATAAACATCCGCTGGCGTCGCATGCTGCCCCAACTGAAAGCCACCTCATTGAATACAGACAGCTGGTTATTCGGGATCGTATGGGCAATGCGTTGGGTAAACCGCTGTCACCCAGTTACTGGCACGTGGATAGTTTTTACCTGATCTCGTCTTTGGTGATGCACGGGGTGGGCTGGGCATTCGTTCCAGAGCATGTGGCAACCGCGGACTGGTACGAAGTGAAAACCCTATCGACAGAAAATCTGCCTTATCAGCGCGATTTCATGCTGTGCGCGATTAAGCGAAGAGATGCAGGCTGGAATACGGTTCTGAAATGGCTGTTAGCAGAAGCACAACAGTTATTTTCTGAAAATAGCTCTCATCCGGGACGATCGTCTTAATGTGGCGTCGCTGCCTGTGTGTTCTCTCTGCGTCATCATGTCGACTTATTATAATGCCACATCTACAAAGCCGGGCGATAAATTCCGTCATGTCGGAAATGTTCAAGAAATCGTACGTTCCTGTGAGTATCTTCATGTTTCACTCAGAGGAGATATCACATGACGAAACGCGTAAATTACTTCAGTATTGCCCCGCAAGCAATTGAGATTCTGCTACAGCAGGAAAACTATTTCCATCAGCAGTTCAGTGAATCGCAAACTATGTCGAAGATTATTTGGGAGTTGGTGAAACTGCGTGTCTCCCAGATCAACCAATGTGCCTTCTGTATTGATATGCACAGCAAAGATGCCCTCAAATTGGGCGAGCAACCGGAACGTATCTGGGGACTGAACGCCTGGCGCGATATGCCGTTTTATACCGAGCAGGAAAAAGTCGCTCTGGCGTTTGCGGAGCATCTCAGTGCGTGTCAACCTGTGGAGGATGCCATGTATCAGCAGGTACTGGACACCTTTGGCGAACAGGCTATGGTTGATCTGACGTTCGCCATCAATGCAATTAACAGCTGGAATCGGGTGGTGAAAACTTTCAAACCTCAAGTCGGGAGCTTTACCGCAGCATAGGGTAGTGACTGTTTAATGGATTTCAGGATCTTCAAACCACAAGGTGTGCTCAGAGACCATGTTCAGGGAATATGGTCACTTTCTGTGCCGCCTGATCGGGTTGGTGAAGAGAAAAAACTGCTGTTCAGTGATGCCGGAAGCGGCATCATGTTCAATCTGGCTGGCGAGGTCTGCTTTGGCAATCACTGTCACCCGGAAGGCGTGATGATCATGCCCAACAGCAAAGAAGCCCAGTATGTGATTCTGCCTCCCGGAACCGTTCAGGCCGGGATCCGTTTCCATCCGGGCATGGGCTACAGTGTGCTGGGCAAGCGTTTTGACCATCCGGTTTCCATTGCCGATGAACCGGAACAGTTATCCTTTCTTGCCCCCTTGCAACAGCAGCTTCTTCATTGCCTCGGCCATCAGGCGCGGATTGCAACAATGTATCGTTGGATGACACACCATCTGGAGACTGACGATTCTGCCCCCCATGCCATTACTGAGATAGTCAAAGCCGTGCAGCCTCACAGCCGGCATCAACCGATTCCGGTCAGTCCCCGACAGATAGAAAGGCATTTTCAGAAATGGATGGGCATGACGCCGAAATACTATCAGCGGATTCTGCGGGTGAAACAGTCGCTGGAGCTGATACAGCGCTCTCCTGATATCCCGTTGGCGGATGTGGCCGCTGAACAAGGGTTTGCCGATCAGGCACATATGACCCGAGAGTTCAGCCACATCGCTAAAATTACCCCGAAGCAATACAGCTTGTTGGTGAAGAAGAAAAAGCAGGTGCAGGGCAGATAGCCCTTTTGCCAGCCAGCTCCGTGTACAGAGATCAGTGTACAGCAGGCCAATATTCAATTATTAAAACTGGCGCTTAGGGTATCAGCCGCAAGCGCCTGCCAGATCCGCCTTCTTGGGACTCACTGTTGTCAGTCCGGTAAAGGAATGAATTCAGTCTCATCGCCGGGGACCCGTGGAAAATCGTGGTTTCGCCAGTCGGTTTTGGCCTGTTCAATCCGCGCTTTACGGCTGGAGACAAAGTTCCATTCAATGAAACGCGGCCCGATATGCTCACCCCCGATAATGGCGATGCGGGAGGGCACTTTCGCTTCAATGATGATGCCTTCCTGCTGCGACACGATGGCCATGCTATGTTCGGGCAAGTCGCTGTCTTTTGCGGTGACATGGCCTTTGGCAATGTAGATAGCGCGCTCTTCGGCCATCGGTAGCGTGAAACGCTGTCCCGGCTGGAGGTCCGCTTCGACGTACAGCGTTTCTGCAAATGTTTGAACCGGTGATGTCACGCCAAAAGCGGTCCCCATCAATACTCTGACAGGGACACCGTCGATATGAAGCGACGGAATCGTGTCATCCGGGTAGTGATAAAAAGCCGGTTCACATTCTTCGTCGGCCAGAGGAAGCGCTAACCAGAGCTGCAGGCCATGCAGCATATGATCAGCAGCGGTCACCTCATAGCGTTCACGTTCAGAGTGCACAATCCCCTTGCCTGCGACCATCAGATTGATGTCGCCCGGCTTGATGGGCTGCAGGCTTCCCAGCGAGTCGCGGTGCAGAATTTCGCCCTCAAATAAATAGGTGACGGTTGCGATGCCGATATGTGGATGGGGGCGCACGTTAATCCCTTCACCAGCCTGAAAATTCGCCGGGCCCATATGGTCGAAAAAAATCCACGGCCCCACCATTTTCTGTTGTGCGGTCGGCAGCAGACGGCGAACGGAAAATCCCCCTAAGTCTTTGTCTTTTGCAATCAGAATGCGTTCAATTGCCCCGCAACTGTCTGTGCAGTCGCAAGGCTGCTCAACTTCTTTAAACGTATTGCTCATCATCTCTCCTGCACGTTGTTTTGGTTTAAGTATGGTGTAGTGGCAGCTATTCGTGAACAATTTGGTCGTGAACAAAGACGGAAAATCCTAGGCAGGAAAAAGAAATGACCGGTTTGAGGGGGATGCATGAAGGCGTTTGCATCTGAAAGAGTTCTCAACGGGTAAAAAAACAGCGCAGTGTCCGTACTGCGCTGTTTGAGTGATGTCTAACCGTTAATACGCGTTTTCTTTTGAATGTCAGATTTCGCGATCAGGTTCGAGGGTCGCTGCGTACACCTCAACATTGGCGGTTTCTCCTGCATTGGTCAGCAGTAAATGCATGTACCCGGCTTTGTTAGCCGTGATTTCGATGAACGCCTGATTGTCTGGATCAGCCGACGCTGTGTCGTATTTTTCTGCTGTCGGCCAGTGAGCGCTGGCGGCATAGAGACTGACATTACCTTTCTGATCTTGCTCGGTGGGTGTCACCCAGACCCTCAGGGTTTGCCCCGCTTCAGGAACATAAAACGCCAGATAACGCTGCGTTGACACATTCAGGGTCTGAGGTTTGTTGGCTTCCAATACGACAGGTGACAGATCATCCGTGGGCTGTGAACCGGTGTGCCCGTCATTTTCCCCGGGCTTGGCGATATCCGCAGTTGCCTTCAGCGTGATCTGACTGAAAGCGTCACGCCCGGCAATGCTCAGATAATAACGACCAGGCTTGATGTTGCCATTGGCGTCGGGGGTGATCGTCAGGGTTTCATTACTGCCTGCCGTAAAGGCTGTGAAATCATAGTCGTAGTAATGGGCGGTACGATCATAGCTTGCGTACAGATCCGCATCGCCATCACCTGTGATCGCAAAGGCAAGGTTGCGGGTGTTGGCAGGGATATCAACATAGAACAGCTGCTCGCTGTAAGCCGCGCCGGACAGCGTGACAGCGCTGTTCAATGCCAATGATGTCGCCTCATCCTGGCCAGGCTCCGGTTCTCCGGGTTGCTCCCCGTCAGTGCTCACGGTCAGTAACCACTGATTAAACTCACCCGCATAGCGTGTGCCCAGCGTTTTTGCGGTTTCGGTCCATTGCGTGTAATCACCCTGACGAGCGTAAGAGAGCAAAGTGTTGACCTCATTCGGATGGTTTTCCATCAGGAAACGGACGGCCAGATAACCCCAGCGATAAATGCGGTCCAGATCGTGGTCGTAGGTGGTGCTCAGGATGTCAGTTAAGGAATAGGTTTGTTTGCGGGCCAGTTCAACGGCAGCGGCATAACCTTGTTTGTAATGCATATACTCGGCAAAACCTTCCAGCCACCACACTGTGTGCCCCGGGCTGATCACATCGTTGAAGTCACCGTAGAGATTGAAGCGGCCATCCAGATAATGCACATATTCATGCTCGAGGTTGAGAATACTGTAACCTTGCGCATATTCATTCCGGTAGGCCACAAAGCGGGCCTGATTGTCAGGATTGGCCGGATTGCCTTCCAGGTATTGTCCGCCATTGTTGGTGGTATTGCCAAACAGGAAATTAGAATAGCTCACATAATCGGCATTGGTGTTGAAAACGATTACCTCAACGCTGTCGTTATTATCATCCGCTACCGGCTGATAGCCGCTGTTGACGACCTGATGGAAATCGGCTTCTTTCTCCGCAAGGATAGTGCAGGCCTCTGCGGCCTGTTCCTGAGTCATGGCCTGAGCCCGTATCATGGCCGGTCCGTCGCAGTGATGGCGCAGCGGCATGATTCTGGCTTCAAGCTGATTCTTTGCATCTTTCAGCCCGAGTGCTTCTGCTTTCTCTGGGGCAAAGTAATTGATCATTTCTGCAATGCCGACCCACATTTTGTCGCTCTTTCCGCCCAGCGGGTAGCGCTGAAGCAGTGACTCCTGAATGGCGAGTACCTGAGTTCGGGTCGATTCGTGAGGTGTCACCAGCAGACGGCCCATTTCACGTGCGGCATTGGTCACAATGAAATCCGCTTCAGTGCCCAACGCCCATTCGTTATCCAGAATAAACCGGTGCAACTGTTCCAGGTACTCAGGGTGTTGCGCCAGATCATCATAGAAATGGTCAACGCCGATATGTCCGCTCATGGCACGGAACAGGTTGTTCAGGGTGTCAACAAATTGCAGATCCTGTGCTTTTTCAGCGGTGAAATGATTCAGCAGCTGTAATTGGTTGGCCATGGTCAGCGGTAACTGACGGATGTTGTCTACCATGGTTGTCATGCTTTTCAATGCCGCGACCTGTTCTCTGCCATCTTGGCTGGCGTAGGGCGAAGTGAGAAAAGTATTAATGGTATGCGCCAGGGACACATCTAATGCATCCGAGAAATCGCCGTACTGTCCTTTATGCGGATAACGTACGTAATACGCGGCCCGGATAAATTCACCGAGGTTTTCGATGACACTGGCTTGCTGGGTTTCTCCCTGGTAGTTGCTGACATGCAGCATTAACTGCTGTTGTATCTGGCGAATGCTGTTCTCGCTGAACAGCGAGTTCAATGTATCAGAAGGTGCAGAGAACCAGGCAATTCTGCATTCGAGATCGGCCTGTTCAATCGTCCTGATCGGCGACGGTGAAGATGACAAGGCATCGATCTCGCAGGCCGGAGCGGCTGAGGCTGTGTTTGCGTATAACGTTGTTGAGATGAGTAGCGCCAGCGCTGAACGCTGACATCCAGAATGAAGGTATTTCATATGGCCAACCATTTGATTTATCAGTATTAAGGTAAGCCGCTTGTTATACCAGCAGGAAATAATAGTGCACCACGTTGAATATTAAACTAAGAGGTCGGTCCACAAATCAACGAAAAATGAAACAGCCTGACAATGTTACCGGGCGAGTACAAAAAAGCAGGGCAGAGATTAACTCTCACCTGCAGCAAAGGAGCGAAGTGGTAGGGCGCGCGTTTATAAAAAGGCGCGAATAAACGCGCCAGTGTCAGCAGAAAGTCGTGGTTGCTGCTGAATTATCGGCTTGATGGAATCAGACGTTGAACTGCAAATGCCTCGCCACCTTGTTCAGAAATATTGAGGGTAAGCGTGTGGGCAGCTTCTCTGTGGCTGTAAACAAAAACACGTCCGTCTTCTTTGGTTTTGTAATGGGATTTCTGATTGGGTACAGAAACATCAACATTAGCCTGTGGGACGCCCCCTTTTTCTACGAACACCCAAGCCCCGCCTTTTAAAGGTGTCACTTGTACCGTGAGTGACTCTTTTAAATCGGCGAATGCTGAACCGGAAAATGCGATGGCAGTTGTGAACAGTGCTGCAATAAAGGTTTTCATAGTGTGACTCCGACAATTGATTCAGATGAAACAGGATGTTTGAAAGCATGCAGCCATACTAAATGTGATTTTAATCACATTACAGTGTGTTTTATCTTCCGTCTTGTTCGAATTTTTCGAATGAGTGGTAGCTGATTCATATTGGAGTGCGGAAAGTCATCATCAGCGATCAGGGCAGTTCTATCGCGCTATCGGAGCAGAAAATCGCGGGGAAAAGAAATAGTGGAAGAAAAACAGGAATACCGTATTACACGGCAGTCAGCTACTCAACTGATGTCTTTTCAACTTTATGCTCAAAGGGAAATGGGATCTTCGGGTGAGTGAAAATCCAAGTCTTTCTATTTTTGTTGTCTTAGGTTATTGATTTTTAATCATTATATGGTTCTTTGTCTGTTTGTTGCGATGTAACTGACTTAATTGTTTTTTACATTTCTTTTCCTAATCAGATCGCAATATAAACCTTTGGTTGATTACAAGCCGTGTTCTTCCATTAGCCCTGATTCTGGCAGGGCTATATTCAATTCAAACAACAATTATTCCTTTTTGGAAACGATGTGGTGTGATTCTTGGCTTCACGTTGAGTGACCTGAGTGCCTCTTTGCTTACTGTGAATAAGGATTCTTGAGTAGGCGAGTGCGAAGTATCCGGTCGGTGAGTCACCCACTTTCAGTTGGGCAAGGTTGGTACATTATGGATACATTTCAACGAACAGGCACCGGCTTGCTGCTGTACTGTGCAAGCGTTATGGCCTTGATCATCGTCAGCTTTTTGTTATTTGAACAAGATGCAATGCGGTGGGTGTCATCAGCTATTGCTGAGCTTTCCGGTTATCACGGCTCCGGGCTCTTTCTGCTCTTTCTCTTTGTTGTCGCTATGCTGGCATTTGACATTATTCTGCCAGTCCCTTCGAGTGTAGTGGCAATGTTTGCCGTGAGCATTTTAGGCCCGCTCCCCGGTGCAGTCTCTGTCTGGCTGGGGCTGACCTTGGGTTGTTGCATGGGATACTGGCTCGGCGACTGTTCTGAAA
Organism: Photobacterium sp. Hal280; assembly: GCF_037162255.1. Classification (NCBI taxonomy): domain Bacteria; kingdom Pseudomonadati; phylum Pseudomonadota; class Gammaproteobacteria; order Vibrionales; family Vibrionaceae; genus Photobacterium; species Photobacterium sp. Hal280. The sequence goes on from NZ_JARLUO010000001.1 coordinate 1,455,257, forward strand.
AATGGATGAGTGCACGCTGGTTATCTGTGAAAGAACGCCAAAAGGCACGTCAATTAGCGGACAAATTGGGGGGCGGTGCGCTCATCATGATGCGGGGTGTGCCCGTACTTGCTGAAACCTCAGTGATTGCGGCTGGTATGGTTCAGTACCCGTTTATTAAATTCCTTGTGTTAACGTCGCTGGCCAACAGCTGGTTGGCGGGGGCTTATGCGTATGTCAGCCTTTATAGTGACAAGAGTGATCCTTTCCTGTTGGTGGTCGCCGGCAGTGTGCTGATTCCGGTGATGGGCTGGCTGCTGCAGAGACTTTGGCACCGTGTGACTATTACGTCCGGCGCATCGACATCAGAGATTCAGCCGTCAGCAACAGAAATCCAGACAATCAAAGCCCGCTTCACGGTTCAGTATCAATACCCCGTCTGTTTTACTCACGATGTATTTTCCCTCAGCAACTCTGATTTATTGACGCTCCTGCTCAGAGCCCGCCGGGAAGAAGCGGCTCAAGACTGTGTGTTGATCGTTGATCAGGGGGTCGTGAATGAAAGTCCTGACTGGCTGGAACGGGCGCAGGCTTATTTTCAGCAACATCACCAATACATACACCTGAAAGGGCAACCATTGGTCGTGAGAGGCGGGGAGGCGATAAAACAGGCATCGCAAACAGACAAGCTGTATCAGTACCTGCTGAGACACCAGGTTGACAGACACAATGTGGTGATTGCGGTGGGCGGCGGCGCTGTGCTCGACACTGTGGGCTATGTATGTGCGACGTTTCACCGCGGCATTAAATTGCTGCGTATGCCAAGTACAGTGCTGGCTCAGAATGATGCGGGTGTCGGGGTGAAAAATGGCGTGAACGGTTATGGATCAAAAAATCTGATTGGTACCTTTTGTCCACCGTTCGCGGTTCTGAACGACTTTTCGCTGCTCAATACCCTGTCATACCGTGATCGTCGTGCCGGTTTGGCGGAAGCGGTGAAAGTGGCGGCCATTCGCAGTGCTGAATTTTTCGACTGGCTGGAAAACAACGCGCATTCGCTGAATACCTTTGACGATCAGGCCACTCAATTTGCCATCGCGCGGTGTGCCGAGCTGCACATTAACCAGATTACGCTTGCCGGTGATCCCTTTGAAACAGGCAACGCCCGCCCGCTGGATTACGGTCACTGGGCCGCACATAAACTGGAAGCCATGAGCCACTATGAATGTCGTCACGGTGAAGCCGTTGCGATAGGCATGGCACTTGACGCGTATTATGCGACAGAGATCGGCCTGTTGAGCCAGAGTGACCAGCAAAGGCTGATTCAGTTGCTGACAGCACTCGGTTTTTCCTTATGGCATCCGGCACTGGAACAGTGTGATAAACAAGGTCAGCCTGTGGTGTTTCAGGGGCTGGAAGATTTCCGACAGCACCTCGGCGGCCAGTTATGTGTCACGCTTTTGTCGTCTGTCGGGGTGGGTATTGAAGTGCACGACATCGATGCAGATCGGTTGTTTATCGCGTTGCTGGCCCTGAAGCGTGATCATCAGGCTGACGTCGCTGCGCAAAGTGAATCTCTCACCTGGTCGGAGGTGGGCTAATGCGTCTGCATACCTGGCTGACACTCGGCCGTGCATCCAATCTGCCCAGTGTCTGGAGCAATGTGTTTGCTGCCGCATTGATCGCGCAGGCCAGCTTGAGCCATGAGGAATGGATAGCGGGCAGTGTGAGTTTGCAGATCATACTCTGGGCCGGTTGCCTGGTATCACTTTCACTGATGTACCTGGCCGGTATGTTTCTCAATGATGCCTTTGATGCTAACTGGGACAGGCATAATAACAATGCCAGGCCAATCACTCAGGGTAAGGTCTCTGCAGCTGCAGTCTGGCTCAATGGGTTGGGAATGCTGGTGCTGGGAATGGGTCTGGCAGGCAGTTTGTATCAGCGTGCCGTTCCCGAACAGGCGATATATGGCTGGGTTGCGGTTGGTTTACTGGCGACATTAATACTGCTGTATAACCGGGTACATAAGCAGTTCAGGCACAGTGCGGTGCTGATGGGCGGATGCCGTTTGGGCGTCTATCTTGTTGCCGCATTAATGCTGGCAGAGATTACCCCTGAGCTGTTTCTCGCGGCACTGGCGCTGTGTCTCTATATCAGTGGAATCACCTATGTCGCCCGTGAAGAGCACACAAACAAAGTGTCTCAGCTCTGGTCAGTCGGCTTGCTTTTCCTGCCTGTTATTCTGGTCAGTTTTCTTGGTTATCCCTTCCCTTTTTTCTGGCTCTATGCCTGCAGCCTGAGTCTGTATTTGCTTTATAGCATGCAGCGATGCCTGTTCACTCCGCACAAAAATGTACGGGGTTTTATCGGCGGGCTGCTTGCTGCTGTACCGCTGCTGGATGGCTTAATGCTTGCCAGTATGAATTTGATTCTGCCGAGCCTGTTGTGCGTGGCGGTGTTTTTCATCATGCCTGGTTTACAGAAGTGGATCCAGGCAACCTGATCGTGTGAGACAAAGTCATGCATTCACGACGTTTCGACACTCCGCTCAGCCCCTTTTCACCCGACGCACTGCAAAGTGAGCTGGCGGTAGCGCTGACCCCTGAAGCCCGAACCTGGTTGCAGGTCGGCAGAGATAAGATTCTCGGCACTAAATCTGTGGAGGACGCGGTATCTGCTTTACTGCTCACCAGTGCCATGGCGCGGCGAAAACTGGGCGAGCAGGCGCTGCCCTATCAGCCGGAAGGAACTGATTGGCAGGTGGATCAGGCCGGGCGTTTGCTTCTGTTACTGACATTGAGAACCAGAGTGCCTGCGGCGACCTGGAGTGAGGTACTGTTCTCTGCTTATCGTCAGTTTGACGAAAACGAGAAGATTGTCGTGGTCAGGGCACTGGACTGGCTGTCCAGTCATCACGAACTGAACCGGATTGCGCACGAAACAGCCCGTACCAATGATGTGAATCTGTTTGCGGCACTGGCGCTCAATAACGCCTACCCGGTGAAGTATTTCAACGAGCGGGCGTTTCATCAGTTAGTGCTCAAGGCGCTGTTTCTTGATTTGAATATTGACTCAGTCAGAGGGTTGCCACTGCGTCAGTCGGCTGAACTGACACAACTGTGTGCGGATCTGGTGCAGGAAAGGCTGCTGGCTGATCGCGATGTACCAGAGTCTGTCTGGCTGGGTATGCGCTTTCGGTATTTGTCAGACAGTAGTAAAGATACCTATCTGGGTTTTGTCTTTTCCGAGTCTGATGCGCATCAGTATTACACCTTACTGGCACTGGCTAATAATGGTGCACAGGATTGTCCGGATGCTTTCTGGCAAAGGCTTTCAGCAAGGCATTCATCGTCGCTGACCAGCGAGGTTCAACAACTGATTGACCATCTTCTGACCGCGTCTCGCTTTGGCCACTCTCAATCGCTTTCTTCACTCACCGGGTACTTCAATCATGAAATATTTTGATCCGCACATTCACATGGTGTCACGCACCACGGACGATTATCAGCGTATGTACGCCGCCGGTATTGTCGGTGTTATTGAGCCGGCTTTCTGGCAGGGACAGCCTCGGACTTCTGTGGGCAGTTTCATTGATTATTTTGACACCTTGTTAGGCTGGGAAAGGTTCAGGGCCAGCCAGTTTGGTATCCATCATTACTGCACTATGGGGCTGAATCCCAAAGAAGCCAACGATCTGGGACTGGCGAACGAGGTCATGGCGGTGCTGCCACGCTTTCTGGCAAAAGACGGTGTGGTTGCAGTCGGCGAGATCGGCTACGACGATATTACGCCGGAAGAAGAGCTGTTCATGGCGGAACAAATGCAGCTCGCGATGGAGTTTGAACTGCCGGTTCTGGTCCACACTCCGCACAGAGACAAAATCGGCGGAACGAAGCGCACCATTGCCTTGATCCGCGAAGTGGGTATTCCTGAACACATGGTCATTATTGATCATCTGAATGAGCAGACGCTCCCTCTGGTGATGGAAACCGACTGCTGGCGCGGCCACTCCATTTATCCCAATACCAAGATGTCTGAACAACGTATGGTGGCACTGCTCAAAGAATACGGGCTGGAAAAAATGGTGGTGAACAGTGCCGCAGACTGGGGATGCAGCGATCCGCTCAAAGTACCAAAAACAGGTGCAGCGATGCGGCAGGCGGGTTACAGCGATGCGGACATCACCCAAGTGCTGTTTGATAACCCGATAGATTTCTTTGCGCAAAGCGGCCGTATCAGCAAAGAAGAGGTCAGTGTACCTATCAGTGTGGATCAGACAAAACTGTGGGAGTCCAATTCGGCGCTGCGCGGGCAAACACCTGTAGTCGAAAGCTGACTGCAGTCCCAGAAATCAAATCACAAGGAGTGGTGTGCATATGTGGCGACGGAGTGAATTGACTTATTGCAGCAATCTCCATCCAGGCGAGCAACTGGCCGATGTTGAAGAGAATCTGGCGCGGTATTTTTCACGTGTGATGGCCAGGCGCTCATTGTCAGAGATGGCAAGCGGCCTTTGGCTCAGTGCCGCTGCTGCCAGTACGTTACAGTCGCCTGAATTGTTAAAAGCGTTCAGAGAAACTCTTCAGCGTCACGGTGTTGTACTGACCAGCCTGAACGGATTTCCCTATGGAAACTTTCATCAGAGTAAGGTGAAGGAGGCGGTGTATCTGCCAGACTGGAGCGATCCTGAGCGGCTGAAATATACCTGTCAGTTAGCGGTCATTCTGGCCAGTTGCCTGCCTTCGTCCGTGGCGGAGGGAACGATTTCAACCTTGCCCTTAGGTTACCGGCACCCGTGGAATGAGGAAAAGCAGCACAAGAGTATTGAACAGCTGTTACGGCTCAATGCCGAACTGGCTGTGCTGAAGGAATTGGAGGGCAAGCACATCCTGGTGTGTCTGGAGATGGAGCCCGACTGTGTGCTTGAAACCACATCGCAGTTGATCGCGTTTTTCTCGGCGCTGACAGCCGCTAATGGCGGTTATCCGGTACATTTGGGCGTGTGTTTTGATGTGTGCCATCAGGGCGTGATGTATGAAGATACCTATGATGCCTTACGCCGGATCACTGAAGCTGGCATCACCCTGGGAAAGATCCAGATCTCTAATGCGTTTGAAGTGGATACGCAAAGTTTGCGCGATCCCGTGTCAGATGTGCACGATATGTTGTCTGAATTTGCCGAAGCGCGTTATCTGCATCAGGTCAAGGCCCGTCATCCAGACGGGCAAATCATGGCTGTATCGGATTTGTCTGAGGCGCTGGCGTCAATGTATATGGCGCAAAGCGAACTGAACGACACATCAAGCTGGCGGGTCCATTTTCATATACCGCTCAGTTTTTCATCCTGTACACACCCGGCGATCAAGCCCTTGCACGCCTCACTCAACGGTGTTTTTCAGTATCTGGCCGATTATCAGAAGGTGTCGAAACCCTGCCTGGAAGTCGAAACCTACACCTGGGATGTGTTGCCCGCAGCGTTGCAGCCTCAGGATGATGATGCCCTGATTGAGGGCATTGCCGGTGAATTGAACTGGCTGGAACAGCAACTGGCTGACCGGGGGCTGTTAATTCATGGCTAAGCCCTTAATTGTGATCAACATTGTCGGACTGACGCCTGCTTTGCTCGGTGAGCACACCCCTCAGCTGAATGCGCTGGTCAATGACGGCATCATGTTACCCATGCAAGGGGTGTTTCCTGCGGTGACGGCAACAGCGCAGGCCACCATGCTGACCGGTTTGTTGCCTGCAGAGCACGGCATTGTTGGCAACGGCTGGTATTTTCGAGAACTGGCAGAAGTCAAATTCTGGCTGCAACCGAATCAACTGATTCAGGGCGAGAAAATCTGGCACAAGATCAAACGGGACAATCCCGGTTTGCGGTGCTCACAACTGTTCTGGTGGTACAACATGTACGCGGATGTCGATCATGCGATCACGCCGCGTCCGCATTACCCGGCCGATGGCCGCAAAATTCTCGGTCTGTACTCTGAGCCGGCGCAGTTGCATCGGGAGATCGAAGCCAAGGTCGGTACGTTTCCTTTTTTAATTTCTGGGGACCGACGGCCGATATCCGATCCAGCCGCTGGATTGTCGATTGCGCCATGCTCGAATTCACCATGAATCACCCGCATCTCCAATTGGTGTATTTACCCCATCTCGACTACAACTTGCAGCGTTTAGGGCCGGATTCACCGGAAATAGCCAGGGATCTGGCGATGATCGATCACGAAGCCGGACGTTTGCTTGATTTTGCCCGTGAGCAGGGCGCCGATGTCATGGTGGTCTCTGAATACGGGATTACGCAGGTCACTCAGTCAGTGTCTGTCAATCGGGTGTTACGCGAAGCCGGTTTACTGCGCGTTCGCGAGTCACTGGGCTGGGAATTGCTCGATTGCGGCAGCAGCCGCGCTTTTGCCGTAGCGGATCATCAGGTTGCACATGTGTATATCAAAGATCCGGCAGACCTTTCTGCCGTGAAATCTCTGCTGCAGGCGCAGCCTGGTATTGAGCAGGTGCTTGATGACCGCGGTCAGCAAGCGTATGGCCTTGCACATCCGCGAGCGGGTGAGCTGGTGCTGATTGCCGAGCCGGGCTGCTGGTTTAATTATTACTACTGGCTGGAGGACAGCAAAGCGCCTGATTTTGCCCGTACCGTGGATATTCACCGCAAACCGGGCTACGACCCGGCAGAACTGTTTGTCGACCCTACAATTCAATTCGTCAAACTGAAAATCGCCGCCCGGTTGCTCCAGAAAAAACTCGGGCAGCGCATGCTGATGGACGTCATTCCTCTGGATCCTTCCCTGGTGAAAGGCAGTCACGGCCGCCTGGCCGAACGACCGGAAGATGGCCCGATTTTCATAACCAATAATAAGCAGATGTTAGACCGGTTGAATCAGCCGGATTGTCTACCCATGCAGCAAGTTTGTGGTCTGTTGCAACAGCACTTTCAATAGCGAGGCAATATGAGCTACTTAAATAACTTGCGGATGGTGTTTTCCGGTCGGTTTCAGTCGGACGTATCAACCGTCAATAACGATGTGCGTCATTTCGATGTCGACAAGTTCGTCCCCGAGTATCAGGAGTACGGGCCGGGTGCGACCAATGGCTGGTGGAACCCCTGTGGTTCCGGTGCGTTTCGTTTGATCGACTGCCGCGTGACACAAGTCGGCTATCAGGACGGCACAACCACCAGTAATCCGGCCAAAGATCCGGTGATCGGTATGCTGCTGGGCGGTTCTAATGATCTGGTCAGTGCCAAAATGGTGGATTTGGATCCGCAAATGCAGATGGTCTCTGAAATCTGGGGACTGACCATGCGGCTGACGGACGGCAAGACGCCAGAATTCGTGGCAGGCCGATTTTTGCCTGCGCCATTTCGTGACATTCTGTTTGGCAGGCAGCAGGGCGGCGGTGCCGGCGATCAGGCTGCCACAGCGATTTATCAGTCGGTGCTGGAGGATCTGAGTTGGGTTGATACCAGCCATTCCCCCTTTCTTCAGCAGCTGAAAGCCATGACAGAGCAGGTTGGAAAACTCTCTGTCCGCATGATGCTGTACAGCTACAACATGGATCATAAGAATCCGGACTTTACCATTGGTCGTGTCAGCGGGGTGATTGGACCGGCATTAGATTTTGAGCCGGATACCTTTGTGCTCGGGCGTCGTTTTGCGCCAGCCAACGGTGACAGTACAAAACAAAACATTAACTTCTTTAATGCCCAGGTGGATGCAGCCAACCGCAACCTGTGTGTTGACTTCAGTAATGCGTTACCGCTGTCGGGTAATAACGGCGCCTTTGTTGATCTCGGTAAGATGCAACTGGTGGTCTTAGAGCCGCCTTTTGAGAACATCAAAGAAGGGGACACCCAGCTGATCTCTGGTAACCAGTTTACCCCGATTGGCGGTGCGATCCCTTATCTGACGCCGGACTGGCTCAACGCCGAAGGGGCGCTGTTCAATGTCACTGATATTGACCCGACCCTGCTTCAGAAAATACAGAACCAGCCGCTGGCCTTGCTGAGCACGAACAATAACGGTGTACTGATCCGGGAAACTGCGCAAGGACTGCTGGTGCGGGCCGATCAGGTGGTTCACCGGTTAAATCCGGCTGTGCCTGTGTCGGTTGATCTGTACGCGTCCCGATATGGCATTCCTGCCGTCGGAGAAAAGATTGCCGTGACGCTGCAGCCCCCGGCAAAAGGGATGGGCGGCGGCGGCCCGCAACCAGCAGATGTGCCGATTCCTGTGATTAACATTCCGGCGTCAGCCATTTCACTTGGCCAGACAGTCGCCACCGACTCACACGGCAAGGCGCATTACGGTTACAGCGTTTCGGCGCCGGGCAATCCCAGAGAGTATATCGACGGCCAGGTGTATTTGCTCAGTTATACGCCAGTGAGTGATCCGGATTACATCCAGCAGATGTTTGATTTCATTGCGAATCTGGTATTCGACAAATTTACCGTGCCCGACAAACCCACCTGGGATGACATCAAGCCTATTATGAGTCAGTACAACAACCTGTACCCGATCATGGGGCGGATGCTGGTCAATCTCAGCAGTTACGATTCCATGGTGAGATTCCGCAACCTGCTGGAACTGGCTTTCTCCCGCGAGCAGAACGATCCGAATTATATGCCCGTCACCCGTGATCTTTCCGAGCCGAAGCGACAAATGGTGCTCAAGTGGCTGTGCGAGCAGGATGCCAACGGCAATTACCTGCTGCGCAGAGGACAGAACGACGCGCCTTTACCGATTGAGCCTTGTGCTTCATGTGAAATAAGCTCGCCACTGGCCAAAGCCAGCCTGGAAGCGGAATCATCACAAGACATCAAAGGTTCAAAAGAACTAGCTGCGGAGCAGTATCGTCGCAACTTCACTCAACAAGATTAAGGGCGGGTACAAACATGTTGAAACTCAAAAGACAAATCATTGATAAAATTCATGATATTTCCGAAGTGAGCGAATTACGTGAGTATCTGCAAAGCGCGATCGAGCTTGAACACGCCACTGTGCCTGTGTATCTGACCGGGATGTTTTCGCTGAAACAGGCGCAGAATGTCGAAGCCGGTAATATAGTCCGCAGTGTCGTGATCGAAGAAATGCTGCACATGAGTATCGCCTGCAATGTGCTCAATGCAATTGGTGGTGCGCCGCAAATCAACAAGCCGGATTTCGTCCCGACGTTTCCCGGACCTTTACCTATGGGTGTGGGTGAAGACAGAGGGTTAATTGCCACCCTGGCACCTTTGACGAAAGAGCAGGTGAAAACCGTGTTCATGGCGATTGAAGAGCCGGAAAACCCCATTGATATTCCTGTTACCAGTTTGCTGCAGGCGGATGCCAATTACGCCACGATTGGTGAGTTTTACCAGGCGATCATCGACAAAATCGTGCAATTGGGCGAGGGTATTTTTACTGGCGATCCCAGCCGCCAGCTGGCTGACACCAAATGGTTTCCGGCAGATGAGTTGTGGGCTGTGACGAATGTGGACACCGCCTGCCGCGCACTCCAACTGATTGTTGAACAGGGTGAGGGCAGCAGTAAATCGCCGACAGATGAAGAAGGCGAACTGGCGCATTATTACCGTTTTGCCGAAATTTATTATGGCAAGCGTCTGATCAAAGATGCCTGCTCGCCGGTTGGCTGGTCATTCAGCGGCGAACCTGTGCCATTAAATCCAGAGGATGTGTATAACCTGCGGCATAATGCCAAGGCGCAGGACTACCCAGAGGGCAGTGTGGCCCGGCGCTACGCGGATCAAACCAATTACACTTACTCGTCTTTACTGAATTCACTGCATCATACTTTTAACGGTGAGCCGCAGCAGCTAGATCATGCTATGGGGCTGATGTATGAACTGCGATTAAGTGTACAGAAAATGGTCACGATCGATCTAGGCAATGGTGAATTTGCCGCACCGCCATTTCAGTATGTCGCAACCAATGTATGAGGCTGGTGTATGACGAATCCGTTTGTTTTCCACGAGATTGTCACGCCAGCACCTTTTGACCTCAGCCATTTTTATGGCGAGGTCTTTGGCTGGCAGTTTCAGCGTATTGATGATCAGGGAACACTGTATGCTATCCGTTCCTCCACACCGGGCTGTGCGCCGGTTGGTTTGCTGACAAAAACCTCGGACAAGCCGGGGTTTTCTCAGAATACGCTGTTTTATATTCAGGTGAAGGATATTGATGCCTTTTTGCCAAAAGCCGTTGCTCTTGACGCTCAGATCGTGATGCCCGCAACGGCTTCTTCGCTCGGTGAATGGCAGTACCGCTTGGCGGTGCTCTGCGATCCGCAGGGAAACCACTTCGGTGTAATGGAGCCTGTGACCCGAGCCGGGCAAGTGGTTCCGCTTCCCGGCTCACCCTTTGATTTCAATGAAATCGTGACCGCGAACCCTGAAGCATTAGTCGCGCGCTTTTATCAGCCCTTGTTTGACTGGACAGTTGCGCGGACGGGCACTTCGGAAGCGCCTTTTTATACCATCAGTACCGGACAGAAGACGACCCTGAGCGGCGGCATTGCAAAAATCAACGCTAAGCCCGGATTTCATGCGTACGCCGGTTTTTATATCTGGGTGGACGATATAGCGCGCAGCTTAGAGAAAATTGGCCTGATGGGTGGTGAAGTGATCATGCCGGAAGTCACTGTGCCCTTAGGGGATGAACTGGTGTCGATTGCCATGTTTGCTGATCCGCAGCGTAATCGGCTGGGGTTAATCCGCCGGATTCAGGGAGCGAAACCATGAATTTATCAATGGATAGAAAAAGAAGGGAATTGCTGCTTGGCGGCCGGGTTTTCGGTGTTTTAGTTGCAGGAATCGTAAGTAGCGTTGTTTATGCTGCCGACAAGGATGATGCCCCGGATGTGTTTTTTACTATGGGTGTGCATAACGATTTTGGCTGTCAGCCTGCGTCTAAATGCCTGCCACAGCGACAGGCGGGCGATCCGAGTGATCCTCAGTATCCGGAATACTGGATCAGCGACTGGACCATGTTCCGGGTGTTTCAGAACTATGCGGATAACCCGCCGCCTTACACCAATCCGCCTTCTACGCTGAGCCCGCAGGATTATACGGTGTCGTACGGCACGACGTATTACGACAGCACATACAAACCGGCAGACGGTGATGGCGAAGGGGCGATGATGGAGCATTACCACAAATACTGCCTGCCCATTTTCCCGATAGAAAATAACAATTATTCCTGCTCGTTTGTGTCTTTGGGAAATAAGGCGTATTTCCTGACTTATCCGGAAGATAGGCCGGCCGATATGCCGGAGTGCTGTTTGTTCTCGCCGCAAAATCATCCGCCGCGACGGGATTTTATCAAGCACTTACCTTATAGCGCGAACCGGAGCGCGTTGCTGAATGGATCAGTACAGGCCTATGCACTGACTCTGCAAGGACCGGAGCCGATCTTGTTTGGTTATGCGTTCAATCAAGCGCTGTCGCCAGACGCTGCGACCGGCGAATGGTACAGACATCCGCAGTCTTTCTATTTTTCCGGGGATTCACAAACCGCGAAAGCCCCCATTGTCAGTCAGAACTACACCAGTTTCCGTAAACAGCAGCCTCAGGCAGCAGATACTTGGGATAAAGTCGGCCAGATGTGTACAGCACAGCCATTACCTAAGTGTCAGCTGTTTACGTATCAGGCCCAGCAGGACAATAAAACACTGCAGGCTGTGCCGGCGAAACGTGGCGCAGGTGTCTGGAGTGACTTGAAAGCGCCGCGCCTCAGACCATCGGGCGATTGAAAAGACAGGCAAAGTAACGGGACAGGCACTTTTGTAGGTACTGTGGTGGTCATTGAGCAGTAAGATTGTCGGGACAGACAGGTTATCTCGTCTGTCCCGGTTCAGGTTACAGGTCTTTCTGATTTGCCGATGCCCAGCTTTGCTGGAATCCAGCCACCCAGAATCTGACCTCATGCTGTGTTTGCGGCAATTGTATCGTGGCCCATTCGTTCATCGAGAAGATGTCATAGACAGACTGCAAGCCTTCCCGTGAATTGGGTGTGGCAGTCAGTGCGTTTGATTCAGCATCACACCAAACGGTCATATTCACCGCGACGTCATTCACCGGAATTGTCGCTGTGGTTTTGGGCGCCATCTGACTGCAATCGCCTTCCCAGTCGAAATAGACCGCCAGGTTGCCTGATTTTGATCGGGTCAGGGACGAGAGAAAATTTCTCGCCGTTAATTTTTCAGACACCCGCTGATAGGTTTCATTCAGCTTTGCTTTCACCCTGAAGGCATCATTGGATGTGAGTGTCACACCCTGAACTAATTCTTCCCGGGTACTCAGAATACCCAAGCTATAGGTTAAGAAAAACAGGATGTCGCCATCGATCTCGTCGTTGCTGAACTGCAATAAATAATCATTGGACGCCGTCTGAGAGAGATTCTCTGCAATCACAGCAAGGCTTTTTCTTCGCTGAGAGACATTTGAAAAGCTTTGAATGGAGAGCGGATAAAAAGAGGTAATGGCCCGGTTTTCAGTAACATTTTCGGCACGAAAATTAAAGTAACTGACCATCTTGCCATCCACTTCATCTATTTTCGTATAACCAGCGTGCGCGTTACCAGCTTCAGCATGTACTTGAAAGACGATAAAAAATGGCAGTGCGAGAAATAAAAATTTAGCCATCATTGCTCTCCAAAAAATTAGACGGTTCAGGCTATCACAGGTGATTTGAGTGGCTGTTCTTTGATCTGAATTTAGTGAAGCAGGCCGAATTATTCAGCGTAGTTCTGATGCCGGAAATTAACGGGACAGACACTTTAGATGTTAGCAGGACAGACGGATTCAGTCTGCCCTGACTAACTAGCGGATTTTTAGTTTATCTTCATCGGTTCAGCTACCTGCGCGGATCGCGTAACGGATGCAATACCCTGCGGTGTGGCCGAGCTTCTGGCATCATGCCATTCGCGAAAATCACTGCCGGTCGGCGCTTGCGAGACGCGCAATCCGAACTCGGGCAGTACGGCATACAGGTGATCAAAAATATCCGACTGAATCTGCTCGTATTCCACCCAGACCGTGGTGTTGGTAAAGCAGTAAATTTCCAGCGATATCCCTTCGTGTGAAGGCGGCAGCTGGCGCACCATCAAGGTCATGTGTTGATGAATATTCGGATGCTGGCGAAGATAGCGTTCCAGATACGCACGGAAACTGCCAAGGTTGGTTAAGCGGCGCCCATTGATGCGGCAGCCTAAATCCGACTTCTTTTGCTCGTTGTACTGAGTGATCTCTGCCACTTTATGCTTGAGATAAGGCTCAAGCAGCTGGGCTTTTTCCAGATAGCGAATCTCGTTATCGGCCAGAAAATGTACGCTGGTGGCGTCAATCAGCACGCTGCGCTTAATACGGCGCCCGCCTGACTGCTGCATGCCTTTCCAGTTTTTAAACGAGTCAGAAATCAGCGCGTAGGTCGGAATCGTGGTAATGGTTTTATCCCAGTTCTGCACTTTTACTGTGGTCAGACTGATATCAATCACATCACCGTCGGCACCATATTTCGGCATTTCCAGCCAGTCGCCCACACTGAGCATTTTATTGGCGGATAACTGGATTCCTGCCACCAGCCCCAGAATTGGATCTTTAAACACCAGCATGATCACCGCGGTCATCGCACCCAGACCACTGAGCAGTATGACCGGAGATTTGCCGATCAAGATCGAGGTACTCAGCAGGGCTGCAACCACAAAAAAGATGATTTTCAGACTCTGCGAAATGCCTCGCAATGGCATATTGCGGCCAGCCTGCGTCCGGCTTAACAGCACTTCAATCACACCCAGCACTGCATAGAGTGTCAGCAAGCTGTACAGCACAATCCAGAGCGACGTGAAGGTTTGCAAAATTTCATACACGGCACTGTCAGCAGACAGCCACAACTGGGTTTGCACCGCAATCACAATGCCCTGAATCAGCAAGGCAAACCGGCTGAAGAGCTTTTTGCCAAACACAGCCTGATGCCAGAGCGTTTCGCTGTGCCCGGTGAACCGGTTCAGCCACAGAATCACACCGCGGTGCAGGATGAAATGAATCACGACAGAGATACCGGCGATCAACCCCAGCGCCTCGCCGAGATCAATCAGTTGATCAACATTAATATTGTGAGAAGTAAACCATTCAGTAAGCATGAAAAATAGTGCTGCCATAAATCACAAACAGGCCGCCAATGTAGCATGGATAGCGGTATTTCAACATGAGGGAAAATGTTAAATCTTGGGTGGGGAGGGGGATGACTCTGACGCAGAACTATGCTCAGCCTCGATGATAATTGCAAAGTAGCTTCTAAGTTAAACAGATAAACAATGTAATGAAATCTTAGGTGCTCTTAGAAAAAAAGCCGCTGTAGCGGCTTTGAAATTATAAGAACTTAGAAATTGTTTCCATGTGATGCATCATACTGTACTTTTTCGGCACACCTAAGTTGGGATAGGGTTTACTCTGCAATCCTACAAAACCCTGATATCCTAGCGTTTGTTTATCAACGGAGGGTGTGTTGCTTGCAAAAGCTATCAGTGCATCAAGCGCTTCTCGAAACTTAGCTGCTGGGTTTGCTTGAGTACTACTACCAGAAACAGAATTGCAGTGTTTCACATACATACATTGATCAGCTTGCTCAATATATGTTGGATGCAAGGCTATAACATAGGCTGGGCCACCGCTTTCGGACCATTGGTCGTCAAGCGTCAAAAAATCTCCAAAGCCAATTTGTCCTGAAATGAGCGGAATTTGGTACTTCAAATGTGCGTCAGAGAACATAACAGGTGCTGAGTTATAATCAGCATTTCGGCGTTTGGCTGGGAATGAGTTTGTAATGATTACACTTCTGGGGAGCGTGTTTAAAAATGGGGTTGGATACCGGTCCCTGTTTTTAATGATGTTAGTGTTTGATTTGTGGATGAAAGGGGTAAAGTTAGATTGTACTTGCTCCTGAATGAAAAGCGCGTAAGAAAT